>NZ_CP063849.1:1200000-2400000 GCF_015277775.1 Paludibaculum fermentans
CCCGCGAGCAGGACGAGTGCGATGGCCGCGACCAGTCCCCAGAGCAGCAGCGGCTTCTTCTTCTGCTCCTGCTGCTTCTCCTGCTGGCGCTTGAGTTCCTCGGCCTTCAGTTTCTCCTGATACCCGCCGGGACCCGTCATTTTGAACTTGCCGGTATCGCCCGTCGGGATCGTCTTTTCCACCAGTTCGTGCCAGTGCACCGTGGACGAGGCCTCGCCGTCGCGCAGCGCCGCCTGCAGGCTGGGCATGTCGCGATAGCGGTCGGCCGGACGCAACGCCAGCGCCTTCATCAGCGCGGCTTCCTGCGCCTTGGGGATGGAGGCGCCCTTGGCCGACGGCGGCTGTATCGTGTCCTTGGCCTGGCGATCGGGCGAGGGCGGCGGGATCTCGCCCGTCATGGTCCGATACATTGTGGCGGCCACGGCATAGACGTCGGTCCACGCGCCCTGGTCGCCGCGCATCTCATACTGCTCCGGCGGAGCGTAGCCGTGCTTCAGGATCACCGACAGGTTCTGGCTCTGCTGGCCCAGCGCGTAGCGTGCGGCTCCGAAGTCGATCACCTTGATCTGCCCGCTGTGCAGAATGAAGATGTTGTCCGGACTGATGTCGCGATGCAGCAGGCCGACGCTGTGCACCTCGCGCAGGGCGTCCATCACCGGCGTCATCACCCGCAGGGAGGTGGCGAAATCGAGATGCCCCCACTGCTTCAGGCACTCGTCCAGCGTGGCGCCCTCCAGGTACTCCAGGATCAGATACGCCGTCCCGTGCAGCGAGAAGAAGTTCTGCACCCACACGATGAAGGGATGGTTCTGGAAGCGGGCCACGGTGCGGGCCTCTTCCAGATAGCGCTCCAGGCCCCAGCGGTACTCGTTCTCAAACTTCTTGGAATGCGGGAAGACCGACGGATTGCCGGTCATGCGCGCGGCCACGCCGGCCGGGAAGTACTCCTTGATGGCGATGCGGCGGGCCAGATTCAGGTCCCAGCCCATATACGTAATGCCGAAGCCGCCATGCCCCAGCACGCGGCCAATGACGTATTGCTCCTTCAGGATCGTGCCGGGCCACAGGTAGAAGGGCGAGTCGGGCTGGCTGGTCTCGCTCCACCCGCAAACCGGACAGGGCGCGCCAGGCTCGCGCTGTTCAAAGCAACTGGGACAGAGGTTGGCCGGGATCACTGCGCCTGCTCCCCGCCGGCGTGGACCCAGACGGCCACGGCCGTGTAGTTGTCGTACTCTCCCTCGGCGCGGCTCATCAGCCGCGTGTGCATGCCCGCAATCCAGCTTTCGGCCGAAGGCGCCTTGGCGAGTTCCACTTCCATCTCCGTTTCCAGCACAAGCTCCCAGAATCCATCCGATGCCAGCAGAAAGGCGTCGCCGGGCTGCAGCGCCAGCGGCTCGGGCCGGACCGTCACCCGCACGCCGCCGGACATGCCCAGGCTGGCCAGCAGCCGGTTGCGATCCTCGTGAAAGCGAATCTCGCGCGGCTGCAGATCGCCCGCGTCCACCTTGGTCTGGACGTAGCTGTGATCGATCGTCTGTTCCACCAATTGGCCGCCGCGAAAGAGGTACAGCCGCGAATCGCCGCAATGGCCCCACACCGCGCGCTCGCCCACGGCCGCCAGCAGCACGGCCGTCGTGTGCATGTTGCGCAATTCGAAAGTTTCGTTCTGGCCGGCCACGATGCGCTCATGTGCCGCCTGGATGCGATCCGCGATCCAGGCCGGTTCGGCCGCCGGATCCGCCGCCAGCAGGGTCTCCACGGCCCGCTGCGAAGCCACCTCGCCGCCGCCATGGCCGCCCAGTCCATCGGCCAGCACCCAGATGGCCGAGTCCGGAGCGCACGCCCGCCAGTTCGCGGCGTCCTCATTCACCTCGCGCCCGCCCGGGCGGCTCAAGATGGATGTCTCGAACAGCATGGTCAATCCAGGTTCACCTCAAAGCCCACCTGCGGGCTGCCGAGCGTGATGCGATCGCCCGGCCGGATCTCCAGCGGCCGGCCCGCCTCGATCTTCTGTCCGTTGCGGAACGTACCGTGGCTGGAGAAGAGATCCTCTACAAAGAAACGTCCGCCTCGATCGACCGAGAGCTGGCAATGCTTCTTCGAGACGCCGGGCGTGTTGTCCGGCAGCACCAGGTTGACCACCGCCGCGTCGCGGCCGATCACCACCGGCTTCTCGCTCAAGGGAATGCGCTGCCCCTGGTAGGGCCCAATCGAACCCACCAGCACAGGCTTACCGCCCGGCGGACGAGGCCCGGGCGCCGGCGGAGCCTTGCGGTCGCCTCCGCCCAGATGCACGCTGCGCGCCACCGTCTGCCGCACCTTCTTGTTCATCGCCAGCCCGATCGCCCCCAGCGCGACCAGCAGCGTAATGGCCTGGCTGCCCAGCATCCAGCTGGGAATGCTGCTCACCGCGCCCGGCGCCTGGCAGGCGTTGCCGATGGTGAACTGGATGTGGTTTTTGTTCAGCTCCGACACCACCTCGTCGACGATGATGCTGAGATTGATGCCTTCCGCGAAGGTGACGGTTTTGCCGCCGATGGAGCTCAACGCCTTGGCGCGGTTGATGGCGATCACCTGGCCGCAGTCATCGAAAAGCGGTCCGCCGGAGTTGCCGGGATTCACCGCCGCCGTCGTTTGGACGTACTCGACACCGCCCTCCTCGGTGGGTCCCTGGAAGATCCGGCTGGCGACACCCTGCGTCACTGTCGATTCGTAGATCGCGTTCTGGTTGCCCAGCCGCATGGCCGACCCCGGGAAGCCGACGGCCCACACTGGTTCGCCGATGCGGATCTTGGCCTTGGTGGCGAAAACCACCTTGGGCGCCTGGATCGGCTGGGCCAGTTCGAGAATCGCCAGGTCTTTCTCCTCCGACTTCCAGATCACGGTGGCGTCGATCGTCTTCTCCGGCCCCGTGGCGATCACCACCTTCGACGGGAACTGCGGCGGCACCTCGCAGCACACGTGGTGGTTGGTGACGACGTGGGTCGCATCGGCCAGCACGCCGCTGCCGGTGGCGGTCATGACGCCCTTGGGCGTCTTGGCCATCATGATGATGAGGACGGTCTGCTTCTTCATGTCCTCGATGGGCGGACCCGCGAGGAGCAGGGTAGTGCTGGCGAGCAGAAGGGCGGCGGTTCTCATTTGGGTGGCCGGAGCTGATTCGGTTTGGGCGGTTCGGGCGGCGAATGATCCGGCGGATTCGGGTTCACGATCACCGGCTTGGGCGGAGCGGCCACCACGGGCGGAGGCGTGCAACAGGTGGTCCGGAAGACGAAGTAGCCCCCCGCCAGCACGAGCACCAGCAGCAGCGCGGCCAGGGGCACGCGGCTGCGTTTGCGGGTCAGGGTGAGGGGCGGAGCCGCGGCGGCCTGCGCCAGGGGAACGGGCGCCACGGTGAGCGGTGAGGCCAGTTGCGTGTCCGCAATGCCGGATGGGGCGGGCGGAGCCGCGGCTTCCACCTTCGGCGCCACGGTCACCGGCACGCGGCCCGGATCGTAGGCCAGCGCGACCACGGTCACGTTGTCCTGTTCATGCAGGTTGCGCGACAGCACAGCGCTCAGCAGCTTGTCGCAGCGTTCCTGGATGGAGCCCTGCAGCGCCTCGGGCACCTCCAGCAACGACAGGCTTTTGTACAGCCCATCGCTCGACAGCAACACCCAGTCGCCTTCCACCACCGTGATGGGCCGGATGGAGCGGTCGATCTCCGTCAGCTCATTGATCCCCAGGTAGCTGGTGAGCGCCTCGCGCTGCGGATCGGCCTGGGCCTGCTCGCGCGTGATCTCGCCAAAGGCCGCCCGTGAATCCAGGTGGCGGCCATAGGTGTGAAGGTCGTTCAACCGCGTCCACTGGCCCTGCCGGCACAGGTACAGCGCGCTGTCGCCCACGGCCACCCATTGCAACTGGTTTTGAAACCACACGGTGGCCACCAGCGTGGTGCCGCACTGCATCTCCAGCAACAGTTGCCGCTGCACGGCCAGCACGGCCTGCTGCGCGCCGTGGACACCGCGGTCCAGCGCCTGGGCGATGGACTCTTCCGGCGTCTTCAGGCGGTAGGCATCGAGGAACCCCTGCACGGCGGCGCGGCTGGCCGCCTCGCCATGCTCCAGCCCGCCCATGCCGTCGGCCACCACGGCCAGCAGCCCGGCGTGCGCCGTGAACGCCTCGTCGAAAGGATTGGAGAAGCCAAAGGCGTCCTGTTGATATTCGCGTCGCCCAACGTGCTGCGCGTTGCCGAAGAGATAGGGCATGTCCGGGAGCTCAGTTCCAGTCGAAATCCGTGCCCACCAACGGCACCAGCATCAGCTTCGATTTCCCCAGCGTGAGGACGTCGCGGGCATTCATCTGCACCGGTGAGAACTGAATCGTGCCGTTCAGGTAGACCAGCCCGCTGGAGTCGCCCGGCTTCAGCCAGAACGTCTTCGTCTGCGGTTCGAAGATCACCTCGGCGTGGCGCTCGCGAGAAACTTCCGGATCGCCCTCGACACACACATCCATGGTCTTTTCACGGCCCACGAAGTTCTTGGCGACATGCAGCCGGTAGTCGCGGCCGCGCGACGGCCCTTCCGTGCAGACCAGCCAGCCCACTACGGGACTCACCGGAACCGGCGCCTCCGCCGGGGCGTTGAACGACGGATACGCGACCACCGTCTTCTGGCCGCCGGCCGGGCCCAGGGGGGCGCTGGGTACACTGGGCAGTCCCGCATCCAGGGGCCGCATGGGCACGGTTTTGTTCGATTCAGGTCCTGTTCCGCCAATCGGAGGAGCCGTTGCGCCCGACGGCGGCACCGTGAACGGCATCGCTCCGCCGCCGCCCGGAGGTGCCGGCACCGTCTTTCCCGCGGGCGCCGCTCCAATGGCCGGACAGTAGGGGCAGGCGCTGAACTTCGTCTCGTCGTAGAAATGGCCCGAATTGCACTGCGTCATTTGCCCTTCTTCTCCTCTTCCGGCTTGGGGGTCTTCTTGTTCAACTCGTCGAACTGCGCCTTGTACTCGGGCTCCGGCGTGAACGTGATGCTATCCGGACCCGTAGCCATAAACACACCGACCAGTGCGGAGGTCTGCGGTTTTGGCATCTTGAAGCGCGGCAGTTTCAGAAAGATGCCGCGATTCATCAGATAGGCGTCCACGATGTCGGCCGGCACCGGATTGCCCCCATCGGCGATGAACTTATAGTGGATTTCGTACGGCACGTTGATAGGCACATCGCGCGATTGCCAGTTGTCGTTGCACGGGCCGCTGGGGCAGTCCAAAAACTCGTCGCCGGCGAAAAAAGTCGGCTGCGACTTCGTCGGGTCCACCAGCGGCATTTCTTTCCCTGTGGAGGTCTTCCCACGTGCCCGGACATAGACGTCCACATTCTGATTCGCAGTGCCCCAGCGCACGCTCACCAGCAGCGGTTCGCGCATCTTCAGGTCGCTCACCTGGTCGCCGGCCTCCTGGGCCTGCTTGCGGTACTGATTCATCCGCCGTTCCAGGTCGTTGATCATGCCCTGCTGCTGCTGCATCAGGCTTTGCATGCGGTTCAGCTTGGCCGCGAGATCGGCGCCGCCCGGCATGCTCTTGAGCTTCTCGCGGATCGCATCCAGTTCCTTCGCCGCCGCATCGTACTGCTTCTGGAAATCCTCGGCCCGCTGGCCCGACGGCTTCCAGTAAGGCAGCAGCACCAGCATCAGGAAACAGAACGCACCCAGGGCTCCGCACAGGATGTCCAATAAGGACATGTTGAAGATGTTGACTTCGCGGTTGCGGGCTCTCATGGCTTAGCCCTGGTAGAGACGGTTGATAAGGTTCCGCAGCGTGTAGTCCCCGGCGAGGTTCACGGCGGTCTCTTCCTTCTCCTGGATCAATTGCATCAGGAAGACCAGAATCGCGCTCTGGGCCAGGGCCACCATCGTACAGTCGAACCCGACGCCGAGAGTCTTGGCCACTTCCTTAATATTCAGGTCGCCCGTGGAACTGCCGGCCTCGGATAGCGAGGCGCCCAGCGCGTACACCGTACCGATGAATCCGAGCGTCGGCACCAGCCACGCGATGAAGCGCACAATGCCATACTTCATATCCACACGATGCGCGATCAGCTCCAGGCTGGAGTTCATCACCGTCGCCGTCTGGTCTACTGACTTGCTGGCCAGGAACTGAAGGATGCTCAGGTCGATCAGCGAGGGCAGGAAGCCGTGATCCCGGCTGTGCTCACGAGCCACTCGCAGCCGGATGGGTCCCAGGTCGCGCGCCGTCAGCACGGTCTGCTCGTCTTCCGGAAGATAGCGCTGGCCGACGTGGCCTTCCTCCAGAATGCCGCTGCGCCAGCGGGCAAACAGCTCGCCCAGGCCGATGAAGAACACCACGTGCATGATGTTCTGGATCGTCAACGGGTAAGGGAAATGCTTGGACGGGTGATCGAACAGAACTTCCGCCGGACGCCCGGTCACCACCACGCTCCCCACCCCGATAAAGACCAACGCCGCCACCAAAGACACCGGGAACAGAATCGCCCGGCCAGGTACCTTTCCGCTCACTTAACCCCTCCTCCACCACCAGTTAGCGGCCGCAATACTTGCAGCTGGTTCCGTCTTCCTTGACTGACCCGCACTGGCACCGGATCATCCTGACGCTCCGGTGCTCCAAAGGCTTCTGATGCTGGGCGGCCTGGGCCGCCGCCGCCGCCCGTTCGGCGAGGTGCTTGCGCGCGACAGCGATCAGATCCTTGACGACCACTTCCACATTCCCCATGCGCAGCTTTTCGTCTGACCGTAGACGGTGCTGCGTGATCCTCACAGGGGCATTATTCTCTATGAGATAGCTGCCATTGCTCGATTGACGGTCCTGAAACAGGATCTCGTCGGCACTAATCATTACAAATTCAGCATGAATCCGGCTCACGCTTGGTTCGGGAATCAGGATATCCGCTGCCGGGTCTCGTCCGATGGTGAGTCGATCTTGCGGCATAGAGGGTTTGTCAGCGGTGTGTCAGCAAACAGCAGTCCCAGCCCAGGAATGTCCGGCATCGCCCACATACCGGCAGTTCCTACACAGTTTAGATGTGAAACGAAAAATGTGCAATGCCATCATGTACTTGTCGGTTGGCTCGCCCGGGACCCAAGCTATACTCGATAGGATCGCTGGAACGAGGTACCCTTCGAATGGTCATCGAAGACGCGAGAGAGCGCACCGCAGCGGCCATCGACAGCCTTCGCAAGAGCCGCGAGATCTTCAGGCTACCCAAGCTTCGGGTCACGGACGTGCCCGCGTTCTTCGCAGCCGCCGAGACGCCCGCCCACAAACTGACCCTGTCGGAAAAACTCACCATCGTCGACCAGGCCCTCTTCGTTGTCGATCAGCTCTACGCCCATCTGCCGTTCAAGCGCGCCCGCTATGCCGTCGACCCGGTGCAGCGCCTGCGCCTGATCCGCTCACGCCTCTCGGAAGATACCGCCGAGGTCCGCTTCCATTCGGACATGGTGGCGGCCCTGTCCTCGCTGCGCGATGCCCACACCTTCTATGGACTGCCCGAGCCTTTCCGCGATGCCATGGCGTTTCTGCCTTTCCGGCTGAACTTCTACTTCGACGAAAATGGGCAGGCCCGCTTCCTGGTCACCAAGGTCCTGGAGCAGTTCGGCCATCCGCATTTTGACCGCGGCGCAGAAGTGACATTCTGGAACGGCATGCCGGTGGCCTCCGCCATCGATCGCGAGGCCGAGCTGGACCCCAGCGGCAACGAATCCGCCCAGTTCGCTCGCGCCCTCAACCGGCTCACCGCCCGCTCAATGACCTTTTCGATCCCGCGCGACGAGCGCTGGGTCACCCTGGAATACCGTTCCGCCCTCGATCCCACCAAGGAGATGGGCATTGTCTTGCCCTGGAACGTGATCTCCGGCGGCGGCTTCGAGCTTTTCGCCGGGTCCACCGGCTCCAGCGTCTATGCGCCCCAGCTCGAGCTCGACAACTACCGTAAGTTGTTCTGGTGCCGGTATCAATTGACAGTGGAGCAGGCCGCGCAGGGTGTCGTGATGCAAGGCCCCATCTACGCCGGGGCGGTCTTCCAGGGCAGCAACCCGGGCAGTTCCGATGCGGGCAAGGCGGCGCTGGACGACGCAATCTTCTCCCGTGTCCCGGCTGTCTTTGAGTTCCAGCACACCGGCGGGGTGGACGACGAAGGAAAGGTGAAGGCCGGCTCGCTCATCGATCCCGCCCACCCCGGGAAGCGCTTCGGCTACCTCCTGCTGAAGAGCTTCGACGGCGAGGCGGACGCCCTGGTCGACGAATTCCAACGAATTCTGACCCTGCTGAACGCCAAGGCGCCGGACGGGCTGATCCTCGATGTCCGCTCCAATCCTGGCGGGAGTATCCAGGCGGGCGAGCGTATGCTGCAGATGCTCACCCCCCGGGATATTGCGACCGCCGGCTTCCACTTCATCAGCACTCCGATGACCCAGCAGATCGCCGCGCAGCTGAGCGGATCCCTCACCCAGCACGCCTCGACACTGGCCGAATGGCAGCCCTGGCTGCAGGATCTGCTGGACTCGGTCGCCAGCGGCGGCATCCTCACCAGCGCCCGGCAGCTCACATCCATTGATGTCGCCAACTCAGTCGGGCAGGTTTATCAGGGACCCGTGCTGCTGCTGATCGACGCCCTCTCCTACAGCGCGACGGACATCTTCTGCGGCGGGTTCCAGGACAACGAGATCGGACCTGTCGTCGGCGTTGATCCCAACACCGGCGGCGGCGGCGCCAACCGCTGGCTGCACTCGGAGATCGTGGAAAAGACCGCCGGACTGGAGGGCGTGCCCCTGGTCGATCTGCCGCGCAAGTCTACTCTTGGGCTGGCCATCCGCCGCTCCTCGCGAGTGGGCGCCCGGGCAGGGAATCCGCTCGAAGATACGGGCGTCCAAGCCGACGAACTCTACAGCCAGACCCGCAACGACCTGCTGAACCTGGACGCCGACCTCATGAAGTTCGCCTGCGGCCGCCTGGGCTCGAAACCAACCTGCATGCTGCGGATCGCCTCCGTTGACGTACAACCCGGCCACATCGCCCTCCAAATTGACGCCGAGAACCTGGACCGGCTGGAAGTTGTCCTCGATGGCCTGCCGCAGGGCGCCTTCGCCGCCGATCGAGGACTTCAAACGATCACCGTCCCCATGGCCGGGCTGCCCCATCGTCCCAGACTCCTGAAGGTTCTGGGCTACATCCTGATGGAAAACGGGCTCTCGGCGGCGCTGGCCGCGGCTGGCATCGCGGCTCCGGCGGCCCAACTGCGGGACGCCAAGCTGACCCTGGCGGCTTCCGCCCGGCAGGAGCTTACCTAACTACGGACTATGATCGGCACCACCATCTCTCACTACCGCATCACCGGCAAGCTGGGTGAAGGCGGCATGGGTGTCGTCTACCGGGCCGAGGACACGCGCCTGCAGCGCACGGTTGCCCTCAAGGTGCTGCCCGGCGACTCCGTCACGGCGGCCGACCGCGAGCGCTTCCTCCGCGAAGCCCAGTCCGCCGCGCAGGTCCACCATCCCAACATCTGCCCCATCTATGAGGTGGATGAAGAGAACGGCCGCCTGTTCTTCGTCATGGCCCTGGTGGAGGGTCCTTCGCTGCGATCCCTCCTCAAGCAGGGACCCATTCCCGTCGAGCGTGCCATCGAGATCGCCGCCCAGGTCGCCAGCGGTTTGGACGCCGCCCACAGCCAGGGCGTCATCCACCGCGACATCAAGAGCGCCAACGTCGTCGAGGGACTCTACGGCCAGCCCTGCATCCTCGACTTCGGCCTGGCCCTGCGCGCCGACGCCAGCCGTCTCACCCGCACTGGCGGCTTCGTCGGCACGCCCGCGTATATGTCGCCGGAGCAGGCCGAAGGCGGGGCCGTCGACCACCGCACCGACCTGTGGTCCCTCGGCGTCGTGCTGTACGAACTGCTGACCGGCGAACTGCCCTTCCGCCGCGACACGGAACTCACCACCCTCTACGCCATCGTCCACGAGACGCCCAAGCCGCCTTCCGCTTTGCGGCCAGGCCTCCCGGCCGCGCTCGACGAACTCGTGTTGAAGTGCCTGGCCAAGGCTCCGGGCCAGCGCTTCCAGTCCGCCGCCGAACTGGGCGAGCGCTTGCGCCAGATCCAGGCCGGACTTTCCAGCGCGCACCCCACCGTCACGCTGGACCGCACCCGGCCGGTCCTGGCCGCACCTCCGAACCGGGCGCGCATCTGGCTGGCCCTGGCGGTCGTACTGGCCATCGCCGCGGGCGCGCATTGGCGGCTGCGCCAGCCCGGTGCGGACCTGCCGGAACAGAAGGAAGTGGTCGTGCTGCCGCTGTCGGTCATCGGACCGGAAGAGCCGCTGCGCGCCGTCACCGATGGCCTCACCGAGACCATCACGGCCAAACTAAGCCAACTCGAGCAGTTTCAAGGGAAGTTGACCGTGGTGCCCGCCAGCGAGGTGAGGGCCCGCAAGATCACCAGCGCCGAAGCGGCTCGTAAAGCCTATGGCGCAAATCTGGTGATCTCCGGCAGCGCCCAGCAGACCGGCGCCCGGGTGCAGTGCATCCTCAACCTCATCAACGCCCAGACCCTGCGCCAGGTGGCTTCGCGCACCATCACCCTGGACTCCGGCAATCTGCTGGCCCTGCGCGATGGCGCCGTCACCTCCGTCGTCGACCTGCTGGAACTACGTTTGTCGGCCGACGCCAACGGAGCCGTGAAGGCGGGCGAGACCGGCGCTCCGGCCGCCTACGCCCAATACCTGCGAGGCCGCGGCTACCTGGCCCGCTACGACCTGCAGGGCAATGTCGATCGGGCCCTGGCGAGCTTGCAGGACGCCGTCAAACAGGATCCCAATTACGCCCTGGCCCATGCCGCCCTGGCCGAAGCCTATTGGTGGAAGGCCAAGATGACCAACGACCGCCATTGGGCCGACCGGGCCCTGGAGAGTGGCGAGAAGGCCGTGCAGCTCAATCCCACCCTGGTGGTCGCGCGCGTGAAGCTGGGCGAAATCTATAGCGACAGCGGCCGCGTCGACGACGCCATTCGCGAACATCTCAAGGCGTTGGAGATCTCGCCCGGCAATGCCGAGGCTTACCGCATGCTGGGCCTCGACTACTCCGCCGCCGGGCGCTACTCCGAAGCCGAAGCCGCCTTCCAGGAAGCCGTGAAACGCCGCCCCACTGACTGGGAGGGCCGCATGCTGCTGGGCATCTTCTATTACCAGCGCGGGCGCTACGCCGAGGCCAAGTCCGCTTACCTCAGCGCGCTGAAGCTCACGCCCGACAACGAGCTGCTGATCCGCAACCTGGCCGGAGTCCATATGCGGCTGGGCCAATATGCCGAAGCCTCCAGCCTGATCCAGAAGACGCTGGCCACCGGCTCCAGCACCCGCGGCTACAACATGCTGGGCATCGCCTATTACTATCAGCGGCGGTTCAGCGAGGCGGCGTCGGCCCTGGAGTCTTCCCTCGATATCGACAACAGCATCTACACGACGTGGGGGAATCTGGGTACGGTTTACCGGTGGGTTCCCGGCAGCGAGTCGAAGGCGCAGGCGGCCTTTCAACGCGCGATCGAGCTGGCCGAGAAGGCCCAGCGCATCACGCCGGCGGATAACAACATCCACGCCAATCTGGCGGAGTACCACGCCAAGCTGGGCGATCAGAAGAAAGCCCTGGCCGAGATTCAGGCGATCCCGGAAACCGCCCGCAGGCCATACATGGCGCGGATCGCGCTGGCCTATGAGATGCTGGGCGATCGCAAACACGCCATCGACACGGTCCGCACCCAGGCTGTCGATGCTTCCGCCTTGAGTGATCTGCGGAACGATCCCGACCTGGCCAAGCTATGGAAGGACCCGGAGTTCCAGTCGGCCATCCGGGCCTCCCAATCTACTGCGGCGCATTAACGGCCCGGCAGCCGGGTGCCGCCGCCGTCGTCCGGCCCCTGCGACTCGGGCGCGACAATCGGTACCAGCAGCCGCAAAGCCGCCCCGACCGACGCCCTGGCCCCCGCGGGATCGGAAGTCGTTTTGGCGGAAGCGTCCAGCAGGATGCGGATCGCGTCCAGAATCGTACTGTGCGTATCGACCGGCGTGGTAGGCGCGGCGGCGGCGGAGGCGTTTTTTCTTGAGGGCGGCAAGTGGGAACTCCTTCAGGACCAAACTAATCCTGACGAGTATATAAGCAATCCGCTGCGATGAGTACGCAAATTCTTCTCCCCGCGTTTGTGCTGCCCAGACAGTCCTCAAATAGGTGCAGATTCCCCTCCGCGCACTTTACCCCGAGGTGCAGATTCTAACCCTACTGGACTGCGCGTTATCCCGCAGGTAAAATGGACTGTCTGGTCTGAAACACTGAAATTGCGCGATGTCGCCCACTTCGTGGTCTTGGACCTCGAATTGCACAGCGACAGGGGAGAAGGAGAATCGATGCCGGCCACAAGTACTCTCAGTTCCGCCGAGTTTCTGAAAACACTGCCTGGGGATGACGTCCGGCAGATCCTGTGGCGCTTCCAGGACCGCTTCGACCTGCAAATGCTGGTGCAAAGCGTACGTGGCGTCGCGCGCGGACCCGTCGCCCGCCTCGTCGCCCAGGGCGGCCGCCTCACCCACGACTGGACACCCGAGAAGAACAGCCTCCTGCTGGAGTTCGACAACGCCGGCATCACGGCCGCGTTCATGGAACCGCACGAGGGCGGCTACATCGAAGGGCCCAAGAACCTCGCCCTCTCCCTCATTGCCTTCGAACTGGCCTGGGTCGACGGCGGCGCCGCTACCGCCTCCCTCGCTACCCACCTCGGCTTGGCCCCCATTCACGAAAAGGGTACGCCCGAGCAGCAGGCGTACTACATGAGCATCGCCGCGCCCCAGCCCGGCCGTCCGCCCAAGCGCGCCGCCTTCGCCCTCACTGAGCCTATCCCCTACGTCGGCGTCGAGACCGGCATCCTGTGCGGAAAAGTCCGCATTGCCGAGTGGCCTGAGGGCGGGGAACCTATCCTCGAAGTCTCCAAGCGCGGCCGTTTCATCACCAACATGGGCTTCGCCAACTTCGTCACGGCGGCGGTGGAATCCGACGACCCACGCCTGAAGGGCACCATGATGGTGATCCTGCACGAAGACGACCCCGGCATCTTCGATCGCGGCACGCCCACCCGCAAGCTGGTCCACCAGCTCTCCTCGACGGCAGACCCCGTCTTCCAGTTGAAGGTCCCGGCCAACCGTATCATCGGCGGCTACAAGGTCGTCGACGGCACGGTGATCCCGACCTACGACCACGGCAACGTCATTGAGGCCGTCTTCCGCCGCACGCGCGTTGGCGTCGGCCTGATGACCTCGGCCAAGCTCCTGTCAGCGATCGAGCCGCTCATCCGCTACCACCGCGACCGTTTCCGCGGCTCCGGCGCTGTCGCCCCCGGCTCCCCCCGTTACGAACTCGGCCTGCAGCAGAAGGAAGACGTCACCCATCGCCTGCTGGACGTCTGGGCCACCGGCGAGGCCGGCTCCTCCCTGGGCTTTGCCACGGCGCGCATCTTCGATGCCATCGACCCCGTCGAGAAGGCCAAGGACAAGGTCTTCGCGGAGCAGGGCATCGGCGGCGGCACCACCGCCTTGAAGGCCCTGCGCAAGCGGATCCCCGACGCCCTGGAGTTCATTGAACTCAACGGCAAGGGCGAGCTGGCCCGCCAGTCGGCCCGCTACGCTGAACTCGCGGCCGACCCCGTGGTCCAGTTCATGATCGTCGACGCCGAAGCCAGCGTCCTGTGCCCGGCCACCAAGCTCTGGAACACCGGCAACGGCTCGCGCGTCATGCGCGAAGCGGTCAGCCTGATGGGCGGCTACGGCATTACGGAAGACTGCCCCGGCTTCCTCGGCTACAAATGGATGGACACGCAGCTCGAAGCGACCTACGAAGGCCCCGAGGCCGTCCAGCGCCGCCAGCTCTCCGTCACCATGACCAGCGAGGTCTTCCTCGCCCAGTTCCGCCAGTGGACCCAGGAGATGCGCAAGGTCGCCGCCCAGGCCCCGGGCACCGGAGCCTGCACGCTCGCCTCCGCCATGAACCTCTGGGCCTGGACGCTCGACTACCTGCAGCACGGCAAGGACGCCTCCGGCCAGCGCCTCTACCAGGGCACCCGCCAGGGCGTCACGTTCCCCATGGCCGACGCGCTCTGCTGGCTGGTCTCTTCCCGCTGCCAGATCCTCGACGTCGAGAACCTGCGCAAGAATGCTGACCAGTTGCAGGACGGCGCCGAAGGCACCATTCAGTTCCTCACTGATCTCTGCCACATTCAGACGGCCCGCGCCGCCGGCGAAGTCGCCCGCATCTGCACGGAGCTCGTCTACGGCTACATGCTGCACCCCTCCTGGACCCGCCCTGAGGACTGCAACAACTGCTTCCGCGAGGAAGAGCTGCAGCAGATCGAAAGCATCATCCCCGGCTCCTCCGGCTTCGTGGTGGATGTCAGGAACGACGACGGCACGCACTCCCGGAAGGCGGGCCCCTGCGTCCACGCCAGCGGCCTGAACGACTTCACGCGCCTGCGCAACAAGCTCGACGGGTGCCTGGCCGGAGCCATGCTCGCCAAGGACCGCGCCGGAGAGTCCCTCCAGAAGGTGATGATTCCGGCCGCCCTGGACTACCCGCTCTAAACCGCGCCGCCGCGGAAAGGAACTCGCATGAATCCTCTGCCCAGCGACGAGCCCGAAGTCAAACCGCTTGACGCCGATATCGTGTGTGTCGGCTACGGTCCGGCGACAGCGGGCTTCCTCACCACGCTCACGCGCGGCCTGCAGGAAGAATCCGGCCAGGCCCTCGAGTCCCGAGCCATGCCCGGCCTGCCGCCGCAGGTCCTCTGCTATGAGCGCGCCGACGACATCGCCTTCGGAGTCTCCGGCGTCGTCACCCGGGGCCGCGCCATCCGCGCGACCTTTCCCGAACTGCCGCTGGAAGAGATCCCGATGGCCACGCGGGTCAGCGACGAGAAGCTCGTCTACCTGCTCGACCCCGTCGGCGCCAGCCGCCGCCCGGCACTGATGCAACTGGCCGACAAGGTGCTGCAGGCCTTCGGCGTGAAGCAGAGCGGTTGGGAGCTGCCCTACTGCCCGGACTTCCTCCACAAGCGCGACGGCTTCATCCTCTCCCTGGGCCAGTTCAATCAATGGACCGGCCAGCAGGTGATGATGTCCGGCCTGGCGCAGATCTGGCCGTCCACGCCCGTGTCGGAAGCGCTCATCGAGAACGACAAGGTCGCCGGCGTCGTCCTGGCCGGCGATGGGACGGAAGTGCGCGCCGAGCTCACGGTGGTCGGCGACGGCCCCGTCGGTCCGGTCGGCCGCCGTCTCGACGAAGTCATGGGTATGCCCGCCGGCCACGCCCGCGACGAGTGGGCCGTCGGCATGAAGATGGTCGTCGAGCTGCCTGAGTCCTGCACGCTGCCCGAAGGCACGGTCTTCCACACCATCGGCTATCCCGAACCCGAGATCTTCGGCTTCTTCTACGTCCATCCGGGCCGCGTCGCCTCGGTTGGCATCTTCGTCCCGTCGTGGCTCGAAACCCCGGCCCGCACGGCCTACCGCTACCTGCAGCACTTCGTCCAGCACCCCTACCTCTGGCAGCATCTCGAAGGCGGACGCATGCGCAGTTGGGGCGCCAAGTCCTTGCTGGAGAGCGGACGCCGCGGCGAACCGCATCTGTGCGGCGACGGCTATGCCCGCATCGGCGAAGGCTCCGGCTCGACCAACGTGCTCACCGGCTCCGGCGTCGACGAAGCCTGGCTCACCGGCACTCAACTAGCCGAGGCTGTGCTGGAGATCTACCGCGCCGGCCTGCCGTTCTCCCAGGAGAATCTGAAGACCCGCTACGAAGCGCGCCGCCGCCGTTCGTGGCTCGAAGAGGAATCGATCATCGCCGAGAGGGCCCGCAACGGCTTCCAGCGCGGAGTCCTCACCGGCTTCATCGGCATGGGGCTGGCCGGCCTCACCAAGGGCCGCGTCTACGTGCCTCGTCCGGTGGAGGACAAGAAAGCGGCGCGGTTGGAAGACTTCTATGTCGGCCGTGTGTCGCACTCCCAGATCGAGAAGATCCGCGAGCGCTGCGCCCGCGACGGCAAGCCGCTGCACGACGCCCTGATGGACGCCGCCGGCTGGCCGCCCATCCAGTTTGACGGCCAGTTGCTGGTCTCCCACCAGGACGCCCTGCTGATGGGCGGGAAGGTCCAGGCCCCGTCCGATACGCCCGACCACGTCGTGTTCCTGGAGCCGGATGTCTGCATCGCCTGCCACGACAAGATCTGCATCGAGATCTGCTCCGGCGAAGCGATCCACCCGGGCTCCGGCGTGCCCGCCTTCGACCACGAGAAGTGCGTCCACTGCGGCGCCTGCCTCTGGAACTGTCCCCTGGAAAACATCGAGTTCTGTGCCGCCCCCGGAGGCCTGCACAGCGCGGAGAACTGAGCCCCGCGCCCAAGCGAGTTACTTATGCCATACCAAATCATCGTTTGCGGAGGGCTCGCGCCCGATCCGCTACAAACCCTGGAACCGGTCACCACACCGGCGGGCCCGGGCCTGAAGAACGAGTTGATGCTGCCCGCGGTTTTCGATCCCTGGGCCGGCCACGCGCTCTATGAAGCCGCCAACCTGGCGAAGAACGTGCCCGGCTCCGTCATCAAAGTCGTGAGCATCGCCCCCAAAGCCAAGCTGCAGCAGGTAATGATGACCGTCGCGCAGAAGCTGCCCTTTGAACTCGTCCCGCTGGATGGACCCGGCGGCGGCTTCACTGATTCCGCTTCCGTTGCCACCGCCCTGGCCGACGCCATTGCGGCCATCCCCGGCCTCGACAAGTCCCAGATGCTGCTCTTCGGCGGCTGGGAATCGGCCACCCGCGGAGCCGGCGTCGTCATGCAGATGGTGGGCGAGAAGCTCGGCATCACTGAGCAGTTCCTGGCCGTCGACGAACTGAAGGTCGACGAATCCGGCGCGCTGATCATCAAGGAACGTGTGGAAGGCGGACGCCACCAGGTGTCGAAGTGCGCCGCGCCGCCGGCCGTCCTGGCCTGGGCCACCGGCAATCTGCCCGAGCCCTCCAACCACCCCCAGACCGGCATGGCCAACATGCGCGCCATGATGCCCGCCCTGCAGAAGGCCAAGGCCGCGGCTTTGACGTCGACCCTCAGCTACGCCTCGGTCGCCCTGCCCGCCGTCACCCGCCAGACGAAGATCGTGAAGGATGTTCCGGCCGCCCAGATCGCCCAGGAACTCGCCGACTGGATCAAGCAATAAGGAGCGCGCCCATGGAACCCATTCTCGTCCTACTTCACACCACCGACGAAGGCGCTCTGCCCAAAGCGGCCCTGGAGACCCTGGCCGTCGCCCAAACGCTCGGTACGTATCATCTGGCTGTCCTCGGCGCGAATGCCGCGGCCGCTGCCCAGTCCGTTTCCGCGGGCGCCCTCAGTGTACGCGCCATCGAAGGCGATGCCGTGGCGGTCTCCCGCTACGCCACCGACGCAGTCGCGGCCCAGGCCCTCGCCACGGCCAGCGGAGCCACGGTGATCCTCGCCCCGTGCACCCTGCGCTTCCAGCGCGCCCTGCCCGGCGTGGCCGCCCGCCTCAACGGAGCCTGCGACACCCACGTCGTCGCGGTCGACCCGGATCTCTCGATCCACCGCTGGTACTACCGACAGCGCATGGAAGCCACCCAGAGCCGCACGGCCCGTCCGTGGTTCGTCCTGATCGAGCCCGGAGCCGCCGACCCCTGTGCCGCCCAACCCGGAGCCGCCGCCGAAGTGCTGCCCTGCGCGGTGGAGACCCGAACCGAAGTCATCGGCTACCAGTCGCCCAACGCCGACCAGCAGACGATCCGTCCCGACGCGCAACTTCTCTTTGTGGCCGGAGCGGGCTGGACCAAGAAGCAGAAGGACGGCCAGACGCATACCGACGAAGCGGGTAGCCTGATCCTGAACTTCGTCCAGCACAACAAGACGTCCTTAGGCTCGTCGAAGTCGCTGGTGGATCTCTCCGGAGAAGGCCAGGCGGTGCTGCCGTTCCTGACGCATCTCCATCAGGTAGGCCAGACCGGCTCGACCCCCCGCCATCGCAAGGGCCTGTCGACCTGCTGCCACGGCGAGGAACCGCACGTAGTGGGCTGGCGCTTCATCAACGAGCGCCGGGCGATCAACTTGGACGCTGCCTGCGGCTGGGCAAGAGGCAAAGCCGATGTCCTGTATGTCGCCGACGCGTTTGAAGTGATGCGCGAGCTGGCCAAGTTGCTGTAGCTGCCCGTAAACGGAGCCGTGAGCGTAAGCGAGCGGATATCGACGCAATCGGCTCCCAGCCCTAAAACTAACTAAACAGCGCGAACCGTGACCTACCTGATCACCTTCGCCTGCTATGGATGCCATCTCCACGGCAGCGCCAGCGGCTCGGTCGACCGCAACCATAACAAACCCGGCACACCGGTCCTCCTGGCCAACGCCCTACGTCATTCCGCCGACGCGGCGCGCATGGAGCAGCCAGCCTACTTACTGGACGCAACGCGGCGGGAAGCAATCCTGGCGACGACGCGTGAAGTGTGCGCCTACCGAGGTTGGACTTTGCTCGCCGCCCAAGTCCGCACAACCCACGTCCACCTCGTCATCCGTGCGGAGGCGCCGCCGGAGCGGGTCATGAGAGACATCAAGGGCTACTCCAGCAGGCGTCTGAATGCTCTGGACCCGGACGAACCGGACCGCAAGCGCTGGGCCCGCCACGGCAGCACGCGTTGGCTGTGGAAGCCTCTGGAAGTGGTTGCCGCCATTCAGTACGTGGTGGAGGAGCAAGGTGCCCCGATGTCGGTCTATCGGGCAGACGAGGAAACAGAGGCGTGAGCGCAGGAGAGCGGCGGAACCCGCGAAGTACTTCGAAGTCCCACGAAGGAACTTGGGAGTTTGCGTGAAACTATCCGCTCTCTGACGATCGCGGCTCCGTTTAGGGCGGCTCCGCGCCGCCCCCCTACATATACATCCCGCCGTTCACCTTCAAAACCGACCCCGTAATATACCCGGCCTCCTCACTCGCCAGGAATTTCACTGCCGCCGCCACATCCTCCGCCGACCCAAGCCGTTTCAACGGGATAGACGCCAAAAGCTTCTGCTTTACTTCATCACTTAAAACAGCAGTCATGTCGGTAGCAATGAACCCCGGAGTCACGGCATTCACCGTCACGTTCCGGCTGCCCAGTTCGATGGCGAGCGACTTGGTCAACCCGATCAGCCCCGCCTTCGACGCCACATAATTCGCCTGTCCGGCGTTGCCCGATTCCCCCACCACCGACGCGATGTTGATGATCCGCCCCCAGCGTTCCTTCAACATTCCCTGCATCACGGCCTGGATGCACAGGAATCCGCCTGTCAGGTTCGTGTGCAGCACGGCATCCCAGTCGGCCCGCTTCATGCGCATGGCGAGCCCGTCCTTCGTGATTCCCGCGTTGTTGACGAGGATCGTGATGGGTCCGGCCTCCTGCACGGCCTGCGCGAACGCCGCCTTGATCGAATCTTCCGACGCCAGGTCGAGCGAGACGACCGACGCCGATCCGCCAGCGGCCTGGATCTCCTCCTTCACTGCTTCCAGCTTTTGAACATCACGAGCGGCCAGAACGACCTTGTGCCCGGCCGAGGCCAGGCTCAAAGCGCAGGCGCGGCCGATACCGCGGCTAGCGCCTGTGACAAATGCAATACGGGATGACATAAGAGTGCCTCAAAGCTCCGAAAAGATTCATCATAGTAGAACGAAGGTTTCATTCATACATGGCTTACGCGGATTTGCGCGAATTCGTTCGCACACTGGAAAAGGCGGGAGAGCTCAAACGCATCCCATTCGAGGTCGATCCCTATCTGGAGATCACTGAGTTTGCTGATCGCGCCGTCAAGACAGGCGGGCCCGCCCTCCTGTTTGAGAAGCCCAAAGGCTACTCGGCTCCGGTCCTCATCAACGCGTTCGCCAGCCACAAGCGCATGCGCCTGGCGCTGGAGTGCGACTCGCTGGACGACATCGCCGGCCGCATCTCCGAGATGCTGGAAATGCGCATGCCGCAGGGCCTCATCAACAAACTGAAGATGCTGCCCAAGCTCGCGGACATGGCGAACTTCTTCCCCAAGATGGTCGATCGTGGTCCCTGCAAACAGGTGATTCGCAAGGACAACTTCTCGCTGAAGGAACTGCCCGTCCTGCACTGCTGGCCCCAGGACGGCGGACCGTTCATCACGCTGCCCATGGTCTTCTCCCGCAACCCGGAGACCGGCAAGCGCAACTGCGGCATGTACCGCATGCAGGTCTACGATGACCGCACCACCGGCATGCATTGGCAGATTCACAAACAGGGCGCCGAACACTACCGCCGCCTCCTGCGCGAGGGGAAGACAAAGCGAATGCCGGTCTCCGTGGCCATCGGAGCCGATCCGGCCACCATGTACTCCGCCATCCTGCCCCTGCCGCCCGACCTCGACGAAATGATGATCGCCGGCTTCCTGCGCAACAAGCCCGTCGAAATGGTGCGCTGCGAGACCAACGACCTGGAAGTGCCCGCCAACGCCGAGTTTGTCCTCGAAGGCTACGTCGAGCTGGGCGAAACCCGCACCGAGGGCCCCTTCGGCGATCACACCGGCTTCTATTCGCTGGAGGACCCCTACCCGGTCTTCCACGTCGAATGCATGACCCATCGCAAGGACCCCATCTATCCGACCACCATCGTCGGTCCGCCCCCGATGGAGGACTTCTTCATGGGCAAGGCGATCGAACGCGTCTTCCTGCCCCTGATGCGCCTGCAATTGCCTGAGGTACGAGACATGTCGATGCCGCCCGAGGGCGTGTTTCACAACCTCATGCTGATCTCGATCCGGAAGTCTTACCCAGGCCACGCGCGCAAGGTGATGCACTCCATCTGGGGTCTGGGCCAGGCCATGTTTTCCAAGGTGATCGTGGTGGTCGACGAGGATGTGGACGTCCAGAACTACAGCGAAGTCGCCTGGCGCGCGCTGAACAACATCGATCCTCAACGCGACATCGAATTTGCCCTGGGACCTGTCGATTCGCTCGACCACGCCAGCCGCCTGCCCGACTTCGGCTCCAAGATGGGCATCGACGCCACCCGCAAATGGCCGCAGGAGGGCTTCACCCGCCGCTGGCCCGATGTGATCAAGATGGATCCGGCCGTCGTCCAACGTGTAAGCGACCTATGGAAGAAAGCCGGCCTTTGATGGTAAGATAAAGGGGTATTGCGGCGGGTGTAGCTCAGTTGGTAGTAGCGCCAGATTGTGGTTCTGGATGTCATGGGTTCGAATCCCATCACCCGCCCCAAAAGCCCTTCAGACCCCACCTTTCCACCAAACCGGCGGAATCCCTTCACAACCTGGCAGCCTTCCAACGTCCCCTAAACGGATGGCCCGTGAATCTTCCGCTGCCGTGCTTCCAGCGCCAGATGTTCCTTGAAGATCAGGCCCGCCACCGTCAGCCACAACACAGTCATCACCATCGTCACCGCCGCGAAGCTCTGCAGCCCTAGCGCGAACTTCGTACCCGTGAACACCAGCGCGGCCTGCAGCATGTCGCCCATGCGCACGACAAACGTGTCGATGGCCGTCTTCGCTTTGTACTTCGCCTCGCGGCTGGTCAACAGGAACAGCGCCTGTTTGGTCGTGCTCTGAATCGAATAGTCCGTACTGTTCTCCAGGATCTTGACCATGCGCACAACGGCGAGCGCCGGGTAGACCAGCAGCAGGCCGTACGCCCCAAACGCGATGATGGGCAGGATGAACAGCGCCCCGCGCACGCCCAGGTACTTCAGCACCCGCGAGGCCAGGAAGACTTGCATCAACAGGCCCAATAGGTTCACTGCTCCGAAAAACTCGCCATAGAACTGCCCGATGTACTTGCCGCGAGCGGCCGCCAGCGCCGCACCGGCTCCCACGTGCTTGATCGCCTCGGCCGTCACCAGTTTGCCCAGCAGGAATTCACCCGTGCTGTTGACGATGTTCAGCAGCAGCACCAGCGTCGCGATTAGCAGCAGATAGCGGTCGTGGAAAATCAGCTCGAAGCCCCCGTCGGAGCTCAGCGGCTTGGCCGCCGATCGCTGTTGCGCCGCGCTGCCGCTCACCGCCCAGTTGTTGCTGACCCGCGTCATCAGCACGCACAGCACCAGCACCACGGCCACCACCAGCATGGTCGGGTACGGGCCGAAGATCCCGATCGAGTACTTCGCCGCCTCCGCGCCCAGCCACGCGCCCAGCGAACTTCCAATCCCGATCACCGGGAACAGCCGCTTGCCCTGGTCCTCTGTGTAAATGTCATTGGCAAACGCCCAGAACTGGGCAATCACGAAATTGTTGTAGATGCCCAGCCAGAGGTAGAAAACCACGCCCTCGCGAATTCCGGCCTGACCAGCCAGGTAGAACAGCACCAGGTTGCCGGCGAAAAACAGCGAAGTCCAGGTGATAAGCTTGATGCGGTTCATCCGCGACGCCAGCGCGCCATAGGCGGGAATCACAAACAGCAGCAGCAGCGCCTGGCCGGCGGAAGCGTAGCTTTTTACCTCCGCGCCGCTTTCGCTGAGAATCAGCGCCTCGCGCACCGTTTTCAACAGGTAGTAGGAGCCCAGCAACAGGAATACGTTCAGCGCCAGCAGCAGCGCCGCGGCGCCTTCGCCGGCCCGTACCTCTGTCGCCAGCGCCATCAACCGGTCCACCCAGGACCGGCGTACCGCCGGGATTACCGCCGTACTCATCTCCGTCATTCTCGCCGATCTTCGCCTCTGTCCGCTGGGCCCCCGTTTTCGTTCACACTGGAATGGATGGGTGATTGCGCAAGCAGACTTCTAAACATTACCGTCTGGTCCATTATCCTCTCGGCAACGGCACCGGCGGCTCCCCAATTCGTGTATGTCGGACCTACCCAATCACGTAGCGTGCTCATCGCCTGGGGGACCACCGAAGGTGGCGGCCGCAACACCATAGGCCGGGGCTCCAAGCCGATGGGTAACGCCGTATTGCGGCTCAACGGCGACCACGCGGTCACCGGACGCAACTGGGAAGAGGTGGGCGGACTGACTCCGGACACCGCCTACCCCTACGAGGTCCTCATCAATGGCAAACGCATCGGCGGCGGCATGGTTCGCACCCTGCCCGAGCGGGCCACCGTCCTGAATTTCTTCGTCATCGGCGACTACGGCACCGGCGACCTGAATCAGTTGGAAGTAGCCAAAGTGATGTGGCGCGAATACCAGCGCCTGGACGCTGCCGGCAAGCACGTTCGGTTCGTCATCACCAACGGCGACAACATCTACGCCCGAAAAATGTTCGGCGTGCCGACGCGCCGCGGCACCGGCAACGACGACGCGCATTGGGAGAGCCGTTTCTTCCTTCCGTATAAGCCGCTGATCGAGAGCATCCCCTTCTACCCCAGCCTCGGCAACCACGACGGCAACGAATCGGAATCGACCCGCGACCTGCCCGTCTACCTCGACAACTTCTTCTTCCCCGGCAATGTCCCGGCGCGTTACTACACCTTTTCCGTACCCGGCCTGGCCGATTTCTTCGCCCTCGATACCACCCGCAGCGTCGCGCCCAACTGGCCTGTGCCGGGCTTTGACGTCCGCTCAGTCCAATACCAATGGTTGAAGAAGACCCTGGCGGCTTCCTCCGCGCCCTGGAAGATCGCCTACGGCCACCACCCGCCCTTCACCGCCGGCCCCAATCACCCGGCCTCCTACAACGACCTGCTGCCGTTCATGAACCTCTTCCGCGACAATCGCGTGGCGGCCTACTTCTGCGGGCACGAACACAACTTCCAACTCGCCACGCCCCACCCCGAAATGGGCAAGGCGATCATGATCCTCTCGGGAGCGGGCGGGGAACTCCGAGCCGGCGATGTCCGCAACCGCATGAAAGCCTCCGGCATCGCGGCCTGGGCCGATACCGTCCACTTCCTCAGCGTGGAAATCGAGGGAGACGAGATGCGCATCACCCCAATCTCCCCCTATCCCATGCAAATCAAGGACCCCGAAGGCCACGAAATCCCCCTGCCGATCCTAGTCCGCAAACCCTAACCCAACCCGGAATTGAGCCGCGCATGTTAGTGAGCGGGCACGACGCACTACCTCCGCACCACCATCCATCACCCCACCTCACACCCGTACCGTCACGGTCAAATCCCGTCCCGGATCACTCCCTCCATTCCGACCCACCGAAACAACATCCACTCTCAACTCATCCCCCTCACCCAGCGGAGCCCGGCCCCACCCGTCCACCACGTTCGATCTCCGGCTCCCGGCCGCCACCGTCAACTCGCAATAGATCGAGCCATTCACCAGCACGCGAGCCACCACCGGCTCCCCGATCGGAGCGATGCCCATTCTCGCGGTGACATCCCGCACGGCCGTCCGCCCATCCACCACCAGCGGAGGCGCCACCGAGGTCATCACCGCCGGAACCCCCTCATACTGCATCGTGTACTGCCCGCCCGACATCGTCCGCAGTCCACCCGCGATCAAACCCGCGAACGACAGCCCCGCTGCCGGCCCGTCCCCGCGCGAGTTCGTGAAATACAACTCCGCCGCCGCGATCCGCGTGTTCGGCAAGGCCACCCGTTGCGAGTACCCGGCCGCAATCGCACTCCCGAAGAACCCAATGGGGAAGGGCAGCACCACGGCCCTCTGCGTCAGCGGATAGACACTCTCCCCTGCCATTCGACCGGCCACGCCAGACTCGAAGCACCCCCGTTCCACTTCACAGGACATCCGGTCCCCGGCCACAGTCAACACCCGCATCAACTCATCGCCCACCTGCAGCAGTGTGCCCACCTCCACATCCGCCGGCCTGTTGAACGACACCGTCACCGCGTCCTCCGCCACATCCCCGGCCAGGGCCAGCAGACTCGGGCTCGCCAGTTCATCCCAATAGTGAACCCGCAAAGTCCCAGCCTGGATGCCGTGCGTATTCTCCAGGCTCTCAAACCCGATCCCCCCCACCTCAAACTCGCCGCGACCATCCGCCGACAACCCAAACGTGGCCAGTCCCGGCACATCCGGATCCCCACCTTCCGCCGAGCCGCCCACCTCAAACCGCGTGACAATCGCCTCGCGCAAGGCGCTCTCCACACCCAACGCATTGACGGCGACCCCCGTCACCTGCACCCACTGTCCTGCCAGGTTCGGAACCAGGAAATCGATCGAGTCCGTCTGCGTAATCCCGATCGGCTTCCACCCTGATTCCACAATCGTGAAGAAACTGGTCCCGTCGGGAACCACCACCCAATCCTCGGTCAGCGTCAGCACCTCAGCGGTATGCCCGGCGATCGTCCGCTCCTGCCCAGCCCCACGCCCCCGAGTAATCCGCACAACACAACCCGCCCATAGGTCCCCTTCCAACCCCAACCCGTCATGCCCGATCACCCGAGCCCCGTAAGTCGTCGCCGCCACCTCCGGACCCAGCTCAAACCGCCACTGGAACCGCGCATGGTCATAGTTCCCATCCGGAGCCGCGCTAGCCTGCGCCGCCAGTCCCGTATCCACAAACGACCCGTTCGCCGCCGCCTCCTCCGCGATCAAATCCAGGACCCCCGGCTTCGTCCCCCGGTACACTCGCATCCGCTCACTCCCCGCGGCAAACCGCAACCCCGTCAACTCCACCGAGTACGTCGCAGCGCCCGCCGGCACGGTAGCCCGCACCACAAACGACAACCCCGATTCATCCCCGTGTTCGTTCACCGCGCTCACCGCGTAGTAGTACGTTGCACCCGAGGCCAGGGTCCCGCCGCCCGCGTGTAGCGCGGCCGCCAACCCCACCACCGGAGCCGCTAGCCCCGTCAACGCTGGCCGCCGCGGCGGGCTGAACTTCGCCGTCAACTCCACGAAGGCGCCCACTCCCTCTTCGCTCTCCATCACGCCGAAGTCCTGCCCGCCATCCGCCCGCACCACCGTCCCGCACAACGGCCGTGGCGTCCCCAAGCCACCCTGCGGCTCGTTCCCTCGACCCTGCGCATCCTGTGGATCTCCGCCCGCCAGCGCATACCATTCATCCTCGTGCCGCTGCGCCGCAATCCTCACCCGCTCGAAGTTCACCGAGGGCGTCAGCCGCAGCACCCGGTACACTGCCCGATCCAGTCCCTCCTTCGCATGCGACAGCGCAATCAGGTCGCCCGGCCGCAGCCCAATCGCCTGCACACTCGTCTCGAACTCCACATAATGATTCCCCTGGATGTTCTTCGAGATCTGCAGCCGCATCACCCGAGCCGCCTGGTCGAAGTGCGGCAGCCCCATCGCCCCAAACGGAGCCGCCACTTCGCACCCCGACGCCGCCGCATCTTCAAAGTCCACCAGCGACAGGCTGTCCTGCTGATACTGATTGAACTCATCCTGGAACTCGACACTCAGCCGGTTCGGGCTCTCGCTCTGCCCCTTCCGCGTGATCCGGAACGTCGACCGGCCCCGCCCATCCCGGGCAATGCCCGAGAACCCGTTCAGCCCATCGCCAAACTCGTAAGCCGGCCACCCGCCCGCCAGCGGCGCAACCGAATTCGTCACCTCGCTCTGGACCCCCTGCTGCCGCGCCATGGTCGTCTCCGGCGACACCTGCACCTGCCCGCCTTCGTCCACCGTGATCATCAGCGCCGACGCCATCCGCAGCCCGCCAATGACATCGTTCAGACTCCGCCGCTGCGTCAGCAACAGATTCGTCTCAAACCGCGGCACCTGCACCTCCGCTCCTTCCGGAGTCCGCGCCGTCACAAACTCATCGCAATACGCCGCCGTCGCCGCGAAGCTCTTCAGGTTCAGTTCGCTCTTCGTCCACCCGCTGCGCCGCAGCAGATCCAGCAGCACCCACGCCGGATTCTTCGTGAACACCACATCCAGCGCCGCGCCCTCGGCGTCATACCGCCGCAGCTTCAGCCCATTCACCAGTACATCCACCTTGGGCAGTGCCCCCGTCTTCAACAGTGAGTTCGGCAACACTACTTCGAGACACGCCATACCCCCATGCGGATCGCCCAACGCCTGACCCTGCGCATCCGCGAAGCTCAGGTTGAAGCCGCCATTCCGCTCGCCCAGGCTCAATACGTTGTACCAGCCCGTCCCCGTCATGTCCTGGCCCGCCTGGCCCAACGGCAGCTCGACTCCATTCGCCACCACCTTCAGGACACCCTCCAACGGACCCGACCCCACCAGCACCTCGGCGTGTGTCAGATTCCCATCACTCCGCGCGAAGATCACCGGAGCCGCCAGCCACCCCGTCCCATACATAACCGGCACCGCGTCGTTCGCCCGAGCCCGCCCGTCCACCGCATCGGCGACCTTCGTCTGCTCTCCATGCGGCCGCACCGCAATACTCGGAGGGATAAACGCAAACCCGCCAAACCGCGCCGTAGCGTTGCCCGCCGCATCTTTCGAGAACATCCCCCGAGCCGCGCAATCCCCCCGCGTCCGGTTGCACCCCGTGAACGCCGCGCCATTCTCCAGATTCCCAACACCACCCTCGACCCCAGCCGAGTACCCGCAATGGAAGAACGGCGAGTAGCCCTCGCCACCCGCCGCCTCCGTCCGCTCCTCTTCACTGGAGGGAAACCGCCACGGGCAGCGCGCCTGAATCCGCAGCGTCGGCACCGCCAGCCGCTGCAGGCTCAGCCGGTTCGTAAAGCTCAGCCGCGCCGCCGTCTCGGTCAGCTCGTCCACCGGATTGGCGCTACCCAGAAACACACCCGTCAACTCCGACACCGGCGCACCCGCTTCAATGTCGAAGAACCCGAACCGCACCTTCAGCCGTGCGCCCTTCCAGCCAACACTCCGGTCGATCTGCGACACCACGCCGTCCACATTCGACAGCTCCAGCCAGAACCGCGACCCCGCGTCAATCGCGTCGTCCCCCGCCAGCCGCAGATCGAATCCACCATGCCGCAGCAGCCGCGGGGCATACTCCTCGCCCCCCACCGTCACCCGGTGCGTCGCCCACCGCTCCACGCGCCCTTCGGCCAGCGTGCAATCGAACACCAGCAGCGGAGTGTCCAGCACCTCCTGCCTCTTCCTGCTATGAATCGTCCCCATGGTTCACTCCGCCACCTTGCTCTTCAAAATCACGATCACCGCATTCCGGTTCGGACCCGTCGCCGAAACCTCCAAACCATCCGTCGCGAATCTTGTTTGTGGATACACGCCGCCCGGGCCGTACGTTGGCTTATAAGGCGACGGCGCGGCCTGCGCTTCCAACTGCAGGCCGCGCACCATCGCCTGGCCCCCGCCGTCCACGTCCAATCGCGCGGCGGTCCCTTCGCCAATCCCGAATCCGCTCACCCAAATCCGCCGCCAACCGCTCGCCGCAGCGAAATGCCGCGACACGCCACCCAGCGACAACGTCACACCCGCTCCCTTCACTTCCGCGCTGAGGCAGCAGGGGGCGCCCGCCGGCATCGCCACACCCTGCTGCACCCCTTGCGCCGCCAGGCTGCCGTTCGACAAGGCGAACTCGCCCGGCGCCGTGACGCTCACATTCAGCAGCGCGTCCCTGTTCCACCCGCCAGTGGTCAGGTCCTCGCTCGCCGCCAGCAGATTCGCCAGCGGATCCACAAATGTGAACGCCATCAACCCGCCCCGAGCCGCCGCATACAGCGCTTCAATCGCACCCGCTTCGCTGTCCGACAACTCGGCATATTCCAATCGCCAGGTCACCTCCGCCGGGCCGCCCGCCAACATCCGCGACACATGCCCGCCCGGACTCACCGTCTCCACTCTCTTCCTGCGCGCCGTCCGTACCATCGGATACTGCGCCACCGCGCCCGTCGTCAAAAATGGATAGACCAACATCTCAACCCACCTCCTCGGTCACCACCAGCGCGACCCCGCATTCCATCCGCGACACCGCCCTCACCGCGGCCTCGTCTCCCTCCAGGACGCATCTCTCCGACACCGCCCCATTCCACGGATCCGTAAATCGGAACGGCTCCAACGTGTTCAGGTACTGCTCCGCAAAGGCCGCCACGCGCAGCGCCTCGCCCTCGTCCAACTGCTCCATCCGCACCACCCACCGGCGCCTTATCCGCTGGGACGCAAACCGCTGCTCGCCCCCATCCAGGAACTCCACTACGGTCGTCCCCGTCCGGAGCCCCCGTCCCAGCGGATACTGCGCCACCGCCCCCGTCTTCAAACCTGGAAACTCCGGCATCGTCTTTCTCCTAGAACTCCTGCATCACTCCGCTCAACCCCTGGGACTCCAGCAGCGCCCGCTTCACCGCCTGCGCGATCTCCGGAGCCCGGTCCACAAACGACCGGCTGTCCATCGCCTCCACCTGCACCACCACATTCGCCCCCGCACTCCGCACCCGCCCGTCCTCGCCCCGGTCCAGCGGCATCATCAGATCTCCGCCATTCTCCGAAAACGCAACGTCATACTTCTGCTTCGCCGGCATCACAAACGGAGCCAACGCCGCCTGCGTGTCGTCCGAGCCTCCGTCGAACAGGCTCATCAGCCCGCCCACCAGCGGATTCACCCACGACACCCAACTCGCCGCCCCGCCACTACTGCTCTTCGAAACAACTGGGGCCAGGCTGCTCGAAACCATTGAGGACAGCAGCGAGGAAGAGAGCGGCGACCCGCCCGTCGCCATCGTCTCCTCCATCTGCCGCATCAGTGCCGGCCCGTCCAAATCGGACGACACCGGCACCGCCACCTCCTCCACCACCCGCCGCAAAACCTCCGACAAGTCACTTCCTGTGTTGTTGCTCATCTCGCGCCTTCTCCCATTCCCGGTCCAGCAGGATCATGGCTTCCACGTCCCGCGCCCACTCCACCGCTTCCTTCCGCGCCTGCCACACCGGATACAGCTCGAGCCACGCCAGGCTCTCCGCTGTGATCTCCGGCTTCGGACACGCAAACCGCACGACATCTCCGTGCGCCCACACGATCTTCGACCCCGGCTCGTGCCCCATCCAGGCACACCGCCGCCGCTTCTCCAAACCCTGCCGCCTGCACTCCCCGCACCTCCACCCGGCCGCATTCGCAAGATGGTAATGGAAGGCGAGGATCAGTTTTTTCTTTCTTCTCCGGTCAAGTGGCACTGCTGCCGCACGCACCCCGCGATCTCCCGGCACAGCGCCTCCGGACCCTTCTCCACCAAAGACTCCACCGTAGCTGCCGCCCCATCGATCGCCAGCCCCGTCACCTCCAGCAGCCCCCACTCGATGTACACGCGATCGATCCGCGCCTCCAACTCCGTCGCCGCCAGCCGGTCCGCCAGGCCCTCGCCCGCCGCGCGAAACTCCAACTCGTTCATCAGTTCGCGCATCCGCCTGCTGATCTCCGCCCGCCGCGCCAGCGAAATCTTTGCGACGGCGAAGTGGACCCCCGGCATCACCCGCGAATCCACCATTTCGCCGCTCGTCCACTCCACACGCTCATCCAAACGCGACATAGATCTCGTCCTCCCCGCTGCCCATTGCCTGCGACCCCTTCAGCCGCCACCGCATCCGCGAGTCCTCGCTATCGAACTCCGGCACCGCCGGCACGAAGCTCGGCAGGAACACCCCGCACAGCGCCCCTGCCTGCTCACCCAGTTGCAGCATCAGCGGGATCGGGCTCCTCTGCCGCGCCGCCTGGTAGATCTCCTCAAACACCGGCTGGTCCTGCCCGTACATCTCGAGATCCACCGTCACCTCACGCTGTCCCGACACCAGGCATCGCGGCGCCAGCGTCCCGAAGTCGCGCGTCCGGAACTCCATGTTGTTCTTCACCACCACCCGCGCATCGCTCAGCGTGAACAACCGGTTCGCGCCATTCCCAATCCACACCTGGCCCAGATGACCCGGCACCGGCATCTCGCTCAAGCCCTGCAGCGCCGGCTCCACCGGGAACTGCGTCAGCCCGCCCTCGCCGCTCTGGAAACTGGTGCTGTCGATCACATCCGCGGCCTCGCCCGAGAACCGGATCTCATGGAAATCCCCATTCACCCGGATCTCCATCTCATCCACAGCCGCACCACGCAGAATCCGCTGCACCGCCGTACCCGGAGTCCAGTAGTCGTGGACACTCACCGTAGGCAAGTCCACCGCCGGCGCATAGACAATCGAACCCCCGGCCACCGCCCCTGCGGCCTGCCCCTCAGTAAACGGAGCATTCACCACCACGTTCAACGCATCCGTCACGCCGCAAACAAACCGCAACTCGCTCCCGATCACAACAGCGGACCCCGGCTGCAGCCCATGCGCCTGCGCGAAAGTGATCACAGTCCCGTTGATCGCGCTCACCCCCAGCTCCATCGAAGCCACCGGAGCCGCGCCCAACGCCGCCTGCAGCAAGGCCCCATAACGGGGAGCCTCGCTACCCGATCCGCGCCCATACACATAGGTCCGCAGGTCGAATGGCGTCCGCCGCCGCAGTCCACCCTGGATCCCCTGAATCGTCCGCGACCCCGTCTTGTCCTTCCGCCGCGGAGTCTCCGTCTCCTGTCGCGCCGCCAGGCTCATCGCCGTGAACCGTTCGGCCGCCGTTACGCCCGCCACCACGCCAAAGCCACTCTCCAGCGCCGCATACAGGCGGTTGTTATTCGAACTGATATAGCAAGCCATCTCTTCATCGCCCTTTCAAATTCCAACCAAATCACCACCCACCCCGTCCTACCGGCTCACCCCCAGCCAGCAAACAACCCGCCCCACCTGCATGAAATTCAATCCGCCCTTCTTCACCGCATCGAAGCCCACCTCATACCCGGGCTCCAGAAACACGCCCTCCCCCAGGCACCCGGCATTCCGCTCCAACACATCCCGTACCGCATCTACATAGAAGTGCAGCTTCTCGCCGGTGCCCTCCAACCGGTCCGACGACACCCGTACCTCGGTCACCACCCGCATCCGCCCCGAGAACACCCGGAACTGCTCGCTCCGCTTGTTCTCGATCTGGTCGCAGTACGTCTGGATCACCGGATACCTCGTCGACCCCGCCTTCTCCTGCAACTCCGCCGGAGCCCGCGTCACCCCCACGCCCACACCCTCCACCACCTCCGGGCCCAGCCCGTAGTAGCCCTGCAGGGCCGTCATGCTCGGGCCCAGCCCCCACTCGCCCGCCAGCAAACCCCGCAGGCGCGACACCGCCTCCATCGTTGGGAACGTCATCGTCAGCCCCTCCTCAGCAGTCCGCTCCGGACGACCCGGAAATCCGCCGTCTGGCCGTTACCGGGAGGCCGGCCCGAAACCAATCCGCTCGCCGGCAACATCCATGTCTCGCCCACCGGCAACGGCTCGGCATTCTGCAACCCAACTGACGCTTCATCCGCCCCCGCATACAAATTCCAGTGCGTGGCATTCTCTTCCGGGAACAGCACCGAAACCAGCAGCGAATGCGGCACGGGCGAACTCACGGCCACAGCCGCGCTGGCCGCACTCTCGCGCCTCTCCGCATCCAGCAACGTCGCCTGCACCCAATAGGTCGCCGCGCCGGTCACCCCTTCGCCAATCTCCGCCGACACCCGCGAGGGCCGCCGCACCGGTTGCGCCGCCATCTGCACCCCGCTCTCGAAATACCGCCGCCGCTGCTCCTCCGCCAGCGCCTCGAAGTGCCGCCACTTCTGCCCGTACCGGTCGTTCAACTGGCTGAAATAGGCATCGCGGTAGACGGCCTCGAGGGTCTTCAACACGTGCCAGCGCTTCAGGCTGACACTGGCCACCACCTGGTCCACGCGACCCGTCTCCTCCCAGTCCAGAAACGCCTCCACCTCTTCCTGAATCTCTCCGGCCGCCAGATCCAACTTGGCCCGCGGATCAAGGCCCTCGCCGTTCGCCACGTCGAGTACGCCCGCATCCTGCGCCTTCAGATCGTCCAGGCGGCTCAAATCGCCGTCTACCAGCAATGCCATGACACTTACTCCTTTTCTGTCTCCGTACCGGTCCGCAGCAGGCCCATCGGATCCGAGATCACCTGTACCTGGATCCGGCTGACGGCCTCCTGTTTTTCGTGCGCCAAACGCCGCGCCGCGAGGTCCGCCACAAACTTGGCGATCTCGTCCTCGTCCGCTTCGCGCGCCTTGCCCTCGACAATCAACTGGCAACCCACCCGGCGCGAAACCTGCGTCAAAACGCCGGCCTTCCCGCCATCCTGGGTCGCCAGGCTCACGATGTAAAAATCCCGGGCCTGGATCTTCTTCTCCAGGTCCTTCACTTTCTTGAAATAGCCCTTCAAATCCATGCCAATTCCTTTCTCTCCGAAGCCAGAACCCTGGCTCGGCCCATCCATCCACCAACCCGAACCCAAGCAACGAACCACGGCCGCAAACCGAACCACGACCCCATTGCGCCGCGTCCGGAAACCGAGCCGCAACCGCAAATTGAGCCGCGACCGTAAGGGAGCGGTGGAGCCCGCAAACGACCCCACCCCAACCCAAAACGAAACACAACCCAGGAAGCCCGGCCCACCCCCACGCAGCGAACCCCGAATGGAAAGGAGCGGGCCACGGCCAATCAAGCGTTTCAACGCAGCGGGCCTCGGATCCGCCCGTCATCGACGGATCCGCGGCACCCCCCCAGTCCCGGAGCGTAAGCGACGGGCTAACCCGGCCCGCAAAGCACAGCCCCGACAGCCAGGACGGCGGACCCCCAAGTCCGCGCGGGGTCCCCTGACCCCGCCCGCGGCCAACCCGGGGAAACCCGCCCGCCTAGCTCCTCACCTGCACGCCATGAGCGTTCCTCAGAACACCCACCCCGTACAGCATGTCCACCGTGAACTGCTGCGCCAAAGTATTCGGCTGGTAGCTCATCGTGATGCGCATGCCCAGGTTGCCCAACTCGGCATACTCAGCAATCGCCCCCGTACCCGGCAGCGGCTTCGGCAGCCGGCGAATCGCCAGGCCCAGCGCATTCTTCGCGAACGCGATGTTATTGGTCGTCGTCGGACCCGTCCCCGTCTTCTTCACGAACTGCGAGCGGAACACATAGAAGTCCTTGATCCGCCCGATGCTGCCGTCGATCAAAGCGCGCAGCCCGGCATCGCCCGACGTCGCATACTCGCTGAACCGCGAAATCTGCCGCAGTTGCGAATACGCATTGCCGTCCACCACCAGGTACTTCTGCTCGCTCGCCGGAACCTTCGCATTGAACAAGGCCGTCTCGGCCGAATCCACCACCGACTCCAGCAGCGCCGTCCCACCCGTACCCAGCGGAGTGTTCGCCGTGAACTGGCTGTACAGGTTCAGCAGGTCGCTCTCCACCTTCTCGGCCAGTGCGATCATCGCCGGCTGCATGTACAACCGGAGCAGATCCGGCACCGCGATCACCTTCGTCACATCCGGAATCTGGAACGTCGCCTCGGCGTGCGTATTGAGCACGATCTGCGCATTCGCCACATCCGGATTCTGGCTCTGCACCGAGCCGCCTTCGGCGATGTTGTTCGCCACCATCGTCGGCGGAATCGGCACGTTCACCGTGTCGCCGGCCTGCGCCAGCGTCGGTTCGAAGTCCCGGTTCACCAGATTGCCCATCACCAGTTGGCCCGACAGGGCCGGCAGGGCGTCCACCGCCACAAGCTTCACAATCGCATTCGCCAGATTGGCTGAAGTAATAGCTGACATTTCTCTTTTCCTCTTTCTCTTTCTTCTGTCTCTCAACCGCGCCGCGTCTCTGCAGACCGCCGCGCTACTCGCCCCGCAGGCTCTGTGCCGCCACCTGCGAGATCTGCTCACGCACGCGCTGCAGCTCGTCCGCGCTCATGCCCGGATGAATCCGCTCCAGCTCCACGCCGTAGCTTCCACCACCCGCTCTCTGCGGGCTCAACGCACCCGAACCGCCGGCAATCCGCGCCGGCAGAAACTCGGGGTTCTCCTGTACGAACGACGTCAGGTGCTCGCGCAATCCGCGCTCACCCTCCGCCGTCTTCGCGATCAGCGCGCCTTCCGCCGTGCGGACAATCTCGTCCTTCACGATCTTGAAAGCCAGGTCGACCTTGGCCACGCCCAGCCGCTGCAACTCCGCGCGGATCTGCGAGCCACGGTCCGTCTCCTCCGCCGCCTGGCGGCTGCGCTTGTTCTCTTCCACCAGTTCGTTCACACGCCGTTCCAGCGACTCCCGCCGGCGGCGCTCTTCCACGAGCTCGTTCTTGTAGGCCGGCTCCGTCTGGCGCCGCTCCACCGTCACGTACTCCTGAATCACTGAACGCACCACGTTCTTCCAGTCCTCACCCTGTGTCTGTGGAGACACCTCGGGCGTCTGGTCTTGCGACTTCTGCTCCATTGCTGTCCTTCCTTGTTTGGTCGCGCGCCTAGGCGGTCGCCTGCGCGTCGATCTCTTGTGCGATGCGGTCCTTCACCTGTTGGCTCGCATCGCAGAGATACTTCATCGCCAGCTTCTTCTGGATCTGCGTCTCCAGGGTCTTCGAGGGAATCCCCAGCGACAACAGCCGCTGCGCATCTTCCAGCTCGCTGCTGAACTCACCGATGTCGAATTCGTCCAAACCCGACACCCCAATCTCGATCTCGTCCTGACGGGCCGCCGCCAGCGTGCGCAGCAGCTTCTTCAGCGTGTCCTTCACCTTGTCGCCGAAGCCGCGCAGTACCTCCTGGGTCACCAGGTAGTCCCTCTGCTTGCTCAGGCCCGTCAACGCCGAGTTCTTCGAGAGCGCGCCGCCGGCCTGGCTCATCATGTAGCAGATCCGGTAGATCTCCTCCTTCAGCCGGTCCGTGTTCTGCAGCGCAATCTCGAATACATGCCCCTCCGGCTCGGTCCAACCAAATCGGTCGTCCTTGCCGAGCTGCACGTAATAGCTCTCCCCCATCGTCTGCTTGAACTCTTTCTCCGAGTAGATCACCGGCATCGAGAACAAGCCCATCGTCAACGCCCAGGCCAGCGCGTTCGACTTGTTGAAGTGCTCCAGCTGCAGCGACGATGCTTTGTTCATCAGCCACATGCCGTCCCCCAACGTGAATTCGAACACCGGTACCTTGCCCAGGCCGGCCAGCCCATGCCGACCCTCGTCCACCTGCACAATCGCCGCCTGGCTGCCGTCCCGGTCGTCCTGCCGGAAAATCGTGAACCGCTCCCGGTCATACCGCACCCACTGCCGCTCAATGTGGCCCACTGCCTCGCCGCCGCTCACCAGCCGCTCGCCCCGCAGCACCACCCACTCATACTCCCCGCTCTCGTCCTTCTGCCAGTGGATCGCGCTCTGCGCCGGATACTGGCTGAAGTAGCCGCGCGACAAGCCCAGCGCGTCCTCCTCCGCCTTCGAGCCCGCCTGCACCCCCAGCCTCGGGAAGTCCAGCACGATGTAACTCCGCCCCATCACCAGGGCCTCAATCACCTGCTTGCGGAAGAAGTCGCTCAACGTCGACCCCTGCCGGTCACAGTCCTCCGCCAGCCCGTTGAAGAACTGCCGCGCCCCCTCATCACGCCCTTCCAGCGTCACCAGCGGTTCCCGCCGGAACAGCGTCGCCGCATACCAGTCGATGATCGAGCCGATGTAGTTCTCATAAAACGCCCGGCTCACTCGCTCCTGGTAAACCTCAGGCGGCTCCTTCTGCCTCGGAATCAGATAGCGGTCCGCGTTCGCCGTGAACTGCTCACCGCCCAGGTAGAGGTCGCGGTACCGCGGCCACACTCTCTTCCACGCCGTGTATTCGGGATGTTCCCGGTTAATATCGAACACTGCCTTTTCTCCCTTACCAAAACAGCCGTCTGTTTCTCTCCCCGACACCGTGTTCCGGCTGGCTGTCCTGCCACAGCAGGTAGCCCACCGCATCGCTCAGGTGCGTCCGCTTCAGGTCGCGAGCCTTGTCGATCTCGCCCGTCCCCTCCAGCCACCGCACCCGCTCGAAATCGAGCATCAGCTCCTTGCACCGCGCATCCACCACCAGCCCCGTCTCTCCGTTCGCCGATCGCAGCTTCGCGTTCACCAAACCCACCCGGTCCCGCACCGGCGGATTCCTCTTCGGAATTCGAAACACCGGTGCGGAACCCCCGTAGTCCTCGAAGAATCCCTGCAGAATCTCCCGGTCCGTCGTCCCCGCTGTCTGCAGGTGCGACGCACAGGCGTCCGCAAAGATCTCCAGCCCCGCCGGCCACTCCGGATACCGCCTGACAAACTCCAGGCACGCATCCCGCGTACTGGCCCGCGGCAGCACGATCTCGTCCAGCACCACCAGCCGCTCCGCCTGCTGCTGCGCCACAATCGAACTCATCGGATTCACGTTGAAGTCCAACGCCCACAGCACCGGCAGCTCCGGATCCCACTCCGCCGCCCCCACGTTCACCTTGCGGTCGAACGCGTGGTACACCAGGCCGTCCTTGGGGCTCACATACTGCCCCAGCACCTCCTGCGCGAAGAAGGCTTCGTCGTAGCTCCGCTTGAGCCGGTCATAAAAATCCGGCACCTGCTTCAACAGGTGCCGGTTCTCATTTGGCTCCGCTTGCACACACTCATACCCGTCTACCGGGTTCTGAATGAATCGTTCGTACACCCAATCGAACCCCTTCGGGGTCCATACCGCGAATCCGCACAGCCTCCTTGCCAGCGGATCTCGCAGGCGCCCTTCCAGCCGGATCCAAGCCTGCTCGGGCGAGTAGGTCAACTCGTCCACCCCGAACCAGGCAAGATTCGTCCCCCGCAGCCGCTCGAAATCATCGAGCGGGCGGAAAATGATCTTCGAACCCGTGTCCTTCAGCGTCAGCTGGTTCTCCGCCTTGTTGAAATCGAACGGCAACCCGTTGTCCCTCAAGACTTCGAACAGCGACGTTTGCGTCGCGTCCCGCAGCATCGGGTACGTCGGAGCCCCAATCAGCCCCGCCCGCCCCGGATTCAGATACGCCAGTTTGATCGCTTCATTGCACAGCGCCTGGCTCTTTCCTGACCCAATCGGGCCTGAAAATCCTTTAAATCGCGCCGCCGAGTCGTGAAAACGCAACTGCGACGGCAGAGGCTCGTATTGGATTTCGCGGCGGATCTTCATTTGTCCTTCCGCTCCACCCACTCCACCTTCACTGAACTCGGCTTCTCCGGCTCCACACTCTCCCTGAGCTGGATCAGCTTGAAAGCATCGTTCACTGAGAACGACATGCTCTCGTCTTCCACCTGCTCGGCAAACTGGACCAGCATCCGGTCCATCAGTTGCCGCATCTGCTTCGCCCGGAACCTTCGCTTCCGCGGCGTCTTCTGCGCCTCTTCCACTGGTTTCACCGCGACGGGGGCCACAGCCTCCGCCACCGGTTCGCCCGCTTTCAGGAAGCGCCCGTTCTTTGCCCGCCCAACCGTTCTCTGTTCCATCAGCCTTTCTCCGTGCGAGTTGCCTCGACGCAGAAATCCTACAGCACCCTAACCGGCGATTTTGAAGGGAATTCTCCTAAGTGATTGAAAACAAGCGTGCGATATTTTGCGAAATCCGGAACAGATTCTCGGGCGGGCTCCAAAAAGGCCGACTTCCGCCGTTTGTTCGCCTGTTTTAAAGGGGATTTACCCGAACTGGTAGGTCGCTTCGGACAGCTTCAGGCCCCGAATTTCGATCTGCTTCAGGTCCGCCGTCCCCAAACCCAGCCCTTCGGCCAGCAGCAGCATGTTGTCGCAGTTCTTGAACGGACCCGTGCCCTTCGGCGACCGTGGATCGTACCCCATCGCCGCCGTCCCCACCGTGTCCGTCGTCACGGCGTTCGTCCCCAGAATCAGCAGCCCCGGGTTCACGACCTTCAACCCGCGGATCCACGGTCCTTCGCCGCCGCTTACCGTCTCGATCCCGTCGATAAACGCGATGTCGATCGGCCGCGCCGCATTCAGCTCCGCCACAATCCTGGGCATGCGATGACCCGGAACCCGGCTCGACTTCACATCCAGTTCGCCTGCCGCCGCCGTCGCCGGCTGCCGCTTACCCTCGTGACACACGCTCACCCGGCCATTGCCCGGCTTCTCGTTGGGCTCGTCCTTGCCCGCGTCATCGCCATAGATCGACGCCGGAGTGATGCCGAACATGTTCTTCATCGCCAGCGTCACGCCGCACGTCTCGTGGTTCTTCAGCTTGGCCATCGAGACCATGACGTCGGTCTCTTCATAGGCCATGTTCAGGTCATAACTGGGGAAGATCAGCCCCCCGCCCGGCACCTTGAACCGCGCATACTTCCTGGCCGACCCCAGGGCATTCGTGTTCTCGAAAACCACATTCTGCGCGGCCGACTTCAGCGTCCGCACATTCCAGCCCGACTCCAGCAGGTACTCTTCCAACGGCCCCGACGACGCCCAGGCGCTCTCCACAAACCGGATCCGCTTCGCCCCGGCCCGTCCCAGCAGATGCGTCATCGCGCCCGCGGTCTTGGGGTGAGTGTAGTGCGTGACGCCCAACGGCCGGCCCTGGAACCGCAGGCCCGGGCTCCCGGTCAGGTTCAGCTTGATGGTGACGGTCTTGCCCTTCACCAGCCGTTCCAGTCCGCCCAACTGGTCGAACATCGTCCCCATGGTGGAGACCAGGTCTTCGTCGTAACTACGGCAGCGCGCCAGCGCAACCGGAGCAGTGGGAGGGGCGGCCTGCAAAGTGCCTGCGGCGGCCGTGCCCAGAACGGCGAGCAGTTCACGTCGGGTCATTGACCCTATTGTAAAGCTTTGCCGTTCACCTGGACGTTGGTCAGCTTCAGGCCCTCGACATGCTCCAGCGTGTCCGGCTTCGCCGCGCTCTCGAAGACGGAATCCTTCACCGTCAGGTCCTTGATCGGGGCATTGGCGTACCCCCGCAGGTACAGCACCGACCGCATTTTCTTCACCGTCAGCTTCTCGACGTGAATCCCCCGGATCACCGGTGGGAACTGGCCCTTGTCGCCCTCTTCGTACGTCAGGTCGACGTCGATGGCACCCCCCGCCACCTGGCCCACAGTGACATTCCGCAGGTAGATGTCTTCGATGAAGCCGCCGCGCACGGAGTTCGTCTTCAACCGCAGGACCCGGTCCAGATGGGGACTATCCATGCGGCAGTCCTCGATGAAGACATTCCGGCACCCGCCCGAGATCTCGCTGCCGATCGTCACTCCGCCGTGGCCGTCCTTCATGTCGCAATTCCGCACGATGATGTTCTCGCTGGGCACGTTGATCCGCCGCCCATCCCGGTTGCGGCCCGACTTGATCGCGATACAGTCGTCGCCCGTGTCGAACTGGCAGTTCTCGATCAACACGTCCGAGCAGCTCTCTGGATCGCAGCCGTCGTTGTTCGGACCATGGCTGTTGATCTTCACCCCGCGGACGATCACGTTCCTGCAGTGCAGCGGGTGGATCTCCCACATCGGCGACCCGATGATGGTCACGCCCTCGATCAGGACGTTCTGGCACTCGAACGGATGGATGAAGTTCGGGCGAAGATTCGAACCCTCGCCAAAGACCCGGTCCTTGGCGGGCACGTCCCGCTCCGCCATCTCGGCCAGGGCCAGCCTGGCCCTGTTCTGGTTGGGACCACCGCCGTTGCCCCGCGTGCCCTTCCACATCCACCAGTGCTGGGCGTCGGCCTGCCCGTCCAGCGTGCCTTCCCCTGTCACGGCGACGTTCTTCTGGCCGCGAGCGTAGATGAGGGGCGAGTAGTTCATGCACTCCAGCCCCTCCCAGCGCGTCAAGACCAGGGGCAGGTACTTCTTCGGATCCGTGTCGAACTTCAATGTCGCGCCCTTGGCCACGTACAGGTTCACGTTGCTCTTCAGGTGCACCGGCCCGGTCAGCCATTCCCCTGCCGGCACCACTACCCGTCCACCCCCAGCCTGGGCGCAGGCCTCGACCGCCTGGCTGACCGAGTTCCCATACTTCGTGATGACAAAGTCCTTTTTTGGAAACACCGGAGCCTTGATCCTGGCCAGGATCTGGTCGCGCAGCGCCCAGCCCTTGGCATCAGCGGAAAACAGCGGCAGCGCAGCCAGCGCGGCGGAAAAGCGGCGGCGGGTTACAGACATATCAGTCAGATCATACTGAAATCAAAGCGCCGCGGCGAGCGTGGCCCGCAATTCATCGGGCGTCAGCACAATCGGGTTCGCCTTCATGCTGCTCGCCTTGGCCGCCTTGTCGCAGACATCATCGACCTCAGCCGCTGACAGGCCATACGAGCCCAGCCCGGGAATCCGCAAGTCCTTGGTCAACGCCAACAGCCACGGCACGAGGTCGTCGGCCTTGGCTTGGTCGCCAATCAGGATCCGCGCAGCCTCGTCATAGCGAGCCAGGGCAGGACTATCGGCTTGCCTTGCACGCAGGGCGGCCAGATTCGTCGCAGTGCAATGCGGCAGCAGCGCGGCGCAGACAGCGCCATGCGGGGCAAGGAACATCCCCCCAATCGGAGCCGCGAAGCCATGCACCGCGCCCAGCCCGGAATTGGCCAGGCACAGCCCGCCCAGGACACTGGCATAGGCCATGGACGTACGGGCCTCCAGGTCCTTGCCATTGTCGTGGGCCCGTCTGAGTGCAGTAGCCTGGCGCAGTCCATCCCGAGCCCAGGCGTCGGTCATCGGATTCGCCCGGATCGACGTCAACGGTTCCAGCAACTGCGTCAAAGCGTCCAGGCCGGTGCTCGCCGTGACGCCGGCAGGCAAGTCCAGCGTCAACTCGGGATCGACCACAGCCAAGGTGGGCAGCATATGCGGACTGCGCAGGCTCGCCTTCACACGATGAGCCGGCGACGCCAGCACGGCATTCCGAGTCACTTCGCTGCCCGTCCCCGCTGTCGTGGGGACAGCGATAAACGGAGCCGAGGGATTGGGCAGGGCCTTGCCCTTGCCAACGACCTCCAGGTAGTCAAGGAGTTCGCCAGGATTGGCCATCAGTGCGGCAATGGCTTTGCCCGCGTCAATGGAACTGCCCCCGCCGCAGGCGATCACGAAATTGCATCGATCCCGTTTTGCTGCAGCGACCCCCGCCGAGACAACCTCCAGCGTCGGTTCCCCATCAATCGGGAAATGCGCGGCGCCAACGCCCACCGCGTGCAGTTCCACCACCAACCGGGCCGCATGGCGCGGGGTGCGGCCGCTGACGAGCAGCGCACGCGCACCCATCGCTTTCGCGGCCGGCGCTACCTCGCGCAGTGCCCCCGCACCGAAGACGATGCGGCGGGGCGTGGCAATGTCAAAGCGCATAGCCGTCATCGCCAGGGAAGCAGTTGGCGTACTTCACACTGGATCTCGGTTCGGCCATCATGTCGGCAACGGCATCCCGCCAGGTGGCGTAATGGGCCGTTTCCTTGTGAGCGGCCGCGGCCGCGGTGTCGCGATAGACCTCGACCAGCACGAAACGCGTCGGGTCATCCAGTTGCCGCAGGACATCGAATCGCGCGATGCCCGGCTCCTGGACGCTGTTCCTCGCATTCTCGAGACTGGCCTGGTGGAAGGCGTCAACGCACTCGGCCTTGACGTGGACATGCACATGAACGATGAACATTGCCTTCATTATGCCGCTTACGGCTGCCGGATGAGCCACACCTCCGCCACCTGCGTCCCCCGGCCGTTTCCAGGCAGGCCGGGCGTCTTCTCCCACCTCAGCCGCAGCGAACCGCTGGCCGTGGCCTGCTTCGGAATCTCGAACTCCACCGGTTCGGTGACGTTCTCGATCTTGCGGAACGGATGCAGCTCGAAACTGCCGTTGGCCGTCAACCGCAGGATGCGGCTGGACGACACTTCGCCGCCATAGATGATGCGTACCTTGTAGCTGGCCGTAGGGTCCAGGTGTGGGTAGAGCATCTCCATGGGACCGTCGTACATCACCTCGGCATGGCTCATCGTGGAGATGCGCCAGTCGACACCCGGAGCGGAAGTCCGGGCAAAGGCGTTGCGCGGTGACAGCAGGCTGCCAGGGTCTTCTTCGTAGGTCTTGGGCCGGACCAGGTGGGACTGGGCGGCCGGGTTGCCCAGGTCGTCGTAATAGCCGCCCGGACCCGGGTCCGTCCACTGCACGATTTCGCGCAGCGCGTTGCGGCGGCTGGGTTCGTCCGGCAGCGAGCGAATCGCGGCGAAGCGTTTGTCGAGCCAGTTGCGATTGTTGAAAGGCGTGTCGATGTTGTCGAGCGTGGCGCCGCGGTCGCGGCCGATCGCCTTGTAGCGCTCCACACTCAACTGCATCCGTACAGACTGATACAGCGCCTCGGCCAGTTCGAAGACCCGCTGGCGCAGGGGGGACACCTGGCCCGGTTCGTGCAGGATCCGCGAAGCAGCGTCCATCGCGGCGAGCGACCCGCTGCGCGAAGCGTCGCGCAAGGCGTTCATGGCCGACTCTTCGGTAGCCGTCTCGGCGAGCCAGCGGCGGCGGTTCAGGGCATCGTAGTACGCCCGGTAGAGCGCCTGCTGGAAGCGCCAGTTCAGCAGATCGGCCGGCGAGGCCTGCCGCTCCAGCGATTGAAACAGGTTGAAGGTGGGCTCGACGCTGGTGCTCGTCGCCAGCGCGCCCTGCCAGTTGCGTTCCAGCCCCTGCAGGCCTTCCGCGAAGGATTCGTCGAAGCGGGCGTCAATGAAGTAGCGCGCATACTCGCGCAGGGCCGTCGTCAGGTCGACGTCTGGGTTCCAGCCCATCTCGCTCCACAGGATCTTGTTGACGTCGTCGTTGCAGCCCTCCGAATAAGTCAGGAAGCCGATCGTCGACGGCTGCTGATCGCGGAAGATGGCCCGCATCTCGGTGGGCCTGGGGTTGATGCCTTCGCGAGCATGCGTGAACGCCTCGGGCGCGTCCCAGTTGGGCACGGCAAACTGGCACTGCACGCTGTGCGTGATGTCCGGATAGTTGCGGATGCCATAGCGCGCCGGAACGCGGCGGCGCAGTTCCTGAATGGAGACGCGTACCTGCGGCCCGTGCACGATGCCGGTGAGCCACGCGGGCTGCTTGTCGAGGATCGAGTAGAACTCGTCCATCCACTTCTGGTCGAAGCCCTGCGGCGAGACCCACATCTGGGCCTTGGGGTGGTACTTGCGGAGGCTGGCGGCCTGCTTCTCCAGCAGCGCCATCAGGGCGTCGGGCTTCGTGTGGCCGGGATCGCCGCCAGGCACCATCACGGCGTCAATACGGGGCAGCTTCTTGAAGACTTCAGCCCACTCGTCGATCGCCTTGGTCACCGTTGCCGGATCGTTGTAGTCGCGATCCATGGCCGGATACCACACCCAGACATCCATGCCGTACGAGTCGAGGATCCTCGACATCTCGACCATCATGGGCATCTGGGGGATGGGGAAGTGCGGGCTGTCGGAGTCGTCGTCGGAGCGCGGCGGAATCAGTTCGACGGCGTTCGTGCCGAAGATGGCGAGGTCCCGGATGTACTGGTCCCACATGGCCGCGGTCCAGGCGTCGTAGCTGTTGGTCTTGGGGCGGTAGCCCAACTGGTGGCCGCGCAGTTTGTATTTGGGCGCGGTAGTGATCTGAAAGCCATCGGGCAGGATGACGGAGTCGCGATACATGCGCAGTTCGCGCAGCAGGCGGCCGGCGCCGAAGAGCGTGCCGCGTTCATCATTGCCCAGGATCTCGATAGAGGCACCCGAAGTGCGGATAGTGAAGCCGTCAGCCGGACCACCGGCTGGATTGCGCCGCAGCGTGATGGAAGGCCGGCCGGTTGTGGGCGCGGCCACGATGGGCCATTGGAGGCGCGAGCGTTTGGCGACCTCCTCGACCAGGACCTGGGCGGCTTTCTTCTCGACAGGCGAGAGGGCGGATGGCGCAACAACAACGGCCTGGGAGAGATCGGCCGCTGTAAGCGTAGAGACAGTAAGAGCCAGAAGGGCGATGCGTTGGATCATGGGCTCCAATCATCATATGCAACGGCGGGGGCGGATGATGGTGGAGGCACGCATCGCGATCCTCAGGTTCGGGTGGCAGGACTACAGAAGCTGGAAAGTGACGACGATCTGGGCTTCGACGGGAATGGGGCGGCCGTTCTTGAGGCCGGGCCGGAAGCGCCACTTGCGGACCGCCTCCATCGCCTTCTCGTCGAGACCCATGCCCAGCGGGCGAACGACCTTCACATCCACCGTGCGGCCCACTTCGTCGACGATGATCGCCAGACGCACGGCGCCCTGGAACTTGGCTTTGCGCGCCTCTTCCGAGTACTCGGGTTCGACGCGGAAGATTGGCACGGGCGCACTGACTCCGCCTGTGCCGACGCGGGCAACGGTGCCGCCGAAGGGGTCGGGCCCCGGGCCGTAGCCGGGGCCGTGGGAGGGACCGACTCCGTTGTGGTCGCCGTCGCCGATGCCGCCGTACCTGCCTCGGCCATCGGAGGGGATGGTGGCTTTGCTGAACGGGTCGCCGAAGTTGGGTAGGACGATCTTAGGCAGCTCGGCGTCGGGCGCGGCAAGAATGGTGGCTTCCATCAACAGGCGCGGAGCCGGGTTGTTGTGTTCGGCTGAAGGCGGCACGAACTGGCGCGGTGCGGCTCGTGCCAGGCGGCCCACGCTGGCCGGAAGAGTGGAGCCCGCGCCGCCACCACCGCCAGCGAGGGTGTCGTGCTGGGGTGTGCGCGGCATCAGGTCCGGAGGCCAGTAGGGCGCGACCACGGGGACGAAGCTTTTCACGGCCTGCTGCATCTGGCGGCTGCTGCCGACAGTGAAGAGCAACGCGACGACGCCGACGTGCAAGGCGATGGAGAGCAGTTGCGAGGGGCCGCGCAGAGGATCGCGCGAGTGGAGTTCGGCCACCTGCACAGGCCGCGCGGTGACGGCCAGCGGAGGTAGCATCGCGGGGCAGAAGAGTTCCCTGCAGGACTCTCCGAAGCGCTGGTACCAGGGCTCCGGAGTGATATGGGCCGGCGAAAAGGATGTGGCGGAGTGGCGTTGATTCGAGGTCGGATCAGGGTCGGGCAAACGAGTGGCGGGCTGCTCGGGCATGCGGGACGGCGGTCCTTTCCGGCCACGCACTCCCTGCGCCAAGAGAGCGTCGGCTTCGAGTGGATGGACGCATGCCAAGGCACCCGGTTTCACGAAAGTGAACGTTGGTCCCGATACATTTCTCCTTGACATGATTTGAAATGGACTCCACAATCATCGAAGTTTCACACTTTTTTGGGGATTTCCCCTTGATTCACGGAGGTAGTGTAGTGCCTGGTCCAGATCCTAAAATTCTCAAGCCCAAAGTGGTTGCGCTACAGCGCGACACGGCTGCTCTTCTGAAGCTCCTGGGAGGCGACGGGGAAGACCGCCTGCGCTTCTGGGAGATCATTAAGGGCATTACGACGCCGGTACAGTTGGAGATGGCAAGCCACCAACTCGACGTCATGCAGAACATGCTCAAGCAAGTAGCCGCCAGCACCAAGGCCCTGGAAAAAGCGTCCAAGCCCGCAGCCAGAGCCGCCAAGGGTGGCGCGTAGAGACACTGTCTCCAACCGGCGGGCGAACCCTGGGGCTCGCCCGCCCCGGTTGGGCCGAACCAACATCTTTATCCTCGGACCTCCGACTGCAAGTGCAGTGGCCGTGTGCCTTCGCAGGGCCTTCGGCTCCGGTGTTGCCTATGGCGCCGAATGGCCGGATGCTGCGCCGCCAAAGCTGGTTGTGTGCCTGCGCGGCTGCGAGCAGCTAGCCTCACGGGCCGCGGCAGCGGGTGTCGTGTGCCTGGGCGCCGACTTTCGGAATGCGGAAGCGTTCCTTGGCCCGGTGGCAATTCCCGGCCGCGCTGGATGCCCGGCCTGCGCACAGGCCCGGTTGTATGCGGCTTCGCAGCAGGATCCGGTGGACGACGACGTGGAAGAGTCCGTGGCCGTGGCCGCGCCTGAATTGATCCGCGCCATCCGTTTGATTCTGCGCAAGGGCCCGCAAGCTTCGCCCCTCCTCGATCACATCCTGGCCATCGACACGAGAGCGTACACTTCGTCCCTGCATCGGGTGGTGCCGCTGCCGGTATGCGCGATGTGCGGAGGCGCTTCCGTGCATCCACGCTCCGCCTCGCGAAACAGCGGCGGCGACGTGATGCAGCAACTCTCAGGGGTGCTCGATTTCCGCACAGGAATTGTTTCCCGGCTGGTGATTGAGAGTCCCGCCGAGTTGGGGGTCAGCATGCCGATTGTCGCGACGGCCGCTCCGCCGCACGTGCTCAGTGCGGATGGAACCTTGCGCCAACTGCCCATCGGCTGGGGCAAAGGACTGGACTTGCCGGGCGCCATCTTCTCGGCGGTGGGCGAGGCAGTGGAACGCTATGCTCCTTCGATTCCGGAGCCCTGGTGCATTGTCTATGCCGCCGCTCAGGACTTGCCGGGTGACTGCCTGGATGGGCATCCGCTGTATTCGGACGAACAGTACACACGGCCCGGCTTTGCCTACGTGCGCTTCTCGAAAGAAGCCAAACAGCCCTGGGTCGCGGGCGAGTGGCTGGATACGCGGGAGCCTGTGTGGATCCCGGCAATTTCCGCGTACCTCGCCATGACGGTGACCGCGGAGCAGTTCCTTTGCCAGGGAACCTCGAACGGCCTGGCCTCGCATCCGGACCGCGAGGAGGCCGCGCTGCGAGCCGTGATGGAACTGGTGGAGCGCGACGCGTTCCTCGCCTGCTGGCTGACAGGCACGCCCGGCACCCGCATCGAATTGGATGCTGCGCTGGAGCCTGCTCTGGCAGAGGTGATCGAGGCGGTGCGGAGGCTGGGTGCGCAGGTGGAACTGTATCTCCTGGAGACCGCCGCCTGCGGGACCGCCGTGATGTGTCTCGCCCTGGGCGATGGATTGGAATACCCGGGCGCCACCATCTCTCTGGGTGCGGACCTGGATCCGGCGGGCGCCCTGCGGCAGGCGATTCTTGAGCTGGGGCAGACCGGTCCGCATCTGCGGAAGATGATGCGGGGGGGCGCCCTGGCGGTGCCGGCGAGACCGGAAGAGGTCCACGAGATGATGGACCACGCGGCCTGGTATTTTGATGCGGGCCGGTCTGGCGTGTTTGACCGGATGCGGGCCGGCGGTGCGATTCCGTTGCGGACTGTGCTGGAGCGGCGCTGCGAACGTTCGCTGGCCTCCTGCAGCGCGGAATTGGCGCGGGCCGGCGTGCGTGTGGCGCTGGTGGATGTCACGTCATCAGACATTGCGACGACGGGTTTGACAGTGATGCGGGCGGTCAGCATGGATCTGCAGCCACTCTGGTACGGCTACGGAATGGAGCGGAGCGTAGTGCCCCGGATCCAGCGGATGGGACTGCGCACGGACCTGCCCGCCGTACATCCCATCTGGTGATCGGTAGGGCAAAGATGCTGGAGATTCGCGGCTCCGGGGTAAGCTCAAGTAGTGAGAACGTGGAAGCTTTTTATTGAGTACGACGGCACGCAATACCGCGGCTGGGCGGAGCAGACGAATGCTCCCAAGACGGTGATGGGCGAGTTGCGCAAGGCGGCCGAGGAACTGTTTGCCGGGCCCGTGGAACTGATGGGGTCGGGCCGGACCGACGCCGGAGTGCATGCGGCCGAGCAGGTGGCGCATCTACGGGCGAATCCGAAGCGCGCCGTGTCGCCGGAACTGTTGGCCCGGAAACTGAACGAGGCCCTGCCCGCCGACATCGCCATCATTGCGGCGAAGGAGGCTCCGCCGAAGTTTCATGCGCGGCACGACGCGGTCTCGCGCAGCTATGTCTACCAGATCTCGAGGCGCAAGACGGCGTTCTCGAAGAAGTACGTCTGGTGGATCAAGGAGCCGTTGGACATCGAGCAGATGAAGGCGGCGGCGGCGTTGATTCCGGGGCGGCACGACTTTGCGCGGTTCCGGGCGAAGGATCCTTCGAAGCCGGGGGAGTCGAGCATCGTGGTGGTGGAGTCGGCCACGATCGAGGAACAGGACGACCTGATTCTGTTTCACATCGAGGCCTCGCACTTCCTGTGGAAGATGGTGAGAAGGCTTGCAGGAACCCTGGTGAAAGTGGGCAAGAGCGAAGTGACGGTGGCGCAGTTTCAGGACCTGATCGAAGCACGCGGGCCGCAGTTGGATGTCGCGGCATGGACAGCGCCGGCATCCGGTCTTTTCCTGGAGAAGATACGCTACCCGCAGGTGTGATATTTTCGGATGCGGTAGTCCCCGGAGCCTAATTCATGCGGAATGTACTGACCTCGTCTGTCTCACTAGTTTTACTTGTAAGCGCTTGCCTCGCGGCCGACCGGCCCGAGTGGGATAACCCCGCCATCTACAAGATCGGCGAGGAGAAGCCTCACACCACGATGATGGTGTATCCGACGGCCGATCTGGCCCGGACAGGCCAGATGGCGCAATCGCCGTGGTTCCAGTCGTTGAACGGCACCTGGAAGTTCGATGGCGTGCTGCGGCCCGCTGATCGTCCGCTGGATTTCTTCCGGACGGACTTCAACGACTCGGCCTGGCGCACGATGCCCGTGCCGGCGAACTGGCAATTGCACGGCTTCGACATTCCCATCTACACCAACCTAATCTACCCGTTCCCGCAGGATCCGAAGAAGATGCCGACGCCGCCCAAGGACTTTAATCCCGTGGGCAGCTACCGGCGCACGTTCAACGTCTCGCCGGCCTGGAAGGGCCGCGAGGTGTACCTGCACTTCGCCGGAGTCGACTCCGCCTTCTATGTGTGGGTGAACGGCGTGATGGTGGGCTACAACGAGGACAGCCGCACGCCGGCCGAGTTCAACATCACGAAGCACCTGAAGCCGGGCTCGAACGTGCTGGCGGTGCAGGTCTACCGTTTCGGCGACGGCGCCTACCTGGAAGACCAGGACATGTGGCGGCTGAGCGGCATCTACCGCGAGGTCTACCTGTGGTCGACGGCGCCGAGCCATGTGCGCGACTACGAAGTGCAGTCGCCGATGGACGGGTCGTTGAAGGTGAAGGCCGAGATCCTGAATCCGGAGAAGTGCACGCTGCAGGCGGACCTGTACGACGCGGCCGGGGCCGCTGTCGGCAAGGCGCAGGCGCCGTGCTCGGCCAATGCGGAACTGGCGCTGCAGGTGAACGCTCCGAAGCTGTGGTCGGCTGAGTCTCCGTACCTCTATAAGATGCTGCTGACGCTGAAGAGTGCGTCGGGCGCGGTGATCGAAGTGATCCCGCAACGAGTGGGCTTCCGCACGATCAAGATTGAGGGCGGCCGGTTGAAGGTGAACGGCCAGGTGATCCTCATCAAGGGCACGAACCGCCACGAGCATTCGCCGGAGACGGGCAAGGTGGTGGACCGGGCGCTGATGATCAAAGACATCGAGATGATGAAGCAGTACAACATCAACGCGGTGAGGACCTCGCACTACCCGAATCACCCCGACTGGTATGAGCTCTGCGACGAGTACGGCATCTATGTGATGGACGAGGCGAACATCGAGTGCCACCACTATGGCAACGACGGTCCGGGGAATCTGTTGACCGAATCGCCGGAGTGGACGGGCGCTTACCTGGATCGCGTGCAGCGCATGATCGAGCGCGACAAGAATCATCCGTCGATCTTCTCGTGGTCGATGGGCAATGAGAGCGGCGACGGGCTGAACGCGAAGGTGACATATGAATGGGCGAAGCAGCGAGATCCGTCGCGGCCCTGGCATTACGAGGGTTCGACGTCGCACGGCGGGTCGAATGCGGACATCAACTCCTTCATGTATCCGACGCCTGAGCGCGTGAAGGCGGCCGCGGCCAAGCGCCCCGACATGCCGCTGATCCTGTGCGAATACACGCACGCGATGGGCAACTCGAATGGCGGGTTGAAAGAGTATTGGGACATCTTCTACAGCGGCACGAATGCGCAGGGCGCGTTTGTGTGGGATTGGGTGGACCAGGGCCTGTGGGTGCCGACCCCGCAGGAGTACAAGCAGAACTGGCCGTCATCGCGCTTCCTGGCCTATGGCGGCTGGTGGGAAGACAAGACGGGCATCCGCAACGACAACAACTTCAACAACAATGGGCTGGTGTCGGCGGACCGCAAGGCGCATCCGGGCCTGTCGGCGATCAAGTATGTCTACCGCAACCTGCACACGTCGGCGGTGGACCTGGTGGACGGCCGGATCAAGGTGAAGAACTGGTTCAACTTCACGAACGCGCAGGACATCGCGGAGGCGACGTGGACCGTGTCGACGGCGAGCGGCGCGGTGCTGGCGTCGGGCCGGATCGCGGACCTGAACATTGCTCCGGGGGCGGAGCGCGAGTACGCCCTGGTGATCCCGAAGTTGAAGGCCGGGCCGGGCAACGAGTACTGGCTGAATGTCAGCTACAAGCTCAAGAGCGACCAGTCGTGGGCGAAGCGCGGGCACGAGATCTCGTACGATCAATTCCCGCTGCCGGGCAATGAAGACCGCAAGCCGGCCGATTTCACGAAGGCTCCGGCCTTGACGGTGACGGAGGAAGGCGAGTGGGTGGCGCTGAAGGGCGGCAGCTTCTCGATGATGTTCAGCAAGAAGGAAGGCGTGATCACGTCCTATAAGTACAAGGGCGTGTCGCTGCTGGACCGCGGGCCGCGTGTCGACTTCTGGCGCGCCGAAACGGACAACGACGTGGGCGGGCGGAAGGCCCTGGGCAAGCGCCCGGTGGAGTCGGATACCAAGGTCTGGCGCGACGCCGGGACGTGGTGGGATGTGCAGTCGGCGCAGGTCGACAAAGTGGATGACCGCACGGCGAAGATCACAGTGAAGGCCGAGCCGGCCAATGCGGGCGGGGCGGTGGTGACGATGACCTACACGGTGCATGGCAGCGGCGATGTGATCGTGGAGACGTCGTATCAGCCGGGCTCGCAGAAGCGGGCGATGATGGAGCGGTTTGGTACGGAACTGGTGGTGTCGCCGGGTTTGGAGAATCTGTCGTGGTACGGACGCGGTCCGGCCGAGACGTATATTGACCGGCCGTTCGAGCGTGTGGGGCTCTACAAGAGCACTGTGGCGAAGGAGTGGGTGGACTACTCGCGTCCGCAGGAGAACGGCAACAAGACCGACGTGCGCTGGGTGGCGCTGACGAACGCCCAGGGTGTCGGGTTGCTGGCTGTGGGGGCTCCGCAATTGGGCGTGGGCGCCAAACACTTCACGAAGGACGACCTGGAGCGGGCGGCGTATACGTTCATGATGCAGCCGCATCCGCAGGTCTTCCTGAACCTGGATTGGAAGCAGATGGGGGTGGGCGGCATCGATAGCTGGTCTCCGAATGCGCTGCCGATGCAGCCCTATCGCATCCCGTCCGATCAGTCATACTCATATCGATACAGACTGTCGCCGGTGGAAGGCGACTTCAGCGGCAAGACGCTGGAATCGTTCTGAACCGCTGCATTGGAGGCAAGATGCACTCGAAAATACTCACGCTGATGGTTGCAGTGACGGTGCTCGCCGGCTGCAAGAAAGTGGAACAAGGAGGGGTAGGGGCCGTGACAACGCAGGAATTTGGCAAGACGGAGAAGGGTGAAGTGGTGAACCTCTACACCCTGAGAAACAGGAACGGCGTCGAGATCGCCATCATCAACTACGGCGCGCGGGTGGTCACCTTGAAGACGCCCGATGCCCGGGGCCGGCTGGCGGACATCGCGCTCGGCTTCGACAGCCTGAAGGGCTATGAGGGCCCGAATCCCTACTTCGGCGCGATTGTGGGCCGCTACGGCAACCGCATCGCGAAGGGCAAGTTCACGCTGGACGGCAAGGAATACACGCTGGCCAAGAACAACGGCGAGAACAGCCTGCACGGCGGGCTGGTGGGCTTCGACCGTGTGATCTGGAGCGGGAAGACGGAAGAGTCGAACGGCGTCCAGAAGGCCATTTTCAGCTACACCAGCAAGGATGGCGAGGAAGGCTATCCGGGTACGCTGAATGTCACGGTCACCTATTCGCTGGGCAACAATGACGACGTGCAGATCGATTACCATGCGACGACGGACAAGGCGACGGTGTTGAACGTCACGAATCACACCTACTTCAATCTGGCCGGGCAGGGCAATGGCGACATCCTGAATCAGGTGATGCAGCTCAACGCGGACCGGTTCACTCCGGTGGACGCGGGTCTGATTCCCACCGGCGAGCTGAAGGATGTCACCGGTACGCCGTTTGATTTCCGCAAGCCGACAGTGATCGGGTCGCGCATAGGCGACAAGGACGAGCAGTTGACGCTTGGCAAGGGCTACGACCACAACTACGTGCTGAACCGTTCAGGCAGCGGGTTGGTGATGGCGGCCAAGGCCGTGGATCCGCCATCGGGCCGGGCGCTGGAAGTGTGGACGACCGAACCGGCCGTGCAGTTCTACACCGGCAACTTCCTGGATGGCACGGTGGTGGGCAAGAACGCGAACAACTACGCGCAGCGTACTGGCTTCTGCCTGGAGACGCAGCACTATCCGGATTCGCCGAACCATCCGGACTTCCCGACGACGGTGTTGAAGCCAGGGGAAGAGTACAAGACGACCACGGTTTGGAAGCTGCGGTTTGTGGACCCCGCGAAGTAAACAGAACCCTGCTGAAGAAAGTGGAAAGGGCTGCCCGTGTGGCGGCCCTTTTCATGTGTAACAGACAATTGTACGCCCGAAGTGCCTGATAGCGGCCGAATTGGCGGTTTTGAGGCACGCGGCGGCCGGGAACGCAAAACAAGTCCTTTGTTTTGAAGTGGGGCAGATGGCCAGCGAACTGCACTTAGGAAGGCTGGAGTCTCTCCATGCAAAAACACATATTCATGACGCAAAGCGACTATGAGCGGCTCAGCAGCATGCTCGCCGATCATGCGGCCGGCCGCCAGGACTTGAAGTTACTCGAAGAGGAACTGGACCGCGCCGATATCGTCGATGTGCGCGAGCTGCCGGCGGATGTCGTCACTATGCATTCCGTGGTGAGACTGCGCGACCTCGATTCCGGGGAACAGAAGACTTACCGGCTGGTCTATCCCAGTGAAGCGGGCCGGGGCGAGTCGTCCCTGTCCGTGCTGGCGCCCATTGGCACCGCGTTGTTGGGCTATCGGAGCGGAGACACGATCGAGTGGACCGTGCCACGGGGCGTGAAGCGCCTGCAGGTGCTGGAGGTCTTGTATCAGCCCGAGGCGGCGGGGGCTCCGCCGGTCTGAGATGGAATCGAGCGGCGCGGCCAGTGAAAGGGGCTGCGCCGCTCTCCGGGCCTTGTGGGGCAATGAAAGCCGGGCAATGAAAAAGGCTACTGTGCAGTAGCCCGGAATTCGCCAAGTTGTGTGGTACGCCCGAGAGGATTCGAACCTCTGACCTTTTGCTCCGGAGGTAGGCCGCCTCCTCTAGTAGGCACTGTTGAATCCATAAGTAACAGAAAGCAAAAGGACAATAAGAGGACAAAACGAAGGTCCTCGGAGGTCATTGGAGCACGATCTTTGATCCCATTTTGTCCAGGCCGATGAAACGGCTGTCGCCGCATTCCGGTGTAGAGGATAGAAGTTCAAACGTCTGAGTGGCCGGCCGTCGCCATACGATCCAACAGGGCGTGACGATTTCCTTGGCGAAGGTGGTCGTCGTCCGACGAAAGACGTGCCGGGAGAGATGGACTCCCACTTTCAATCCGACCGGCTTCAGAAACCGACGGGCGATGTTGTGCTCGTGATCCGCCCACTGCACTCATCCGATTCGGTGACCGCGCCGCCGAAGCTCTCTTCCAAACCGGCGAGGACACGCCGGTCCATCGGGTCGATCCTGGCAACCACCCCGACCTCCATGACTTCAAGCTGCTGCTTGGTGTCGTTGTAGATGAACGAAGTCTGCTACGCCAGGCTGGTAGTTCGAGGGAGCTGAACGAATCATCGATCTCGAACGCACACCGGATGGTTATGTTGCCAGGCGTTGCCTCTTCTCCCGTTCCGAAGTGCCCATCGGCCGGGTGTGATTCTGAGGGAATATTCCCCCGGCACATGGGACGCCTCACATCGCGAGACGACGCAACGGCTGTGATTTGAGAAGAAACTGGTGCCGGAATGCCTGGATCCGACCTGATAGATGCGAATTGAAGAGAGTAGTATCGGAGCTGAAGGTCGGAAAGGAGCGGTGTTCCATGTTCTCCTCTTTCAAGCGTACTCGCGCGTCGAGTCTATTGGTTGGTTGTGTGTTGCTCTTGCTCACTGCCTCGGTTAGCCTCGCCGCGAGATTGAATCCACTCTTGGTTAACGGCACGATGGTGGCCTATGGGTATGGTGGCGGCTTCAACGTCCTTGGATGTTCAGGTGCGGGCTATGTTGATTGTGTGGTGTCTGGGGTGGGTTATGATTTCCCATCTGATGGCCAGTATGAATATACTGGCACTGTCCGCGGTACCGCGCGGGTCTTAGTAACTCCCCGCATTCTCTATGCTTCCGCTCAGGTTTATGGGTATGTTTCCGCCTTGTGCCTGTTACCCGTTTGCCCATCTCCTCCACTAACGGGGGGTATTGCTTCGGCTGAGTTCTACGGCGATTTCTACGTGATCTCTCCCGGTGAGGGAATACTGACCTTCAAAATGTCGACCGATGGGCGACCGCCGGTCCGGATTGTGCTTCCCGTGTCCGAGGGCCTGCAAATGGTTATGCCGTTGGATGTCTACACCCAGATGCAGTTCTATATCGACTCGGGAACTTTCAAGTACGATTCCCTTGAACACTCAGTTCTGATCTCCGATATCCGGATCGTGCCAGAGCCGATGACGGCTTCGTTGGTATTCGCAGGACTCGCACTTGCGGTGGCCAAAGGGCGGAACTTCGTGAGGTGAGGTGGTATCCGGAGTTCCACACCCACAGAGTGATATCGACACCGACGTCCACCCCAAGCCTGCCGTAGGGGCTACGACTGTCGAGCCAGCAGTTGGTAGGACTTCCCGCTCTCTGGCCAGCCCGTTTGGGAGCTCCCGCCTCCTTGCACGGCACATAAAAGGACAATCGAAATCGGCGAGGACGTTAGGTGGACAAAAGAATGTCCCACGGAGGCGTTGAGCTGTGCGGGCGGGCGCTAGTGGGCGAGCCCTAAAGCATTGACGGGCCAGGGAATGGACACTAGAAGGACAGGATCGAGGGTGGGCTGGGGGGCAACAGCGTACTGGGCTGCCCATACGGTGCCAGTATGTTATTGATTTGAGGGGGAAAGTGGTACGCCCGAGAGGATTCGAACCTCTGACCTTTTGCTCCGGAGGCAAACGCTCTATCCAGCTGAGCTACGGGCGCACAGTTCACTACGATTATAGCTTAATTGGGCGGCGCTAGACGGCGAATCTTAATGTTCCGGAACCACGCCACGTCATTGTGGTGCTGCAACGCGACCGGAGTGATTTGTTTCGGCATCTTCTCGAGCATCTCGCGCACCGGATGGCCGGCGGCCCAGCGCTCTTCGATGTGCTTGCGTACTTCGGCCGTGTCCAGATCGGTATCGACGACCTTGACGCCGTTCAGCCAGTGCTCCACGTGCTTGCCGCGGACGACGATCTTGGCCTGGTTGAATTCGCCCACGGGCTTGGTGGCGTCCTTGGTGGCGGCGGCCATGCGGTAAAGCGATGCCGCGCGGCTCAGGGGGCTGTGCAAGGCGTCAGGATGGCGTTGGTTGTCGATCACCTGGTATTCGAAGGCCACCGGGTAGATCTGGGCGCCCGAGCCCGCCTTTACCTTGTCCAGGCGCGCCGAATGGTGTTCGAGCTCGTAGGCCACCTGCTGCTCGAAGGGCATCTTGGGATTCGGCAGTTGAGCCGCATCGATCAGGACGGCGTCCTGAATCTTGTACTTCACCCCGCTGTTTGAGCCCGGGGCGACCTTCCATTCGAAGGTCATCACGAAGTCACCGAAGGTGGCGGTGCTCAGCAGGTCTGCCCGCACTTTCGGGTTGGCCAGCGACTTGAGGCAGCCGTCCTCAATGCCCCACGCGTCCGCGCCGGCCTTGGTCCAGCCCTTCATCGACTTGCCGTCGAAGAGGAGCATCCAGCCCACCTGCTTCTCTTCTTTGGTAAGGGTGTTGGGCGGCTGCTGCCCAAAGAGGCTGGCGGCCAGGGTGAGGGCGACGACGGGGAGGCGCATGGGGACTAACTCTTCTTCTTGGGTGCGGGTTTGGCGGCCGGAGCCGGGCCGAGCAGACGGGTGATGTCGGCGCGCAGGTTGGCTTCGACGGCGGCGTCGGCCATCCATGGCTCCTCGGCGCCGTGGTGAACCTGGATCATGCCCTTGCGGTCAATGATGGCGATGTGCGGCATCGACATACGCATGACATCCGGGATTTGCAGGTAGGCGCGCGACTTCATGTAGTCGTAGACGCCGAGGGGGAAGTTCGCGCCGCTCTTGGCGACGAAGCCGGTGATGTTCTGGCCGGCGTTTTCATCGATGGCCAGGCCGATCACCTGCAGGCCCTTGGGACCGAACTCCTTTTGGAGGCCGGCCAGTTTGCGGGCGGTGTCCTGGCAATGCGGGCAGGTGGTGAGCAGGAACTCCAGTACCACGACTTTGCCCTTGAGGGCAGAGAGGGTAATGGTGTCGCCGGTATGGGCGATGAACTTGATTTCGCCGGCCGGGCGCGGCAGCGTTTCCGCCACGGCCGCCGATGACAGACACAACGCCGCAAGCAGCGTGGCGGAGAGCAAACGCATTTGGATCAGCCCTTCTTTGCCTGACTACGCAGTGCGGCGCCGGTGCCTTCCTTGACTAAACCTTCCACCACTTTGCGCACGTTGTTTTCTTCATCCTCGAAGAACTTCGTATCGGTGCCGGGGTGGTAGGCGCGAATCATCCCCTTGCGGTCAATGAAGACCAATTGTGGGAAATAGACCGGACCCTTGTTGGGGTCGGCGCCGAGCCATTGATAGGCCATCTCGCGCTTGGTGTAGCCCACGGGGAACTTCAGGCCGAGTTTGTAGATGTACTCGGGGATCACCATGCGGGCCTGGGTGAGATCGTCAGGATTCACCGCGGCTCCGAGCGCCGTGAAGGCCTTTTCTCCGCCCATGTCGTTGAGAACCTTCTGCATCACGGCCGAGCAGCGCTGGCAGTGGGGGCAGGTGGTGAGCAGGAATTCCAGGACAACGACTTTGCCCTTGAGCTTGCTCAGCAGGACCAATTCGCCGCTATTGAGGGTGATGACGAGCTCGGGCGCGGGTTTCGGGACCTGCAAATCGGCGAACAGGTTGAGACCGCCGAGCGATGCCGCCGCGCCAAGGCCTACGAAGTTTCTACGGTTGATCATAATCCAGCTTGCCTTTCAATATAACGCACCGGCTAAAGACCCGGACGGGCCGCGGCCGCGTCGGGTTTCAGCCCTTCCAGGCCAGTGACCTTGGCGCCTTCCGCCACCAGGCGAAAACCCCCATCGTCTCCTGTGCCCGCCAGTACGGTTTCGGTCTCTTCCTTGAGCTCGAGCTTCTTCCATTTGCCGGCCAGCACCTTGCGGTACATGCGCAGGAACTCCCGGGCAGATTCAGGGGAATCCCATTCAACGGACCACCGGAGGACGGTGTGCTTGTCGCGTTTGTGCTCCAGCAGGTCCAGGCTGGAGCCGCGCCACTTCTCGGCCTGTTTCGTCGCATCCTGCAGGTTGGTGTACTGCTGCAGCAGGATGCGGAAGTCGAGTTCGCCGATGCTGCCTTCGGTGAGGCTCTCATATTCCCTGCGGGCGGCGACCGCGGGCAGGGCCGGATGGGTGGGCTCGATATTTTGGATGTACTTGGCCGGATGGAGAATCTGCTGGGTGGAGACCGGCGGCTTGCGCAGGATCTCGGCGAACGACTCCTTGCCCGAACGCACGTAGATCGCCTGCTGGAACATCATCCCGCCGGAGTAGGGAAAGAGCAGCGTTTCCCTCAGATACAGCGGCGCGCTGCTGAAGATGGGGTAGGTTTCGGCGGCCATCTGGCCCATCGCGGGCAGCATCATTTCCAGCGTGCTGGGGCTGGTTTTGAGGCTCTGGCCCATCTTGCGCAATTGGGATTCCACCATGATCCACATCGCCTGGCCTTCCACCACGGCCATGCGGGCGGATTGAGCCTCGTCCGACTTGGGCCCTTTTTCCAGGAAGCGCTTCATGTCGAAGTGCTGGTCGGCGACGGCGTGGGATAGTTCATGAACGAGGACGGCTTCGGCCATGGCGTCGTCGGTGGCGCCGTCGACGAAGAGCATCTTCTTGCGGCGGTGGTCGTACACCGCGGCGGCCTGTTCGCCCAAAAGGTCGACTGTGGCGGACTTGAGGTCGAAGTTCTGCGGCACCAGGCCGAGTTTCTTGAGCAGCAGTTCCTCGGCGCGGATCTCAGCCGGTTTTACGCTGGCCTGGATCTCGTCGTGCACCCACTTTTTCCAGCCAGCCCGCGAGATGGCTTCGTAGGGGACGGGATGCTTGACCTCCAGGCCGGTGATGTCGGCGATCTCGGCGGTAACCCGCTGAATCTGCGCGGCATCCGGAACCTGGGCGCCGGACCGGCCCAGAAACGGCAGGGCGAGCACGGCGGTAAGGATCAGAGATCGAGCCAAGTTTGGAGAGTCCTCCTATGGAAATAGACGAAAGCGGCGGCGAAGAGACTCGCGAATCCGCCAATCGTTGTCGTCCAGCGTGAGCCGATAGCCGAGGCCATGGCTCCCGAGAGCAGGCTGCCCACCGGAAGCATGCCTATCACCATCATCGAATAAAGACCCATGACGCGTCCGCGAAAGTGATCCTCGACGTGGGTTTGGATGGCGGTATTGTTGGCGGCGTTCTGGCGGAAGATGCAGGTGCCGAGAAAGGTCATAATCCCCAGGGAGATGGGGAATGAGCTGGACCAGGAGTAGGCGATGAAGCCGCCGCCCATCCCGAGCGTGGAGAGCAGGATGACCCAGTGCAGGCCCTTGGCTCCGCGGCGTCCGGCCAGGCTGAGGGTGCCGAGGATCGCGCCTAACCCCAGGGCTCCGCTGAGCATGCCCAGGCCCTGGGCGCCGCGATGGAAGATCTCCTCGGCGAAGACCGGGGCCAGGGCGGAGGCGGGTGCGGCGGCCAGGCTGGCGGCCCCGGCGGTGACCAGCAGGACTCGAATGGCTTTGGTCCCCCAGGCATAGCGGAAGCCCTGGGCAATGCGCTCCAGCGGGGTTTCGGATGAGCCCTGGGGCGGCGGTTCGACGACGTCCATGGCGACGAGGCTGAAGATGACGGCCAGGAAGCTGAGGGCGTTCAGCGCGAAGCATGTGCCTTCGCCCAGTTTCGCGACGACGAAGCCGGCGATGGGCGGCCCGATGACCCGCGCCGAGTTGAAAACAGCGGAGTTGAGGCTGATCGCGTTGACCAGGTCCTCCTTGCCGACCAGGTGGACGAAGAGCGCCTGGCGGCCGGGAATGTCAAAGGCGCTGGCGATGCCGAGGACTACGGCCAAGCTGAGGACCTGCCAGACCTGAATGTGACCAGTCAGCGTCAGGATGGCCAGGATGACGGCTTGGATCATGGCCGCGGTCTGGGCGTAGAGCACGATGCGGCGGCGCGGATAGCGGTCGGCCACGAGTCCCGTGATGGGGCTGAGCAGGAGAATGGGGATGTTGGCGCAGAACCAGGTGAGGCCGAGCATCCATTCGGAATGGGTGAGGCGGTAGACGAGCCAGCTCTGGGCGAGCTGCTGCATCCAGGTGCCGGCCAGGGACACGGTCATGCCGCCGGCGTAGAGACGGAAGTTGCGATGCCCCAGCGCGCGGAAAGTGCCAGACCCCATCCTCTTTCAGGGTAGCGTGTTGCGGTACAATGAGGTGTTTAGTCAACGATCTTGGAGGTTCCCTTGGCGGAAAAAGTCAAAGAAAATCTGTATCAGGCCGAGTATCTGGGCAGCGGCACGTTTATCATCACGAAGCCGAAGCGCACGAAGCGGAAGCTGCGCCAGTTGCGGCTGAAGAGCCCCAACACGGGCATGCGCAAGTAGGGTACTCCCGCCTTATCAGGGCCGGTCAGTTCACCGGCTCACCCCCATACAATTCAATGCGCACGGCGTGATACGCTCACTCCGTGCGCATTAGTTCATTCTCCATTCATCCTGTCGCGGTGGCCGACCCTCCCATCCGTAGTTCCTACGGGCTCCACTCCCCTTACGCTCTCCGTACCATCCTGATTCTGAACACCGATGACGGCATCACCGGCATCGCCGAGGCGCATGGCGGAGACGGCTCCATTGCCGCGCTGAACGCCATCCAGCCCATGGTGTTGGGCATGGATCCTTTCCAGTTGCATGCGCTGTGGTCGAACTGGGGTAAGCCGGATACGAGCGGCGACCGGTCGCAGACCTGGATGGTGCCCGGCGAGAATCCGCGCGACGCCCGCACGCGGGCCTTTGCGGCGGTGGAAGCGGCCTGCCTGGACATCATCGGCAAGGCGGTTGGCAAGCCCGTCTGTGACTTATTGGGCGGCCGGGCGCGGGATGCGGCTCCGTTTTCGGCGTACCTGTTCTACAAGCACGCGGGCGGGGGCGGGGAAGGCGCCGATGCGCGAGAGGACGAGTATGGCGAATGCCTGTCACCGGAGACCATGGTCCGGCAGTGCCGCCAGATGATCGAGAAGTATGGCTACAAAGAGATCAAGTTAAAGGGCGGCGTGTTGGAGCCGGAGATCGAGATCGAGACGATCCGGGCGCTGCGGCGCGAGTTCGGGCCCGGGTACCCGCTGCGGATCGATCCGAACTGCGCGTGGTCGGTGGAGACGTCGGTCCACGTGGGCCGGTCGCTGCGGGAGGAGCTTTCGGGCGGCGGGTATCTGGAAGATCCCACGGCGTCGATGGAGGGCATGGCGGAGGTCCGGAAGCGGCTGCTGGCCGAAGGGATCGACACGCCATTGGCTTCGAACGTCGCGGTGACCGGTTTGGACGATGTGGTGCCTGCCTGGCGGACCGACGCGGTGCAGGTGGTGCTGTCGGATCCGCACTACTGGGGCGGGATCCGGAATGTCCAAAGGCTTTCGGATCTGTGCGATGCGCTGGGCGTGGGCGTCTCGATGCACTCGAACAATCACCTGGGCGTCAGCATGATGATTATGGCGCACGCCTGCTGTGTCTCGCCGGGCATGCACTTCGCGTGCGATACGCACTATCCCTGGCAGAGTGAGCAGGATGAGGTGATTGAGGGCGGCCGGGTGAAGTTCGTGGAAGGTGCCGTGGTGATTCCGGACAAGCCGGGCCTGGGTATCGAGCTGGATATGGACCAGGTGGGGCGTTTGGAAGAGCGCTATAACAAGCTGACCTACCGGAAGCGCGACGATGCGGCCGAGATGCGGAAACATGTCGACCCCGCGTGGCAGCGGATCCTGCCCAGATGGTAGCTAGAAGATGAAGCTGACGCCGCCGCGGAAGGAGCGTGGGAACTGGATCAACAGCAGCATGCTCCCGTCCGCGCTGGCGATGGGCACATAGCCCTGGGCCAGCAGGTTGCGGAGTTCGGCATTCATCTCCAGGCGGCCCGGAATGCCGCTGACGGCGGGGATGGGCTGGTGAACCTGGAAATTCAAACCCAGTTGCGGGGTATTGGTTTGCGTCAGGTAGGCGTGCGTCGGACCCAGCGTGCCGTCAGGGGTCCACACATAGGACGCCGTGAGCCGGGTGCCGGAGGCGGGCATCTGGCCCATGACGCGGGCTGAAGCCCAGGCCTTGCGCACCGGCCGCATGCTGTGACGCAGTTCCGAGCCCAGGTTCGTTTCCAGGCTGGAGACGCCCGGACTCATCATCCCCGTGGCGCCGGCCATGACGGTGGCGTTCCAGTTGCTGTGGAAGTTCTGCGTGACCGAGCCGGAGTAGCCGATGGTCTTGTAGTTCCCCATGTTGAAGATCGAGCTGCGCGACGCGAGGTCGGGCAGGCGATCGCCATCGCCGAAATCATTGTTGACGGAATCGAACGTGACAGCGGCGTCGCGGATGAAATCCTGGTAGACCGAGGCGGCGTAGGTGCGGGAGCCGGCGGCGCGGCGGTAACCCAGTTCAAAAGTCTCGTTGCGCTGGACTCGGGCGCGGCCGTTGTTCAGGGAGACGCGCGGGAACATGGCCAAGCCAAGCAGTTGTTCCTGCCCGCCGTCATCGCGGTTGTGGGCGATGAGGTCGAGCGCCGGAGCGCCGCTGGAGAAACCGGCCTCGATCTGGCCGATGCGGCCGAGGTCGTAAGTCATGCGGGCGAACGGACTAAAGAGGTTCAGGTGCTCAATGAAGACGACCGACTCCAGCACGGCGCCGTATTCCAGTGAGATCGCGTCGGTGATGGTAGTCTTCTCGCTCACCTTGACGGACATGGTGCGCAGGGTGGGCGTCGCGCCCTGGCCGGAGAAGAAGCCCTGTCCGGCGCGCTGGCGCATTGCCGCCTGGCGCACGGTGAGCTCGACGTTTGGCGCCGAGGCGGAGTCGTTGTGGCGGCTGTAGCTGGTGCGGAAGCCGGTGGTGGGCGTATTGGTGCCCGGAGCGTAGCCGAAATTGCCGCTGAACTTGACCACATTGCTGCCGAAGAGGGAAGTGGCGAGCGCAAAGGCGGTACCCAGATCCGCTTCCGATCCTAATGAGGACGAGAGGCCCTGGTCGCCGGCCGAAACCCGGACGAGCCCGGAGGTGGCGGCGAGGGGAGAACTCGACGGGGCAGGTGTGGCTCCGCCATTCAGCCACGGATCGTTGGGCGAGAAGCGCAGGACCGGGCGGGTGGCGGTGGAGCTGCGAAGGGTCCACTTCCAGTCGTCGCTGAGCAGGCCCGTCTGCGTGGGGTTCGAATAGACAAGCTCGATGGAGCTGAAGAGCGTGGCGAGCTGAATGTTCAGGAAGCTTTCGAAGCCGGCCCGCACGGGGATGTTGCTGCGCATGGCGGGGACGAAGCTGCTGAGCGAGACGCGAACGCTGTAGTTGTCGGGTGTGAGGGCGTCGAAGCGGAAGTGGCCGTCGGGCGCGGTGAGAACGCGCTGAACGATGCGTTCGTAGCGGTTCATCAGAAAGACCGACGCACCCATCTGGCCGACCCCGGCGCCGTTACGCACCTGTCCTTGTATAGAGCCGAACAGCTTGAGTTCGGCTCCTGACAGATTTCCAGTACCGCCCAGGAGGGCGGCGAAAAGAACAACCCCGGTGGTGCGAATCATCCGGTGTTGGCGGGCCTCCTCGTGCCCCTACACTCCTTCAGAACAACCTCTTATGTTATAGAGAACTGAGCCGACTGGGTCAAGGACTGATTCTTGAGCTTGTCGGTCACTTTCAAACGGATCGTGTACTGCCCGGGCGCCAGGTTGAGGTTCCCCAGCGGCAGCATCTTCTCAATGGTCATCTGCGAGGCCGAACCCTCGATCTGCGTGACATCCTCTGTGAATTCAAGCACTTTGGAGTTGTCGCTGGTCTTGACGATCTCGTATTCCACGGTGCCGGAGGGCTTGTTGGTCTTCTCGTCAGGCTGGAAGTTATAGAGCTTGACGTAGATGCCCATCTTCTCGCTGTTCTTGAAGTTGTCGCCCATGCGGGGGCGGACCTTCGAGGAGCCGATGACGAACTGGCCGGTGCCGATGCTGCGCGTCGGGACCTTCTCCAGGACGTCGGCCAGGATGAGCGAGCTGGCGAAGAGTTTGTCGTCGTCCATGCGAGGAACGTCGAGCGACATCTCGTAGTTGTTCATGTTGCCGCCGACGACATCCTTGGCGACGACATTCAGGCGGTATTTGCCTGGGGCGAGCGGGACCGACTTCTGATAGATGGAAGAGCCTTTGCTGCCTTCCTGGAGCATGTCGGTGGCGATGTCGACGGTGACGACGTCTTCAAAGACGTTGACGACGCGGCGGGCCATCGAGGTGATGCGGGCGTAGATATTGACGACGCCCTGGCTCACCGGGCCGTTCTGCTTGAATTGCAGGTCCTTGCGGTTGAACTGCAGGGTGATGTTGGTCATCACCGTGGTGCTGGTGGTGGGGAAGAAGTCAGCGCGAGCCTGCATGGGCAGCAGGTTGAACATGATACGCGAGTTCACCTGGGCTTCCAGGTCGGTGAATTTAACCTTGGGCGCCTTCTGCAGGTCAGCGAACTGTTGCAGGCGTTCAAACTGGTTCATGCGGGCGGACTGGGGCGTGTTGCCGGTGCCCAGGCGAGTGCCGTCCGTACGGTTGAAACGGTCGTTCTTGCTGGACATGCCCATCTGTTCCATCATCGTCAGGCCGGCGCCGGGCACCATGAGCAGGGCGTCCTTTTCAGACGGGTCCATGGTCATGCGGTACTCACCGGTCATGGTCTTGTCGACGAATTCGATGTTGATGTCGGTGCCGCTGCCGACGTTCGCCAGGTAGCGGTAGCGCCATTTCTCAAAGGGGTAAGTGGAAGTGGTACCGCCGCCCTCTTCGTAGGGGCGCTCATAGGTGCCGCCGGAGGGATGCGATTCGATTTCGTCAGGCGGGCCGAAGGTGATGTAGATCTGACCACGGTCAGTCTTCCAGCCGGGGATGCCGGACGCATAGCGCTCGTTGGCGTAAGCAATGCGTCGGTAGTGCTCTTCCTTGTACTCGTTCTCCTGCGAGTCCGGGGTGGGGTCGCGGCGGAGCCAGAACTGTTCGATGAACTGCTCCCGCTCCTCGTCGGTCGCCAGACGGGAAAAGGCTTTCTTTTCTTCGTCGGTGATGATGTAGATGACGTCCTCATTGAGCCACTTGCGGTAGGGAGTCATCAGCTCTTTCTTGAGCTTTTCCTCCGCTTTCCGCTTTTCTTTCTCAGTCTGAGGTTTGGCGACAGTTTCGCGGGCGGCGGAATCCTGCTTCTTCTTCTGCGCGGCCAAGGGCATGGTCGGGCAGATCATCAGCGTTCCGGTGAGGAAGACGGAGACCAGTTCTTTGCTCGTCATAAGCTTTACAAGGCTTTCCAGGGCGGCTCACCTTCCAGGGACCGTGGCGCCCGGCCATTGGGGGAGACACCCAGGACCGGCACCACCCATATTTTAACGCAAATCAAAGATGCTGACGTACAAAGACGGTTTGCGGTTTCAATCGGCTCCGCTGGATTCGTGCTGTGGCGTCAAGGCCACAAACTTCTCGCCCGAGGATCCCTTGGCAAACGGGCTGAAGTTCGTATCCGTGTCATACACATCCACGCCTTCCAGGCGCTTGAGCGTGTTCACGACGAGATAGGTGCCGGGTGTCGCGACGACCTCGTACAGTACCTTTCCGACATAGCCGGAGAAGATGAGGTTGAGGATGGTGCCCCAGGACTCCTTGAAGCCGAACGCGAGGGTCATGATCACGACGGAGTCGACAAACTGGCCGACGACGGTGGAGCCGATGGTGCGCATCCACAGGGCTTTGCCTTGGGTCCAGACCTTCATCTTGGCCATAACAAAGGAGTTGGCGAATTCGCCGGCCCAGTAGGCGCAGAGGCTGGCGGCGATCATGCGCGGGACGGCGCCGAAGACGGTGGCGAAGGCGGCCTGGTCCTTGAAGTCGGGGGCGGGCGGCAGCCAGACGACAACCAGGCCCATGACGGCCATGAGGGCGGAGCCAAAGAAGCCGAGCCAGATGGCGCGGCGCGAGCCAGCGTAGCCGTAAACCTCTGTAAACACATCACCAAAGATGTAGGTGATGGGGAAGAGCAGTTGGGCGCCGCTGATCCTGAACGGGCCGATGGCGCAGATCTTGGGACCGATGAGGTTCGAGATCAGCAGAATGGTGACGAAGATGACGACAAGACTGTCGAAGAACTTGAAACGGTGATCGGGCCGTTCCAGCGCGCTGAACGCGCGGGCCGAAGAGGTCATGAGATAAGAGATTACCGTATCCAGGCCCGCGCGTCAGGAATGCTGGGGCAGACGGAAGCCTAAACTTGAACCGAGTGAGGCGGTGCAGAATAAACTTGCGTTCGCACGACAGAATTGACTTGTATTGATACAACACAATAAACTTGTAATGGTACGACATGAAAGACTTGTATCGACTCAGACAGGTGACCAGAGGATGCCCACTCCAAGCGAAAAACTCGCATCGTCTCTGACTGTATTGCGAGCACTTCAGGATTCCGGTCAGCGTGTATTCCGTACCGGCGACTTCAGCCGCACTGACAGGCAACGGCTGCAGAAGAGCGGCTTCCTGGCGGAAGTGATGAAAGGTTGGCTAATCTCCTCGAGCCCGAACGCCAGAGAGGGTGACAGCACGCCCTGGTACGCCTCGTTTTGGGAGTTCTGCTCCCGCTACTGTCACGAGCGCTTTGGACCGGACTGGCACCTATCGCCGGAGCAGTCGCTCTTTCTCCATGCCGAGCAAACGGTGGTGCCATCCCAGGTGGTGGTTTACAGCCCACTGGGCAAGAACAACAAAACGGAGCTACCCAATGGAACTTCATTGTTCGACCTCAAGGCAGAGGGCATGCCGCCGGCGAGAGACATTGTGGAGCGCGAAGGGCTGCGCCTTTTTTCTGCCGCCGCTGCGCTGGTGAGAGTGCCGGAGCGCGTATTCCTGCGCCATGCGGTAGAGGCACGTGTCGTGTTGGCGGGTCTCCGGGAAGCCTCTGAAGTGCTGGATCCTCTGCTGGAAGGTGGGCAATCCGTCGTGGCGGGACGATTGGCCGCGGCTTTTCGGCGGATCGGCCGTCCTGCGATCGCCGACGAAATCGTGGCGACCATGAAGTCCGCGGGCTATGACGTCCGGGAGCACGATCCTTTTGCGGCGGAACAGGTGGTAGTGCCGTTATCGGCGGTGGCCCCAATAGCGGGACGGCTCGAGGCTCTTTGGGAGTTAATGCGCGGCAAAGTTGCGGCTCTGATGCCCCGGTTGCCTGGACTGCCGAGCGATGGCCGGGCCTACCTGCAGTCGGTGGACGAAACCTATCGCGAGGACGCGTATCATTCTCTCTCCATCGAGGGTTACCGCGTCACTCACGACCTCATCGAGCGGGTGAGGACCCGAGGATGGGATCCGGAGCACGATGCCTCCGACCGCCAAAGCCGGGACGCGCTTTCGGCTCGTGGGTATTGGCAGGCTTTTCAACTCGTGAAGGAAGACGTGACCCGGGTCATTGCCGGCGCGGACGCGGCGCAGCTGGTAAGCACGAGCCATCGCGCGTGGTATCGCGAACTGTTTCAGCCGTGCGTCCTGGCCGGGCTAATCCCTCCAGGGGCTTTGGCCGGATACCGGAACGATGCGGTTTACCTCAGGACTTCCCGGTATGTGCCCCCAAGATGGGAGGCCGTCCGCGACGCGATGCCGGTTCTGTTCCAACTGCTGGCAGCCGAAGAGAATTCTTACGTGCGTGCCGTGCTGGGACATTGGATGTTTGGATATATCCACCCATTCCCTGATGGGAACGGTCGAATGGCGCGTTTCCTGATGAACGCTATGTTAGCGTCAGGCGGCTATCCGTGGACCGTGATCCGCGTAGACGCTCGCGACTCGTACCTCTCCGCGCTGGATCGGGCGAGTATTGATATGGATATTGAGCCCTTCGCGACATTGATTGCCCGATGGGTCAACGATGCGATAGAGCGAACGGCTACTGCTTCTCGAAGAAGAACTTGAGGTCGAGTTCGCCCATGGGGGCTTTGATGTGGCTGACGGTGCTGAGGGTTTTGCCGTCCTCGCCCAGGGTCCAGGTCTCGACGGCCACGATTTCGTTGCCTTGAACGTTGCGAACCGATTTCACTTCGAGGTTCTTACCCTTCCAGGTGGCCGTGATCTGCGCTTCGCCCTGGCCGGATTTCACCGTGTGCTCAGCGCCGTCCGTGACGTAGACGACGTCGTTAGTGCGTTCCTGGCTCTGGAAGGACTGGACCGTGGTCATCTTGAGCTCAGGATCGTGGTGGACGATCTTGCGCTCAAACTTGTCGGGTCCCGGGCTGGGGCCGAACTCGCTCTTCTTGATGTTGAGCACCCAGGTTCCGGTGAGGTTGGGTTTGTCCGCCGAGAAGGCGGCCGGAGCGGTCAGGGCAGCGGCCAGCGCTAAAGTCCACAGTCTGCGGTTCATCGGGAGATGGTCCTTTCGTTGGTCCGGGGCCTCGGCCCTGAAGCACGTCCCCAGAATAACTCACGGATCCAGCGCGAAGGTTCGGGCTCTCGCGGGGGATTCGCCCTAGCCGGCGCAGGAAAGAACTTGATGGGGCGCCAGGAGATAGGGCGGGACGATGCCGCACAGGTTGCTCAGCGGGAGGACGTCATCGTGCACCGGCAAGCCCAGTTTGGTGCGCATGAAGTCGCGCCGGGCGCGGCAGCGGTCGAGCAGGGCCGGTTCCAGTTGCGCCTGGAGAGCTGCGTCCGCCATAAGGTAGCCATCCTCCATGCGTGAGGAGTAGTACTTCGGATTGGACGGGATTACATCCGATTGCATGACCATGCCGGAGCGCAGGGGGATGGTCGATCCGGCCCAGACGGGGGAACAAAGCCATTCGTCGAGGTGAATGAGGTGGCCGGCGTTCAGGAAGACGCGGAAGGTGTCCTGGTCGAGGCGGGTGTGGACGGCCTGGTGGAGGGCGCCGCCGGTGGCGCCGATGCGCAGGACGTCGAACCAGGCGGCCATGGCTTCGAAGTAGGGGATGGCGAAGTGGTCGAGGTAGCCTTCGGCGTCGGGCGGGAGGTCGCGCTCGGAGGCGGCAACCCAGCCGCAGCGGCAGACGTTGGCGCCCCAATAGGCGATGCCGCAGGAGAAGCGGCCGCCGACGGTGACGCGCTCGCCGCGGGCGCTGGCCAGGCTGACGCGGTTGGCTCCGCACTTCAGGGTCATGTGGGCGGAAAGCGGCACGCCGTTGAACCGGGCCTGCTCCAGCAGGTCGTAGTCTAGGGCGCCCTGGCGGATGGTGTGGATGACGCGGCGCATGCCTTCGGACGCCAGGCCGTTGGTCCATTCGAAGAAGGCGACTTCGTGCGGGTCGACGGTGGTGCGCAGGCCGCTCGTGTTGTCGATGAACAGGTGGGCGGCGTTGGTGACGTTCTCATAGCCGGCGGCGAAGCGGAGCTCGTCGACGAGGTAAGACGGCGCGTCGATGGAGCTCGGCTGGCTGTAGGACTTCCAGCCGGCGACGCCAACCTTGCAGTGGGCATCGAGGTCGAGGCCATCGAGCAGGTTTCCCGGCTGGCTGGGCTGGTCGGGCAGGGAGAACGGCGTATGGCGGCGTACTTCGATGTCACCCGCGGCGACAGGGGGTGAGGCGGGCAGGTAGCCCAGACACTCGTTACCAGCCAGCAGCAGCGGTTTGGCGCCGGGCCGGACGAAGCACAGGGCCTCTTCAAAGCGGGGATCGAAGCCGGTGAGCCAGGCGAGGTTGGCGAAGTGCTCGCGGTCGCCGTAGACTGCGAGGTGGGTGAGGCCTTCGCGGACCATCGCCTCTTCCAGTTGCGAGAGGCGGCGGCGGTAGACCTCGAGGGGCGCCCGCCAATCCGGGGTTTCGGCGGTGAGGCCGAACTCGGGCCAGGCGACCTCGATCAGGCGTGCGCGAGCCATTGATTCATCAGCATATCGAAGAGAATGCCCCAGGAGCCGCCGGGGTGGCCGGTCTTCTGCTGTAACTCTACCCAATCGCGGCGGTTGGTGGCCATGCCGGCGAGTCCCAGGAAATAGCCGCGGGTTTGGGTGATGGGCGTGATCTGCGGTTTCTTCCACCGGGAGGGCGCCGCGGCAAAGGGGGCCAGGTACTCGACGGAGGTGAGGACGCCCGCGCCTTCGGGGGTTTTGAAGGTCCAGAGATCGATGCCGCGCTGGGCAGCCAGGCGGCAAAGCAGGCTGAAGGCGTCGAGATTCATGATGGAGTAGCTGAGCGAGCGGGTGCGTGCTTCCTCGGCGGGGGCGCTGCCGTCGGGCCGCAACTGGCTGGGGATGAGCCGTGTACGGCAGAGTTCGTAGGCCTTCTGTTCAGATTTGGCATCGCCGCAGAAGGTGGAGTACGCCGCCACCTGGGTGGCCCACCAGGTGGAATGGTTATTGCCGTTGTCGCGCTCCTCGAGCCCCTTGGTGGAGGTGGTGAGCCACTGGACGTAGTCAGAGAACCAGCGGCGGAGCCCGGCGGAGAGTTTGGGATTGGGACAGCCGCGTTCCAGCAGGGCGATGCCCTGGACGCACCAGATGAGCGGGCGGGTGTCGATGATGCCGATGCCGCGGCCGGTGGTGATGCCGCGGATGGCCTGGCCGAACTCGAGGTTCGGATTCATATAGGTGTCGGGCTGGAGGAACCAGACGTCGAGCAGGCGCCAGGCGCGGTCAGCGGCCTCCTCGTCCTTCGTCAAAGTGGCCGAGAGGGCGAGGGCGAGGACGGTATTGGACATGCGGCCCAGGTGGATGTCGTGGTCGACGAAGCGATCGCGATTGACCTTGCCGTCCTTGCGGATGTAGGGACCGTTGGGGTTTTTGGGGTCGGGCCACCAGTAGGGGGCCTCGCTGAAGAAATCGTGCAGGCCGGCTTCGCTGAGACCTTCAGGGCGGGTGTAGGTGACGCTCCACGGGCCCTTGGTGATGCCGGTGTCTCGGGCCGTCTTCAATGCGGCAGAGGGCTGCAGGCCGCTGAGCTCGCTGGAGTGGACCAGCAGCGTGGGCGGCTCTTGCTGTGCGGCAAGCGGAAGGGCCGCGCCGGCTAGGGCGGCCCTTCTCAACAACTCTCTACGTGTCACCGAGGTAGTCTACTTCTTCCTCAAAAGTGCAAGCTGCAAGTGGCTGCGCGACTTGCTGTAGGTGAAATATATCACCAGACCGATGGCCATCCAGATGACGAAGGCGATTTTTGTCAGCGAATCGAGGCTGAACATGAGCAGCAGGTTGAAGCCGACGCCCAGGATGGGAACGAAGGGCACCAGCGGCGTCTTGAAGGGACGGGGCAGGTCCGGGCGGGTGCGGCGCATGATGATGACCGCGATGCAGACCAGGACGAAGGCGCAGAGGGTGCCGATGCTGGTGAGGTTGCCGAGCTGCGCGATGGGGGTGAAGGCGCCGAGGGCGGCCACGCCGACCAGCAGCATCAGGTTCGATTTCCAGGGGGTGTGAAACTTGGGGTGGACTTCGGAGAAGACGCCGGGCAGCAGGCCATCGCGGGACATTGAGTAGAACACGCGGCTTTGGCCGAGGAGCATGACGAGCATGACCGAGGTGAGGCCGGCCAGCGAGCCGAGCTTCATGACGAAGCCGAGCCAGCCGTACTTCATGGCGTCGACGGCGACGGCGAGCGGGGCGGTGACGTTCAGGTCCTTGTAGTTCACGACGCCGGTGAGCACCAGGGCGTACATGATGTACAGGATGGTACAGACGATGAGCGAGCCGACGATGCCGATAGGCATGTCGCGCTTGGGGTTCTTGGCTTCCTGGGCGGCGGTGGAGACAGCGTCGAAGCCGATGTAGGCGAAGAAGATCTGTCCGGCGGCCGCCAGCACACCTGTCACGCCGAATTCACCGAACTTGCCGGTGGTGTTCTCGGGCAGGAAGGGATGGTAGTTGTCGTGGTTGATGAAGAAGTAGCCAAGGCCGATAAAGAGGATCACGACGGCCACTTTGATGACGACAATGGTGGCGTTGAAGCGGGCCGATTCCTGGATGCCGATGATCAGGATCGTGGAGATGAGCACCAGGATCAGCACGGCCGGCAGGTTCATGATGCCGGGGTTGGGATCCCAGGGCGACGCAATGAAGGCCTGGGGCAGGTGGATGCCGAACGATTTGAAGATGGAATCGACGGTGCCGGACCAACTGACGGAGACGGTGGCCGCGCCGACGGCGTATTCGAGAACGAGGGCCCAGCCGATGATCCAGGCCAGCAGTTCGCCCATGGTGGCGTAGGCGTAAGTATACGCGCTGCCGGCGATGGGAATCATGGTGGAGAACTCGCTATAGCAGAGTCCGGCGAAGGCGCAACCGATGGCCGCGAGAATGAAGGCGTAGACGATGGCCGGCCCGGCGTGGTGGGCGGCGGCGACGCCGGTGAGCGTAAAGATGCCGGCGCCGATGATGGCGCCGATGCCCAGGGCTACCAGTTGACCGGCGCCGAGGGTGCGTGTCAGGGCATGGCCGCCCTTGCCCTCCGACTCCTCCAGCAACCGTTCAATGGACTTGGTCGCGAATAGACTCATGCGATGAACCTCTTAATCCTTTCCTGCAAACTCCACTGAGCGGCGCGCCGGACTTGCGCTGGCTCAGCCTGCCACGCTTTGTCTCTTCCAGAGGAAGTAGACGGGGATGCCCAACAGCACGAGAATCAACCCGGGCCAAGTGTAGTTAGGCTTGTAAATCAGCAGCAAACCCTCGATCACGCTACCGGCGACGATGTAGATAGCCGGCAGCAGCGGATAACCAATGGCCCGATACGGGCGGTCCATCGTGGGACGGGTGCGGCGGAGCACGAACAAACCCACGATCGTCAGAACGTAGAAAAGCAAAACAGCGAAGATAACATAGTCGAGGAGATCGTTGTAACGGCCCGTGAGCGTCAGCAGGCAGGCCCAGAAGCACTGGACCCACAGCGAGACGTATGGGGTGTGGTGGACGGGGTCGACGCGCTTCACCGCTTTGAAGAAGAGGCCGTCTTCGGCCATGGCGTAGTAGACGCGGGCTCCGCAGAGGACAAGGCCGTTGATGCAGCCGAAGGTGGAGACCATGACGGCCACGGCCATCACCTGGGTGGCGGCGGGGCCGAGGATCTGCGAAATCACGGCGGTGGCGACGCGATCTTCGGGTGCATTCATGATGGCGTTCAGCGGCAGGGCCATCAGGTAGACCAGGTTGCAGCCCATATACAGAATGCTCACCACACCCACGCCCAGGGCGAGGGAGAGAGGCAGGTCGCGTTTGGGATTGCGGATCTCGCCGGCGGCCAGGGTGACGCTGTGCCAGGAGTCGGAGGAGAATAGCGCGCCCACCATGGCGACGCCCAGAATGCGGATGATGTCCCAGGGCGAGCCGGAACTGCGCCAGAAGTCGGTGAAGTTGGCGGTGATGGCTTCGGGCCGGCGGCCGACCGTGACGCCGAGGGCGATGAGGCCGAGCAGGGCTCCGACTTTCGCGATGGTGAAGACGTTCTGGAGAATGGCGCCGGCGCGCAGGCCCTTGGTGTTGACCCAGGTGAGGAAGACGATGATCGAGATGGCGACGATCATCTGGGTGTTCAGGCCGACGGGTCCGATCTTGAAAAGCCAGTTGGTGGTGGAGACGGCGGGGACGAAGACGCCCAGGAACTTGGCGAAAGCGACGGCGACGGCGGCGATTGTGCCGGTTTGAATGACAGTAAAGAAAGTCCAGCCGTAGAGGAAGCCATAGAGGGGGCCGAAGGCTTCGCGAAGGTAGATGTACTGTCCGCCGGCCTGGGGCATGGCGGCCGAGAGTTCACCGTAACTGAGGGCGGCGATGATGGTGAGCACGGCGGTGATCACCCAGGTGAGCATCATCAGGCCCGGCGATTGCACCTGGCGCGAGATATCGGCGGCGACAATAAAAACGCCACTACCGATCATGGAACCCATGACCAGGGTAGTGGCGTCGAGCAGCCCCAGACCTTTGACGAGTGCTGGTGCCTTTACTTCAGTTTGAGCCATGCTTCCATTCGCTCCCGGACGGTCATCTTGGTAATCTCCTCAGGCATGAGGTCGCCGATCACGGCGATGGAGTCGGCGCCGGCGCTCCACACGGAGCGGGCGGTTTCGAGGGTGATGCCTCCAATGGCCACCAGGGGTTTTGTAGTCAGACGGCGCGCGCTGGACAATCGTTCCAATCCAACCGTGGGATCGGCGTTCTGCTTGGAGCCGGTATCGAAGATGGGTCCGAGGGCGAGGTAGTCGACGGGCTCGGCGTCGCCATCCTTGAGTTGCTGCTCGTTGTGCGTGGAGAAGCCTAGCATCAGTCTATCGCTGAGGACGCGGCGGACGAGGGCGGGCGGCAGATCCTGTTGTCCGACGTGGAGGCCGGCCTCCAGCAGGGCGGCGATGTCGGCACGGTCGTTGACGACGAAGGCGGCTCCAGCGGCGGCGCAGAGCGAAGCGAGGCGTGTGGCGGTTTCGAAGGTGGCCCGGCTATAGGAACCCTTGTGGCGGAACTGCAGGATGCGGGCTCCGCCTTCCAGCAAGGCGTCGGCAAAAAACAGGGGGTCGCGTCCCCTGCGAATCAGGGCCTGGGTGTCGACGATGGGGTAGATTGCTGGCAGCGGCATGCCGGTCCAAAGCGCAATTGAACTAGTGTAGTCGAATCGGGCGCGAGGCGCGCAGGCGTTGCGAGTGAAGCTGCACTAATGTTCACGAGAATCGCGTGGGATTGTAGTTGATTTGCGAGGCGGCGGGTCTTAGGAGCGTGCGTACCAAATGGGCCGCGGCGAGTGCCGCGCTGGTCATTATGGTCGCGCCTTTCTGGTTTGCCGGCGATGGTCTGCGGGCGTCCTATACGCCCGACGACCTGATGAATCTCTATCGATGCTGGGTCGATCCTTGGCGCGACGTACTCCTTGCGAATCTGAAGTTCTGGTCGCCCTACTACAGGCCGATGGGCGCCCTGGTCTACCGGATTCTTTATGGGCTGTTCGGGTTTCATCCCGAGCCGCTGCGAGTGCTGTGTTTTGCGCTCATCGTACTCAATAGCGGGCTGCTGTATCGCGTGACCACCGCGTTGACGGGGTCGAAGACAGCGGGCGCGCTGGCCGCGCTTTTGGGCGCTTTTCACGGAGAATTCGAGGATCTTTACTATAACGGCGGGACGATTTACGATCTGCTCTCCTTCACGTTCTATTTCGCGGCGTTGGGCTGTTATATCGAGGATCGCAAGGCGGGCCGGCCCATCCGCTGGTGGCTGCTGCTGCCGCTCTACGTTTGCGCTTTGAATTCGAAGGAATCGGCGGTGACCCTGCCGTTGGCGCTGCTGGCCTACGACGCGTTGTATGACCGCAGGTTCTCGTGGCCGGGCTTCCTCACGGGTCTGCTGACGGTTCCTTATGTGGTCTCGAAGCTGTCAAAGAAGAGCATCTTCACCGGCATTCCCGAATACCAGCAGCACATCAGTGTCCCGTACTACTTCCAGCATTACGCGCGCTATACGGATATGTTGTTCTATCAGCCGCCGGGCTGGTTCAACATCGCACAGTTCTGTGTGCTGCTGCTGATCCTGCTGGTGGTGGCGGTGAAGTCGAAGCGGCCGTGCCTGCAATTCAGCCTGGCGTTCCTGCTGTTCGCCGTGCTGCCGGTGATCTTCATCCCCTTACGCGGCAGCATGTTTGTCGTCTATATCCCGATCGCGGGCTGGTTCATGTATATGGCTGCGCTGCTGGACCGCCTGCCGCTGCGTCCGGCTTTGACCTTCACGCTGGCGGCGGTGTGTTTGTTTGTGCTGCACGATGCGCACATGCGCCAGGTGAAGCTGGACAGGAATATCGCACAGACGATCGAACGCGTACGGCGCGAGTGCCCGGTGGAACCGAAGGGCGCGGCGTTCCGGCTGCCGGGCCATCCGTTCCCGGCCGACTCCTGGAACCTTCTTTATATCGCGCGGCTCCACTTCGGCGACAAAAACCTGGACGTGGACCGCCGGCCGTGACCCTATTGCGCGGTCTGGAACGGCGTGGCGGGCAGGCCTTCCTTGTTGTAGAGGCTGGTCTCCGGATTGTCCTTCCAGGCGTAGCGGGCCGAGGCGGGATTGGCGATGGCCGGACTGGTCAAGACGACCGTGTTGCCGTCGATGCGGGCATCGGCCGGAACGTACTTGTGGTCGGCGCCGGCGAGCTCGAAGCCCTTGAGCGTTCCGCCATGGATGGCCAGTCCGGTGCCCGTGTGATCGAAGTAGAGGCGCAGGGCCTGACCTTCCACGACGGCCTGGCGGTACATGGGTCCTGAATACTCGATGGGCTCACCGTAGGCGATCGCGCGGGCAGCAAGGCCCAGGCGCAGGCCCACGTCCTGCTTGTTCTTCGGATGGATGTCCCTGGGATCGCCGATGTCGATGGCCGTGGCCATCGCCGTGTTGCGGAGGGCGAGGGTCTGGCGCTGCGCGTCGCGCAGTTCCGGCCAGCGGCTGTTGGAACCGGTGGTGTAGTTGGCGAGTTGCACGAAGAGGAACGGGAAGTCTTCGCCCCAGGCCTGGCGCCAGTCCTGGATCATCGTCTGGAAGAGGCGCGAGTAGGTGGAGACGCGCTCGACGCCGGCGTTGCTTTCGCCCTGGTACCAGATGGCTCCGCGAATGGGGAAGGGCGTGAGCGGAGCGATCATCGCATTGTAGAGGCCGGCGGGCGACCAGCAATCGTGCTCGTTCGGAGCCCAGGGGCGGTCGGGCGCCTTACGCCCATCGGCCTTCGCCTGGTCGACGGACTTCTGCCACTCCGCGAGTTGCTGGTCGCGGCGCAGGCGTGTGGCGATGGCGCCATCGTTCATCTTGGCCCACTCGGAGAAGACGGGCATGAGCGACGCGTCGGAGGAGAGGGCGCGCAGGCTGGTCCAGGCTTCGGCGGGTGTCCCGCCCCAGTTGGATTCGATCAGCCCGATGGGGACGCGCTGCTTCTCGCTGAGGTGGCGGCCGAAGAAGTAGGCCACGGCCGAGAAGCCGGCTACCGATTGCGGCGAGACGCGGGCCCATGGCTCTGCCGTGACGTCATCCAACGGGTGAGTCGCGACGTTGTTCTCCACGCGAAACAGGCGGATGTTGGGATAGTTGGCGGCGCTGATCTCCTTGGCTGCATCGACGGCGTCGCGGGTGGCGAACTCCATGTTCGACTGGCCGGAGGCCACCCAGACATCGCCGACCAGGACGTCGCGCAGCGTGATGGTGTTCGACGCCTTTACGGTGAGGTCGAGTGGCCCGCCTGCTTCGCCGGGCGGCAGCAGGATGCTCCACTGGCCCAGGGAGTTGGCGCGGCCGCTGACGGTGGCTCCGCGAAACGTGGCTGAAACCTCTTCGCCGGGTGTGGCGGTCCCCCAGACGTGGACGGGCCGATGGCGCTGGACCACCATGTGGTCAGTGAACAGGGCGGGGAGCTTCGCTTCTGCACAGAGCAGGGAAGCGAACAGAGGCAGAAGGCCGGCGGCGCGACGGAGGGGAAACGCGGTCATGCAGAACACAGTAGCACTGGCCGGGACAGCAGGTCAGGCAGCAGGCGGCTTGGCGGCGCCCAGCGCTTCCAGGATGCACTCCGGCGTAGGCTTGCCGCGCTCAGCGAACTCGATGCGGCCGTCGGCCCCGATGACGTAGACGGTGCGGCGCACCAGCAGCCACAAACCGCAGTTGTAGAGCTTGGCGATGCGGCCGCCACGGTCCACCAGCAACGGGAAGGGCAGGCAGAACTTCTGCACGAATTTCTGGTGGCTGACCTCTCCGGCCGGATTGACTCCGAACATCAGGATGCCGTGCGCCGCAAGTTCCCCTTGCACATCTCGTAACTCGCTCAACTGCAGGCTGCAGGTGGGCGTGTCGTCGCCGGGATAGAAGACCAGCATCACCCGCTGGCCGCGCAGGGACGAGAGGCGGACCTCCTGCCCCTGATGGTCTTTCAGAGTGAAGTCGGGGGCCGGGCTACCCACCGGCAGCGGCGCGCCGAAGATGCTCATCGCGGTCTCACTGGTTGACGTAGCCGAGCAGGCGCTCCTGCACGGTTTTGGCGCGCTGGTTGTCCCAGCAGACCACCAGCACGGTGTCGTCGCCGGCCACGGTGCCGGCCACTTCCGCCCAGTCTTCCTGGTCGAGCGCCACGGCCAGCGAGTTGGCGCTGCCCGTGGAGGTCTTGAGGATCACCATGTTCTGCGCGAGGCGCACATCGAGCAGGTATTCGGCCATCACCTGGGCCAAGCTGGGGCCGGTGGGATCGGGCAGGATCTCGCGGTAGCCGTCGGCGGTCTTGGCCAGGCCGAGCTCGCGGATGTCGCGCGACAGCGTCACCTGCGTGGTCTCGATGCCCTCTTCCTTCAGCTCTCGGGCAAGTTCTTCCTGCGTGCCGATCTTCTTCGTACGAATCAGCTTGAGGATCTGTCCTTGACGGTAGTTCTTGGTCATGACGACATGGACTCCAGCCGCTGGCGCGCTTCGGCCAGGGCAGTTCTGACTGTCGAGGGCGCCGTGCCCCCTTTGGAAGTGCGGGTTTTCATGCCTTCGGCCGGATTCATCAGGGCGGCCATTTCGGGCTTGAAGCGTTGATCGAAGGCGGTGAGGGCTTCGGCGGTCCACTCACTGGGTTTCTTGTTGGCCCGGACGCTTTCCAGCACCAGGCTGCCCACCAGTTGATGGGCCTGGTGGAAGGGCAAGCCGGAGCGGGAGAGAGCCTCGGCCAGGTCGGTTGCCACCAGCCAGCCTTCCTCGGCGGCCTGCAGGGCCGGCTCGGGATTCAGCTTGGTGGTCTGGACCACGACGGCGGCCATTTCCAGCGAAAGGGTGAGCTGATCGACGGCGTCGAACAGGGGCTCCTTGTCCTCCTGCATGTCGCGATTGTAGGTCATCGGCAGACCTTTCATCGTCATCATGAGCGAGGTGTAGGAGGCGAAGACGCGGCCGCATTTGCCGCGGATCAGCTCCAGCGAATCGGGGTTCTTCTTCTGCGGCATCAGCGACGACCCGCTGGTGACGCCGTCGCCCAACTGCAGCCAGCCGAACTCGTCGGAGCTGTAGAGGATCCAGTCCTCCGCCAGGCGCGACAGGTGCAGCATGCAGGTGCTGGCCGAAGAGAGGTAGTCGATGAGGAAGTCGCGGTCGGCGCTGACATCCATGCTGTTGTTGGTGACGCCCTGGAAGCCGAGTTCGGCGGCCAGTTCCTCGCGGTCGATGGGGAAGCCGGAGCCGGCCAACGCGCCGGAGCCCAGCGGCATGCGGTTGACGCGGGCGCGGGCCTGGGAGAACCGCTCATGGTCGCGGGCGAAGGCCTCGAAGTAGGCCAGCAGGTAGTGCGCCCAGGTCACGGGTTGCGCGCGGCGCATGTGCGTGTAGCCCGCCACCACCGTGTCGACATGCTTGGCCGCGAAGCCGAGCAGGTCGGACATGAGGGCGCGCAGCAGGCCGCGGGTCCGGTCGAGCTCTTCGCGCAGCCAGAAGCGCACGTCGAGCGAGACCTGCTCGTTGCGGCTGCGGCCGGTGTGCATCTTGTCCGCCACCACGCCCGCCTTTTCCTTCAGCATGCGAATGACGTACGTATGGATGTCTTCATCCGGAGCGTCGGGCGGAGGTTCCGGTATGGAGGCCAGGGCCTCGCACAGTGTGGAGCACTCCTCGTCGTTCAGGATGCCCACGCGCGTGAGAGCCCGCGCATAGGCGATGGAACCGAGGACGTCTACCCGGAAGAGCCGGCTATCGAAGTGCAATGACCACGAATAGCGCTGAAAGACTTCCGATGGACCGGATTCGAATCTGCCACCCCAGAGTTTCATTGGTTCTTACCCATTGGCGTTCCTCTGAATTACTGTAAAACTATTCTCGATCCACGGCTGGCCGGGCAAACTTCTCCTCTCGGGCTGTACCCGGAGAGGCGGACCGGCGTGTCAGCTAGCGGGCAGGCCCATCCAGCAGCATCAGCAGCAGTGCCTTCTGCGCGTGCAGCCGGTTTTCGGCCTCGTCAAAGACAACGGAAACGGAAGATTCGATGACTTCCGCGGTGACCTCTTCCTCGCGGTGGGCCGGCAGGCAGTGCAGGAAGAGGGCTCCGGGCGCGGCCTTGGCCAGCAGTTGGGTGTTCACCTGATAGGGCGCGAAGACGCGGGCGCGTTCGGCCGCCTCGTGCTCCTGGCCCATCGACGCCCAGACATCGGTATAGACGGCATTCGCGTTTTTGAGGCCTTCGTCGATGTCCGTGGTGACCTCGACGGTCGCGCCCGTCGCCTGGCCGAACTCGCGGGCCTGGGCCACGATGGTTTCGTTGGGTTCGTAGCCGGGCGGGATGATGCAGGCGAAGTTCAACCCCAGCCGGGCCGCGTTCAACATCAGGGAGTGGGCGACATTGTTGCCGTCCCCGACAAAGGCCAACTTGCGGCCGGCCACGCTGCCCCAATGCTCGCGCAGGGTGAGCATGTCGGCAAACACCTGGCAGGGGTGGTACATGTCGCTGAGCGCGTTGATCACCGGGATGCGGGCGAAGCGGGCGAGGTCGTCCACGGTCTTTTGGTCGAAGGTCCGGGCGACAATCAGGTCGGTCCAGCGTTCCAGGTTGCGTGCGACATCGGCTACGGGTTCCCGGCCGCCGATGGGGCCGATGTTCAGGATCGCATCGCCGCCGAGTTGTTTGGCTGCGACTTCAAATGTGATGCGGGTGCGGAGTGAGGGCTTTTCGAAAAGCAGGCTGATGATGCGCCCGCTGAGCGCCGAACGGTAATGGCCGGGGTGTCGCTTGACGTCAGCCGCGAGGTCGAGCAGCGTCTGAAGTTCTTCCACCGTAAGGTCGAAGTCGCTGGTGAGATCGCCCGCGGCGATACTCGGCAGCGAAAAAGCCGGCTGGGGCTTGGTCATTTCTGGACTCCCGGTCGTGGGGTGCATGGCGCGGAACACGTATGAATACTTATTCGCTCAAGTGAATAATTACACATTCCGAGCGTCCAGTCAACAAAACACCGCACCTGGGCGGGTGGGGTGCAACCGGTGGTTAGAAGTTGAAGCCGAGTTCAGCCTGGTAGGTGCGCGGGGCGACAAAGTGGGTCCCGCTGAAGGTGGAGAGAAAGTTGTACAGCGAGGCCTGATTGGTCATATTGAGCACCGTGAAGCGCAGGGAGGTCTTGAACTTCTCGCGGTGGAAGAGGTCGTCGGTGCCGGCGCTGATGTCGAACAGATGCCGGGGGGCGATGCGGGGCGGATTGTGGTCGTCGTTGGCGGTGCCGGGGGCGGGAATGTTGAGGCGCGTGGCGCCGTAATTCGAGCCGCCGCAGGAGGTAATGGGGTTGTTCAGCGAGGCGTAGGTGCCGCCGCAATAGAAGCCGATCGCCGACTGTTGCGCCGCGGTGAGGCCGAGGGCGCTTTCGAGGTCGGGCACTGCGCCGGAAACCATTCCGCTGTCATAGCGCCAGGTGAAGGCGACCCAGGGCGACTCCTTCTTCTTCTGGTAGCGAAGGTTCGTGGTCTGCTGCAGGGCCTGGTCGTGGTCGATGCGGAAGACGCTGGTGGACAGCGGCGAATTGAAGATCAGGCCGCCGTTCGAGGGTCCGAAGTACCGGGCGCGGGTATGGCCCATGGTGGTGTAGGCCTGGAAGCCGTGAATATTGACGGTGCTCACCTTCATCGAGACCCCATCGACGGCCGACCTGCGCCACGAGATGGGGAACTGGATGGGCGTGTTGAAGAGGGTATCGAAGTCGAAGGCGTTGCGGGTGTACTTCCAGAAGTAGTCGGCGTCGATGACGGCCCACTTGCCGATGGCCTGCTGGAAGCCGGCGTTGTACTGATTGCGATTGCCGGGCCGGAGCGGTTCCTGGGCATACGCTCCGAAGACGTTCGAAGCCAATCCGCCCGCGCCGGTGGCGCTGGAGATCAGCAGGTTTTCGTTATAGGGCGTCTCGAAAGTACGGGAGAAGGACGTACGGAAGACGGTGCCGGTGCGCTTGTTGTGGTACGAGACGCCGGCGCGGGGCTGGACGCCGGTGGCCGCGCTGAGGCCATTGTAGCTGTCGAGTCGCAGGCCGATGTTCACACTGAGATTCCCGAAGCTGATGGAATCCTGACCATAGAATGCGTATTGATTGACCTTGCCGCGATTGTTGTAGAAGAGCGGAGTACCGCCGCGGGTGAGATCGATGCCGACGAGGCCGGGGAGCAGGTTGGGGTTGGGGGTGGCGCCCGGCATGGCTCCGGCGCAGGCATTGGGATCGGTGACTGATGGCAGGGCCAGCGGATCTCCGCCGGCGGAGAGGCAGACCGGGTTGAAGGACGAGTCGGTAATGCCCAGGTGGAACTCCTCGCTCAAGCGCGTCTGCATGACCTGGGTGCCGAACTTCAGGTTGTGGCGGCCTTTGACATAGGCGACGTCGCCGCGGAAGCCGTAGTTCGTCAGGTAGCGCTCCTGCTGGACGGTGGCCGGGTTGTCGGCGAAGGCGTCGGAGCTGGGGTAGTAGTTCAGGTGATCGCGCCTGACGAACGGCGTGAAGGTGAGCAGGATGTCTGTGCCGATGGTGCGCTGATAGCCGCCTGAGATATTGAAAGTTGTGACCTTCTGGCGCTGGTCCTGCCCCGGCTGGTCGTACGTGATGGGTGTCTGGAACCAGTTGCGGGCGGCGAAGAGGTTCACGTGGAAGGAGTCGCGGGCGTTGGGCTTGTAATCGATGCGGTCGAACAGCGTGCCGTTGTTGCCGACGGCGTGCATGGGCCGGAACTCGGGGGTATCGAGGAATCGGCCGGACCGCATCGTGTTGAATGCCAGGAAGTTGCCGAACTTCGAGGTGCCCAGGGAGAGGCTGGCGTCCTCGGAGATGGTGCCGAAGGAGCCGTACTGCAGGCGGAGGCTGCCGTGGCCGTTCTGGTCGAGGCCGGAGCGCGTGACGGCGTTCACCACCAGGCTGGTTTTGTCGCCGAACTCGGCCGGCGGGGCGCCGGTGATGAGTTCCATGCTCTGGATGGCGTTGACCGGAATCTGGGTGGAGAACTGCTTGCTCTGCTGGTCGCTGATGGGCTGGCCGTCGATGGAGAAACTCGTCTGGGCATGGTCGCCCAGGGGATGGAAGAAGCCGTTCGAATCCGCCACAACACCCGGGGCGCTGAGGGTGATGGCGTCGCTCAGGCCGGCTCCGGGTGAGCCGGAAGGCAGCTTCATGAGGCTGCTGTGATCCACGTCGCTGTGTGCAAACGGCACGGTTTCCAGAACATCGGTGCTGTCGGCCTCGACGGTGACGGAGGAGGTGGAACCTTCCAACTTGAGTGACAAGGTCAGATTGATGGGGACTGAGGTCCGAACCACCACGTCCTGGTCCAGCTTGGAGAAACCCGGCGCTTCGGCGTTGAGGTGATAGGAGTTGGGCGGAACGTTGGAGAACCGGAAGTTGCCGGAAGGATCTGTCAGGACGAGGCGCCTATAGCCGGTGATCGGGTTGGAGATCTCGACCTTGGCGCCGGCGACTACTTCCTTTGACGGGTCCTGGAGGGTTCCGAAGATTGTCCCGGCGTTGCCCATCGACTGCGCGGCGAGCGGGAGCGAGATCAGGACGAGGGAGAGAGTAAGGCACAGCAAGGGTCTGCGGGACATGATTAGCTTCACTCGTCAGTATTGGGCGACTGGTGGTGAATGTCCGCAAAGGAACGGTGAACGGGCCCGGATTGGCGGCCAGCGGGCCGCGTTCGGTCGGCGAGCGGGACAGTGTTCCGGCCGCCTGACGGCGCAAAACGTAGATACTGGTGCCTCCCGCATGGGTCCGGTAACTGCGTTCGAAGCCCGCTCCGTACAACTGTCGCCAGAGATCGCGCGCCTCGGAGGGGGTCGTGTAAGGCGACGTGGCGGCAATCACGACGCTTTGCCGGGTGAGGTCGGTGGGGCACGTCCGTTGGAGGAGACCGGGTTGGAAATGGGTGTAGAGGTTCAAGTGGGCTTTGGGAGCGATCACCGCGCAGGCCTGGCTGCCGGTCGCAAGTTGGAGGACGGAGGCGGCGAGCGCCCAGTTTTCTCCCTTTGTTCGGATGTGCCGGTAGTTGTGGGCGGTAGCCGCGAGAAGTAGGGCCGCGAGGGCGGCAGTGCCCAACTGCCGGTTTTGTGCGCTGAGCAGCCGGGCGCCCTCCGCCGCCAGGATGACCAGGGCTGGCAGGATAAAGATGATTTGCCGGATCGCGAAGAAGTAGCCGAACCAGGCATCGGCAGCCAGAACAAGGACGGGTGGAACGAGAGCGGTGCAGGCCAGCATCCAGCGGTTTCCGGTAGTAAGGTTTCCGCGGAGTGCGCCCACAAGAGCCAGGGTGATGAGGGGGATTGAGACGGCGTAGCCTCCTCCTGAAATCTCACGGAAGGCCATCAGGAAGGTAGCCGGTTCCAGCTGGAAATGAACGCCCGAGGTCTGCACGGCCTCGAGCCAGAGGGGCCTGGCGTGGAGATACCAGGGCGCGAACGCCGCCAACGCGAGGGCGAGGGCGGCGGCGAGTTTCCATGCCAGGGCTCGCTTCTCCCGCAGCAGCCAGGGTACATGAGCGGCGAGCAGGAAGCCGGAATAGGGCTGGGTGTACAGCGCGCTGATGGCGGCGGCGAGGTACAGGGCAAAGTAGAGGACTCGCGGCTGCCTGCGCAGGTGGAGCGCCAGTTCCGTGGCGCACAGCGTGAACAGCAGAGCGAGGGAGTAGGGCCGGGCCTCCACGGCATAGCGCAACTGCAATGGCAGGATCAGGAACAGGATCAGGGCGATGGAGGGGCGGGGCAGCGCAATCAGGCGGCAGATCCTCATTAATAGGAAAGCAGAGAGCAGCGCCGCCAGCGCCGAGGGCAGGCGGGCGGCCAGGGAGGTGTCGCCCAGGAGACGGAGAGAGCCCCATTGAACGAGATAACCGAGGGGGACCCCGCCCGCATTCCGCGCAGCCCAGGCGACCGCCTGCTGAGGGTCCGGGGTGCTGGTGCCCAGCAGTTGGAGGACCTCGTCGAGCCACAGCGGGGTGCGCGTCATCAGCGCCACGAGGAGTGCGCAGTAAGCGAGCACCATCAGGGCGACGGGTCCAGGGCGGAATAAAGACACTACGGGCCGGTTTGCATTCATCGAATTGACACACTGCCCCTTACAGGAAGTAAAGGGTTTGGAAAAGAGAGGGGCCGGGCTGCGGAATGCGCGGCCCCCAAATCACGATGAGCCGAGTGAGCCTCACCGTCTCTACATACAAAGACGCGCAAAGCGGCATTTCAACGACAGCGGAAAAAGAGAATTGTTTCGGCTGTAACTTCTTGAGTATTTTGCCTGGAGGTGTAGTGAATTTCGACTCCGGAGCGGGGATCCAGCGTTTGTGCTACGAGTAAAGCAATGGCAGAAGGTGCTCAATCCGCTCAGCCGGCTTTTCCGCCGGAGCCCCGCTGGCCTTCGGCGATGGGTTTGATTGCTGTTGGCGGGCTGCAATTGGCGCTGCCGTCGCATTTGGTGTTCGGGCCGGCGTGGCTGGTTCTGACAATCGTATGCGTTCTGGCGGCGGCCACGACGACCCTGCACCACACGGGCCGGCACGATGCCAGCCGAATCGGCGGCTATCTTCTTTCCACAGTGGTCACCCTGGCGATGATTTCGTCACTGGGTTTGCTGGTGGCCGGATTGCCGTCGCATCGCGATTCGGCCCAGGATCTGCTCTATGCCGCGACGGGGCTTTGGATCAGCAACATCCTTGTCTTCGCGTCCTGGTATTGGCGGTTGGATGGGGGTGGGCCGAGCGAGCGGCACCGGCGGAAGACACACAACGCGGGTTCGTTCCTGTTTCCCCAGATGACGATGTCCCCGGAGTCGCGGGCGGCGGCCGGATTGAAATACTGGCGGCCTGGCTTCGTCGACTATCTGTTCCTGGCCTTCAACACCAGTACGGCGCTGTCGCCGACCGATGTGCCGGTGCTCTCGCGCTGGGCGAAAGGCATGATGATGGTGCAGGCCATGATTTCGCTGAGTACGATCGTGATTCTGGCCGGCCGGGCCGTCAACGTTCTCTAGGCGCTTGCTCCACGAATGTGGAAACAGGCCTTTTCGTCCCATATTTACAAGTGTGTAAGCGGTTCCATGATTTTGCGCATTGGGGGCGCGGTGGGCCCTCCGGCGGGCTGGCGACTTGATAGAATCGTCAGCAATGAAATTCCCCAAAGCTGGGGCCGTGCTGGCGCTCACGGCTGTCTCCTGGGCAAATCTCGTTGCGCAAGCGCCGCCCAACCGGTCCACTCGATCGCTGCCCGAAGGCGCGGGCAGGGAAGTGACCCAGCGAGTCTGCGGAGCGACGTGCCACGGTCCGGACACCATCATGGGCAAGGGCCGGTCGCGTGAACAATGGACCGCCGTGGTAAACGCCATGGTGGCGCGCGGCGCGAAGGCGACCGATGCGGAGTTGGTCCAGATTGCGGAGTATCTCACAGCGCGGCTGGGGCCGAACGCTGTGACGGAGGCGCCTCCGGCGCGAGGGAGCCGCAGTGCTCCGGTGGCGGGCCGGGGCCCGGGACCGCTGGGCGCGGGCGCCGCGAATTCGCATGTCGTGGATGACGCCGGCGCCGAGCGCGGCAAGGCGGTGTATACGGCCGAGTGCATCACCTGCCATGGGATGAACGGACGCGGCGGGAACGAGACGCTGCCGGCCGGGCAACGAGGTCCGGATCTGGTGCGGTCCGTGCTCGTGCTGCATGACCGTTATGGAAACGAGATCGGGCCTTTTCTGGCCAAGGACCATCCACTGCGCAGCGGGCGGAAGGGGTCGAGCTTAAGTAAGGAACAGGTGAGCGACCTGGCCCATTTCCTCCACCAGACGGTTTATTACACTTTGCGCAGCGGCCCAATGTTGAAGGTGCAAAACATCCTCACCGGGGATCCGAAGGCGGGCGCGGCCTATTTCAATGGCGAGGGTAAGTGCAATACGTGCCATTCGCCCAGCGGCGACCTGGCGGGGATCGGCAAGAAGTACGATCCGCCGACCTTGCAGACCAAGTTCCTATTCCCCCGCAGCGTAGGCTTTGGCCGGGCGGGCGCGAGAACGGCGGTAGCCAAACCGGTGACGGTGAGCGTCACCCTGGCGGACGGAAGCGTGACCGAGGGGGTCCTGGAACGCCTGGATGACTTCTACGTGTCGCTGCGCGACGCGCAGGGGCAGTACAAATCGTTCAAGATCACCCCGCAGGTGAAGGTGGTGAAGAACGATCCCTACGCCATGCATGTCACGATGCTGGACCAATATACGGACAAGAACATTCACGATATCGTTGCTTACCTGGAGTCGCTGCAATGAAATTGACGAAACTGGTCACGCAGCCGCTGCTCGGCCTGGCGGTGGTGGGCTCGGGACTCCTCTCACAGGCGATGGAACCCGCGAAGGTGTCGGGACCGCCCAAAGACGCCTGGCCCATGACGATTGGCGATTACTCCGGGCGCCGGTTCAGCACGCTGGCGCAGATCAACGACGCGAACGTGAACTCGCTGAGCTTGGCTTGGGTTTACCGGACGAACTCCGGTTCGGGGTTTACCTCTTCGATCAAGGCGACTCCGGTGCTGGTGGACGGGATTCTGTATTTCTCCGTACCCGACAAGGTTTGGGCCGTGGATGCGCGCACGGGGCACGAAGTCTGGAATTTCACCTGGACTTCGACGGGCGGCATCCACATCGGCAGCCGCGGCGTGGCGATCTCGGGCAACTCGCTGTACTTCGAGACTCCGGACTGCCACCTGGTCGCGCTGAATACGAAAGACGGCAAGGAGCGCTGGCGCAGTTCGATCTGCGATCTGGACCAGATGTACTTCGGCTCGGCTGCTCCTCTGGTGATCAACAATCACATCATTGCCGGTGTGAGTGGAGACGACCTGGATACGCCGGGCTATATTGAGTCGCACGATCCGGAGTCCGGCAAGCTGCAGTGGCGCTGGTATGCCCATCCGCAGCCCGGCGAACCGGAGGCGAAGACCTGGCCCAGCACGGAGGCGATGCTGCACGGCGGCGGGATGACGTGGGGCGCGTACGCCTATGATCCGGAGCTCAACCTGCTGTACTTCGGCACCGGGAATCCGCAGCCGGTGATTGCCGGCAAGGGGCGGGAAGGCGACAACCTCTATACGGAGAGCATCATTGCGCTGAATCCGGATACGGGCAAATTGGCCTGGTATTTCCAGGTATCGCCGCATGATACGCACGATTGGGACGGCGTCGAGGCTCCGGTGCTGATCGATGGCGAGATCGACGGGAAGCCCAGGAAGTTGCTCGCGCAGGCGAGCCGGAACGGGTATTTCTTCGTCCTGGACCGCACGAACGGAAAGAACATCCTCTCGAAGACGTTTGCGAAGGCGAATTGGGCGAAGGGCCTCGATGCCAAGGGGCAGCCGATTCCGAATCCCGATAAGATGCCGCAGATCGATGGCGTGCTGGTGTCACCGAACCAGGCGGGCGCGGCGAACTGGCCGCCGCCGAGTTTCAGTCCGCTCACCGGGCTGTTCTATGTGAATGCGACGGACGCCTACAGCGTCTATTACATCTACGACAACGACATCAAGCCCGAGGGCTGGGGCGGCAACGATCACGGCGGATGGTCGCAATCGGCCCTGCGCGCGATCGACTATAAAACCGGCGAGATCAAGTGGAGCCATACGTGGGAAGGGAGCGGCGGACCGCGTTCGGGTGTCCTCTCCACGGCGGGGAATCTGGTGTTCGCGGCCGATTCGTCGAGCAACTTTGTGGCGTTGGATGCTGTGAAGGGCCAGCCCCTGTGGCATACGAATCTGGGCGCGGGCATGAGCAACTCGCCCATGACGTATGAGCTTGACGGCACGCAGTTTCTGGTGGTGGCGGCGGGCGATACGCTGTTTGGCTTTGCCATGCTGGCGAAATAGAGGGGACGCCGCCGATTCCCGGATGGGTTCCGCGGAAATAGCAGTACAATTTACGAACGATGACACCGCCGGCCGATCTCATGAAGGCGATTGCGGATGATCGCGCCGTGGCCTTTCTGGGCTCGGGGCTCTCGCTGGCAGCCGGCCTGCCGGACTGGCCGGGCCTGCTCAAGGAGTTGGCGCAGCAGGCGCACGACAGCGGCCAGGTGACGGACCTGGAGCAGACGCAGTTGATTGAGTGGGCCGGACAATCGGATTTCCTGATGCTGGCCGATGCCCTGGTGAATAAGCTGGGCCGCGGCAACTTCATCCGGTTCATGAAGGAGAAATTCGGCGGAATCACGGCGCCGACCGAAGTCCATCGGGAACTGACGCGGGTCCCCTTCGCCGCCTACATCACGACGAACTACGACACGTTGCTGGAGGATGCCTGGAGCGAGGTCAACCGCAAGCGCCTGGAGGTCTTCACGCATGAGGACCAAAGCGAGTTGCGCGATCCGTTTCGCAATCGCCGGCCCTTCCTGGTGAAGGTTCATGGTGATATTCACGGACCGGACACGCTGGTGCTGGGGCTGCAGGATTTCCGGAAGGTGATCCACGAGAACCGGGCGTACAGCCGGTTCATGGAAGATGTGCTGAGCCGGTTCTCGCTCGTGTTTCTGGGCTACAGCCTGAGCGATCCGGATGTGCTGAATATCCTGGATGAACTGGTGACGGTGTTCGACAGCGTGCCAGGGCAGCACTTTGCGCTGGTGGACGAGGCGCGGATGACGAACCTGCGGGCGGGGGTCTTCCTGCGCAACTACGGCATTCAGGTGGTGACCTATAAGAAGTCGGCTCCGAATCACCCGGAGGTGCTGGAGTTCGTGAAGGCGTTGTCGGCGAAGGCTCCGGCGGAGAAGGTGAAGCAGTTGGGCACGATGCCGGTGATTGTCTCGAACGATGCGGCCACGGCTCCGCTGTACAAGGCCCTGAGCCCGCTGTTCCGCCTGAATCTGGCGCAGTGGTCGACGGCGGCGCTGCCGGTGTGTGTGCCGCGCGCCCCGATGCCGGTTCCCTCCCTGGAGACGCCGCTGCCTGTGGGCTCCTCCGGGATGCCTTGGGACCTGTTCCACTCGTTGCGCGCACCCTCGCCGGCCGCTGCTCCGCACGCAGAGGCGCCCGTGCTTCCGGCTGTGCCGCTGCGGGATTATTGTGTCGCGCAGCTTGGCGCCTCGGCCTGGGAGAAACTGTCCGGTTGGCACGAGGCGTTGAAAGCCACGCCGGCGGGCCAATTGCTGCGCGTCAACCTGGATCGTGAATGCCTGCGGAACGATCTCGACCGTGAACTATGGTCTGAGTTCCTGCAGCGCCTGGCCGAGTCTGGCCCCTCGCCCGAACTGCCGTTTGAGGCCCTGACAAAGTTGGCGCAGTCGTCTGGCAGCCGCTACCTGCTCCGTGGGCGGAAGCTTGAGACTCAGGAAGCGCTGTGCCGCTACATGCGGCTGCGGCACCTGCTGTCGATGGCGAAGGCGACCGGTGGGGCAACTGGCACGGCCGGTGCCAGCGTCGCGGTGAGTCAGGTGGCGGCGGAAGACAGCAACACGCTCCGTATCGGGGAAGTTCTGCTGGGCAGACCCGGCGGGCCTTCCTGGTGCACCACGGCGTCGTATGGCGCATTCCTGAATGCGGGCGCCTTGGCGGGCGATCTATGGGATGGCGCACCCGGCGAGGCGGTGGTAGAGATCCGGTACACAGCGGACACGCTGGCGCCGGAGGACTACCTGCGGATTGCGACGGTGCCCGATATCTACAGCGGCCGAGTGGAGGAAGCGAACATCCTGAAACCGGAACCAGGGCCAGGGGACTGGTGCTGGACCATCCACATTGATGACGCCCCCAACTGGAAGCCCCTGGCGCCGTGCGGGGTGCATCCTACGTTGAAGTTGTCGGGGGCGATGGGGCAGGCGTTGAAGTTGAGGGTGGTGACGTAGCACTTCGGCGTCCAGGGCGGAGCTAATCCCCCAGGATCCGCCCAATCCCGCGCAGGGACGGGATGTTTTCGAAGGCGGCTTTCAGTCCTGCCGTAATCGGGATTGCCAGGATCAGGCCGGCTCCGCCCCACAGGAGATACCAGAGCATCAGCGCCACGGTGACCACCAGCGGATTCAGGTGGACCCTGGCTCCGACGAGTTTGGGGTAGAGCAGGTTCAGGGCGATCAGATGGAACAACGCAGTGGTGGCTCCGATGATCAGGTACGCGCTCAGTCCCGAGTAGACCGGCAGTGCGGCGACAAACGGCGGGATCACCGCCAGCGGCATGCCGAGGTAGGGAATTAGGCTCAGGAAGCCGCTCAAGGGGCCGACTACCTGCCAGTAGGGTAGTTTCACAAACCAGAAGAAGACCGCACTGGCGGCGGCGAGCACCAAGCCCAGCAGGAAGTTGCCGACGAGGTAGGCGCGGGCCACATTCGCGATGCCGTCCCAGGCGCGCTGGATGTTCTCGCGCTTACTGTCGGTAGCGATGATCTGCAGGACGCTGCGGCGGAAGTGGTCGCGCCAGCTCAACAGGAAGTAGACGAGAAAGGGGACAAACGAAGCCATCAGCGCGGCGTCGTAGAAGTCGCTGAGGTGGGAGTAGATGACCGCGACGAGCTGGCTGTCGTCCTGGCGGATTCGCACTTCCTGGATGGGTGGTGGCTGGTCGGGCTGCGCCGGCGTGGTCCGGCGCTTCTTGCTGGCGGACTTGGGCTGCTCCGGTTGCGGCTGAGGCTGGGCCTCGCGCAGGCGCTTGGGCACCAGCAGTTCCTGCGCCGTCTTCTCGACCCCTTCCAGTTGTTGGGCGGCGGCATCCACCAGTTCCGTGACGCGCTTGCTGTAAGTGGGCAGGTCTTCCCACAGGCCCACCACCTGGGTCCACAGGCCCAGGCCCATCAGGTAGAGGATGCCCAGCATGAAGGTGCAGGCCAGGAAGCTGGAGGCGCCGCGCGGGATGCGGAAACGCATGCCGAGATTGACGATGGGCTCCAGCAGAAAGGCCAGCAGAATCGCCGAGATCAGGGTGATGAAAAAGACGCGGCCCAGATAGAGCAGCACCATGACCAGAAGCACGGTGGCCAGGACCACCGGGATCTGCATGGATTGCTTCTCAGTCTGTGCGCCGGAATGAGCCATCTTCGGAACTGCCCCAAGGATAGGAACGTGGAAGACCTAAGTGTATCGTGGGAAGGCGGTCGGGAGCGAACGGCATCCTGATGGGTCAGGCGGCTCCGTCGTAGGCCATGCGGAGCCAGCCAATCAGTTCGGAATCCACCTCCGCGGGATCCGTCACTTTGACCTTGTGGCTGCACATGCCCTTGGGCGGCTGCTGCTCCAGCCGAGCCGTGCCGGGCACGTCCTTCAGGTTCAGGCCGACCTCCACTCGTGTGTTGGTCGCCGGTCCGATCATGGCGAACTGCTTCTTGCGGCGCAGGCTGACATAGCCCTTCTTGGGGGCGATTTCGAAGTCGCCGAATTCATGGATTCTGGCCATCAGCTTGTCGTGGATGGGCCGCAGCGGCGCTTTGGGGCCGGTGTAGATCTCGTCCAGAACCGCATCGCCGCCTGTCGCCGCCGGTTTGGCCCCAGCGGGCGTAGTGGCGGCTTTCAGCGCAAAGTGGGCCACGGCGTTGGCGTCTCCGTGACCCAGGCCGAGCTCCTTCTTGAGCATGGCGAGGATCTCGCTGTGTTTGGCCAGGCCGCTGGCGGCGACCAGGGCTTTGAGCTCGTCCAATGTCTTGCCGGTCTTTGCCTGGATGTTCCGAAGCTGTGTCTGCTGCGCCTGATCGACGATGCTCATGGGGTCCCATTCAGGGTTTCCCACTGGAAACCCCGTCCAGAGTATCATCCCCTCGCCCCAGTGCATTCAAGACCTTTTGTTGACGTAGTTGAATCAGCCTGGGCGGGTGAGCGCCCTCCGGATTCAAGGCATGGTACTGCAACTCGGCATCGTCCAATACGGGCAGGGCCTCTTCCAGCCGGCCGGCGGCGATCAGCACGTCCGCCTTGCGGATGCGCGCGGCGAGATTGCCGGGCTGGAGCGTGATCAGCTCCTCGGCCTGTGCGAGGGCCTGGTCAAACTGGGCCTCGAGCTGCAGCCAATGGGACAGGATCAGATGCCGCAGGGCCTGGTGGTCGGCATCGTCGGCGGGGATGGATGCTTCGACCTTGATGCGGGCCTGGGCCGGGGGCTGGCCCTCGGTTTCCAGCCAGGCGAGATACTCGCCGGGTGCGAGGTTGGTGGTCACCTCGGGCGACACGGTCCAGACGCGGAGAACCAGTTCCTGGCCTTCCGTGAGGCTGACGGTGGATTCGCGCTCCCGCATGCCGTGCTCGATTTGCGTGCCGTCGGGCGTCCAGAGGGTGAGTGTCGCCGTGGCGGCACGCTCCCGCGTTTGTTCCGTCGAAAGGAACGTGGCGGCAGCGATCAGCGCCTCGCCCGGTTGGATGGTAGCGCCGTCCCGGCCGTTGAGGGAGAGCACAATCTCCAGCCGCGGCGGTTCCGCGGTTTGCGCCGCCAGCATGGCGGCAGTCATGAGTGAAAGAAGTAGCGGTTTCATCGTACGGGTGCCTGGACAGCGTCGTTGACCAGAATCTGGCCGGCGCAATTGCCGCGGTTGGGTGCGGCCGGGCCGAAGCGGGACTGCGGCTGCCGGCCTGGATCGTTCACTCCGGTGCCCTCCGTGCTTTGGCAGAGTTGGTGGCCGGCGGTTTCGTCAGTGCGGTAGCGGAGATCGGGATCGGTTTGCGAGGGGTACCCCTTGGCCGCGTCGTAGCGCATGATGCAGGTGTCGACGCCGGAGTACGGGCTGGCGTAGGGGCCGAGCAGGATGGGCCGCCCGGCGCCCAGGTCCTTCGTGTACGGGCTTCCGTTCTCATACTGGATCCGGATGGATTTCTTGGTGCCGTTCTCGGTTTCGAAGTACCCGTCTGCCGGGTTGCCGGACCAGGTGACGCTGCGCTCCCGCGCTTCGCCATGGTGGTAGACGTTCACGGTATGCAGCAACTCGTGCACCATGGAGTCGCCCAGATACTGGATCTCATCCGCGGCTTCGGCGCCGGTGAGCACAGGCAGCACCACCTTGGTGATGCGGGCGGGCGTGCCGGGCCCTCCACGGGCCTGTGCGTAGCCGTGAACCGAGGTGTCGGCTTCGAGAATGACGGCATGCTGATCGACGCGATGCGGGGCGGCGGCGTGGTTCGAGTTGATGACGCGGTTGGTGGGGAGTTCTGACGGCTGAAGGCGGCCGTGGACTTTCAGCCCGGTGAGGCCGCCAAAGGTACGCAGACCGGCCGTCACCACACCTCCGCCGCGATTGAGAGCGAAGTAGTCCTTGGTTTTGGGATCCCCCTCGATATGTGCGCCGTTCTCGATGAAGCCCCGGTACTCCTCGTAGAGCGTCAAGCCGTCCCCGTTGTTGCCGTCTCCGGCGGGCTGGTCTTCCTGGTCGGAAGAATCCGAGCTCGAGCCCACGCCCATCTGGTCGCGCCAGACTTTGGCGATTAGGTCTCCATCGGCGCGCTTGGGTAGGCGGACTTCGGTCTGCGACGGATCGCGCTCCAGGTAACCACGGATCTCGCGGCCATCCTCCATCACGGCGGTGACGGTGATGCGGCCGAAGGCGCCCCAGTCGTAGGAACCCACGACGGCGGAACTCTCGGTGTACTCGCCGGGCGGGGTTTGGGCGGACTGGCCCTCACCATCGGACACGATCACGTTGCCGCCTGGTTCGAAGCGCAGATCCGGATCCGTGCCGGGCTGTTGCAGCGGCGCATTCAGGGCGTAACCGGGTTCACGCGAAACCTGGGCAAACTGCCAGCGGAATTGAGTGGCCTTCTCCTTGAGGTCGCCGGTCTTCGCGTGAAGGCGGGCGTTCAGGGTGACATGGCTGCCAAGCCCTCCTCCGGCCCCAGCCGTCGGGCGGAACTGTTCGAAGTTGTCGCTGATCAGGACCTCGACGGTTTCCTGCATGCCGATGGGCTGGATGTTCCAGGTGACATCGAACGGGAAGCTGTTGGCCGGTTGCGAGCCGTCGAAGAGAATGCCCCAGCCGCCGTCGCTGCTTTCATCCACCCTGCCGCTGTAATTGAGGCGCCCTGCCTGGGCGGGAATGGGCTGGGGGACGCCGTTGCCGTGGAAATCGGGATACCAGGTCTCGGTGACCGTGCGCACTTCCGTAGCGCTGCCGAAGACGCACACGCCGACGGTGGTCTCTGTGGCGGGTGAGGACGCGTAGTTGATCTGGAAGTAGTAGGTCCCATCGTCTTCGAAAAAGAGGAGGGCTTGCATCGGGGTTGCATCCGGCGGGCGCACGAGCGGGCCGTTCGCGACGATGGTGACGTCGTTGCGGCAGGCCGTGTCGTCACGCATGATTGTGTTGTCGACACGGAAATTGCCGGTGATCGTACCGGTCCAGGCCTGCCGCTTTTTGTCCCAGCGGTTCAGCAGGATTTTTCCGGAGGCTTCCGTGAAGATCGAGTGGCTGCTCGTCATCTGGTTGCTGCCGCCGGATCCAGTGACTTTTCGATGAGTCGTGAAGGTGCCCTCGAAGCCTTCGACCTTGCTCCACCACTGCGATGCTTGCGCCTGGAGCAGAGACGGCGCCGCTTGGGCCAGGAGAATGACGGCAAGTCCTGTCCGGACCCGCGGGAGAAGATTGCGCACACTCAGGACGCGCAGAATTCCGGCGAAGGGGATCAATCCCCAGGCTGATCGTTACTTCGTTTCTTCCAGCGATAGGCGGTCTTGGAGTTTTTCCAGAAATACTTCGCGGCGGCTTCCGGGCCCTTCTTGCGGAAGTAATCGTCCACGATCCGGAACACCTGCGGGTATTCGGCCCAATGATCGCTATTGGGCCAGTCGCTGCCGTAGACCAGGCGGTCCTCGCCAAACTGCGCCCACAGTTCGTCGAGGCGCGGTTTGTAGAAGGCCGGATCCGTGGGGACCTTGCTGTCGACGCGGCGCAGAACGCTGGATACCTTTACGAAGACCTGGGGCCGCTGGGTGAGTTGCCGGACCGTTGCGTCGTACGCGCGGCGCTCCGCCGGTTTAGTGGGGCTGGCGAGTTGCGGCAGGTGATCGAGCATGACGCGCAGGTTCGGTACTGCGTCGGTGAGTCTGACGACATCGGCGAGCAGGGCGGGGGTCGGATTGGCGGTGTCGAGGATCAGGCCGGCGGCGGCCAGGCTTTTTACACCTGCAACGAAGTCCGGTTTCGCGAGAGAGGCGCCGAGATCGCGCGACCAGAGGTTGCCGTAGCGGATGCCGAGGAAGAGCGGGTTCCTGAGGTAAGTCTGCAGAGTGTGCGCGAAGCCGGGCTCGGCCGGCTCGAGGTTGCCAATGGTGCCGACGAACAGTGGTTCGTCCTGAATGGTCTCAAGAACCCAGTCGTTGTCCTCCCGCCGCGGGCTGGCTTCCACTTCAATGGCGCCTCGAATGCCGAAGGGTGTGGCAACGGCGCGGTAGCGGTCAGGCAGGGCGGGCTTATAGAGTGCCGTGTCGTCCTTGGCCGGCCAGGGGATACCGCCTGGACGGCGCGGATCGAACAGGTGCACGTGCGTGTCGATGATCGGGATGGACTGGGGCTGGGCGGGCAAGGTCTGCATCGTTGCGGCGGCGCCAAGGAACTGCCTGCGGTTCATCGTCGCATTGTATCGCGCGGATACTTAACGCTTGACGATGACTTCCTGCAGGTTCTCGCGCGTGAGGAAGAACTTGACTGCCGCGAACTGATGGAAGAAGCGTTCGATGGAGCGAGTCGTGTAGAGCTCTATGGTGCGGGCCGATTCGCGCGGCATGAACATCAGGTGTTTGGCATCGATGATGCGGCAGGAGTGCGGTTTGGCCGCCGGGCCGCCCGATTCCGGATGGAAGAAGGCCAGCAGGAAGGAATCCGGGGCGAGGATGCGGTAGAGGCGGTCCAGCACGGCCTGGGCGATGGGGTTCGGCAGAAACTGGAGCACGTCCCAGACGAGCGCGCCGTCAGAGGACTGATCGGGGAAGTCGAAGGTCTGGTCGATGAACTGCGCGATGCGGTGCGAGTCGAAGTGTTTGTTTGCGAACTCCTGCTTGGTGAAGAAGGAATCGCAGGCCTTCACGATATCTTCGGCGTATAAGCGGTGGCCCAGGCCAGTCACGAAATCGAGATTGGCCTGGTTCAGTCCGCCGAGATCGAGGATCTGGAGCCCTTCCTGCGTGCGCAGGAGATTAGTCAGGCTTTCCAGGGCGTAAGATCGCCGCGCTCCTGCCGGAACATTCGAAGAGGAGGTAGTGCTGGAAGATGGCGGCTGAGGGCGCCAGTTCATCCGCGCTTGATCTCCGGTTTGGTTTCAGGCGCGGCCTGCGCATCCACAATGGGCGGCGCGGGCTGTTGGGGTTTGGGTGCGGGCTTGGGCGTATCGATGCGGATGGTTTCGACGTTGCCCTTGAAGTAGGCTTCGTCCTCGATGACGGGCCGCTGGGCTTTGAGATCGCCAATCACGCGCGCGCCCTTTTTGATCTCGACGCGTTCGCTGGCTTCCATATTGCCCTGCACGGTGCCGACAACCACGATCTCGCGGGCGCGGATTCCACCCTGCACATGGCCGGTGGCGCCTACAGTGAGCCGGTTCTCCGGCAAGTCGACGTTGCCATCCAGGCGCCCGTCGATGACAAGGTCTTCCTTGCCCTGAATGTGCCCGTTGATCACGAGGCTCTTGCCGATGGAGGCGGTCACCCGGGCGGAACCGTATTCGGTTTGCCGCGTGGGATAGGCGCTCACCGGAATCGCCTCTCTGCTTTGCTCCGATGCAGAGGGCGCCGGCGACGAAGGCCGGTACTGGATGTCTTCTTCCTTTTTATTGCGGTTCCACATGTGTAACAGTCTCCTGTGTCCTTGGACCCCCAAGGCTGCAGCCGCAAATAGCGGCATAAATTGCTAAGGCCTGCCGGATTGTTCCTATGGTAGAGGTCCAAAGGCGGGAAACGCAATGCCCATCCAGGGGGTGGAAGCATCCGGGACCGTGAATTGGCATAATGGCAGCGTGTCAAAAGCGAAGGATCTGGAAGCGAGACTCGAACGGCTTGAGCAGCAGTTGGGCGTCTACCAGCGGGTAAGCCGTCTGATGGTGCGCGAATTGAGCCTGGCCGATACTCTGCAAGCCATCGTCAAGCTGGTCCACGATTTCACAGACTGTGATTCGTGCCTGCTGTATCTTCTGGACCGCGAAGAACTTGTTCTCTGCGCTACCTCCAGCCCGCATCCGTCGCAGATCGGAACGGTACGCTTGAAACTCAGCGAGGGTCTGACGGGGTGGGTCGCCCGCGAGCGCAAGTTGCTGGCTCTCGGCATGGAAGCCTATAAGGACGCTCGGTTTAAGGCGTTCTCGGAACTGCCGGAGGACACCTACGAGTCGTTTCTTTCTTCTCCGGTGATTGCCCGAAATCGAGTAGTGGGCGTGATCAACGTGCAGCACCGCACCCCGCACCGCCACACGGGCGCGGAGATGGAACTGCTTACGACAATTGGAGAACAGGTGGGGTGTCTGCTGGTGCTGGCGCGAATGTCGCCCAGCGCCATTGAAGATGCAAACCACGTGGAACTGGTCCGCTCTCATGGGCACATTGCACGGCGGGGGGAAGATGAAGAGAAAGGTTGAAGACCTCTCCCAGGCGAGCCGCCGGGCTTTCCTGGCGGGGGCCTGTGGATTCGGGATCGCGGCCGGCCAGGAGCCCAAGGCGCCGCCCAAGGCCGAGGCGAAAAAGGGGCCCGGTGATGTCGCGGAGGGCATGTACTCCGCGCGGCCGGGTGAACTGCCCGCGGGCCACATTGCGCGGGCCGACGCATCCACCAAACCTTACGGCGGCATGCGCTGGCGCATGCAGTATCAATTCGACCAGGATGATACCGATGTTGTCCTGAACGACCTGCGCTTCGCTTCCGCGGAACGCGGCATCGCCGTGGGCGGCATGGTGCGCAAGGGCAGGGATGAGAACTTTGCACTGGTCACCCGGGACGGAGGCCTGCACTGGACACAGGTCAAAATGAAGGACCTGCCCTACTCGCTGTTCCTTCTGGACGAGTCCAGGTACTTTTGCGTCTGCCAGGGTTCGCTCTGGTATTCAAACGAGAGCGGAGTCAGTTGGGAGAAGCGCAAGCTGCCCAAGGCCAAGAAGGGCTCCGAGGTGGCGCGGGTCCACTTTATTGACGATAAAAATGGCTGGGCCTTTGGGGCGGGGTTGGCCGTTTACCGTACTGTTGACGGAGGAATGAGCTGGACGGAAGTGCCCGAGGCGAACGAACTGAAGCTCAAGCCGGAGAATACGGAATGGGCCTGGATGAACTGGATCGGGCCGAAGACCGGAATCCTGGTGGGCACATCTTCGGCGCCTCCGCCGGAAGGCTCCCGGCTGCCGGATTGGATGATTCCGGAGCGCGCCATGCGCAGGCGGGCGATTCCCGGCTCCACGATTGTGTTGGAGACCCGGGACAGCGGCGCGACCTGGAAGGGGTCGATGGTGTCGTCCTTCGGCCATGTGGTGCGGATGCGGGGCGGCCTTCAGGCTATGACGCTCTTTCAATACGGCGAGAGCATGGACTTCTCCTCCGAAGTCTATGTGGTGAATCTGCGTGGCGGCTCAAACCGGCCGTACTTCCGGCGCAAGGATGTTTTCGTCTATGATGCGGTGCCGTTGGCACAGGGCGGCTCCCTGGTGGCCGCCATCGAAACCCGCGGCCGCATGCGCACCAGCCCGATCCCCGGCAAGTTGCGCATCTTCCAGGATACGGGTTCGGAATGGCGCGAGATGCGTGTAGACTACCACGCGTCTGGAGTCCGCGCGGTGCTGGCCTATGTCGACGACAATCACATTTGGGCCGCTACCAGCGAGGGGGTGATTCTGAAGCTCGGCTAGTGGTAGTCTTTCGGAATGTCACTGTCTCGCCGAAGCCTGCTCAGCGCCAGCGCCGCTGCCCTGGCTGCCGCTCCAGCGCACGTCGCCGCTCAGTCCAAAACGCAGCGCCGCATCCAGCTCGCTGTCTCCACTTATTCCTACTGGCACTTCAACCCCACGAAGTACCCGATCGAAGATGTGATCGAAGACGCTGCCCGGCTGGGCTTCGATGGCGTCGAGATCCTGCATCGCCAGATGACCGACGAGTCCCCCGCCTACATCAACGGTCTTAAGAAGCGCGCCTTCACGTTGGGTTTGAGCATGCCCATGCTCTCCATCCACCAGGACTTCGTTTCGCCGGCCGCCGACGAACGCGCGAAGATGATCGACCACACGGTCCGTTGCCTGGAACTCGCCGCCCGCATGGGCATCCCCTGCGTACGGCTGAATTCGGGGCGGTGGAAGACGATTCCGGATTTTAATGACCTGATGAAGGTGAAAGGCGACGAACCGCCACTGCCCGGCTACAAACTGGAGGACGCCATCGGCTGGTGCGTGTCGTCGATTGAGAAGTGCCTGCCAACCTGCGAGAAGCTGGGTGTCATGCTCGCCCTGGAGAATCATTGGGGCCTGACCACCAGCCTGGACAACCTGCTGAACATCCACCAGAAGGTGAACTCACCCTGGCTCGGCATCAACATGGATACGGGCAACTATCCGGGTGATGCGTACGCGGGCATTGAGCGGCTGGCTCCGCACGCGACCATCGTTCAAGCCAAGACTTACTATGGCGGCGGCGAGTGGTACACGCTCGACCTCGACTACAAACGCATTGCCGGCATTCTGCGCAAGGCCAACTACAACGGTTGGGTGAGCCTGGAGATGGAAGGCAAGGAAACTCCGAAGACAGCGGTAGCCAAGAGCTACGAAGTGCTGCGCCAAGCGTTTTCCTAAACTTGGGGCTCGCTCGCAAGGGCGAGCCTTCATTTCTTCGCGGCGTTGCCTCTGACTAGGGCGCGCCTTCGGCCAGTCTGGTTACCCAAGCCTCGCAAGTGTTGAGAATTCCCACAGGACATCAAGGTCTGATATTCTGAAGGAGACAGAGACCGCGCGAGGGTCATTTGGCGGTAAAACTGTCATAGAAGGTAATCATACATGCCTAAGACGATCGAAGTGACCGAGCTCATTCTGAGGGACGCGCATCAGAGCCTGATGGCGACCCGCATGGCGATGGAGGACATGGTTCCTGCGTGCGAAGACATCGACAAGGCCGGGTACTGGTCAGTTGAGTGTTGGGGCGGGGCCACGTTTGACTCCTGCATCCGTTTTCTTAATGAAGATCCCTGGGATCGCCTCCGCAAATTCCGCAAGCTTTTACCGAATTCCCGCCTGCAAATGCTGCTGCGCGGTCAGAATCTGTTGGGTTATCGCCACTACGAAGACGAGGTGGTCGACCGCTTTGTAGACAAGGCCGCCGAGAACGGCATGGACGTCTTCCGCGTGTTTGACGCGCTGAATGACATTCGCAATGTCCGCCAGGCCATCAAGGCCGTCAAGAAGGCCGGCAAACACGCACAGGGCACCATCTGTTACACCGTGAGCCCCCTGCATACTGTCACCGGGTATGTAGAGATGGCCGAACAGTTGGTCGACCTCGGGTGCGACTCCATCTGTATCAAAGACATGGCCGCGCTGCTGAAGCCGCAACCGGCCTACGACATCGTCAAGGCGATCAAGGAAGCCTGCGGCGAAGAGCTGCGGATCCATGTGCATGTGCATGCAACCACGGGCGTTACGATGGTCAGCCTGATGAAGGCGATCGAAGCGGGCGCCGATTGCGTCGATACCGCCATCTCGAGCCTCAGCCTGGGACCGGGCCACAACCCTACCGAGAGCTTGGTGGAGATGCTGGAAGGCACTCCGTACGTCACGAAACTGGATAAGAGCCGCCTGTTGAAGGTGAAGGAGTACTTCGCCGGCATCCGGCCGCGCTACAAAGAGTACTTGTCCAACATCACGGGCGTCGAAACCGAAATCTTTGACAGCCAGATCCCGGGCGGCATGATCTCCAACATGGAGAGCCAGTTGAAGCAGCAGGGTGCGGCGGACCGCCTGAAGGAAGTGCTGTGCGAGGTCCCGCGGGTCCGCAAGGACGCCGGCTATCCCCCGCTGGTCACGCCTTCCAGCCAAATCGTTGGAACGCAAGCTGTTTTCAACGTCATGATGGGCCGCTACAAGGTTCTGACGGGCGAGTTTGCTGACCTGATGCTGGGCTACTACGGCACCACGCTGGGACAGCGCGACCCCGAAGTCATCAACCTGGCCCACAAACAGGCCAGGAAGAATCCCATCACCTGCCGGCCGGCCGACCTGCTGAAGCCGGAATGGGACCAGCTCCGCTCCTCGGGTCTCGCGTTGAAGGGCTGCAACGGCTCCGATGAAGATGTCCTGACCTACGCCATGTTCCCCCAAGTGGCGCCTAAGTTCTTTTCCACCAGACAGGAGGGTCCGAAGAACCTCGGTAAGGACCCCTCGGCCAAGCCAGCCGCCGCTCCGGCGCCCGGCGGAAACGCCGAGACCGGCAAGGGGCCGGTGATGTCCACCATCTCCTATGACGTCAAGCTGAACGGCAAGACGCACAAGGTGACGGTGGCGCCTTCCGCCTGAAGCGGAAGTTGAGGTTCGATACGGCCCGGGCCGGGGCGCCAGTAACGGGAGTTCTCCGGCCTGGCAGGAATCTGGAAATTAAGAGTTTGAGGTAGGATTCATGTCGATTAAATCGATGGATATTCGGGTTGAAGAACTTCGCAAGAAACGCGAGCAGGTGATGCTTGGCGGCGGCGCGGACAAGCTGGAAAAGCACCGTGCCAGTGGCAAAATGACGGCGCGGGAACGGGTGGACGGGCTGGTGGACAAGGGTTCGTTCATGGAGACCGGCCTGTTTGCGCAGCACCGTGCGACGCTGTTCGGAATGGCCGGAAAAGAGACGGCGGCCGACGGTGTGATCACTGGTTCGGCGGCGATCCATGGGCGGCTGGTTCACGTGGCCAGCCAGGACTTCACGGTCCTGGGCGGCTCGGCCGGCGAACTGCACTCGATCAAAGTGTCGGAAGCGATGATGCAGTCGCTGAAGACCGGCTCCCCCTTCGTTTTCATCAACGACTCAGGCGGAGCGCGTGTGCAGGAAGGGATCGACTCGCTCTCCGGCTACGGTAAGGTTTTTTATACCAACGTGATGCTGAGCGGCGCGGTGCCCCAGATCTCTCTCATCTGCGGACCCTGCGCCGGCGGCGCGGCCTACTCCCCGGCGCTGACCGACTTCATCATCCAGACACGCAAGGCGCAGATGTTCATCACCGGTCCGCAGGTCATCAAACAGGTGACCGGCGAGACGGTGACGGCCGACGACCTGGGTGGACCCGACGCGCACATGGCGAAGTCGGGCGTGATTCACTTCATCGCCGAAGACGACAAAGACGCGCTGCTGCTGTGCCAGAAGCTGCTCAGCTTCCTGCCGTCGAACAACCTGGAAGATCCGCCCGAGATCCCGGGTGAGTATAGCTGCGAGCCGAATCCGGAACTGGCCGACATCGTGCCGGTGGACGGCAAGAAGGGCTACGACATCCGCGACGTGATCCTGCGGATCATCGACAACGGCGACTTCCTGGAAGTCCAGGCCGGCCACGCGCCGAATATCGTCATCGGCTTCGCCCGCATCTGCGGCCGCAGCATCGGCATCATTGCGAACCAGCCCGCGGTGCAGGCCGGTGTACTCGACATCGATGCCAGCAGCAAGGGTGCGCGCTTCATCCGCTTCTGCAACGCCTTCAACATCCCGTTGGTGACCCTGGTGGACGTGCCCGGCTTCCTGCCCGGCGTGCAGCAGGAATACGGCGGCATCATCCGCCACGGCGCCAAGATGTTGTTCGCTTACTCCGCCGCGACGGTGCCCAAGATCACCGTCATCCTGCGCAAAGCCTACGGCGGTGCCTATCTCGCCATGTGCTGCAAGGACCTGGGCGCGGACCGCAGCTATGCCTGGCCCACCGCCGAGATCGCCGTCATGGGCGCTGAAGGCGCGGCCGAGATCGTCTTCCGCAAAGAGATCAGCGAAGCCACCGATAAGGCGGCCAAGCGCAAGGAGATGATCGATCAGTACCGCGAAGCATTCTCCAATCCGTTCGTCGCCGCCGGCCGCCGGCTGGTCGACGACATCATCGAGCCGGCCGACACCCGCAAGGTGATCGCGCAGGCGCTGGAATACCTGCACACGAAGCGCGAACTCAGGCCTGGCAAGAAGCACGGTCTGATGCCGCTGTAGAGCGAGGCATTCAATGAGCAAAGTCACACTGAAGAGTCTCAGCGAGGAGTTGGACGCATTACGCCAGCACCTGGCGGCGTTGACGGCCAAGATCGGCGAACTGGAGGGAGTGGCGGCCTCCGCTCCTTCCGGCAGTGTCGAAGTGGAAGCCGAAGAGAAGGTGGTCCCGCAGGAGCCGGAAGTGATTTCGGATGAAATCATGCTGGCGATTTCCGCCGCGGTCGCTGCCTATCTCGGTACACGGGCTCCCATCCGCACCGTCCGTCTGCTGGGTTCCACGGCGTGGGCCCAGGAGGGTCGCGTCAGCATCCAGGCCTCGCACCGCTTGAACGTACAGCATCACACTCTGAGGGTCAGGTAAGCAGGAGAGCAGCCGTGAAATTGAAGATTACGATTGACCAGAAAGTCTATGAAGTCGAGGTGGAAGCCTCGGCGCCGGAGCAGCCCCAGTTGCCGCCGGTGGGCTACCTCATGCAGCCTGCCGCCGTGCGCGTGCCCGCCGCTCCTCAGGCGCCGGCCGCTGCCCATGGCGGCGCCCCGGTGAACGAAGATAAGGTTTGCCGCAGCCCCATCTCCGGCATCGTTGTGAAGATCTCGGCGCAGGAAGGCCAGAGCATCCAGACCGGCGACACCATCCTCGTACTGGAAGCCATGAAGATGGAGACCAATATCACCGCCCCCGTGGCCGGCAAGATCTCCAAGATCAACGTGAATCCGGGCGACGGCGTCCAGGCGGGCGTTGTCCTGGTGGAATTCGAGTAAGGAGGCACATCATGGTAAACGAACTGATTGCCGCCGGCTTCGAATTTGTCGACCACGTCGCCATCGCCGTGAAGCAGGGTGAACTCGACGCGCAGGTACTGAAGTACAAGGCTCTGGGCTTTACTGAGCTGCACCGGGAAGAAGTCTACGGCAAGCACCAGGTGCGCGAAGTCCTGCTGCAGATCGGCGCGGGTCCGAACCTGATCCAGTTGCTCGAGCCGCTGTCGCCGGAGTCGCCGGTGGCCAAGCAGATCGAAAAGAGCGGCGGGCGGGGCGGTTTCGCTCATCTCGCTTTCCGGGTGAAGGACATCAACGTCGCCTACGCCGTCATGAAAGAGAAGGGCTTCAACCTGACGCAGGAACCCGGCCCCGGCTCGCGCGGCACGATGATCTTCTTCGTCCATCCGAAGGATTTCAGCTACCTCATCGAAGTGGTCCAGGAGGGCACAACTCATGCCTGATGCATCACCGGGCACCGATACACTGCGCCTGAAGGAAGAGTTCCCGCCGGTCTCCACGGCCGACTGGGAAGCGACCATCATCGCCGACCTTAAGGGCGCGGACTACGACAAGCGGCTGGTTTGGAAGACGGAAGAGGGCATTGCCGTACGGCCCTACTACCGGAAGGAAAACCTGCCCGCGCAGACAGCGCGTGCGTTGAATGCCGGCCCGTGGGCGATTGCCCAGGGGCCCGCCCCGGAAGGCGCCATTCAGGCCGCCGCCCACCACGAAGCGGGCGCCACCGCCGTCCAGGAGTTGGCCTACGCCATCGCCGAAGGCGCTGATCGTCTCGCCGCCGGCGCGGATCCAGCCCAGTCGTTTGTCTTCGCTGTCGGCTCCAACTACTTCGTCGAAATCGCCAAGCTGCGCGCCGCCCGCCTCCTCTGGAAGCGGGTGGTTTCCGCGTTTGGCCTGGCGGATGCGCCAGTGAAGATCCACACCGTCACGGCGCTGGAGAACAAGAGCATCTACGACCCCTACACGAACCTGCTGCGGGTCACCACCGAGGCTCTTTCCGGCGTACTGGGCGGAGCGGACTCGTTGAACGTGCAGGCGACCGGATTCCCCGATCGCCTGGCAAAGAACGTTCAACTCGTCATCAAGGAAGAGGCGCACCTGGATAAGGTGGCCGATCCGGCCGGCGGGTCGTATTACATCGAGGCATTGACGGACGCCCTGGCCCAGGCTGCCTGGAAGCTCTTCCAGCAGATTGAAGCCGAGGGTGGCTTTGCCGCTGCCCAGGGCACCATCTCGGCGGCCATCGCGGTCTCTCGCGCGGCCAAGGAGAAGGCGATCGCTTCGCGCCGCCGCGTTCTCGTCGGTGTCAACAATTACCCGGACATTCACGAGAAGGAACTGGATCACGCCGGCGCCTTGAGCGGCTGGCATCTGGCCGAGCCCATCGAACACATCCGGCTGCGCACGGAACGGTATGCCAAGACGGCAGGCAGGACGCCAAAGGTCCTGCTGTTGAAGCGGGGCGACCTCAAGATGAAGATGGCCCGCGGCCAGTTCTGCCAGAACTTCTTCGGCTGCGCCGGCTTCGACATCGAAGAGAGCGAAAGCTACGAAGGAACGGACGCGGCGCTGATTGTGTTGTGCAGTTCCGATCCTGAGTACATCGAGTTCGCCCGCGAAGTCTGCTCCAATGTGAAGGTGCCGGTGGTGGTTGCCGGTAATCCGAAGGAGCAGATCGAGGAGCTGAAGGTTCTTGGTGTGGCCGGCTTCGTTCATGTCCTCTCGAACATGGTGGACACCCTGAACGAGTGGCAGGACAAGCTGGGTATCGGCGGAAAGGAGGAGAAGTAAGCCATGCGTCCGGATTTCACAAAGATTGACTATGCGGCTCCGGCCCCTGAGGCCGCTCCTGCGTCCGCTGCGGCCCAGAACTGGATCACGAACGAACAGATCGCGGTGAAGCCTTACTACACCGAGGCGGATCTGGCCGGGCTCGAGCATCTCGAGTACGCGGCCGGCCTGCCTCCGTATCTGCGCGGACCTTACTCCACGATGTACGTCATGCGGCCCTGGACCATCCGGCAGTATGCCGGGTTCTCCACCGCCGAAGAGTCCAACGCCTTCTACCGCCGCAATCTCGCAGCCGGCCAGAAGGGTCTCTCGGTCGCCTTCGACCTGGCGACGCACCGCGGCTACGACAGCGATCATGAACGGGTGACGGGCGATGTCGGCAAAGCCGGCGTGGCCATCGATTCCGTCGAGGACATGAAGATCCTCTTCAATCAGATCCCGCTGGACCAGATGTCGGTGTCGATGACCATGAATGGGGCCGTGCTGCCCATCATGGCATTCTACATTGTGGCCGCCGAAGAGCAGGGCGTGCCGACGCAGAAGCTGAGCGGAACCATTCAGAACGACATTCTGAAAGAGTTCATGGTCCGCAATACGTATATCTACCCGCCGGCCCCGTCGATGCACATCATTGGCGACATCTTCCGGTATTGCTCCGAGCGGATGCCCAAGTTCAACTGCATCTCGATCTCGGGCTACCACATGCAGGAAGCGGGCGCGACGGCCGATATCGAGCTGGCTTACACGCTGGCCGATGGGCTGGAGTACCTGCGTACCGGCATCAAGTCCGGTTTGAATGTGGACGAGTTCGCGCCGCGCCTGAGCTTCTTCTGGGCCATCGGCATGAACCACTTCATGGAGATCGCCAAGATGCGCGCGGCTCGCGTGCTGTGGGCGAAGATCGTGAAGTCGTTTAACCCGAAGAACCCGAAGTCGATGGCTTTGCGGACGCATTCCCAGACCTCGGGCTGGTCGCTGACGGCGCAGGACGTGTTCAACAACGTGGTGCGTACGGCTGTCGAAGCCACTGCCGCCGCGCTGGGGCACACCCAGTCTCTGCACACCAACGCACTGGACGAAGCCATCGCGCTGCCCACCGATTTCTCGGCGCGCATCGCCAGAAACACCCAGATCTACCTGCAGGAAGAGACCGGCATCTGCCGCGTGGTGGATCCCTGGGCCGGCAGCTACTACGTCGAATCGCTGACCAATGAGCTGATGCAGAAGGCGTGGCATCTAATCCAGGAAGTGGAAACCCTGGGCGGCATGACCAAAGCCATCGAAACCGGCCTGCCGAAGATGCGCATCGAAGAGGCGGCGGCCCGCCGTCAGGCGCGCATCGACTCCGGCAAGGAGACGATCGTCGGCATCAACAAATACCGGTTGGAGCAGGAAGAACAGCTCGACGTGCTGATGGTTGACAACCAGGCCGTCCGCGAGAGCCAGGTCCGCCGGCTGAACGAAGTGAAGGCCTCGCGCGATTCCGCCGCGGTCCAGGCCTCTCTCGACGCGCTGACCAAGTGCGCTGAGACGGGCGAAGGCAACGTGCTGGAACTCGCCGTCACCGCCGCCCGCCTACGGGCGACGCTGGGCGAGATCTCGATGGCGCTCGAGAAGGTGCATGGGCGGTATCAGGCCGTGAACCGCACGATCTCCGGTGTCTACTCCAGTGAGAGTCAGAGCGATCCTGAGTTCCAGAAGGCCAGCAAGGCCGCTGAGGACTTCTCCAAGCTCGAAGGCCGGCGTCCGCGCCTGCTGGTTGCCAAGATGGGCCAGGACGGGCACGACCGCGGAGCCAAAGTGGTGGCCACCGCCTTCGCCGATCTCGGCTTTGACGTCGACGTCGGTCCGCTGTTCGCCACCCCCAAGGAAGTGGCGCGCATGGCCGTCGAAAACGATGTGCATGCGGTGGGCGTCAGTTCGCTCGCCGGCGGTCACAAATCGCTGGTGCCTGAGCTGGTGGCTGAACTGAAGCGGCTGGGCCGTGAGGACATCGTGGTATTTGTGGGTGGCGTGATTCCTCCCCAGGACTACGACGAGCTCAAGGCGGCCGGCGCGATCGATGTGTTTGGACCGGGTTCGGTGATTCCTGTCTGCGCGCAGAAGGTGCTGGCGGCATTGATGGAGATGCCGAGTGCCGCCTGATCCCACGCCAGGCGCAACATCCGGCGGCGGGCGGCCTCGACGGGGCCGCCTGTCCGCTGAAGCATATGTGGACGGCGTCCTGCGCGGCGATCGAGTCGTGCTGGCGCGCGCCATTACCGTCATAGAAAGCGAACTCCCTTCAGACGGCGACCTGGCCGAACGGGTCCTGGAAGGCGTGCTGCCGAGGTCCGGCGGTTCGCGCCGCATCGGCATCACCGGAGTGCCCGGGGCAGGGAAGTCCACCTTCATCGATACCCTGGGCCTGCATCTTGTCCGTGAACACGGCGAGAAGGTGGCCGTTCTCAGTATCGATCCCTCCAGTCCGATCTCCGGCGGCAGCATTCTCGGTGACAAGACCCGCATGGAACGGTTGTCGATGGAGGAGGCCGCGTTCATCCGCCCCTCTCCGTCGAAGTGCCATCTCGGCGGCGTCGCGCGGCGCACACGCGAGACCATCCTGCTGTGCGAGGCGGCCGGCTTCCGGAATGTCATCGTCGAGACGGTAGGGGTCGGGCAGAGCGAGACCGCGGTCCGGTCAATGACCGATTACTTCCTGCTGCTGATGATCTCCGGAGCGGGCGACGAGTTGCAGGGCATCAAGCGCGGCATCATCGAGATGATCGACGGTATGGTCATCAACAAAGCGGACGGCGACAACAAGCCGCGAGCTGAGCGCGCCCGCGTCGAGTATTCGAACGCCCTGCACCTGTTTCCGATGAGCCCGGACGGGTGGTCGCCGAAGGTGCTGACCTGCTCGTCCCTCACCGGCGAAGGCGTGCCCGAGGTCTGGGAATCGGTGCTCGAGCATCGGGCGCAGATGAAGGCCAACGGCCATTTCCACGATCGCCGCCGCCGCCAGGCCCTCAACTGGATGCAGGAGTTGATCAGCCTCGGCCTGGAGGCACAGTTCAAGTCAGACCCCCAGGTGAGCGCTCGCCTGCCGTTGATGACGGAGGAAGTCCGCCGGGGTCACATGAGTTCATTCAGCGCCGCCCGCGAGCTGCTGGCGCTATTTCATCCGGCCCGCAAGGGCTCCGAATAGGAGTTAGGTTCTCGTATGTCACTACCGTTCCCCATTCTCACCGCGGAAGAGGCGGCTGAGCTGATTCATCATGGCTCCACTATCGGGTTTAGCGGATTTACTCCGGCGGGCGCGGCCAAGGCCATTCCCTTTGCGCTGGCCGAGAAGGCCAAGCGGGAACACGCCGCGGGACGCGAATTCAAAGTCGGCGTGCTGACGGGCGCCTCCACCGGCAAGTCGCTCGACGGCGCGCTGGCCGAAGCCGAGGCGATCAGCTTCCGTACGCCGTATCAGTCCAACGCGATCCTGCGCAAGCAGATCAACTCGGGCCAGGTGAAGTTCGTCGATATGCACCTGTCGCTGCTGCCGCAGAATGTGCGCTACGGCTTCCTGGGTCCAGTGCATTGGGCCGTGGTGGAAGCGTGCGACATTACGCCGGGCGGCGGCATCGTGTTGTCCACCTCAGTGGGTGCGGCGAACACCTACCTGCGCCTGGCGGACAAGGTCCTGATCGAATTGAACGCCAAGCACCCAGCCACCCTGCTGGGCATGCACGACATCTTCGAACCGCTGGATCCCCCGGCCCGCCAGGAGATTCCGGTCTACGCGTCGTCCGACCGCATCGGTTCGCCCATCTGCGTCGTCGATCCCAAGAAGATCGCCGGTGTTGTCCTGACGAACCAGGCCGACGAAACGGCCGGCTTTGACGAACCTACACCCGTGACCGACCAGATCGGGCAGAACGTGGCGGACTTCCTCGTCGCCGAAATGAAGGCCAATCGTATTCCGCCGCAGTTCCTGCCGCTGCAATCGGGCGTCGGCAACATCGCCAACGCGGTGCTGGGCGCCCTGGGCCGCAGCAAGGAAGTGCCGGCCTTCGAGATGTACACCGAAGTGTTGCAGGACTCCGTTGTGCCGCTGCTCGAAAGCGGCCGCTGCACCTTCGCTTCCACCTGCGCGCTGACCCTGTCGCCCGCGGCGATGAAGAACGTGACGTCGAACATCGAGTTCTTCAAGAGCCGCATTCTCATGCGTCCGCAGGAGATCTCGAATCACCCTGAGATCGTGCGGCGCCTGGGGATTGTGTCGATGAACACGGCCATCGAAGTCGACCTCGGCGGCAACGTCAATTCAACGCACGTCATGGGCAAGACGATGATGAACGGCATCGGCGGTTCGGGCGACTTCACCCGCAACGCCTACCTGTCGATCTTCTCCTGCCCGTCGACGGCCAAGGGCGGCAAGATCTCCGCCATCGTGCCGCTAGCTTCGCACATGGATCACAGCGAGCACTCGGTGCAGGTCATCATCACGGAACAGGGTGTCGCCGACCTGCGCGGCAAGGATCCGCGCGAGCGAGCCGAACTGATCATCAACCACTGCGCGCATCCGGACTATCGCCAGCAGTTGCGCGATTACCTGGCGTTCACCGCGCCGACGAGCCATGAGCCGCTGTCGCTGTCGCTGGGCCTGGCCATGCACCGCCAGTTCACGCGGAGCGGGGATATGCGGAACATTAATTGGGCGGATTACCGATAATAGTTGGATGAGTTCGAGAAAGCGCGGCAGGCCCACGTTCAACGGGCTTGCCGCGCATTCGTTTTTTTGTGGCATGCCTCCGAACCGGCTAGGCTGTCCCCTCCGGCTGCGGCACTGGCGCAGGGTCCTCAAGGCGATCCGTCGTGCGCGCCACCATTGGCCTGATCTGGCCAGTTCAGTGGAACACAAGATCAGGCAGGGCGCGGCCGTGGAGGCCACGCTATGCGCGGCAATCACAAACCCCTCGGCCGGCCATTTCTGGCGCGGCAGCTCAGCCCGGATCCTGGGGCCTGGGCGCGCAATGTGTAGCACCAATCCGTAACGGGCTCAGGCCGCCCCGCGGAATCGAATAGCATGGTGGAGGCACCATGAAACTCACATTCCTCCTGCTCGCCTGCGCCGCCGTACTTTCCGCCCAAACCCCCGCCGCCGAACCCACCGAACTCTCAAAGCTCAAGACCACCGTCGATCGCCAGGAGCGCACGCTCAAGGACTGGCCCAACCTCAATCGCTACCGGGCCGAAAACGCCACCGTCGTCGCGCCCGTGGCCGGTGAGGAGCGCGTCGTCTTCATGGGCGATTCCATCACCGATGGCTGGGGCCGCCGCTATGGCAAGTTCTTCCCCGGCAAGCCGTACATCAATCGCGGCATCAGCGGCCAGACCACTCCGCAGATGTTGCTGCGCTTCCGCGCCGATGTCATCGAGCTGCACCCGAAAGTCGTCGTGATTCTCGCCGGCACCAACGACATCTCCGGCAACACCGGTCCCATGACGCTGAAAGAAACCGAGGCCAACCTGATGTCGATGGCGGAACTCGCCCGCGCCAACGGCATCCGGGTCGTCCTCTCCGCCTTACTGCCCACCTGCGACTACATCCGCCCGCAGACGGATCGCCGGCCCAACGAGAAGATCCGCGAACTGAACATCTGGATGCGCGGCTACGCTGCCGGTACCGGCGCTGTCTTCCTCGACTACTTCACGCCCTCCCTCGACGACAAGCAGGTCCTCAAAAAGGAGCTCACCTACGATGGCCTGCACCCGAACGAGGCAGGCTACGAAGTGATGGGACCCCTGGCCCAGAAGGCCATCGACGTCGCCCTCGCGAAGTAGGCCATCCATGCGGTACACGCTGCTCGCGCTCATCGGCTCTCTGGCCACGGCCTCCGCCCAGCCGCAACAGGATCTCGACACCCTGCTGCGTCTGCTGCCCGCGTCCAATACCAAGATCACCGGCCGCATCAATGCCAGGGACAAGAGCTGGGAAGAGTGGCAGCGCCGCACCGGCGAATTGCCACCCGACTTCTCGAAACTGCCCAGGCGGCCGTTCCTGCCGGATCCGCTTGTTGACGTCAAGACGGGAGCCGCGATCCACACCCGGGCGGAGTGGGCTGCCCAGCGCGAGCACGTCCGGGCCCTCTACGAGCAGTGGGTCTTTGGCCGCATCCCACCCAAGCCCTCCAACCTGAAGGTCACAGTTCAGCGCGAGTCCAAGGACGGCGCGCTGACCATCCGCGAAGTCCTGCTGGAGTTTGGTCCGGAGCACAAGGCCCGGCTCCACGTGCAGCTCATCCTTCCGCCCGGCAAGGGGCCGTTCCCTGTCTTCCTGACGAATCATCCGCGCACCCGCGCTTGGGTGAACACAGCGGTGCGCCGCGGCTACATCGGAGCCATCTACCAGGCGATGGACCCGGTCTATGGCTTTGAGGACGACAGCGAGACGTTTATCGAGGCTTATCCCGACTACGACTTCTCCTGCCTCGCCCGCTGGGCCTGGGCCGGCATGCGCGCCGTCGATTTCCTGCAGACCGTGCCGGAGGTCGACAAGGCCCGCATCGCCATCAGCGGGCATTCGCGCAACGGCAAGCAGGCGCTGCTGGCCGCGGCTCTCGACGAACGCATCGGCGCCATTGCGCTCTCCAGCGGCAACACCGGGGAAGGGAATCCGTGGCGCTTCACTACCGACGCGTTCTACAACGAGAGCCTGGACGGCATCACCACCAACTTCCCGCACTGGTTCCACCCGCGCCTGCGCTTCTTCTCGGGCCGCGAGGATCAGCTGCCCATCGACCAGAATCTGCTGATGGCGATGGTGGCTCCCCGAGGCCTGCTGCTGGCGTCCGCCTATTCGGAAGGGCAGGGCGCTCCGTTTGGGTTTGAACAGGCCTACCGCAGCGTCAAGCGCGTGTACGATTGGTTCGGAACGCCCGGCAAGGTCGGCCTCTCCCTACGCGCGGGCGAGCACCCCACCACCGCGGAAGACATCGAGAAGTACGTCGACTTCTTCGACCTCGCCTTCGGCCGCACCAATGGCAAGCCGCCGGAGACGTGGGTGCTCGGCTACGATTTCGATACCTGGAAGCGGCTCAGCGGGGAAACCGCGGCCAAACCCGGTCCGGATCCCCTCCGCTACCTTCTCGGCGACGAGCCCGCCGGCCTCACTTACCCGGCCGCCAGCGCAGTCAAGGCTTCGGCGTTCTCCAGCGACGGCTGGCTCGCTGACCTCTACCACCGCCCCCTCCAGATCGCCGGAGCCAAATATGCGCCCATCGCGTTTGGCGATGATCTCAAGGCGGATCTCTACCTGCCTGCCTCCCGCGTGGCCCAGGGCCAGCGCGTACCCGTCGTCATCTGGCTGCACCCCTACAGCCACTCCACTGGCTACTCCCGGCAGGGCCGCCGCCCCATAGAGGAGTTCGTGAAGCGTGGCTTCGCCGTCCTGGCGTTCGACCAGATCGGCTTCGGTACCCGCATTCACCAGCAGCTCGACTTCTACCGACGCTACCCGCACTGGTCGCTGCTCGGCAAGATGGTGGCCGATACGCGCGCCGCCGTCGCCGCCATGCGCAGCCTGGATGTGATCGATCCCGGCAAAGTTTATCTGGCCGGATTCTCCCTGGGCGCCCGGGTCGCCTTGTGGACCGCCGCACAGGAGCCCGCCGTCACCGGCATTGCCATGGTGGGCGGCTTCCAACCCTTGAAGCTCTCCACGCCGGACGACGGCTCAGAGGGGATCCGCCACTTCTCCCACTTGCACGGCCTGATGCCGCGCATGGGCTTCTACCTCGGCAAAGAAGCGCAGTTGCCCGCCGACGAGAGCGACGTGCTGTCGCGCCTCGGCTCGCGCCCGGTCTTCCTGATCAGCGGCACTCTCGACCACTACGCGCCGGTCGATCAGGTGCGCCGCGGAGTGGCCGGCCGCTCGAATGTGAAGCTTCTGACCCCGGAAGACTTTCACCGTGACACGCCCGCCAGCATCACGGCCACGGCCGACTGGCTGGCGGCCCAGGCACAGAAATAGCTCTACGGCAAGTCCATCGAGCCAAGAGCCGCTGCGATCCGCGCCCCCACCCGGGCGTTGTTCTTGATCAGCGCGATGTTGCTTTCCAGGCTCCGCCCGCCTGTGAGTTCTTTGATCTTGGAGAGCAGGAACGGGGTCAGCGCCTTGCCCCTGATCCCCGCGGCCTCCGCCTGCTCCAGCGCTCCGTGAATGGCAGCCCGGGTCACTTCTTCCGGCAGGGCCTGCTCCTCCGGCAACGGCACAGCCACCAGCAGTCCGCCGTCCAGCCCCAACCTGCGCTTGGCTGCAAAGACGCTTGCCACCTCTTCCGCGTCATCCACTCGCCAGCCGCTGCTGAACCCACTGCGTCTCGAGTAGAACAGCGGAAACTGGTCACTGCCCCAGGTCGCCACCGGTACGCGCTGCGTCTCCAGCCATTCCAAGGTCGCGCCGATATCCATGAACGCCTTGGCGCCGGCGCACACCGTGATCACCGGGTAGCCGGCGATCGCAGGCAGATCCGCTGAGATATCGAAGTCCCTGGAAGCATGCGGACCCACTGCCCCGATTCCGCCCGTCACGAAAACCCGGATCCCCGCCGCCGCCGCGATGGCGATACTCGCACCGGCCGTGACCGCCGCATTTCGACCCTGCGCCACCGCCAGCGGGATATCCCGCTCGCACGCTTTCAACACGCCCGGCTCCGAACCCATCCGCCGGATCTCCGCCTCGCTCAAGCCCACGATGATGCGGCCATCCAGGATCCCCAGCGTCGCCGGAGTCGCGCCTTGCGCCGCGACAATCGACTCCACCTCCAGCGCCGTCTCCACATTCACGGGATACGGCATGCCATGCGCGATGATCGTGGACTCCAGCGCCACCACGGGCAGCTTCGCCCCCCGCACGCGCGGCGCAATCCACAGTTGATCGGACTTCATCCCCTCAGGATGGCCCATTTCAACAGTTCCGCGTGCGACAAGCCTTCCGGCGGATCCAGCCCCAGGAACCGCAGAGCCTCCTCGATGGCGGGCCCGGGCCGTGTCGAATCCACAGGGGCGGCCCCGGTCTGTTTACTCAGCTTCTCCCCGGCGGCGTTGCGAACCACCGGAACGTGCAGGTAGCGCGGCTCCGGATGTCCCAGCCGCCTCTGCAGGTAGATCTGCCGAGGAGTGGAGGCCAGCAGGTCCTCCCCGCGCACGACATCCGTAATCCCCTGGTCCGCGTCATCCACCACCACGGCGAGTTGATAGGCGAAGAACCCATCGGCCCGCCGCAGGACGAAGTCCCCCACCTCCGCCAGCAGATTCTGTTCCTGCGGACCCATTGCCCGGTCGGTAAACCTGACCGCCTCATCCGGCACCCGCACCCGCCACGCCCGCGCCGCGCGCCCTTCTGGCAGCCCGTTCCGGCACGTCCCCGGATACGGCTTCTCGCCACTGGCCGCAACCGTGATGGCCGAGTCCGCGATCTCCTTCCGCGTACATCCGCAAGGGAAGACCTGCCCGGCTGTCCGCAATCGCTCCAGCGCGGCGCGGTACAGCTCTTTCCGCTGGCTCTGGTACACCACCGGCCCGTCCCAGGTCAGCCCGAACGCCTCCAGCGTGCGCAGGATCTCGTCCGCCGCGCCGGGCACGCTGCGCGGCTCATCCACGTCCTCCATCCGCACCAGCCACGCGCCGCCTGCCCGGCGCGCGTCGACATAGCTGGCCACGGCCGCTACCAGCGATCCCTGGTGCAGCGGACCCGTCGGCGAAGGTGCGAATCGTCCTCGATACGGCATGCAGGGCGGCCCCGTTCCGGCCGCTCCCCACATTGTCCCAAAGCCCGCCCCGCAGCCGCGCGAAGCTCGTGGGAATGCCCCCGCCGCATGCTGTAAACTCGTCGGAAGTGGGTGCTTTCAGGCCGTCCAACCCGTGCACCCTCCACCCGTGCGTTGAAGGGAAGGGTCCGTCATGAAAGTCCGCTCCGCCTGTCTTGCCGCCGTCTGCCTGCTGGGCACGCTGCCCGTTGCCACCGCCCAACAGGAGGCGACACCCCCGGCCGGAAACTACAGCGCCGACCGTCCCGTCGACTTCCTCCACATGAAGCTCGAATACCGCTTCACCGCCAAGGAAATCGCTGAACGAGTCGCCGAAGGCCGCGTCACCTTCACCCTTACGCCGATCGCCCAACCGGTCCGCTCCCTGCGTCTCGATGCGGTGGACATGCGGATCCTCGACACCCAGGTCAACGGCGAGACCGTCACGTTCAGCTACGACGACAAGTCCCTCGAAATCCCCTTCGCCGCCCCGGTCGAGCCCGGCCGCAACGTCGATGTCACCGTGCACTTCCGCGTCGAGCGCCCCGATCGCGGTCTCCACTTCATCCTCCCCAACGCCAACGACCCCCAGAAACAGACCGTCGTCTACACCATGGGCGAAGGCATGGACGCCCGCCACTGGCTGCCCGCCCACGACTGGCCGAACGAGCGCTGGACCTCCGACCTGCTCATCACCGTGCCCAAGGGCTTCTCCGCCGTTTCCGTCGGCAAACTGGTAGGTTCCACTCCGGCCGGCGACGACGTCACATGGCACTGGAAAAGCGACCAGCCCACGGACCCGCACATGCTCGGCTTCGCCGTCGGCCGCTACGTCAAGCTCGAGAACACCTGGCGCGGGCGCCCGGTCCTCGCCTTCGTCCCCGCCGGCAAAGAGGCCGCGGGCCGTTACACCTTCCGCCGCGTGAACCAGATCCTCGACTTCTACTCCGAGCTCACGGGCGTCGAGTATCCTTACGACTCCTTCGCCCACGCCGCCGTCACCGACCATCATCACCGCGGCATGGAACACGCCGGCTTCTCCATGATCGATCCGGCCATGTTCAGCACCGGACCCAACGACGATGGCCTGGAGCCGCTGGAGCCCGGCTGGCCCGGTTACACCATCGAGACCAACCTCGTTGCCCACATGCTCGCCCATAGCTGGTTCGGCGGCATCGCCAGTTACCGCAACGCCTCCCAGGGCTGGCTGAACGAGGGCTTCGGAACCTACCTCCACATGCAATGGGCCGGCCACGCCGACAATGAGGCCGTCTTTCTCTCTCTCATGCGCGGAGCCGCCCAGGGCCTCTCCTTCACCGACTCCAGCGAAACCGGACGTCCCATGGTCTGGCGGCAGTTCAACCAACCCATGGAGGTTTTCCAGTACGATGGCGGCAAGATCTATTGGAAGGGTGCCTGGATCGTCCACATGCTGCGCAGCCAGCTCGGCGACAAGGTCTTCTGGGGCGCGGTCAAAAACTACTTGAACGATCATCGCTGGGGCAGCGTGGAAACGGCGGATCTGCGCCGCGCGTTGGAAAAGGAATCGGGCCGCGACCTCGAGCGCTTCTTCGATCAATGGGTCTACGGCAAGGGTATCCCGCGCCTCAAGGCCGCCTACCGCTGGGATCCCGTGAAGAAGTCCGCCACTCTCACCCTGCAGCAGACACAACGAATTGCCGCTGACAGTCCCGTCTTCAACCTCCCCATCGAGTTGTACTTCCGCGTCGCCGGCAAGGACGAGTGGCGCACTGTGGAACTGGACCGCGCTACGCAGGACTACCCGTTCTCCTTCGACTCCGCCCCCGAGGCCTTCGCCATCGACGCCCACGGCAAGCTGCTCTCCACTCTCACGGTGGAAACCCCGCGCGCCATGCTCGAATGGCTCGCCACCAGCGGACCCACGCCCCTGGCCCAGATCCGCGCAGCCGAGGCGCTCGGCACCCAGACGGCCAGTTCCTCCACCGCCGCCCTTTCCCGCCTGCTGCTCTCACCGACCGCCCTCTGGCCGGTCCGCCAGGTCGCGGCGACGGCCCTGGGCCGCCTCCAGATGCCCGAGGCCGCGCAGGCTCTCCTCGATGCGGAGAACTCCGGCATCGCCGATCCGAGAGTGCTCAGCGCCGTCCTGGCCGCGCTATCGGCCTATCCCTTCAACACGCCCGCCCACCAGGTTCTCCTCCGCTACGCCGCGGCCAGCCCGGTCGACAAGCTCCAGGCGATGGCCGCCCGCCAGTTGGGCCGCATGAAGGCCTCCCCTGAACTCCAGAAGGCTAGCCTGGCGCTGCTGGTGAACACGGCGAAGTCCTCGCCCCGGCCCATGGTCCGCGTCGCCGCCATCCAGTCGCTGGAACAGGCGGACGCCATCTCCGCCTACGACACTCTCTCAGACCTGGCTACCAAGCCGGGCGATCCCAACATCCGCAGCCGCGCCATCACGGCCCTGGGCGTGTTGGGCCGCGATGAGAAGCTCCGCGAGCGCACGTTCATCGCGCTCTGCGGGTGGCTCGACGATCCCGACTACGCTGTCCGTCCCTCGGCCGCCCGTGCCCTCGGCCGCCTGGGTGATGCACGAGCCCTGGGGCAGCTCACCACCGCGGCCGGCAGCCCGCGTACTGTGCTGGAGAAGGAAGCCCTGGAAGGCGCGCTCCGCAGCTTGCGCACTGCCCCCGATCCGCGCGTGTTGCCCGCGGGCGTGGTCGACCGCCTGGCCAGTATGGAGAAGGAGAATGCGCAGTTGAAAGAGCGTCTGGCGGATGTCACAAAGCGCCTGGGTGCGCTGGAATCGAAGAAAGAGACGCCCGCGAAGTAACGGGCTGCTTAGGCGAGCAGAACCCGCACGCCCTGGGCTTCCAGCATCTGCCGGTGCTCCAGGCTGAGCTCCGTATCGGAGATCACGATGTCGGCCACATCCAGCGGAGCCAGCGGCACCATCGCCGCCCGGCCGAACTTGGTATGATCGGCCACCAGGATGACGCGCCTTGAGGCTTCGATCATCTTGCGCTCCGATCCCACCAGCAGGGTGTTGTTGTTGCTGAATCCGGCCTCGGTGACGCCGCCGATGCCCATGATCAGGACATCCGCGCTCACGCTGGCCAGCATCTGCTCGCACAACTGGCCCAGCATCACACGCAACCTGGGGTACAGATACCCGCCTGTGAGCGTCAGCTCGATCTGCCGCGACTGTTCAAACACCTCGGCAATCGCCAGTGAATTCGTCAGCACGTGCAGCGAGCGCGAGACGAGCTCCCGCGCCACGGCTGCCGCCGTCGACCCGCCGTCCAGCAGGATGGTCTGCCCGTCTTCCACCAGGCCTGCCGTGACGCGCGCAATGCGGCGCTTCTCTTCGGCCATGCGGCCGCTTTGCCACGTGTAGTCGAGTAGTTGGTCGTGCGTCTGCAGCGCCAGCGCGCCGCCGTGCACCCGCTTCAGGACGCTGTCTTTTTCCAGCAGGCTGAGATCCCGCCGCACCGTCGATTCCGAGGCGTTGAGCAGGCTGCACAGCGTCTCGAGATCGACGAACTCCTGAGATTCAAGGATCTCCCGGATTTTCAGCAGGCGCCCAGCCGCTTTCATTGGGAGATCAGCTGGTCTTCTTGTTCAGTGCGGCGAGCACCGCATCGGCTACGCTCTGCACCAGCGACTCCATGTCGTCGGTCTGTGCGGCTGCTGGTTTCAGTCCACCCGCGCCGGGGCGCGGAGGCAGGGAAATGGGCGTTTCCGGACTCATCACGTCGCACACCTGGCATTCGTCCAGGCCAAAGCGGGCATCGGGGATCCCCAGCTTCTGCTTGATCGCCAGCAGGTCGGTCGCCTTCGCGCCCGGAATCTGCGAGATCGGCGCGCCCAACTGGCTCGCGATCAGCAACGTGTGGCAGTAGGTCTCCACCACCTCGGCATACCACTCGGCATGCGTCACCGTATCGGCCCAGCACACGATGCCGTGATTGCCCAGAAGCACGGTATTGTGCGTCCGCACATAGGGAATCACGGTCTCGGCGAACTTCTGCGTACCCGGAGTCTCGTACGGCGACACCGCAATGCTGCCCACGAACACTTCGTATTCAGGGATCACACAGTTCGGAGGCACGCGGCCCGTAATCGCATACGCGGTCGCATGCGGCGGATGGCAGTGCACCACACCCTTGGCGGCCGGCACGGCCTTGTAGATCTCCAGGTGCAGCAGGATCTCGCTGGTGCGCGGACGGGCGCCATACAACTGCGTACCCTTCAGGTCCACAATGCACAGGTCCGCCGGAGTCAGGTCGCCCTTGCTGATCAGCGTAGGCGTGCAGATCACCGCGTCCTCGCCAATCCGGTAGCTGATGTTGCCGCCGTTGCCGTCCACATACTGCCGGTGCCACAGCTTGTGTCCGGCATGCACGATTTCAGCCTTGATCGCTTCCGCTTCGGGCGAGTAGAACAGCTTCTCCCACTGCGTGCCCGCGCCCACCACATTCGCACCCGCTGCCGGAGCAGATGCCGCGGCAGCCGGACTGGAGCCGCTGTTCAGCTTCAACTGATTCGAAGCCACCAGATCCTGGGCGGCCGGCGTAAACACGGCGTTCTCGCGGACCAGCAGCTCTTTCGCGCCGCTGCGCACCGCTGCTTCCACGTCCTCGGCGCAGATCACCTTCAGGTCCTTCAGATCCGCACTCTTCATGCTCTTACCTCGAATTCCATATGTCCCGCTAGATGACCCGCAACGCCCCGCCGCCAATCGTCAGTTGGCGCTCCCGGGTAAATGTCAGCGGTGTCGTCACGCCCTCGCCCGTGGGCGTCGCAATGCTGAAGCTGAGATAGCCGGCGCCATCCGTACCCAGCGCCGCCGTACACGGGGCGTTGTGCACAAACAGCGTGGTGTTCATGGCCCTGGCCATCTTCGTCACGTTCTCGATGTTGCGCGAGTGGATCAGCGCCGTGTGCCGGTAGCCGTGCTCGGCCTTCACCGAGGCGGCGATGCCCGCATTCACGTCTTTCACCTTCACCAGCGGCAGGAACGGCATCATCTGCTCTTCCTGCACGAAGGCGTGATCCTCGTTCGTTTCACCGAACAACAGCGGAGTGCCCGCCGGCACCTTCACGCCGGCCGCCGCCGCCAGCACGGCCACGTCCTTGCCGATCAGTTCCTTGCGCACATGCGCATGGCCGCAGCCCTTGCCTTCGCCATCCCAGCGGAAAGCCGCTTCGGTCAGCCGCTCCACCGCCGCAAAGTCGAGTTCCACCGCGCCTGCGCGCTTCATGGCGGCAATGAACGCATCCCACACCTGCGCCACGACGAAGACTTCCTTCTCGCCGATGCACAGCAGGTTGTTGTCGAACGAAGCGCCCGCGATGATCGCCTTCGCCGCTTCATCCAACTGCGCGGTCTCGTCCACCACCACGGGAGGATTCCCGGGACCCGCTGCAATCACGCGCTTGCCGGACTTGCCCGCCGCGCGCACCACCGCCGGACCGCCCGTCACGCACAACAGCGCGATGCCCGGATGATGGAACATCTCTTCCGCCGCGCGGATGCTCGGATCCTGCATCGTCACCAGGGCATTCGTGATGCCTGTGGCCTTCTCGATCTCGCGGTTGAACACCTGCAGCGCCCGTGCCGCCACCTTGGCCGCGGCCGGATGCGGGCTGAAGACCGCCGTGTTGCCCGCCGCGATGATGTTGATCGCGTTGCTGGCCATGGTCGGCACGGAGTGCGTCGCCGGCAGCACCATCCCGATCACGCCCCACGGAGCGCGCTCAATGATGCACAGCCCCGAAGCATCGCTCCGCGACTGGCTGGTCATCGCTTCCACGCCCAGCACGTACTTGACGTTCTCGAGCTTCGCAATCTTGTGGTCCAGCCGGCCCAGGCCCGTCTCTTCCAACTCCAGCCGGGCCCACTCCTGCTTATTCTGTTCGCACAGCCGCCGGATGATGGTGATGATCTGCCCGCGTTGTTCCAAGCCCAGCGCCGCGACCTTTACCTGCGCCTCAGCCGCGGCCTTCACGGCGGCGTCCACTGAAGGCAATACACCGTCGCCCAGCGCAGCGACCGCCTTGGGCGAAACCTGTGCAGCCGCGGGCTTTGCCTGTTGCTGCAAGCGGAGCAATACCTGCTCGGCGATCTCGGCAACCAGTTGATCCCGATTCATGGTCATGATGTCTTAGCCTGCCCCGCTGCCTACTTCGGCAGGACGTTCTTTACATCACTGTGGGGCCGCGCAATCACGTGGACGCTGACCACTTCGCCCACCGGCCGTGCCGCCGCCGCGCCCGCTTCCACGGCCGCTTTCACCGACGCGACGTCGCCCGTCACAAACGCCGTGCACAGGCCGCTGCCCACTTTCTTCCAACCCTTGAATTCAACGGTCGCCGCCTTCAGCATCGCGTCCGTGGCGTACACCAGGGGCACCAGACCCTTGGTCTCGATCATTCCAATCGCTGCTGTGATTTCCATGTGAGTTTCCTTGTCCGGCGACTAGCGCAGAATCCCTTCCACCAGGCCGTCATGCGGCCGCGGAATCACGTGCGAGGCAACCAGTTCGCCTACGCGCCGGGCCGCATGCGCGCCGGCATCCACCGCCGCCCGTACACTGCCCACATCGCCGCGCACCACCGACGTGACGAAGCCGCCGCCAATCTCGATGCTGCGGATCAACTGCACGCTGGCCGCTTTGCACATCGCGTCGGAGGCTTCAATCAGGCCCACCAGGCCGCGCGTCTCAATCAGGCCCACCGCCAGTTGGCTGTCCGGTTCCGCCGCCGCGCCGTTGCCCTTGCGGGCCGCCTGCTGCAGGAACAGATCCAGACCGTCGTGCGGACGGGGGATGACTTGCACACAAGAGAGTTCGCCGACGCGGCGCGCCGCTGCCGCGCCCACATCCGTGGCCGCCTTTACCGCCGCCACATCACCTTCCACAAACGCCGTCACCAGGCCGCTGCCCACCGTTTCCCAGCCGACGAACGTCACGTTCGCCGCCTTCAACATGGCGTCCGAAGCCTCAAACAGGGCGACCAGGCCTTTGGTCTCGATCATGCCCAACGCTTGTCTCATCAGTCCTTTTCTCCTGTACGGCCGGCACCGGGGCCGCCGTCCGTCTTCCCGAAATCAAATCCTCGACCGGTGCTGCCGGACACTCCCGCTGCCATGGAGCTCGCGCACGAGTCTGCGCTTATCCTATCGACCTTTCCTTTTCAAAGTCAATCAGAAGCGAGCAAAAGGAATCATCGCTCGAATCCGCCGCAAAGACCGCCTCATGGCCACATACTGCTGCGCCTCGCCCGCGATCAAACCGGCAAAATGCTCCGCCGCCTGGAAGTAGTACATGTCCAGCCGCGGCAGGAACGCCGGATCGGCGCCGCTGCGTACAAAATCCAGCTCCACGCTGCAGCACCAGTCAAACCGCTCACCCGCCATCCGCCTGGCCTGGGCATCGGCGGCGCCATAGGGATAGGCGAACGTCCGCACTTTCCGGCCGGTCCGCTGCTCGATCTCGCAGCGGCTCTCGTCCAGTTCTTCCGCCACGCTGGCCGCAGTGAGGTTCCGCAGGTCAGCATGCGTCGCTGTATGCGCGCCGACACTCACGCGGTGGCTCCACAACTGCCGCAACTGATTCCAATCCATTAGCGGCCGACCAGGACCCGACCCCGCCCACGCCGATTGCTGCCCGCACAGTCGCGTCACGGCAAACACGGTGGACGGGAATCCGAAATCGTCCAGCACCGGCAGGGCGTGCTCAAAGAAGTTCACATAGCCATCGTCGAAAGTGATGGCCGCCGCATTCGACGTGGCCGCGATCAGTTCCAGCGGCACCACCTTCCGGCCGCTCGCGTTCAGGGCGGCCATCTGGCGCCGGAACAACTGGGGTGTGACGGAAATGACTGACCCGGATTCGTCCAGGGAGTGATAAGTCAGGATGAACGAATCAGCGCTGGCCATGGTCGGAAGTGGCCTGCACCGTGGATCGCTGGAACGCGTGCCGCCACGTATGCCGCACGAGCCCCATTGCGAACGACAGGCCGTTATAGAAGTGGTACAGCAGATGGAATGGAATCGCCGCCAGCGTGAACCACCGGCCGCGCTTTTCCGCCAGGAAAATGTAGAACTGCGAATTCAGCACCAGCACCAGCAGCAGAATCAAGGCCGCGGGCAGCGCCAGAGGGTGGTGGGGCAGGTACTTGCCGATCACCGCCAGCGCCAGCACGAAGTACAGCACCGTGACGATCTTCAACATCAGCCCGCGGGTTCCGTGCTTCAATTCGTAGCGGTGGCGCAACAGCAGGGCGGGGAACGTCAGCACCACCAATGGGATGATCCCCATCATGCGGTGCCACCAGGCCAGCCCCACAATCAGCAGGCCCGTCCCGAACATCGTCAGCAATACGGCCTTCGACCGTTTCGCCGCGCCATCCAGCCAGTAGCGGCCCAGCAGGAAAAAGACAAAGGCGAATAGCGGCGTCAGGAAGTAGCCCCGCCAGTAGATGGAGCACGCCATGCCGAACAGCGTCAGGACATACACCAGCGCCACGCTCACTCGCTGGCTCAACTGGATGTTGAGGTCGTTGGGCATGTGCTTGTCGCGCAGGATCAGTTCCGTCCACGGGATGCCGCGGTCGAAGATATCGGTCTTCAGCAGATTCCAGAAACTCCAGCGTTTCAGGTGCTTCACTTGCACATTGCGGTCCAGCACGATGCGCCGCCCTGCTTCGGTCAGCCGGTAGCCCAGTTCGATGTCTTCAATCGCGGGCCGGTCATAGCTTTCGTTGAAACCGCTATAAGCGAAGAACACTTCTCGCCGGATCGCGCCGCAACCGCTCCAGAACGTGCAGGCCTCGCTCCGCGAGGTGTGGTGCACAAAGCAGTGCATGAGATTCTTGTACTGCGACAGGAAGTCCGGCTCGGCGGGGTCGTCATCATACGATCCGATCAGGGCATCCAACCCCGCATCGGCAAAGGCGTCCGACACCAACTCCATCGTATTGGGATGCACGCAGACATCCGCGTCGAGAAAGAAGAGCACATCGCCCGTGGCGCTTTGAGCCCCGAGATTCCGGGCATGCGCGGGACCGGACTGTTTCTCGGTGTGGAGAACCCGCGCCCAGTACCGTTCCGCCACGGCGGCCGAATCGTCGGTGGAACCGTCATCCACCACCAGCAATTCGTACGGCTTCACCCGCGACGCGGTGAGCGCCGTCAATGCCTGTGTGAGGACAGCGCTGCCGTTGTAAACCGGGATGATGACCGTCAGCTTGGGAGCAATTGCGCTCATCTGGGAGACCGAATGAACTATCTTCACACACTCCGGCTGGATTATCGCCGCAATTGCAGCCTGGATGAAGGAACCGAAATGTTTGAGAAGCGGCCGGCGTCAGCGTCCGGGCGCGATTCAGTTCACCGCGTTGCCCTCTACGTTCCACCCGTCCACTGCCACCACGGGCTGCCCGTGCTTCACTTCCGTCAGCCGGTAGGACGCCGAAACCGTCCGCTTCTCCCCCGGCATCAGCACGAAGTAGTTGTCCTCCCACAGCACCGGCAGGATCTCCACTTCATGCGCCGGATCGGTGGGATTGTCCGGATCCAACTCACTCGTGTTCACCTTCAGGTGCACGGAAAACGCCAGGCTCCGGGACGGATTCTCCAGCGTCACCCGCGTCCAACCCCGCTCGCCGTCCTTTTCATTGCGGAAAGAAAAGTTCACTTTCACCGGCGGCAGGCTATTCAGTCCCTTCAGATCCGCGAATTCCTTGGTAGGCGTCACATACCAGGTGGACTTCGCCCAATCCAGCACTTCCGGCTTGGTCGACAGCCAATAGAAATTCGTGCTGACCGTCTTGCCCGAGGCATCCTCCAGCGCCAGCCGCACAAAGTAGGTTGTGGACAGCCCCTCCAGGGCAGGCAGCGTCAGTACCCGCGTGGACCTGTCCGCCCCCGCGTCCACCACCGCCACCTTTGACCACTTCTCCGTCATATCCAGGTTGTAGACCCAGGCCTTTGCCTTCAGCCCCGCAAACCCCTGATACAGCGAATTGACGACAACAATCGAGCCATCGTCGTAACTGTACTGGATGTGCAACGGTTCACAGCCCTTCTTGGCCCCGAAGTAACTGCCGCCCGGCCGCAGATACCAGTCATACAAGTGCCAGATCATCGACGGCCAGGCGTTGTTCAGCATCCACTGGATGACTCCCGTCGATTTGTACTTATTGCGCCCGAAGGCTTCGAACATCGCCCGGTGTCCCTCGTAGGCCATCACCTGGGCCTTTCGGGAGTACTCCTCGACACCCGCCGATGGTCCGTAGCGGGCGTTCAGCGCTTCCGTAAACACCTTTACGTCCTTGAACACAGAGCCGCCGGAATGGAAGTCCCAAACCTCGTTGATGGGCCACAGCTTGTCCTCGGGCAGCATCGCCCGCAGGCTGTCCACCGGCGGCACCGCCGGTCCCGGGCTCGTCTCTGTATTGAACCCGTGAGCCCCGCCGCGGTCCTTGTCCAGCAGCCAGTAGCTGGGCGCGATGTATTCGTACGGTCCCGTCATCTTGATGCCGGTCTGCCCGGTCACCTCGGTGGGCTTCGAAGTGGCCGACGACTGGAACGGATTCGGCCAGTTCAACTCTTTCAGGATCTGGACGTACATCTTCTCCACTGCGGGCACCGGCGGCCCATCGCTGCCGTTCAGCCAGGTGAACACCGCCGGATGGCTCCGCAGCCGCCGGATCTGGTCCCTCAACGACGCGCCGGCAATCGAGTGATCTTCTTCCTTCCAGTTCTCCCACTTCTCCCAGTGGTCGCAGCAGCACCAGCCGGCCATCACCAGGATCCCCATCTCGTCGCACATCTCCAGGAAATGGTCGTCCTCGATCTTGCCTTCCATGCGCACCGTGTTCAGGTTCATGTCGCGGACATACTCGAGATCGGCGCGCTGGCGCTCCGGTGAACTCCGGAGCAGCATATCGAACGAATAGCCCGCGCCTCGAATCAGGATGTTCTTCCCGTTCACCTGGAAGATGCGGTGATTCTCCTCGTTCAACCGAGAGGTGACTTCCCGGATTCCGAAACGAAGCGAACTCGAGTCAGAGACCGACCCGCCGGTTTCAAACTCCAGCTTCAGCGGATACAGGTTCTGCGGACCCGTCTGCACCGGCCACCACAGCCTCGGGTTATCGAGCCTGAGCTGTGCGAACTCGCCCGGCTCCAGGCTGACGACCTTGGTTTCTCCCGCGCCCAAATGCACGGCCTTCGCAAACGTGATGCCCTCAATCTGTCCCTTCAGGGTCCCTTTCACCGGCTTGGTCGACCCGTTCCGCAACTCCGCCGTCACCGTCAACTCAGCCTTGGTGTTCTCCGGCAGGTTCAGGTGCGAAATGACCTGCGGAAACCGGATGGAAACCGGACCCGTAGCGTCCAGATGCACGTTGCGCCACAAGCCCATGCCCTTGTCCGCCGGCGTCGGATTCCAATCGACAAACGTGATGCCCAGGTCGTCCGGTTGCGGCGGGAAGATCTCCACTGCCAGCGCGTTCTTCGCTCCTGCCTTGACCAGCCCGCTGACATTGAACTCGAACAGCCGCCAGGCTCCAGCCATCTTGTCCGCGTCCGCCACCTGCCGCCCGTTCAGCCACACATTGGCGCGGTAGTTGATTCCGTCGAAACGAAGCCACAGCGTCTTGTCCCGGAACTCGGCCGGCGTGGTGAACTCGGTCCGGAACCACCACGAGCCCCGGAACGGGCTCTCCGGCGGCATGGCCAGGTTCGAGAAGTTGCCGGCGATGGGATACGTCGTGCCCGCGATCTGGCGCAGGTTCATGCCGTAGTAAGGATCCGCGTAGATGCCCAACTGCGCCAGGGCGCTCACCACGGTGGAGGGCATGGTGGCTTTGTACCACCCCTTCACGCTGAATCCCGGCGTCGAGACCACGGCGCCGGAACTTGCCGCGGCCGACGTGGGTTGAATCGCCCAATTCTCTTTCAATGTCAAAGTTGCACCGCGAGGGCCTTCGGCGGCCGTGGCCGCCAGGGATACCGCTACCAACAGATAAAGAAGCTTCATGGTCCAGACCTGGATGTCACACCATAATAGCGGCCCGGCCGCAGCCCGTAGAAGTTCGAAAACGCTACACTGATGGGATTCGCTCATGCTCCGCCACCGCGGATCATGTTGTGGGGAAAGACCTGCTTCCGCCATGAACCAATCGAACCTCCGCCGTAAACCCAGCCGCCTGCTCCGCCTCGCCGTTCTCGCCGCCTCTCTCGCCGCGGCGGCCGCCATCGTCTCCCTCGCCCCGCCGACGACTTCGGCCCAGAAGCGTGAGCCGCCGGATCCCGATACCATCGCCGCCCGCAACAAGGTCGAAGCCGAGTTGGCCTCCGTCGCCGTCATCGACCGCAAGCTCATGGTGCCCATGTCCGACGGCAAGCGCATGGCTACCGATGTCTACCGCCCCAGGGATACCTCAAAGAAGTACCCCACCATCTTCGTGCGCACCCCCTACAACTTCAATTTCTGGGACGTGAAGCTCGGCGCCCCGCGCGACATGTCCACCGAACTGGAAGCCGTGAAACGCGGCTACGCCTACGTGGTCATGAACGAGCGCGGACATTTCTTCTCGGAAGGCCAGTACGACATCCTCGGCGCGCCGCTCTCGGACGGCACGGATGCCATCTCCTGGATCTCGAAGCAGCCTTGGTCGAACGGCAAGGTCGGCACCATCGGCTGCTCCTCCACGGCCGAGTGGCAGTTGGCCGTCGCCGCCCTGGGCAATCCGGCCTTCACCACAATGATTCCTCAGGGCTTCGGCGCCGGAGTCGGCCGTGTCGCCCCTTATTTCGAACAGGGCAACTGGTATCGCGGCGGAGCCGTCCAGATGCTCTTCATCGCCTGGCTGTACGGCGAGCAGAACCAACTCCGGCCCATGTTCCCGGCCAACATGTCCCAGCAGGACCTGATCAAGGCGTCTAAGTCTTTCGATCTCGCGGCGCAGTTGCCTTTCGTCGACTGGTCGGTTGCCCTGCGCCACCTGCCCGAAATGGACATCATCAAGGCGGTCGACGGCCCCAACGGCATCTTCGCCGATCGCATGGAAGTCTCCACTGGCGGCGCCATGATCAAGCGCGAACCTAACGATCCCGCCTGGTATCGCGGCGGCCTCTGGCACGACGACAAACCCATCAATATCCCTGGCTTCTGGTTCATGTCCTGGTACGACGTGTCGGTCGGCCCGAACCTGGCCGCCTACAACCACGTCCGTAAAACCGCCCGGCCGGAGATCGCCAACCAGCAGTACGCCATCATCGCCCCCACGCTGCATTGCGGCTACAAACGCGCCACCGAGAACACCATCGTCGGCGAACGCAGCGTCGGCGACGCCCGCCTCGACTACAACAACCTCACCTACGGCTGGTTCGATCACTTCCTGAAAGGCGAGGAGAACGGAGTGCTTGCCAAGATGCCCAAGGTTCGCTACTACACCATGGGGCTCAACAAATGGCAGTCTTCCGACACCTGGCCGCCCGCCGGTGCCCAACCGGTGGAATACTACCTCTCCAGCGGCGGCTCCGCCAACAGCGCCGCCGGTGACGGCCATCTGGCCACCGCGCCACCCGCCCAGGACAAGCCGGACCGCTTCGTCTATGATCCGGCCAATCCCGTGCCGTCCTATGGCGGCAATGTCTGCTGCACGGGCAACGCCGTGGCCGGCGGGGCGTGGGATCAGCGCCGTATGGAAGCCCGCCACGATATCCTGGTCTACTCCTCAGACCCGTTGAAAGATGGCGTGGAAGTGAGTGGGCCGATTGAAGTTACGCTGTATGTCGATTCCGACGCCAAGGACACCGATTTCACCGCCAAGTTGATTGACGTCTATCCCGATGGCACCGCCTACAACCTGGACGAAACCATCCAGCGCATGCGCTACCGCGAAGGTTTCGATCGCCCGCCCGTCTGGATGGAACGCGAGAAGGTCTACAAGGTCACCCTCTCGCCCATGAATACCAGCAACTACTTCGAGCGCGGCCACCGCATCCGGCTGGAAATCTCCAGCAGCAACTTCCCGCGTTTCGATCGCAATCTCAATACCGGCGGCAAGAACTACGACGAGGCGCACGGTGTCATCGCGCACAACGGCGTCCATCATTCAGCCCAATACCCGGCCAAGGTGAGCCTGACCGTCGTCCGGCATTAAATTGGCGGCCCGTAGCGGACAGCCGCCCGCTTCATCTGGCGGAATGCGTCACACAACTGAGCCTCGGACTCCGGTCCGCGCAGTGCGCCCCAGCGCGCAATGTCAGCCTTGGCGATCACCCAATCGGTGAGCGCCCCCATCCGGAACTCCCCGCCAGCCTGCTGCCGGCAGTAGCGGACCTCCCCAAAGACCGCAACGTCACCAAATTCGACCCGGATCCACGAACCGGCCGGAATCTCTTCCGGCAACACAATCCCTAGCCCGGAGTGGGAGACGTCCAACAACCTGCCTTCCCGGGCATGGGCCTGCCGGGGATGCAATACCCAAAGAACAGCCTTCTCTTCGCGGACGGCAAATCGAGGTTCCGTGCGCGCGTCTTTGCCACCCAACGCCGCGCGGCGGATGGCAAAGGAGATGGGGTTGCCGGGCCGGTGTAGCGATTGCGACGTTTCAGATTCCTGGCCCGTACTCCCGCCTATGACAGGTTTCGTCTGCTGCTGCGATTCCATTGCCCACTTTCCTCCCACGAATGCCGCTGATTGACCGAATTAGCGGCGCTTAATACGTTGCACTCCATGGACCAACGCAAAAGTCATTTAGAATCAGTGAGCCATCGCGTGGGGGTGGTGCCCCATTTTGAATCAATTTCCCAACATGATACATGGCAGAATTTCCCCTAAGTAGATTCCGTTTCCAGGGGTTAGGGGGAATCGCTGAGTGCCTGCTCGGTACAATTGGGTCGGTACGTATAGTACTATGCTAAATAGGCCGATAGGAATACAGGAGGTAGTCAGGGGCATGCCCAACCCGACCAAACGCGTTTGCGCAAACGAAACAAACCCATTCCCATCGGCACTCCGGCCCATTGAATCCCCGGCCCCCTGTTGCGTCGTCCCGCTTCCGCGGGTCCCCGTTCAACCCGTTGCTATGCGGTCACTTACCCTCGCTCGTCCTTTCAGCACTTCGTGCATTCAGGCGGAATCCCTATGAGCTACTCAGCAGAGACACCTCTGGCCCAAACAGCCAGTTCTCAATGCGAACAGCGCGCTGGAGATCTGCCCCGCCTCCTAGTCGCGGATCGGGAACAACTCGCGCTCGAAACAACTCACGCCGCTGTCCGCAACCAACCCTGGGCCGTTTCCTGGGCTTGCGACGCGGCGGATACGATAGCGGTCGTGAAGAAATTCCGGCCCCATCTGGTCCTTTTGGACCTGGCGATACCCGGATCTGACGGAATCCAGCTCATTCGCCGGATTCACGAGCTCAATCCTGAAACTCAAATCATCATTCATACGGCGAACCATTCCACGGAATCGGCCGTCCATGCCATGCGCGCCGGAGCCGTCGACTACCTGAATAAACCGCTGGCTTCGAACGTCCTCAGCGACCGGCTCACCTATTGGCTGGCCCAACGCGAGATGCAGACCCGTGAGGTCCAAACAGAGCTGGATCTGCTGGATTCCTTTACCTTTGGCGGCGTGGTGGGGCGCAGTCCCGCCATGCTCCATCTGCTCGCCCGGGTGCGCCGCGTAGCCCCGCACTTCACCACCGCCCTGGTGAGCGGCGAAACCGGCTCAGGTAAGGAACTGGTGGCCCGCGCACTGCACACCTGGAGCGGTGAATTGGGTTCGTTCGTCACCTGCAATTGCGCCTCGATTGTCGATACACTCTTCGAAAGCGAGTTATTCGGCCATAAGCGCGGCTCATTTACGGGCGCCACCGACGACCGGCCCGGTCTTGTCCTGGCCGCCGCCAACGGCACCCTCTTTCTGGACGAGATCGGGGAGATGCCCCTGCTGCTGCAGGCCAAGCTGCTGCGCTTGCTGCAGAATCGCGAAGTCCGCCCCCTTGGCGACAACAATGCGGTCAAAGTGGAGCTGCGGATTGTGGCCGCCACCAATCGGGACCTGCGCAAGCAGGTGGCCGACGGCACCTTCCGCGAGGATCTGTTCTACCGGCTGTCCACCGTGCACTTCCCGGTTCCGCCGTTGCGCGAACGCCAGGAAGACCTGCCGCTGCTGATCCGCCATTTCCTGATGGATTGTGCCGCCCGGTACAGCAAACCAGGACTCAATCTGAGCCGCCGGGCCGAGATTGTCCTCAACCGCTATTTCTGGCCGGGCAATATTCGCGAGTTGGAAAACTCGTTGAATTACGCCTGCATGATGGCCCAGAACTCGGTTGTCGACATCGGCGATCTGCCGGACTATCTGCTGACACCGGCCGAATCCGAACAGAAAACCACCCCCATGACCATGGCTGAAGTGGAGTATCAACACGCACTCCACGTACTACAGTTGTGCGATGGGAACCGGGTGCGGGCGGCGGAGCTTCTCGGCATCGGCCGCGCCACGCTTTACCGCATGCTGGCGCGCCACGAAACGCCCGTGCGCAGCTAACGTCTTTCTCACTTTGCCGCGCCGCCAGCCGGCGGCATAAGATGTACTGCATGTCTGAACCGAAGCGGGATGAGGTCGAAGCCCAGCTCCGCCTCATCCTCGCAACGCCCGCGTTCGCGCGCTCTCCCCATCTGTGCCGGTTCTTACAGTTCACGGTGGAGCGCGCCCTGGACGGCCGGGCGGAGGAGATCAAGGAATACCTCATCGGTTCCGAGGTGTTGGGCCGCGGAGCCGGCTTTGATCCCAGAACCGACACGATTGTCCGGACCCAGGCGCACCGCCTCCGGACCCTGCTCCAGGCGTACTACGCGGACAAACCCGATTCGCCGGTGGTGATCGGCTTCGCCAAGGGCGCCTACGTCCCCATCTTCCGCCGGCCCTCCGTGCCCGATGCTCCGCCGGCGGCAGGACGCATTCATACAGGTTGGCTGCTGGCCGCTGCCGCCGCTGTCGTGGTCGCTGGAATTGGCGGCTGGTGGGTGGGCGCCCGCAGTGCCGTTTCCGGCCTCGAGCCGGCTCCGGCCCGCTTCACCGTGGATCTCTCCCCGCAGGGCGCCCTGGATGTCGACCGCGGATCGCTGGTCCTGCCGCCTTCCGGCCGCAGCGCCCTGTTTCCCCTCATTGAAACCAATGGCGTGCGGCGGCTTTGGATCCGCAGCCTGGCGTCCGGCGTCTCGCGGCCCCTGGTGGGCAGCGATGGAGGCTATCTGCCCTTCTGGTCGCCCGACGAGTCGCAGATCGGCTTCTTCCAGAACGGGCGATTGAAGGTCTACCGCCTCAGTGACGGCCAGATGCGCGACCTGGCCGAGGCGCCGCTGGGCCGGGGCGGGGCCTGGAGCCCGCAGGGCACCATCCTGTATGCTCCACGATCCAGTGGGTTTATCTACCAGATCCCGGAGCAGGGCGGACAGCCCGCGCCGGCTACGTTTCTGGCCCCCGGAACCGATGAGAACGACCATCGCTGGCCGGAGTTTCTGCCCGATGGCCGGCGATTCCTCTACTCCGTGCGTGCCAGGAATAAAGACCACAATTGCGTCAGGATGGGCAGCCTCGATTCGCATGAGACGACCCGCATCTTTGACCACAACTCGCAGACCCGGCTCGCCCACACGCGGACGGGCGACTTCCTGGTCTTTGCGCGCGATGGTTCGGCCTGGGCGCAGCCCTTCGATGTAAAGGCGGGCCGTGTGACCGGGCAGCAGATCCTGCTGCTGGAAGGCGTACGCTACTCGAACGTCTCCGGCGCCACCTTCTCGATCGCGGGCGAGCACTATCTCGTCTACCACGACACGGAATACTCCCGGACCGCCGTGTCCCTGCTGGATCGCACCGGCCACGTTCTCAAGGAACTCACCCAGCCGGCGCTGCTGATGGGCGTCAGCGCGAACGCGGCCGGGAGGATGCTGGCCCTGGAATTCGGCGGGCAGTCGCGCGAACCCGGCGACGTCTATGTGGGTGAAACGGCCAACTTTGCGCCCGTTCGCTTGACCTTTGGCGGCGCCGGCTACGCCGCATGGGAGGCCGACGGCCACGCGCTCATCTACCTCGCCATGCGCGACGGTCTTTCGATCCTCGCCCGCAAAAGCACCCAGGCCGGGGCGGAAGAGACGGTGCTGTGGAAACCGGCCCACCCCATCTTCCCCACCAGCGTTTCGGCTGACGGCCGCTGGCTGGCGTTCCACGAAGACCGCCCCGACACCTTGATGGATCTGTCCCTGCTACCACTGGACCCGCTCACCCATACCGTCAGGGGGGAGCCGGTTTCGATCCGCAAAACGCGGTTCAACGAGACACATGGCTTCCTCGCTAACAGCGGGCGGTATCTTGCGTTTGTTTCCGACGAGTCCGGGCAATCGGAAGTGTATGTGACCGAACTCGGTTCGGATGGGCATCCTGGATTCACACGTAAGGTATCCCTTGACGGCGGTGTCCACCCGCGCTGGCGGCAGGATGACGGCGAGCTCTATTACCTGTCCCCCACCCGGAAGTTGATGGCGGTGCGGATTGAGCACCTCTCCAGCGGCACCCAGTTCGCCAAGCCGGTCAAGCTGTTCGATACGCTGGCGTTTGGGGCGGGCGACTCGAAAAGTCCCTACGCCGTGTCCGGTGATGGCCGCTCGTTCATCATTAACACCCTGCGGGTGGATCCACAGGGGTTAACAGTACACGCGGTAGCAGATTGGGTTGGCCTGTTGAAAACACGGCACTTGACAGTCAATTAACTGATAATCGACTGCCTTCGGCCCCCTTTCGCCGGGTACAACGGAAGGCGTTGGACCCGTTTGAAAGGAATTCTGAATGCCACGTTTGCGACGCATCCCCAGTTGGCTCTGCCTGGCCCTCGGCGCCCTGGTCTCCGCCCCCTCCGCTCTGCCCCAATCCAGCATGGCGACCGTCATCGGCAGTGTCGCCGACACCTCGGCCGCCATCCTGCCCGGCGCCCGGGTGACTTTGTCCAGCCTGGATGGAGGGCAAACCTCTACGGCTGTAGTGAATGAAAGCGGACTCTTCACCCTGCTGAACCTGAACCCCGGCCGCTACCGTCTAACCGCCGAGGCAAAGGGGTTCAAGACGCACACCCGCCCCGAGGTCGTGCTGGAGACGGGCGCCAAGCTGAGGATGGATCTCGTCCTCCAGGTGGGTGACGCCGCCGAGTCGATTACCGTCTCGGAATCGACTCCGCTGTTGCAGACCGCCACCTCCTCTTTGAATGCAGTGGTGGAGAACAAAACGGTGGTCAACATGCCGCTGGCCAGCCGGCGGATGGGCTCGCTGGTGCGCCTGCTGCCCGGCGTCACCTTTGGAAGCGAGGATACGCAGGAAGGCGCGGTGAACTTCACCATCGCCGGAGGACGCAGCCGCCAGCAGATGTGGACCCTCGACGGCGGCGTGATCCAGGGCAATGCGATGCTGACCGGGATTCTCGAGTTCAATCCGCCGGTGGAGGCGCTGCAGGAGTTCCGGGTGGAAGCCCTGGGCTACCCGGCCGAGTATGGCCGCAGCATGGGTGGCTTCATCGCCATGACGACCAAGTCCGGCACGAATAATTACCATGGCGTCGCCTATCACTACCTGCGCAACGACGCCTTCGATGCGCGCAACTTCTTCTCGCCGTATGTCGCTCCGCGCAAGTACAACGTGTTCGGCGGCACGTTGGGCGGACCCATCCGCAAGGACAAAACGCACTTTTTCGCATCGTATGAAGGCACGCGGCGCCGCGACGGCGTGACGCGCATCTACAATGTGCCGACGGCGGCGGAACTGCAGGGCGACTTCTCAGCCCGCAGCGGCACGCTGCTGGACCCGCTGACGAAGACGCCCTTTCCCGGCAAGATTGTGCCGGTGAGCCGCATGGATCCGGTGGGTAGCGCGCTGTCCAAACTGTACCCGGCGGCCAATGTGGCGGGACGCGGCTCCGGCGACAACAACTTCCTGGCGAATGTGGTGAATACGAACTCCGCCCACAGCCTGGTGACGCGCATCGACCACCAGTTGACCGCCAAGGACCGGCTCTCCGGCCGGTATGTCCAGTACATCAGTTCGACTGCCGGCGGTTCCGCCACACCGGTCTTCTCGGCCGATCCGAATGCGATCACCAATACGCTGAATATCGCGAACATCAGCCCGGCGTGGTTCCACGAGTACACGCCTTCCATGTTCCAGGAGACACGCTTCGTGGCTTCGCTGCGCGGAGCGGATGTGCCCAAGTATCAGCCGGATGCGATTACCGGGCAGGTTGGCTTGAAGGGCGTTCCGGCCACCGGCATGCCGCAGGTGAACGTCACGGGTTACAGCAGCCTGGGCACCGGCAACCAGTTCCGAGCCCTGCGGCCGCAGTATACGTTCCAGGCGTCGAACTCCATCTCGTGGTTCCACGGCACGCATACTGTGAAGTTCGGCGGGGAGTATCGTTATACACGCAATGTCGAGGACTGGGGGACGGCCCGCTTCGGCATCTTCGGCTTCAACGACATCGCCACGGGCGCGGGCTTCGGAATGGCATCGCTGCTGCTGGGCTGGACCAACTCCACCAGCATTGAGAACGGAGCCACCGACACCCGTACCGACTACTACGGATTCTTTGTGCAGGACGACTGGAAGATCTCGAAGCGCCTGACGCTCAACTATGGCCTGCGCTACGACCTGGACACGCCGCGCTGGGAACGCCAGAACCGGCAGTCGGGTTTCGATCCCTACGGCTTGAATCCGGTTTCCAACACGCTGGGCACCATCACCTATTCTGGCGTCAACGGGTTGTCCAAGTACGCCCATCCCTTTGATCGCAACAACTTCGGGCCGCGGTTCGGCCTGGCTTACCGGGCTCCGCGGGAGATAGTGGTACGCATGGGCTACGGCCTGATGTACGGGGGCATCTACGATGCGTCGCTGGGCCGGGCCCTGAACGTGGGCTTCGGCGATGTGCGCTCTTACTCCTCTTCCGACAATGGCTTCACGCCGGTCTTCCAACTGAAGGATGGCGTCCCGGCGCCGGTACAGGAGCCGCTGACGCCGGGCTACGGGGCCGTGCCGGTGGGCCAGCGGGTCCGGGTGAGTCCTGATTTCCTGGCACAGGATCACCGCAATCCCTATTCGCACCAGGTGACATTCACGCTGCAGAAGCAGATCTTCGGCAACTTCCTGGTGGAAGGCGGGTATGGAGCGAATCTGGCGCATCGCATTGCTGCGCCGGGCGTGAATATCAACGAAGTGCGGCCGGAACTGCGCGGTGTCCGGCAGGACCAGACCCTGCGGCCGTTCCCGCAGTACAACGGGGTGACGCTGCGATCGGCCAACTGGGGCAACTCCAGCTATCACGCGCTGAACCTGAAGGCGGAGAAGCGCTTCTCGGCCGGATTGAACCTGCTGGCCACGTACACTTTCTCAAAGTTCCTGGACGACGTGAAGGCGAACTCGGAAGCCGGCGGCACCCCGACCAACGGAATCCAGACCGTCTATGAAAGAGCGTTGGACAAAGCGATCTCGGGCAACGACGCCCGCAACCGGTTCACGACCAGCCTGGTGTACGAACTGCCGGTGGGTAAGGGGCGCAAGCTTGACCTGAGCAACCGGATTGCCGATGCGGTGGCGGGCGGTTGGACGCTGGGGACCATCACGGAACTGCGGTCCGGCCTGCCCTACGGCGTGGTGGAGAACACGAACCGGTTGAACGCATTCTCCTCCGTACAACGGCCGAACCTGGTGTCGAACCCGGTGCTGGATCCCGGCCGGTCCAGGGCGGATCTGGTGTCCCGCTGGTTCGATACGAACGCCTTCGTCTTTCCCGGTGACGGCAAGCTGGGCAATGCACCGCGCAACGTAGCGGCGGGGCCGGGCTTCGCCAATGTGGAACTCTCCATGCTGAAAGACTTCCATTTCACCGAGCAGCGCTTCCTGCAGCTGCGCGGCGAGTTCTTCAACGTCTTGAACCGGCCGAACTTCGCCTTGCCCAACGGCAATCGGGGCGCGGCGGCCTTCGGCCGAATCAGCGGCACCGTCAACGACGGCCGCTTCATCCAGATCGCGCTGCGGCTGGTGTTTTAAGAAAGGCGAGAATGTACAGAACACTGAGCTGTATTGCGAGCAGTGTGCTTTGTTGCGCGGCCCTGCTGGCGGATCCGCCGGCGGCGCCGCGCACAGCGGAAGGCTTCCCTGACCTGGCTTTGGTCCCTCCGCCGCTGAATACGCGGCCCGGCCCGGAGTATGGCAATGACATGCGCAAGTTCCAGGGCATCCCGACCATCGAACGGGCGTCGAACGGGCGGCTGTGGGCGGCGTGGTACGGCGGGGGCTCCGGGGAAGATCCCTTCAACTACCTGGTGCTGGTGACCAGCGGCGACGATGGGGCTACGTGGTCGAAGCCGGTGTTGGTGGTGGATCCGCCCGGGTTCGTTCACACCTGGGAGCCCAGCTTGTGGCACGATCCTTCGGGCCGGTTGTGGTTCTTCTGGTCGCAGAGTTTCGGCCGCTGGGATGGCCGCGGCGGAGTGTGGGCGATCACCGCGGACGATTCACGCTCGGCCACGACGGGTTGGTCGCAGCCGCGCCGGATCGCCGACGGCGACATGCTGAACAAACCCACCGCGTTGTCGACGGGCGAATGGCTGCTGCCGGTGGCGTTCTGGCCCATGCCCGCGGATCACGCCACGGTCAACGCGAAATACAACCTGGGCTGGACGCCCACGTTGATGAGGTACATGACGCACGACTTCGGCGCGGATCGCGGAGCCTCGGTCGTCATCGTTTCGCGAGACAAGGGCAGGAGTTTTGAACGCCTGGGGCACGCAGTGGTGCCCGACGTCGGCCATAACGAACCGATGATCGTGGAGCGCAATGACAAGTCCCTGTGGATGCTGATCCGGACGACCTACGGCATCGGCGAGAGCATTTCGACGGACCGGGGGCGAACCTGGTCAGAGGGCAGGGCATCGGGGATTCCGCATGTGGTGGCCCGTTTCCACATCCGGCGGCTGGCTTCCGGAGCGTTGCTGCTGGTGAGGCACAATCCGCAGGAGTTTGGGAAGGTGATCGGCAAAGGCCGGTCGCATTTGTCAGCGTTCTTGTCCCAGGATGACGGCAAGACCTGGAGCGGAGGGCTGCTGCTGGATGAGCGGGAGAATGTGTCGTATCCGGATTCGACGGAAGGGCCCGGAGGGCGGCTGTATATCATCTACGATCGCGAACGGACCGGCGCTCGGGAGATTCTGATGGCCCAGGTGACGGAGAAGGAAGTTGCGGCCGGCAAACTGGCGGAAGGTTCCGGAAGCCGGTTGACGGTGTTGATCAACAAGGCTGTGGATTGAAGGGATGCCGGGGGCCCGCGCCCCTGGCGAATCCTCCCCTGTCGTGAGTGCGGGCCTGTACAAACCGGTCATGCCGGGTAAACAGGAATTCAGATCGATGACTCCGTAATTCACTTCAAACAGGCATAGAATGGTCGCCGAGGCCGAGACCACCTATGCTCCTGCTTGCGCCGCGCACGCTTTGCGCGATCCTGTTGACTGCCGCGGCGACGGCGTTCGCCGCGGATCCCACCTTTCTGAAGCGCTCCATCGCAGCCGCCTCGCCTCAAGCGGACGAACTCACCGCTGGCGCTACTGGGGCCGTCTATCGCCCGCTGTTCGGCGCCGGCGATCCGCAGGCCAGGCACCTGAAGAGCATTGCCCGTTATGGCGAGCTGACCATCGAGGCTGCAGGGAAATCCGCGCTCGTCTCCTATCCGGCCGAAGAGCAGGTGTACTTCATCCTCTCCGGAACCGGGGCTGTGCTCTGCGACGGTGTGACGCAAGGCGTCAAACCCAACGACTTCCTCTACCTGCCGCCCGGCAGCAAACACGGCGTCGTCAATACCTCTTCCGCGCCGCTTCACGTGCTGGTCATGGGCTTCCGGCTGCCCGGCGGAAACATCGTCCCGCCGGCCCGCCGGTTGATGATCGCGAATACCGCCGACGTGCCCCTGCAGCAACTGGCCAGCCACGGACCCACCACGCAGTTCAAGCTCCTCATGGGCACCACCGAGAGCAAGCGCGACAAGCTGCCGGCGGCCAGTCAGATGGTGAGCCTCTTCGTGATGGACTTCGCGCCTGGCGGCACCAACATCCCGCACCACCATGAGACGGAAGAGGAGATCTACTTCATCCTGCAGGGCAGCGGCGAGCTGGTGGCGGGCGGCGGCATCGATGGCAACGAAGGACGTCATCCAACGCGTCAGGGCGATGCCTGGTTCCTGCGGCTCAACACGACCGTCGGCTTCTACAGTGGCGCCCAGCCCGGCGGAGCACATGACCTGGTGCTCGCCGTCCGCTCCAGTTTCCCTTTCCCGCCCACCCGGCGCCCGCAGTAACGATTTAGAAAGGACTCATCCCCATCATGGCCCGCACTCGTTCCGCCCTCTCCCGCAGACAATTGCTTGCCGCGGCCGCCCTGCCTGGACTCTTCCGCATGACCGAGGACTCCGCGTCGTCGCAGACTTTGAACAAAAACTCCGCGCCCAGCCAGTTGAAGATCACGGATATGCGCTCCGTGCTGGTGGCCTCGAATTACGACTACCCCATCATCCGCATCGACACGAACCAGGGCGTCTACGGCCTGGGCGAGGTGCGCGACGCGGGTAGGGAAGGCACGGCCCTGGTGCTCAAGCCGCATCTGGTGGGACGCAACCCGCTCCAGATCGAGCCGATCCTCGACAGCATCCGCAACTTCGCCAGCCAGCAGCGCATGGGCGGCGGGTACAGCGCCATCGACATGGCCCTGCACGACATTGCCGGCAAAGTCTATCGCGTGCCTGCCTGGCGGCTGATCGGATCGAAATACCGCGACTCCATTCGCATCTACTGCGATACGGACCAGAGCAAGGATCCGAAGATCTTCGCCGAGCGGCTGCGCAAACGGAAGCAGCAGGGGTTCACGTTCTTCAAGATGGATCTCGGCACCAGCCTGGTAGCCGACCGGTCTGGCGCCGTCACCAGCTACAACACGGCCACCACCAAGGGGCTCCAGTATCTCTGCGAATATGTGCAGGCGATCCGCGACCAGATCGGTTGGGAAGCTCCGCTGGCGACTGACCACTTCGGCCCGCTCAGCCTGAACGACAGCATCCGCTACGCGCGTGCCTTCGAGCCCTACAATCTCGCCTGGGCCGAGGACATGATCCAGGTGGGCCATCTCGGACCCGGCGGCGACGCGCCGAAGAATTGGCGCGCCTATCGGGAACTCTCTGAAGCCACCACCACGCCCATCGCCACGGGCGAGAGCCTCTTCGGGCTGGAGGAAGGCTTCAAGGCGCTGATCGACAACCGTGCGGTGGACATCATTCATCCGGATCCGCTCACCTCCGGCGCCATCCGCGAGACCAAGCGCATCTGCGACTACGCTTCCATGAATGGCGTGCAGACGGCCATCCATTTTGCGGGATCCCCGGTGGGCTGCCTGGCGTCCGTCCACATGGCGGCCACGCTGAAAGACATGCTGGCCATGGAGAATCACGCCGTCGATATCCCGTGGTGGGGCGACCTGGTCACGGGTCCTGCCAAGCCCATTGTGGATCGCGGCTACATCCAGGTGCCCGATGCGCCGGGCCTTGGCGTCGAACTGAACGAAGCGGTAGTGAAACAGCACATCCGCAAGGGAGGCTACCTGGATCCCACTCCTCAATATGACGACTACATTCTCGACCGCTTCCGTCTGGGTGGACCCTACCCGCATCTCGACGAGAACGGCAATCCGGTGGTGAAGCAGTAGCTCCCTACTTCGTTGCAACCGAGTACAGGCTCGACTGCGTGAGGATGAACAGCGTCTTGCCCACGGGGCCTCCGAAGACCAGGTGGAGCGGCCTCTCCGGGACTCGGATGACATCGATCACTTTGCCCGCCGGCGTGTAGACGTAGATCTCACCTGCGGCCAGGTAGACGTTGCCCGCCTTGTCCTGGGCGACGCTCTCGCCGCCCTGCTCGATGAAAGACTCCAGTTCGCCCAGGGTGCCGTCCGCCTGGATCCTGCCGCGGTAGGTGCGCTGGTCGGATTCATTTGTGACGTAGAACGGCCGGCCCGCGTCCGCCTTCACCAGCCCGTAGGCTTGCAGGATGTATGCCCACTTGTACCCGAGATAAGCAGGACCCTGGACAATGACCTCGTCGGAAGGAATGAACAGGCTGCCGTCCGGCGAGACATATTGATACTTCGTCCGCGTGGTCACCAGCTTGCGAAACATCTGGTCCAGCGTGATGTACTCCAGCTTCGCCGGATCCAGCGTGTTGGTGAAATCGCCGTTTACCCAGTAGTTCACCGGCAGAACGGCGGTGGCGCCCGGACGCTCCTGGGCGGGCTGCGGAGCCAGCACCGTGACCTCCTCCTCGGGTCCGTCGGGTTTGAATGCATATACGGCCATGCCGCTGCCTCCTGAGGACGTCACGATCAGGTTGCCGGCCTTGTCCATGGCAAGATTGACCGGATCCAGAGGGCTGTCGCGTACTATCTTGAGTGCCCGCGTCTCCGGCGAGTAACGGTAGATGCGATGCCAGTGCGCATCCACAAAGTAGAGCCGACCTTGGGCATCCACAATCCCGCCCGCGCTGTTGTAGAAGCCTCCGGCGAGCTTCTCGATCTTGGCGCCCGGCGCGACCACCGTGCCGGGGTACGCCGCGGGCGGCGTGGGCCGCGCAGTGGTCCAATCCAGAAGGGCGAACTCCCGGTCGCGTACTTCGGTGTTGTAGGTGGGATCCCAGATCGCGGTGCCATAGGAGACCTTGCCCTGCCGCACATACTGGCGGCATCCCTCTTTCTCCGTGCACATCATCAGCGAGCTGTTGTTGTCCACGTGAATGTTGCGGAAGCGGATGCCGGTTGAGTCGGTCACTTTGATGGCATAGGGGAAGGGGCGGTAGCTGCGCACCACCCGGTAGCCGTGGAAGTTCGCAATCGTGACGTTCTTGGAATAGCTGATCTCCAGCGCGGAGGCCGACTCGCTTTCGCCGCGTTCCCCTTCGGTCTGCAGCGCGTAAAAGTCCCAGTTCTCCACGTGGTCGAGCTTTACCTCTGTCCGCATATGGTGCTCGCTGGACACCTGGTACACCTTGCCCGGGGTCGTGGTATCCGACACATACAGGCCCGTGTGCGCGAAGGTGCTGGGTGTCCACAGATTGGAGAACGTGCCGCCGCCTCCATGCGTCACCCACAGGCTGGGATACTGGCTGTCCCAGCGGCGTCGCGGATCGGGGTCGGCGCTCAGGTTGCTGTTGTAGGGCTGTTCCCGCTTGCCCGATGGTCCTCGCGTCCCATGCCCGCCCAGGAACCGCACATCGTCCATCTGCGAGTCTTTGCCGGACATCCACAGCGCCGCCACCGCGCGGCTATTCACCCCGCCGGTGTAGAGGCCGATGCCGGTGACGAGATTTGTTCCGCCTTGCGGCGCCAGCAGCAGCGCTTTCGGGCTGCCGGGCCCCTGGAACGCCGCCGTGCCATCCAGCACATCGAACTGCGTCTCATCCGGATGCAGGCCAATCAGGATGCTGTCCGGCCGCAGCTTGAGCGTGTCGCTCACCACGTAGCGCCCCATGGGTACGTACAGCACGGGGTTCTCATTAATGGCCTTTTGCAGGGCAGCCGTCTCGTCGGTCGCTCCGTCGCCCTTCAAGCCCAGCGATTTCAGGTTCACCCATCTTTCCGTGGAAGGCGGATCCTTCAGCGCATTCGGCCCCGCCGGCGGCATCGCCTTCAAGGGATCCGTGACATAGTCCGTCCTTCGCTCGGCCACAGCCCCCGGACGGTTGATCGCGTACCCGTGCGAGAGCGTCTTCACCTGGTATACCGGGCCCTGGCCTGCGAGTTGCTTTCCGCTTTCGCGAAAACGCGCGAAGACCGGTACGTTCCGGCAGTGGCTGCTCTCCACGTTGATCTGTGTCAGGCGGCTCTTCTCGTTGCTGATGATCAAGGCCGGACCGCTGATGTCCACGAACCGGGCGTCCTTCACCCAGAATTGGTCGGAGTAACCGGTGTCGATCGCGATCGCCGTCGGCACGTTGCGGAATTCGCAGTGCACCAGCGTCAACTGCGCTTCGTTCTCGCGGATGGCCGCCTCGTGCTGCCCGTCGAAGGTGGCATCGATGACCGAGAACTGCCAGGCGGGCGACGGCTTCTTGGTCAGGATGCCGTAGCGTCCGCCATGGAAATGTACGTCGTAGGCGATATTGCCGGCATCGTGGATCCCGGCCAGGCCGGAGCCAAGCTGGAAGTCCATGTGCGCCAGGTAGCCATGCTGGGCGACATGGAATCGCACGGCCACCGCGGCGGCGTTATCATTGCCGATCTCGAAATCGATGTTGCTCATCGCCGAGTAAAACGTGCCGGGGTTCGCATCCCCGATGTTGTTGTTCGGCGGCACTGTACCGGGCGGCGGCGGAGGCAGCCGGAAGCCGCGGCCCTGCATCGGCCGCATGCCCGCGAAGAAGAACATCGTCCCGATGCCTTGCTGGAAGCCCGGAGTGTGGTCCGCCAGGACGAACACCGGCCGCTGCCCGCCATAGCCCATCACCCGGATGCCCGGCCATACGTAGATCGTCCGGGTGACCCGGTAGCGGCCTTCGGGCACAAACAGGATGCCCTCGCCCGTGGTCTCCTGGACCTTGTCGATTGCGGCCTGGATCCCCGCGCTGTCGTCCGCCAGGCCGTCGGCCCGCACGGCGAAGCGGTCCTGCGTCAGGTACACGGCCTGCGCGTCGTCCAAGCGGGTCTTGTAGTAGGAAGCTCCACTGCAGGGCAGCAGCAGGCCGCCGAGAATCATGCCAATGAGAATGAGTCGCGCCATCGAGCAACACTCCTGAACCGCGAGCGTTTTGTCGCGTACTCATCATATGCCCGAGGTCCGTCCCGCGCGAGGACGGCCCTCGGGTTCTACCGCCGTCCACTTCCCTAGTAGTAGCCGAAGCGGCGCGCAAACCAGTTCTTCATCAACTGCGCCATCACACCGTAGGCCGTGAGCGCCGCCACCAGCCACACGAAATACACGCCGGGCAGCGGGGTCAAACCGATCGTCTTTCCGAACGGCGAAAAGGGGATCGCCAGGCCGGCGCAGATCACCACGCCAGTCAGCAGGCTCAGCGGCAGGGCTGCGCGGCTCTCCAGAAACGGGATCTTGCGCGTCCGGATGATGTGGACTATCAGCGTCTGAGAGATGAGCCCCTCGACAAACCATCCGGTCTGGAAGAGAGACTGGCCCGCATGCGTGTTCGCCCCGAACACGAACCACATCAGCGCGAAGGTGGCGTAGTCGAACAGCGACGACACGGGTCCCAGAAACAGCATGAAGCGCGCGATCGCCGGCACGTTCCATTTGCGCGGCTCTTTCAGATACTCCTCATCGACGTTGTCGAAAGGAATGCCGATCTGCGAGAAGTCGTACAACAGGTTCTGCACCAGCAACTGCACAGGCAGCATGGGCAGGAACGGGAGCCAGGCGCTGGCGCCCAGCACGCTGAGCATGTTGCCGAAGTTCGAGCTCGTGCCCATACGGATGTACTTCACGATATTGCCGAACGTGCGCCGTCCCTCCAGGACACCCTCTTCCAGCACCATCAGGCTCTTCTCCAGCAGGATGATGTCGGCCGACTCCTTCGCGATGTCTACGGCCGTATTCACAGAAATCCCGATGTCCGCTTCACGCAGGGCCGCCGCGTCGTTGATTCCGTCGCCCAGGAAGCCCACCACATGGCCGCGGGCTTTCAACGCCGCGATCACGCGCGCCTTCTCCATCGGCGATACCTTTGCGAAGACGGCGGTGGTGTCCACTGCCTGCTGCAACTCCTCGGTGCTCATCCGCGCGATCTCCCGGCCCAGCAGGATGCGCCCGGCTTCGATGCCCACCTCCGTGCAGATCCGGCGCGTCACGGTGTCGTTGTCGCCGGTGAGGATCTTCACCGAGACTCCGTGGGCCTTCAGCGCCTGGATGGCCGGGGCGGCAGACTCCTTGGGCGGGTCCAGGAAAGCGACGAAGCCCGCCAGGATCAGCTCGGTCTCATCGGCAACGGAATAGACGGCCTTGCCCAACGGGAACTTGCGGTAGCCTACCGCAATCACGCGGAACCCCTCTTCGTTCAACTCGCGGGCCATGCGGAGCGCGCCTGCCCGCAACTCGTCTTTCAAGGGGACCAGTTGCCGGTCGACATCCACCAGCGTCGTGATCCGCAGCATCTCCTCCACTGCGCCCTTCGTGATGAGGAGCTCTTCCGCTTTCTCCGTTTCCACGGCGACGGACATGCGGCGCCGCCCGAAGTCGAAGGGGATCTCGTCCACCAACCGGTAATCTGTTGCCACGTGCAGGCCCTGCTCCAGTTCGGCATGCTGCAGCACCGCGACATCGAGCAGGTTCTTCAAACCCGTCTGGTAATAGCTGTTCAGGTAAGCCAGTTGCAGCACCTTTTCCGATGCCCGGCCCAGCACGTCGAGATGCCGTTCCAGCACGACGCGGTCCTGCGTGAGCGTGCCGGTCTTGTCGGAGCAGAGGACGTCCATCGCGCCGAAGTTCTGGATGGAGTGCAGCCGCTTCACGATCACCTTCTTGCGCGACATGTTCACCGCGCCGCGCGCGAGGTTTGCGGTCACCACCATCGGCAGCATCTCCGGAGTCAGGCCCACGGCTACCGAGAGCGCAAAGAAGAACGCCTGCCCCCAGTCGCCCTTGGTCCAGCCATTGAGGACGAACACCAGGGGGACCATGACGAGCGTGAACCGGATGAGCAGGCGGCTGACGCGGCTCACGCCCCGGTCGAACTCCGTCTCCACCCGGCGTCCGGTGACTTCGCGGGCCAGTTCGCCCAGATGCGTGGCAGCGCCTGTCTGGAGGACGAGCCCCGTTCCCGTGCCGCTAATGACGTTCGTGCCCATGAAGCAGAGCATGGGCCGCTCAGTCAGTTCCAGGGTGTCCGCCGAATCCTCCTGGGCCGACTTTTCCACCGGCATGGATTCGCCCGTCAACGCCGCCTGGCTGACGAAGAGATCCTTGGCCGCCAGCAGACGCAGGTCGGCGGGAATCATGTCGCCGGCCGAGAGATGCACAATGTCGCCCGGCACCAGTTCATCCACCGCGATTTCGGCTTTCCCTCCGTCACGCGTCACCGTGGCGGTGGTCTGGACCATCTCGTTCAACTTCTCCGCCGCTTTGCTCGACCGGAACTCCTGGGCAAAGCGTAGAATGGCGCTCACCAGCACCATCGTCGAGATGATTGTGGCGGCCTCGGAGTCTCCGCTGATGGCGGCTATGCCGGCCAGCGCCAGCAGCAGCAGGATGAAGGCGTTGTTGAACGCATGCAACAGATGGCGCCACCACCCGTTCGACTCTTCCCGCACAACCGTATTCGGACCGTACTCGCCCAGGCGCTGTTCAGCGGTTTCGAGAGACAGCCCCTGGAGGCCGGCTCCGAATTCATTCATGAGCGTCAGGGCGTCGGTTTGGGACGCGTGTTCCAGCACCCTCTTGTCATTCTTCAGGGCGCGGCCCGCGGGTTTCACCTTGAGGCCGTTGATCTTCTTGAGCTCGAGCTCCACGAGTGGTTTGAGCATGGCGTTGCATCTCCTCTCGTGGCCGCAGTTCGCCGGAATGCGCCCGCTGCTCTACATCACGCGAAGGGAATGTCACCCGGGCGCCGCCTGGTGGCTGGCGCTCGAGCAAGGTCCGCTCACGCGCTGAGAGCGCGGGCACAGACTAAAGACCGGAAATGAGTGGTTTGGGGTAGGGGCTGCTGCGCGGCGTATCGTCTTCGCCGCGAGAAACCCGCCTGGATGCCCTAGGAAGTGAAGGGCAGGGAAGACCGGTCGAATCTCACGGCGGAAGCGCAATCCGCCAGCAGCAAGCCCACCCGCAAAGGAGGCTCTTTCCGCTGGGTTATTGAACTACTGCCACTAATCGTTTCCATTTGTCGTTGCACGGAGCCTTTCAGACTCCACCGTAAGGGTAGGCCAATCAGGTAAGGTTCGTCAACCAGCCAGCTCCACTTTTAGGAGGTGGATGCTCGGTGCCGGCTTGTTTCCTCGATCTCCACCGCTGGCGGGGCGTATCAGCGGCGGGAACGCGGTCTGTGAGAGTCGGGTAACTAGAAGAAACCAAACAGAAAGGAGCTCTCGGCGGATCGCCGGTCGAGGTCGCTGCCGGTTCAACCGCACGAAGATGTAAAGAATTCGCATTTTAGTGTAGTAAATAGATCTACTAAGTCGTATACTTCTTTCAGTGAACCGTATTCTCTATAGACATCGGTGGCTTTTAGGGCTGTCAGTTGTCCTTCTCGGCGCCTTGGCCTCTCGCGGCATCCTCGCCGCCAGCGATCGCCAACCCGTTGTGAAGACACAGGGTTTCCTGCCGTTTGCCGATGCGCCCATCTACTACCGGACCTCGAAGACCCTCTCAGACCAGATCACTCGCCTGAATCAGCAACTGGAGCGGAACGAGGTAAAGCTGGACTACGACTCCACGAACGGCTATCTCCGCTCGGTCCTGCAGCACCTTGGGATCCCGGTCAGTTCACAAACCTTGGTCTACTCGAAAACCAGCCTGCAGTTCCAGCACATTTCTCCGGCCACGCCGCGCGCCCTCTACTTCAATGACAACGTCTACGTCGGCCAGGTGCTCAACGCGAAATCGCTGGAACTCATCGCCTTCGACGCCACGCAGGGCGCGGTCTTCTATGTGCTGGGCGAGCAGAAGGTAAGCGCGCCCCGCTTTGAACGGGCCCAACTCGATTGCGTCCAGTGTCACATTGCCGTTGCCACACACGGCATCCCGGGCGTCATCGTCCGCTCCGTCCTGACGAATCCAGCCGGCTATCCGAAAGGCGGAGCGGCGGTGCACACGATGGGCCAGGAGACCCCCTTTGCCGACCGCTGGGGCGGCTGGTATGTCACGGGTTCGCCCACCGCTGAAACCCATGCGGGCAACATGAAGACCGGCAACGCGCCCACCGAATTCGGCCGCAATCTGCCCAGCCTGAAAGGCGTCATCGACACGGGCCGGTTCCTGTCGGACCAGAGCGACATCGTGGCCCATCTGGTCCTGGCGCACCAGACGCAGATGCACAATCTCATCACGGAAACGAACTACCGCTACCGCCTGGGCGCCCACGCTGATTCGGAAAGAGCTCGCAAGAGCGGCCAGGAGTTCACTGGCAACTCCGAGGAAACGCGCCGCCAGTACCAGGCCGCCGCCGAAGCTACCCTTCGCTATCTCCTCTTCACGAACGAGGTGCCCCTGGCTGCCCCCATTCAGGGCGGTTCCGGCTTCACGGCCGACTTTGCGGGTCTCGGACCCAGGGACCGCCGCGGCCGCTCCCTGCGCGATTTCGATCTCCAGAACCGTATCTTCAAGTACCCGTGCAGCTACTTGGTGTATTCAGATGCCTTCGACGCGATCCCCGCTCCGGCTCGCGAGTATCTTCTGAATCGATTGTTTGAAGTACTCACCGGACGCGATCAGAGTCACGATTTCGCCGGGCTCTCCGCCGCCAATCGGCGCGCCATTCTCGAAATCCTGGTCGATACCAAACCGGGGTTGCCCGCGGAATGGACGCAGTTCCTTCAGCAGCAGGCCAAGTCTCGATACACCACGCCGGGCTCCACCCCGGCTCCTCTCCAACGCTAAGCAACAAGAAAGGATCGTCTGCATGCGCTTCTTCACGAAATCATTGGCCCTCACGGCCAGCCTGGCCTTGGGGCTCACCGCCTCGGCCGCCGATAACCTCGAAGGACGCTGGGCGGCCACGCTCAAGTCGGCCTCCGGCGTCGAGATCCCCTTCCGCCTCGACATCACCCGTCAAGGCGATCAGGTCGTTGGCACGCTCTACAACGGGCGCGATCCCAAGACCACGTCCAGCGCCTCCATCCACGATGGGAAGGTAGAGCTCAACTTCGAGCACTACCTCACCTCCATCCAGGCGGATGTGAAAGACGGGGAACTGGACGGCAGGATCATCTCCCTGCGCAAGGCCACCACCGCCGCCGGCCCGCAGGGCAACCAGCAGTACGCAGGAACCGAGAACCGGAACAACGCGCCGCGCAACGCGCCCACGCCCTTCCACGCCAAGCGGTACGTCGCGCAGGCCGCGAAGGCCGCCGGCGAGGTCCCGCAGATCGGCGGAGTCTGGGAAGTCGCGCAGGAGACGCCGAAGGGTGAAAAGGCCTGGCGGCTGGTCGTGGAGCAGAATGGAGCCGAGATCCTCGCCACCGTGCTCCGCATCGACGGCGACGCCGGCGGCCTGACCGGCGAATACCAGGATGGCAAGTTTGTGGCCAGCCACTATGACGGCGCCCGCCCCGGACTCGTCGTCCTCACGCCCCAGCCCGATGGCAGCCTGAACGTCAAACTCAACGCTGTCCCGCGCGTGGTGGAGCTGACCGCCTTTCGCCCTGAAATCGCCCGCGCCAAGGGTCTGCCGGAACCGTCCAATTTCCTCACGCACACCACCGTCCGCGACCCCAATGAAGTCTTCACCTACAGCTTCCCCGATGTGAACGGCAAGATCATCTCGAATGAAGATCCCATCGTGAAGAACAAGGTCGTCATTGCCGTGGTCACCGGAACCTGGTGCCCCAACTGCCACGACGAAGCGCAGTACCTGGTCCAGCTCCAGAAGAAGTACGCCGATCGGGGCGTGCAGATCATCGCGCTCGACTTTGAGGAAGAAGATCAGTTGAAGTCGCTGACCCGTGTGAAGTCATTCATCGCCAAGTATGGTGTGCCGTACCCCTACCTCATCGCCGGCACCCCGGCCGAGATGTGGGACAAGGTGCCCCAGGCCGTGAACCTCAACACCTGGCCGGCGACCTTCTTCATCGGGAAGGACGGCAAGGTGAAGGCGGTCCACTCGGGCTTCGCCGCTCCGGCCAGCGGTCCCTATCACATCGCGCTGAAGGAAGAGTTCACCTCGATCCTCGAGAAGCTCATCAAGGAACAGCCCGCTGGTGAAAACGCGCCCATCACCACGGCCCGTGCCGAACTCCGCTAAGACCTGCTTTTGTTGTTGACCACTGATCCGCCAGATCAGCCATTCCGTCCGCCGGAGCCCGACGTGGCACCGGCGGACGCATTTTTCAAACCTATGGTCTCCCGATACATCCTGCTTCTGTTTGCTCCGCTTGCATGGGCCGCCCAGGAGCCCGCCGCCGTCCTGGCTATCACCTCGGATGCTCCAGCCGCCATCGAGCTCGATGGCAATCCCATTGGACGGCTCGATCCCGGTACGCCCCTGCGCATCCAAACCACGCCCGGCGAGCATATCCTACAGGCCCTGCCCGCTGGAGGCGCTCCGGCGTGGCGCAAAACCGTCATGGTCTCCTCCGCATTTCCGGCGGATGTCAAAATCCCGCTCCGCAGCCATATGGAGCGCATCGAGATTGAGAAGAGCGGGCTCTGGAAGGACGAACGCACCGGACTGACTTGGAGCGCGGCCGACAGCGGCTCCGGAGTCACCGTCAGTCAGGCCCACGCTTACTGCGGCCGTCTCACCACCGGGGGCTTCCAGGATTGGCTCCTGCCCTCCATCGAGCAGCTCCAGACCCTGTTTGGGGGAGAGGCGGATGAGCGCGGCTTCCGCGTGATCGCTCCACTGAAACTCACCGGCTGGTCGTGGAGTTCTACCCAGGGCAACGAACCTGCCGAGAACTGGACGCTCGACCTGGGCGACGGTGCGCGGGCCTCTGTCGCCGCGGGCGATGCCGGGCTGAACCGGGCACTGTGCGTCCGGCCCGCACCGCCGGAATCCGCGAAGTCGACCGTCCGCCGCTAATCCGCTGCCCCCCGCTTTGCCCGTGCCGGAACAACTTGGGATAAATCCTCCATTCTTGATATTGGGAGCCTGGGATCGGCATTTTCATCTCCGCAATGTGGGAGAATCACGCAAAGGAGTTTTCCCTATGATCCTGCGATCCCTGCTGCTCGCCTTCGTCTGCGCCGCTATGGCGTTCGCGGCCGACGTAACCGGAAAATGGACGGCTGAGTTCGACACTCAGATCGGTCAACAAAAGTACACCTACGATTTCAAAGTCGCGGGCGATAAGCTCACCGGCAAACTCAAGGGCGGCCCGGGCGACGCAGCCAACGAGTCCGAGATCAAGGATGGAAAGATCAGCGGCGACGAGATCTCTTTTGTCGAGATCTTCAAGATGGAAGGCAATGAAGTCCGGATCGAGTATAAAGGCAAAGTCTCGGGCGACGAGATCAAGTTCACTCGCAAGGTAGCCGACTTCGCTACCGAGGAACTGACGGCCAAGCGGGCCAAGTAGGCTCCGGCCGAAATAGGCTGCCTGTCCATGCGTGGCCCCATGTATTCTTCATACATGGACAGACGCAAGTTTCTCGCCCTGGCGCCTCTTGGTGCCGGCGCCCTCATCGCTGGCCGCTCCGCCCTGGCCGCCGCCCCGGCCAACAAGCGGGAGCGCATGCTCCAATGGCTGGCAGGCAAGACCGATCCCAACTACACGCCCGCCGCGTTCTTCCTCCATTTCGGCCCGCAGTACAAGACCGGATCCGCTGCTGCCCGGCGCCACATGGAGTACTTCCGCGCTACGGACATGGATTTCGTCAAGATCCAGTTCGAGCAGACTTACGACCGCCAGCCCAACCTCAACACTCCGGCCGACTGGGCGAACCTGAAGCTCCAGAAGCTCGATTTCTACGAAGCCCAACTGCAGACAGTGAGGGACCTGGTCAGGGACGCAAAGAAAGACGCCCTGATCCTGATGACCCTCTACTCGCCCTACATGTGCGCCGGGCACTGCGCGACGGCACCCCTGCTGCACAAGCATCTGGAGGAGAATCCGGAGGCCGTGAAGCGTGGCATGGAGATTCTCACCGAAAGTCAGATGCTTTTCGTGCGCGCCTGCATTAAGGCCGGCGTCGACGGCTTCTACATGTCCACCCAGGGGTCCGAAGCGAAACAGTTCAGCACGCCGAAGGTCTTCGCCAACTATGTGAAGCCCTTCGACCTCGTCGCCATGAAGGAGATCAGCAGCTCCTGCCCCTTCAACATCCTGCACGTTTGCGATTACAACGCGCCCTACTCCGGCTACGAAGCCACGCTGGACTACCCCGGCCAGGTCGTCAACTGCAATCCCAAGCTGATCGGCAAACAACTGGCGCTGCCCGAAATCGCGAAGATGTTCAAGCGCCCCTTCATGGGCGGGCTCGACCGGCACAACCTGCTGGCCGCGGCGACGCCGCAGCAGTTGAACGAAGAGGTTCAGCGCGTCGTGAAGAGCGCTCCGCCCCAGTTCATCCTGGGCGCTGATTGCACCGTGGCCGGCGACACGGACTGGAAACGCCTGCGCCAGATCATCGACGCCGCGCATCACTCCGGCCAGAAAGCGTAGCCGGGCTTACAGCCGTACGGGTTGGTGCTTCTTCACCCAATCGGGGTCGAGATCGGCCCCGAAACCCGGCCCCGTCGGCACTTTGATCTTGCCGTTCACTACCTTCATCGGGGCGGTCTTGCACTCATACTTCACGTGGGTCTTGAAGGACTTGAACTCGTGGTGTTCGCCGGCGTTCGGCGCCGCCGAAACGAACTGCACATCGTAGAGGAAGCCCAGCCCGCCGCCCGACATGTGCGGCACAATCGTCTTGCCGAAGGCCGCCGCCATGCGCGCCACTTTCATCGACCGGATCAGGCCGCCGAAGTAGTAATTGTCCGGCTGCACAATATCCAGCCCGTCGTTCGCCATCAGCCAGCGGAAACCATAATAGTCGAAATCCTGTTCGCCGTTGGCGATCGGAATCGTCAGGGTGTCGGCCACCTGTTTGATCTCTTCGATGTGATCGAACTTCACCGGTTCCTCGAAGTACACGAACTTATACTGCTCCAGCAACCGGCCCACGCGAATGGCCTCCGGCACGGTATAGAAACTGTTCGAGTCCGCGTAGAGGGCCATCTTGTCGCCAAACGTCTTGCGCACCAGCGGCACGATCTTTTCAGTCCGTCCGGGCGGTCCCTCCGCATACATATCCGTGGTCATGAACATCAGCCCGCCGATTTTGATCTTCAGCGCGTGGATGTCATATTCCGCCACCGCGCCCTGGATCAGCTTGAGTGACTCTTCCACCGGCTTCTCACGCCACTCCGTGGCCATGTACACGCCCACTTCCTTGTGGTGAACCTCTCCGATCAGTTCACCCACGGGCTTTTGCGCCATGCGGCCCAGCATCTCGAGAATCGCGAATTCCACCGTGGCCAGGGGCAGGCCCAGCGCCAGTCCGCTGAACCGGAAATTGAAGCCGAAGATGAAGACCTTCTCCAGGATCAGGTCCAGTTCGCGGGCGTCCTTGCCCAGGAAGAACGGCGCCACATCCTTCAGGAAGATCGGGAACAGCCGGTTCATTGTGCTGTGCGCGACCGAGATGCCCTCCGCGCCATCCTTGGAACGAACCCGGCACAGGTAGGCGCCATCCAGGTGCAGCAACTCCACTGACTCGATGATCACCGGGGCAGTGAAGTACTGCCGCTTCAGCACCGGCTGTTTCAGAATCGCGTCCAGCTTGTCATAGCGGGCCTGCACCGCCGGGCTCGGCGCGGCCGCGGCAGGCAACGCGGCCAGGCCCGCGCCGGCGGCAGCGGATAGAAAACTACGGCGATCAGCTTTCATGCGATGGATCTCCTCGACTCACGGGCCGCCGAAGCACTGGTAACCCGGAGCATCGCTCCGCCTGGCGCCCTCACGCGGCGCCGGACGAAACCGCCCTCAATCTATCACGCCAGGCCCTCGAGTTCCCCTGGCGTTCCCGGAAAGTCAGATCGCATACACCTGCCCCACCGGTTTCTGATACAAAAGTTCACATGCCCGTTTTGCCGTTAGTCTCGGATGCCGCTCGTGTGTCGAGTCATTCTCCGGTCACCAAGCCCGCGCCCAGCCCGGGGGCAGGGAACCGCCGCGCCCTGGGCAACGCGCAACCTGGGCCTTTCGGAGCTCTCCGCCCGTGAAAGGGCCCGCCCTCCACGCCCTCGCCCTCCTGGCGCTCCTGGCCCCGCACGCCGCCGCCCAGAAACAGAACGAGTCCTACCAGCTCCACATCCACCGCGCCCCCTCGCCCGTCGTCATCGACGGCAGCGCCCACGAACCCGCCTGGGAATCCGCCGACGTCGTCAATAACTTCTGGATGGTCCTCCCCATGGACACGGGCAAGGCCAATGTGCGCACCGATGTCCGCATGATGTACGACGACAAAAACATCTACCTCAGCGCCATCTGCTTCCACGGCAACGTCCCTGGACCCTTCATGGTCGAGTCCCTCCGCCGCGACTGGGGCTTCGGCAACAACGACAACTTCATCTTCTTCCTCGACACCTTCGACGACCAGACCAATGGCTTCACCTTCGGCGTGAATGCCGCCGGAGCTCAATGGGACGGACTGCTCTACGAAGGCGGTAAAGCCAATCTCAGTTGGGATAACAAGTGGACCTCGGCCGTCAAAACCTACGACGACCGCTACGAGATCGAAATCGCCATCCCGTTCCGAAGCATTCGATACAAGAAGGGCATCACCCGCTGGGGCGTCAACTTCAGCCGCCTGGATCTCAAGACCACTGAGAAGTCTTCCTGGACGCCCATCCCGCGCCACTTCCCCACGGCAGCCCTCGCGCTCACCGGAGTCCTCATCTGGGACGAACCGCCACCCTCCCAGGGTCCCAACATCTCCCTCATCCCCTACGCGCTGGGCGGCATCAGTACGGACCATCAAGCCAATACACCGCGCGAGATCCGCCACGATATCGGTCTCGACGCCAAGATCGCCATCGGCTCCGCCCTGAACCTCGACCTCACCGCCAATCCCGACTTCTCCCAGGTCGATGTCGACCAGCAGGTCACCAATCTCGACCGCTACGAGCTTTTCTTCCCCGAAAAGCGCCAGTTCTTCCTCGAAAACGGCGACCAGTTCGCCAACTTCGGCTACGCCACCATCCGCCCCTTCTTCAGCCGGCGCATCGGCCTCGGCGGCGTCCCCATCCGCTTCGGAGCCCGCCTCAGCGGCAAACTCAATAAGGATTGGCGCCTCGGCATCATGGACATGCAGACCGGAGCCGAGGACGGCCAGGGCCTGCCTCCGCAGAACTTCTCCGTCTTCGCCCTGCAGCGCCGCCTGTTCAGCCGCTCCAATATCGGCATACTCCTCGTCGACAAGGAGTCCGCCTCTTACCAGTCCGCCACCCGGCCGCCCGCGCCTTCCACCTATAACCGCAACGCCGGCCTCGAGTACAACCTTGCTTCCGCCGACAACCTCTGGACCGGCAAACTCCTCTATCTGAGGTCCTTCCAGTCCGGCAATCAGAAAAGCGGCTCGGTCTACGCCGGCCACCTGCAGTACAACAGCCGCCGCTGGCTGCTCCTCGGCCAGTCGGAGAATATCGATCCCCACTACACCGCCGAAGTCGGCTACGTCCCCCGCAACGGCTACCGCCGCGGTCTCACCAGCATCGGCTACACCTTTCTGCCGGAAGGCGGACGCATCCTCAGCCACGGCCCCATCCTCAACAGCAGCAATTTCTTCGACTGGCAGGGGAAACTCAGCGACTACGAGACCACCCTCGGCTACACGGTCACCACCCGCGGCTTGAACGTCTTCACCGCCACCGCCGGAACAGATTACGTCCGCCTCTTGCAGCCCTTCGATCCCACCAACTCCGGCCGCGAAAAGCTGGAAACCGGCACCGTCCACCGCTGGAACTTCTGGACCACCAAGTTCGACTCCAAGCCGCAAAGCGTCCTGCGCTACGGCTTCTCCACGCTCTATGGCGGCTACTACGCCAATGGCACGCGCCTCAACCTCACCAGCACCATCGGCTACCGCATCCAGCCCTACGTCAGCCTCACCGGCTCAGTCAGCTACAACGACATCCGCCTCAAGGAGCCCTGGGGCCACAACACCTTCTGGCTGATCGGCCCGCGCTTCGACGTGACGCTGACCAACACGCTCTACTTCACGACGTTCGTGCAGTACAACGAGCAGCAGAAGAACATGAACGTGAATACGCGCATCCAATGGCGCTACAAGCCGGCCTCGGACGTCTTCCTGGTCTGGACCGACAACTACATGCCGGAGTACCTGCAACCGGGCCAGAACGCCCCCGGCCTGTTCGCAGTCAAGAACCGTGCCCTCGTCCTGAAGTGGACCTACTGGTGGAACCTGTAGACGAAGAAATGGGGGCGTTCCGTGGAATGCCCCCGCTTCAGGATCTACGCCAGGATCCGATCCCGCAGCCCGCCATGCCGGATCGCCTGCACGATGGGCATCCGGAACATCTTCTCCGGGAATCCCGGCAGAATCTTCGATGCGTCGTCCAGCGTCTTCACCTGCTCCGCCGTCAGTTTGAGTTCCAGGCTGGCCAGGTTGTCCTGGAACTGTGACAGCTTCCGTGCGCCGAGAATCGGGATCACCGGTACAGGCCGGGACTGTAGCCAGGCCAGCGCCACCTGGGCCATACTCTGCCCCACTTCCTCCGCAACGCTCTTCACGGCCGCCACCACGCCATCCGTATCCACGCCCGCCGGTTGGAAGTCCTTCATCATCTCGTGGTTCATGCGGCCGTCCAAGGCCCCGCCACCGTGGTACTTCCCGGTCAGCACGCCTCCGCCCAGCGGCGACCACGCCGTCACTCCAATATTCAAAGCCTGCGCCATCGGGATCAACTCGCGCTCCACCGTCCGCTCTATCAGGCTGTACTCGATCTGCAGCCCCGCGAACGCCGTCCACCCGCGCAGTTGCGCCAGCGTGTTCGCCTGCGCGATCCACCATGCCGGAGCATCCGAAATCCCCGTATACAGCACCTTGCCCGAACGCACCAGGTCGTCCAACCCCCGCATCACCTCTTCCACCGGCGTCAGCCCATCCCAGATGTGCACCCAATACAAGTCGATGTAGTCCGTCTTCAGCCGCTTCAAGCTCGCGTCCACCGCCTGCATCATGTTCTTGCGCTGATTGCCCGCCGCATTGGGATCCGTGCCCGGAAATGCGTTCGAATACTTCGTGGCCAGCACGACGCTTTCCCGGTGGCCCTCCATGAATTCGCCCAGCAGGCTCTCGCTCGTCCCGTTCGTATAGATGTTGGCGGTGTCGATGAAATTGCCGCCGGCCTCGCGAAACGCGTCATAGATTGTGCGCGCTTCCTGCTTGCCGGAGCCCCAGCCCCAGTCGTCGCCGAAAGTCATCGTGCCCAGCGCTGCTTCGGAAACCCTCAGCCCGCTATTGCCCAGTAGTCTGTATCGCATGGTGATCTCCTGTTTCCTGCAGTTATATGAATGCGTACGCACTCATGTAAGTTTCAAAAAACTACTTGCGCGCCACGCCGGCCCAGAACAACGCAAACCCCTGCGCGCGGTACTCCGCCGCCTGTTCCGGCTGCCGCCGCGTGAACTCCATCGTCATGTCCGCCAACGAAACCAGTGCGGCCCAGATGAACGGCATCGGCATGTCACGAAACACCCGTTGCTCCGCGGCATCTTCCGCAATCCTGTCGAACTCGCCAAACGCGGCGGCCGTCGCCGCTTTCACTTCCTCTGTCAATCCACCCCAGACCTGGATCTGCCGCAGCACCAACTGCCCCTCGGGATGCGCCGAACCCCAATCCACATAGCCATTCCACACATGCTCCAACCGGTGCCGGACACCCTGTTTGCGAGGGAACCCGGACATCATCGCATCGCTGAGCTCCAGCTTTAGAGTCCGGTACAACGCATTGATCAATTCGTCTTTGGTCTTGAAGTACGTGAACAGCGAACCCTCGGCCACCCGCGCCTCGCTGCTGATCGCCGCAGTCGGAGCACTCAAGCCCCGCTCCGCAAACACCTGCGTCGCCGCCGCCAGAATCGCATTCCGTTTGTCTTCACTCTTCGGCTTAGCCATACTTCAATCGCCTGTAGCTGAGTATATACTCACGTAATGGAAGTAACAACACTCCGTCTACGTCTCCATTCCGGAGCCCCAACCCTGTGCGGCTCCGTCCTACCGCACGCCCATCACCCGTAGCGCCGCCGCAATTCCAGGATCCCGCCCATCCCGCAAATCCTCCTCCGCAAACCCCACCACCGGCACATCCGGAGGCAACCCCGCCACATCGAAAGCCCGCCCCTCCGCGTCCCGGTACACCGCATTCGGCAGCGCGAAACTCCAACCATTTGGAAGACGCCGGGGCAGGGAATCGCAGAACACTCCCTGCGTGCTCTCCCCCACTCGCACCACGTGGGGCGCCCGCCCCATCAGGGCCTGGGTAAACGTCTCCGCCGCGCTCATGGTAATCGGACCCGTCAACACCACCACGGGTCCCCCAAACCGCGGACCCCGCCCCACCCGCACCGGAACCTCCACCGCCGGACTGAACCGGCTCGCCTCTGCCCCGTCCGACCGCCCTTGAATCGCGTAAGCCGTATACTCGCGCTCCGTCAGCCGCCCCGCGATCGCCAACCCCAGCCGGTCATCCCCGCCAAACGAGAGCCGCACATCGATCACCAGACCGCGCAGCCCGGCATCGCCCAGAATCACATCGAGAGCCTGTTCCAGGGCCCGTACATTGCCCGCATATCCGCTGCGCCGCGAATAGTCCCCAAATGCGAGAATCCGCAAATACCCGACATGCCCGTCCGCCACGCCATACAGCCACTGCCCGCGGCAGAACGGCCGCACCCGCCCGTGCAGATACACGCGGTCCGTCACGGCCGCCAACTCGCGCCGCCCCGACTTTTCAAACCGCGCGACATCTCCGCGAACCAGCCGCTCGCTACCCGGCTTCAGCGGAGCATCAAAGCTCTTCTTCAGCGCGGGCGCGTCGAGTCCGGTATGAATATCCGCCAGGGGCCGGATCAGCCCCGACAGAATCTCGAACAGTTGCGCGGGCGTAGTCGCCGTACCAATCCGCCCCCGCTGTTCCGCGACGTTCCTCTCCCAGTCCACCCCGCGCAACGCGAACGCGACGTAATGCTCGGCGAAGGTCCGGGTAAATACATCGAAATTACCCAGCGGCGTATTGGCGGTAGGAGGCGAGCAGACCGCGGGCAGTCCGTCGGCCGGCTCCAGCATAACCCGGTTGATATCGCCCTCCCGGACCAGCCAGTGACGAGGCCTCTCCTCGACCACCGAGAACCGTGACCCATCCCGGGCGCGAAACCGGTTCGAGGTTGGGGCCACCCGCCGCGCCGCAAACCCCTCGACGCAAGTGGAGGCCGTCACTTCAAACGTCCGCCAGGAATCCCCCTCGACGACATACACGTCCCCCCACCCCACGCTGCGCCAAACCCCATTCGCGGGCGCATCCGCCCCGAACGCAAATCCAGCGAGTACCGCCATTAAGAACAGAAGCTGCCCAGCCGCCATAGGTCGTGCTTCGATGATAGAACCATCGCCGCCGGGCAGCTACCCGGAATCGGGGCCCCTCCGCCCTTACTGCAGCTCCGCCCGCGCCGCCGTTGCCTTCGCCTGGATCGTCACCGCGGCGTCAGCCAGACCCGGTGCTGTCGCACTCAGCCGAATCGTGCCGCCCTGCTTGGCTGCCCGCACGATCACCAGCGCCCGGCCCTGGTAGAGCTTGCGCTGCGTACCCTGGTACGAATCGCTATCCCGCCCATCGGCATTGCCCACCGCCGCGATCGCGCCGGGCCCGCTAATCGCAAAATGCGCCTCCTGGTCCGCGTTCATCTGCAAGCGGCCCTCTGCATCCACGGCTTCCACCGTCACAAAGGAAAGATCCTGGCCATCGGCCTGGACCACCGTGCGATCGGCCTTCAGCCGCAGTTGCACAGGCCGCCCCGCCGTCGTCAGCACACTCTCCGCGACAGCACGCTCCCCACGCACGCCCACCGCCTTCAACGTGCCGGCAGCGTAGGGGACGTCGAACATCGCTCGGAACTCCTGTTCGCGGCCCGTCGGCTTCTCCCCAATCAGTTTGCCGTTCAGAAAGAGCCGGACCTTTTCCGCGCCGGAATACACTTCCACCTGCAGCGTCTTTCCTTCCTGCCCCGGCCAGGTCCAGTTGGGCAGCGTGGGAAACACCGCCCACCCGGCCACAACTGTCTTCTTCCCCTCGGGCTCGGGCAGCCGCACCGTCGCATACACACGATCCCCGCCATTCCACAGAATGTCGCGATAGAAGGACTGCGGTTTGCGATACCCAATGAGATCGAGATCGCCGCACTGCGCCGCGTGCCAGGGGAAGCCCGGGAACAGGGTGCTGAGCGGCGACTCGCCACCCTGTGCCGCGCCCTGCGTCATCAGCGCCGACATATCCACGCCATTCGCCATGGCCAGGAACATCTTGTCCACCATCGACTGCATGCCGGCCATTGCCTTGCTCGCCATGGCTGCCAACTCAGGAGCCCCGTAGCTCCACGAGCCAATGCCCGACTCGCCCAGGTAATCCATCGCCGTCCACACAAACTCACCGAGGATGTACGGGTGGTCCTTCGCCAGGCTCCACTCCGTGAACGCCGCGCCCGGGAACGACTCCGTGGTCATCATCACCCTCGACGGGAGCCGCCGGTGGTCTTCCTCATGATGGGCGGCCAGGTTGTAGTTGTAGCCCGTGACATCCAGATGGGCGATCACCCCGTCCGGGAATTCGCCCGACGTGCTGGTGGGAAATGCCTGGCTCACCGGACGGCTGCCATCGAGCGCGCGCACCTGCGCAGCCAACTGCTTCGCGATCGCGGGCCCTCTCTCCACCAGCACCTCGGGAATCTCGTTCCCAATGCTCCAGAAGATCACGGACGGATGATTGCGATCGCGCATCACCATCGCCGAAATATCGCGCTGCCACCACTCCTCGAAGTTACGCCCATAGTCGAACTTCGCCTTGTTGGCCTTCCAGGTGTCGAACGCCTCGTCAAACACCAGCAGCCCCAGCCGGTCGCAGGCGTCCAAGAACGCCGGTGACGGAGGATTGTGCGAAGCCCTCACCGCGTTGAACCCCGCGGCTTTCAGCAGTTCCACGCGTCGCTCCTCCGCACGGTCGAACGCCATCGCCCCCAACGGCCCGTTGTCGTGGTGAACGCTCCCGCCCGCCAGCTTGATCGGCTTGCCGTTCAGCAACAGTCCCTGGTCCGCTGACCACGCCAGCGTTCGAATGCCAAAGGGCGTCACCACCTCGTCCACCACCTTGCCGCCCTGCAACACACGGGTCACGACTCGGTAGAGCGCCGGCGATCCCGGCGACCACAGCACGGGCCGGGCCACCGTCACCTCCTGGGCCGCCTCCGCCGCGCCGCTCGCCGGTACGGCCAGGGTCGCCTTCGCTGATCCGCTCAACTGCCCGGCCTTATCGACGATCCGCGTCTCCACCGTGAGCCCCGAGCTCGCGGTCCCTTCGTTCACCACGCGCGTACGCACCAGAACGGTGGCGGTCTCCGCCGCGGCCTGCTTCGTCGTCACAAACACGCCCCAGTCCGCGACATGGGCGGGATGGTTCACGACAACGCGCACATGCCGGTAAATCCCTGACCCGCTGTACCAGCGGCTGTTGGGCAGTTGCGAATTGTCCACCCGCACCGCCAGCACGTTGGGCCCCGGGAAGTCCAGGTCCGCTGTCAGGTCGAACCGGAAGCTCGTGTACCCATACGGCTGGTTGCCCAGCTTGTGCCCGTTCAGGTAGACCGTCGCATCCCGGTACACCCCGTCAAACTCGACGTTGACGCGCCGTCCCTTCCACTCCGCGGGGGCGCGGAAACTCTTGCGATACCAGCCCGTGCCCGCCGGATAGAAGCCGCCGCCCGAGCCCGTCAGGTTGTCCTTGGCCGGCCGCCCCTCAATGCTCCAGTCGTGCGGCAGATCCACGTGGCGCCAACTCGCGTCATCAAACCCGCGCGCTTCGGCCCCACCGGGATCCCCCAGCAGAAACTTCCAATTGGAATCCGCCTGCAGTTCCAGTCGAGGCGGACTAGATTGAGCCATAGCCATTCCAATTGATGTGAGACAGGCCAGCAACAACGGCAACACAACGGAGCCGCGAAAAGCCCGCCGGCCCGCCAAAGAGGGCAAATCCGCAAATTGAGCCGCGACCGTAAGGGAGCGGATAGCCCGCCGAAAGCCCCCAATCAACCCAGCAGCCCGTCCCGTCGACCGCGCGTCCTCAATGCAGTCGTCAATACCCCGCCAGCCCGCCAAAGCGGGCAAATCCGTAGATTGAGCCGCGACCGTAAGGGAGCGGATAGCCCCCCGAAAGCCCCCAATCAACCCAGCAGCGCGTGCCGTCGACCGCGCGTCCTCAATCCAGCCCCCACCGGTTGCACGCCAGCCAACCCCGAAGTTGGGAAAAATCTGTCTCACAAAGACCTCTATTTCTGTTTGCGAGCTTTCGGACGGTTACTGTCGCGCACGTCCACTGTTTGGGCGGGCGCGCGCAAACCAAGCAGCAGAATGCGAATGGTCTCGCGGAACAGGCGGTCGACCGGTTGTCCATACTCCAACTCCACCCGGTTGCCCAGCGACGCCAGCCGCCGTTGTGCGCCAACCACGGCATTGATCACCGCGTGCATCGTGAGCTCCGGATCCAAGTCGGGCCGCAGTGTGCCGTCCGCAATCCCCTCGCGGACCAAAGTGCTGAAGTACTCAAGCCCCTCGGGGTTCACCCGCGCCTCGAGCGACAGCAGGCGTTCCGGGGACCACTGCCGCGCATACAGCGCGTCAAACTGCGCCATGAACCGGATCTTCGAGGGACTGTGCGTAAACCCATCGGCCATGAACTCGAACAGCGCCGAGATCTTGGCCAGCGCCGTGTCGGCCGCATCCATGAACTTCTTCGCCCGCACCGCCCCATCCGCAAACACGTCCGCGACGATCCCCCACACAACATCGTCCTTGTTGGAGAAATACTCGTAGAGCGTGGAGGGACGGATCCCTGCGCCTTTGACGATGTCGGCGATCGTCACCCGGTCGATGCCCTGTTCGTCGAACAGCTTCTCGGCCGCGTCCAGGATACGTTGGCGCTGGCGGACCCGGTGGGAACTGTAAGTCCCCCGTTTAGGTGCTTCATCCATCTGGGCAACCTGAGCCATCGTAAAACCGAAGATCAATCCAAATTCGAATAGGTCTTCCGAATTACCTTATAGCGCAAAGGAACCCGTGTCAATGGAAATCTCGAAAGAGAGAGGCGGCTCCTGGCAGTGGAAACCCCAACCGGCAACGCAAACCCGCAGCGGGGACGTTGATCCCCTGGCCCAAAACGCACAGGCGCCGCCAATCGCCGGCCGGCTCCAGGTGGCCAGGGCGGCAACGTCCCCCGCCCCCGCAAAGCCCCAGCGGCACCGTCGTCTACTCGATGCCATCCTCCGGGTCCGCGACAGCCGCCCCCGTACCCGCCGGCGCCACGAGCTCCGCGCCTTGCGCCCGGTACGCCTTGATCCTCGCGTGGATCGTCTTCACGCAGACGCCAGTGATCCGCGCCGTCTCCTGGCGATCGTTCTCGGTGAGGGCCAGCGTGGCCAAAATGATTGACTCCTCGGCGTCCCGGATGGTTGTGGGGAAGGGTAGTGTGATCTGGTCCGGAGCCACTTCCGCCTGTTTCGCGGCCGGGGCGGAGCTGCGCACCGGAACGCACAAAGCTGGCGGCAGGTGGCAGGGCAGCGCGACTTGGCCATCGCTCAGGATCAGCGCCCGCTCCAGCACGTTCCTCAGCTCCCGGACATTGCCCGGCCAGGCATGCCGCAGCAGCAGCTCCATCGCATTCTGCCCGACCCGAAATCCAGGATGCCCGTACTCCTCGCCCAGCAGGAGACAGAGGCTCTCGGCCAGGTCCGGAATGTCGTCCTTGCGGGCCCGCAGCGGCGGCACGTGGATCGGAATCACATTCAGCCGGTGGAATAGATCATTGCGGAACGTGCCGTGGCGGATCGCATCGGTCAGGTTGCGGTTCGTGGCCGAGATCACGCGGAAATCCAGCTCGTCCGACAGTTCGCCGCCCAACGGCTGCACTCGCGAATCCTCCAGCACGCGCAGCATTTTCGCCTGCGCGCCGGCCGGCATCTCCCCGATCTCATCCAGGAACAAGGTGCCTCCGTCCGCCTGCTCCACCAGTCCGGTATGATCCGCCGACGCGCCCGTGAAAGTGCCGCGCCGGAAGCCGAACAGTTCACTCTCAATCAGCCCTTCCGGCAAGCCCGCCGCGTTGATCGCAACGAAGGGGCCGGCCCGGTAGCTCAGCCGGTGAATCGTATGGGCGAGCACGTCCTTGCCGGTACCGCTCTCCCCGTGGATCAGCACGGCCGCCCGCGTAGCGGCGACCCGTTCAATCGTCTGTTGGACGTGCAGCATCTCCTCGCTGCCGCCGTATTGAAACACCCGCTTGCCCGGACGGGCGGGCGCAGCTCGCGCCGCTTGGCCCTCTTGATCGCGCATGTGTTCGAAGAGCCGGCGGAGCTCGACGGACACCAGCGGCTTTCTCAACATCCAGTACGCCCCGCGCCGGTGCACGGCTTCGACGGCCAGGTCGATCCGGCTGTCATTGGATTGCAACACAACCGGCGTCCGCAAGCCGCGCGAACGCAGGCGGCGGATAAACGAAAAACCATCCGCATCGGCAATACAGAACTCACACAAAATGAGGGTCGGTTGGAACTGGCGGCACCGGGTCAGCCCCTCATCAAAACCCGTAGACTGGGCGGTCTCATAGCCCCACTGCGAAATTGTATCCGCAGCGGATTTTCGATCCTTGGCGTCCTGATCAATAATGAGGACGCGAGTGGCGGTTTGCATGGTCATAAACGTGCCTCACCCGAACAGAAGCAAACCGCATACCAAAACGCCTCCCGGCTGATAACCGCCGATCATTAGCCGCGCTTCGAATCACTTGGATAACATACAGGATGAAAAAAATACCGGGCCAGTGGGGCGAAGGTAAGTAAAAAGTCAACAATTTAACGGATTTCCATGCGATCAGAGCCAACACCGGCCAGCAGCCGCAGCGGCCAACCACCACTTCCGCCTACGCCCGGTTCCCACTGCAACGAACCCCGGCCCTCAGGGAGGCGGCCCCACCGAGCTGCGAACCGCGACTGGCAAGGAGCGGGCCACGGACATAGGTGCGTCTGCAATGGTGTGGTCCCAAGTCCAGAAATGCACTGATGTTAGGAACCGTGCCTTATCTGAGGCAATTCGCCCGGGCACCGGAACTCAGCCCGGACGCCGTCCCGAAACAAATCCTCCGCCTGCCGCAGCACCCTGGCCACATACCCACTCGAACCGGGCCGCAAGGCCCCGAAGCCTGAAATTGCCAACTATTAGGAACCGGCGACGCCGGGAATGCCCTGGTTCCGAATTGGGCCGGAACGTTCATTATCGTCCGCGCCTGCCTACGCAACATGTTGCCCGCAATCAGATAATTTCCTCTTATTGATTTATGATGGGATGGATGATTCGCCTTCTATGCGCGCTCGCCCTGCTCTTCCTGGCCCTACCTCTCGGAGCAACCGTCCCGGAATTCGAACCAAACGCAGGGCAGGCCGAAAAGCAGTACCTTTTCCTGGCGCGCGCAGGGGGAATCCGGGCCTATATCGCGGATCGCGGACTCGAACTCTCTACCTCCTCCGGTACGCCGGCGCGCCTGTCGTGGTCGGCTGGGGCCTCGGGCCAAACGGCTAGCCTGGGGGAATGGAAAATTTCCGAGGCCACCGGCAATACCACCCACTACTGCGTTCAAGACAAATCCAGCCTATGCACGAAAGGCGTCCAGTCCTATCGCCGGCTATTGAGAACGGACCTGTATCCGGGTATTGACTGGGAACTGTACGGCCGGAACGGTCAACTCGAGTATGATCTTGTGGTTCATCCGGGAGCCAAAGTCGGCGACGTCCGGCTTCGCGTCGAGGGCCCCCCGGCCGAGGTCGCCGCCGACGGTCGCCTGCGTGCCGGAGCCATCTTGCATTGGCAGCCCGAGGCGTATCAAATCATCAGAGACAAACGTGTGAAAGTGACCGCGGCCCTACGCGCCGCTGGCGACACGGAGTTCGAATTCGTAGTGGGAGATTACGACGCCGGGCACGATCTGGTCATTGACCCGGTGGTGCAGGGCATTGCCGTGTCTGGTGGAGGCGCCGAGGATGAGATCCTGGGATTCCTGAGCGACAGCCGCGGAAGCTGCACCTACCGCTACGGCACTACGCGCTCCGCCGATTGGCATCAACTGCCTGCGGCAGGAGGTCGCCACGTATTTGTGCAATTGGAGACGGCTGGATCGGGCGGCACGACGATCTTCTGGGGCGGAGAGGGCGAAGAATCCGTCGGCGGCGTCGATTCCGATCTCACCAACTGCCGGCTGTACCTCGTGGGTTCGACGAGCTCGCGAAATGCGCCCACTCTGACCGGAGTTTACGAGCATCTGACACCCAAAGCTTACGCGGGCGGCGCGACCGATGGCTTCATGCTGAAATTCTCCTGGGAGGGTCTCGTCTTCGCCGGCTACCTGGGCGGACCGGGGGCGGACCGGCTCTACGATATCCGGACTACCGCCAGCACCGGATACGAGGGCGCCTTTCTGTTTGCCGGGGAAACCGACGATCCTGCGTGGAATGGAACCACGACGCGGCGGATCGGGGCCGGCGGCAAGGCCGACGCGATCGTTGGGGTGTTGGACGGCACGCAGATCTCCCTGCTCGCGATCGGCGGCGCTGGAGACGACCGGTTGATGCGGATCCGTAGCGCTGGAGATGGTTTCTGGGCCCTGGCCGGTGAAACCGATTCGCCGGATTTCCCGATACGCGACGGTGCTTCCGATTCGGTCAAGGCCGCGGCCGGCAAGGATCTGTGGGTAGGCCGCACACGGCTGGACCTGGGCGAGCTATCCATACTCCAGCTCTTCGGCGGCAGCGGCGACGAACGGTTTGGCGGGCTCGCCGTGCTGGAAAGACAGGCGTTTTACCTCGCCGGGACGACGACCTCGCGCGACCTTCCTGCCGCGAGCGGCGCCTACCACGGCGGTGACAGTGACGGCTTCGTTGCATTCCTCGATCCCCTCACCGCGGCGCCACAGGCGGCTACCTATATTGGCGGCTCAGCGCGGGATGAGATCGCCGCGTTGGATACCCGCGGTGGCGATCTGTACTTGGGGGGAACGACGGATTCGGATGACCTGGCTCTGCCCGGCCTCGCTGCCGGAGAAGGGGTGCACGGCGGTCTCGATGCCCTGTTTGTGTTGTGCGATGCTTTTGGCACGCCGGTGCGAGGTATCCGGCTGGGCGGTTCAGCGGACGATCGGGTCTTGGGGATTCTGCCGGATGTTTTTGGCAAGGTCTTTCTGGCCGGATCGAGCGATTCACGGGAATGGCTCGACGAGCTGGACCCGTTCCACCTTATCTCAGGCGGCCAGGACGGGTACCTGGCGGCTGTTGCGTTTCCGGCTGTGAGCCTCAGCGGTTTTTCGAACGGCATGCCCGGCCGTCTGTATCTCGGCCGCGATCTACAGACTCCGCTTACCGTCCAAACCACGTCTGAGCCGGGCATGGACGGCATGCTGCTGGTGCGCAGCAGCGATCCGTCGCGGCTTCTGGTCTCGCCGCGTGACGATCTGCCGGGGACGAGTCAGATCCTGCTGGAGGGCACTGATCAGGTCGGCTACTACTCATCCGGCCGGAGTTTCGTGCTGCAGGCCCTGGCGGATTCTGGCGAAGTGGAGATCGTCGTGGAGGGGCGCACATCGGCTTCGCCGAAGGGATCCTACCTCCGCCGCAGCATCCGCGTCACCCTGACGCCCTCCGCGCTGTTCCTGACACCTCCGAAGGAACTGACCGTGGGTTTGAACTCCTATTTTGACGTTGTGATCAGCTCCGCCCCGCTTTTGCCGGATGGCAGCCCCGGCCCCGCCCAGGCGCCGCGGGCCGGACTGACTTCCCCCCTCGCACTGATCAGTTCGGACCCCGCCGGTCTACAGATTGTGCGCGACTCCCTCCGGCAGGTGGACTCCACGGGAAGCTACCGGCTCCAGGCGGTCGGTTTGCGGGATGGGACCTACACCTTAACCCCCTCGTCCACACAGTTCCCGGCCGGTCCCGGGCAATTCCTGACCGTGCGGGTGGATAGTTCACCAGCCCTGCCCGGGATCCTCCCGGACCGGTCCCTCATCCTCGCACGGGAGCACTTGACGTCGTTCTCCATCAACGGGCGGGCTGGAGATCAGCTGCAATTCACTTCAGAGGACCCAAGCCGTCTCGTGCTGGGCCGCGACTACTACACCTTCGCGGACACACTCACCGTAACGCCCAAGGCGGACGACTCCGGCGGCAATCTAGTGGTCGCTGCGCTGGCGGGCGAGGGGACAGCCAGGGTTCGTGTGGAGGGCACCTATCAGGGACGTCCAATCTCCCAATCAATGCTGGTGTACCTCGTGCCCATAAAGGCCACCTTCAACACCTTCCCGGGAAGGATCGGATCCGGAGTTCAGCTCTATGTCCAGGCGCAGCTTCAGCCTCAGACCGCCGTGCCGGATGTGATCGACCCGCTGATTCCCTACATGACCCTCCGGCCGGGCTCCTTCGCGAACGTCCAACTGCGCTCATCGAATCCTTCCGTTCTCCAGGTCACGAAGTCTCCGTATTCGACGTTGAATTACACGGTGCTGGCCGCGGCAACCGGCGACGCGGTTCTCGATTTCGGGTCTGACGCGCCGCCGGAACTCGCGGAACTGCGTGCTTCGATTCAAGTAGTGGCTCCCCGGATGGACTTCGGCGCGGACGTACTTCGAATCCCTGCCGGCGCGAGCCTCAATATCTACACGCAGGCCAGCGCGTTCGTGAGCGCCACCGCCCTGCAAACCGTGCGGCTGCGTTTGAGCGCGGACACACCTCTCACCCTAGCCAGGTGGGGTCAGTCTGGAACCGACATCACCGTGGATTTCTCCGGCGGGTACGGAGTGCAAATTGCGGCCAATACCGCCCAGGCCGGCCAGAAGGCGACTCTTTACATCTCGGCGCCCGGCGTGCCCGAGTTCGCCCTCCCCATTCGCATCGTCGAAGCGGTCCTGGTTCCGCCCGCTGGCGAGATCCATGTGACGCAGCGCGACGGCCAGCCGGCGACGGACTCAGCCTATTTTCGGTTCGGCGCCTACGATGAGGGACTGGTGGTCGTGCTGCCGGTCGGCAGGATCTTCTCCTCGACACCGCTCAAGGTGCTGACCAGGATGGACCCGCCCGGTATCTGCGAGGTGACCGAGAAGGGTGAACTCTCCAGTCCCGGCGAGGTGATTGCGCCCTTCACCTGCGCTGGAACCGGGGTGACAATTCTCTCGCTCCAGCCGGTCTCCGGGCTGACCGCCGCACAACCCCAGTTCACGATTCGGATCGTCTCCCGGCCGGGTACTCCGTCTACCATCCCGATAGCCACACGGGTATTGACAGGCAATGGCCTGCAGGCTCAGCTTCCCTGGAACAGCTCAGGCGCGCCCATCAGCGGCACCATCACCAGCAACGACCCCGGCCGCGTGCGTTTGTCTTTCGATGCGAAAGCGCCCGGTTCCGCCAAGCTCACCGTCCCCGCGAATTCCTACAACAGCCTTTTCTACGTCCAGGGCTTCGCTTCGCAGGGTACCGCGACCCTGACGGTCGAAACCACCGACGGGCGCAAGGCGGAAATCCTCGTCTATCTTTTCCCTCCGACCCTGGCGGTCCGGCCCCGCACGTCCTCCTCCTCCTCCGGGAATCTCCCGGTTTTGTCCGTGAATCAACCCCTTTCGACTAAGGACTTCTCCTTGGACCTGCTGCCCGCTCTGGTCGATCCGGACTCAGGGAAGGTGTTCTGGGGCTCCGGACTCTCCATCCGGGGTGGCACCGATCCGGCATTCGTCCGAGCCAGGACCTCTGACTCCTCGGTCGTCCAACCAGTGCCTCCGGACGCCCTGGTGAGCGAGGGGGATGCTTCGGCGCCGCTGAACTTCCAGGTGAAGGCAACCGGCGACGCGGTACTCACCGTCACACAGCCCGAAGGCTTTGTGGAAGTGCCCGAATCGTCACTCCGCGTGCACGTGTTCGAACGGCAGTTGGCCTTCTCCACTGCTCCGTTCTTGAGTGCTGAACTGCAGATTCCGGTTTCCGTGGTGGCGATGGGCGGCGGCTTTCAATCCGGCGTCAGCGCAACCCTAACGAGCCTGAAACCGGATCAGCTTCTGATTTCCAGCGACGGTGCCACCGCGGGAGAGACCAGCATCACGGCGCCCCTCGGAAACAGCATCTATCTGCAGGCCATGAGCAGCGCCGCGCCGGGCGGGACGGTGCGTGTCCGGCTCGAAGCCCCTGGCTATGCCGCCACCGAGCAGCAAGTGGAGTTCCTGCCCGCGGAATTGCAGCTGCAATATCCGGAATCTCCCCTGAAGCTGAGCCCCCTGGTCAGCCGGACCCTCGGCCTGCGCTACGGACCCGTGGATGGACTGGGCCGGATCTCCAGCCAGTTCAACGGCAGTATCCGTCCGGGCGTCCGGCTGCCTGTCCGGATTTCCTCCAGTGACAGCAATATTGTCGGCGTCTCCACCTCCGAGATGACGCTCGACTCGTATATGGGCGTCGGGCTGCTCCCGGTTGCTCCGGGACGCGCCCAAATCCACATCGACGCGCCTCCGCAGATCACCAACCGCGTTGCGAACCTCGACGCGGAGGTGGGGCTGTTCGAGTTCTCCTCGCTCTCCCTCGGTCGTCCGGTTCGATACCTGGTGACGGGCTTCAACCTCACCAACCCCCGTCCCCAACCGACTTCGATCTCAGTGAGCGGCGGGGAAGGCGTCCCCCTGCGGTTCGGCACCGCCGCGAGCGGCCCGGGCGCGCCTGCGGCAAGTACACTGTTGGTTACCCTGGCGGGAAAGGAAAGCCGCACGGTATACATGGAGCCGGCCGGTCCTGGAAACTCCGTAACGGTTCGCCTGAATGCGCCGGACTTCAAGCCCGCCTCCAGCGCCATGTACCTGCCCGATCCGCAGGCCCGGTTCGATCCGGCTACCCCGTTGAACCTCAGCCTGGCGAACCGTACAGCGCAAGTGGCCATCGTCCTGGACGAAGCAACCCGCAGCTCCAATAGCCTGCCCTTGGGGACATCCTTCGGTCCCCTAAAACTCCAATTGGAGTCGTCGAATCCACAAGTTGTCCGTGTGGCGGTTCCGTCGGTGGAGTTCGCGCCTGGCGATAGCCGCAGGAATGTCGGACTGGAGCTGGTCGGCCGCGGCGATGCGGTGGTAACTCTGATCATGCCGGCCGCCTTCGCCGGCGCGTCCTCCGTTCGTTCTGACCTGGTAGTGAGTGTCCGCTAAAGAGATCTAATGTCGCGCTTATTGACTATCCTTTTCCTCTGCGCCGCCGCGCGCCCCATGTTCGCTACCGGGAAGCCGTTTGCTCTCGGCTCCGTGCGCTTCGAAGAAAACCGGGGACAGGCGGAGTCCGCCGTGCGCTACCTGGCTCGCGCCCGCGGTCAGCAGGTCTTCTTTACGGACACGGGTGTGGTGTTCTCGCCGCCGTCGGGTCCGGCGATTCGGATGACCTTCGCCGGCTCGAGCCGGCCGGAGTGGGTCGCGGACGGTCCGTCCAGCGATTCCATCTCATACTACGTCGGCAGCGACCCGCGGAAGTGGGTAAAGGCCGCCCCGGTGTACAACCGCATCACCTGGCGTGGCGTGTACCCCGGCGTCGACGTGACGTTCTATGGCGACGGCGACCGCCTGGAATACGATCTGGTGCTGGCGCCCGGAGCGGATCCCGCCCGGGTACGCCTCCAGTTTGCGTCGCCCGCGCGTGTCAGCGGCAATGCGGACGGAGTCCTGGAGATTTCCGAGGGCGGTACCAGGATCCACCAGCGGGTGCCCGCCATCTATCAGGAAACTGCTTCGGGTGACCGCCGCAGAATAGCGGGGGATTTCCAGACCTCAGGCTCGAACGCCGCCGCGCTCAAAGTGGCCGCCTACGACCCCGCCAGACGCCTGGTGGTCGACCCCGTCATCGAAATGGCCACTTACCTCGGCGGCGAGAACGACGATGAAATTGTCGCGGTGGCCGAGGGCTTCGTCGCGGGTAACACACGGTCCATCGCCTTTCCCGCAAACCAGCCGACGCGGCGTGGAGGCCGCGACGTCTTCATAAGGGGAACGAGCCAGTACATCTCTAGCCAGAATTCCCGGATGTTCTTCTACGGCACGCTAATTTTTGGCGGTTCAGGAGACGATGAACTGGCAGGCATTGCCCTGGAAACCACTCTGGGCTACGTCAGCCTCGCCGGAACCACCACCTCGCAGGACCTTCCCGCTACCGGCACCTCCAAATACAATGGCGGCGCCAGCGATGGTTTCCTGGCGACTTTGATGGTATCCCAGGGCTATGCGTCTCTCAACTATACCCAGTACATCGGCGGTTCAGGAGAAGACAGGGTCACAGCGTTCAGCGGACGCGAATACACGCACGCCATGGCGGGCGTGACCGACAGTCCGGACTTCGTTGTCGTCGGAGATGTCCCCCAAAAGTCCCCCGGCGGTGGCAGGGATGCCTTTTACGGCATTGTCAGCCCGCTCTCCGGCTCCAGATACTACGGCTATCTCGGCGGCTCGGGCGACGACGCCGCGTATGCCGTCGCCGTCCGGTCGAACTATTCTGTGTGGATCGGCGGGGAGACGCGCTCCCGCGATTTCCCCTTTGCCGCCGCCTCCGGACTGGCCGGGCCTTCCGACGGCTTTTTGGCGGAGATCAATTTGCCGCTGGTTTATACCGCCGCGCCAGTGATCACCGTGGCCAGTTACCGGGTTGGCGGCAACGGAGCGGATAGCGTTCGGGCGATAGCGACGCCGCCCTCCATATTGAGCACAGACCCCAACAGCCCCTCGGCACTCCGGCCCTTCACGCTGATCGACATCGGTTTCGCGGGTACCACGACTTCCACTGACCTGCCGGTTCGCAACGCCGCCTTTTCCCAATTTGCGGGCGAGACCGATAGCTTCGCCGGCATGTGGAATCTGACTGCTGCGGAGCCCCGATGGCTAACTTATCTGGGCGGCTCGGGCGTCGATGAGGTCACCGCCCTCACCATGGATTGGGCCGGTGATCTCTATGCCGGGGGCTGGACACGCAGCGCCGACCTTCCGGTCACGCACGCGCTGCAACCCGCCAGCGCGGGTGGAGAGGAGGGCATGTTCGCCGTCTTTGACGGCGCCGGAGTATTGCATCACCTCACGTATTTCGGCGGGTCCGGCGACGACCGCATCCGGGATGTGCGACCTGTTTATGGCACGAATGGCACGCTGGCGCGCGTGGCCGGATCCACCACCTCCACCGATCTGCCGCAGCGCGGGCCTGTGCAGGATCGTGGCGGGCAGGCTGAAGGATTCTGGGCCGACATCGGCACGGACTTCACGGTTGGCCCCTCGGAACTGATTCTTGCCAAGGATGGACTCATCCCATTCAGCGTAAGGCCAGGCCGATCGCTGTTCCGCAATCCGGTCACCTACCGGTCCTCCGACCCTTCGCGTGTTCGGCTCGTATACCTGGGCCGCAGTTTCGACGAGGTTACTGCTCCTCCGGAAGATAACATCGCCATCGAGGCGCTGACCGATTCCGGCGATGCCACCATCACCATTGCGGCCCCGGGTTTCACGACGAAAACAATCCTGGTGAGGCTATACCCCGGCGTGTTTGTGCCGGCCTTCTCATCGTCTACTCCGATTTCGACGTGGGCTTCGCCGACCAGCCTCTATGCCGTGTACCGCGCCATGGACCCGGCGACCGGACAACTGATCGGGGTCACTAACCTGGCCATTCGCGCCGGGGGCCCACAGCCGGTGCTGAACTGGTCGGTCTCCGACCCCTCCGTGTTTGAGATCGTCAACAATGGTGGATCCCTTCAGTTGCGTGTTCTGAAGGCGGGCGACGCCACCGTGAGGTTGACGGTGGATGGCTTCACCGTCCTTCAGTCGGACACAACGATCACCGCCGCCGTCCCGCGGCCCATGACATCCAATCTGGATCTCCGCCTGGGCCGGAACCTCTACATAGATATTCCCGTCACCTTCGGAGTGAACGGCCGTCCTGTGACTTCGGGCTATCGTGGCACGCTCACCGCGCGCAGTTCGGATCCGGGCCGTCTGCTGCTCTCCCTTGCGGGCGACCAGCCTGGAGCCGAGAGCGTCACATTGTCGATGTCCGGCTATCAGCCGGTCATCTATGCGCAGGCCCTTGCCGGCGAAGGCGCCGTACAGATCCTCCTTACTTCGAGCGAGTCGGAGGGCGAGACGCCCATCACAGTAACGCTGGAGCCGGCCGTGGTCGCGTGGGGCGTGCTTCGTTACATCCCGACGGGGGGGGCCGTTGTCGACCCGGCCGTTTCGTTGACTGCGGGAGCACAAACCACGCAGTTGACGCTCTGGCTCCAGGGCCAATCGGGCAGCACGGCCAGCGGCTATCGCACCGGTGCGCCGCCCGTGATGCTGAAGCTGTCGAACTCCGATCCGAAGGTCGTGGAACTCAACCGGTTGAGCCGGCCCGTGAATGCAACCGACGCGTCCTACACCCTGTTCGGGCTCGCCGCTGGCACCGCGGAATTGACGCTCACGACTTCCAGCGACGACTTGCGGCCCGTAAACGACTCCGTACACGTCGAAGTGGCCGCGCCCAGGTCGGCGGCCCTGCAGGCCAATCTGCCTGCGACCTTGTACGTCGGCAAGGACTTGCAGGTCGCGGTCACATTCCGTTATTTGGAGCCACAACAGGTGATCGAGGTCATTTCCAGCGATGCGGGCGCCGTGCTGCTCTCTCCCTCCGCGCTCATTGCGGGATCCGCTCAGCTGTCGCTAGGGCCCAAACAGAACAACTCCGATGAGTACACCTTCCAGGTGCAGGCACTCAAGAGCGACGGAGAGACCCGCGTGCGGCTGCGCTTCCCCACGGGAGAGGAACGCGAGATCCGGGTGGTCCTGCTGCCATCGGGCGCCGGCTTCTACGGAACTGCCAGCAGTTCGGCCAGCCAGGGCTTCGATCGCTCGATGCGTGTGACCGCATGGGCGTTGGATCGCCAGACCGGAATCGGCATTCTCACCCAAACACCACAACCAGGGTTCCGGATCGCGGTGAATCTCCGCGGCGAAGGCGGTCCTGTCCGTCTCTCTCCCGGCAGCGTCACATTAACGTCCGAGGCTGCCGAAGCCTCGTTCAATTACACCCTGCCGCCGGCCGGCCAGGACGCCACCTTGATCGTCGAATCCGACGCGGAAGGCGCCGTCTCGCCGGTCACCTCCACGATGCGGGTCCACCCGGCGGCGGCGGCATTCTCGACGGCTACGATGCTGCTGGCCCGCAATGAACTTCGCGAGTTCAACATCGCTTCAATCACGAGTATGCCCGCCCTCACCGCGACCAGCAGTGACCCGGCCCGCGTGCTGCTCAGCACGACCCCCTCCACTCCAGCCTCGCAATCGCTGGAGCTCTCCACTCCCGCCTCCAGGCTCTACATTCATGCGCTGGCCGAGTCGGGCACTGCTTCGGTCTTCTTGAAGTCCGGGGGAGTGACCGTCCTCGAACTCCAGATCGCGCTACAACCCCTGTTCTTGAACCTGACCTACTCCAATGTGCTCACCCAGGGTGGAATTGCGGACTATACGTTCTCGTTGAACGCGTCTGGGCTCCGCCCGAACATCGGACCCTATCGCTTCAACGTCCAATCGTCCAACCCCGCCGTGGCCACAGTGGATCCGTCCGCGTTCGAACTGGTCGCGGCAAATGGCCGTCTCAGTGCTGTCCTGCGGCTCACGGGCATTGCCCGGGGGACCACCAAACTGGTCTTCGACGGTCCTCCGGAGATCATCGCGAATCCGGTCTCTGTGACAGTCAGCGGATCGCCTCAGCAGACGATTCCCAGCTATGCGCTCGGCCGGAATCTGCAGGGTGCTGTGCAACTCGACCTCGGCGCGAATTTCAGCAATCCCAATGGAACGATCGTCAAGCTCACCAGTTCGGAACCGGGCCGGCTGCTGCTATCGCGCTCCGTCTCGACCGTAGGGACGGCGTCGGTAAGTGTCGCCGTGCCGGCGGGACAGCACCAGACCCAACTGATTTACTTCCAGGCCATCGAGGTAGGCGACGCGGTCGTCCAGTGGACCTCGAACGACGTCACCCTCCCTGCGGCCAACATCCAGATCGCCCGCTCCTGGGTGAGTTGTGCCCCGCAGGGGGCCCTCGTGGCAGGCAGCACCACGTCCACTCAGTGCAGCATTCTCTCCGCCACGGCCCCGCCGAACTACCTCCAGCAACTCGCGCCCCGCCCCGGTCTGGACGATCTCACCCTGGGCCTGGAAAGCAGCGCTCCGGATATCTTCACGGTGACGCCGCCGAGCGTATCCCTGCAGTCGGGCGGCGCCCAGGTAACGCTGCGTGGCGTCGCGCCAGGTTCCGCCGAATTGCGGCTCACCCCGCCTGCCGCCTTCGGGCCCTCGCCCGATGGCTCGGAAACCCTGGCGGTCAACGTCAAGGCGCCCCGTCTGGCGACCAGCGGCGCGACGGAAACCATCCTGGGCAAGGACACGCAGGCCACTTACCGGATCTACGTCCCAGCCGGCGTGACGGTCACCGCCGCCTCGCAGGATGCCGCGCTCCTGCTGGTCAGCGCGGACGCCAAGGCGCCGGGCGCCGCCACCGCGACGGCCGTTTCCAACGGAGAGGGTGTTGACCTGACCCTCCAGGCTCTGGCGGGCAGCGGCACCGCGGAGGTTGTCTTCACCGCACCCGGCTATGAGGAACTCCGCGTAGCGGTCAGGCTGCGGGCCGCCCAACTGTACTGGACGAGTCTGCCCTATTCTGGAACACCAATCTCCGTGAAGATTGGAACCTCGGCCCTGCTGACGCTGGGCATGCGTTCCACGGACTATGCGGCAATCCCGCGAGCCGGCTCGAACACAGTCGTAGACGTGCTCATGGACCGTGCGGGCATTGTGACGCTGAACCCGGCCCAAGTGGTGTTCAGCGGCCCGGGATCCCGAGGGGAAGTGAACATCCAGGGCGTCGCCCCAGGCAGCGTGGTCCTGCGAATCTCGCCCCCGCAAGGCTTCACCGCCTCCGCCACCCCGGCCTTGGTGACGGTAGGGCCCTGAGCATCACCAACCATACGCAGAGGCGGCCGCCCGATGAGTCGCGGCCGTCCAGGCGGGAGAATCGTCCTATCAGCGGACGAGCCGCCCCGGCACCAAACCGGACCCGAAGCACCGCGCGAGCCGCCAGCGAGTCCCCCAAGACCCGCCGGCCCGCCAAAGCGGACGAAGCCGCAACGAAACCCCGACCGTCAGGGAGGGCTCCCCACCACGCTGCGAACCGCGCCTGGCAAGGAGTCCCCGATGGCCCTGCGGGCCGCCAAAGCGAGGGAAGCCGCTTTCGGAGCCGCGACTAAAAGGAGCGGGGAAGCAATGGCAAGCCTCCAATCAACCAGCGAAAAGGGCCGTACCCCAAGTCGCGCATCTTTCAACGGAGCGGGCCACGGCCGTGCAACAAGGCACGCCCGTCCGGGAGTCCCTATGCCCCTGAACGCCGCCAAACTAGAGGAAGCCGCCCACACAACCCCAGTCCCGGAGTGCAGCGACGGGCTCCCCCCGTGTCGTAATTGGATTGCTCCCCACCCCTGACAACCACGCCGGGCAAGGGGCGGAACCGCCGGCCTCCGACTCCAGCCCAGTCCCCCGGAAAGGGGGCGGCCCCTTGTCCTCGAAGGCCTCACCCAAACCGGGCGGTGGAGTTGTCTATCGGGGACTTACCCGGAGTCTCAGACCTTTGTTCTCGAAGGCATCACCCAAACATCAACCTTCTACAACAGCCAGGGTATGGGTTACCCGTCTCAATCCTATGTGCTCGAAGGCACAGACCAGAGCTGCTGGCCATCGGCTGGTGGATTCATCAGTGACTCAATCCTTTGTTCTTGAAGGCGCCGGCGCTTTCGGGCAATTCCACTTCACCTGCTCTGCAGGTTCAAGTGAATCGGCACCTTCCCATCCACTTTCTCCCTACCCACAGGTTTCCGCCGTTCTTCCGCCGGATGCCCAGGGCCATCACCGCGGAACCCGCAATATCTTCCCTTTCAATTCATCGGTTTATCCGCGCCCACTCCAGAAATCGCCGCATCGGCATGCGACAATCCCTCTTCGACCGGCACCAAACCAGGTCGTCGAGATCGGGCATCCCCTCCGGGCCCCCCGATCGCCTGCTCCTTGAAATCCGCATCGCCCCAGAGCCCTCGCCCGCGCTCCCGTTCCAATTCCAGCCGGAACCGGAGCGCGCACACGAAGGAATCACCAGATGGCCTACGAGGGACACCGGGCGATGTTCGAAGCCTTCGGGCGCAATAAGTACAAATCGACGGGAGTCATCCAGTGGATGCTGAACAACGCCTGGCCGTCGATGATCTGGCACTTGTATGACTGGTATCTGCGGCCGGGCGGCAGTTACTTGGGGCCAAGAAGGGCTGTGAACCGTTGCACATCCAGTACAGTTACGACGATGGCTCGATTGTTGTCGTCAATTCGCTGTATCAGGGTTTGCGGGGCTGAAGGCAAAGGCCTGGGTCTACAACCTGGATATGACGGAGAAGTGGTCAAAGGTGGCGGTGGTGGACGCGGGGGCGGACAGGTCCACGCGGGTACTGACGCTGCCTGCCCTGGAGGGCTGTCCACAACCTACTTTGTGCGGCTGGCGCTGGAGGATGCCTCGGGCAAGACGGTCAGCACGAATTTCTATTGGCTGTCATACGGCTTCCTCCGCTAAATCGCGTCCCCCGAAATCCACCACTTTTGAGGGAACAAAGCCATTCTTGCAGGCCAGCCGGAAGCCCACCCGGCCCACCCAATCCACTCGCCGCGAGCGAACAAACCCATTCCATCGTCCGGCCCGCCCCCCTCAAACACAAACAGCCGCCACGCACTCCCGTGCATGGCGGCTGCTCTCTCCGGCCCGGCCTTAACCCGGCCAGCGCGTCCTACTTCTTTCGCAACACCCCGCCCTTCGGCGTCTTCGGAGTCGGAGCAGGGAACGGATACACATCCGGCATCACCTTCACCCCCGTCGTGAACTTCCATTCACTCCCGCCCGGCGTCGGGAACGTCAGCTCCAGAAACGAGGCCGAATACCCATGCTCCGGCTTCGCCAGCTTCACCACCCACTTGTTCGGACTCTCTTCCGCCACGTCTTTGCTCTTGTACGCCGGCCCAATCTGCTCCAGCCGGAAATCGCGCGCCTCGGGATTCGACGCACTCCACAGCTTCACCGCGCTCGGCTTGTCCTTGCACGTCACCGTGATGATGCCGTCCTTCGAGATGGTCCAGTCGAACTCCGGCCGCTTCCAGCTCTTCACAATCGATTCGTAATACGACGCCAGGCTCTGCGCCGCATCCGACCGCCGCGTCACCCCATGGTCCGTGTTCGGCACATACCGCAGGTACTTCTCGCCCTTCAGGTCATTCCAGTAGAACTGCGACGAGTCCACCACGAAGAACTGGTCGCCCGCCGAGTTCACAATGTACTTCGGCATCGTCATCCGGTCCCGGTACTCGTACGGCTCTTCAATCTCCAGCAGCTTCTTATACTGCTCCGTACCCTGCCACTCCATGATTCCGTGCTCGACGTAATCCTTCACCGCCGGCGCCCAGAAGCCGTACACCCGCCAGTGATGCGTGAACGACGCTTCCATGTTCAACATATCGATCACCACCGGCATCACCGCGATCACGCGCTTGTCCACCGCGCCCACCGTCCATGTCGTCCAGCCGCGCTTGCTGCCGCCCGTGATCACCCACCGGCCAACCTTCACCTTGCCGCCCGCCTCGCTCGCCAGGAACTCCTGCGTCGCGTCCATCGACTTCACGGCGCCCTTCGTCATCGGCAGCCGCAGCGGCCACTTTTCGTCGCCCGTCTCCAGGAACTTCTGCCACGTGAACGCAATAATCGCGTCCTCCGTCCGCCGCCGCGACTCGCCAAAGAAACTCAACGGCTGGTTCGGGATCATCTTCAGATCCACGGTCACTGACTGCGTCTTCGCCGCCATCCCCGCCAGGAACGCATCCTGCTTGTCCGGAGCCGCATTGTTGTTGCTCCCGCCCCCAATCGCCAGCAGCGCGATGTCGCTTTCCACCTTCTCCGGCTTGTACACCGTCACCCAGTGCTTCCACTCCGTCCTGTCCACTTCGGCAGTCGTAAGATAGTTCTGAGAAGTGACATTTAGGACGTAGGCGGTCACGCCTTGCCCCGGAATCGTCTTCACCAGCTCCCACTTGTAAGCGGGATCCGGCTTCGCGACATAACGGTCGAGAGCCGTCTCTTTCTTGGTCTGCGCGCACACAGACAGGCCCAAAACGGTAAGCAGGGCTAAGGATTGAGTGATTCGGTTGTGATACATGGAACCCGCATAAATCATAACCGATATACTAGGTTCAAATGGCTGTTTCGTCGTCCGTCATGATGCCCGCTCTCGTCAAGCCCCAAGCCGAGCGGGGGATGATTCTTAAGGATGTTCCGGTCCCCGAGATCGGCAAAAATGACGTCTTGATACGGGTTCTCAAGACGGGCATTTGTGGCACCGATGTCCACATCTACCAGTGGGACGAATGGGCCCAGCGCCGCATTCACCCGCCCCTCGTCGTGGGCCACGAATTCATGGGTATGGTCGAGCGCGTCGGCGAAGCCGTCGACGAGTTCAAGCCCGGCGACCTCGTCTCTGGTGAAGGCCACATCGGCTGCGGCCACTGCTTCTTCTGCCGCACCGGCCTCGGCCACATCTGCCGCACCATGAAGATCATCGGCGTCGACCGCGACGGCTGCTTCGCCCGCTTCATCTCCATGCCGCAGTCCAATGTCTGGCGCCTCAAGCCCGGCATTCCCCACGAAGTCGCCGCCATCTTCGATCCCTACGGCAACGCCATGCACACCGTCATGGCCCAGCCCGTCAACGGCCGCACCGTCGCCGTCATCGGAGCCGGAGCCATCGGCCTCATGGCCTGCGCCATCGCCAACGCCGCCGGAGCCCTCTCCGTCCTCGTCGTCGAGCCCCACGCCCACAAGCGCGAAATGGCCCAGAAACTCGGCCTGCCCTTCACCTATGACCCCCGCGAACCCGGCTGGGAGAAGGCCCTCCTTGAGCGCACCCCCGACGGCATCGGAGTCGACGTAGCCCTGGAAATGTCCGGCAGCGCCCCTGGCATCCACACCGCCTTTAAGATCGTCCGCGCCGGAGGCGACGTCGCCATGCTCGGCATCCCGTCCACCGAGGTCGGCATCAACCTGGCCGAAGAGATCATCTTTAAGTCGGTCACGGTCAGAGGCATCAACGGCCGTCTGATGTACCAGACCTGGTACCAGTGCGAGCGCTTCCTCCTCGACCACAAGCTCGACCTCATGCCGCTCATCACCCACCAATGCGGTTACAAGGACTTCCAGGACGCCTTCGGCCTGTTGGAGCGCGGCGAAGCCGTCAAAATCGTCATGAGCTGGGAAGACTAGACCCCCAATGCCCGTAAGCCGGAATGCGCCACCCCGAGCCACGCCCGCCAGGGCGAGGCGCCCCGCAGCGCAACGAACCACGACCGCGAACGGAGCCGCGACCGCGAACGGAGCCCCAACCGCGAACGGAGCCGCGACCGTCAGGGAGCGGAGGAGCCACCGAAAGTCCCCAACCCACCCGCCGTCGCAACCCGTACAACCCCGTACCGGCGCGTCCCCCGCGTCCCCCGCAACCCACCACAACCCCGAGACTTAGCCGAATGCCAACAAATCCCCTGGCCTACCTGGGCCAACAACTAGACGAACTGAAAGCCGCCGGATCCTACTTCCGCCTGCGCGAACTCGAAAGCGCCTGCGAGGCCGTCAGCCACGCCGATGGCCGCGAGGTCATCAACCTCGCCTCCAACAACTACCTCGGCCTGGCCAACCACCCCAAGCTGAAGGAGGCTGCCCTCGAGGCGGTCCGCAAGTACGGCGCCGGCACCGGAGCCGTCCGCACCATCACCGGCACCCTCGACATGCACATGGCGCTCGAACGCAAGATCGCCGCGTTCAAGCACACCGAGGCCTGCGTCGTCTTCCAGAGCGGCTTTGCCGCCAACGCCGGCACCGTCAGCGCCATCCTCAGCCCCGAAGACCACATCATCAGCGACGAGCTGAACCACGCCTCCATCATCGACGGCTGCCGCCTCTCCCGCGCCAAGATCCACGTCTTCCGCCACCGCGACGTAGCCCACGCCATCGAGAAACTCGCCGCACTCAAGGACGAACCCGGCCGCAAACTCCTCATCACCGACGGCGTCTTCTCCATGGACGGCGACATCGGCCCGCTCGACCAGCTCACCGAGGCCGCCGAAGCCCACGGAGCCATCATGATGGTCGACGACGCCCACTCCTCCGGAGTCCTGGGCCGCAACGGCCGCGGCACCGTCGATCACTTCAACCTCCACGGCCGCGTCCACGTCCAGGTCGGCACGCTCTCGAAAGCCATCGGAGTCCTCGGCGGCTACGTCTGCGGCAGTAAGGACCTCATTGAGTTCCTCTACCACCGCGCCCGCCCGTTCCTCTTCTCCACCTCGCATCCGCCGGCCGTCACCGCCGCCTGCAACGCCGCCTTCGACCTCTTAGTAGAGGAGCCCGAGCGCATCGAGAAGCTGTGGGACAACACCCGCTACTTCAAAGCCGCCTTGAAGGACAAAGGCTTCGACACCGGAGTCAGCGAGACGCCCATCACCCCCATCCAGGTCGGCGAAGCCAAGATGGCGCACGCCTTCTCGGCCGCGCTCTTCGAGGAAGGCCTCTGGGCGACCGGAATTGGTTTCCCCACAGTACCAAAAGGCAAAGCCCGCATCCGGGCGATCGTCACAGCCGGCCACACCACGGCCCATCTCGACCAGGCAGTAGAGATTCTAGCCAAGGTAGCCCGCCGCATGGCGATCCTCCCTTAAGGAGCCGTCGCATTGAGCCGCGCCCGTCATATTGAGCCGCGCACGTCAGTAAGCGGGCACCTAAACGTAGGGCTCCAGCAGCCTACTTCATAAACAGCCGGTATCGCCCGTTCTTATAAGTACTCCAGGGCGAGAACCCGCCATGCTCCTTATAGAGCTGGTACGCGAAGTCGATATTGGCCTGGCAGTCTAGCAGGTCCCGCAGGTTCAGCCCTGGCCGCTGCAGGTGCACCGTGTTGATCTGGAAGTACCCCCAGTCCAACGACCCGTCGGTATTGTAGTGGTAGATCTCGCACTTCCCCTGCGGGTTCTCGGCCCGCTGGATGGCCAGAGCCAGCCGGCAATCCGGACCGAACTTCCGGCAGGCGTACTCCTGCCACGCCGTCAGCCCCTTGCCGTTCTGGTCCGCCTGGGCCTCGATTGCGCCGCCTGAGGTGATCCGCTTGGCGACAATGATCGGCGATTGCCAGTGCAGGGTCGCCGGGCTTTGCAGCGTCACCGTGTAGTGCCGCCAGAACCACCACCCGGCCAATGTCAGGACCAGGGCCAGGACAAACACGACCCGCCAGTCAGGCGTGATGGAAATGTTGGTCTGGATCCGGACAGGACGAGCCCGTTTGCGCCTACGGGCAGCAGCAGTGCGTTGAGCGGCCAATCAACCAGCTTCGCAAACTTAAGGCCGCCGCTCAAAGACCTGGATCCGATTGAAGTAATGCTTCCCGGCCGACTCGCAGGCGAGGCACGCCGGCTCGACCGGCCGGAAGTCGCGCTGCAACGCCGTCAGCAGCACCCGCGACGCTGGACTCGTTGAGTCCACCACCACGACAACCCGGCCGGGCGCCTGAGCCAGGAGCCGCGCCGCCTCAGTCTCCAGCTCAGGTCCTCTAGGTGTTCCTTCGTAGCCGGGATGAACGTCGATCGAGGCTGGGAAACTGGTCCGCCGTCCGGCGGCGCCGTGCCAGTACCACTCCACAGGCTGCCGGGACAGCCGGCAGAACACGACCGTATCGCCAGCCTGGACCTGCCGCGCCAGAGCCTCCGCCGCCGCCCGGCTGTTGCAGGGCGACACGTTCCGGGCATCGAGGGTCGTCCATAGGCAGGCGGCCAAGGTGAGCACCGGCACCGTCAAAACCCCGGCTCGCGAAAGAAATCCGGCCAGGGCCCAGGCCAGAAAGGGCGCCGCGACCACCGTAAACCGCGAATTATAAAGGGGCTTCCATTGAGAGATGACCAGCGGCACAAGGATCGAAACCAGAGCCCCGAGAGCCGGTGGCCACCAGGCGCCGGACGTGCGCGGCTTCGCCCCCTTCAACGCGACGGCAATCAGCAGCACCGGAGCCACCGCCGCCACCAGCCAAAGATGAGCCGCCAGAACCTCCAGCGGCGCGGTCCAGCCGGGCCGCTTCAGCCACGCCAGTTGCTCGCCGGTAGAGCCGATCTGGGCCAGCGCCGCGTCGCCCCACAGCGCTAAATAGAGGAATCCGCCGCCCAGCACCGGCACCGCCAGCCGGAAAGCCCGCCAGCCGAACTGCGCCAGCATCGTCACACCCAGCCCCAGCAGGAAGAAAACAAACCAGTTGTGGGTCAACAGCCCGGCTGCGGTGCTGGCTAGTAAGGCCAATTCGGCCCCGCGGGAGGCGACTGGGCGGCTCAGCACCCGCCAGCCGCACCATAAGGATGCGGCGCACACCGCAGCCTCCAGCGTGTACATACGGCCATAGCCGGCCAGCAGCAGGACCAGCGGATTGGCCAGCAGCAAGGCCGTTCCGGTCCAGGCGACGCCGGGCGAATCGGCTTCCGCGAGGAATCGCCAGAAAAACCACGCCGCCAGCCCCAAACCCAGCGCGGAAAACACCCGCAGACTTGCCTCATTCGCGGGTGCCACCGTAAGCCATAGATGCAGAAGGAGATAGTAGAGCGGAGGATGAACGTCGAGGCGCAAAGAGGCCAGCAATGCCGGAAGGCGCAGTACAGAAGTACTTAAACTGAAGACCTCATCGGATAAAATCGGAGCCCCCAAACTAGCCGCGCCACAGTACAGGTACCCCGCCAGGAGGAGGTACCGCGCTCTGTTTTGGGAAGGTGCCAAGGGATTCGCCTGAGTCATGTATCGACCGGAAAAGAATGGACCTATAGGATGAGGAGAGGGTTTATTCGCCTCGGCCTCAGCCCCATATACTCCTCAGGCTTGCAGCATCTCCTACAGAACCCTTGGTTGAATCTAAGTTGAGAATTAGGTACTTCGTTGGATTTGTGTAGCCGGGAGGTACTGTTACTGTGGGTCTAGCAACGACAAGACAAATCGTTTGCAAGGGAGAGGAGATCACAATGAAGAAACTTAACATGCTCATCTGGAAGCTGCGGATCATGAAGGACACCCGAGGCCAGGACCTCATTGAGTACGCCTTGATGGCCGGCTTCGTGGCCGTTGCCGCTGGCGCCATCGTCCCCGGCGTGGCGAGCAGCATCAAGACCATTTTCGGTAAGGTCAACAACGTGATGACCAGTTCCGCGACCCAGGGCTAAGCCCAGTCGCGTGCGCTCAACATCTCATTATCCCATGGAGGGCAGCTTGGCTGCCCTCTTTGGCTATCGCCTGCTTGGTTTGAATTCCGGATGGCGAGTTTGTAAGTCATCTTAATACCTTTGTCAGTCCCTGAGGCCAGTTGATCAGTAGTTCCTGCCTCTCTAACTGAGTAGGTAAACTTATTTTAAGGTCCAGTCACGGCTGTTATTGTAAGGCTATCCCAACCGTGTGAAAGCACGGAGAAGGACAAAGGAGAGGATTAGAGATCATGAATCGCTTGCTACAAATCGCACTTCGGCTTCGGGTCTGGAAAGACACTCGCGGTCAAGACCTTATCGAATACGCGCTGATGGCTGGTTTCGTCGCCGTCGCGGCCGGGGCAATTGTCCCTGGCGTCGCCGACAGCATCAAGACCATCTTCGGCAAAGTCAACAACGTGATGACCAGTTCCGCCACGCAGGGCTAACCGGCCCGGCATCGCAGGAATCAAAAACGAAATTGGGAGGGCGCCTGTGGGTGGCGCCCTCTTTGCTTGTCAGGGCCCTTTTCAGGCCAGCCAGTTGATCAGGTCGCCTTTTCCGTCAAATTCCAGTTCCCTGGGCTGCTCCAGAATCTCCACCATCGGATTCGCTTCCAGTTCCCCCCTCAAATTCTCCGTGAAGGCCATCACCGTCAAATCCTGAGAGTTACGGATCCAGCCGATCTTCAGTTGCGACGGCTCCATCACGCCCACGGTCCGCCAGATCTGCTTCAGGCATTCGCGATCCGTGGGGAAATGGACAGGGATGCGGATGGACGCCATGGCGCCGGACGTCAAGCCATTCACATAGGTCGGCTTCTTCTTCATCCCTTTGATCACACGGCTGTTGGCGATATCGCTCATGCCCAGGCCCACGGCATTGCCGTAGCTCATGGGGTGGATCTCGCGCAGGAAGACCCGGCCGACCCGGGGCGCGTATGGCCAGGGGTTGTAGTCACCGTAGACGGTCCGGTTGATCACCTTGGGATCCATTCCGGCGCCGGAGATGTTCTTCCCCAGTTGATTCACGATGAGCAGGTCGAGATCCTGGAGCGGAATGCGCGGCATCCAGCTCTTCACCTGGACCAGGAGCTCCTCTTCGCGCTGTTCCATCGTCGAGGCCGGCACGGCCTCGACGTGGCCGGTCTCGTGGTTGCCATCCTCGAGAATCGCCAGGCCGCCCAGGATTTTGCCGGAGGCGATCACCTGGCGGCCGACGCTGCGGATCACGGCCTCCAGTCCGAGGCGGTAGCCATGGGTGTGGTAGCGCTGGGCTCCGGCGAATTTGCCGAGGCCGATCGCCATCATCTTGAAGAGACCACTCTCGAGCTTGCCTTCAAAGTCGGTATGCCATTTGACGCGGCTGCACATCATGACGGCGCCGGACTGAAAGGCGAGCCTGTCCATGACGACGTCGATGCCTTCCGGTGTCGTCCCGAGGTTGACCACATTGAGAGCGCTGCGGATGGGGCAGCCCATGTTCGTTTCGGTGATGCCGTACTTGGCGAGCACTTCGGCCTGCCCGGTGGCGGTAGCCGCTCCGTGGCTGCCCATGGCCGGGAAGATGAAGGGTTTGGCGCCTTGTTCCTTCCACCACTCGACCACCGTGCGGACGATGATGTCGATATTGGCGATGCCGCGGCTGCCGACTCCGATGGCGACAGAGGCACCGGGGCCCACGCGCTGCGCGAAACCGGAGTTCTGCAACTCGAAACGCACGGTGCCTGGGATGTCGGAGAGGACGTGGCTGGGGAGTTTCTGACGAGTCAGCAGGAAGGGCGCAAACCGCATGTAGCCATTCTATCGGGCGGCCGACCCGGTTGGCGCCATTCCAGTTGAATTTCGGACTAGATCTCTTCCCATTCGCGCTCAAGCATGCGGGAGTACTCACCCGAGGCAAAGAGCTCAAAGCGGAAGTTCCAGGGAGACAACGTCTTGAAGGGTTCCATGCCCTGACGGCACTGGAACAACTGATCCGCGTAGCGGTAGTAATACTGGATGAAGTGCGGAGCCAGCCATTCCTGGTCTGGCGCCTTGTTGAAGATGGCGTTGAGGCCCAGGGCGCGGCTGAAGATCGCCTTGTAGTCCGCAACACCCCACTTCGTCAGCTTCTCACGGACATCCCCGGGCGGGCTGTCGATGAGCAGTTGGGTGAAAGCTGCCGCCGTAATGCCGGCCTCTTTCAGCACGCTGTCGCGAGCCACGAGTTCAGCACACTGTTCCAACCAGCGTTCGAGATCCTTGCCGACGTAATACAGCATGCGCAGCTCGCACAAGCGTCCGGAGAGCAAACGCTGCAGGATCTCGTCCGAAGACAGCTCTCCCGTGGGGAGCATGCCCTGCAACATCAGGTGCGCTCGGGAACTCTCGACAAGCTTATCCGGCCCGCCCGGATCGGAGAATGGGTGAAGGATGACGGGCGGCAGATCCCACACTTGGCCGGCTGGTAGTTTCGCCTCTTCCATGCGTACTTCTCTTATCGGCAGCGACATCGAAATTACTTAGGCGTTTAACGCATTTGACTGCGGGATTTCAGAGTGGCCTTCGTTTCCAGTTCCTTGCCGTCCCGTTTGTACTTCAACGGTACGACGTCGCCTGGTTTCTTAGAGCGTAAGGCGTATGTAAAATCCATCAGATTCGAGATCGGCTTGCCGTCGAATTCGGTGATCAGGTCGCCGCCTCTGAGGCCTGCGACATCGGCGGGCGAGCCCTTGGTGACATCGGAGAGCTTGAAGCCGCCCTTGGTTTCGCCCATGTCGGGGATGCTGCCGAACCACGCTCCGCCGCCGCCGCTGGCCGAGGCGCTGGCCGTGGCTTGCGGCGCGGGCGCGGAGACCTTCACGTAGGCCGGGCGCTGGGGCGCGTCCTGCAATTTCACGGTCACTTCGGCCACGAGGTTGACCAGGTCGGCTGCGCTCTGGTGGTCGATTTTGTCCCAGGTGTCGCTGGGCTTGTGGTAGTCCGCGTGCAGGCCGGAGAAGAAGAATAGCACCGGCACCTGCTTGATGGTAAAGGAGAAATGGTCGCTGGAGCCGTAGCCGCCCTGCTCCGACAGATCGAGTTTGAGCTTGGGATGGGCCGCCTTCACGGAATCGAGAACAGCCGAGAGGGTGGAGCCCGTGCCGGTGCCGCCCACGAAGACCTTGCCGTCCTTGATGCGGCCAATCATATCCATATTGATCATGGCCACCGCCTTCTCCAGGGGGAGGATGGGGTGGTTCACATAGTAGGACGAACCGATGAGGCCGAGCTCCTCCGCCGAGAACGCGAGGAACAGGATGCCGCGCTTACGCTTGGGCTGGGCGGCGAAGTAGTCGGCCAGTTCCAGCAGGCCGGCGGAGCCGGAGGCGTTGTCGTCGGCGCCGTGATGGATGGCTTTGCCGGCGAGGTCGGGCGCCATGGAGCTCTGCTCGCCCATGCCCAGATGGTCGAAGTGGGCGCCGAGGATGACGTACTCGTCGGTCTCGCCCTTGAGGTAGGCGACCACGTTCGGCACCTGGCGCACTTCGCGCAGAACATTCACCTGCAGGTCGACATTCAGGCCGGGAATTTCAAACGACGACGGCTTCATCGTCTTGTCGACCGACTCGATCCAATCTTTCAGGTTCTTTCCGGTGGGGTGCAGCCACTGGCTGGCGAGCTCGGCCTTGACCTGGACAAAGGGGATATCCGGTGAATTGGGGCCGACGTGGTTGGAGAACTTGTCGACCGTGTCCGTGTCGACCGGATGGTTCGACATGTCGTTGACGAACAGGACGGCCTTGGCGCCGTGGAACTTGGCGTTGACCGCCTTGGTCTGCTTCTGTTCATGCGACGTGTACACTTTGCCGGCGAACTTGCTCTTCTCGTCGAACTCCTGCGGTTCGTGGCGTAGGACGAGGACGATCTTGCCCTTCACGTCGAGGCCGGCGTAGTCGTCGTAGTCGTACTCCGGCGCGGTGATGCCGTAGCCGGCGAAGACAACGGGGCCGCTGACCTTGGCGTTGCCGGAGAAGTTGAAGGGATTGAAGTCCTGGCCGAGGCCGACCGCCTGTTTTTTGCCGCTGCCATTGGTAAACGACAGCTCGTTGCCCTTGCCGAGCTTGGCGTTGGTGGTGACCTCAAAGGTCTGGTAGTAACTGGATCCGGCGGCGGGTGGAATGCCCAGGGCCTTGAATTGGCCGGCGATGTAGGCGGCCGCCTTCTTTAGCTGGGGCGTGCCGGTGCCGCGGCCCTTCAGCCCGTCGGAGGCGAGGTATTTCACCGTCTGCTGGTAGTGGTCCGCGCTGATGCGCCCCTTTTCGGGAACGGACCGGGCTTGAAGGATGATGGCGGCGGAGGCGGCCAGGCTGAAGAGGAACAGTCGCTGTCTGGTCATCGGTTACTACTTTCGCTGTCTATTTTTTCCCGGGGATGGGCAGGGTGAGTTCGCAGCACTTCTCGCCGCCCTCACCGGTAGTCTTGGCGTATTCCAACTCGAAATCGATGATGCCCTTGAGCTGCTGGAACGGGAGGCTGCCGGGCAGCATGCGTCCGTTGACGAACATCGTGGGAGTGGAACTGACACGCAGGCCGCGGGCCTCGGCCATGCTGGCTTCCACTTCGGGGAGCGTGGATTTGTTGTCGAAGCAGGCCCCGAAGGCGCCGGCGTCGAGCTCCTTGTCCTTCATCCACTCAGTCACCTTGGTCTTCAGGGTTTCGGGGGTGATTTCAGCCTGCTTGTCGAAGATCCAATCGTGATAGTCCCAGAAAGAGGCGGGGTTCTGGCGGAAGATGCAGCGGCCGGCGATGGCGGCGGGTTTGGCCCAGGGATGAAGCTGCTCGATGGGGAAGTCCTTGAAATAGAGGCGGACTTCCTTGGGGTAGGTCTTGATGAGGTTGGCGCGCAGTTGCTTGGCTTCTTCGCGGCAGAAGTTGCACTGGAAGTCGCTGAAGAGCACAAGGACGACGGGGGCTCCGGGTGTGCCGATGGACGGTTGGAGGTCAGTTTTCAGCTTGGCGAGTTCTGCGGAGAAGGGGCTCTTGCCCAACTGGTAGAGCGTACCGCGGACGATCTTCTGACCGTCCTCGCTGACGTAGAACATCTCGTCGAGCGACACCTTCTGGTAGCTGCCGGTGACCTTGACCTGGCGGAAGCCGGGCATTTCGGAGGGCTGGGGATCGGCCACGGCGACGCTGATCTGGGGTCCCCAGAGTAGGAGATGCCGCACGAAAGCTTCGAACTTGGGTTTGTCGAAAGTGGGCGGCGCCGCAGGTTTCACGGCCGTGGCCGGTTTCGCCGGAGCAGTGGTCTTCTTCGGTGTCTGGCCAAAGCAGGAGGCGGCCGCGAGACCGATGGCCGCCCAGCGTGAAAATCTGGTCATACCGCCCATTCTACCGTCTCAGTAGCCGCCTTCCTCGAGCTGCACTTTTCCGGCGAACTTCCGGTAGAGGAAGACGGAATAGGAAGCGGCCAGGGCCATGCCCGGCGCGAACCAGATGAGGCCAATGCGCAGGCCGTAGGCGGGCGCGCTGGCGTTGTGGATGGTGAGGCTCAGGGCCGGGTCGGTGTTGGCGGGTAGAACATAAGGGAAAACTCCGAACACGACGCTGGTGAGCATGCCGATGACGAAGACTGCTGAACTGACGAAGGCCTTGAGGTCTTCCTGGCGGCTCCAGAAGAGGAAGGCTCCGGTGAGGCCGGCCAGCGCCAGCAGCGGGAAGACGAAACCCACCGGCATGGCGGCGAAGCTGCGGCTGAGTTGGGGCTGGATGCGGAAGCTGACCACGGTGACGAGCACGGTGAAGGCGGCGACGGCGAACCAGGACAGGCGGGCGATGCGGCGGGCGCGTGTGCGCACCCCGTTCTCGGTCTTATAGGCGACCCAGAGGGCACCGTGCTGGGTGAGGGTAAAGAAGGCGAAAAGGCCCACCAGGATGGTGTACCAGTCGAGGATGCCGGGATTCGGGCCGGGCAGCCAATCCGTCCACAGGGGCAGGAAGAACTCGCCGGAGGCGTCCAACGGCACGCCGCGCACGACGTTGCCGAGGGCGACCCCGAAGAAGATGGCGAGCAGTCCGCTGGAGAAGCAGAAGACGGTATCCCAGAGCGGCTTCCACACCGGGTTGTCGATGTGGTTGCGGAATTCCACGGAGATGCCGCGCAGGATGAGCAGCCACAGCACCATCATGAGCGGCAGGTAGAAGCCGCTGAAGGAGGAGGCGTAGAGGGCGGGGAAGGCGAAGTAGAGCGCTCCGCCGCCGGCGAGCAACCAGACTTCGTTGCCGTCCCACACGGGTCCGATGGACTTGATGACGGCGCGGCGTTCGCGATCTGTGCGGGCCACGCCGAGATGGACAATGCCGGCGCCGAGGTCAAAGCCATCGAGCACCACATACATGGCGACCATGACGGCGACGATGCAAAACCAGATGACAGGTAGCATGGTTTCTGGAATCTCCTTTAGTGGGCAGCCGGAGCGGAGCCGGGGCCGTGCTCGATTTCACGCCAGATGAGAAACAGACCGAGCATGAGCAGGACGGAATAGATGCCCATGAAGCCGAACAAAGTGAACATGGCATTGCCGCTGGAGACGCGGTTGGAGAAGCCGGCGGTGGTCCGCATGAGGCCGTAGATGAGCCAGGGTTGGCGGCCGACTTCGGCAGTCATCCAGCCGGCGGTGTTGGCCACGTAAGGAAGCGGCATGGCCAGCAGCAGCGCCCAGAGCAGGGGTTTGAAGGTAAAGAGCTTGCCGCGCCACAACTGCAGGGCGGAGAGCCCCATGATGGCGATGAAGATGGTGCCGAGGCCCACCATGATGTGGAACGAGTAGAAGAGCAGGGGGATGTTGTCCGGCCAGTTCTCTTTAGGGAAGGCGTCGAGGCCGCGCACTTCGGCATCCCAGCGCTTGTGAACGATCATGCTGAGGACGCCGGGCAGGACAAAGGGGTTGTCGAGGCGGCGTTGTTCGACGTCGGGCTGGCCCAGGATGGCCATTGGCGCGGCGGGTCCGGTTTCAAAGTGGCCTTCCATGGCGGCCAGCGTGGGTCCCTGATGGCGGGCGACAAGAGCACCCTGCTGGTCACCGGTGGGGAAGGCGACCAGTAGCGTGGCCAGGAGCCCCGTGGTGACGGAGACGCGCAGGAACGTTCGGCCATAGTCCTGGTGTTTGCCCATGAGCAGGTAGAACGCGCCGAGGCTGGCCATGGCGAAGCAGCCGGTGACGACGCCGCCCAGGATGGTATGCATGAACTGCCAGGCGGCCCAGTCGTTGAAAATCAGGGCGCTCCAACTGTTAAGAATGATCTCGCCGTGGGGGCCGAGTTCATAGCCGACGGGGCGCTGCATCCAGGCATCGGTGGCCACGATGAGGTAGCCGGAGAGCCAACTGCCGACCCAGACGGCCAGGGCGGAGAACCAGTGGCCGACGCGGCCCATGATCTTCTCACCGAAGATTAACAGGCCCAAAAAGCTGCTTTCCAGGAAAAATGAGTACAGGCCCTCCATGCCGAGGGTGTGGCCGATGACGCCTCCCGCGGCTTTGGAGAAGCGCGACCAGTTCGTGCCGAACTGGAATTCCATGGGGATGCCGGTGACGACGCCGAGAGCGAAGTTGACGGCGAAGATCTTGGCCCAGAAGCGGGCGGTATCGTTATAGTGTTCGTTGCCCGTGCGGAGGGCCATCGTCTTGAGGATGAAGATCAGAAGAGCCAGGCCTAGCGTGAGCTGGACGAAGAGGTAGTGAAACGTGATGGTAAACGCGAAGTGAAAACGATGAAGAGCCAGAGCGGAGTCCATTTGGTCCTTGTCTATGCGGATGCAATTCAGACACCAAAGTCTAGATTCGTTGAATTCTCAGTGTTTATACAACTTGCTGATTCTGTTACCTTTCCTGAATGGGTGATTTGCCCCACATGAAAATCTGTTGCATGTGCCAGATGCCACGGCCGGAGGCGGAGGCGGTCTGCCTGATCTGTTTGAGTAAGGACTTCACGTCCGTCTCGTGGGCGTTGCCGGAAGACTTCGGGCTGCGGTTGATTGGCGAAAACCGGCTGGATGTCGCCTATGCGTACCTGGAGGAGCAGGTGGCGCGAGACCGGGAAACGGCCGCGGTGACGCTGCGGCTGGCGTGGCTGGCTTATGCATTTAAGGACTTCCGGGCGGTGGAGACCTGGTGCCACGAGGCGACACGATTGGATGAGGCGTGGGCGGAGCCGCATATTCTGCTGGGGTATGTCCTGCAGCGGGCCGGGCGATGGGAGGAAGCGGTGGAGGAGTACGCGATCGCCGGGCGAAGAGAGGGGCTATCGGAAGAGCGGCGGCAGCGGGTGTTGGACTTGACTGTCGAGTGTAGGACGAACATATCCGAATTCTGATGCAAAGTCTCTGGCGGGAACCGCCGATATAGGGATAGAGCGGGAAAGTATCCCCGGAGCGTCAGATGTTCACCACAGTCATCATTCAGGCCAGCCCGGAGCGCTCGCCGTACATTCGAGCTTTGGCTGCCGACACCCGGTTGTTGCAACTGGTGAGGGAGTACCCGAGTGTCCCCGCCCCTTACGAACTGACGAGAATCGTGCACGCCTCGGCGCCCGAGGTGATCCTGATTGACGTGGGCAGCGGCGAGCTGGCCCTGCATTGCTGCTCGACGATCAAGGGGATCGATGCGGGCATGCCGGTGATTGGGGTTGGCTGCGCGCCGGCGATGATGCAGCCGGCAAGGGATGCAGGGTTCACCACAGTGCTGGGAGAATCGTTCACTACGGAAGAGCTGAGCGAGGCCATCCACTGTTCTCTGGTCAGCCTGAAGGGTGGGCCAGAAGAGTATCTCTTCAGTTTTCTGCCTTCGAAAGCAGGCAGCGGCGCCTCGACGGTGGTGCTGAATACGGCGCTGGCGCTGGCACGCGATCAGAAGAAGCGAGTGCTGGTGATTGATGCGGACCTGCGCAGCAGCATCCTCAGCATCCTGCTGGACGTCAAGTTGAGCAGTTCGATCCAGACCCTGCTGGGTTCCACGGACGAGATCGACCAGTTCAAACTGCGGGCCTCCACCGTCACGTTCGAGGGCGTGGATTTTCTGCTCTCCTCGCGCTCGCTGGATTCGCGGCAGCCGAGCTGGCCGCAATACTTCCAACTGCTGAACTTCGTGCGCGGCCTGTACGACACGATTCTGGTGGACCTGCCGGAGCTGGTGAATCCGGCCTCGATCGAGCTGGTGCGGCGTTCGCGCAAGGTGTACCTGGTCTGCACGACGGAAGTGCCCTCGCTGCGGCTGACGCAGCAGAGAGGCGAAGAGTTGACCCGCTGGGGCGTACCAGATCACCGTTTCGGCCTGCTGGTGAACCGCTGGCAGACGAGCGATCCTTCGTCGGCCGAGATTGCGAAGATCCTGGGCATTCAGGTTCTGAAGAGACTGCCCAACGACTACCCGAGCATCCGGAAGGCTCAAACCGAGGGCCGGTTTGTGGCCCCGAATACGCGGTTGGGCAAGGCGTTCTCGGAGTTCGCCGCCGCCCTGGCGGGCGATGTGAATGCGCCGCCGGCCAAGCCCGCGGGCCTGTTGTCGAGCCTGTTCAGCCGCTAGGGTCAAGTTAGCCCTTCACGCCGAGCTTGCGCAGGATGGTAATCATGGGGCACCAGTTGGTGAAAGCGCTCTGGAATAAGTTCAGGCCCACAAAGCCCGTGAAGTAGAACCAGCGCGGGTCGTGCCAGACGCCCAGCGCGACGCTGAGCATCACGAAAAAGCCGGCAATCATGCGCAGATAGCGGTCGACGGTCATACGGATTGTCTCCTCCGGTTGGCGATGAAATAGACGATGGGGACGGTGACGCGGGACAGCGTCAGCGAGGCGATTTCTCCGGCCATCAGCGCGATGGCCAGGCCCTGGAAGATGGGGTCGAACAGGATGACGATGCTGCCCACGACCACGGCCGCGGCGGTGAGCATCATGGGGCGGAAGCGTACGGCTCCGGCGTCGATCACCGCCTTATCCAGGGGCATGCCCTCTTTCAACCGCAGTTCCACAAAGTCGACGAGGATGATGCTGTTGCGGACGACGATGCCGGCTCCGGCGATGAAGCCGATCATCGAGGTGGCCGTGAAGAAGGCGTTCATCAGGCCATGGGCCGGCAGGATGCCCACCAGCGAGAACGGGATGGCGGCCATGATGATGAGCGGCGTCAGGAAGCTCTGGAACCAACCCACAACCAGCACGTAAATGAGCACCAGGACAGCGGCGAAGGCCAGGCCGAGATCGCGGAAGACCTCGTAGGTGATGTGCCACTCTCCGTCCCACTTCATGGAGTACTTCGAATCTTCGAAGGGCTGGTGGGCGGTGTACTGCTGGATCTCGTAGCCGCCGTCGACGGGCAGTTTGGCGATCTTCGGCCCGAGGTTGAGGATAGCGTAGACCGGGCTCTCCATGATGCCGGCCACGTCGGCGGTGACGTAAGTGACGGGCATCAGGTTCTTGTGATAGATGCTGCGCTCGCTGGTGGTGTTCTCGACTCGCACCAACTCAGAAAGCGCGACCAGGTTGCCGGTGCGGCCCGCGACTTTGAGGCTGCGGAGGCGGTCGAAGTCGCTGCGGGTGGCGCGGTCGAGCCGCAGGGTGATGGGGATGTCTTCCTTGGCGGAGTCGACGTGCAGGAGGCCGGCGGACATGCCGGCGGAGGCCAGGCGCAGGGTCTGGGCGATGTCGGCGGTGGAGACTCCGTTGAGGGCGGCTTTTTCGCGATCCACCTGCCAGATTTGTTTGGGCTGAGGGTCTTCGACATACCAGTCGGCATCGACGACGCCGGGGGTCTTGTCGAAGATGTTGAGGATGCCGGCGGCGAGGCGGTCGCGTCCGGCGGCCGTGGGTCCGTAGACTTCGGCGACGAGGGTTTGGAGGACCGGAGGTCCGGGCGGCACCTCGGCCACCTTGATGCGCGCGTGGTTGGCGTGAGCGATGGGCAGCAGGCGCTCGCGGACCTGTTTCGCGATCTCGTGGCTCTTGAGCTTGCGGTCGCCCTTGCCCAGCAGGTTGACCTGGATGTCGGCCATGTTGGGGCCGCTGCGCAGGAAGTAGTGCCGGACGAGGCCGTTGAAGTTGTAGGGCGACGCCGTGCCGGTGTAGGTCTGGACGTTGACGACCTCGGGCTGCGCGAAAGTCGCTTCGGCTAACTGGCGGGTGACGCGGGCGGTGTCCTCGAGCGTCGTGCCTTCGGGCATGTCGATGATGACCTGGAACTCGCTCTTGTTGTCGAAGGGCAGCATTTTGACCTTGACGAACTCGAAGTAGACGAGACTCATGGAGCCGAGCAGGAGAACCACGACCATCAGCAGGAAGCCATAGCGCAGGACGGGCACGTGCAGCAGGCGGTCCATTGCGTGGCGGTAGAAGGCGGTGAAGCGGTCTTCGGGTTCGTTCGCGCTGTGCGACTCACCGGTCTTCAGCAGGCGCACGGCGGCCCAGGGCGTGACCAGGAACGCCACGATGATGGAGAAGATCATGGCGGCGGTGGAGCCGATGGGGATGGGCCGCATGTAGGGGCCCATGAGGCCGCCGACGAAGGCCATGGGCAGGATGGCGGCGATGACGGTGAGGGTGGCCAGGATGGTGGGGTTGCCGACTTCGTCGACGGCCTCGACGGCGACCTCGGCCAGAGGCCGGCCGTTATTCGAGGGCAGGTGCGTGTGCCTGACGATGTTCTCGACGACCACGATGGCGTCGTCGACGAGAATGCCTATCGAGAAGATCAGCGCAAAGAGCGTGATGCGGTTGAGGGTGTAGCCGTACAGATAGAAGACGGTCAGGGTGAGCGCGAGGGTGACCGGGATTGCTGTGAAGACGATGAGGGATTCACGGAAGCCCAAGACCAAGGCGATGAGAATGCTGACCGAGACGACGGCAATGCCCATGTGGAAGAGCAGTTCGTTGGACTTCTCGGCCGCGGTCTCGCCGTAGTTGCGGGTGATGGTGACGCTGACGTCGTTCGGGATCATGCCGCCTTTCAGGGCGTCGACGCGTTCGATGACATGGTCAGCCACGGTGATGGCGTTCATCCCCTTGCGCTTGGCGATGGAGAGGGTGACGGCGGGCTCGAACTTGCCGGCTGAGGCGAACTGGACGTACTGGGTGGGGTCCTCGCCGGTGTCTTCCACGGTGGCGACGTCGCGCAGGTAGACGGGCCGGCCGTTGGCGACCGCGACTACCAGCGAGGCGGCGTCCTGGGCGTTCCTGAGCCAGGCTCCGGCTTCGAGGATGGTCTCCCGGTTGGCCTGGGCGGCCTGGCCGGCGGGCAGTTTCTGGTTGGACTGGCCGATGGCGCCCAGCACCTGCAGCGGAGACAGGTTGAAGCCGGAGAGGCGGTTTGCGTCGAGGGTGACCTTGAGGGCGCGGCGCTGGCCGCCGAGCATCGTCACTTCGCTGACGTCACTGACCTGTTTGATGGTGTCGTGAACCTGGGCGGCGACGCGCCGCAATTCGAAGTCGTTGTAGCGGGCGGAGTGGAGGGTCAGGGCCAGGATGGGGACGTCGTCGATGGAGCGCGGCTTGACCAGGGGTTGCGTGGCTCCGGCCGGGATGAGGTCGTAGTTCGAGTGCATCTTCTGGTTGAGCTTGACGATGCTTTTCTCTTCGTCCTCGCCCACTTTGAAGCGCACGATCGCCATGGACATGCCGGTGGAGGAGGTGGAGTAGATGTACTCGACTCCGGGGATCTCCCACAGCAGTTTCTCCATGGGCTTGGTGACGCGCTCTTCCACTTCGCGGGCACTGGCTCCGGGCATGCCCACCATGACGTCGATCATGGGGACGATGATCTGGGGCTCCTCTTCGCGCGGCAGCATGATGACGGAGAAGACGCCCATCAGGAGCGAGGCTCCGATGAGGAGCGGCGTCAGTTTGGAGTTGATCCAGCCGTGGGCCAGGCGGCCGGCCAGACCGTACTTGGGTGTCTCGCTCACGGGCGTACCTCGACCTTGCCGCCGTCGGCCAGATTCGTGGGGGCGGGGGAGACGACGGCTTCCCCGGGCTGGAGGCCGCTGAGGACTTCGACGCGGCCTTCGGTGCGGGCTCCGGTGGTGATGAGGCGGCCGCGGGCGATGCCGTTGTCGACGACGAAGACGCGCTGGACCTGGCCTTGCTCCATGAGGGCCATCACGGGGATCGTCAGGGCTTGTTTGGAGCCCTGGGCGAAGCGGGCGCGGCCGAACATGCCGCTGCGGAGGGTGCCGGCTCTGGCGAGTCCGATTTTGACGGTGAACGAGCGGGAGGCGGGATCCATGGCGGGGACGATCTCTTCCACGCGGGCGTCGAGGGGGTGGTCCATCGACTCGAGGTCCACTTTGACGGCGAGGCCGGGGCGGATTGTGGCGAGGCGGGCCTCTTCCACTGAGGCTTCGAGACGGTAGCTGCCGGCCTGTTCGACGACCAGCAGCGGCATGCCGGGCGCGGCGAGCATGCCGGGCTCGGCCTTGCGTTCAATGACGATGCCGTTGAAGGGCGCGGTCACCTCCGTGTAGCCACGCATGACCGACGCCTGGGCGACGGCCTCCCCGGCCTGCTTGATCTTCTGGTCGAGCTGGATTCGTTTCGCCTTGGCCATTTCGTAGTTGGCCTGGGCCATGCGGTGGCGGGCGGAGACTTCGTCGAACTCCTGGGGCGTGATGGATTTCTGATCGAAGAGGCTCTTCATGCGGCCCAGGGTGGAGGCGGCGAGATCGAGTTGGGCCTTGGCGGCGGCGATGGCGTTGTCGACCTCGGGAATGGCTCCGCGGGCCTCTTCGCGGGCGGCCTCGGCCTGGCGGACACTGGTTTCGATCTCCTTGGCCTCAATGACGGCGACCACCTGCCCGGCCTTGACGGTGTCTCCGGCCTGCGGCTTGAGTTCGCGGATGTAGCCCATGACGCGGGCGGAGAGGACGGAGGTGGTGCGGGCTTTCACGGTGCCGGTGGCCACGTACTCGTCCGGCATGGCCTCCTGGGCGGTACGGATGACGCTCACCTTGACGGCCGGGGTATCATCGGCCTTCTTCGCGGCCGGTTTGTCTCCACCGCAGCCGGTGAGCCACAGGGCGGCCAGACCGAGGGCCGCCAGCTTGGTCGGGTTACTGCAGAACATTCGAATCTCCATTCAGAATTCCTTCGGCCTGCTCCACGGCGACGGCCGCCAGACGTTGTTCATAGATCGAGCCCAGGCGGCGCATCTTGGCGTCGAGGAGGGCGGTTTGGGCGCGCAGGAGGTCAGTGACGGTGGCGAGGCCATTCGAGTAGCGGTTGCGCAGGATGCGGAGGCTCTCCTCGGCCTGGGCAATGGTGGCGTCGGTGACCTGGATGCGCTCAGTAGCGGAGTCGAACTCGGCCTGGGCGCGGCGGACTTCCAGTTGGACGGCACTCTGCACCTGGCGCTGGCCGGCGGCAGCGGCATGAGACATCGACTGGGCCTCGGCTACGGCGTTTCGGGTGCGATTACCGTCAAAGAGGGTCCACTTCAGGCCGGCGGCGAACATCCAGTTGGCTCCGCCCTTCGTGGCGAAGTTCTGGCGGTCGGCTTCGAAAGCTCCGCGCAGGAAGAACTGGGGCCAGTAGCCGGCCTTGGCGGCGGCGGCCTGGGCGGTGGCGGCTTCCTGGCCTAAACGGGCCATCTCGATCTCCGGCCGGCGGACGGCTTCGGTTTTGAGGGCAGCACCGGCGGGCGTGAGTTCGGTGGTGAGTTTGTGCTGGGTGTCGAGCGGCAGGCCGAGCGCGTCGTTCAAGGAGGCCTGGGCGATGCGCAGGTCGGCCTGGCGGCGGATGACCTGCTCGCGCATGGAGGCGACGTGCACCTTAATCGAGAGGACATCGGCGTCGGTGGCCATGCCGGCGGCGCGGATGGTTTCGGCGCGGGCCTGGTCGGCTTCGGCGGTCTTGAGGGCTTCGCGGGCGACGGTGAGCCCTTCGGAGGCCAAGGTGACGCCGTGATAGGCGCGAGCGGTGCCGGCGGCCAGCATCAACTCCGCCGACTTTTTCTCTTCTTCCGAGATTTTCCGGCCCAATTCCGCGGCATGGATGGTTTTGCGTAAGCCGCCGAAATCGTAGAGCAATTGTTCGGCGGTGACCGTGGACTGGAAATTGTTGAGAGGATCCGGACGATTGAGGGAGCCCAGGGCGAAGTTGTTGGCGGTGAACTGGCGCTGGGTGAGCAGGGCTCCGAAGACGTAGACAGGGTTGTTGCCCGACTGGAACATTTCGGTGTAGCGGACCTGCGGCATGAGGCCTCCGCGCGCCTGGTCGACACGGGCTCCGGCGGCCTGGATCCGGGCTGAGGCTGCTTCCACGGCGGGATGTTTCGCGAGGGCCATCTTGACGGCATCGCGAAGGCTGAGGGGATCCTGCGCCCGGGCGCCGAGAGCGGCCGCGATCGAAAGAAAGACGATTCTCATTCGCACGTCAGAAATGATGCGATTTTCCTCGCCCGGTGACATGTCACCTTCGCCGTTTGGCTGCATCTTTGCTGATGAAGGCGTTTATATGGAACTTACTGTCAACTATTTAGGCGATGCGCAGTTTGAGGCCGAAGCTCGCGGGCACAAGATTATCTGCGATCAGCCGCTGGACAACGGCGGGGCGGATGAGGGCATGACTCCTCCGGAGCTGTTGCTGGCTTCACTGGCCACTTGCGCTGGGTATTACGCAGTACAGTATCTGAATGTCCGCAAGCTGGAGAGCGCGGGTTTGCGCGTGAAGATCACGGCGGAGAAGGCGAAGGCGCCGGCGCGGTTGGACCAGTTTGTGATTGGGATTGAGGTGCCGGGCGTGTTTGAAGAGAAGGACGTTGAAGGACTCCGTCGTTCGGCGGAGAAATGCCTGATCAAGAACACCATGCTGGCCACGCCGGCGATTGCCGTGGAGATTCGGACGGGGTCCACGGTATCGCCGGTTGTTGAGGAGCTTAGTCCGGCAAGCCGCTGAATGAGCAAGTAAGATAAGGGCGTGACGACAGTTAGCCGGATTGCTCCGGAAGTGGAATGGGCGCGGCGGTTGCTGGCCGGCGACGAGTCGGCCTTTACTCCGTTCGTGGAGAGTTTCCAGCACCGGATTTTTCAGTACACCTGGCTGATGTGCGGCCAGCGGGAGGATGCGGAAGAGGTTGCGCAGGACACGCTGCTGAAGATCTTCGAGAGCTTCGACCAGTTGGAGGATCCGGAGCGCGTCAAGGCCTGGGTCTTCCGGATCGCGAAGAACTACTGCCTCATGAAGAGGCGCAAGAGCGTGTTCGCGCCGGACCGGGAGTTGTCGCTGGACGAACTGCTGCCGGGCCAGGAGGGGGACCGTCCCATCCAGGTGGCGGATACGTCCGAACTGCCGGAGGGGCGGGTGCTGCGCCAGGAGTTGAGTGAGGAGTTGGAGCGGGCTATGCGGGCGTTGCCGGATACATACCGGTCTGTGGTGCTGCTGCGCGACGTGGAAGACCTGTCTACGGCGGATACGGCGGAAGTGCTGGACCTGACAGAGGATACGGTGAAGCAGAGGCTGCACCGCGGGCGGCTTGCGCTGCGCAAGAGCCTGGCGGCGTATGTGGAGAAGGCGCAATGACGACGCACCAACACGACAAGCGCGATCCAGCCTGCCTGGAAGTGTTCGCGAAACTCTCTGAATACGTCGATGGGGAATTGGACGCGGTCGAGTGCCAGGAGGTGGAAGCGCACATCGCCGACTGTCCGCCGTGCGTCGAGTTCCTGCAGAGCCTGAAGCGGTGTGTGGCCGCGGAGCGGCAATTCCAGGGCAGGGAAGAGTGCGGTCCGGTGCCTCCGGAGTTGGAGCAACGGCTGAAATCGGCCTGGCAGGCGGCGCTGGCCCGGCGTCATCACGCGTAGCGTCCCCTCGATCATTGAATTCTCTAAAGTCCTGATTCCAGGGCCTCACAATTTACAAGTTGGCGTCTTCCGGTCGAACGTCTAGTGGAGTATGATCGCCACTAGACCATGCCGAAGCGCGACACGCCCGATATGCTCCAGGGCACCCTGGACATGCTGATCCTGCAGACCCTGGTGATGGGGCCGGCCCATGGCCATACCATTGCCCATGTGATCGAGCACCGGTCCGAGGAGGTGCTGCAGGTGGAGCACGGGTCGCTGTATCCGGCGCTGCACCGGCTGGAGGATCGCGGCTGGATCGCCTCGTTCTGGGGCACCTCGGAAAATAATCGCAAGGCGCGCTACTACCGGCTGACTCCGGCGGGGCGTAAGCAACTGGTGGCGGAGACGGATCGCTGGACGCAACTGGCGCGGGCCGTGGAGCGCGTGATCCGGCCAGTGGAGGAGTGACGGCTATGGGCTGGATGAAGTATTTCCGGCGGGCCCGGTGGGCGCGCGAGCGGGCGGAAGAGATCGACTGCTACATCGAGATCGAGACGGCGGAGAATGTCGAGCGCGGGATGGCTCCGGACGAGGCGCGGGCGGCGGCGCAGCGCAAGTTCGGCAACCGGCAACTGGTGCAGGAGGAGATCCGCGAGATGAATACGATCCAGCCGTTGGAGACGCTGGTGCGCGACGTTCGCTATGCCGCGCGGGCCTTGCGGCGGAGCCCTGGATTCTTCTGCACCGCGGTGCTGACGCTGGCGCTGGGCATTGGCGCGAATACGGCGATCTTCAGCATTGTCGACTCGCTGCTGCTGCGGCCGCTGCCGTATCCCCAGGCGGACCGGCTGGCCCAGGTCTCGCTGGAGTATCGGGGGCAGGGCGGCGGGCTGATCACGGCGGTGAACGGACGGATCTGGGAGCTGATCCGGGATGGTTCGCCGGGCTTGGACAAGGCGGTGTATAGCGCCTCAGTGACGGGCATCAACCTGGCGTTCCCGGGGCAGAACCGGGCGGAGTTCGCAAGGCAGCAGAGGGTGGGCAGCGGTTACTTCCGGGTGCTGGGCGTGGCTCCGAGGGTGGGCCGCGAGTTTTCAGCGGACGAAGACCGGGTGGGCGGCCAGCAGGTGGCGGTGATCAGCCATGCTCTGTGGCAGCGGGTATTCGCAGGTGATCCGGGTGTCACGGGCAAGACGATCCATCTGCGCGGCGAGCCGCACCAGGTGGTGGGCGTGATGCCGGCGGATTTCCGGACAAACTCCGTGGTGGATGTCTGGACGCCCCTCAAACCGAGTACAGGCGGGGAAGGGGAGGGTACGAACTACCATGTGATCGCGCGGCTGCCGGAAAGCCTGTCATGGGCGGCCGTCCAGCAGCAACTGGCGGCGATCTGGGCTGCCCGGCCGCGCACACGCCGGACGAATCAGGTGGAAGAGTATCGTCTGATTGCATTCCCGCTGCAGGCCAGTTTCACGCGGGACATCCGCACTCCGCTGCTAATCCTGTGGAGCGCGGTGGGCATGGTGCTTTTGATTGCCTGCGTGAACATCGCCAGCCTGCTGCTGGCCCGCGCGGGTAGCCGATCGCGGGAACTGGCGACGCGGCTGGCCCTGGGCTGTGGCCGGGCCGGGGTCGTGCGGCAACTGCTAACGGAGAGTGTTCTGGTTTCGGCGGCGGGCGGTTTGCTGGGGCTCGCGATGGGGTACTTCGCCCTTTCGGGCCTGGAGAAACTGGCCGGCGACCTGTTCCCGGTGTGGCAACCGGTGCAGGTGGATATGCGGGTACTGGCCGCGACCTTGGGCCTCTCGCTGTTGACCAGCCTGGTGTTCGGACTGGCTCCGGCGCTGCATTTCAGCCGGATCGACATCCACGGGAACCTGATCCAGGGCGGCAGCCGGGGGCACGCGGGGCGGGCGAATCACTGGCCGCAGCGGTTCCTGGTGGTGACGGAAGTCGCGTTGGGTGTGATCCTGCTGGTCTCGGCCGGACTGCTGCTGCGGAGCTTCGCGCATCTGCGGGGCCTGGATCCCGGCTTTGATCCAAACCGTGTGCTGACAGCGAGTTTCTCGTTGCAGGATGCGCGGTATAAGGATCCGGTGGCCGTGGGGCGGCTGTTCCGGACTGGCCTGGAACGGATGCGGCAGATTCCGGGCGTGGAGTCGGCCGCGGTGACGTTGAGCCTGCCGTTCGAGGGTGCATTGAACGTGGGCTTTCACCGGTTGGATGGGCCGGCGGCTCGGGAACAGGGCCGCACGGAGATCACGAATTTCACTTACGTGACGCCGTCTTATTTTGAGACGCTGCGAATTCCGCTGCGGCGGGGGCGAGTTTTGCAGAATTCCGATTCGGCGTCGACGGCGCCTGTGGCGGTGATCAATGACGCGTTTGCGGCTGCGTACTTCCGCGAACAGGAGGCGGTGGGCAGCCACTTCTCGTTGGGCCAGCAGCAGGTTGAGGTAGTGGGGGTCGTGGGCAATGTGCAGTCGGCCGCGGGCTGGGGGCAGTTCGGGCCCTTCGGGCAGGTGCCTTTCATCTACGTCTCATCGGAGCAGGCTCCGGCGAAGATCATGGACCTGGCGCACAACTGGTTTGCTCCGCACTGGGTGGTGCGGGGCACTGGCCGCGCCGCCGCGCTGAAGGCCGGCATGGAGCAGGCCGCGGCGGCGGTGGATCCGCTGCTGCCGATCTCCGGTTTCAAGGCAATGGACGAGGTGCGCGCCGGGACGCTGGCGATGGAGCGCTTCATGATGTCGCTGCTGGCCGGGCTGGCGGCGCTCTCGCTGCTGTTGTCGGGGATCGGCCTGTATGGGTTGATCTCGGGCAGTGTGCTGGAGCGGACCCGGGAGTTGGGCATTCGCATGGCGCTGGGGGCTACGTTCGGCCAGGCGGTGAGTTCGGTGGTGTTGCCTGGATTCTGGCTGACACTGGCAGGCCTTTCGATTGGATTGCTGGGCGCAATGGCGGCGACGAGGGTGCTGCGCAGCATGCTTTGGGGCGTCACGACGACTGATCCGCTGACGCTGGGGGCGGTGGCTTTGGGCCTGATATTAGTGGCGGTGGCGGCGAGCCTGGCTCCGGCGGCGCGAATTTTAAGGCTGGATCCGGCAAATACACTGCGACACGAATAAGAAATGGGGTTATTCTGTTGACCAGCAGAGAGGCTGTCCGGAATGTTCTCCATTCACCACATCAGCCCGAAATCTATCTTTACGGCGTGGATGTTTAGTATTTTCCTGGGCGCAGCCCTGCCGGGCCAATCCGGAATGGCGCCCAGAATCGGTCGTTATGGCGACCAGATGCGGATCCAGCTGGAAAGCGGCAGGCCGCTGGCGGCAGCGGCCGAGGCCCTGGAAGTGCAATATGGATGGCAAATCAACTACGAAGATCCGCCGAGCTACTGCCCGCAGGAAATAACCAATGTCACCGCGCAAGCCAAATCAATCGCAGGGAACGCGGCTCGAGTTCCAGTCCTGAAGCCTGTCCGGTTTGAGCCGACTTTCATCCAGCCGGTGGATCCACCGACAGCGTCAGAAAGACGCGCCATCGTCAGCCGGGTGGTCGAAGCCGCGCGCAAGTACATCGGCCGGAATTACACGTTTATGGAAATGGGCGGGAGCTTCGACCTGATTCCTTCGGGCTTCCTCGACGGGAATTGCAAATTCGTTATGCGCTCGTCGGTGATGGACACCCGGATCACTTTGCCCGCCGGGCCACGGACTTTCGATCGCGCCTTGCAGGAGTTCACCGCCGCACTCAGTAAGGCGGCCGGCCGGCCGGTGGGACTTGGCTCGGCGCCGCTCAACCTGCTGGGCCAGACGCAGTTACCCCTGGCGCCCATGGGCGGGCCCGCGCGATCGGTCCTGCGCCGCCTGATCGAAACCAGTAAACGGAAGCTGGCGTGGCAGTTGCTGGTGGAACCGGGTAACGGGATGGCGCTGTTGAATCTGCACCAGGTGCAGCGTTAGGAGCGAGGCATGCGGCGGGTGGAACGGCAGGAATAGGAAAAGGGCGGAGCGTAGGCCCCACCCTTCTTCAGACTGAATGTTGACGGACTAGCGGCGCGTCCGGAGATACGCCAGCAGGTCCGACATGTCGGTGTTCTCGAATCGCGGCCATTTGATGCCCTGGCTCGCCATCTGCTTTTGCATGGACGGGCCGTGGCCCCAGAGGACCGAGATCATCTCGTAAGAGTTGGCCCGTTCGCCCATCGCCAGTTTCGGCGCCAGGCCCTTGTCGTGGCAGTTGCCGCAGCCGCGGGCTTCGAAGACCTTCTGGCCGCGGGCAGCCAGGCCGTCATCGGTGGCGAACTGCAGGGCCCAGATGTAGCCGACCAGGCGGCGCATCTCTTCGGGCAACAGTTCGGACTGCTGCTTCATTTTGGAAGAGTGGTTCCACATCGACGCGGCGAATTCGCTGGCCGTGCGCATGGAGGACTTCTTCGCCAGGCTGTTTTCGCCGACGTGGCAGCCGATGCAGCCCTTGGCCTGGAACAGGGTTTCGCCCGTGGTCGGCGAGGCCGGCGCGAACTCCGGCTTGAGGTTCTTCGTCTGCGGGAGGTTCTGGAGATAGACCGCGATGTCGTTCATCTCCAGGGCGGTGAGGATGGGCATCTTCATGCCCTTGGCGCCCATCGTGTCCCGCATCTTGGGCGAGTGGTTCCACATCTGGCGAGCCAGTTCGATGGGATCGGTAACCGATGCCCACTTCATGACCGGTGTGCCGCCCAGCCCGTTGGTGGAGGTGATGTTGTGGCATTCCGCGCAGCCCTTGGAGACGAAAAGCTGGCGGCCGCGGCCGGCGTCGCCCTTCTTCTCGAAGTAGCGGGCGGCAAAGAAGTAAGCGAACAGATCGGCCGATTGCTGGCTGTCCAGCTTGGGCTTGGTCAGGTTCGCCTTTTCCATGGCAGACCACATCTGGGGCGCGTGATTCCACATCAGGGCCGCCAGATCGGCGGGGGAGTAGCCCCGGCTGGCGCGTTTGCCCAGATCCGGAGCCATTTTTCCGCCTTCGCCGTTTATGCTATGGCAGGTTTCGCAGTTTTGACTTTTGAAGAGCGCCGCGCCGCGCGAGGAGTCGCCCACCAGGACGGCTGCCTGCGAGATGACCGCGCCGGCGACCAACCCTATTAAGATTCGCTTCATTGTGCTCCTCCGGTCCTTACATCACGAACCGCACGCCGCCTGTGAACATGTTCGAGCGGAAGCCTTCGTAGTAGTAGTTAGGCTGATGCAGCCCATAGTACTTCCACTCCGAGAAGAACTCCAGCTTGGGTGTCACGGGGAGTTGGATGCGGCCCTGCGGCTGATAGTAGTTCGACGGGCGGGTGCCCGCCGTCGTGACGAATGAGCCGCCAAAGGTCAGATGTCCACTGTAGTTCCTGCCGAGCGGCAATCGCAAGTCGGCCATGAGCGTGCCGCTGTGCGCGTTGTCGCGGTAGAGCGATTGAACCGGAAAGAGCCCCAGGGGATAGAGGTAGTTGAAGTCGCTCTTGATGGTGGAGCGGGTGTAGTCCGCGATGATGCTGATGCGCTTGCCGTCTTTCGGCATCCATTGCAGGTTGGCCGAAGTCGCCTGGGAAGTCGCGTCGAGATTGATGCCCGTGGTTGGGTTCTTGTTGTCGAACCGGCTGTAGAGCAGGTTGAAGAACAGGCTCTTGGGCAAGCTGAGGCGGCTCTGGAGGTTGATGCGTTTGGTGTCCATCAGGCCACTGCGGTAGTAGGTTTTCACGCCGTCGGCCAGTTCGAAGTCGCCGGTGAGGGTCAACCGGGTGACGGGCCGGGCGAGGAAGCCGAACAAGCCGACGTGGCGCTGCAGTTCGCCGCGCTCAGTGGGATTGTCGGTGATGAACTGGTTGGCCTTGAGGATGACACTGCCCCATTCGTAGCGGTAGCCGCCGCGAACGGTGTACTTCTTCGAGATGTCGTAGAGCGCTTCCACCTGCTGCCGGTTGCGGGTGACATCGAGGCGCTCGCCATCGGTGCCGGTAACCGGTGTGCCGGTGGCGGCCGTGGTGGTGAGGAAGTAGGAGGTGGTGAGGACGCCGCTGCCGCTGGTGTGGAAACGGTCGGTCTCCCAGGTGGTGCGGACGCGCAGCCGTTCCATGGGCCGGACCTCGGCGCTGGCATTGGCCGAGGTGTGCGGCATGCGGACGTTGCCGTAATAGGAGTCGGTGATCTGCGGGATGATCAGCAGGGGATCGTCACCCGAAACCAGGCTGCCTTTCAACGTGTCGTTGTAGGTGGCGTAGGTCTTGGGGGCGGTCCGGACGAGTGTGCCGGAGAGGTCGAGCCAGTTCCACGGATTGGCGGTGAGCAGCACCTTGGTATAGGCGCCATTGCCGCGGACGCGGTAGTACTGGGCTCCGCTCAGCAGGTAAAGCGACTGGCCCAGATAGGGGCTGGTGCGGTTGCCGGTGAGCTTCTCGGTGGAGTAGACGCCCTGGTCGTCCTTGAAGTTCGTGCCGCCTTCTTCCAGCGTCACGTGCCAGCGGTTCATTTCGATGCGGACGCCGCCGCGCACTTCGTTCATGCCCCAGGTGATGAGATTGCGCAGCGGATACTCGTTCATGTCGGCGACCAGCGTGGTGATGCCGTTGCCGCTGTCGGAGTTGCGCGAGTAGCCCAGGTAGGGCATGATGCGGGCGCCCGGGAACAAGGTGAGCTCGTTCTCGAAGTTGCGGCGCGTGGTGTCGTAGGAACGCTGGTTCATGTAGACACCCTTGTTCGCGGTGACATCGGCGAAAGAGGGCAGGTAGTTGTAGTAGGCGATGTTCGAGTAGCTGCCGACGTAGCGGTAGATGCCGCGTTTCTGCAGGTCGAAGCGGGCCGTATTGTAAGGATCGCCGCCCCAGTTGTAGCCCTGGATGCGCAGGCTGGTAAACAGGCGGTTGGCCGCCGGTTCATAGCCGATATCCATGCCCAGCAGGCGGGTGCCCTGGCTGAGGTTGACCAGGCTGCGATAGGTATTGAAGTCGCCGGCGCGCCCGACCCAGCGTGCGCCGACGTCGATATACCCGGTGAGTTCCTTCTCTTTTTGAGGCTGCGGCGATTCAGCGGCCGCCTTCTCGTCTTTCTTTTCGGTCGTCGCTTCCTTTTTGTCGGCAGACTCCTGCGCCAGAAGCGTCAGCGGCAGAAGTAATGCCAGCCAGATTCTCATCGCAGCAACGCCCCATTCACGTTCGAACCGTGGATCTTCTGATGACAGGTGGTGCAGTTGCGGAACCGCGGGCTGCGCATGTCGTGCAGCGCCGGAGGAATTCCGCCCACCGTCGTGGCCGCCGGGGGTGACTGGATATTGGAGTGGCATTCCAGGCACAACGGGGCGACTTCAGCCCGCTTGAGCATGCGCGGATTGGAGGATCCATGCGGTTCGTGGCAGGTGGCGCAGGGTTCATTGCGGCTGGGCGCGTGTTCGAAGACGAACGGGCCGCGCTTGTCGGCATGGCAGGCAAAGCAACCCGGCTCATTTCCACCCGAAAGCCGCAGGTTGCGGTTCAGGTTGCTGGCATGCGGGTTGTGGCAACCGGTGCAGCTCATGGCGCCTTCCGGGATGCGGTGATGATTGGGCTTGGCGAAACTGGCGGCCACATCACGATGGCAGCTGGAGCACTTCTGATTGATGCCGGCGGCCCGCTTGAACTGGTACTCGCTCGACTCCTCGCCCTGCTTGTGCATGTTGTGGCAGGAGGTGCAAGGTACGTTGTTGCGGGCGTGGCTGCTCTGCAACCGGCCTACGTGTGTCTGCTGATTCTTATGGCAGTTGAGGCACATGGCGTCGATCGCCGAGGGCTTCATCTGCTTCGGGCTGCGGATGTCGTCGGCCGAATTGGTCTCGGCGTGGACCGACCCCGGTCCGTGACACGATTCGCAGGCTTTGGTCTCCCAACCGCGCTTCTTGTTGGTTTCGAGGATGGAATGAGGATTCTTTTTAAAAGCAGTGCTGATGTCCTCGTGACAACCCGCGCAGGTCTCCGACCCTATGAATTCTTTTTTCGCGGGCGCGGCAGGCTTTGCATCCTGCTGCGCCGCGGATTTGTCCGGCGGCTTCTGATCCTGTGACGCACCCGCCGCCAAAACCGACAGCGCCACGGCCGCGGTCCACGGCAATAACCGGAAAGTCATGAGTTCTCCCGATCTGAGAAAAGGGGCAGGCCCCTTGCGAGACCTGCCCGTAATTGAGTTTTACCTTACTGAGCGTGCACCTTGCTGACGGCGAATTCAGCGCTGGGCCCGTGACAGGTCCCGCAGCTTTCACCCAGCGTGGTGGTGTTGGCCAGGGCATGCGACGCGGCATCCTTGCTCGCGTGGCAGCTCAGGCAGGCAGCCGACGTCGTACCGACGGGGCTCAGCCAGCCTCTCGGATCCTGGACAGGCAGTACGCCGATTGCCGGCGCGTTCTGCGTGTTGGTGGAGTGGCACATGTTGCAGTTGGTGACGGAAGCGGGCTCAGGGAACCCGACATCGTTGAAGTTGTTGGCGGAGTTGCCGAAGCCGTAGATGGTGAAATCACGCGGCTGTTCCTTGCCGGTGTGGATGCGGTGCACCATCGAGGCCATGCTGATGGACTCGTTCGGGGCTTGGGCAGCCGGACGGCGGGCGGCGTCGGTCATGTTGGGGTTGTGGCAGATCACGCAATTCTGGATCTCATTGCGGTTTTCGCCATGCAGGGACAGGTTGTAGTGGCAGTTGTTGCAGGTGGCCGTTTCCACGATGTGGCGGCGGGTGACAACATCCGTGCCATCGACGGAGAAGTACTTCATATCATTGGGGATATTGACTTCGTAGGTGCGCTGCTTCTGCGTGCCGGAGAGGATGGTTTCATCCGAGCGGCCTTCGGCGGCGAACACCCAGGTGCCCTTGGCGTCGGCCGGGATGGCCGTGCTGAAGGTGTACTTATAGGTGCCCGGTCCACCGGTCATGCTGGTAACAGTAATGTTGTCCTGCACATAGCCGTTGGTGCCGGTGGCGCCGATGCCGGTGCCGTAGTCGGTGGTGGGACCGGCGAGGGTGAAGGCCAGACGGCCGCGGCCTGCGCCAGGGATGAGTTCCTTGATGTCCATGTCGGCGCCGGAGCGATCCTTCAGGGAGACGGTGAGAACCGGCTTCTGGCCCGGCTTGGCGTTGTCGATGCTGAGGATCTTCACGACGGCGCCGCGGGTGAGCGAGGAGGCCTGTTCGACCACATGCGCGCCCTTGATGGAAGCGTCGAAGTCGATTTCGCCCTGCGGGATGTGGCAGGTGGAGCACTGGTTGTCAGTGGCCTGGGGCAGACCGACGTGGCCGGCGCCCGTGGTGAAGTTCACCGTGTCATGGCAGGCTCCGCAAGCGGCGCGGGAGGGCTGGGTGAGCCAGGCGTCTTTCTGCGTGGCGGTGTTCTTCTGCTCGTGGCACCACTGGCAGTTGTTGGGCTTCGACGGCATGTTGACGTCGGAGAAGTCGCTGACGGCATTGCCGAAACCGATGATCTGATACTTGCCGCCCGCCACGACACTGGCGAGGCTGCTGCCGGCATGGATCTTGTGAGCCATCTGGGTCAGGTCGATCGTGTTGTCGGTTTCCGGGTTGGTGTTCTGCACGGTGGTGGTGCCCAGGGTGTAGCCCGGTGCATGGCACATCACGCAGAGCTCGACGCCCTTGCGGGAGCCGCCATGGAAGGACAGGTCGTCATGGCACTTGTTGCAGGAGGAGGTGCTGATGACGTCGCGGACCTTCTTCACAGCCGTACCGTCCGGCACAAAGCTGTAGGTGGCGCTGGCATAGTTGGTGCCCAGGTCGAATTCGGTCAGGTTGCGGCTGCCGTACACAGCGATCGTGTGCGTGGCGGTCTTGTCATAGCCCGAAGGCAGCTTCGTCCCGAAGGTATAGACGTATTCGCCATCGGCGACCTTCGCGAACGATCCGCCGGCATCGGCACCGGCCTGACGGGCCTGCTTGCCGGCCGTCGGGGCGTAGGTGCTGGTCTTCAGGCGGGTTGTGTAGGCCTGATAGAACTTGTTGTTGTTCGGAATCGTGGCCAGGATAAAGCTGGCGCTGACTGCGCCCGGCGTATTGATTCCTTCGCGTTCCAGGGCGGCGCCCTTGGGATCGGTCATCTTGAACCGAACCTTCACGGTGCCGTCGGACGCAATCTCATGACTCACGATCGTGAATACAAGGCCTGGACGGACGAAGTTCACCAAAGCTTCATCCGCGTAGAATGCCTTGTTCCGCTCAGTGAAGGGCGGTTTGGTGGAGCTGACCAGCGCGGTGGATGCTAACAGCACCATCACCACGAGAGTCCACTTCATCCAGCCCTTGGAGCGTTGATGCAAGCGCATGTTGCTCTCCTTATCTATAATTTCCACTCACTACAGCGTGACCGCCGTTGCCGCAATACACGGCTCAGCATCTGCATAGCATGATCCAGGCCAAACTTAATCAGTTTATTGACTTACGAGTAACATATCTGAAATCAACAAGATAGGTTTTTTGCAGGAATTCTCTACAGCGGACTCTATCGTCCGGCTTGGGTGAAAGTCACCAGCATTGGGTGAATCCCCCCAACTTGCACATTCCCCAGAGGAAAGCGGCTCGTCCCTTAGCGATTCCTAATCTGACTTGTCGATGTCTGCCTCACTTTAGCGGTCAGGTATGGATTGAAGGCCGATTTGGTCTGCTTGAGCCCCCTCGAGTCGGGCCGAGCGGAGAGAAATGGGCGTCCTGGTACGATGTCGGGCTCAGGCTGGGTGAGATGGAGCAATACGGGTGGGGCTAAGCGGTGACCGCCAGTGGACCCACTGCGCAACCTCACCCACTCCAGCCACAACCCCTGCCTCAGATTGAGTTTCGCCGCAGGGGTAAAGGCTCGTACAATGAGCTTCATTGGCCGCAACGATGGGTGACTTCCCGGCGGAGCCATGCAAAGGTGGAGTTCCATGTGGATTCCCTCGTTTTGCGATCTGCTGGTGAGCTGCCAATCAAGCTCCGGATGACTCAGCCAAGACAACTCCCGATGGGCCGGGTCCGGCCATGAAGAACGAATTGTGAGAGAACTCCTATCCATGCCGCCGGAACTGAACGCTGGAGTAGAAACCAGCTGGGATTTGTACGTTTTAGGGGTGGCTCTGGCGGTTGTGCTGCTGATCACGGCCCTGGCGGTGTACTCGAGGTATCAGTACCGGCTGCTGCCGGAACTGCGGCTTCAGTCCGACAGCGCCCTGGCGGCGCAAGGCAATCTGGACCACTGCGTGATCATCCCAGCCCGCGACGACGAGGCCGTGATCGGGCGCGCGGTCCGCAGCTTCCCGGAGTCCCTGAGGGTTGTCGTGGACGACCATTCCACCGACGCAACGGTCCTGCGCGCTGAGGAAGCGGGCGCGACCGTGCGGGTGGCCCGGCCGATGGAGCGCGGCTGGCTGAGCAAGTCGAACGCGTGTTGGACCGGGGCGTTGTACACCGATTCCGCCTGGATCCTGTTCACTGACCCCGACACGTGGTACGAACCGCGGTTCCTGCCCTCCCTGCTGGCCTATGCCGCCGCGAACAGCCTGCATGCAGCTACGGTGCTGCCGCGCCAGAACCTGGTTAAGTGGTACGAAAAGATGCTGGTTCCCTACGCCATGGGGCTCAGTTTCACGGGCGTCAGCGCCAGGAACCTGGGGAATCCGAAACACCCCGAGTCGATGGCGAACGGCCAGTGCCTGTTATTCCGGCGTAGCGCGTACAGTTTCATCGGCGGTCACAAGGCGGTGGCGCCCCATCCGCTGGAAGACCTGGCGCTGGCGCGGCTCATCAAGCGGCACCGCATGAGCATGGCGGTCCTGCGCTGTGAGAGCATGGCCCAGACGCGGAGGTACAACTCCTTTGCCGCCACCTGGCGGGGCCTGGAGTGGATGGTCCTGCATGCCGCTCGCGCATATGGCAAATCGCCGATGCTGTTCCTGGGCTCCATCCTGGTGAGCACGCTGTGGTTGCCGCTGCTGGTGGTGCTGATCGGCTGGAAGTACTACCTGCCGGCGGGCATCCTGTTTCTGACGCCGATCCTGGCCTGGCGTGCCTGGTATGGATCCTTCCTGCGGGCGCTCTGGGCGCCGTTCGCCGTGTGCCTGTTTCCGCTGATTGCCTTCACGGCGCTGGTGAGGGGTGCGCTGGGTTCGATGACGGATTCACAGGGGCGACGGGTCTGACCGGTTGGGCGTAAACTTGGAATCGATTCCAAGCCATGCCGACCCGTCGAAGCTTTCTCCAGAGCGCAGCCGCGCTCGCCGTACCCGCCGCCAAGGATCCCAATCTCCGCCTGTGGTACGACACCCCGGCCAGCGACTGGAACGAGGCCCTGCCGTTGGGCAATGGCCGGTTGGGGGGTATGATTTTCGGCTCGGTGCCGGAGGAGTTGATCTCGCTCAACGACGATACACTCACCTCCAGCGAGCCGGGCGTCGACAATCTGCCCCTGGATGTCAGCGGCCAGTTCGATGTGGTGATCGCCCTGCTGAAGCAGAGGCAGTACGCCGAGGCGGCGGATGTCATCACGAAGAACTGGACCGGGCGGTCGTGGCCCTGCTATCAGCCGCTGGGTGACCTCAGGTTGGCGTTTGACCACGGACCGTCATCTGGCGCCTACCTGCGGGAGCTGGATTTAGCGCAGGCCATTTCGCGGACGGTGTACACGGTGGGCGGGGTGGAGTTCTCGCGGGAGTGTTTCATTTCACAGCCGGGGCAGGTGCTGGTGCTGCGGCTGAAGGCGTCGGAGCCGCGGGCGTTGCGTTTCCATGCGACTTTGCAGTCCGTCCACCCGACGGCGGAGACCCTATCCGTCAATAAGAAAGACAGCATCCGGATGCACGGTCAGGTGCCCGGGTTCGCGTTGCGGCGCTCTTTGGAATGGGTGGAGAAGCGCAAGGAGCAATGGAAATACCCGGAGCTCTGGAACTCAGACGGGTCCAGGAAGCCGAACGCCAAGGCGGTTTTGTACGGGCGCGAAGCTGGGGGGCTTGGGACGTTTTTTGAAGCCCGGGTGATGGTCCATTCGACTGACGGCACGGCGAGTGTCGACAAGGGCGTTCTGAGTGTACGAAACAGTACTGAGACCGTGCTCCTGCTGTCGGCGGCCACTAGCTTCAACGGGTTCGACAAGAGCCCCAGCAAGGCGGGATTGAATCCGCAGGAGATCGCTTCGCGGCAGATGGCGGCCGCCTCGGCCAAGGGTTGGCTGGCCCTGCGGGATGAACACGTGGCGGATCACCAGCGGCTGTTCAAGCGGGTGACGATCGACCTGGGCGCAGCGACGAAGCAGAGTGAACTGCCCACCGATGCGCGGATCCCGGCGTTCAGGAATGGCAACGACCCTTCGCTGGCGGCGCTGTACTTCCAATACGGGCGCTACCTGACCATTGCGGGGTCGAGGCCGGGCACGCAGCCGTTGAATCTGCAGGGGATCTGGAATCCGATGGTCGTTCCGCCCTGGGCCAGCGGCTACACCACCAACATCAACGCGGAGATGAACTACTGGCCGACGGAAGTGGCGAATCTGGCCGAATGCGCCGAGCCGCTGATGAAGATGGTGCGCGAACTGGCCGTGACCGGCCGGCAAGTGGCGCAGAAAATGTACCACCGCCGGGGCTGGGTGCTGCACCACAACACGACGCTTTGGCGCGGAGCGCAGCCGGTGGACAACGACGCCATCCCGTCATTCTGGCCGGTGGGTGGAGCCTGGCTGTGCCAGCATCTGTGGGAGCACTACCAGTTCGGGGGCGACCGCCAGTTCCTGACGGAAGCGTATCCGCTGATGAAGGGTGCGGCCGAGTTCCTGTGCGACTGGCTGGTCGACGACGGGCACGGGCATCTGGTGACGGCGGCGGGCAACTCGCCCGAGAACTCGTTTGTCTATCTGGACGCCAACGGCAAGCAGCAGACCGCGGGCGTGACCATGGGGCCGACGATGGATCTGGCGATCACTCGGGACCTGTTCCGGAACTGCCTGGAGGCGGCGAAGATCCTGAATGTGGGCGCCGGGTTCCGGAAAGAGCTGCAAGGCAAGCTGGACCGGCTGCTGCCCTACAAGGTGGGAGCGCGCGGGCAGTTGCAGGAGTGGCCCGAGGACTTTGAGGAGAGGGAGCGCGAGCACCGGCACGTGTCGCATCTGTATGGGCTGCATCCGGGACGGGAGTTCCATCCGCGGACGACGCCCGAGTTGTGCGCGGCGGCGCGGCGGACTCTGGAACTCCGGGGCGATGGCGGGACGGGCTGGTCGCGGGCCTGGAAGATCAACTTCTGGGCCCGGCTACTGGATGGCAATCACGCCTATAAGTTGTTGAGCAATCTATTTGAGCCGGGCCGGTCGGCTCCGGGGAAGTTCAACAAGGGCGGAGTGATGCCGAACCTGTTCTGTTCGCATCCGCCGTTCCAGATTGACGGCAACTTCGGCGGAGCGGCGGGCATCTCGGAGATGCTGCTGCAGAGCCACATGGGCGAGATCCACCTGTTGCCGGCGCTGCCGGACGCCTGGCCGGACGGGAAGGTGACGGGGTTGCGGGCGCGTGGCGCGTTCGAAGTGGACCTGGCCTGGAAGGCTGGCCGGTTGGCGCGGGTCGAGATCCGGTCGAAGCACGGCGGAGAGTGCCGGCTGCGGTACAAGGATCAGACGGCTACGCTGAAAGGGAAGAAGATTGAGTTCACGAGATTTCCTTCGGCCTGAGTTTGCGATTCGCGGAACAACGCCCGGAGGTGCTCCGTATCTGTAGATGCAAGGAGATCCAAGATGTACTGCACGCAATGCGGAACCCAAATGAACGACGACGCTCGTTTTTGCGGTCAATGCGGGAAGTCCGCGGGCGGTCCCGCGGAGAGTGCAGCCAAGCCTTCGTTCCAGGCCCAGAAGCCGCTGTCGCGTGACATGGCGAACAGGAAAATCGCCGGTGTCTGCGCCGGACTCGCCAGGCACCTGGGCTGGGATGTGACGCTGGTGCGGGTGGTGCTGCTGGCCTGCGTAGTGTTGCACGGCTTTGGGGTGCTGGCCTACATCATCGGCTGGATCTGCATGCCGCGCGACGACGAGCGGTCGTACCAGGCTGCGGCCTGATTACGGCTGGGCGGGCGTAACGGCTTCGGTGAGGACGTCGACGAGCGCCGCGCCGAAGTCGAGGCGATCCTGGACGGTGGGCGGGCGGTGCAGGCGCGGGTGGTTTTCGACCATCTGCTCCATGAGGAACGCGGGCACCTTGCGGGCGGCAAACAGTTCCTGATGAACGGTTTTGCGGCCCTTCATGCCGGGCGTGGTGGATTCGCCTGCGTCGCGCGGTCCGTTGGGCGCATAGAATACGGTTTTTTCATTCAAGAGGCGCTGGAACCGCTGCGCCAGCGTGTTCAATTCCGGGCCCCCGGTGGAGAGCATTGTGTCGATATAGTCGACCGATTCCGTATTGTGCATGGCCAGGAAGAGATCGATGCGATGACCGGAATCGACCCAGGCCAGGATCGCTTTACGCATGGCGGCGATCTCGGGCATGGTGGCCGGATCGATCGCGTCCCAGTTCCTATTAATGTCGTAGCCGTTCACGTTGAAGCGGACGCCGCCCTCGGCCATGCCGTCGGGGTCAGGGCAGGGCAGCACCTTGAAAACAAACCGTTTGCGTAGTCCGGCCGACTCAGGCGCCAGCAGCTTTCGCAGGCCGCCCTCCAGTGCCCAGGAAGTGCCGGTCTCCCAGGCGTGCTGGCGCACCATCCACCAGATGACCTTCTTGCCGGATTCCGGCGCTTCGAAATCGGTGATCGTCAGCAGGGGCAGGGAACGGCCATGGACGCTCGCGCCAATACTTTCCTGTTTTAAATAGGACTTAGCCGCGAATTCCTTCAGTAATGCTTGAAGATTGGAATTCGTATAGGGCGGTGTGTGGGCGATGCGGATCAGCGGTTTCGCCGGAACGAACCGGACGGTGAGTTCCTTGGCGTCTTCGTTCCAGGAGACCTGATCGTCGGTGAAGTGGGTCCAGGTCCGGCCGCCGTCGTAGCTGTAGACAGGTCGGGTGCCCTTGGTGACGGCGTGGCTGCCGGGCTTGAAGTTGTACTCGCCGACGAGATCGGTGAGGTCAAAGCGGAACGCGCCCTTCGGCAGGTTGCGGAGTTCGAAGTAGTACCAGTTGGCCTGGCGGTTGCGGCCGTTCTGATCGGCCTGGCCTTTCACGGCGAGGCGCAGGTGATCTGGAGCCGCGGTCTCGACTTTGCCAAGGTTGCCGCCTTCAAAGGCGGTGGAAACCGTGACGGCGGCCAACAGCAGGGCCAACATGGCTGGCGCCTAGTTGGTTTCCCAGGGGCGCTTCGGCACGCCGTGGTCGCGATCCTGTACCCGATCGTAGAGGTGCTTCTCGTTGGTGGTGCCCAGTCCGTGGTTGTAGAGGCTGGTCAGGCCGGCGGCTTCGCGGAAATCCTCTTCAAAAGCGTGGAGGGCCACCAGGTGCTCGGCGAGAGCGGGCATCTTTTTGCCGCTGGGGGTCATGAAGATCTTCTGGAAGCCAAGGTCGGTCAACAAGGCGAGTTCGGGCCCGACGACGAGGCCGACTTCGCACAGGGCGAGGTTCTGATCGTCCTGGTCCACATCGGCGCGTGCCTGGACCAGGGCGCCGAGTTTTCCCTTGACGACGCGGGTCTGGCTGCCGGATGCTTCCACCGTGTAGCCGGCGCTCCGCAGCTTGTCCAACTGGGTTGAAAAGGTGGTCTCTTTTGCTTTCTCGCGCTTGAAGAACATGAGCCTCTCTCGATCGGACTCCCTCCATTATGCCCGATCCTACTCATTCGATGAATCTTTTCTGTTCTGATCGGCTCTAAGCTTCTGTCCCATCTGGCGGTAGTCCCACCAAATGGAGCTACTGGGGTCAACGTTCGGTCTTTCTGGGATGTCTCCAACCATGAAAAAAACTCTCTTCCTTGGTTTCGCACTCGCGCTTTCGATGGCCGCGCAGTCCGTCGAAACGATTCCATATCGTGTCAACCTCTCCTCCTTGAACGAAGTACCGGCGATTGCAGGAGATCCTTCCACCGCTGTCGCGACGCTGCTGGTCCACGTCACCCGTGACGCATCGGGCCAGATCGTCAGCGGAGCCGTGGACTTCAAGTCCGTCTACAAGCTGGCGGTGACCTCCAACATCACTGCCATGCATATCCATCGCGGAGCCGCCACCGCGAATGGCCCCGTCGTCATCGACTCCACGCTCTCCACTCCGGTGGCCGACGCCACCAGCGGCACCCTCGCCCTGCAGGGTCCGGTGCTGCCGACGAACACCAATGCCCTGACCGCCCTGCGTGACCTGGTGGCCGATCCTTCCGGCTTCTACCTGAACATGCACACGGCCCGCAACCCCGGGGGCGAGATGCGCGGTCAGTTGCTGAAAGCCGACCGGCTGGTCCTGATGACCTTCATGAGTCCCGACAACGAGGTGCCGGCCATCACCGGCAGCACCGGCAAAGCCGTGTGCGCGATCAACGTGATTGCCGCCCGCAACGCAAATGGAGTTCCGATCTCGGCGGAAGTCACCTTCGATGCGAACTACTCCGGCTTCCCGGATGGAACGAACTTCACCGGGTTCCACATCCACAACGGCCCTGCCGGGGTGAATGCCGGGGTCGTGATCAATACCGGCCTCAGCGGCCAGGTGGCGGCGAACGCGGCTGGCGGAAATCTCAGATATGAAGTGCAGATTGATCCCGCGAACCCGAATCAGTCAGCGGCGGTGTATGGTCTCTTCGTAGCGCCTTCGCAGTATTACGTGAACGTCCACACTACGGTGTCTCCGGGTGGTGCGGCTCGCGGCCAGTTGCGGAACACCGACAGGATGAACTTCCAGACGACACTGCTGCCCAGCAATGAAATCCCGGCGGTGAATCTTGACGCCTCGGCTAACGCCGCGTTCACAATGCACACGCTGCGGAACAACGAGGGCTGGATTGTCGCCGGCTACACGATCTTCGACGTCAATTACAGATTCCCGGGCAGTGTGCAGGTCACCGGAACGCATATTCACGATGGCGCGGCCAGCGTGAACGGTCCGGTGGTGATCAACTCCGGCCTGTCGGCTGCTAACCAGCCGGTGAATCCCACTGGGTTTGGGAACGTCTTCCGGGCCCTGGTGCAGTCGAGCGACCTGGCCATCCGGTCGATGAACCAGGTGTCGATCGATCCGAACAGCACCTACTACAACCTGCACACGTCCGACTTCCCGGGCGGTGTCTTCCGCAGCCAGACGGCTCCGGCGCTGAATACGCCGCAGATCTCGGCGGTGATTGCGGGCGTCAGCGATCCGACGATGAACAAGGTTGCGCCGCTGGGCTGGTTGACGATCTTCGGCAGCAACCTGCTGAGCGCTCCGGGCAGCGAGGCTGCCTTTGAGTCGAAGGCTCCGCTGCAGTTGAACGGTACGGCGGTCCTCATCGGCAACAAGCCGGCGGCAATCATCTCATTGGCCAGGGACAATGGGTTGGTTCCGACCGACTACATCGTGGCGCAGGTTCCAGCCGATGTCACGCTGGGTACGCAGCCAGTGACGGTAGTGACGGCGGGCGGCTCGAGCGCCAGCACCAATGTCACCGTGAACTCGGTGGCTCCGGCGCTGTTCTTCGACACGCTTGGCGGTATCGCCTTCCACAACAGCGACTTGACGCTGGTGCGGCCGGATAGCCCGGCTGTGCCTGGCGAGCAGATCGGGATCGTCGGCACCAACCTGGGCCTGACCGTTCCGCCGATGCAGACAGGGCAGTATGCGACGGCTGATGCCTTTGCGTTTGTCCTGCCCAGCCCGACCGTGAAGTTCGGTACGACGAACGCCACGGTGGTGGGGGCGGCCATGCTGCCCGGGCAGGCTGGCGTCTATGCCGTGGTGGTGGTGGTGCCCAGCGTGAGCGGCAACAACACGGTGACCATCACCCAAACCGCGGGTGGCGTGACGGCGAACTCCAACGCCGTGACCATCCCGGTGAAGTAACCCTAGCCAGCAAAGAAAGATAGGCGCCCGCCTGGGGATTTCGGTCCTCCGGCGGGCGTTTTGTCGCTGGGGCCGGGGAACTAGTAGGGACATATTATTGACCATTGTTTCAACGTTGTGTCTCAATACTGGAGATGAACTTCAGGGGTGTGTCTCTCTGTGGAGGCTGCGTTGCGCTCGCGGTATTGGCGTTCGTTCTCCCGGCAGAGCCGCCTGGAAGTGCCTCCGAGCAGTTGTTGAGGCTGCGCACGCTGGGCAAGGCGTATTACGAGAACCCGACCACGCAAGTCCAGGCGGTGGAACAGTTTAGACAGGCCCACAAGCTCAATCCCGGATCGTCGATGGACCGCCTGAACTATGCTCTTGCGCTGCTGCGCGCCGGCAACGGCAAGGAGGGCATGGCGGAGCTGGAGGCGGTGCAGAAGCAGGATCCGAAGATCCCCCACACCTGGTTCAACCTGGGTATCGAGTTCAAGAAGATGGGGGAATCGGAGAAAGCCATCGCGCAGTTGGAGCAGATGGCCCAGCTGGTGCCGGGCGAGGCAATCACCGAGTACAACCTGGGCGTCCTCTATAAAGCCGTCGGCCGGGTGGAGGAAGCAAACCGGAAGTTTGAGCTGAGCGCCCAATTGGATCCGAACTTCGCCGCTCCGCACTTCCAGTTGTTCAACTACTACCGGCAGCAGAGTGAGCCCGAGAAGGCCAAGGCCGAGTTGGGCCGCTTCCAGGCGCTGAAGAAGACGCACGACGATGCCGGGACAGGCAATGAGGATGTCGAGTGGAGCCTGTACTCCGAGATCCTGGATCCTGTCGATGGCGCGCTGGCGGCCGATGCGGCGCAACCTGGTCCGCTGAAATTCGCGGCTACGGCCTTGCCGGGCAAGTTCACCGCGGCGGGAGCTTCGCTGCAGGTGATCGACTCGGATGGTACGGGCTCGACCGATCTGCTGGTGGTGTCGAACGGTGGTTTGGCTTTGTTTCGCAAGGGACTGACACCGGTTCCGCAGCCGGCCTTGAGCGCGTTGAAGGACGTTCTGGCCGCAGTGCCCGGCGACTATAACAATGACGGGTTTGTCGATCTGTGCGTCCTGACGAAGTCCGGCGCCGTGCTGCTGGAGAACTCGAAGGCCGGGTTCAAGAAGGGCGTGGAGCTGCCGGCGGGCCGGTTTGAGTCGGCGCTGTGGATCGACTACGACCGCGACTACGACCTGGACTTGGTGCTGCTGGGCGCGCAGACGAAACTCCTGCGGAATCAGATGCCTGGCGGGTTTGAAGACCACACGGCGGATCTGCCGTTCGTGGCTGGCACGGCGGTGGCTGGAGTGGAGATCCGGGTGATCCCGGATACCAAGTCGCACGACATGATCGTCTCCTACGCCGGGCGGAATGCCGTCCTGTATAAGGACCGGCTGGCCGGCAAGTACGAGGCTCGCGAGTTGGCGGCTGTGCCACAGGGCGCCAGTGGGCTGACGGTGGCGGATTTGAACAACGATTCGCAGCTCGATCTCGTCTGGAATGGCGGCGCGGCCTTGAATCAGAACGGGAGTTTCCAGACTCTGGCGTGGCCGGCCAAGGGCAGCTTCGCCCTGGGCGACTTCGAGAATCGCGGGCTGCTGGATGCGCTCACCGGCGGGCAGGTGTACCGGAACCGGGGCAAGACGACATTTGCAGGTCAGGCAGGGACGGGCATTCCCGCCGAAGTGACCGCGCTTGCGACGGCCGATTTCGACGGCGACGGCCGGGTGGATGCCGCGGCGATGCTGCCGGACGGCACGGTGCAGCGGCTGATGAACCAGACCACGCTGAAGACCGGCTGGACGCGGGTGGCGCTGAACGGCGTCAAGAACCTGAAACTGGCGGCGGGCACCGAGGTGGAGGTGAAGTCCGGGTCGCTCTACCAGAAGCAGATGTACCGCGGGTATCCGCTGACGGTGGGTTTGCGCGGCAACAAGGAGATCGACACGATCCGCATCACCTGGCCCAACGGGTTGATTCAGAACGAGATGAAGCAGAAGGTCGCGACTCCGTTGAAGTTCGAGGAGGCGCAGCGGTTGTCGGGGTCGTGTCCGACGATCTGGACCTGGAATGGACGCGAGTTTGAGTTCATCACGGATACGCTGGGCGTGGCTCCGCTGGGGGCGTCGTCGGGCGACGGGCAGTACTTCCCGGTGGATCACGACGAGTTCATCTCCATTCGCGGGGATCAACTCAAGGCGGTCGATGGACAGTATGAGGTCCGGATCACGGAAGAGCTGAGCGAAGTCACCTATCTGGACCAGGTGAAGCTGATCGCGGTGGACCATCCGGCGCAGCAGGAGGTCTTCACCAATGACAAGTGGAAGTCGCCGCCGTTCCCCGAGTTCCGGCTGTTTGGCGTGACGAAGCGGGTGTATCCCCGCAAGGCGACCGAAGACGGCGGCCGGGACGTGACGGCGGCGATGTTGAAGCGGGATGCGCGGTATCCGGACGGGTTCCGGCGGGATCTGCAGAACGTGGCGTCGATGCACTCGCTGGACCTGGATTTCGGCCAGGCGGCCAAAGACAACCGGGCGGTGCTGATTCTGCACGGCTGGGTGGACTGGGCGGACGGGTCGACGTTCCTGGGCGAGTCGCAGCGGACGAAGACCGGGCTGGCGACTCCGAAGCTGCAAGTGAAAGACAAGACGGGTGAATGGATTACGGTGATCGAAGACATGGGCATGCCGGCCGGCAAGCCGAAGACGATCGCCGTAGACCTGACGGGCAAGTTCCTGAGCGCTTCGCGTGAAGTGCGGATTGTGACGAATCTCTGCCTGTATTGGGACGAGATCTTCCTGAGCGAGACGAATGACGCTCCGCAGGTCAAGATGACCGAGATGGCGGCGGGGCAGACGGAGTTGCGGTTCCGCGGCTTCTCGAAGAACATCGTGCATCCGGAGAGGAAGCAGCCAGAGCAGTTTTTCTATGACAACCCGGCGGTGACCTCGATGTGGAATCCGACTCCAGGCCAGTACACACGCTATGGCGCGGTGACCCCGCTGCTGGGCGAAGTGGACGACAAGCTGGTGGTAATGGGGTCGGGCGATGAGGTGCAGTTGAAGTTCGACGGCGGCGCTTTACCGAAGCTGCCGGCAGGTTGGCAGCGTGACTGGTTGTTGAAGGTGGATGGCTGGGCGAAGGACCGCGACGCCAATACGGCCTATTCGCAGACGGTGGAACCACTGCCGTTTCATGGCATGAGTGCCTATCCCTATCCGGCGGGTCAGCATTATCCCGACTCGGCCGAGTATCGCGAGTACCAGAAGCAGTACAACACGAGACCCGCACTGCGCCTGATGCGCGCACTGCACGAATCCGGCACACGTTCCAAACAGGTGAACTGACATGAATCTGACGAAAACCGCCCGGTGGGCCGGGCTGGCGTTCCTCGTCCTGCTCGTCAACAGCTTCTACTTGCTGGCCTTTGCGACGCCCGGCATCTTCTACATGACCAACGTGTTAGTCCACATCGGGCTGGGCACGGTGTGGGCGGCGGCGCTGCTGTATCTGGCTTTTACCTCGCCTCAGTACAGGCGCATGGGTTTGTACGTGGTGGCGGCCATCGCCACGGGTGGGGTGCTGTGCGTTGTGGGGGCGGCCCGCGAGTTCAACTGGCTGCTGTGGACCCACATCGGCACCGGGCTGCTGGGCGCGCTGGCGATCGTGGTGGAATCGAAACGGCGCTCGGCGCAACTGGTATTTGCCTGCAGCGCGGTGTTCTGCGTTTCAGCGCTGGGCTACCAGAAGGTCTTTCCGGAACACCAGCTCAAGGTGACGAACACGGGCTATGTGCCGGCGTCGATGGAACAGGAGGGCGGCGGGCCGAAGACGCCGTTCTGGCCGTCGTCCTCGAAGACGAACGTGGGCGGGGTGATTCCGTCGAACTTCTTCATGGATTCAAAGTTCTGCGGCGAGTGCCACAAGGACATCTACCAGCAGTGGCAGTCGTCGATGCACCACTTCTCGTCGTTCAACAACAAGTACTACTCGAAGGCGATCGAGTATATGCAGGACATCTCGGGGACGCGCGGGTCGAAGTGGTGCGCCGGGTGCCACGACCACGCGGTGTTCTTCAACGGCCGGTTTGAGAAGCCCATCAAGGAGCAACTGGAGACGCCGGAGGCCCAAAACGGACTGGGCTGTGTGTCGTGCCATTCGATCACGCATGTCGACTCCACAATGGGCAATGGCGGGTTCACGATCGAATATCCGAAGCTGCACGAGCTGGCTTCGTCGAAGAATCCCATTATTCACTGGGTGGACCGGTTCCTGACCAAGGTGGAGCCGGAGCCGCACCGCCGCACCTTCCTGAAGCCCTTCATGAAGGACAGCGCGGAGTTTTGTTCGACGTGCCACAAAGTGCATCTCGACGAGCCGGTGAACAATTACCGCTGGATGCGCGGATTCAACGACTACGACAACTGGCAGGCGTCGGGAGTGAGCGGGCAGGGTGCGCGATCGTTCTACTATCCCGACAAGTCGAAGACGTGTTCGGGCTGCCACATGGATCTGGTGCCGTCGAAGGATCCGGGCAACCGGGACGGCATGGTGCACAACCACCGGTTCGCGGCGGCGAATACGGCTGTGCCGTTTGTGAATGGCGACAAGACTCAACTGGCGGCGGTGCAGGGGTTCCTGCAGTCGGGCTTTATCTCGGTGGACATCTTCGCGGCGGCGCCGGCGGGCGAGGCTCCGCAGACGCAGATGCAGCGGCGGGCCGATGCGGGTCCGCAGGCGATGACGACGTTCGCGGTGGGGGAAGAGGCGGAGCAGTCGTCCTCGGCGTACATGATCCGCGAGGTGTCGGAACTGGCGGCGCCGTTGGACAAGACTTCGACGAAGTTCCAGCCGGGTTCGACCATCCGCATGGATGTGGTGGTGAGGACAAAGAAGATCGGGCATTTCTTCCCGGGCGGCACGGTGGATGCGTTCGATATCTGGGTGGAGCTGGAAGGGCACGATGCGACGGGCAAGCAGGTGTTCCTGTCGGGCAACCTGCAGAACCCGAAGCAGGGCAACCTGGCTCCGGTTGAGCCGGGGGCGCACTTCTATAAGTCGTACATGCTGGACGGCGATTCGAACCCGATCAACAAGCGGAATGCATGGCAGGCGCGGTCGTTGCTGTATGTGCGGCTGATTCCGCCGGGCGCAGCGGATGTGGCGCACTACCGGGTGAAGATTCCCAAGGATGCGAAGGGGCCGATCACGTTCACGGCCAAGCTGAACTACCGCAAGTTCACCCACTATTACAACCAGTTCAGCTACGGCATGAAGGTGAAGCCGGGGCAGGATCCGAAGCTGGTGAGCATTCACTACGACAGCCGGCAGACGGAGCAGGATCCGGCGGTGCAGACACCGGACATTCCCATCACGGTGCTGTCGAAGGCCGAAGTGAAGCTGCAACTGGCCCAGCCGGGTGAGGCGACGGTATGGAAGCAGGTGGCACAGAAAGCGGACCGCGAGCGCTGGAACGACTGGGGCATCGGATCGCTGCTGCAGGGCGATTTGAAGGCGGCGGAGTATGGGTTCACGCGGGTGACCGAGGCGCAGCCTGAATATGCGGACGGCTGGTTGAACGTGGCGCGGGCGCTGATCCAGGAAGGCGAGATTGAGCGCGCGAAGGAGTTCCTGGACAAGGCGATGAAGGCCGATTCGTCGCTGGGCCGCATCTGGTTCTTCCAGGCGATGGCGTTGAAGGCGGAAGGCGACTACGACGAAGCATTGAAGTCGCTGGAAGTGGCGGCGCAGAAGTATCCGCGGGACCGGGTGGTGCAGAACCAGATCGGGCGGGTGCTGTTCCTGAAACGTGACTACCAGGGCGCTGTCGCGGCGCTGAAGAAGGCGCTGGATGTGGATCCCGAGGATCTGCAGGCGCATTACACGCTGATGCTGGCGTGGCGCGGGTTGGGCGATACGGAGCAGGCGGCCAGGGAAGAGAAGCTGTTCCGGCGCTTCAAAGCGGACGAGTCGTCGCAGGCGCTGACGGCCAAGATGCGGCAGCTTTCTCCGGAAGACAACAACGAGCGGCAGACGATCCACGAGCACGAGTCGTCCATCCTGACAGGCAAGAAAGCGGGTTCGATCCAATGAGGTCACTGATTCTGCTCGCTGTGGCCGGTTCGCTGGCCGCCCAGACGCCAAAATTCACGGATGTGAGCAAGGCGGCCGGCATCACGTTTACACACAATGCCGGCAAGGCCGGAAAGAAGTGGCTGCCTGAGACGATGGGGTCGGGCTGCGCGTTTGTCGACCTGGACGGCGACGGGTATCCCGATATTGTGCTGCTGAACAGCAAGGACTGGACGCCGAAGGGCAGGAAGACGACCTCGGCGCTCTACCGCAACAACAGGAACGGCACGTTCACGAATGTGACGGCGGGCAGCGGCCTGGATGTCGAGCTGTACGCCATGGGCGTCGCGGCCGGCGATTTCGACAACGACGGGCGGGAAGACCTCTACATCACGGCGCTGGAAGGCGACCGACTGCTGCACAACGAGGGCGGGTTCAAGTTCAAGGACGTGACGAAGGCGGCCGGGATCGATAATGCCGCGTTCGGGACGTCGGCGGCGTTTGTCGATTACGACAAGGACGGCCTGCTCGACATCTTTGTGGCGAACTACGTGCAGTGGTCGAAGGAGAAAGACCTGTGGTGCTCGCTGGACGGGGTGAGCAAGTCGTACTGCACTCCGGAGTCATACAAGGGCGTGTCGTCGAAGCTGTACAGGAACCTGGGCGGCGGGAAGTTTGAAGACGCGACAAAGAAGGCGAAGGTGTATGACGCGACCTCGAAGTCGCTGGGCGTGACGGTGTTGGACTACAACGGTGACGGCTGGCCCGATCTGTTCGTGGCGAACGATACGCAGCCGAACAAGCTGTACCGGAACTTGAAGAACGGGACATTCGCGGAGGAGGGCGTATCAGCGGGTGTGGCGTTTGGCGAAGACGGCGTGGCGCGCGGCGCGATGGGCGTGGATTCGGGTGACTTCGACCGTTCCGGCCGGCCGCACCTGCTGGTGGGCAACTTCACGAACCAGATGCTGGGGCTGTACCGGAATGAGGGCAAGGGGCTGTTCGTGGACGAGGCGCCGCGATCGACCGTGGGCCGGGCGTCGCTGCTGAGCCTGGCGTTCGGCGTGTTCTACTTCGATTACGACCTGGACGGCTGGCTGGACATCTTCTCGGGCAACGGTCACATCGAGGAAGAGATCGGGCGGGTGCAGCCGAAGGTGAAGTTCGCCGAACCTCCGCTGGTGTTCCACAATCTGGGCAAGGGCAAGTTTGAGGACGTGAGCGCGAAGCTGGGCGCGGAGCTGACGCGTCCGGTGGTGGCGCGCGGCGCGGCCTATGCCGATTTCGATCGGGACGGCGACCTGGATCTGCTGATCGCGACGAACAACGGTCCGGCGTATCTGTACCGCAACGACGCGAATACGGCGAAGAACCACTGGATCAATATCCGGCTGAAGGGCGGAAAGTCGAACCGCAGCGGGATTGGCGCGGTGGTGCGCGTGGAATCGGCGTCGGGCAAGCAATGGCAGACGGTGCACAGCGGGTCGAGCTACTGCTCGCAGTCGGATCTGGCCCTGACGTTTGGGTTGGGCAAGGATCCATCCATCACCTCGATTGAAATAGAATGGCCTAGCGGTGCGAAACAACGGCTCACGAACGTGAAGCCGGACCAACACTTGGTGATGGAAGAGGCAAAATAGAACGTATGACTCCGAAACTCGAACTGGCTGCGATTACCGATGAATTCTCGCCTGATCTGGGCGAGGCGCTGGAGGCGATGGCGCCCATCGGCATGACGGCCTGTGAACTGCGCGTCGTGTGGGGGAAGAACATCATGAACCTCACCGACGATGAAGTGAAGAAGGCGATGGAGCTGCTGAACGCGAAGGGCATCCGGGTGCTGGGTCTGTCGTCGCCGATTCTGAAGTGCACACTGCCGGACGGCGGCGAAGTGGACAGCCGGTTCCAGCAGGACATTTTCGGGTCGACGCATACGATCGACGACCAGCCGCGGCTGGTGGACCGGGCCTTGCAGTTGTGCGAGATGACGGGCGCCAAGGTGGTGCGGGTGTTCTCATTCTGGCGGACGGTGGATCCGGAGAAGTGCTTTGAGCCGGCGTGCGCGGCGTTGTCGAAGATGGCCGATCAGTTCAAGGCGCACGACATCATCTGCGGGATCGAGAACGAACATGCGTGCAACATCGGCACGGCGGCGGAGGCTGCCCGATTTCTGAACGCGGTTCCGCATTCGCACCTGAAGCTGGTGTGGGATCCGGCGAACGCGCTGGTGTCGGGCGAAGAGCCGTATCCGTATGGGTACAATCTGCTGCCCAAGGGCCGCATTGTGCACGTCCATGCGAAGGATTGCCACATGGAAGGGCACAAGCCGGTGTGGGGTCCTGTCGGGTCGCGGCACGTCGATTGGAAGGGCCAGATTGCGGCGCTGCTGAGTGACGGATATACGGGCGCAGTGAGCCTGGAGACGCATTGGCCTGGTCCGAATGGAAACAAGAAGGAAGGCAGCATCATCTGCGGGTGGAATCTGCGGGGGTTGCTCGCGGCGTAGTTCCGGGCTCGCCGGCCGCTCGCCTGTCCAGGTTGGATGACGGCTGCAACTCTCTGGCAGTTCGAAGTATATTTCACATTTCCGATACCCGGCCGCTTGTTTGCGCGTCAATACAAGCAGCCGGGTTTTGCTATTCTGGAGCGCACAAGAGGGGGAATCTGATTGCGCCTGCGCAGGCTGTTGACTGTCGTCGGATTAGGCCTGCTGCTGGTGTGTTCGCTCATGGGGCAGCGCTGGATTCGCGATATCTTTCCTGAATCCGACTACATTCCGACACCCCCTGATGCGAATGAGAAGACGGAGTTCTACTTCGCGCGTCTACGCTACCGGAATGTGCAGGCATCGGGCATGTGGGCCATGCGCGGGCAATGGACTGTCGACTACCCGAAGGCGGACCGCCAGTTCATGCAGGGCGTGCGGCGCCTGTCGAGGATTCATGCCAACAGCATGGAGCGCATTGTCGACTTGGTCAGCGACGACATCTATAACTACCCGTTCGTATACGTTGTGGAAGCAGGGCACTGGGATCTGCCCGATTCGCAGGCGAAGAAACTGCGCGAGTTCATCGACCGGGGCGGATTCCTGATGACCGACGACTTCCATGGGACGTATGAATGGGATGTGTTCACCACCAGCCTGAACAAGGGCTTCGGCGACCGGCCCATCGTCGATATCGAAAACAGCGACCCCATCTTTCACGTGTTGTACGATCTGCAGGACCGAATCCAGGTGCCCGGCATCGTCAATTACCCCTTCACCAAGACCTACGAGTATGACGGCTATGAGCCGAAGTGGCGCGCTGTGCGCGACGACAAGGGGCGCATCGTGATCGCGATCTGCCACAACATGGATCAGGGCGACGCCTGGGAATGGGCGGACAGCCCGCACTACCCTGAAAAATACACCTCGCAGGCATACCGCACCGGGCTGAACTACATCATCTATTCAATGACCCACTAGAAAGCACAATGTTCGAGTTTCTCTTCAAGTATCCGTGGCCGGTGTATCGCAAGGGCACCCTCGTGCTGCTCAGCGGCTGGCCCGTGTGGCTGCTGGGCCTGCTTGCCCTGGCGGCGGCGGTGCTGGTGGCCGTGCTGTTCCTGCGGAAGCCCCTACCGAAGGCGCGGGCTGTGATGTTGGCGGGCATACAGTGGTTGGGCCTGCTGGTCCTGTTAATTTTGCTATGGCAGCCGGCGCTCAGTGTGTCGATGCTGAAGCCCCAGCAGAATGTGGTGGCCGTGGTGGTGGACGCTTCCACGAGCATGGCGCTGGAAGGGCGCCTCGGCCAGGCGAAGGGACTGCTGGATTCGGGGTTGCTCGAGCAGTTGAAGAAGCGCTTCCCGGTGCGGCTGTACCGGGCGGGCCGGACGCTGGAACGCGTGGAGACCGTGCCCGCGCAGGCCGATCAGCCGGTCACCAATCTGGGTGAAGCGTTGAAGGGCGCGACGGCGGAGTCGGCGACGCTGCCGATTGGCGCGGTGGTGCTGCTGAGCGATGGCGCGGACAACGCGGGCGGGCTCGACTCGGAGACCATGTCCACGTTGCGGCGGTCGAGGATCCCGATTCACGCAATCGGTTTCGGCAGTGAACAGCTCGAGCGCGATATCGAAGTCAGCGACGTGCAGATTGTGCCTCGGTCGTTGCCGGATGCGCGGCTGTCGGCGACGGTGACGCTACGGCAGTCCGGGTTTGCCGGCAAGGTGGCTAAGTTGAGTGTCCGGGGCGACGGCAAGGTGCTGGCGTCGCGGGTTGTGAAGCTGCCGGAGGACGGGCAGACTGCGCGCGAGGTGATCTCGTTCCAGTCGGGCGTGGCCGGGGCGAAGTCGCTGAAGGTGGGTGTGGACCTGCTGGACGGCGAAACGAACAAGGACAACAATGTTCTTTCCCGGCTGGTGAATGTGGAAGACCGCAAGCCGAGGATCCTCTACATCGAGGGCGAGCCGCGCTGGGAGATGAAGTTCATCCGGCGCGCGGCGGAGCTCGATCGCAGCCTGCAGGTGGCGAGCATCCTGCGTACGACGCAGAACAAGCTTTACCGGCAAGGCACGGCGGATGCCAAGGAACTGGAGCACGGCTTCCCGGATACCGTCGACGAGCTGTTCAAGTATCAGGGACTGGTGATCGGCAATGTCGAGGCGAGTTACTTCAATCCCGTACAGCAAGGGTTGATCAAAGAGTTCGTCGATCGGCGTGGCGGCGGCGTGCTGTTCCTGGGCGGCCGCGCGGCGTTGAGCGATGGAGGCTGGAACAAGAGCGAAGTGGCCGAGATCATGCCGGTCACGCTGCTGGACCGCAAGACGACGTTCCATCGCGATCCGGCGACGGTCGAACTGGCCGTGGCGGGCCGCGACAGTCTGATTACGCGCATCGAGGAAGATGCGGAGAAGAACATCTCGCGCTGGAAGGCGCTGCCGTACCTGGCCGACTACCAGGAGACGGGTCCGGCCAAGCCCGGCGCGCTGGTGCTGGCGGAACTCTCGCCCACCAGCAAGGGCAAGTTCCCCTTGTTGACGACGCAAAACTTCGGCCGCGGCCGGGTGGGCGTGTTCGCGACGGGCGGGAGCTGGCGCTGGCAGATGCTGCAGGACTCGAAGGACATGAGCCACGAAGTCTTCTGGCAGCAGTTGCTGCGGTGGCTGGTGAGTTCCACTTCTGAGCATGTCTCCGCCGTGACCGACAAGGCAGTGTACTCCGATGAGACGCGCGTGCCGTTCCATGTGGAGGTCCGCGACCAGAACTATCTGCCGGCCTCGGATGCCGTGGTGGAAGGGCATGTACTCGGGCCGGGCGGTGTGGCGGATCTGGTGCCGCTGCGGCCTGTCACCGGGCAGCCGGGCGTTTACGCGGGCGAGTGGAAAGCCGACAACGCAGGTTCCTATCTGGTGGAAGTGATCGCGAAGCAGGGCGAAAAAGAGCTCGGTCGCGACGTGCTGACCTTCCAGCGGGAGGACGGCGTGGCCGAGCATTTCCGGACCGAGCAGAACCGGGAACTGCTGGAGCGGATCGCGCAGCAGACCGGCGGGCGTTACTACAAGCCTTCGGATACGGGCCGTCTGCCGGAAGAGATCGAATACTCGGATGCGGGCATCTCAGTGAAAGAGACGCGCGACATCTGGAACGCTCCGGCGGCGTTTCTGCTGTTCGCGGCGTTGAAGGCGGGCGAGTGGTTTCTGCGGCGGCGATGGGGTGCGGTATGAAACAGATTGCGGCAATCCTGTTGTTGATGAGTTCGGCGTGGGCGGCGGACTTCCACCTGACGGTGGCGGGCCTGGGCGGCGAGCCGGACTACGAGTCGCGCTTCAACATGCTGGCGGCTGAATCGAAGAAGCTGATGGGCGGAGACGTCCTGGGCGGCGCGGCGGCAACGAAGGCGGGGATCCAGAAGGCTCTGGCCGGCTACGCGGCGCAAGCGAAGCCGGAAGACACGCTGGTACTGCTGCTGATCGGGCACGGCAACGTCGACGGGTCGGTGTTCAAGTTCAACGTGACGGGTCCGGATGTGACCGTGGATGAGCTGCGCGGCTGGCTGGACAAGATCCCCGGCAAGCAGTTGGTGGTGATCTCGACAAGCTGCAGCGGCGCCGTGCTGGAGACGCTGAAGCGCGAGAACCGCGTGGTGGTGACGGCCACCAAAACCGGCACGGAAAAGAACGCGGTGGTCTTTGCCCGCTATTGGGTGGAGGCGATGCGCGATGCCGCGGCCGATGTCGACAAGAACGAGACCGTGACGGCGCTGGAGGCGTACAACTACGCCAGGCAGAAGACGACGGGCTTCTACGAGACGCAGAAGCGGTTGGCGACGGAGCACTCGGTGCTGGATGACAACACGCTGGCGGCCCGTCTGGCCGTGGTGCGGTTCGGAGCGGCGCAGAAGGCGATGAACGATCCGCAGAAGCGGCTGCTGCTGGCGCGCAAGGAAGAGCTGGAGTCGGCCATCGACAAGCTGAAGTTCGAGAAAGCCGCCATGCCGATTGCGGAGTACAAATCGAAGCTCAACGCGCTGCTGCTGGAACTCGCCCGGGCCCAGGAGGAGATCGAGAAGTGATCCAGGCCGCGCCCATCCTGCTGTTCCTGCTGGCCGGTGCGCCGGCGGACTGCTGGCGCGCGAAGAAGCTGGGTCATGCGCAGGAGGCGGGGCAATGTTTCACCGCGCTGCGGAACTCGAACAATCCGGCGCTGCGGGCAGAGGGCCAGTGGGGCATGGGCGATTTCAATGGCGCGAACGAGACATTCCGTTCGGCGGTCAAGTCGGATGAAAAGAACGCCGCGCTGCGAGTGCGTTGGGGCCGTTTGTTGATGGAACGCTTCAATCCGGGCGATGCTGCCGGGCTCTTTGGTGAGGCACTCGGACTGGACAAGGACAATGCCGACGCGCTGCTGGGCATGGCCATGCTGGCCGAGGAGAACTTCGACCAGAAGGCCATCGGCCTGGCGCAGCAGGCGTTGGAGAAGAACCCGAAATTGATTGAGGCGCGCGAGCTGCGGGCCGCCGTGCTGCTGGAAGACGGCAACTACGACGCGGCCGCGGCGGAAGCGCTGAATACGGTGCAGGACGCGCCGCAGGCGATAGATGCGATGTCGGTGCTCGCCACCATCGACCTGTTGAAAGACAAGGGCACGTCGCCATGGACCGGCCGCATGCTGGCCGTGAATCCGCACTACGGTGAGGGCTTTGCGCGCATAGCGCGGCAGTTCGTCTTGAACCGCCGGTATGAAGAGGCGATCGGGTTTTATCGCAAGTCGCTGGAGCTGGATCCCTCCTTCCTGCCGGCGAAGAGCGAGCTCGGCATCAACCTCATGCGCATCGGGGAAGACGTCGAGGCGCGCCGCCTGCTGGGCGAGGTCTTCGAGGCGGGCTACCGGAATGCGGCTACGGCCAATTCGCTAACGCTGCTCGACAGCTACAAGAACTTCATCGTCTACAAGCAGCCGCGCTACATCCTGCGCCTGCACAAGAGCGAAGCCGAGCTGCTGCGGCCCTATGTCGAGCGCGAGATCACCAGGGCGCTCGACTCGTACGACAGGAAGTACAACTTCAAGCTGCCCGGTCCGGTGCTGGTGGAGATGTATCCCGATCACCAGGACTTCGCGGTGCGCACGATGGGTATGCCGGGCCTGGGCGCGTTGGGCGTCACGTTCGGGCTGAGCGTCGCGATGGACAGCCCGTCGGGCCGCAAGCCCGGTGACTTTCACTGGGCCAGCACGCTGTGGCATGAGCTGAGCCACGTCTACCTGCTGACCGTCACCAAGCATCACGTGCCGCGCTGGTTTACGGAAGGCGTCTCAGTGCACGAGGAGACGGCCGTTTCACCGGAGTGGGGCGACCGCTTGACACCCGAGATCCTGGGCGCGATGAAGAAGAAAACGCTGCTGCCCATCTCGACGCTGGATCGCGGGTATATGCGGCCGTCTTACCCGGCGCAGGTGATCGTCAGCTACTTCCAGGGCGGCCGGACGATCGACTACATCACGGAGAAGTACGGCTGGCCGAAGGTGATGACGATGCTGGGCGAGTTCTCGCAGGTCACGACGACGGCGGCGGTCATTGAAAAGGTACTGGGCGTGAAGCCGGAGCAGTTCGACAAGGACTTCCTGGCCTGGCTGGAGAACGAGCACAAGGTGCCGCTGGCGAAGTTCGAAGATTGGACGAAGCAGATGAAGCCGCTGCACTCCGCCGTAAAGGGCAAGCAGTGGGACGAGGTGTTCAAGATCGGCAACGCCATTCGCGACGAGTATCCGGATTACGTCGAGGCGGGCAGCGTGTACGAGGCCCTCGCCGAAGCGTATCAGGCGCAGGACAAGAAGCCGCAGGCGATCGCGGAACTGGAGCGCTATGCGAAGCAGGGCGGCCGTGATCCCGAGACGTTGAAGAAGCTGGCCAGGCTCCAGGAAGAGGCAGGCAATCCGCGCGCCGCCGAAGCCGCGCTGAACCGCCTGCTGTACATCTATCCGGTGAAGGATGAAGAACTGCACCGCAAGCTGGGCGGGCTGCGCGCCACGCTGGGCAAGTGGGACGGAGCCGCCGAAGAGTGGCGTGCGGTGCTGGCGATGAAGACGGTGGATCCGGCTTCCGCGAACTATGAATTAGCCCGGGCTTACCAGGGGATGAAGCGTGTGGACGACGCCAAAGACGCGGTTCTGGCCGCGTTGGAGGCTGCGCCGGGTTACAGGCCGGCGCAGAAGCTGCTGCTGGAGTTGAACAGGAAAGAATAGATCACATGATGCAACTCGATTCGGAAACCTTGAAAGATCGGATCGCACGCTTCGGCGCCGTTCAGGAGTCGATGATCACGCAGGTGCGCAAGGTGATCGTCGGCCAGGACGAAGTGCTGGAGCAGTTGATGGTCGCGTTGTTTGTGGGCGGCCACTGTCTGATCACCGGCATGCCGGGTACGGCAAAGACGCTTCTGGTGCGCACCATGGCCGAGACGCTGGGGCTGCTGTTCCGGCGCATCCAGTTCACGCCGGACCTGATGCCCAGCGACATCACCGGCACCGACATTCTCGAGGAGGAGCCCGGCACGGGCCGCCGCATCTGGACGTTCGTCCAGGGGCCGATCTTCGGCAACGTGCTGCTGGCCGACGAAATCAACCGCACGCCGCCCAAGACGCAGGCCGCGCTGCTGGAAGCCATGCAGGAGCGCAGTTGCACCGTGCGCGGCAACCAGTACAAGCTGCCCGCGCCGTTCTTCGTGCTGGCCACCCAGAACCCCATCGAATTGGAAGGCACGTATCCTCTGCCCGAAGCGCAGCTCGACCGCTTCCTGTTCAACACGCTGCTCGACTACCTGCCGGCCGAGGACGAGCTCAAGGTCGTCGGACTCACCACCACCACGGCCGTGGCCGATCTGCAGCCCGTCACGACGGCCGAAGAGATCCTCAACTTCCAGCAATTGGTGCGCATGGTGCCCATCGCCGAGGAAGTGGCCCGCTATGCGGTGAACCTGGTGCGCGGCACGCGTCCGGTGGACGTGACCGCCAGCGATTACGTGAAGAAGTATGTGAACTTCGGCGCCAGCGTCCGCGGCGCGCAGAACCTGGTGCTGGCGGCCAAGGCGCGCTCGCTGATGCGTGGCCGCTATCACGTGAGCTTCGAGGATGTGGCCTCGCTGATGCGCCCCGTCATGCGGCATCGCATCCTGCTCAACTTCCAGGCGGAGAGCGACCGGCTGAGCCCCGACGACATCCTCAAGAAGGTTCTGGAGGTCGTGCCGACCAAAGGTTGATCATGATTCAGCGCTTCCTCGATCCCAAGGTACTGGCCGGTATCGCGAACCTCGAGCTCACCGCCAAGACGGTGGTCGATGGTTTCGTGGCCGGCCTGCACCGCTCGCCGGACTTCGGCTTCAGCCAGGAGTTCGCCGAATATCGCATGTACGTCCCGGGCGACGACCTGCGCTATGTGGATTGGAACGCCTATGCCCGCACGGACAGGCTGTACCTGAAGCGCTATCGCGGCGAGACGAATACGCGCGTCACAGTGTTGCTGGACCGCAGTGCTTCCATGGGCTTCCAGGGACAAGGTGTCAGGAAGATCGACTACGCGCGCTTCCTGGGTGCGTCGCTGGCCTACCTCGCGCATCAGCAGCGAGACGCCGTGGGTCTCATCGGCTTTGACGACGAGATCCGCGACTACGTCGAGCCGTCGTCGAGGCACGGGCAGTGGGTGAAGGTGCTGCACGGGCTGAACCGTTCGGAGCCCGGCAGCCGTACCGATTTTGCGAAGCCCTTTCACCATTTCCAGCAGTTCCTGCAGCGGCGCGGACTGGTGCTGGTGATCTCGGATTTCTATGCGCCGGCGGAGGAAGTGGTGAAGACCGTGGCTCCGCTACGGCAGCGCGGCAACGATGTGGTGCTGCTGCACGTGCTGGATCCCGAGGAGATCAAACCCACGCTGAAGGCGTCGAAGATCCTGATCGACATGGAGACCGGCGAGGAGATGGAAGTGAGTCCTGAGTACGTCAAGGACACTTACCGCAAGAAGATGGCGGCGCATCTCGAGGAACTGGAATCGTTGTCGCGCGGGGCGGGCTTGAGCTACTTCCTTGCAATGACGGATCAGCCGCTGGATGAGGCGCTGCGGCGCTACCTGGTCGTCCGGGCGGGGAGGTTCTAGCCGAATGGGTCTCTTCGCGCCATGGTTTCTCGCGGGCTTCGGGCTGCTGGGCCTGCCCATCTACTTTCACCTGTTGAAGCGGCATCGCAGCGAGACGCAGCAGTTCAGCTCGCTCATGTTCTTCGAGAAGAGCACCGAAGCATCGTTGAAGCACAGGCGGCTCGACTACCTGCTGCTGATGGCCATGCGCCTGGCCCTGCTGGCGCTGATCGTGCTCGCCTTCGCGCAGCCTTTCATTTGGCGCAATACAGCGGCTGGCGGCCCCAGAGCGAACCGCGTGGTGGTGATCGACGACTCCGCCAGCATGGGCTTCGGCGATCGCATGGGCAACGCGAAGTCAGAAGCTTCCAAGCTGCTGGGCGAGAACGTGAAGGTGGCGGTGTTCGATTCGCAGTTGCGGTTCGTCACGCCGGCCGATGTACCGCGCCTGGAGGCCGGCACGTCACGCAGTTCGCTGGGTGAACTTGCCCGCGCGCTGCGTGCCTATCAGGAGTCGGTCAAAGCGCCCTTGGAAGTGCATCTCATCAGTGATCTGCAGCGCAGTTCGATGCCGGCCGGTTTCAGCGACCTGCGATTGGGCGGCGGGACGAAACTGGTGCTGCACACTGTAGCGGACAAGACGGAGCCGAACTGGACCGTCGAGAGCGTGACGGCTCCGGCCCGGGTAAGGGACGGCAAGACGGTGAAGGTTCAGGCGACCATCGCCGGCTTCCACACGAACGCCGCGTCGCGCACAGTGATTCTGGAAGTGAATGGACAACCCTCCGGCAAGCAGACGGTGCAGGTGCCCGCCTCCGGCCGCGCGAAGGTGGAGTTCAATGGCCTCGACCTGCCGCACGGCTTCTCGAAGTGCGCGGTGAGCCTGCAGGAGTCCGATGGACTGAAGGTGGACGACCGCTACCTGTTCGCCATCGAGCGTAGCGATCCGCAGCGCGTCGTATTCCTGTATGGCGAGCGGTCGGCCCGATCCGCGCTCTATTTCCGTGATGCCCTCGACGCCGCCACGGCGGGCGCCTATGTGGTGGAGAGCTACTCCAGCGGGACACCCGCGAACCTCGAGCGCGCCGCCTTCATCGTCGTCTCGGACACCGGCAGCTTCGACGACGCCATGCTGAAGCGCTATGTCCAGCAGGGCGGATCCGCCCTGGTCGTGCTGGGGCCGGCGAATGTTTCGTCCGGAAAGGTTCCGATTCTCGGCACGCTCGTGAAAGCCTCGCGCTACGCCTCGCGGGGAGCGGAGCGCTACCAGACACTGGGCACCGCCGATGACGCCTATGCAGCCATCGCCAAGGCCGGCCGTTGGGAAGGCGTCCACTTCTACCAGTCGATCGACGCCGATCCCGGCCAGGCGCGCATCCTCGCCCGGCTCACTGATCGTACGCCCATCCTGCTGGAGCAGAAGATCGGGGAAGGTACGGTGGTCGTGCTGGCCTCGGCCCTCGACAACCTGGCGAATGACTTTCCCGTGCAGCCGTCGTTCGTGCCGTTTGTCGAACAGATCGCCCATCGCCTGAGCGGCTGGGAAGAGGCCTCGTTGAATGCCAGCGTCGACACGGCGCTCGATTTCAAGGGCGGAGCCGGGTCGAAAGCGTTTGAAGCCATGGACCCCGATGGCAAGCGGGCCCTGACCCTGGAAGAGAGCGCGAAGGGCGCTCCGCTGGTGTTGAGCCGGGCCGGATTCTGGGAAGTGCGCCGCGGGGCAGGCAAGTCGCAGATGATCGCCGCCAACGTCGACCGGCGTGAATCGGATCTGGAATTGATGCCCAAGGAGTCGGCCGAGTTGTGGCAGTCGCCTGGCACTGCGGGCCAGCAGGCGGGCGGACAGAGCAATAATGAAAGCAAATGGCCGTTGGCCGCCTGGGTACTCGGCGCGGCGGTCTTGGCGGGGCTGTTAGAGGCGCTCGTGGGGAGCAGACACCTGGTTCAGGAGACAGCATGACGGCACTAGAACGGTTTCGGAGTTATCTGGAAGCGGTCGAGAAGCGCTTGCGTTGGAAAGCCCTGGCCCGGGGTGGCGCACTGCTGGCGGTGCTGGCGCTGGCCGCCACCGTGAGCCTGGCCTACATTGCAGACCGCTTTGCGTTCTCCGACAACAGCCTGTTCTACACGCGGCTCACGCTGTTTCTGGCGGTCGCGCTGGGTCTCGCGTTCTGGCTCGTCGTGCCCCTGTTGCGCTTGAATCGCAGGGAAGCGGCGCGAGCGGTAGAGGGCGGGGAAGCGGGCTTTGAACAGCGCGCCCTGACGCTGGAACAGAGTCAGGACGACAATCCTTTCTCGGAATTGCTGGCCGAAGAGGCCCTGCGGCGAGCGGAACAGGCGCCGCCGTGGCACCTGGTGAGCGGCCGTCTATTGGGCGGCCTGGCCCTGGGCTGTGCGCTCGGCATAGGCGTGCTGGTGTGGTTGACCGTCGCGGGTCCCGGCACGCTGGGTTACGGCGCGCATCTGCTGTGGGCCGGAGCGCCGCGTCCGGGCGCGGGTCCCATCTACCAGATTCAGGTGAAGCCCGGCGACGCCAAGGTGCGGCGCGGCGGCGACCAGGTGATCGAGGCGCTGCTGCTCGGGTTCGACACACCCGAAGTGACGCTGCGTGCCCGGCCGGCTGGATCGGCCAAATGGGAGACGCTCCGCATGGAGCCGAAGCCCAGCGGCGGCGGCTATTCATTCCTGTTCGCAGGCCTGGCGGAGAACCTCGAGTACATGGTGGAGACCTCGAAGATGCGGTCGGCCATCCATCGGCTCACGGTGATCGACCTGCCTGCCGTGAAGCAGCTCCGCGCGGTTTTCCACTATCCCAGCTTCCTTGGCATCCCGGTCGCAACGGTGGAGCCCGCGGGCGACCTGCGTGCCGTGGAAGGCACGGATGTTGATTTGCATGTGACGACCGACCGGCCGTTGACCAACGGCGTGCTGATCATCGACGACGGCTCTCGCATCTCCCTGGAGGCCGAATCCGGTAATACGCTGATCGCGAAGGTGCCCATCCGCAAGGACGGCATGTACTATGTCGCCGCCATCGAGGACGGAACTCCGGTGCGCCTGACCGAGGACTACTTCATCGAAGCCAAAGCCGAGCGCCCGCCCGAGGTGAAGATCTCGAAGCCGGGCCGCGACGCCAAGGTCAGCCCGATTGAAGAAGTCACCGTGGAACTCGAGTCGTCTGACGATTTCGGCCTGAATGACATGGAGCTGCGCTACTCCGTCAACGGGGGCGCTGAAAAGAGCGTACCGCTGCTGCGGCAGAAGGGCGTGAAGGACGCCCACGGCTCGACGACCATTTCGCTGGAAGACTTCAAGCTTTCGCCCGGAGACGTGGTGGGCATCTACGCCGTGGCTCGCGACGCCAAGACCACTACGCAGACGGACATCTTCTTCCTGGAGGCGCAGCCCTTCGAGAAGGAGTATCAGCAGTCGCAGACCGGTGGCGGAGGCGGCGGCGGGGGCGGGGAAGACCAGCAGGGCGAGATCGCCCAGCGCCAGAAAGAGATCATCGCCGCGACCTGGAATCAGATCAAGAACGGCGGCTCCCGGGCTCAGGCGCAGGAGAACGCTCAGTTTCTCTCGGGTGTTCAACAGAAGCTGTCCGACCAGGCGAAGTCCCTGGCGCAGCGCATGCGCAGCCGCGAGTTGGCCGGCACGAACGAGGAGTTCCAGAAGTTCTCGAAAGAGATGGACCTCGCCTCGGCCGCGATGAATGAGGCCACTGGCCAGTTGAAGAGCCAGAAGTGGAAAGATTCGCTGTCGCCCGAGCAGAAGGCCCTGCAGCACCTGCTGCGCGCCGAGAGCATGTTCCGCCAGATCCAGGTGGCCTTCGGCCAGCGTGGCGGCGGGGGCGGAGGGGGCGGCGGCCAGATGCGCGACCTCGAGAGCCTGTTCGACCTGGAACTCGATACGGAGAAAAACCAGTACGAGACGGCGCAATCGCGCAACTCGCAGGAGCAGCGCGAGAAGGAAGTCGACGAAGCGCTGAAGAAGCTGGAAGAGCTGGCGCGGCGGCAGCAGGAACTTGCCCAGCAGCAACAACAGCAGAAGCAGCAGGCGTTCCAGCAGCGCTGGGCGCAGGAGATGCTGCGGCGCGAAGCCGAGGAGCTGCGCAAGAAGATGGAGCAGTTGCAGCGCGGCGAATCGCAGCAGGGGCAGCAGGGTCAGCAGAGCCAGTCGCAACAGGGTCAATCGCAGCAAGGCCAACCGCAGCAGGGCGGATCCTCGGGTCAGGCGCAGCAGGGCCGTTCGCAGGGCCAACCGCAGCGCGGCCAGCAGGGGTCCAGCGGACAGCAGCAGCAGAATGACCAGCGCATGGCGCGGGCGCAGCAGCAATTGGATCGAGCCCTGGACGACATGCGGAAAGCGCAGTCGGAGCAGGGGCAGAACAGCACCGAAAGTGCGCAGCGCGCGGCGGAGCGCATGAAGGAAGCGCGCGACATGGTGGGCGGCATGCGGCAGCAGCAGTCCGGCCAGCGCATGGACGACCTGACCAACCGCTCACAGCAATTGGCCGAGCGCCAGAAGCAGTATGAGAACCAGATCCGGCAGATGTACCCGGATGGGGTGCCCGCTCCGGGCGCGCGGCCGCAGCCGGGGCAGAACGCTCCGACTCCGCAGACCATCGAACGCCTGGCCCAGGAAAAAGAGGCCATGGAGCGCGAATACAAGCGCTTGGAACAGCAGATGAAGGATACCGCTCGCGCGATGGACGGCTCGCAGAAGGGTGCGGCCTCGCGGCTGCGGGATGCCTTGGGCGAAGCGCAGCAGAGCGAGTTGGGCCTGCGGTTGAAGTTCGGCTCAGAATGGGTGCGCCGCGGCCTGGGTCCCTACCTGCCGCCGCGCGAAAAGGTAGTGACGGATTCGCTCGATAAGCTCAGCCGGCAGGTGCAGGAAGCGCGGGATCTGGCGCAGCGCGGCCAGCAGGCCGGCGAAGGGCGTGATCGTACAGAGCAGGCCCTGAATCAACTGGAGCAACTGCGCGGCCGGATGCAGGGCCAGTTGCAGCGCGGCCAGCAGGGGCAGCAAGGGCAGGGCCAGCAGCAGGGGCAGCAAGGACAACAGGGTCAGGGTCAGCAAGGCCAGCAGGGACAACAGGGTCAGGGGCAAGGCCAACAGGGACAACAAGGCCAGGGTCAAGGTCAGGGCCAACAGGGCGGCGGCCAGCGTGGTGGCGAGGGTCAGGCGGGCGGCGGCCCCGGCACCCGCCAGATGGGCCGCGGCTCATTTGGCGGGATTGACCGCGGGCATCAGCCCATGGGTGTGCAGGACGAGTATGGCGCCATCAACGACGGCCGGCGGCAATTCGATCCAGGACCCCGTTCCAGCCAGCAGGGTCTGGAAGGGACGTACGACGAGGCCCTCCGTCAATTGCGCCAACTGCGCCAGGACGATGGCGCCGACGACGAAACGAAGGCCGATGTCGACCGGCTGATCCGCGACATGCAGCGGTTGGATCCCCGGAAACTGGGCGACAACCCAACCCTGATGGGCCGCATTGAACTCGGACATCGTGCCGCAGATGGAGCAGTTGGAGCTGCGGCTGCGCAAGCAGTTGGAGAACGGTCCGTCAGGCGGTCAGGTGCGCAGCGGATCCCAGGCGAAAGCGCCGGCCGGCTACGGAGACGCCGTGGCGGAGTACTTCCGCAAGTTGAGCCGCGGCAAGTAAAGCGCCGACGTCCTGATCGAGCCCGCTGGGGGCTGTGCGGCGATGCCGTGCAGCCTCGGGGCTGAGGCACCTCGTCTCCTTGGGTAGGCCGAACCTCGATCGTGCGTGCACGCCGCTGACAGGTCCACACGGCTCTTCGCCGCATGGCCACGAGCCACAATCGCAAGCATCAATAACAGGATTGGAATGGAAGAGGGGCGTGCGGCCAGCGGCTACTTGCTGACCGTCACGTAGAACGCCGGCGAGGTCCGTCCGTCGATCGAGACCACCAGGGGCAGGGAACTCGAGACCGGTGTTGATGTCGACAGCGAGAACTGCACCAGATAGCTGCCCAGCACGGCGGGATTCACGATCACGGACTGTACGCTGTGATCGGCGATCCCAGGGGAAGTCACCGTGATCCGGCTGGGATCGATGGCCGAAACGCCGTCGCCCAGGTTCAGCACCAGCAACTGCAGCGTGTCGCCCGGATGGGCACCAGCCGAAGCGGCCACCATGGTGCCGAGAATCGATTGCACCGCCAAAATGCTAGGCGGCTGCTGATCCACTTGCACCACTGTGGGCAACGCGCTGACGCCGTCCACAACCAGTTTCACGATGGCCGGACCCAGCGGGAAGCCGTCGGGAATCTGTACCGTAATCGTATTATTCGGAGTGACGTAAGCTTGCGCGATCCGGTCGTTGCCTGTGCGGTCAGTCAGCACAGCCGTGACCGTCGTCGGTCTCGCATTCGCGAGATTGACCATCGGGAGCACGGCCTGCCCGCCGGAGTAGATGCCACCCGTCATCGCGGATGCGGCCACGTACAGGGGCTTGGAGTTCGGCAGAATCTGGAACCCGCCAGTCACATTGCTCAGCAACAGGCCGCTGCTCACCGTGAGCGCTGCCGGACCCGCCGTCGCCTGCGGGGAAATGGTGATCGTGGCCACCGCTTTGGTCCCATTCATCGTGTAGACCTGGCGTACCGTCACATCGCTCGAACCAATGCCCAAGCTGGGCAGCCAGTTGTCGAAACTGGTGTTCACGCCATTGATTTCGACGATCGTCTCAGTGCCCGCGGGGACTGCGGTGGGTGCCACGTTGATCTGGGCAAGTGCCGGTGTGTCATACACATAGGCAGGAGAGTCGACGCCGTAGATGAACAGCGAGCTCTGGCCGTCGGGATTGAAAGCCGCCAACACTGCACGGTAGCCGGCCTGCGCCGGCGGCGGAGCGATGACCAGCTTGCCATCCTGGGCCGATACAATCTTCGCACTCACGCCATCCACCCAAACCGTTGTCGAGGCGCCCAGGTTGGCGCCGGTCAGGGTGAGAGTCCTGTCGGCATTCTGGGTCACGCTTTGGATGGCCGGCGGCAGTTGCTGCATAAACTGGACGCCTGAGGGAAGAATATAGCTCTCCCCGTTGTAGTCGAAGCGAAGATGACGGGGGCCCTCGGACGAGGCGGGATTCAACCGCAGGTCGGCGATGAGGAACTGCGAGGTGTACGGCGACGTAGTGACCGTTTCGAACCCGTTGATGGACGAGACGGTGAGGCCCACTCCATTCATCGGCAACCCATTGCCGGCTAGAACAGTGCGGCCGATCGTCTTGCCCAACAGCAGCGTCGCCGGCTTAACCGCCGTGTACTTGCTGTTGTTCTCGCCGTAGTAGAAGTAGCTGTAAGTCTGTACGCCGAAGAGGGTTACACTGGGTCGCGGATTCACTGCGACGTTCACGCCATCGGTCGACTGGCCGGCGGCCACCTGATAGGGCTGCTGCGGGTTGGAGGTGCCGGGCGCGAAAGCGAGGTCGAAGGCGCCCACCGGCATCAGGGACCCGGAAGGATCCGTCGGCAGAATCACGTTGACGGGCTGGATCTCGCCCTGGACGGCTGGCGGCAGGCTATGCGCGTAGACATAGTAGGTGCCGGCCGGCACGCCCTCAATCCGGTAAGTTCCGTCGGGATACGTCAAGGCGCTGATGGCCTGGCGGTTCGGAGCCAGGGCGACGACCGAAGCCAGATTCACGCCGGCTCCGCCCATGCTCACGCGGCCCGTGATCACGCCTGTGGTCGCTTTAAACTTGTCGTTGGGGTACAGGACCGAGATGCCCGCTATGTCATCCAACCCGAGCGGCTTGCTCTTGGTCGTGGTGCGCGTCACTTCGGTCGACATCACGCTGGAGGTCCAGGTGTGTTGCAGGCCGAGCGTATGTCCAAACTCGTGGACGACCGGCAGGAAGAACGATTCGGCCCAACTCGGACGGTCGGCCGACATGGATTTGCGCAGCATCAGGACAGCGCCGGTGATCGGGTAGAACGGCCCGTTGGGGCTCTGCACCGCATCATTGGCGATGGTCGGGACGCCGTAAGCGATCATCCCTGGAGGAATCTCGTCGGAGAACTGCACCTGGATGCCCGGTGCGTTCATCTGTGTCCCCGCCGTGAAGAGCCCGCCGAAGGAGAGTTTGATGTCGGACGTGCCGACTCCGTTCCAGACAGCCGCGGCGGAGCGGATCTGGCTGATGACGGCCGCAAAACTGTCTCCGCTGGCCATCTGAGTCGGGCCATTGTCAGAGATAAAGAACGGAACCGTCTTGTTTTGTAGAGCGTTCAGGTCGTAGTGCGCGTAGACCGGGGTATAAGGAGCGCCGCCCGCCTGGAACCGGACCCAATGGTAGTAGGCCGGTGCCAACGTACCGAAGATCAGGGCCAAACCCGCCGCTGCCGCCCAACTCCGCATTCTCATCGGGTCACCGCCTGGCGCGCCCGTAACCGCAGGTTGCTCAAGCTCAGCTTGAGCCCCGAGTCGGTGCTGGGTTGACCATTGGCATCAACCACTTGCGCGTCTTCGATGGGCCCGCGCAACAGCACCGCCTCCGCAGTGGTTGCGCTCATTCGAACAGAAAGGACACCCTGGCTCAAACCGATGATGTACGGCGTGCCGCTGGGGCTCACCCAGACAAACACGACATACTCCCCACCCACTTCCAGGGCAGGGGCGCCAGCAATGCTCTGCCGCCGGCCATTGATCACTCCGCCGGGCACATAGACTTCCGTCGTCGAGGTGGTGGAAACGCCCTTGATCCATTCCGCCACCTGGACACGGTAGACGGTATAGATCAGGCTGCCGCGCTGGACCGGAGCCGCGGAAAGAACCTTGCCGCGCACAATGGACGTCGACTTCTCGACCATCTGATCGACGGTCAGCCGTTCCAGCGTCGTGGCGCCCAAGCCGGTGGCCACAAGCAGAGCCAACACGGATTGGAGAATTCTTGCCATAGGTTACGTCTCACTACCAGCAAGCCACATGCCAACGGGTAGATCAATCAAATCAATTGCTTAGGAGAGGCCTTCCCAGGCACCTGAGTCTGGAGGACACAGCGGGCGGGCCAGCTTGTCTCAACTTTGGACGGCTATGCGCCATCCTGGACCACCAGCACCGGAACACCGACAGCGTGGCGGACCTCGTTGATGGTGGCTCCAAAGACCAGATCCTTCAAGCCTTTATGGCCGTGCGCGCCCATTACGATGAGATCGGGTTTGCATTCCCGCGAGAAGCGGACAATGGCCGACTTCGGGTCGGTCGCATGCACAACGGTCAGCTCCACTTCCAACCCCAGTTGCTCCACTGAAGACCTGAGTTGCATGAAATACTCACGGCCTTTCTCCACCTCGGCCGTCTCCGCCAGGGCGCCATAGACCTGGCTGGTGACACCTTCTTCCACGTGCAGCAGGTGGACTTTGGCGTGATGGGCTTTGGCCAGCGCCGTGGCATGAGACAGCGCGACACGGTCGAGGCGGGAATGGTCCAGGGGGACCAGGATATTGCGGTACACCGGCGGCTTCAGCAGGTCGAGCGAAGCCTCCGGCAATTGGACGGAGGAGCCTTGGCGGAACGGGGCAAAGGCAACCCAGCCCAACAAGCCCACCAAGCCCAGGGCGAGGGGCAGCGAGATGTACCAGGGCCAATCCTGCAAGGTATTCCAAGCCAGCCAGAGGTTCAATCCAATAATGATCACCGCGCACGACCAGGCAAGGGCTTTCACCCAGCCGGGGCTCGTGAAATTCCCCATCTGCCGCTTGTCCGAGGTGAAGCGGATGAGCGGAATCACCGCGAACGGCAGTTGCAGGCTGAGCACCACCTGGCTCAGAATCAACAACTTATAGGCGCCATGGTCGCCGGTCCACCAGATGGTGAAGACCGCGGGCACAACGGCTGCCGAGCGCGTGATGAAGCGCCGCAGCCAGGGCCGCATGCGGAAGTCGAGAAAGCCCTCCATCACGATCTGGCCGGCCATGGTGCCGGTGATGGTCGAGGACTGGCCGGAGCAGATGAGCGCCACCGCAAAGACTACACCCGCGACGGTCGTGCCCAACAGCGGAGCCAGCATCTGGTGGGCCTGTTGGATTTCGGTCACCACGACGCCGTTCTTAAAGAAGGTAGCCGCCGCCATGATGAGGATCGCCGCGTTCACCAGCAACGCGCCATTCAGCGCGACGACGGAGTCGATCAGGTTGTATTTGCAGGCGGAGCGCTTGTCCCGATCGCGTTTGCCGATCGTGCGTGTCTGCACCAGTGACGAATGCAGATAGAGATTGTGGGGCATCACCGTCGCCCCCAGAATGCCGATGGCGACGTAGAGGCTCTGGTCATTTAGGCGCGGGATCAAACCCAACGCGACTTCGTGGAAATTCGGCTTGGCCAGCAGGACCTCAAACAGGAAGCAGCCGCCGATGATGGTGACAAAGGCGAGGATGATGCTCTCAATCACCCGGATGCCGTAGCGGTTGAACCACAGGACGAGGAGGGTATCCAGGGTGGAAAGCAGCACGCCTGCAATCAACGGCAGTTTGAACAGCAGGCTGAGGCCGATGGCCGCGCCCAGCAGTTCGGCCAGGTCACAGGCGGCGATGGCAATCTCACACAGGATCCAGAGGGCATACGAAATGCGCTTGGGATACGCCTCGCGGCAAGCTTGGGCCAAGTCCCGGCCGGTGACGATCCCGAGCCGTGCACTGAGGGTCTGCAGCAGGATCGCCATCGCGTTCGACAGCAACAGTACCCACAGCAACTGATAGCCGAAGCGGGCGCCGCCTTCGATGTCCGTTGCCCAATTGCCCGGATCCATGTAGCCCACGCTGACCAGGTAGGCCGGTCCTGCAAAGGCGAACATGCGCCGCCAAATCGACGGGTGCGCCGTCGTGACCGATGAATGAACTTCAGAGAGAGACTGTGTCCCGGACGAGTCCATGATGAAATTTAGTCTAGCCTAAAACTAACCTCCACGCAGCAGGCACGTTACCGCTTGCGTTTGGAAATAACCAGCGCGGCCAGCGCCGCCAGCAGCGACCCGAAGGACAGCGCGCCCCCCAAAATGACGCTCATGGGACGGTAAACGAACTCGATGTTATGTGTGCCGCTGTCGCAGACGACGCCTCGGACCAGGCCATCCACCTCATGGATGGGTGTTGTCTTGCCATCCACTTTCGCCACCCAGCCGGGGAAATAGGTATCGGCCAGGACGACCATTCCGCGGCAGCGCAAAGTCGCGGCCAGTTCGATACGGCCGGAGTTGTAGGAACGAACCCAGACTTCATCCTCGCCGCCGCACTCGGCCACCTGCGGCGGGGCCTCGAAAACAAAGGCCTTCCTGCCCAGGTCCGGAGACAACTTGTTCAGTTCGGCCAGAGTTTGAGTCCGGTCGGTCAACTGGGTAACCTGATGCACGGCGAAGGCGCGCGGCAGCACGTCCGGGTTGTGGAAGACCTTCAGGCCGGAGGAGCCGGTGAAGACCTCGTCCTTTTGAAATTGCGTTGGAGCTTTGCCCACTGCGTACGAGATGCCCATCAGGCGCTTCACCACGGGTTCGTGCGTTCCGAGATTCTGGACGTTCTGGGTCAGGCTGGCGAGGTAGCCGCCTGCCTGCGGAATGCCGTACCAGTCGCCAAAATTGTAGGCGATCGCCTCGCTGTCGATGTCGACTCGGGGCAGTCCCGGCTGCTGACGCAGGAAGCGGGCGATGTCGCCGTGCTCCCGCATCGAGTTCAGCCGGGCCATGCGTTCCTTTTCAAACACATGCGGCTGATAGAAACTGTTCTGGCTGCTGACCTCCACCACGAAAAGGAGCAACGCGCAGAGTGCGGCGGCACGCCAGCCGATCTGTTGCTGGCGCAGGCCCTGCAGCCACAGGGCGAGCAGCAGGGCGGCCAGCCCGGTCATCAGGCTGCGTTGTTCGCCGTTCGCGCCCGGCATCCCCTGGACACTGATCAGGGCGAAACGGGTAGCGAAGACAAGGACGCCCAAACCCACTGCGGTGAGGGCGGCGCGGCGCAGCCAGGGGCTGGCCTGTTCACTGAAAAGAGCATTCAAACCCAATGCCGAGAGGATGGAAGCTCCGAAGCCGAACAGGAAGATGGCCATCGAAGCGCTGCGCGCCTTGTCGACCACAGGCAGCAGGCTGTAGAGTAAGCCGTGCAGCGCGTTGTAGTTAGCCAGTGAGTAGAGCAACCCGCCCAGGGCGATGGCGGCGAACAGGCGCGTCTCCCAACGCTTCCAGACCAGCGCGATGGCCAGCAGGGCCAGGCAGAGCGCGGCGACGCCCACGAACGGATCGGAGTGAACGTTCCAGCCTGGAAAGATCACGCCCAGGAGGGCCGCCGGGTTCAGGCTGTACTGCATATGGACGGTGTAAGGAACCTTCTGGTCCCAGGTGACGACATCGGGCGCGCCCACCCAGCGGACCGAGAGTTTTCCATACTCCTGCGCCGGCAGAATCTGTACCGCGGCCGTCGACACCGCCAGGCCCCAGAAGAGGACAAACGCGGCGGCCCACTGGCGCGGATTCAGCCGCAACCGGGAGGACAGGAACCAGATCCACGAGGCGGCGCAGCTCAGTGAGACGAAGATGGGGATCTGGTGATGCCCGCTGAGCCAGGCCATGCCCAGGAAGAAGCCGGCCAGGATCGAGTGGACCCAGGGACGGCGGCCGCGCATCGCGCGGATCATATATAGATAGACCAGCGGCGCCCAGACGGCTCCGTTGATCATTTGAGGCCACTCCGTCACGCCCAGCCAGCCGGAGAGCGAGAAGACGGCGGCCCCAAAGACGGAGGCGGCGCGGCGGCACGAGAGTTCGCGGCACAGTTTGTAGGCGAACCAGGCCGCCATCAGGTGAATGATGACGAAGTACCAGTGGAGGTGGATCTGCTTGATCCAGCCGTCGCGCAGGGGCAGGGAAAAGAGGAGCCAATTCAGGGGGTAGGCAACCCCGGGCTGAGCCTGGGCCAGCAGCGGCTGTCCGCCGAACAGGTTGGGATCCCAAAGCGGGATGTGGCCTTTGTGCCATTCACCGGCCTCGAATTGGAACCACGGCAACACCTGCGAAGCCGTATCCTCGCCCCCCAGCCAGGTGTACTGATCAGTGAAAACCAGCCTCCAGTAGAAGCCGGTAATGACGGCGATGAGCAGCACAGCGGCGGCCCAGCGGCTCAAATCCGGGGCAGCACTGAATGGAAGTGGTGGTTCTGGATCAAGGTGGTGGTTTTCGGCCATGCCGCGGACTCCGGCGCGTCGGGGTAATTATAGCGAAATCAGTGAGTTGTGTTTTGGATGGCAGATTGCATATGGTGAAAATGAGGGCGAAGGAACCTCAGGCGATGAAACGCTGGTTGCTGGCACTGATCATACCGGGCATATTGCTCAGTGGAACCGCACTGGCTCAGCAGGAAGGCCCGCCTCCGGGGCAGCAGGAAGACGAAACGGCGGAAGGTCCAGGCCGGGGTGTGGCGCGCGTCAGCCTGCTGAATGGAGACGTATCGGTACGCCGTGGAGATTCCGGCGACTGGGTGGCGGCCGCGATCAACGCTCCGTTGCTGGCGGAAGATCGCGTGATGACGGGCCCGGGCGCCCGCGCCGAGGTTCAGCTCGACTTCTATAACCGGATCCGCCTGGCGGCCGATACGGAAATCCGTCTCTCGCAGTTGGACCAGGGACAGTATCAGATCCAGGTGGCTCGTGGCTTGGTCACCTTCAGCGCCTTGAAAGGCAGCGATGCCCAGATCGAGATCTCCACGCCGGGCGCCGCGTTGCGGCCGTTGGCCAACGGCAACTATCGCATCACGGTGAATCCTGACGGGATGGCCGAGTTTACGGTCCGGAGCGGGGAAGCCGACATCGCTTCCGTCAAGGGTGTGCAGCGCCTGCGTCCCGGCCGCACCATGCAGGTGCGTGGGGATGCGAACGACAGTGAGTATCAGTTGATTGGTGCGATTCCGAAGGACGATTGGGATCAGTTCAATGAGCAGCGGGATCGGGACCTGGCGCGTACCTCGAACAATACGTATCAGTACGTGAGCCGTGACGTGTACGGCGCCGAAGATCTGGATGGCTATGGGGAATGGGTGGATATCGCCCCCTATGGCTGGTCGTGGAGACCGTATGTGGCTCCCGGCTGGGCGCCCTATCGCTACGGCCGGTGGGGCTGGATGGATTACTACGGCTGGTCGTGGGTCAGCTACGATCCTTGGGGCTGGGCTCCTTATCACTATGGCCGCTGGTACAATGCCGGCGGACGCTGGTGCTGGTATCCGGGTGCGCGCGTGGGCGCCCGTCATTATTGGAGCCCTGCGCTGGTTGGGTTTGTGGGTTGGAACAGCTACGGCGGTTTCAATGCCGGCGTCGGCTTCGGGTGGGGCGCGGTGGGCTGGATCCCGCTGGCTCCGTTTGAGCCGGTGCATCGCTGGTGGGGCCGCGGTTACTACGGCAACTACCGCAATCCGGTCAATTTCTACAATCGGTCGACTTACGTGACGAACGTCAATGTGACGAACATCTACCGCAATTCGCGGATCGAGAACGGCGTCACGGTAGTGAATGGCAGCGACTTCAGCCGCGGCTATGCCGGACGGCCGATGCGCGCCGGGGCCGCGGAGTTGAGCCGCGCTGATATGGCGCGGGGCGCGGTGCCCGTGGCCCCGACACGGGAAAGCCTGCGGTGGAGCGACCGTGAAGTGAACTCCGGCTATGTCCAGGGCCGGGCGGCCTCTACAAACCAGGAGCGGTTCTACACCAGGAGGGCAGCTCCGCGAGTAGACCGGGTGCCCTTTGAGACGCAACGCCAGACGCTGGAACATGTTGCGACGCGTGGTATGGAATCGCGCTCGAATGCCGGACGGTCTGCAACGGCAGCGGAGCCCGCACGGGGCGGAGCGAACCAGGAGCCGCGGTCTGGCGCGGGGGAGGGTCGTGGTTGGCGGCAAACGACTGAGTCCAATGGCTCCGGCCAGAAGTCGCAGGGCGCCGGGAATGAGTGGCAGCGGTTTGGCGATCCGAGGATGAGCTCGCATACGGCGGCGGAAACCACGGGCGGCGCAAGCCGCACGGCGGAGCCCTCGAATACCCGGCCGGCGGAGCAGGAATCGAACCGGACCAATACGGGCGGGTGGCAGCGCTTTGGGGATCCGGGCAGCCGGACGGGTGCAGCGCGTTCCGAGCAGTCGACGGGCCGGACTTCAGACTCTGGCGGTGCGTCGCGCAGCACGGATTCGTCGAGACAGGCCTCGCCGTCACCACGTTGGTCGACGGGCGGCGGATCGACGCGGACAGAATCGCCCAGGGCGGATACGCCTCGGAACAGTGATCCGGGCCGGTCGTCCGGCGGTGGAGCCCGTAGTGAATCGCCCCGGGTGGAGACCGCACGGCCCTCGAGCGGCGGCGGTGGTGGACGGAGCGAGTCGCCGCGCACGGAAGCTCCTCGCAGCGCGCCGTCTTCGTCAGGGGATCGCGGCGGTGGCGAATCCAGGCAGGCTTCGCCCAGCCGGAGCGGCGGTAAGGGCAACTCCGATTCCGAACCGATGGCGAGCGGCAACTCGGCCTTCGGATCTGGCTCGACGGCGGTAGCCGGAGGCGGGTCGTTTAGCGGGAACAGCGGCGGCTTCGGGATGAGCTCGACACCCCGTTCCGAAGCGGAGCCGCAGAGTAGCGGCTTTAGCGGGAACAGCGGCGGGTTTGGGTCGGGTGCGACTCGGCAGTCGATGGACAACTCCAGCGCTTATAGTGGCAACAGCGGCGGGTTTGGCATGGGGTCGATGCGGCAGTCGTCGAGTTCGCCCAGCTTCGGTTCGTCCCGCGGCGGCAGCAGCACCTCGCATAGCGGCGGCGGGTTCAGCGGAAACAGCGGCAGCTTTGGCCGGAGCAGCGGCGGAGGCGGGGGCATTTCCCGGAGCAGTGGTGGTGGAGGCGGCGGACGCAGTGGCGGCGGCGGCCGTGGCCGGTAGATTTTAATCAGACTGATTGCGAGATTCCCTCAGGGGCCGGCGGCGGGCGCAACCTGCGGGACCGGCCCATTTTTTTTTGGTTGCTGATTCTGTCCGTCTAGGCCAAGGTCCTTTCGGAGGCGGGCCCATCCTGGGCGATCTCCGTCTATCGTTAGTTGACATAATAACGTTTATCGGAAGTTGAGTATCAAGTGGGATAGCCCCTACTCACTTCGTAGAGTTTCGGCCGGATCGATCCTGGACGCACGGAGGGCTGGGGGGAGTCCGGCGGCTGCGGCGGTTGCGGCTAGGATCAGGATGGGTGCCGCTAGCGACGCCGGGTCTGTCCCCTTTACGTTGAACAGCAGCTTCTCGATCAGCCTTGAACTCGCTATTCCGGCTAACAGCCCGGCTGCTCCTCCCAGCGTCAGCATCCACGCCGCGCTGCCGGTGACCGATTTCACTACTTCACCCGTTTGGGCTCCTAAGGTGATGCGGATGCCGATCTCGCGGCGCTGCAGCGTTACCGATGAGTTCAGGGTGCCGTAGAGGCCGATGGCCGCCAGCACCAGCGCGATCAGCGCGAAGAACGCTGACAGACTGGCCAGCAGCCGTTCACGCACCAGGTGCCAGCGCACGAAGTTCTCCTGGACTTCGATGTTGCGGACCCGCAGGCCGGAGGACGCACCCTGAAGGGCTCGCCGCAGGCCCGGTGCCTGGGCCAACGGGTCGGACGCCGTCCGGACCAGCAGCGCCGCGTTGTCTCGCGAGCCTATGGGGACAAAAACTGTCGGGCGAAGGGGTTCCCGCAGATCGCCATACGCCGTGTCCCGAACGACCCCGATGATCTCCACCGGCACGCGTTTGTCCTTACCCTGCAACATATGGACGACTTGGCCCGTCGCGTTGGCACCATGGAAATAGACGCGGGCGAACATTTCATTCACGATGCCGGTCCCAGCGACAACCTGACCTGCTTCGTCCAGGCGGGGCGCCTCGTCGCCCGGGCGGAAATCCCTGCCGCTGATCATGCCTATGCGCATGGTGTCGAAGAAACCAGGGCTGACACCCAGGAAGTAGGGCGATTTTCTGTTGTCGTCCGCACGGCCCGGCACGCGGACGGCCGCCGTCCAGTGGTTTTGCGAGAGCAGCGGCCAGCCTGCGGCCGTGGCGGAAACGACGCCCGGCTGCTCGCGGAGCCGGCCGGCGGCCTGCGCCCAATCCTGGCGCGTGGCGGCACTCGTGTTCAACACCAGTACATGCTCGGGCGAGAAGCCAAGGGGCAGGTTCGAGAGTTTCTGGAACGTGGCGGCAAAGAGCCCGGCGATGAATAACACCAACACGCTGAACGCCGCCTGGGCCGCCAGCAGCGTGTTCATCGCCGGCCGCCGCGTTTGCGTGGCCCGGATGCCTTTGAGTGCCTGGATGGGATCGGCCGCGGAGGCACGCAATGCCGGAATGAGACCGAACAATACACTGACGGCCAGCGCCAAGGCGAGACTGAACGCGAAGTCCCTCCACCCGGTATGCAGGACCATGCGCACCGGATCGGCCGGAACCCGCAACAGGCCCGTGACGGCGGGTGCACCCCATTCGGCGAAAAGCAGCCCCAGGCCGGCGGCAGCCACGGCGATCATCAAACTCTCGATGAGCAGCAGTTGCAACAACCGGCCGCGGCCGGCTCCGATGGAAACCCGCAACGCCAATTCCCTGGCCCGGGCTTCCGCCTGGGCCATCAGCAGGCCGGCGACGTTGGCGCAGGCCACCAACAGGACGAGCACTACCAGCGTGCTGAGAATGAGCAGCGGCCGCCGGTATTGCCTCTGCAGATGAGACGCGCCGGCGGCGGCGGGCTGCAGGAGAACCCGCTGGTTGAGCATGTTGTCGATGACACTCTGCGGTGTCCCGGTGTGGAGGGTCTTGATACGCTCCTGCTGCTCCGCGGCGAAAACCTGTTGCAGCGGCTGCCGGATCTGTTCGGCGGTCAAGCCCGGACGCGGACGAAGCCAGGTTCGGAACCAGCTCCAGCCGGGCTGTTCAAGGCTGTACGTTCATGGTCGCGGGGACAAAGAGATCAGTGACTTCGCCGGGTTCGGTGCCGGTGAAGCCCTCCGGGGCGACCCCGATGATTTCGTACTGCCCGCCGGCCATGCGGAAGGTGTTGCCGACGGCTTTCGGATCGCGCGAAAAGCGGCGGGTCCAATAATCGTACGAGATCACCACTACCGGGCCCGCGCCAGGGGCTCGATCATCGTCCGGCATCAGCAACCGGCCCGCTGCCGGCTGTAGCCCCATGATGGTGAAGAAGTTGCCGGAGACGAACTGGCGCCATGCCTTTTCCGCATCCTGGTCCGCGCCGAACTGGAGGTCCTGGCGTGAGGTCATTCCGACCACCATGAGATCCGCCTGATTCTTCAGGGTTTCTCGGTAGCGGAGGAAGGTGGGATAGTCGAAATCGTCCATCGTGTCCGGACGGCCCTCGCGGTCAACAAAGGTGGTCTCGAGGTAGAAGAGCCGGTTCGGTTCGGAGACGGGCAAGTTCCTCAGGAAGAGAGCGTCCACCAGACGGAATGATGTGGTGGTCGCGCCGGCGGCCAAGGCGAGCGACAGGATCGCGGCGGTGCTTGCCAGGGGGTGCTTCTTCAGTTGCCGCCAGCCAAAGACGATGTCCGACCCGATGGCGGATATCGCCGGAAGTCCGAACTGGTCGCGGTACGATTCCTTGACGGATTCGATGGGGCCGAAGTCGATTCGGGCCTGCCGGCGGGCTTCCTCCGGAGACAGGCCGCTGAGGATGTAGTCCTCGGTCGACTCTTCGAGGTGAGCCTCGAATTCCCGGCGCATGCGCTGCTCCTGGCGGTGAGCGGACAGGAACCCGGAGACGCGAGAGAACCAGCGGCGGAGCGGCCTCATGACAGGTCTCCGGCCGTCACCTTACAGAAGCGGCTGATGATGGCCGCAGTCTGGTCCCAGTGTTCGGTCTCGGCCTGCAGTTGCCGGCGGCCGGCTTCGGTCAGTTCGTAGTAGCGGGCTTTGCGGTTGTTCTCCGACGTGCCCCAGGCGGAAGCGATTGCGCCTTCCTGTTCGAGTTTCAGGAGCAAGGGATAGAGTGTTCCCTGGTTGACGAAGAGCAACTCGCCGCTGATCTGGCTGATGCGGCGCGAGAGGCCGTAACCGTGCAGCGGCCCCAGGACTTCGAGTGTCTTGAGGACCATCAAGGCGAGGCTGCCTTGCGGAACGTCGGTCCGGTTTTGTGATTTCGGGTCTCCATTGGGTAACCAACAAGAAGCTTATTGCTTCTCTATTGGGAAAGCAACAGGAGACGTTGTAACAAGTTTCCGGCGAGCCGAACGGGCTATCCCAGCTGGCCGTTGAGCCGGGCGCGGAGCAAGCCTGGCACATCGCTGGCGTGTTTCACTTCAATCACTTCGCAGCCGGCGGCGCGGCCGCTGGCCATGCCCGGACCGGAATCCTCCAGCACGATGGCCGAGTTGACGCCTAGCCGCTGCATGGCGGTCAGGTAGGGTTCAGGATGTGGTTTAAGGTTCGTGACCTCGTCGCCGTAGACAGTGGCCTGGAAGCAGTCTAAGATCTTCTCTGCCTTCAAGATCGCGCTGATCTCTGATGTAGCACTGGAAGTAACGACAGCAAGTGGAATGCCGCTAAGATCTTGCAGCAGCGCTTTGGTCTCGTCCGAGACGATATTTCCGCTGGTCGCCCGTTCCGCAAATAGCTTTTTTTTCAATGGATAAGTGGGCCACAGTTCATCCAATGGCCGAGGTGGAATCGAGACTCGCCCCAGCGCTTCGAGGAAGGCTCGGTCCGAGATGCCGATGCAGTTGGCGCTGTAGGCTTCCCACGAGATGGAGACGCCCAGTAGTCTGCAGGGCCTCGTTCCAGCAGGCCCAGTGGAGCGGTTCAGTGTCAGCCAAAACCCCATCGAAATCGAAGAGGATAGCTTCTATTTGTGAATGCATTTCATGAAGCACTATTGGAAGCGGATCGACCGAGTCATCTGCTGGAAGACCGGCTCCAATTTCGCATAATCCGGTTCTGGGGCAACAAAGACCAGGTAGAAGAGCGACGTGCCCCGGTCGATGGTCACCACGATGTCAACTTCCCTGGTGCCCGCGTACGGCGAGTCCGAGCCGAGCTTGGTCACCAGCGCCTTGGATCCGCCGATGGTCACCTGTTGCGGCTGCTCGACCACTTTCATGCCCGCGTTCTGTTGCGCCATGCTTTGGAGCAGTTTTTGGGTGTCCTGCTGGAGATCCACTTTCTGACCCGAAGGCGCCTGGGCGAGGTTCACCATCACGCCGTATCCGATGAACGACTGGACGCGGCCTTCCGCCGGCGCCAGGGTGAGTGAGTTCTGTTCGGTGGTCTCCTGCCAGTTGGACGGGTAAGAAAGCGTGAGGCCGTTCGACTGGGCGGTTTTCATGGAGGACGAGACCGGGACGCTGGCCGGCTTTTGGGCGTTGGGCAACTGGGCAGGGGCCGTCGCACCTGCGCTGCTTCCCTGCCCCTTGGCGGCCTTCTTGGGGGCGGCCGGCAGTCCATCGACGAAGGCCTGCATGCGCTTCAGGTCGCCCATCTGGGAGCTGTAGGGGCCGCGGGCCATGTAGGGCAACTGGTCCTCGATCGCCTTGACGCGATTGCCCGGATTCGGGTGGTCGGACATGAACTGGGCGAACTTGCTGCTGCCGGACTTCCCCATTTCGGCTTCGAGCTTCTCGAAGAAGCGAGCCAGTTCCAGGGGGTTGTAGCCGGCTTTGGCCATGGTGTGCGCGCCGAGCAGATCGGCGTCACTTTCGGCGCCCCGGGAGAATTTCAGAAGCACGGAGTTGGCGCCGAGGCCGATGCCCAACTGGGCGAGCTGACCGGCCAGGGTTCCGCCAGCCACCGCGCCCGCGAGCATCGCCGGCAACTGAATGAGCTGGGCCTTGGAGGCCTGGTTCGTACCGTGACGCAGCACCACGTGAGAGAGCTCGTGGGCGAGCACGCCGGCGATCTGGGCTTCGTTATCGGCCGCCTTGATCAGGCCGGTGTGCACGAACATGGGTCCGCCGGGCAGAGCGAAGGCGTTGATGCTGGGTTCCTGCACCACTTTGAAGAAGTAGGGGTAGTCGTCCAGGCCGCCCTGTTTCACCAGGCGTTCGCCGATCTTGTTGATGTAGTCGGTCAGTTCCTTGTTCTGCACAACGGTCATCTGCTGCTCGACCTGTTGCGCGTACTCGCGGCCCATCTGGACATCCTGCTCTTTGCTGAAGAAGTTCGGCCAACTCGGCTTGGGTAACTTCCTTTGATTGGCAGCCAGTAGGACCACTGCGGTGAACAGGGATACAACCATCAAACGTCTACGCATCGGCACCCTCTCCTTTCGATGCTGGCATAATGATTCTATGACGCCTACAGAAAAAATATGGCACAACGGGCGCTTCATTGGCTGGGATGAAGCGAAGATTCACGTCCTGTCGCATGTCGTTAGCTACGGCAGCTCGGTATTCGAGGGTGTTCGTTGCTATGAGACTCAGAACGGACCTGCCATATTCCGACTTCGTGAGCACACCCGCCGCCTATTGGATTCAGCCAGGATCTACAGGGTTCCAGTCGACTTCTCTCTGGAACTTCTGGTTGAGGCTCAAATCGAGCTTGTACGCGTCAATAAGCTTCGTTCCTGCTACATCCGTCCCATTATCCTGCGCGGCTACGGCGGCGTGGGGGTGCTGCCCGTGAACAATCCCACGGAGGTCTATCTGGCCTGCTGGGAATGGGGCAAGTACCTGGGCGAAGACGCCATGGCGCAGGGCGTGGATGTCTGCATCTCGTCCTGGAACCGGATTGCGCCCAACACCTTGCCAACACTGGCCAAGGCCGGCGCGAACTACATGAACTCGCAGTTGATCCGCATGGAGGCGCACCACAACGGGTACGCCGAAGGCATCGCGCTCGACAGCGAGGGCCGCGTGAGCGAAAGGCTCGGGTGAAAAATATCTTTCGTGATCCGCGACGGCAAGATTCACACGCCGCCGCTGGGCTCCAGCGTCCTGCCGGGCATCACACGGGACACCGTGGTGACTATCGCGCAGGATCTGGGCCTCCCGATCGTGGAGACCGTCATCCCCCGGGAGATGCTCTACATTGCCGACGAAGTGTTCTTCACGGGCACGGCCGCCGAGGTCACGCCCATCCGTTCGGTCGACCGCATCCAGATTGGCGCAGGCCATCGCGGACCGATCACGGAGAAGATCCAGCGGGCTTTCTTTGAGCTCGTCGAAGGCAAGTCGGAAGACAAGCACGGCTGGCTCACTCCGGTGCCCCAGCCCGTGGAAGCACAGTAGCCAAACATGATTCGGGCCGCGAACCCGATCCCAATGTCAACCTCCCCCGAGATTTTCTTTTGTGGACTTGGCTCGCGGCCGAACAGTCTTCACTCTAGTGGGTTCACCCCCCTTGTGGGAAGGCTTTTCCACCTGCCTCCGAACCCTTTTCAACAAGAAAATCCGCTTTTGTTTTCAGGTGGTTGCAGGAGCGGCCGTGTGGACAATCTGTGGATAATACAAAACAGCCATGAAATGTTCCGGGTTTGACGCCAACCGGGGCGCCGCTGTCGAGATCACGGGCAGCGCAGTCCTGCAGAGTGTGGAAGAGTTCGTCCGTACACCGGAGGGACTGAACCATGTGGCTCCGGGGTTTATCGACATCCAGGTGAACGGCTTCGCCGGGGTCGATTACTGCTCGCCCACCGCTTCGATGGAAGAGATCGGACGGTCGCTGGACCTGATCTTCTCGACGGGTACGACGCGCATCTTTCCTACCGTCATCACGGGCGGACGGGAGGAGATGCTGGGTGCGATCCGGAACCTTGCCAAGGCAAAGCGTAGTTTGAAGTACGGGCGAGCGCTGGAAGGCTTCCATATTGAAGGTCCGCACATTTCACCGCACGAAGGAGCACGGGGCGCGCATCCCCTGCGCCAGGTGCGGCCTCCGGACACGGAAGAGTTCGACCGCTGGCAGGACGCCGCGGAAGGCAACGTACGGCTGGTGACGGTATCGCCGGAGTGGCTCGAGGCTCCGAAATATATCGAACATGTCGTAGGCACGGGCGTGGTGGTGAGCATTGGTCACCTGGACGCCAACGCCGAACAGATCGATGCGGCGGTGCGTGCCGGAGCGACGCTTTCCACCCACCTGGGCAATGGCGCCCACGGCATGCTGCCGCGCCATCCGAACTATCTGTGGCACCAGATGGCTGACGACCGTCTGGCGGCTTCGTTCATTGTCGATGGGATTCATCTGGATAAGAGCTTTCTCACCGTGGCGTTGCGGTCGAAAGGACTGGAGCGCGCCATCCTGATCACCGACGCGGTGATGCCCGCGATGTGCGAGCCCGGACCTTACATGCTGGGCGAGGTGGAAGTGCAGTTGCACCCAGAGGGCAAAGTGACGCTGCGCGACGATACGAACCGCCTGGCGGGCAGCGCGCTGCGGATGGACGCCGGAGTCGGCAACCTGATGAAGATGTGCGGGGTGACGCTGAGCGAGGCGATCACCCTGGCCACCCGCAATCCGGCGCGAGTGGGGCGCGTGCCTTTGCGGCAGCGCGGCCTGCAGCCCGGTGAGCGGGCCGACGTGGTGGAGTATTCGTACGACAAAACGGCCAAGTCGATCCGGGTGTTGAAGACCTGGCTCGACGGAGAATTGGTTTTTTCGGCGTGATTCGGCTGGCTTGGAGTTTCGGGCTATTGGCGGCGGCGCAGGGGGTATTCCTCCTGTGGCGCGGATCGCCCATTGTTCGTTCGGACGTGGGACCTGGCGGGGACCTGCGCTATGGGCTGGCGGTGACACTGCTGGCCATCCCGGCCCTGCTGCTGATGCAGTATTTCCGGCTGCCATTGCTCGCCGGCGGCGTCTTCAGTGGCTTCTGGCTGTTGCTGATTGCCTTGCTGGTTTTGGAAGCCTTGGCGGGGAAGCCGCTTATCTATTAGGCGCGGCGTCGCGGATATTCGCCGGGGCGAGAGTCCGCATTAATTCGTCAAGCTGGATGAGGTCCGCCCGATCCTACTATTGACCGCTGCTCTTTTCATGTGGTACTCCTCGGTCGGTCTTCGCCAGGGCCTGGTGGTTTCATGCCTGAATTAGGGAACCGCTGCTGCAGTCCGAAATATCGCAGATTCACTGGACACCTTCTCATCGCGCTGTTGGCAGCGAGTTGCGGAGGGGCGCCTTCCCGAAAATCATTGACGGTTGCATACGGCAGTGCTCCGCCGATGGTCGGCATCGACGCCGCGGGCAAGCCGACCGGGTTTGCGGTGGAGATGCTGCAGGAAGCTGCGCGCCGCGAAGGAATTGCTCTGGTCTGGAAGCTTGGCGGTTCGCGTACAAAGAACGAAGAAGACCTGACACAGGGCTCCCTCGACCTGATTCTTACGGGGTATTCCACGCCCGAGCGGCGTAAGCGCTTCTTTGTTTCGTCGTCCTGGTGGTCGACGGAAATCGTCATTCTGACCCCGACCTCGAGCAACATCCGCACGACCGGCGATTTGAAGGGCAAGCGGCTGGCCATGCCGTCAGGCCCATTGCCGACCCTGGCGGCCGTCTTCCAGGGCTCTGAGATGATGCCGGAAGGATCGGCGGTCAAAGCAGTGGAAGCGGCGTGTCAAGGCCGGGCGGACGCCGCCATCATTGCCAATATCTTTGTCCGCGATCTGTTGTATGCCGGTGATTCGGCGTGCCGGGGCATCAGTTTACAGACCATCGATACGAAACTGCAATGGGAGTACGCGCTGGTTGCCCGGCATGCCGTGGCGCCGGAGGTCCAGGCTCTACGCGACCGGTTTGAGGAGATGACCTCGGATGGGACGATGGCGGCGCTGGCTGCCAGCTATCCCGTGATCTCCAGTCGCTATGCGGCGCGCATGGCCGGGGCCATGCGGGACCGCTACTACCTGACGGTGCAGCGGATCCTGATCGGTGCGGCACTGTTGATCCTGGTGCTGGCCGCGATCGCCATTATCCGGTTGAATGATTCGCGGCGAAAGCTCGAGCTCGCCAATCAGGCGCTGCAGCGGGACCTGGAGATGCGCATGCGCGTCGAGCGGGCACTGCGGGAAAGCGAGTCCCGCTTCCGGACATTGTTCGAGAACGCTCCGCAGGGCGTGATCGAGTTCGGGCAATCGGGCGCCATTCTGTTCGCCAATCCGCGGGCCGCCACGATCTTTGGCCGGTCGTCCGAGAATTTGGCACGGATCAAGTTTGAGGAGCTGTTTCCGGAGCGGTTCCGGCCGGCGCTGCCGCGGCTTGCCAGCGGTGCTGTCCAGCCTCGTGACCTGCAGGGACTCACGATTCTGCGCCAGGACGGCACGGAGTTGCCCGTGGAGCTTTCGGCTGCGCCCATTCGTGCGAATGACGAGGACCTCACGTTGGTATTCCTCCTGGATATCTCCGATCGAATGTCACTGGAGGCCCAACTGCGGCAGGCACAGAAACTGGAGAGCATCGGCCAACTCGCGGGCGGCGTGGCGCACGACTTCAACAATCTGCTGACCGTGATCGGCGGGAACACCGACCTGGCGCGGATGTGTATGGAATCGAACGAGCCCGCCGGCCCCTACCTGGACCAGATCGCGCGGGCGGCCACTCGCGCGACTTCCCTCACCCGGCAACTGCTGTCGTTTGCGCGGCGGCAGAAGGTTCAGCCAGCGAAGATGAACGTCAACGACGGGCTGCGGGATGTGGCGAAGATGCTGCGCCGGCTGATCGGTGAAGACGTTTCACTCGAAATGCTTCTTGAGGCCCGCAAGGCGCTGACGTACGCCGATCCCGGACAGTTCGAACAGGTGATTGTGAATCTGGCGATCAATGCCCGTGACGCCATGCCGAACGGCGGACGGCTGGTGTTGCGGACTTCGGACTTCCATCTGGACCCAGGCAATCTACACGAGCTGGCCGGACTCTCCGCGGGCGACTACCTGTTGTTGGCCGTCAGCGATACAGGCGAAGGCATGACGCCCGAGGTGATGACGCACATCTTTGAGCCCTTCTTCACGACGAAGGATGTCGGCAAAGGCACGGGACTGGGGCTCTCGACCGTCTATGGCATCGTGAAGCAGTGCGGCGGCTTGATCTCCGTGTATAGCGAACCGGGGCAAGGTACCTCGTTCAAGATCCTGTTGCCGGTGCTGGAGACTGACGTGGGAGAGGATGAGCGTGCGCCGGAGGCCCACCGGATTCTCAAGGGCAGCGAGACGATCCTGCTGGCTGAGGACGATGAAGCAGTCAGGAAGTTTGTTTGCGGTCTGCTGCGGCTGCATGGATATCAGGTGGTGGAGACGGCAGACCCGAATTCGGCGCTGGAAGCGGCACGCCAGGCAACCGGGCCCATCCACCTGCTGCTGACGGATGTCGTGATGCCGCACATGAGCGGGTTGGAGCTGCGGGCGCGGTTCAGCGACTTGTACCCGGGCGTCCCGGTGTTGCTCATGTCGGGCTACTCGGCGCGCCTGCGGACACAGCCGTTGGACGCACCTTCCATCGAGAAGCCTTTCTCTCCGGCGGCGCTGCTGGGCAGGATCCGCGATCTGCTGGATGGCGTGCCGGAGTCCAGTTCCGGGCATTAACCTTGCCAACTGCGCCAGTAATCAGGATCCTCCACCGCCTGCCCGCCTTCCAGCACACGGATCGGATTCAGGCCATCCAGCATGACCGCGTACTCGTCGGTATGAGTCTTCTGCCTCTGATTGGCTAGAGCCTTGGGGTGGGGCCCATGGTGAATGCCACGCGGATGCAGCGTCGCCATGCCGGCGCGGATGTTGTCGCGCGAGAAGAAGTCGCCGTCGTGATAGAAGAGGAACTCATCGTAGTCGGTATTGCGATGGAAGAACGGTACGCGCAGGGCGTCGGCGTCCTCCTCCAGGGGCCTTGGAACAAAGCTGCAGACGACGGCGCCGCTCGTCACAAAGGTTGTGTGGACACTCGGCGGCAGGTGGGCCCGGTGGCTCATCACCGGACGAATGTCGCGCAGGTTGATCTTCCAGGCGGTCAAGTCGCCCTTCCACCCGACCACGTCGATGGGATTCCAGGGGTAGAAGACGCTGGAGTATTCGCCGTCGGCGAGAATGCGGACCTCCCATTCGCGGTTGTCGTCTAGCTGCGGAGCGGGCTCGGGCACGACGATCACACCGGGGTCGTAGAGGGCGTGCTGTCCGATGAGCCCCTTCTCGGGCTGCTCAAATTCTCCTTTGGACTCGACCAGCAGGAAGAAGTTGTCCGTGGACTCCGGCACCATGCGGTAGGTGACGGCCCGTGGGATGACCAGGTAGTCGCCGCGCTCGAACGGCAGGGGGCCGAAGTCGGTTTCGACTGTGCCCTGCCCCCGATGGACAAACCACAGCTCGTCCCAGTCGGCGTTGCGGCAGTAGTACGGCATGGGCGCGGGCCGGCGGGAGACGGAGAGGCGGACATCGGCATTGCCCAGGAACGGCAGTGGGACGCCGCGCGGGTCCGTCAGGTCGCTAGGCTTGGCCTCGTTGAGATCGAACTTGTGGGGCCGCAGCGAACCTTCGAAGCGGATCCAGCCCGTGGGGGGATGGGCGTGGTAGAGGTGGGCGGTCTTGCCGAAGAAGCCCTTGCGTCCGTGCTCCTCTTCGAATGTGCCCTCGGGGATTCCGACATGCGCCTGGTTGGGGACTTTGCCCTTTTTGAGTGGATACATGGCTCAGTGGCAGCGGTCAGGCGCCGGTTTTCGGCGGTCAGTGCTGGAACACGTCGATGACTGCCCAGGCTGACAGCCGGTAGCGGAAGGCTGATCGCTGTTTCCGCCCCTCCTTTGTGAAAATCCTAGCACTCTCCAATTGACACCACAATGAGGTGGTGCTACTTTCAAGTCAACAGAGAGGTGCTCGGGATGCTCACCACGACCGCTGCTCCGTTCATCGAAGATGCTCGTGCCCGCGACCAGCTCTTCATCCGTCAACCGTACGAACTGTATAGCGAAGAGAATCACGCGGCGTGGCGGTCTCTGTATGCCCGCATGCAGCCCAGGTGGGCGCGGTATGCGAATCCGCACTTCCTGGAGGGGCAGGCGTCACTCCGGCTGGATGCGTCCCGAGTCCCTCGTTTGGAGGACGTGAACCAGTTCCTGGCGCCCTTGACGGGGTTTCAGGCTCGCGCCGTCAGCGGCTACGTTCCTCCGTTCCTGTTCTTCGACTGCCTGCGGCGGCGGGAGTTCCCGACCACCGTGACCATCCGGTCGCTGGACTCGCTCGACTACCTGCCTGAGCCGGACATCTTCCACGACATCGCGGGCCACGTGCCGATGCACACGCATCGGGACTTTGCCGAGACGCTGGTGCGGTTCGGAGACTGCGCCCATACGGCCGCCGGGATTGCGGCTGGGATCCATGACGAGAATCTGCGCCTGGAGCGCCTGTCGTCGATTGTGAAGGCCATGGCGCGGTTCTTCTGGTTCACGGTGGAATTCGGACTGTTGCGCACACCCGGCGGCCTGCGCGCCTACGGCAGCGGACTGCTGAGCTCCCACAGCGAGCTGCCGCATGCCCTCGAGTCCCCCGAAGTGCAGCGGAGCGAGGCCTGCCTGGAGTGGATGATCCACCAATCGTTTGCGATCGATCACTTCCAGCCTTTGCTGTTCGTGGTCGAAGGATTTGAGCATCTGTACGAGCTAGTGGGTAAGCTCGAAGAATGGATGCTGGCCGGCAAGCTGGATCACGTGGCTCCTGGCGAACCCGCGCTCTCGCTCGAGGATTTGCGCAGCTTCTACTGGGCCTGACCACGGCGGCGGCCCAGTTCCGCCTGTCTGACCAGACGCTGGAGGTCAAGTTCCAGAGCAACCACATCGTTTCGCTGGAATCGTCGCCGAAAGGCGGCCATCTGGTGGTGCGGACCCGGGATGGCCAACTGGAGCGCACAGTGGAGGCGGGTTCCGGTTTGAAGGATATGCGGCGGGTGGAGGTGCACGATTTCGCGTTGACTGGCGACGGCACGCTGCTGGTTTCAATGGCCGCGCTGTATCCGCTGGGCGCGAGTTCGCGGGTCCTGGCGCTATATCCCCTGCAAGGGGAGCCGGGCTTCCTGACACTGGATGCCGTGTTGTGTTTCCGGCTGGCGTCGGACCCGGCGACGGGGATCTGGTGCCTGGGTCCTGGCCTGGAAGAGTCGCTGTTCCACCGTCTATCGGGACCGGCTTCCGGGCCGTGGGGGATCCTGCCTCGCAAGAGGGTGCGGCTGATCGGCTCGGATGCGGACGAGCCCCGGCAGGCGCATGAGACGGGCCCCGCCGGTTCGCCCGCGATGCTGGCGGAGGCGGCCGGGCACATGGCCGCCTGGGTCCCGAATGCGGCAGCTGTGCTGGAGTTCGACACGAAAACTTCGGAAGTGGTGACGTGGCCTGTTCCGCTGGCGCAGCAGGGCAAGTCGCAGATGTCGTTTGCGGCGGCGCCGGACGGAGCGATCTACGGGCTCATGCCGCAACGCGGCCGGAATGAGCTGGAGCAGTTGGATACACCCTACCGGCTGATGCGGCTGAAGCGGGACTCGGGGACGTGGGTGGTGGTGCCGGGCACGCCGGTGGTCCCGCGAGGGGCTGTCCTGGCGGGCGTGGACGGGCCTCGGGCGGTGATCTGGAAAAGGCCAACGCGGACGGTGGAGTGGGTGCAGATCCGGTAATCTCGCCGCGATCCGCGATTTATGCCCTACCGCGCGCCCTGGTGCGCCGCTTCCACCGAGATGTTGTAGTCCGCCAGGATCGTGCCCGTGGCGCGCTGGAGGGCCGCCCGGGCCTTCACATACGCTCCTCTGGCCGCCACTTCCGTCGACCGGGCCTGCGCCAGGAAGCTCTGGAACTGGATCACCAGGTAGCTGGTCGAGGCGCCCACCTCAAACTTCGCCTGCTCCGCCTTCAGTGACTCTTCCTGGTAGACGCGGGCCTGGATCGCCGCTTCATAGGCCGCCTTGGCGCGGCGCTGGGCAATTAGAGCGTCTTCCACTTCCAGCCGGGCCTGATTGCGCAGTTGCTGTTCACGGATCTTCGTCTGCTTGAACTGGATCTCGTCGCGAGCCACATCGGCCTGCGCCACACGGTTGCGCATCGGCAGGTCGATCTGGAGGCCGGCTCCGTAGGACGGGTAATCCCGACGAAAGATCTGTCCCAGCGCGCTGGCGTAGCTGCCGATGAAGGTCGAATCGGGTGTGACGGCCACAGGATTCACGTCGCCGGCCAAACCGTTGTTGGTGGCGAAGGCGACGATGTCCACCTGCGGCTTCAGCGCATTGCGCGAGCCTTTCAGGGAGAGTTCCGAGTTGGCGATCTGCAGCGCGGCAGTGGAAAGATCGGGGCGGTTTTGCGCCGCGATGCTCACCAGCTCCGGCGATTCGCGGTTCTCTTCCGGCGGCAGGGCGAGCGTACCCATAGGGATGATGCGGGCCTTGCGGACGATGTCGTCTTCCGACCCGCGGCGCGTCAGGACCGTCTTGACGATCACTTCCTGTTCTTCCAACAAACCGCGGGCGCGTTCGAGATCGAGACGTGTGGAGAAGACCTGCGCGTTGGCACGAGCCATTTCCACCGTCGCCAGCGCGCCTTCGTCCACTTGCGCCTTCGTGTCGTCGAAGAGCTTCTGGGCGAGGCGCAGTGTCTCTTCCTTCACCTTCACGTCTTCATACAACGCGACAAAGTCGTAGTAGAGACGGGATACGCCGTAAACCGTGTTGATGAGTTGCTGTCGAAAGAGCAGGTCTGCGATCTTCTGCTCGTTCTCGGCCTGGCGCTGGAAGCGGCGGTTCACGCTGAAGCCGGCTCCGCGCAGCAGGGGCTGGGTGACGTTCAAGGTGAGGGCCGAGGCGGTGTAGGGGCTATAGCTGCCGCGAATGGAATTGGTGGTCTGGCGCAGGTTCGTGAACGCCGCACTGACGGCCGCGCCGGAGCCGAAGCCTTGCCGGTAGCCCAGGCCCGCTGAAGTGTTGCCAGTGATCAGATTGGGCGCACCCGCCACGGCCAGGTTGGTCTGCGGAGTGCTGAGATGCGAATAGTTGAAATTGCCGCTGAGGAACGGATCGAAGACCGGGATCGCGCTGCCGGTGGAGAGCGCGGTCGCGCCCGTAATGCTGAGGTTGGTCTGAACCACGCCCAGCGCCCCCACTTCCAACGGATTCGTGGAAACCGAGGTGCCGGGAATAATGCGCGACGAACTGGTCAGCAACTGGCTGGTGGGGCCGCCTACGCCGGCGGGCATCTCTGAGAGGTTCAGGGAGAGGCCGCGCGTCAGTCCCCCGCCCCGCGTGCGCAGCAGGTCCGTATCCGCCGTGGCCCGGGCATAGCGCTGGATCTCTACGTCCAGATTGTTCTCGATGGCCAGTTGAACCGCGTCCTCGAGCGTCAGGTAGAGATTCCCGGCTCGCAGCAGCTGTTCAAAGCGCGGTGAGTTAGTGAGGACAGGAGCTTGCCGCACCGGTGCGAGATAAGGCCGTTTGAAGGTCTGCAGCACACCACCGTCGCCGGCGAACAAGGTGCTTTGCGCCAGCAGGCACACGGCGAGCCAAACTGTCGATTGCCTGGGGAGTTGCATGCGTTTGATGGCCACCTGCTCAGCGCTTGGCGCCGTCCTCTTTCAGCTTCACGGTCTTCACCTTGACGCCCTCCTGCACGGAGTCGTTGGCGTTGACGACCAGCGCCTGGCCCTCTTCCAGACCCTTGATGACTTCGAGCTCCTTGCCGAAGTCGCGGCCCACCAGGATCTTCTGGAAGTGGATGCTGTTGTCCGGGCGGACGACGGCCACCATGGTCCCTTGGGGCCGGATGAGCAGCGTGTCGCCGGGGATGATCAGCGGAGGATTGACGCGGCGGATGCTGAGCGTCACCTGCGCGTACATACCGGGCAGCAGGGCTGCATCCTGGTTGGGGATCTGCACCTCAGTGAGCAGCGTGCGGCTGGAGGCATCCAGCGCGCTGGAGGAGCGGGCGACCTTGCCGTGGAAGACGCGGCCGGGCAGGTCGGCTACCGCGACCTCCGCCTCGACACCGGGCTTGATCACGTCGGCATACGCCTGGGGCACGTTGACGAAGGTGCGGAGCGTGCCCATCTGGGCGACACGATAGAGGAGCGTCTGGCCGGTGCTGATCAGGGCTCCGACATCCACATTGCGAAGCGTGATGATGCCGGCGAACGGAGCGCGCACCTGGCGGTAGCCCTGCACCTGGTTCAGGCGCTCGAGATTGGCCTTGGAGGCTTCGATATTGCTGCGGGCGGCGGCCACGGCTCGCTCCTGGGCACGGGCGAACGCGCTTTGTGCCTGGAACTGCGCCTGATAGTTGTCGTTGTCCTGGCGGGAGACGGCGCCTTTGCCCAACAGGTTGCTCCAGCGCTGGGCCGTGATGCGGGCCAGTTGTTCATTGGCGCGGGACTGCTCCAGGCTGGCGGTGGCCTGTTCCAATGCGGCATACGACTGCTGCAGCGCGGCCTTGGCCTGCTGCACCTGGTTGTCCAGCTCCGGAGCTTCGATCTCGGCCAGCAACTGGCCTGCGGACACGCGGTCTCCGATGTCGACCAGACGGCGCTTCAAGTATCCATCTGCGCGAGCCAGGATCGGCGCCTCGGTGACCGCCTGGATGCTGCCGGGCAGGTCGAGATCGATCGCGGTGTCGCTACGCTTCGCCAAGGCGGTGCTCACGGTGGGGCGGGCTTCCGTGTCGGCCTTGGTCTCGGCGGTGATCGATTCGGTGCGGCGGACCTTGGGCAAATAGCCTGTCGTGAAGCCGACCCCGAGGAGGATGGCGGCCAGGATGGCAATTCCAAGTACGGCTTTGGAGGACGGACGGCGGCCGGGGCGCACGTTGTGATCGGTGGCGTCGGCGGCGCGGGCCGCGCGCTCTTTCAGCTTTGCGATCTCGGCTCGCAGCAGGGCTTCACGCTCGGCTGCGACGGGGTCGTGGCCGTGGTGTGCGGTCTTCTGTTCGCTGTCGGGCATAACTCTTCGCTTCAGGCTTGGCCGGATTCCGCCGGCAGCTCGCCTTCGTGCTCCTCAAAGAAAATCGTCTCGTCGTAGTTCACGGGCGGGGTCTTGCGCAGGGCGCTGTAGATGACCGGGACCACCACCAGGGTCGCAATTGTTGCCACCGTCAGGCCGCCGATCACCGCGCGGCCAAGCGGTGCATTCTGTTCGCCGCCTTCGCCGATGCCCAGCGCCATGGGCAGCATGCCGATGATCATGGCCAGGGCGGTCATCAGCACAGGCCGGACGCGGGTCGCACCGGCGGAGAGAGCGGCCTCGCGGGCGTTCTTACCCACCAGGCGTTCATCATTGGCGAAGACCACCATCAGGATGCTGTTCGCCGTGGCCACACCGATACACATGATGGCGCCCATCAGCGAGGGGACATTGAACGTGGTCTGCGTCAGGAACAAGGCCCACACGATGCCGGCGAACGCACCCGGGATGGCCATCAGGATGATCATGGGATCCAACCAGGACTGGAAGTTGACGACCATCAGCAGGTAGACCAGGGCGACCGCGCCCAACAGGCCCACGCCCAGGCGGAAGAACGAGTCCTGCATGGTCTTGTACTGCCCGCGCACGTTGATGCCCATGGCCTTCGGCAACTTCTTTGCCTCTTCCTCGACCACTTTCATCACCTGGTCGCCGACCCCGCCCAGGTCGCGCCGGTCGACGTTCACGAAGACGTCGACGACAGGCTGCACGTTGTAGTGGTTGACGATGCCGTAGGTACGGCCCCGTTCGACGGTCGCCAGGTTCGAGAGCAACTGCGTGCGATCGGCCTGGGCACCCGGATTGCCGTAAGCCAGGGTGTTCTTGCCCGGGCTGGCGCCCAGGGAACCGGGCGTCAGGGCGGATGCGCCCGCCAGCGAATCGGTTGTCGTAAACGCCACGCTGTTGGTGGCCGACCCAATAGGCGTCCGCATCAGGTCGTCAAGCGACAGGAAGCGGTAGATCGGCGTCTGCACGGCGACATTGTAATTGATGCCGTTGGCAAAATTAAGCCACTGGTTGGGCGCCACCTGGCCGCTGGAGCTCAGAGAGATGAGCAGGCTGCTGGAAACGTCGCGCTGCGTCAGCCCCATCTGTCCGGCCTTGGTGCGATCGACGTTGACCCGAATCTCGGGGCTGTCGTCCGTCTGGTGCAGGTGGACGTCGGCGCTGCCTGGAATGCGCTCGATCCGCTTGGCGATCTGGCGCGCTACCTGGAAGCTCTTGACGGGATCGCGGCCTGTCACCTGGATATCGATCGGCGCCGGCAGGCCGAAGTTCAGAATCTGGTTGGTGATGTTCGCCGCCTCAAAGAAAAAGACCACGTCGGGGAAGCGTTCGGTCAGGCGCTTGCGGAGCTTCTCCGTGTACAACTCCACCGGTTCATGCTTCTCCTGGTTCAAGGAGATGAGGATTTCGCCGTCGTTCGTCCCGATAGTGGGGTTGTCCCCAAAGGCCAGGTTGAAGCCGCCATTGGGCAGTCCGATGTTGTCGACGATGGTGGTGAGTTCCTGCGGCGGGATCACCTTGCGGATCTCTTCCTCGATGTTGGCGAAGATCAGTTCGGTCTGCTCCAGCCGCGTGCCGGAAGGTGCCCGGGCATGCAGCCGCATCTGGCCCGAGTCGATGCTCGGGAAGAAGTCCCGGCCCACCATCGGCGACAGGGACAGCGAGAGCACGACAAAGACCGCGAAGACCGCGCCGACGATCTTCTTGTGATCCAGGGACCAGTCCAGGAACCCCGTGTAGCGTTCGCGGAAGCTCTCGAAGCGTTGGTTGAAGGCGTGGTGGACGCTCCAGATGATGCCCTTGCCGCCCGTGGCGTGCTCACCATGCTGGTAGAGATGCGCTTCCTGGCCAAGCAGGTGGTGCACCATGGTGGGCACCAGCGTCCGGGAAAGCAGGTAGGACGCCATCATCGCGAAGACCACCGCCAGCGCCAGCGGCGTAAAGAGGAACTTGGCGACGCCGGTGAGCAGCAGGACAGGCACGAAGACTACGCAAATGGACAGGGTGGATACAAATGTCGGGGCCGCAATCTGCATGGCGCCGTCCAGCACTGCGCGCGTCAGAGGCTTCTTCATCGCGAGGTTTCGATGCGTATTCTCGATCTCCACCGTGGCGTCGTCGACCAGGATGCCGACAGCCAGCGCGAGGCCGCCCAAGGTCATGACGTTGATCGTCTGGCCCATCAGGGACAGCATCGTCAGGGACGACAGGATGGAGAGCGGGATGGAGATGGAGACGATGAGCGTACTGCGCCAACTGCCCAGGAAGATCAGGATCATCAGGCCGGTGAGGATGGCCGCCATCAGCCCTTCCTTGAGCACTCCGTCGATGGCGGCGCGCACGAACACCGACTGATCGAAGAATTCGCGGACCTCCAGCTCCTTCGGCAGCCCCGCAAGGATCTTGGGCAGCGCGGTCTTCACTCCCTTGACGATATCCAGTGTGGACGCCTGGCCGTTCTTCATCACGATGAGCAGCGCGCCGCGCGTACCGTTGGTGCGCACGATGCTGGTCTGGACGGCATAACCGTCGCGGACATGGGCGACGTCCTTCATGTAGACCGTGGCGCCGTTCACGGTGCGGATGGGCAGGTCGTTCAGTTCCTCCAGCACGCGCGGGCTGGAGTTCAGTCGGACCTGGTATTCGCGCTGGTCCAGCTTGATATTGCCGGACGGCAGGATGAGGTTCTGCAGGTTCAGGGCGTTTGAAACGTCGAGTGCCGAAAGATTCTTAGCGTAGAGAGACTGCGGGTCCAGATCGACCATCACCTGCCGGAACCGTCCGCCGTAGGGCAGCGGCACGGACGCGCCTTGCACCGTCGCCAGCTGCGTGCGGATAAAATTCAGCCCGAGATCGAATAGTTCCTGCTCGCTGAGGGTTTTACTACCCAGACCCAACTGGAGGACGGGCACGATGGAGGCGTCGTACTTGAGAATGCTGGGCGGGAAGATGCCGGGCGGCAGCCCGCGCAGCAGGGTCTGTGAGATGGCCGTCACCTGTGCAATCGCCAGGTCGATCTTCACGTTCGGCTGAAAGAAGATGCGCGTGACGGAGACACCGCTGTAGCTCTGCGACTCGATATGCTCAATATCGTTGACAGTCGTGGTAAGGGACCGCTCAAAGATGGTGACGATCCGCTTCTCCATCTCCTCCGGCGGGATGCCGTTGTAGGTCCACACGACACTGACGACGGGAATGTCCACCGCGGGGAAGATGTCGACGGGCATCGACACGATGGCAGAGCAGCCCAGCAGCACGATCAGCATCGCAAGGGCGACGAAGGTATACGGACGACGGAGCGCGAGCCGAACAATCCACATTTAGGTTGCTAATCCGACGGAAGAATCTCCGGAACGATACTGCCGGATCTGGCAATACCTATCTGGTTAGATACTAGTCTCCCGTCCCGGGTGCTGAATGTCATGACACCCAGGAGCTAGGCACCTCTAGCCAATTCGAGCTATCAGGATAAGTGGATGATTCCGCGCTGCAGGGCAGAGGTGGCCGCCTGGGTGCGGTCATCCACTCCTAACTTGTTGAGAACATTCTTCACATGATTCTTTACGGTGTACTCCGCAATGCGCAGCTCGTAGGCGATCTGCTTATTGCTGAGCCCCTGGACAATCAGCCGCAGGACCTCGGTTTCCCGGACACTCAGGTCCGCTCTGGGGAACTGGGCGGCAAGTGCCGCCGCCACCGAAGCCGGCAGGTAGGTCTGCCCGGCGTGGACGGCCCGGATGGCCTTCAGCAACTCGTCGTGCAGCACTTCCTTGGTCAGGTAAGCCTGCGCGCCGCACTGCAGCGCGCGGCGGATGTCTTCGTCCCCGCCGTAGGTGGAGAGCGCCACGAAGCGCGCGTTCGGCCACTCACTGCGGATGGAGGACATGGCCTCGAAGCCGGTCATGCCGGGCATGCGGATGTCCATCAGGGTGATATCCGGCCGGAACTGCCGGTGGAGTTGGACGGCGTGCGTTCCATTCAGCGCCTCGGCCACGACGGTCATGTCGGATTGCATGGCGACAATGGTCGAGATGCCGACCCTGGCAATGAGGTGGTCTTCGGCAATCAGGATGCCGATCCGTTTCGGATTGGGGCTCTCGGCAGGGTTCATGTGAGGGGAACTGTCACTTCGATTGTAGTGCCCGCGCCGGGCGCCGTTTCCAGCCGCAGGGTGCCACCGGCGCGCTGGGCACGTTCCTGCATGCCGAGCAGGCCGAAATGTCCGCCCGCCGAGAGAAAGGCGTTATTGGGGTCGAACCCGCTGCCATCGTCGGAAATACGGAGCCTCAACGAATTCCCTTCCCGCCTCAGCGCAATGGTGGCGTGCGTGGCTTCCGAGTGCTTCAGGGCGTTGTTCAACGCTTCCTGGGCAATCCGCAACAGTTGCTGCTCGGTCTCCTTGGGGACCACCGGCAGATTCGCTTCAGCCTGTACGGTGGCCTTCAGGCCGCGGCCGGCGGTCATCATGCGCGAGGTCTGGGCCATGGCCTCGGCGAGGGTTTGCCCTTCGAGCGCCTGGTCACGGAGATCCATGACAGAGCGGCGCGCCTCGGTCAGGCTATGGTGGGCCATCTTCTGGGCGAGGTTCAGGTATTGCGCGGCCTGGGCGGGATCCTTGGGCAGCAGCATCGAGACCGCCTCCAGTTGGGAGGAGATGCCGACATAACCCTGGGCGAGGGTGTCGTGGATCTCACGCGCCAGGCGGGCCCGTTCCGCCAGGACCAGCGAGAACCGGTGGCGCTCCTGCAGGATGCGCCAACGGCTGATGAGCCACAGCACCAGTGCGATGCCGGCCGCCAGGGACCAGCGGAACCACATGGTCTCCCAGGGATGCGGCGTGCGGCGGAATGAGAACGAGGCCATTTCTCCAAGCACCGCCCCGCGGCTGTCGCTGGCACTCACCACGAAGCGGTAGCTGCCCGAGGGCAGCGTGTTGTAGTTGGCGACACGCCGGGCGCCGGCCTCAATCCACTGCGCGTCCAACCCCTCCAGCTTGTAGCGGTAGCGCACCGACTCAGGCGCGGCCAGGCGCACGGCGGCATAGCGGAACTCGATGCGGTGACTGGTAGGCGGCAGGATCGCAAACGCCGTGGGCACGAGATCGGCTCCATCCACGCGAACTTCCACCACATGCGCGGGCGGGGGCGCCGGTTCCGATTGCAGCCGTTCCGGACGCACCGCGGCCAGCCCGGCTACCGTGGGGAACCACATCCGGCCGTCACGGCTGCGCCCTCCTCCGCTGGAGGCCGGCCAACCCGGAGCGCAATTCATGCTCTTCAAGCCTTCACTGATCCCGAAGACGGCCACCGGCAGGCGCGCCGCCGGGTTGTGCACCAGTTCCTTGATCTTGGCCTTCTCGACTCGGGCCAGTCCGCGCGTGGTCGCCAGCCATAGCCAGCCGGAGCCGTCGTCCGTCACGTGGGCGACGTTGTCGCTGGGCAGGCCATTGACGGCGGAGCAGCGCCAGAAGCGGCCGTCGCGGAAGAAGGCGAGTCCGCCGCCGGCCGTTCCAATCCAGATCGTGCCGTCGTCATCCTCGGCCATCGAACGGATCTGGTTGCTCGACAGGCCCTGTTCGACGGTGATGAGTTCCGCGTGGCCATCCCGCCAGCGCCAAAGACCGCTGCCGAACGTGCCGGCCCAGCGGGAACCGTCGCGGGCGGCCAGCAGCGTAATGACGGCGTCATTGAGCAGTGGTCCACCGGCGATGGGGTTCGCTTCCTTCCCCTTCGCCAGCTCCACGACACCTTTGTTGGTGCCCAGCCACACCGTGCCTGGGGCCACCTCGATGGCGTCGAAGACGTTATGCCGGCCAACCGTATCGCTCGGCATGTAGGAACTGGCCACCCTGCCGCCCCGGATCCGCGTCAGGCCGGCGCGCGTGCCCACCAGCACCTCGCCATCGCTGGTTTCCCGCAGGCAGAAGACTTCGTTGCTGGGCAGGCCCTGGACCGGCGTATATCGCGATTCCACCAACCGACCCGCGCCGCCATCATGGAACCCTACCCAGATCGCGCCATCCCGAGTCTGCATCACCGTCGTCGGCTGGTCGCTGGGCAGCCCCTCGTTCTTCCCAAAAACGGCGAAGCTCTGGTCCCGGAAGAGATGCAGCCCGCTGTTCGTGCCCACCCAGAGATTCCCGTCGCGGTCTTCATAGAGGCACCAGACCCATTCGCCTGAGCGGAAGACGGGTTCTCCGACACTGTCGATGCGGCTGCCCACCCGGCGGCAAAGCCCGCTGTTCGTGCCAATCCATACGGACCCGTCGCGATCGTGCACCAGGGCTCGGACAAAGGTCGCCGGCAGCCCGTCGGCGGTGGTCAGCAGGCGCCGGCGCCCGCCTTCGTTCAGCAGGACCCCGTTGGTCCCGCCCGCCATCAACTGGCCGGAAGCATCCAGCGCCAGGCACAGCGTGATGCCACCGGAGAGCGAACCGCCCTCAGTGGTCTCCTGAAACCGGTCGTTCTCAAAAACACCGATCGAACCGAAGCCCGCCACCCACACGCGGCCCGCTGCGTCGACAATCGCCGCCCGGACGCCCTGGGCCGGGATCCCGTTCTCCTGGCCGAAGCGCGTGAACTTGCCGTCGCGATACCGGCAAAGCGAGAGACCCGCCGCCACCCAGACCGTACCGCGGCCATCTTCGTGAATCGAGGTGATGAACGCGGCAGGAACGCCGTCCTTGGCTCCGAAGATGGTGAAGCGGCCCGCATGGTAGCGCGCCAGTCCGCCCGCCGTGCCGATCCACACTGAGCCGTCGCGCGAGGCCCACAGCGCAGTGACGAGATTGTTGGGCAATTGACCCGCATCGCGCGTGTAGATCGTAAACTCGATGCCATCGAAGCGCGCCAGCCCCTCTTCCGTGCCGATCCACAGGTAGCCGTCGCGCGACTGCGCCAGCGCGCGGATCGTGTCCTGCGGCAGCCCTTCCGCCTGGCTCCACTGGCGGTGCGCGTACTGGCTCATGTGGCGCTGCGGGTTGAGCCCGGATACCGCCGGCAGTATGCACAGCAGAAGCAGCGTGAGGCGAGTCAGGACCATCTCCCTAAGAGTGTACCGTCCCTATGCCTTCCCTCCAGCCCTCCGCCGTGATAGTTTGACGGCATGATCGTGACTGCACGTGCGGATATCGATGAGTTCCTGGCGCTGCCGCGCATCGCCCTGGTCGGGCTTTCCCGCGAAGAAAAGCACTTCAGCCGGATGGTCTACAAGGAACTGCTCAGCCGGGGTCGCGACGTGGTGCCGGTGAATCCGGAGGCGACCGAAATCGCGGGTGTCGCCTGTTTTCCTGACGTCACCAGCATCCTTCCCGCCGTCCAGGGTGCCCTCATCATGACAGCCCCCGCGGTATCGGCCTCGGTCGTCGAGGATTGCGCCGCGGCCGGGGTCCACTTTGTCTGGCTCTACCGCAGCGTCGGAGCCGGTTCCGTCAGCAACGACGCGCTGGCTGCCTGCGAGGAACTGGGCATGCGCGTGGTCAATGGCGAATGCCCGTTCATGTTCCTGCCCAACTCGGGCTGGATCCACGGTTTCCACCGCGGCATCCGGGGCCTCATCGGTCACCTGCCCAATTGAGCAGCCGTGCAACGCAGCCGCTGGTTACTCCGCCACCTGTGCGCCCACCAGTGCGCTGAGGTGGATTGAGATCTCGTGAAGCGTGGACGATTGCGCGGTGAGTTCCTCGGAGGCCGAAGCGCCCTCCTCCGCACTGGCCGCCGTCGATTGCGTCACCCGCTCCATCTGGCTAATGGCCTTGCTGATCTGCTGCACGCCGCGAGCCTGCTCCGCGCTGCCCTGGTTCACCTCGTCGATCAGCGTCTGCACGCTTTGCGATTCCGTCGTAATCTCCTGAATCGAACGGACCACTTCATCCACTTTGGATTTGCCGCTGGTGGATTTGTGGATCGAGTCCTCAATCAGCGCCGCCGTCTCCTTGGCCGCCTGCGCGCAACGTTGCGCCAGGCTGCGGACTTCGTCAGCCACCACCGCGAAACCCATGCCCGCTTCCCCTGCACGCGCCGCTTCCACCGCCGCATTCAGGGCCAGGATGTTCGTCTGGAAAGCAATCTCGTCGATCACCTTGTTGATGCGCGAGATCTTGCCGCTGGAATCACCGATCTCTCCGATCGCCTTTACCATCTCGTCCAGGGACCGGTTGGTCAGCTTGAACTTCTCCTGCGACTTCAGGGCCAGTCCCGCCGCGGAGCGGGTATTCTCGCTGTTCCTGATGGCCATTGCACTGATCTGCTCGCTGGTGGCCGAGGTCTCCTCCAGCGACGCGGCCTGCTCCGAGGCGCCCTGCGCCAACGTCTGGCTCGTCGACGACACCTGTGAGGCGGCACTCGCCACCTGGCTCGCGCCGGCCGCAAGCCGACCGATGAGCTCCTTCAATTGCCGGGTGATGCCGCGCACGATGAGAAAGGCCGCCAACACCCCAAGCCCGACGGTCAGCAAGCCCATCGTGAACGTGATGCTCCGTTCGCTGGCCGCCCCCGCTACCGCGCTACTCGCAGTTCTATCGCCGTACGCCTGGTTCCACTGCGTTCTTTCGGCGATCGTTTTGTGCAACTGCTGGAACTTGGGGTCCGCAATCCGCATGTAGAGGTCGTGGGCCTCGGCGTTCTTCCCCGTCCTGCTGATGACCTGAACCTGAGACCAGCTCTCCAGATAGCTCTCGACGACCGGCCCGATCTGACTCCAGGCGGCCCGGTCTTCCTCCTGGGTGATCGCACGCGCGTAGGCTGCCGTGGCCTTCGCGATATCCCGCTTCACTTCCTCGTTGCGTGCTTCCACCGCGCTCATCATTTCAGGCGACGAGGTGGCTATATGCTTCCAACAGTTGCCCCGGAATTCGAACAACGCCGATTCCAGTGCGAGGGACTGGCTGATCCCCGGGATCGAATCATCGCGCAGCGATCGGATGCTCGCCTCGGTTAGGTCCAATCCCCACAATGAGACGGCCGCCGTCAGGACGGTGGCGCCGATCAAACCGGCACATGTCCATCCGATCTTCTTTCCAATGGTCATGGTGTTCCTCTTACCTACCCCGCAGTTCGCAGCACTGGGCCGAGCCTGGCCTGGCGGAGCATCCAGCTCCGCCGCCTGACAAAGCGCCCAATGTCCACTTCGGCGGGAAGACGCGAGGTCTGAGCGAAAATGCTCAGCCAGCGGAACAAAAACGCGCCCGAACCCCGATCGGCCTCAATCGGGCCGTCTTTCGATATGGCTATGTGTAGGTTTGCTTACTTCGCGGCCCGCAGGCCCGCTGCCGTCTTCTCAACGTCTCTCATCACGCGCAGCAGGTTGCCGCCGTAGATCTTGCGGATCTCTTCCGCCGAATAGCCCTTCTCCAGCAGCTTGCGCGTCAGGTTGGGCCACTTCGAGACGTCCTCCAACCCCTCAGGCACACAGCCCACCCCGTCGAAGTCGCTGCCCAACCCGACATAGTCCGCGCCCACCAGGGTCTTCACGTGATCGATTTGCGCCACCACGTCGTCAATCGTGGCGCGCACCGTCTTGCTGCTCAGCTCGGCGAAGACCTTCTGCGCCGCGGCCTGCCGCTCCTTGGGATCCTGGATGTCGGCAATCTTCTTCTGGATCTCCGAAACCTGCGCCGCATCCAGCTTCGGAGTCGTATTCGCCGACTTCTGCGACAGGAAGTCGCACGCGAAGTTGATCTGCACGACGCCGCCGCGCTTGGCCAGCGCCTTGATCATGTCATCGGTCATATTGCGCGGCACATTCGACAGCGCCCGGCACGACGAATGCGAACTGAACACCGGAGCCTTGCTCGCCGCCAGAGCGTCATAGAACGTCTGGTCGGACACGTGCGCGATGTCGACCATCATGCCCAGGCGGTTCATCTCCCCCACCACCTGCTTGCCGAACTCCGATAGCCCCTTGTTGTCGGTCTCGCCCGATGACCCGGCCCAACTGAGGTTCTTGCTGTGCGTCAGGGTCATGTAGCGGACTCCGAGGTCGTAGTACGTCCGCAACAGCCTGACATCATCCTCAATCGCGTGTCCGCCCTCAATCCCGATCAGGGCGGCAATCCGGCCTTTCTTGCGGGCCGCGACGATCTCGTCCGCCGTCGTGGCAAACACGAAATCGTTGGGGTGTTTGCCGATGATGTCGAACCGGATGGTATCGATCATCTGCAGCGCGCGGTGGGCCGACTGGTGGCCCTCCATGAAATTGGTGCCGACATAGGCGGCGAAGAACTGCGCCCCCATGCCGCCCTTCTTCATGCGCGGTACATCGGTGTGTCCGTCGGTGGAGGCCAGGCCGATGTCGAAGCCTTCCACGGTCCTGCTGGTGACGTCGTTGTGGGAATCGATGAGGAGCGCCGAGTTGTGAACTTTCATCACTTCGGCGTCGGTGAAGGACTTCTGCTGCGCCGCGGCCGTGCCCGTCCCGAAGGACAGGCACAGCGCGGCGATCGGTAGGAACTGCGTCGATCGCATCAGTTCATCTTAGAAGATGAACTTGAGGGCCAGCTGCACATTGCGGGGTTCGCCGAAGCCGAGGCCAGGCGCGCCCGAACCGTTACGCGTGTTCGTGATCAGGCCGAAGCTGGTCGAAGAGCCCAGCGACGAACCCGGATTGGCATAGTTCGCGCGGTTGAAGAGATTGAAGATCTCGACGCGGAACTGGGTGCTGATGCGCTCGGTGATCGAAGTGTTCTTGAACACCGAGAAGTCGAAGCTGCCGAAGCCCGGTCCGCGAATCGCGTCGCGGCCGATGTTGCCGAAGGTGCCGTTCGCCGGACGGGCGAAGGCGGCGGGATTGAACCAACGGACAGCCGTGCCGCTGGTGGGCTGCACGACATTCGCGAAGGGATCGCCGACGACGTCGACACGGTCGCGCGAATCGGCGCTGCCGCTGACGTTGGTGCCGGCCAGGATGTCCAGCGGTTCGCCCGTGTGGGCCGTAATCAGGCCGTTCACCTGCCAGCCCTTGCTCAGGCGCTGGAGGCGCTGGCCGAACTGCGGCACATCGTAGGTGACATAAGCGGTGAAGATGTGGCTGATGTCGAAGCTGGCCGGACCGCGCTCCTTCGAAAGGTCATAGCTGTTGGCCGGCAGCGCGTTGCGGACGTTCGACCCGTTGTCGATCGCCTTGCCAAACGTGTAGTTCGCCACAGCCGTGATGTGCTTCAGGCGCGTCACCCGCAGCTGGCTCTGGAAGGAGTGGTAGTTCGAGTTGCCGATGGAGTTCAGCTCGTTGATCGAGGCCAGCGTGGGATACGCGCCGTTATAGGGGCGGCGTTCCTGGGTGGTACCGGTCGTGCCGGGCACCGGAGCGTTGATGTTGCGCAGCAGCGACAGGTGATGACCGGCGCTGCCCACATAACCGCCCTGCACCATGATGTCGCGGCTCAACTGGTGCTGCACGTTCAGGTTGAAGTTCTGCACGTACGGCACGCGGAAGTCCTGGCTCACCGAGAAGACACCGAACGGAGGACGCGGGTTGGTAGCGCCAAAGATCGGGTCATCCTTCACCAGCGTGAAGCCGCTGCGGATGATCGAGTACACCGGATTCGGGCCGCCCGGATTGGCATGCACGCCGGCCGCGCCGCCATTCGGCACGCCCGTGTTGGCCACGATGAAGTTCAGTGGCGGAACGTCGTAGAAGAATCCGTAGCTGCCGCGGATCACCGTCTTGGCGCTCTTGCCCGGCGTATAGGCGAAGCCGAAGCGCGGAGCGAAGTTATTCAGGTCCTTCGGATACAGGCTGCCGAAATCGACGCCAGGCGTCACGAAGCCCTTCCCGGGGATGAAGTTCGTGATCGTATTCTTCTCGTCGGAAAGCACGCCGTGGTAGGTGTAGCGCACGCCGAAGTTGAGGTTCAGCTTCGAGTTCACCTGCCAGTTGTCGTGCACCCACCAGTCGAAGGAGTTCTGCCAATAGTCGCGCTGCAGTTGGCCGCGCACAATCTGTGCGCCGTTGTTGCCCGTCACATAGCCGGCCAGGAAATCGGCCAGCGCCTTCTGGCTGGTGCTCAGGGTGCCATCGGAGGCCCAGGGACCGGCGGTGCCGTCAAAGCTGAAGGAGCCGCGCTTGTTCGTGTCATAGAACACGTCCAGCCGCGCCCGGCGGTATTCGCCGCCCACCTTGAGCTGGTGTGCGCCCAACGAGAGGTTCAGGTTGGAAGTGATGTGGCCCGTGGAGTCGATGCGGCCCAGGGGCTGCGTGGCGCTGGCGCCGGCAAAGCCGCTGATGCGCATCGTGGGCGAGCCCTGCAGCGTCGATTCCGTCACGCCGGTGTTCAGGCCGAGCGCGATGGGGTTAGCGCTGGTGTCCAGATCATTGAACACCTGCAGGAAGTAATTCACACCCAGCGTGGTCTGCAGCACGGCGCGCGGCGAGAAGATGTCGTTCAACACCACCGACATGTTGTGCATGTGGCTGGGCGCCACCTGGAAGTATTCGCGGTACGGCACACCGGAATCGGCGATCTGCGTACCCGTGCCGCCAAAGTAGCGGCCCGCGATCGTGTGGTTCGACGTAAAGCGGTGGTCGATCTTGATGATCCCGTTGTAGCTGTTGTAGTCCGCCGAATCGGCGGCCACGAAGTTGTTGGCGGTCGCCGGAGCGTTGTTGTAGCGCGACGGCCACAGTGAACGCAGGCTCGTCGACACCGGATTCACCGCCACGCCATAGCGGTTCAGGATGCTGGTGGCGTCCGCAATCCACGCGTTCGAGGGATGCGTGTTCAGGAACGACAGGCCGGCCACGGCCTTCTGCGCTTCACCCGTGACGAAGAAGAACGTCTTGTCCTTGATCACCGGGCCGCCGGCCGAGAAGCCGTACTGGTCGTTGCGGATCTTGCGCTTTGCACTGCCCGGCGTGGCGAAAGGCGAGTTCGCCGCGAAAAACTCGTTGCGGTTGAAGTAATAGGCGCTGCCGTGGATGTCGTTGGTGCCGGACTTGATCACCAGGTTCACCGACGCGCCGCCGTTGCGGCCGGATTCGGCGCTTGCGTTCGACTGCACCGCGAACTGGTCAATCGCTTCGATCGGCAGCAGCGTACCGGCGATGCCGGCGACGCCGCCCTGGTTCACGGCGCTGGCGTTGTGGAACGCATCGTTGTTGTCGGCGCCGTCAATCTGGTAGTTGTTGCCGGAGGTGCGCATGCCGTTCACTGAACCGGACGAAGGCGACACACCCGGAGCCAGCTTCAGCATCTGGCGGAAGTCGCGGCCCATCATCGGGACCTCGGCGACAATCTTCGGACCCACCACGCCGGTCAGCGCGGAGGAGGTGGTTTCCAGCGTGGCTGCATCGGCCGAAACTTCCACTACGGCGGCCTGCGTGGCGACGCTCATTTGCAGTGTAAGATTCGTTACTTTCGAGACACTGACTTCGATGTTGGCCACCTTGACCGTGGAGAAGCCGGCCTTGGTCGCGGTGAGTTCATAGATGCCCAGGGGCAGGTCGGGCAGCGAAAAGTCGCCGGCCTGGGAAGAGAGTGTGGTGCGCTTCAAACCCGTCGACGGGCTGTTCAACTGCACCGAAGCATCGGGCACTGCGGCTCCAGAGGCGTCTGTCAACGTCCCGGAGATGGCTCCTCGGAATGTCTGTGCAGGCATCAGCGCGGCGAGCGCCAACGCCAGAGAAAATACACCCTTGGCGTACTTGGGAAGACTCATGCGGTAAACCCCTCAGCAAATTCAGTCGGTGTGGTTTAGCCTGCGTGGCTCAACGGAGACAGCGCTGGGGGGCGCCTCGTGGCGCAAATCCCGGAAGCAGGGCAAGACTGCCTGTTTCCAAAGATTAACATCCCGCAGGCGGCTGGGGGTATTAAAAATTTCTATTGGGCGAATGTGAAGCGTCCCGACCAGATGCGTTGATTTTCATCGACTTCTGGTTGATACATGTAAACCTGAACGGGGACGATTCGCCCGTCCCGCAGCGTCGCGGTGCGGCGCAGCCGGACAAATTCGTCACCCTCATAGGCGTCCAGATCGGCCAGCAAGGCAGGCGAATCCGGCAGTTGAGCCAGTTGTCCGTGGACCCAGGCCGCTTCGCCGTCCAGCGGATCCTTCATGCCCGGATATCCACCCAGCGTGTACAACCGGCCAGGTACTTTGGCCTCTGAAGGCTGGCCGCACGCCCGCCAAAGCCGCAGCGACCATTGATTATCGACCCCGGACATCAGCGTGCCGTAGACGAACAGGAACTCGGTCTCGAACGTAGCCATTTCTCTTGGAATGCGGACCCCCTGGCCCGCGGCCGATCCCCTGACCGGCTCTGCACTTCATTTGACAGGTACCACAAACCGCACACCCCGCCCAACCCGCCATTTCTTCCTGTTTCGCAACAAATGTAATTCAGACCATTTCGGATCCTTCATTTTCCAGCTATCATAGTCCTCCGGATGCATAGTCGACGAGCCTTTTGTTTCATCGGGGTAAGCCTCGTCCATGCACGCGCTTTCACGCCGCCCCTGAACCCGTCCGACCGCAAATCCTTCCGCTCCTGGTTCACCTGGCTGGCCGAAGCCCTCTATCAGATGCCGGAGGCCCGCCGCCCTCGCGAGGTGGCCGACTGCTCCGCCCTGCTCCGTTTCTCTTACCGGGAAGCGCAGCGGCCCCACACCGCCCAATGGGCCTCGGAGATCGGCCTCGACTGGATGCCCCCGTTGCCGGAGCTCAAGCACCCCACCCGCGAATCCGCCTTGTTTCAGGTGGCCTCCGGAGCCATGCGGCAGTTCGCCGACGCCGAGCACCTGATGCGCTATAACACGCGCCTCATCACGCGCGACATCCATCTCGCCCAGCCCGGCGACCTGCTCTTCTACCGTCAACTGGTGCCCAGCCAACCCTGGCACAGTATGGTTTTTTTGGGCCCCAGCAGCTTCGAAACGCTGCGGGAGCCTTGTATCGTCTATCACACCGGACCGTCGCGCAACGATCGCGGCGAGATCCGGCGTCCTACGCTCTCGCAGCTGCTAGGACATCCCGAGCCGCGCTGGCGGCCGTTAGCTGGCAACAGCAATTTCCTGGGTGTGTTCCGTTGGAACGTTTTGTGTGAATCGGATTGAATCTATGCGTCTCGGTTATTGCCTGGTCCCGTTAGCCCTTCTGGTTTGTAGCGCTCCGGCGCAGGAGGACGAAGGGCGCATCTATTTCTCGTTGAACTCCGACCATCCCGTGCGGGCTGGCGAGTCCATCCCGGTCCGCGTGCAGGCACAAGGCATTCGCAGCCTCGACTTCCGCCTGTACCGCGTGAACGATCCCGTCAAATTCTTCCGTCAACTCGACGAGCCGCACCGCTTCGGGGGCGCCATCCGCCCCACGCCCAAAGCGCGCACGCCCATCGAAAAGTTCGCCGCCTGGAAACACCGCTGGCATGCCCGGGCCCGCGATGTCGTCCGGCAGCAGTTCACGCCCGACAACCGCCACAGCATCCGCGCCGCCATGCTCAAGGAGCCGGCGCCCGCCGAAAAGAAGAAGGCCGGCGCGAACAAGGGCGAGGAGTTCGCCGGAGTCTCCGTGCTGAACCCCCAGCAACTGGTTCGCTCCTGGACCCAACCCATTCAGACGCCCAACCGCTGGGAAGCCGCCACCGTTCCGGTGGAATTGAAGGACAAGGGTCTTTACGTCCTGGAAGCCACCAACGGCAAGCTCCAGGCCTATACGATTCTCTCCGTCACTGACCTCGCGATCATCACCAAGACCACCCCCGGAAAACTACTCGTCCGGGCGGTCGACCGCGTCACCGGAGCGCCGCTGGCCAATATCCCCATTCAGGTGTATGACAGCGGCACCCGCCAGGATATCGCGCGTTCCTCCACCGATCCTGACGGGCTCCTCTCCGTGGACGTTAAAGAGGTGTCCGAAGAGGGCGCCGTCGTGCTGGCCCACCGCGAGAAGGATTTTGCCGTCACCACCGTGGGCGGTTACAGCCTCTCCACCGAACGTGGACGCAACTTCATGGGCTACGTGTACACTGACCGGCCGGTGTATCGCCCCGGCCACCCGGTGCACTTCAAAGCCATCGTCCGCAACACCATCGGCGCTGGCTACCAGATCCCCGACCAGTCCGATGTCCAGGTCCAGGTGGAAGACCCCGAGGGCAAGACGCTGCTGAAGAAGAAGGCGTCCCTGACGAAATACGGCTCGGTCTCGGGCGACCTCACCCTGCCGGCCGATGCCGCCATCGGCTACTACAGCGTGAACGTCAGCCTCAGCGGCGACGACCACGAGATGAAGGCGTTCGGCGGCTTCAACGTCGAGGAGTACCGTAAACCCGAATACGAAGTAAAGGTGACCTCCGAGACGCCGCGCACCATCCAGGGCGGGCACGTCAAAATGAACGTCGACGTCAAGTACTACTACGGAGAACCCGTAGCCGGCGCCAGCGTCAAGTACACCGTCCACCGCTACCGCTGGTGGGCGCCCTGGTACGAGACCGACGAAGACATGGGCGACGAGGACGAAGAGGGCGGCGGCTACGGCGGCGAGCAGGTGGCCGAAGAAACCGCGAAACTCGACAGCCAGGGCCATCTCACCATCGATGTCCCCACCACAGCGAATCCCTACGACTCCGCTTACCGCGTCGAGGCCCGCGTCACCGATTCGTCGAACCGCGAAGTGGCCGGCTCCGGCAACTTCGTGGCGACCCGCGGCTCGTTCTTCATCACCGCTGAACCGGAGCGCTATGTCTACGGTCCGGGCGACCCGGCCCGCATGCGGGTGGAGACTCGGGATTACGCCGGCGCCATGGTCCCCAATGTCTCCTTCCATGTGGAAGTAGCTCCGCACGCCAGGAAGGGCGGCACCGAACCCGCCATCCTGAAACTGGAAGGCAAGACCGGGCCGGACGGCAAGGGCCAGGTCGAGTTCCCCGCCCCGGTCAGCGCGTCCTATCAGGTGAAGGTCTCCGCCGCCGATACGGCCGGCCGGGCCATCGACGATATCAGCTGGCTGTGGGTCTCGGGTGCCTGGGCCGAAAGCGGCACAGCCGACCAGCGCATCGAAATCATCCCCGACAAGAAGTCCTATAAGTCGGGCGACAAAGCGAAGATTCTCCTGGTCACCAATGTCCCGGACGCCGATGTCTGGCTCACGCTCGAGGGCAAGACGCTCTACTGGTCGAAGTTCGTCCACGCCAAGGGCGGGACGGCGACCGTCGAGATCCCCATCGAGAGTTCGCACGCGCCCAACGTCTTCGTCGACGCCACGTTCCTCAGCAACAACACCCTCTATCGCGGGTCGAAGTCGCTGAAGGTGCCGCCGGTCGAGAAGCAGATCCAGGTGGAGGTGCAGTCCAGCAAGGCCGAGTACAAGCCGGGCGAGCCCGCGCAATTCACGGTCACAGCCAAGGACAACCAGGGCAAACCCGTCGCCGCCGAGTTCAGCCTCGGGGTGGTCGACGAAGCCATCTACGCCATCAAGAAGGAAGCGCAGCCGGATATCCTGAACGTCTTCTATGGACGCACCTGGAACCGGGTGGGCACCGACACGTCGATGGAGTATTACTTCTACGGCGAGGCCGGCAAGCGCCGCATGCAACTGGCGCAGATCCGCGACCGCAAGTCGCGTGCCCAGCTCAAACCAGACAAACTCGTAGAGCCGAAGATCCGCAAGAACTTCCCCGATACCGCCTACTGGATCGCCGATCTCAAGACCGGCAATGACGGGCGGGCTTCCACCGAAGTGACCTTTCCCGATTCGCTCACCACCTGGCGGGCGACGGCACGCGGCGTCACCGAGGATACGAAGGTCGGCGGAGCCGTTCAGCGCACCATCGTCCGCAAGAACCTGATGGTCACCATGGCCACGCCGCGCTTCTTTACGGAAGCCGACGAGGTCACTGTGCCGGTTCTGGTTCGCAACTACACGGCGGGCGAACTAAAGGTGAGAGTGTCGCTCGACGCACAAGGCGTCCAGATCCTCGCCGGAGCCACGTCGGAGATCACGGTCGCGCCCAAGGGCGAAGGCCGGGTCGACTACAAGTTGAGGGCCAACGCCGTCGACAAAGTCGTGCTCACCGCCAAAGCGCTCACCACCCAGGAGAGCGACGCCCTGGAACTCACCTTCCCGGTCGAGCCGTATGGCCTGAAGCTGATCGATCCGCTGCAGACCAAGCTCCAGCAGAAGAGCCAGTCGTATGACTTCGCCGGCAAGTTCCCGAGCGATGCCCAGCAGAACTGGCGGGCCGTCACGGTCCACCTGACGCCCTCCGCCGCCGGAGCCGTCTTCGGCGCTTTGGAGTACCTCATCACTTACCCCTATGGCTGCACCGAGCAGACCATGTCCAGCTTCCTGCCCAACGTGGTCGTCAGCCAGGCCCTCAAGGAGCTGAAGCTGCCCGCCAACATCGACCAGAAGGATCTTGCCAAAAAGGTCAAGGCCGGGCTGGAACGCCTCTACGACTACCAGCACGAAGACGGCGGTTGGGGCTGGTGGAAGGACGACGCCAGTGACCCGTTCATGACCGCCTACGTCACCAGCGGCCTCAAACTGGCCGCCGACGCCGGCTACAGCATCGACCTGTGGCGGGTGAACAACTCCTCCACGGCTCTCGCTAAGATGCTGGAAGGCAAGGCCAAGATTGCGCCCGATACGCGGGCGTACATGGTCTATGCCTTGACCCTGGCCGGCCACCAGACGAAACCGCAAATCGAAGCCATCTGGAACGGCCGCGATGAGATGACGAACTTCGGCCGGGCCCTGTTGGGCCTCACGCTCTACCAGGCCAAGGACGCGCGCGCCGCTGAGGTCGCCACGAACCTGGCCGGCCGCATCAGCAAGACCACCGACGGCTCCTTCTGGGAGTCGAACCGGGATCCGATGCTCGACTTCGACTCCGAGAACTCGCTGGAGGCCACGGCCTTCGTCGTCAAGTTCCTCTCGAAGCAGCAGCCCACCAGCCCGCTGATCGACGAGGCCACCCAGTGGCTGGTCAACCATCGCGACCAGGGCTACTACTGGGCGTCGACGAAACGAACCGCTTTCGTCATCTTCGGCCTCACCGACGTGCTGAAGCGCAGCGGCGAGCTGAAGCCTGACTACCAGGTCAAGGTGACCGTCAACGGGGCCGAAGTGCTCTCCAAGCGCTTCACTGCCGAAGACGCGCTCAGCCCGCAACCCGTCAAGATCCGCGTCCCGCTGAAGGGCAACGACGCGAATCCCAAGGTCACGGTCACCAAGAACGGCGACGGCGTCCTGTTCGCCTCCGCCCGCTGGGAGTACCGCTCGAACGGCACCGAAAGCCGGCTGCGCGGCGACACTCCGCTCAAGATCAACCGCAACTACTACCGGCTCAACCCGGTGAACGAGGGCGGCAAGATCATCTACAACATGGAGCCGCTGAACGGCGAAGCCAGGCTGGGCGACCTGGTGGCGGTCCGGTTGTCGGTCTCCGGCCAGGAGAACCAGCGCTACCTGCTGGTGGAGGATCCGCTCCCCACCGGCGCCGAAGTGGTGGCTCGCGACGATCTCTATCAGGTTCGGGGCCAACCCGCGTGGTGGACCACCTGGTGGTCGCGCCGCGAAGTCCGCGACAACCGCGTCTCCTACTTCCCGTGGCGTATGCCCAAGGACGGACTGGAGTATGTCTACTTGATCCGCTTCACCAACGCCGGCGCCTTCAAGGTGACCCCGGCCCGAGTGGAGCCCATGTATAAGCCCGGCCATCTCGGCTGGAGCCTGCCCGCTACTTTCGAGGTGCACCAATGATCGCGTTCCGCCGTTTGCTCTCCCAGAAGCTGCTCTGGATTGAGGAGACCGCCCTGGTGGGCGCGATCCTCGGTTCCGCCTACGGCTGGCTGGCGCTGCCGGTCGCGACCACCCTGCACCTCGTGGAGCATGCCCTTTTGTTTCTGCTGATTGTGGGGCTCGTCTGGCTGGCCTTCCGGCTCGCCAACCGGGCCCTCGGTCCGGTGCAATGGGGCAAGGCCATGACCGTGCCGGCGTTCTGGATCGCCGCCGTGGTCACGCTGGTGATTGGCTTCGTTCTGCCGTACTACCTGATCTGGTGGATCCCCGAGTTGGGGTCCATGACGGCGCAGGCAGTGAGCGCCGGCATCCGGTTCGTGATCGCCGGGTTGCTGTTCACCGGGTCGATGCTGTGGCTGCACTGCACAGCGACGGCTACTTAATCTGTTCGCGGTTGTCCAGTACCCACTGGAGGCTGTTCTTCTTGACGAGCGCGTCAACCCTGGCGCGCTCGGCAGGATGAGTGAGGCCGTTCCCCAGGTAATCGGCCAGGCCTTCGTCGAGCCACAAGGCCAGCGGGGTCCTGCTGTTGAGCCCCAGCGCCACGTGTAGCATTTCGTGTTTGAGGGCGCTCTCGCTGCGCGGCTGCATGTGGATCACCCGGCCGCGAGTCACGGCGGCGACTTTGCCCGACTCTCCGGTGGAATCGCGATAAACGACAACTGTTGGGTAGACTCTAACTATAGGTCTTTTCAGGACTTTCAAGCCGGTCAGGCGTTCCGCCTCGGCCAGGGCGCGGTCTGCCTTGGCCGGCAAAGCCTCATCGCCCGGCGTTCCGGCCGACCAAATGTCCACGCGTTCCCCGCGTAGAATCTGCCATTGGATGTCGGTGGCGGCGATGCCGGCCCGGGTTCCGGGGAAGTACGCCTGGAGGATCTGCTCCCACTTCATGCCGGCCTTGCCACGTTGCTCGGCGCCGATCTGGCATAGGCCTACGCCATGACCGGTGCCATAACCACGGAATACCGCCTGCTTCCCAGAGACTTCCACGTCATAGTTGCGGCTGCGGAGCAGATTCCAGCCCAACTCGCGCCCCACCAGCAGATGGAGCCGCTCCGCGTTCACTAAGCCGCGGTTGGTCCGGAGGGCGAGGGCACGGCCGGAGGCGGTCCGGGTCTGGACCTCCATCTCCTGCAGCCCCGGCAGGCCGAGCATTCTGGACAGATCCGTCCAGGCGATCTTGGCGGTCCAGGGGTTCCGGCCGGCTGACAGGCAGTAAGTGTCCTCCTGGCTGGGCAGGTAGGAGCGCCGGGCGGTGGGCCAGATCTCCGCGGCGGCCGCGGTTTTTCCACCGCAATGTCCGGTGTAAAACACCGTGGCCGGACGGCCGTTGCTCCACAAAATGACGCCCTCGGTCGCCTCGACCGCGGCGCGGAGCCGGGCGGTGACGGCACCCACCCGCGCATCCTGGCAGTGGGTGGTTTCGCAGTAGTCGAATCCTTCCGAATTGTGACGGTTTCGATTGACCCGGGCGTAAGTACGGATGACGACCGCCATCGCCTTGAGCGCCTCGTCGGACTTCATTCCGCCGGCTTCCCCGGCAATCACCCAACCGACATACTCCTCCAGGTTGACGTGGACTATTCCCTTGTCGGCCAGGCGGACCCGTGCCGTCTGGGCCACCACGGGCCAGACGAGCAGGATTAGCGCGAGGATGCGAAGCGCTGCCACCATTCGAAGATCTCACGAGCGGCGGGGGCCGCGTCGGTCGCGCCATGGCCCAGCCGTGTATGGGCGACCACGATGACCTTGGGCTGGCGGGCCGGAGCAAAGCCGGCGAACCAGGATCCTTCACTGGTCGTTCCGGTTTTGCCGGCGACCTGGAGATTGGACAGGGCGGCGAGCTGGCCGGTCCCTTCGGTGACAGCGCGCTCGAGGCCCTTCCGCAGGATCGGGTCCGGGGAAGCAACCACCTGGAGGTAAGCCTTGGCCAAGCCCATCACCGTGAATTCTACGCCTTCCAGCCCCAGCGCCTGCAACTGCAGATCCTCGACGCTGCCGGCCAGCCGGGCGCGAGCGCCATATTGCTGCAGTTTGTGCTGGAAGAGACGCGCGTCGAGGCTCCTCGCCATCGCCGCGAACCAAGCGTTGCAACTGGCGGCGAGCGCCACCTCCCCGTCCACCTGGGTCAGGACCGGAACGTGCGTGCAGTCGACGCGATGGCCGCCCAGGAAGAACGGGGTGGTGCAGCGGGCCGGCACGCGCCGGGGCAGGTTCATCCACGTCAGTGGCTTGATGGCGGAGCCGGGCGGAGCCCACTGTTCCCGGGCGCGCAGCGGGTCGTCGCAGCGCAGCACTGCTCCGTCCGGGACTCGGATGGCGACGGTGCAGGCCGCGGGCGGCACGAGCAGGCTCAGTAGTGCCCGGCGGGTGATCATGACAAGCCGAAGAGCTGGAAGTACTTGGCGGGCACCTTCACGGGGCGTCCGTCCTTGAGGAACAGGTGGCGGGTCTCGCCGGTGGCGAGCAGGGCTCCGTCGGAGGCGTTGGTGATTCTATACGCAAAAGTGATCATGCGCGGGTGAGCGTGCTTGATGACGGCATGCGAAATGACTTCGTCGTCATAGCGGGCGGGTTGGTGATAGCGGCAGTTGGCCTCGGCCACGACCATGATGAGGCCGTCGTTCTTTTCGATGTCGCGGTAGCGCACGCCGCGCACCCGGCACAGCTCCGTGCGAGCCATCTCCATCCAAATCAAATAGTTCGCGTGGTAGACCACGCCCATCTGGTCTGTTTCCGCATAGCGTACGCGGAAGTGTACTTCAGAAGCTTCAGGAACCGTTGTGTCCACATCTTATAGTAGCCATGGCGGAAACCGGGAGTGTCCTACAGGCGTCTGGTACCATGGCGCTTAGCGTGACAATTCGCGTTCTTTTCTTCGGACAACTCAAGGACATAGCGGGGCTTCGCGAGGAGCATCTGCTGGTGGAGGAGGGCCTGCGGCTGGACGATCTGTTCGCCCAGTATGCGGCCCGCTTCCCGTCCATTCTCAAGATGCGTGCCAGCATTGTGCTGGCCGTGAACCAGCAATTCGCGCTGGACAACCCCGAACTGCGCGACGGCGACGAAGTGGCGTTTCTGCCGCCCGTGAGCGGCGGGACGGGCCAGTTCTCGCACGTCATTGAAGACCAGGCAGGGCATTTCTTTGCCTTGACCCGCGACCCCATCGACACAGCGGTCTTGCGGCGGCGCGTGCTGCAGGGCTCCGACGGCGGGATTGTCCTGTTTGAAGGAGTGGTCCGGAACAACTCGGACGGCCGGCGCACTCTTTACCTGGACTATGAATGCTATGAAGCGATGGCAATCCGGGTGATGGCGGACCTGGGGCGCGAGATCGCGGGCAAGTATGAAGTGGGCTGCATGGCGATGGTCCACCGCTTGGGCCGCATGGAGATTGGGGAAGCGAGCGTGGTGGTGCTGGTGTGCGCTCCGCACCGCAAGCCCGCCTTCGACGCGGCGCTGGAAGGCATCAACCGGCTGAAGAAGCTGGTGCCGGTTTGGAAGAAAGAGTATTTCGAGGACGGCGCGGTATGGGTGGAGGGCGATTGGGACTCATCAGTCGCCGGGCGCTGATCGCTGGTTTGCCGGCGGTCACGGCACTGGCACAAGACCCGGTCATCAAGGTCGACGTCAAACTGGTTCGCATGCTGGTGACAGTGAAGAACCGGATGGGCGAGCTTGTCGGCGGGCTGACGAAGAACGATTTCCAGATCACGGATAACGGCGTGGAGCAGGAAGTGGCTCTGTTTGAGCGCAACACCGTGCAGCCGCTGTCGATCGCCATGCTGGTGGACCGGTCGCGCTCGACGCAGCGCGAGAAGGCGTATGAAATCGAGTCGGTCAGGAAGTTCTTCAAGGCGCTGTTCAAGGAAGGCAACGAGCGGGACCAGACGGCTCTGTACAGCTTCAATTACGAAGTGCGGTTGCAGACGGACTATACGCGCCGCATGGACAAGCTGAACAGCGGCCTGAATGCCCTGCGCAGCGAAGGCGCCACGGCGATGTACGACGCCATCTACCTGGCCAGCGAGGATCTGGACCGGCGGGAAGGCCGCCGCGTGGTGGTGGTGGTGAGCGACGGCGGCGACACGTTCAGCAAGATCAAGTTCCAGCAGGCGCTGGAAGCGCTGCACCGCGCCAATGCGGTGATGTATGCCGTGCTGATCGTGCCGGTGGCGAACGACGCCGGGCGGAACCTGGGCGGCGAGAACTCGCTGACGACGCTGACCAACTGGACCGGCGGCAAGATCTTCTTCCCCTCCCTGGGGCTTTCGCTGGACCAGGCGTTTGAGGACATCCTGCGCGACCTGCGCACGCAATACCTGATCGGCTACTATCCGAAAAACGTGCCGCCCGGCAAGCAGCGTTTCCATCGTGTGGCGGTGGCGGTGGACAAACCGGGCTTCTCGGTCTCGGCCCGAAACGGCTATTTCGCCGACCCGACTCCGTGAGCCGCGCTGGGTTACCATAGAAATTCTAGGAGCCTTCCCCACTTGCCCAAGTCGAAAGCGCCCGCGCAAACCTTTGTGGAGCCGCAGTATCTGACGGAACTGGTTCAGAGCAAGGCCCCGGTGCGTGTGAAGCTGCTGACCGACGAGGAATACGAAGGCTACATCGAGTATTGGGACGCCGGCTTCATCCGCCTGACGCGGACCGATGGACCGAATCTGTTCATCTTCAAGGACCAGATCAAGTACATCGCGGAACTGAAGGACTGACGCGCGCCCGTTCGAGACAATGGCCAGCTACCTGGAAACCGCTATCGATATCGCCCGTGAAGCGGGCGCGCTGCTTTCCCAACACTTCAACCGGGGCATCGCCTACGATCTCAAGGGTGAATACGACCTGGTGACCGAGGCCGACCGGGCCAGCGAAAAGCTGGTGGTGGAGCGGCTGAAGAACCACTTCCCGACGCACAGCGTGCTGGGCGAAGAGGGCGGCCTGCGAGAGAGCAGCAGCGAATACATCTGGTATGTCGACCCGCTGGACGGCACCACGAACTTCGCGCACAGCTACCCCGCGTTCAACGTGACACTGGGGCTGGAGCGCGCCGGCGAGCTGATTGCGGGCGTGATCTTCGACCCGGTGCGGCAGGAGATGTTCGCGGCGGAACTGGGCGGCGGCGCGTTTTTGAACGGCCGGCGGATTCACGCCAGCAAGGCGGCGACACTGGACGTTTCGCTGCTGGCCACGGGGTTTCCGTCGAGGAAGCGGCACCAGAGCGTGAACGTTCATTTCTTCCACCAGGCATCGATGGTGACGCACGGCATGCGGCGCAGCGGATCGGCTGCGATCGACCTGGCGTACGTGGCCTGCGGACGGCTGGAAGGCTTCTGGGAATTCGGACTGAATCCGTGGGATATCGCGGCCGGATTATTGCTCGTTCGAGAGGCGGGCGGCCGGACGACAGATATGCACGGTGGTCCGGCGGAATTGCACGGGCCGCACATCGCTGTCTCCAATTCGTTGATTCATGACGAGTTACTCGCGCTGTTCAGCGATGTGTTCGCGGGCCGCTACCGCTATCCGATGCCGCCCGTAACGGGTTAAACCTCTTTCGCTTCCTTTACTTATCGATTGCGAAGGTGATACGCTAAGCGATTGATAATGCGAACCGTCGACCTCATTCAGCGCAAGCGGAACGGCGAAGAGCTGTCGCCCGAAGAAATCACCTGGCTTGTCGAGAGCTACACTCGCGGCGAGATCCCCGATTACCAGGTCTCGGCCTTTTTGATGGCCGTCTATTTTCAGAGCATGACCGACGTCGAAGTGGGCGCCATGGTGGAATCCATGATTGCCTCCGGCGAACGTCTCGACCTCTCCTCCGTGCCGGGTCCGAAGGTGGACAAACACTCCACCGGCGGCGTGGGTGACAAGACCAGCCTGATCTGCGCACCGCTGGCAGCGGCCGCGGGCGTGAAGGTTCCGATGGTTTCGGGCCGCGCTCTTGGCCACACCGGCGGCACCCTGGACAAGCTGGAATCGATCCCCGGGTTCCGCACCAACCTGAGTGTCGACGAGTTCCGCGACGTCCTGAACCGCGTCGGTTTCGCCGTCATGGGCCAGAGTGACGAGATCACTCCGGCTGACGGCAAGCTGTACGCGCTGAGGGATGCCACGGCCACGGTCGAATCCATCCCGCTGATCGCGGCGTCCATCATGTCGAAGAAGCTGGCGGCCTCGCTCGACGGCCTCGTTCTCGACGTGAAAGTCGGCGCCGGCGCGTTCATGAAGCGCCAGGTGGATGCCCGCAAGCTGGCCCAGTTGATGACGACCATCGCCCGCCGCGCCGACCTGCGCGCCCAGGCGCTGATCACCGACATGAACCAGCCGCTGGGCTATGCCATCGGCAACGCTCTCGAAATCATGGAAGTGTCGCAGACGCTGCAGTTCTCCGGTCCCGACGATCTGACGAAGATCTCGCTGGAGCTGGCGGCGCGCATGATCTACCTCGCCAAGGTCACCGCGACCATGGAAGAGGCTCGCGACCTGGCGACGGCCAAGCTGCGCGACGGTTCCGGTTACGCCAAGTTCAAGGACATGATTGCGGCGCAGGGCGGCAATCCGCAGGTTCTCGACCGTTTCGACCTGCTGCCGAACGCCACGGGCGCCATGGAGATCACTTCGCCGCGCGGCGGCTACATCTCCCACATCGACGCCGAAGAGATCGGCATTGCCTCGGCCATGATCGGCGCGGGCCGCGATACGAAGGAAGACTCCATCGATCCGGCCGTCGGCGTGATTCTCGAAGTGAAGGTCGGCCAGAAGGTGGAAGCCGGCGGTGTTCTGTGCCGCCTGTACTTCACCAAGGAAGACCGCATCGGCGAAGCCGCAGAGCGCGTGGAAGACGCCTTCCGCATCTCCTCCACCGCGCCAGAGCCGCGTGAACTGATCCTCGAAGTCGTCAGCTAAAGAAGTTCGAACAAGAGAGGGCCGGTCCCCACAGGCCGGTGCGTTACCATGGACCGCTTTACGGGACTGCTGGGCCTGATCGCCATCCTGGCCCTCTGCTATTCGATGTCGACGGACCGGAAAGCCATCAAGCCCCGGTTGTTGTTGTGGGGGCTGGGGCTGCAATTCAGCTTCGCCTTCCTGGTGCTGAAGACCGATGTCGGGATGATCTTCCAGGCAGCCAGCGTCGCGGTCAACGCATTGCTGGAGTATGCCGAACAGGGCAGCAGTTTCCTGTTTGGCCCATTAGGAATCAAAAGCGGCCCCTTTGGGGTCGTTTTTGCGTTTCAGGTGCTGCCGATCGTGATTTTCATCGCCAGCCTGTTCTCAATCCTCTACTACTTCGGGGTGATGCAGGTGGTGATCAAGGCGATGGCGTGGGGCATGCATCGCGTGATGCGCTGTTCCGGCGCGGAGTCGACCAACGTCGCGGCCAGCATCTTCATGGGCCAGACGGAAGCCCCGCTCACCATCCGGCCGTTCCTGGCCAACCTGACTCCCTCTGAACTGTTCACGGTGATGACCTGCGGCATGGCGCACGTATCGGGCGCCGTCATGGCGGCGTATGTGAAGATCGCCGGGGTCGACATCAAGCACCTGCTGACGGCCGTGATTATGACGGCTCCGGCGACGCTGCTGCTGGCGAAGATGCTGGTGCCCGAGACCGGCCATCCCGAGACCGAAGGCGACGTCAAAGTTGAAATTGAGCGGCCCGGCGTGAACGTGATCGACGCGGCGGCGCGCGGCGCGGGCGATGGCCTGCAACTGGCGTTGAACATCGGCGGCATGCTGATCGCGTTCATTTCGCTCATCGCGCTGGTGAACGGCGGCATGAGCTGGCTGCACTCCATCGCGGGCTGGATCCCGGAATCGCTGCAGAAGCTGTTCGGCATCATCTTCGCGCCCATCGCCTGGCTGCTGGGCGTGAGCTGGAAAGACGCGGCCTCAGTGGGCGACATGCTGGGCACGCGCATGGTGTTGAACGAATTCATTGCGTTCCTGCGGCTGGGTGAGTTGAAGAGCACGCTGGATCCGCGGTCGTTCGTCATCACGACGTTCGCGCTGTGCGGCTTCGCGAACTTCAGCTCGATTGCGATCCAGATCGGCGGCATCGGGGCGCTGGCGCCCAGCCGCAAGTCGGACCTGGCGCGCATGGGCCTGAAGGCGATGATGGCGGGTACGCTGGCGAACTTCATGTCGGCCTGCATTGCGGGGGTGCTGCTGTGATCCGCGAGGCGGCCGGGTTCCTCAAGACGAAGCTGGCGCAGTGGCCCGAGACGGCCGTGGTGCTGGGCAGCGCGCAGGCGGCATTTGCGGATGCGCTGACGGACCGCGTGGAGATCGAGTACAAGGACATCCCCCACTGGCCGGTGCCCACCGTGCAGGGCCATGCGGGCAAGCTGATCGTCGGTAAGATCGGCGCGACGCCGGTGACCGTGATGAGCGGCCGCGTGCATCTGTACGAGGGCTGGACTCCGCAGCAGGTGACATTCGGTGTGCGCGTACTGGGCCTGCTGGGCCTGAAGAACCTGGTGCTGACGAACGCCGCGGGCGGCATCAATCCGGCATATCACCGGGGCCTGCTGGTGGCGATCACGGATCACCTGAACCTGCAGGGCTCGAACCCGCTCACGGGTCCGAATGATGCGGAACTGGGTCCGCGGTTTCCGGACATGTCGCATGCGTACTGCCCGGAACTGCTGGCGAAGCTGAAGGCTGTGGCCGTGCAGTCCGGCATCGAGCTGGGCGAAGGCGTGTATGCCGCGCTGCTGGGTCCGAATTTCGAGACTCCGGCGGAGATCCGCTATCTGCGGACCATCGGAGCCGACCTGGCCGGCATGTCGACCGTGCCCGAGACGATCGTGGCCAACCACATGGGCATCCGGGTCCTGGCGATCTCGACGGTGACGAACATGGCGGCGGGCATGCAGAAGGAGCTGAGCCACCAGGAGGTGCTGGAGACCGGCATCGCCTCGGCCGGCCAGTTGATCACGCTGCTCACGAATCTGCTCAAATCGGAGTAGGGTCACTCAGCCATGGAACTGGACGCACTCAAAGAAGCAGCCTTGCAGGCGCGTCTGCGCGCGCACGCTCCGTTCTCCAATTTCCAGGTGGGCGCGGCGCTGCAGGCGCAGGACGGCCGGATCTTCGGCGGCTGCAATGTGGAGAATTCGTCCTACGGCCTGACGATGTGCGCCGAGCGCACGGCGATTTTCCGGGCCGTGGCCGAGGGCGCCAAGCGCTTCACGCGCATCGCCATCGTGGCCGACACGGAGAAGCTGACACCGCCCTGCGGCGCCTGCCGCCAGGTGTTGTGGGATCTGTGCGGCGACCTGGAAGTGATTCTGTTCAATCCGCAGGGCGAGACGGAGACCTGCCGTCTGCGCGACCTGCTTCCGCGAGCTTTTGATGCGACTTTCCTCGATTAGCCTCTCTCTTCTCTTCTGCTCCCTGCTCTCCGCCGCGCCTGCCGACCTGATTGTGTCGGCCGGCCGTGTGGTGACGATGGACGCGCAACGCACGGTGATCATCAATGGCGCCGTGGCGATGGCCAAGGGCCGCATTCTGGCCGTGGGTCCCAAGGCCGAGATCGACCAGAAGTACCAGGCGGCCAAACGGATCGACCGGCCGGATGCGATTCTGGCTCCGGGCCTGATCAACACCCACACGCATGCGCCCATGTCGCTGCTGCGCGGCATCGCCGACGACCTGACGCTGCAGAAGTGGCTGGAGAAGTTCATCTTCCCGGCCGAAGCCAAGAACGTCAATGAGCAGTTTGTGCGCGTGGGCACGCGGCTGGCCGTGCTGGAGATGATGCTGGGCGGTACGACGACGTATGTCGATATGTACTACTTCGAAGGCGCCATCGCCGAGGAGACGAAGAAGGCCGGCATGCGCGCCGTCTTGGGGCAGACCATCATCGGCTTCCCCGCCCCGGATTATAAGACGCCGGAGCTGGCGCTGGCCGGGACGGAGAAGTTCATTCAACGCTTCCAGAACGATCCGCTGATCATGCCGACGGCGGCTCCGCACGCCATCTACACGAACTCGCCGGAGACGCTGAAGGCGGCGCGGGCGCTGGCGGACAAGTACAAGACGCTGTTCGTTATACACGTGTCGGAGACGCAGAAAGAGAACTCCGATTGCGGGCGTGACCACAACAACATGACGCCCACGGCTTATCTGGAGTCGCTGGGCGCGCTGAGCGGCCGCACGTTGTTCGCGCATGCGGTTTGGACGCGCGCCAACGACATCCTCACCATCAAGCGCCACAACGTGGGCATCGCGCACTGCCCGTCGAGCAACATGAAACTGGGCAGCGGCACGGCCAACGTGATGGGGCTGCTGCGTACGGGGATTCCGGTGGGCCTGGGCACGGACGGTCCGGCGGGTTCGAACAACGACTTCGACATGTTCGAGGAGATGGACCTGGCGTCGAAGCTGGCCAAGGTGTCGGCGCAGGATCCGACGGTGCTGCCGGCCACGCAGGCGTTCGCCATGGCGACGATCGGCGGCGCGCAGGCGTTGGGGCTGGAGAAGGAGATCGGGTCGCTGGAAGCGGGCAAGAAGGCCGACCTGATCACGGTGTCGACCAGCGCTCCGAACGGCTGGCCGATGCACGATGTGTACTCGATGCTGGTCTACAGCCTGAAGGCGAGCGATGTGCAGGACGTGGTGATTGAAGGCAAGGCGACGGTGGAGAACCGCAAGGCGCTGACGCTGAATCCGCTGGAGATCCGGCGCGAGGTGAAGGTGCTGCGCGACAAGGTGGATGCGTCGCTGAAGTAGACGCCGCCGACACGAGAAAAGGGCCGCCCCGCGCGATGGCGAGGCGGCCCTTTTCCATTGGTGATCGCGGCTTACGGAGCGGGCGTGGCGGGCGGAGGCGCGATGGTCACGGGCGGGATGCAGCGCAGGTACTCATAGATGGCGCGAATGTCGTAGTCGGTCATCTGTGCGTAGGCGGGCCACGGCATCACCTGCAGCAGCGGACCCATCTGCGGGTGCAGATTGTCGTGATCCATGCCGGTCCGCATCGTCATCAGGAACTCGTCGAAGGTCATGCCGGCCGGCCGGTTGTACTTGTCCACTTCCGGAGTCAGGTTACGCGAAGTGAAGGGGCCGAACGTCTGGCCGCCGCCGAGATAGCCGGCCGCGTTCACGACCATCTTCTGGCCCTTGAACGGATCGCCGCCGGTGGCGTACGACGGGCTGGTGTGGCAGTCGTTGCAGCCGCCCACGGCATTGACGAGGTAGCTGCCATAGCCGATCAGGCTCGGGTCCTTGCCTTCCAGCGCCAGCGGCACCGGAGCCATTTTGAGCCCCTGATTGGCGCGGACCTGCTGATAGATCGCGTCGGGCGATTGAGCCGTCAGGCCGGCCGCGGCGATCAACAGGATCGCTACCGCAACCACCGCGAATAGATGTTTTTTGGACATAGTTAAGTTGCTCCTCTGAACGGCTCAGGCTGCCGCACGGCCAGACCACAGGCTATGCTGAGCCGGCAGAGAATACGGTCCGGCAGCCTGGCGAGATTTATGTTTTTTCGACTTCCCCAGTAGTCTCCAGCATTACGTATGCTTCATGCGGAGCTTCGGTCATGGTACGGCCATGGTGCTGATCTGTCAAGGGGATTCGACCGGCTGAGGGGATTGCCGTATGGCGGCAATGAGGGCTTGACAGACCGCCCTAAAGTGTAAATAATTACACTATGACTCTCACAGACAGACAGCGTGAGATCTACGACTATATTGTCGCGTTCCGCCGGGAGAATGGCTGTTCGCCGTCAATCCCGGAGATCCAGCGGCAATTCGACATCAGGAGCCCCAATGGCGTGGCCGGGCATCTGGCCGCGCTGGAGGCGAAGGGCGTGATCCGGATGGCGGAGCGCATCGGGTCGCGGCGCATTGAAGTGGTGGCCGAGAAGCAGGTGCCGTCCGAACTGCTGCACGCGCTGCCGGTATTTGGCCATATCCCGGCCGGTCCGCCGCAGGAGTTCCATTTGTCCTCGCCGGAGTCGACGGCGATCTTCGACGAGACGATGCTGGGCTTCAAGCCGCGCGAAGGCTGCTTCCTGTTGAAGGTGCGCGGCGAGTCGATGAAGGACGCGGGCATCCTGAACGGCGACATGGTGGTGATTGAGCCGACGCCCTCGCCGGCGGCGGGCCAGATTGTGGCGGCGCTGATCGATGGAGAGAGTACGCTGAAGCGGCTGGTGCGCGTGAAGGGCCGGTGGTTCCTGAAGGCCGAGAACGCGGACTATCCGGAACTGTATCCACGGGCGGACCTAGTGGTGCAGGGTGTGGTGCGGACCGTCGTCCGGAAACTGGGCTAGGAAGCTCTCAGCTCACGACACGGCCCAGCCCGCATCGATGCCCAGCACTTGTCCGGTGATCATCTGCGAGCCGGGCCCCAGAAGGAACACCGCGGCCCGCGCCACCTCTTCGGGTTCGATGAACGTGCCCGAAAGCGGCTGTTTCGTTTTCAACATCTGGAGAATGCGCTCGTCGGTCTGCGCCCGCAGGCTCATCGGCGAACGGACGGAACCGGGTGCGATGGCGTTCACGCGGATGCCGTGCGGGGCATAGTAAGCCGCCATCGACTTCGTCAATGAGATCACCGCGCCTTTGGCCGCCGCATAGGCGTGCGTGTCGAAATGATGAGGCTCCGGCGCATAGGCGGCGACCGAGGTCATGTTCAGGATCGCGCCCTGGCCCCGGGGCAGCATGCGGCGCAGCACGGTTCGCGAGACATGGAACATCGTTTTGAGGTTCATGTCGAACGTGCGCTCCCAGCCGTTGTCGGTGACCAGATGCAGCGGGCCGTCGCCGAATTTGCGGCCGCTCATGCCCGCTACATTGAAGAGCGCGTCGATGGGCCCGAGTTCGCTGATGCAGCGCGCCACTGCCTTTTCCGCTTCCGCGGTATCGGAGAGGTCTCCACAATGGAAGCCGCCGCAGCACTCGGCGGCGAGTTGGCGGCAGTCGGCTTCCTCCAAGCCGCACACAAAGACCTTGGCGCCGTAGATGGCGGCCAGGCGGGCCGTGGCCGCACCCATGCCGCTGGCGCCCGTGATGAGCCAGACCTGGCCGTCGAGTACCAACTTGAGCCTCTCTTCCCGCGCGGACTAATACTTCACCTTGACCCAACGTTTGGAGGCCATGGACTGGTAGCCCGCATCCAGCACGCAGTTGACGGCGTAACCGTCCACATAGGTCTCCCGGGGCTCCACGCCGTCGCGAACACATTCGACGAAGTGGCGCATCTCGGCCTGGTAGCCGTAGGTGAACGCCTCTTCCGGCAGCGGCCGGGTCCAGCCGAAGTCGATGTCGGCCTTTTCGACGACATAGCCGGCGGGCTGCGAAACGAAGGAGGAGATCGGCGTGCCGCGGGTGACATCGGTGAAGATGGATCCTTCGCTGCCGTGGATCTCGTTGCGCAGGTCGAGACCGCCCTTGCAGGTCCAGCTCATCTCGCAGTGGGCGATGCCGCCGGAGCTGAACTTCAGCACCAGCAGCGCATTGTCCTCGCCCTTGGTCTTCTTGCTGTGGACCAGCGTGTCGCCCCAGGCCATCACTTCCACGATGGCGTTTTCCTTGCCGTGGAAGTAGCGCGCGGCCTCGATGCAGTGGCAGGCGAGGTCGTTCATGGCGCCGCCGCCGGTGCGTTCAATGTCCCAGAAATGCGCGCTGTGCGGGCCGGAGTGGGATTCGCGCGAACGAACCCACAGCACCTTGCCGATGCCGCCGCTCTCGATGGTCTGGCGGGCCTTCACCACGGCCGGGGCGAACACCTCGGTTTCGGCGTAGCCGTGCAGCTTATCGGACTCGACGGCGGCCTTCAGCATGCGGCCCGCTTCCTCCGGCGTACGAGCCAGAGGCTTGGTGCAGACCTGGTTGCGGCCCGCCTGCGACAGCAGGACGGACACCGGCATGTGGGCGTCGTTGGGCAGGGCGATGATGTAGAGGTCGATGTCGTCGCGCTCAATGAGCTTGGCCAGATTGGTGGTGTGCTCCGGGATATTCCAGGTGGCGGCGAACTTCTTCGCCCGCTTCTTGTCGAGCGAGAAGTTGACGACCACCTCCTGGCCATTCACGTTGGCCAGGCCCTGCATGTAGAAGCCGGCCACGAAACCGGAGCCCAACATGGCGATGCGAACGGTTTTTGGCATGAGTCACTCGCTCCTTATTCGAAACAGATCGCCTGGTGGCCGATAACCTTCTCGACACGGCAAACCGCATATCCATTCTCGAAACGGAACGGGAGGGGTTTGTTCTGGGGCACGAGGGTCACTCTTCTGGGCGGCGCGGCCAGACGGAGCCGGATCTCCTGGTCGAGCAGCAGTCCGGGTTCCTCAATGATATCGATGTCGGGCGCGCGGCGTGTCATGGGGTAGTGGAGTAGATGCACGATGCGGCGCTTGGATTCGGGCTGTTCCAGCAGGGTGACCTGGGCGGTGGAGGGCAGTTTGGGCGCCGTCAGCGCGGGCTGCGGCATGAGCCGTTGCAACAGGTCGCCGACAACCAGCTTATAGGCGCCCACGCCATCGAGGGCGTAGCTGCGGAAGAGGGGATTGGCGATGTAGCAGACCTTGCCGCGCAGGGTGATGAGCGGCTCCTCGGTACGCTGGCCCAGGGGCGTCTGTTTGTGGGAGCTGAAGTGCTCCGGCGTACGGTCGAAGTAAGGATGGCCGTAGGTGGCCAGCACCTCGGTGCCTTCGTCGACGGCCACGGAATGGCCGGGCTGATACAGGAAGTAGGCGCTCTCGTCGAGCGACGGGAACGCACCCGGCCTGGCCAGCATGTACTCGCCGCGGAACTTCGCCTTGCCCTGGTAGCGGATGCCGAGCGGCTTCCAGTAGAACCAGTACATGCGCGGGTCCAGCAGGCTCTCGGCCGAGGCGATGACGCTGCCGCCGGCGGTGACAAACTCGTCGAGCTTGGCCAGCAGCTCCTTGGACGGCCGGATCTCGTCGGGCAGGATCAGCAGCTTGTAGCGGCGGAAGTCCTCGGCCAGATCGATGACATTGAACTGCTGGTGCAACTCCACCAGCATGTTGGTGAAGCCCTGGTCGGCCGGCGTGATCTTCTGCGTGGTTTCCGTATTGAAGAGCGCGGTGGAGACGACTCCGATGTCCGCCACGGCCTTCGCGCCGCGGGCCCAGGGCTCCAGCGCTTCCACCTTGGTATAGGTCTTGCCGATGCGGGCGTAGGTCGTCTTGTCCAGCCGGCCGCGCGGGTGCAACTGGTCGCCGACGCAGGCCTTGGCGCCGTTGGCGAGGAAGTTCAGGCACTCGAAGTCGAGCGCGGCCTGATTCTTCAAGCCGCCGAAGTCGCCCCAGCTTTTGTGGAAGCGGCCGGTCATGCCCACCATGTCCTTGCCCAGCGTACGCATATAGCGGACCCGCTGCTGGAAGTGGGTATAGCCCCAGCCGCCCGTGGGCAGCGATTCGATCTCGATGTGCGAGTAGTAGTCGAGCTCGTCACGTACGCCCACGACGAGGCGGCTGTTGTAGAACGTCAGTCCGTTGGGGAAACGCTTGTGGACGACCTTGTTCAGCCCCTCTTCCACGCGTTTGGCCACCAGTTTGTTGTGCGTGCGGATGGATTCGGGGTCGTCCTTCAGGCCGAGCTTCTTGCGGTCGGCCGTACACCAGTGGCAGAAGCAGCCGTCCGGGTGCTGCTTGAGGATGTCGAACCACGCGCCGTCGGCGTCGTATTTCGTGACGAGCTCTTCATTCTCGGCCAGCACCTGGTCGAGATAGGGCGTGTTCATGCAGATCCACGGCCAGGCGTCGGTGGGCGAGCCGCCGATGTTCTGCCCGTCGCGCGTCACCACCATCCAGTCAGGATGCTTGCGCGAGGTGGCCACGTCCCACACCAGCGAATAGTAGTAGAGCACGTGGATGCCGGCGGCTCTGCAGGCGGTGACCATCTGGCCCAGCAGGTCGATCTTGAGCGCCGGGTGCCGCGTGGCGATGGCGGTGTCGTAATAGGCCAGGCCGTGGTGGCACTTCGCGAAGACGTTGATCGAGTTGACGTGCGCCGCTTTCAGCGTGGCGGCGAACTCGCGGGCGTCGAAGTCGGCGGCAACGTCGGGGATCAGTTCGCTGGTATGAAAGTCGAGGTGGACCTGGCGGAACGGCAGTTCGGAGTGCGCCGAAGTGGGCGCGGCGGCGAGTCCGGCGGCGGCGCTGGTGAGCAGAAACTCACGCCGGTTCAAGAAAGGCATGCGGGCATGGTATCGAAGCCGCGAGGGCAAGCCAAGTGCCGCATGCGAGAGAATGAAATTTGATGGATGCGATCTCGCGAGCGGACGGCCGCAAGCGCACGGCGGCCGTCGTGCTGGCGGGCTTCTGCGCCTTCCTCGACCTCTACGCGCCCCAGCCCCTGTTGCCGATGCTCGCCCGGCATTTTCAGATCTCCGCCGCCGGAGCGGGCCTGGTCGTCAGCGCCGCCACCATTGCCGTGGCGCTGGCCGCGCCGTTTGTCGGACTCATCGCCGACCGCCATGGCCGCAAGCAGGTGATCGTGCCCGCCACCCTGCTGCTGGTGATCCCCACACTGATGGCCGCCTTGGCCCAGAACCTGCCGCAACTCCTGTTCTGGCGGTTCCTGCAGGGCGTGCTGACGCCCGGCATCTTCGCCGTCACCATCGCGTATATCAATGAAGAGTGGAGGTCGAACGTCGGCGCGGCCATGGCTGCCTATGTCACGGGTACGGTGCTGGGTGGCTTCACCGGACGCACGCTCGCCGCGCTGGTGGCGACGGTCACTTCGTGGCAGTGGGCCTTTGTCTGGCTGGCGGTGCTGAACCTGGCCGGCGGCCTCGCGATCAGGGCCTGGATGCCGGAGGGCAAGCGGTTCCGGCCCGTCACCTCGGAAGGCGGCCATGCGGCCCAGATCCTGCGGCACCTGAGGAATCCGCAACTGCTGGCAACCTACGGAGCAGGCTTCTGCGTCCTGTTTTCGATGGTTGCCTTGTTCACGTACGTGAACTTCCATCTGGAGGCCGCGCCGTACCATCTGTCCACGGCCGCACTGGGGTTCCTGTTCACGGTTTACCTGGTGGGCGCGGTGATCACGCCCATTGCTGGACGCTGGATCGACCGGTTGGGCCACCGGACCGCGTTGAGCGGCGCGCTGAGCCTGAGCCTGCTGGGCACGGCCCTGACTTTGCTGGTTCCTCTGCCGGCCATCATCACCGGCCTGGCGTTCTGCTGTACCGGCGTCTTCATCGCGCAGTCGGCCGCCAGCAGCTACATCGGCAAGGTGACGAAGGAAGGACGGGCCGCGGCCGTGGGGCTCTATGTCACCTTCTACTATGTAGGCGGCAGCGCCGGAGCCGTATTGCCCGGAGCACTGTGGTCCCGCTGGGGCTGGCCAGCCTGCGTCGCGCTGATCGCCCTGGTGCAGGCGCTGACCATTGGCTTGGCCCTGGTGTTCTGGCGTCCGGTGACCAGTGCCCTGCCCCTGGAAGCGGCCATCACGACCGAGCGCGGTTCCTTGTAAAAAATTGTAAGCGTTTCCCTGCGCGCCCCGATCGCCGCACACTTCGGTATAGGATATAGGCCGATGAAGCCCCTAGCCGTGCTTACTCTCTTCGCTTTCCCATGCCTGGCCGCCGATCTCACCGGCAGTTGGGTGGCCCAACGCCAGGGCCCGGGCGGGCGCGTCATGGAAACCCAACTCAACTTCAAACAGGAGGGCTCGGCGTTCACCGGCGCGATGCTCTCGTCGATGGGCGAGCAGAAGATCCTGAACGGCAAGATCGAGGGCGATGCGTTCTCGTTCGAGGTCGTTCAAAACATGATGGGCCAGGAACGCCGTGTGAAGTGGGAAGGCAAGGTCGAGGGCGACCAGCTCAAGCTGACGATGAACATGCCGGCCATGGGGCCTGGCGGTCCCCCGCCCGGCGGCGCCATGGGTCCTGGCGGACCTCCGGCCGGAGGCGGTGGGATGCGCGGCATGCGCGAGATGACCGCCAAACGCGGCGAAAGCGAAGTCCTCAAAAAGGAACTGGCGGCCGAGGCGAAACGCCCCAAGCCGGTGCTGCCCGAACGGAAGGCCCTGCCGCTCAATGGACTGGCCAAGACTCCGCCGATGGGCTGGAACAGTTGGAACAAGTTCCATGCCGCCATCAGCGACAAGCTCATCCGCGAGGTGGCCGATGCCATGGCCTCCAGCGGGCTGCGCGACGCCGGCTACGTCTACCTGACCATCGACGACGGCTGGATCGCGGGCCGCGACGAGTCGGGCAAGCCCAGGCCGAATGAGCGGTTTCCCGACATGAAGGCGCTGGGCGACTACGTCCACTCCAAAGGGCTGAAGTTCGGCATCTACTCCTCGCCTGGCTCGCGCACCTGCCAGCAATTGGAGGGCAGCCTGGGCTACGAGGCCATCGACGCCAAGGTGTATGCCTCTTGGGGTGTCGACTATTTGAAGTACGACTGGTGCGGCGCTGCGCGGACGTTCACGGTCGACCAGCAGCCCGTGGTCTACCAGTTGATGGCGCAGGAGTTGCGGGCGACCGGCCGGCCTATTCTCTACAGCATTAGCCAGTATGGCCAGGGCACGGTGCTGGAGTGGGCGTCGACCATCGGCGCGAACATGTGGCGGACGACCGGCGACATCCGCGACACCTACGAGTCGATGGCGCAGATCGGCTTTGGGCAGAACGGCAAGGAGAAATCGGCCGGACCGGGCCACTGGAACGATCCGGACATGCTCGAGATCGGCAATGGCGGGCTGAATCCGGACGAGAGCCGGACGCACATGAGCCTGTGGGCGATTCTGGCGGCTCCGCTGATCGCCGGCAACGACGTTCGTAGTATGGACAAGGACACGCTCGACGTCCTGACGAATCGGGACGTGCTGGCAGTGAGCCAGGATCCGCTGGGCAAGCAGGGCTACCGCCTGCAACAGAACGGCGACATCGACATTTGGGTTCGTCCGTTACAAAAGGGCGAGTGGGCGGTGGGCCTCTTCAACCGGGGCAAGGCTCCGGCGCCGGCGTCCATCACCTGGCAGGCACTGGGGGTGAAAGGGACCCCGAGAGTCCGCGATCTTTGGACGCATGCGGCGGTGCAGCCCACGGCCGATGGCTACACCGCCACAGTGCCGGCACATGGCGTGGCGATGCTGCGTGTCAGGCCGTGATGGCCGCATCGGGACAGCGTGTCGCCTGGAGTAGGACAAGTTGTCCCGTTTTGGGGAGAGCCTGGACTGAATTTGTTGAAACAACAGGACTTGCCGTTTGGCACAAGCCTTGCTTATTAATTAGTCGGAATACGAAAGCGAACCGGAGGTCGTAGCAGCCTTCGGGTCGACCGTTCAAATTCTCCAAAAATAAGCGATCCTGATCCTCGCGGGCCGCCATTCACTCCACGGCGGCCCCCTTTTTTTGCCCACTTGCGTCCAGATTCCCCTTGCACCCAAAACCGGACGTGACGCGTCTATGAGTTAGAGCGATCTGACTGGCTGGGCCTGATATACTTCCTATCAGGGAGATTGCACCCGGCCGGAAGTACCCGGAGGGGCTACAACACATGAGCAACGGATTCAAGTACTCGGTGGTGAGCGTTTCCACCGTGCTGGTGGCACTGCTGCTGATCGGGGCTGTCCTGGGCCAAAGCCCGGAAACCAATCCCGCGGACCCCTACCGCCATCTGAACGTGTTCACCGAGGTTTTCGCCAAGGTGAAGGCAGACTACGTGGAAGAGCCCGACATGAAGAATGTCACCCTGGGCGCCGTGAATGGTCTGCTGGTCTCCCTGGACCCGTTCGCCAGCTACTTGAACGCCGAGCAGTACAAACAATATCTGAAAGTGAAGTCCACCCCGAAGGCCGACATCGGCCTGGTGCTCAGCCGCAAGTACGGCTATGAGCTCGGCGTGGTGGACGCCATTCCTGGTTCCCCGGCCGACAAAGCGGGCCTCTCCACGGGCGACATCCTGGAAGCGATCAACGGTATTTCGACGCGCGACATGCCGCTCGCCTACGCCGATGTCCTGCTGCATGGCGACGCTGGTTCCACCCTCGAACTGACGGTGTTGCGGCTGCGCAAGCCTGAGCCCACCAAGATGACCCTGACCCGTGCACAGGTGCAGGCGCCGGCGATGGTCTCGAAGATGCTCGACAAGGAAGTCGGCTACGTTAGCGTCGAAGATCTCGGTAAGGGCAAGACCCAGTCGGTACAGACCGCCATCGCCGCGCTGGAGAAGCAAGGCGCGAAGAAGATCATTCTGGACCTGCGGCACTCGGCCGTGAATGTGCCCGAAGAGGGCGTCTCGCTGGCTAACCTGTTCCTGGACAAGGGCACCATCGGCTCGCTGAGCGGACAGAAAGTCCCCAAGCAGACATTCCAGGCCGATCCGGCCAAAGCGACATACAAAGGACCGCTGGTGGTGCTGACCAATCGCGGTACGTCAGGTGCGGCCGAAATCGTGGCCGCCGCCCTGCTGGACAACAAGCGCGCCTCCGTTGTCGGTGAGCGCACCTATGGCGACGCGGCCATGCGCAAGGCCGTCACGACGGAAGACGGCGGTGCGGTACTGCTGGCCGTGGCCAAGTACTACTCGCCCGGCGGCAAGGCCATCCAGGACACCTCCGTGGTGCCCAACTACCCCGTGACGGATACTGAGCCCGAAGCGACCACGGACGAAGACGACGCGACACCCGCGCCGGCGACGCCTAAGGAGCCTAAGGAGCCGAAGTCGTCCGAGGATGCCATTCTGAAAAAGGCGTTGGAAGTGGTGAACGGTAAGGTTCAGGCCTCCAACACGGTCGATGTGAAGCCCGGCGATGCCAGCGTGATGCGTCCGCTGAACATCCCGGCGCCCAAGAATTAACACTGCTATGCCACTGTACGAATACAAATGTGATCGCTGCCATAAGACGATTGAGGTCCTGCAGAAGTTCTCCGATACCCCCTTGTCCGTTCACGAGGGCTGTGGCGGAGCACTGGCTCGCCTGATCTCCACGTCGGCTCTTCAGTTCAAGGGCAGCGGCTTTTACATCACGGACTATTCCAAGTCCAAGTCTTCGGGCAGCAGCGGTTCGAACGGCAAGAGCGCGAGCGGCAAAGAGAGCTCCTCGACCTCCGAGTCCGCCCCGGCCAAGACGGAATCGACGCCCAAGCCCGCAGCCAGTGAATCCAGCAAGTAAGGCCGGAACCCGCCGGTTTGTCGCCTTCGATCGCGACGGCACTCTCATTGTAGAGAAGAACTATCTCGCTGACCCCGAGCAGATCGAACTGCTCCCCGGAGCCCGCGAGGCCGTAGACCGTCTGCGCGCCGCCGGCTACGGCCTGGTCGTCGTCACCAACCAGTCCGGTGTCGGACGCGGCTACTTCGGCATGGACGCGGTGCAGGCGATGAACCACAGGCTGGAGGAATTGCTGGGCTCATTCGACGGGATCTATGTGTGCCCGCACGCGCCGGCCGAACAGTGCGACTGCCGCAAACCGAAGCCCACGCTGCTGCTGCGCGCCGCAGCCGAACTTGGGTTCGATCCGGCGGAGAGTGTCGTAGTGGGCGACAAGGATGTAGACGTGAGTCTCGGCCAAAATGCCGGTGGCCGCGGGATCCTGGTCACCACCGGCTACGGTGCGAGGCATCTGGCCGAAGGGCGGACGCAGCCGGACTTCGTCGCGGAAACGCTGGAGCAGGCGGTGGACTGGATCCTGAATCGGGGCTAGGCCTCGCAAGGCGCCGGCCCAAAGGACGCCCGGAGTGTCCTGGTGTCGACCTGCAGGAGCCAGCCGGACCCCGGCTCGTCAAGGATAGCTGGGAGCTTCCGGGCCACCTCTTCTACTCCGTCGCGCAAGCTCTCATCGAGCGAAGGGACCAGCAGGCGGATTAGCCGCTCTGAAGCGCGGCCGACCGGGTCCTGTCCTGATTCCCACTTCGAGACTTTGGTCTTGTCTGTATGCAGGTAACGTCCTAGCTGCTCACCGTTCAAACCAAGATATTTGCGCAGGAACCTCACCTGTTCACCGGTCAGCCGGCATGGACTTGTGACAAGGGCACGGGCAACCGTGCGGTGCAATTCAGTCAGCCGCGAGAGCCGGACTTCACCATGCCCGCAAGCTGCACATTCGGCCACCTGGGCTCCCGTCAGATAGACATTGCTCATTCCGCTTTCCAGATAGCGGTACCTGCGGCGCTGGAACGTGATGCGCTCCCCACAGTTCGGGCACAAAGGGTCGGATCTACGGCGCAGGATCATTGTTGGTATATTACCAACAGCGCCAACCCGAGTCAGCGACCATTGTGCTGAGCAAACGGGACCAATCTTTACCTATGATTGAGGCGTGGACCTTCCAGACGACGACTTCGAACCGGCACCGCCTTCTCCAGAGCGCACCGCTGCGAGAGCACTCGTGCTGGCAGCTATCGCGACACGCGCACTGGACGAGCCCGATGCCGGTGAATTGCGGGAGAACGACGAACCGGCGCGGCAACGTTTCCTGCGATGGTTCAATGAATGCGGACTGCGCGACGAGGCGGAACCACAGGAACTCGAACTGCTGGAGGCATCCTTCAGTGGGCTCGAACAAAAAGCAAGAGTCAATGCGAGCTGGCGCATGGAAGGTGCTGCCGTTCTTGCATGGGCGCTCGGCCGTGCACCCCTACCGTCCATTCTCCTGCAATGCGACATCGATGAAACTCTCAGCGCAGTCGGACTCTTGCGCCCGAGGGAAGAAACGGCTCTCGCCGAGCCGCGCCTGCGAGCACAGGAGGAGTTGGATCTCTGCTCCAGCCTGTATCTGACTCTGCACTGGCGATTGCGGCAGTTCTTTCTCCAGCCGGAGAGAATGAACTTCGTAGAGTTTGCGGCGCAATGCGATTGGGCGGAGATGCGTCTCGACGGCCTGCAGATGATAGACAACGATGTGGCGGTCAACGGCGTTCCCCTGACCCAAGTGGAGCAAGGCCGGCTCAGGGAACTTCACAGCATTGTCCAGGAGCGGCGCCTCGCCCTGGAATGGCTTGCCGGCTTCGAATCACTCTATTCCGATGTAACGACCGACACCTAATCCAAGCGCCAGCACAATCCGCGCCCCGCATACGCGATGATTGTGGCATGTCCAAGATCGTTCGTTACGAGTTCATGGGTAGCTGGCTCTTCTTCTGGGCGCTCTGCATCACCGTCATCGGAATCCCGCTCGGGATCCTCTATCTCATCAGCGGCATGCTGAAAGTGGAGCATGAGATGGACGACCCCGAGCAGTTCATCGCGGCCTATCGCAGCGGCCGCCTGGGACACAAGCCATGAGCCGGCGCGCCTCTCCATTCCCGACGGCCGGGCGCTGACCGCTTAGCCAACCTACGGCTCCAGAAACATCTCCCCCATCACCTTGTCCCAGTTCGCGCCCGGCTGCGCCTTGCTGAGATCCTCCATCAGGACGCCGCCATCAGCCAGCGACGGCCCCGTCGCTTCCGGCGACAGCAGCATCTGCAGGCGATCCAGCTCATCCCGCAGCCAGCCGCTCACCTCGTGGCCATGCAGCAAATGCCGCAGATCCGTTGGCTTGTTCGCCACCGGACGCAGACGCAGATACCAGCCCTTGTCAGGCCCGCCCGTCTCGACGACCTCCCCTTCAATGGGCGCCAGCACGCGGAACGGCACGCCATTGCGATCGCCACGCCAGCCCACACCGTTGTTCTCGAGATGCGTTCCCGGCGCAGGCAACTCCACATGATCCGGCGGCCCAATCAGGCGCCGGCCCAGGTCGTCGAGCCCCACCACCAGGGTCCCGTTCGCCTCCGGCCTCACCCACGCATGACCGCGGTGATAGTAATTCTCAGCCGGGAAATCCAACCCATAGGTCTCTACGGGCACGCTCTCGTCAACCACCGGCGCCAGTTCGACGAACTTCGGATGGGTGATGCAATCGCGGCAATCAAACGCGTTCGGGCAGAGGCGCGACTTCGTCTCGCCGGAGAGCGTGTGGCGGCAGCGGCGCTCGCGATCGCTGAGGTCATGAAACTCGCTCTGCCAGCGGATCCGCGGCTCGCGCTGGAGCTTTGCATCCCGCCAGCTTCTCCACACAGCCACGAGAGCCGCCGTAAGAATCACCAGGCCCACCGTGCAGAAGATGGAGACGAACAGGATGTGTCCGAACGTCCAGTGGAAGCCATTAATTCCGGGAAACATATTCCAACTCCTCTACTTCAACGGGCGCTGTCAGTTGTTTTTCATCGGGGAAGAGCGGCAGATAGCGGAACGAGAACGCGTACACCAGAACGCCATAGGCGAGAACGGCGGCAAACACGCCGAACTCCTGCCAACTCGGGAAATAAGACAGAAACTCATCAAACGGCAGCGTGGGCAGCGCCAGTGTCTGAATCGTCAGCACAAAGCGGTTGAGAGCCACACCACAGCAAGCCAGAATGGCCGCGCAGGTCAACACAACCGGTTTCGCACGCAACCGGGCAGACAGCAGCAGCAGGGCCGGGATCATGCCCAGCAGGACGATCTCAGTGAACAGGATCCACGTCCCAAAGGGCTTAAAAGTGTAGAACTCCCAGGGCGTGAAGCCGGCCGCGGGCGAGGTCCTGTTGAGCCAGATCAGCGTATCCACGCTCTTCAGCGCGACATACACCGTGAGCAGTACGCCCGACGTCTTGCCCAGCATCTCATAGACTCCGCCGCGCACCAGCGGCTTGTTGCTCAGCTTCTCGGCCAGCTTCGTCGTGAGCAGAATGAAGCTGGGCCCGGCGGCAATCGCGGAGAGGATGAAGAGGAAGAACGTCGAGGGCCAGATGGCGAAGCCCTCGCGGTAAGCAAACGGCCGTCCGCGCAGCACGCCGTACAAGCCGCCCAAAGAGCCCTGGTGGAAGAAGGAAAGCAGCGTGCCGACGGCAGCCAGCACGGGGATGATCCGGTGCAACTCGAATTCAAAGACCAGGAACGAGGGGATCTGTTTCAGCTTCCGGTGTTTCAGCAGGATCGGAATGTACTCCACCGCCAGGACGGTGAGGTAGCAGGTGATGCAGAAGGTCACCTCAGTCAGCATCGAGTGCACATTGGGGTGCCAGAAGGTGAACCAGGCGCGCGCCGGCTGCCCGACGTCCACGGCCAGCGCCACCATGGCTCCGCTATAGCAGACGAAGCCGATGATGACAGCGCTGTTGATGACGGACTTCAGCGCCTTCCACTTCATGAGATAGAGCAGGAAGCCGGTAAAGAACGCACCCGCGCCGAGCGCGATCACCGTGAGGTCGAGGAAGATCCACAAACCGAACGCGAACCGGTTGTCCATGTTGGTCTGGTTCAGGCCATAGCGCAGGCACAGATAGATGGAGTAGGCGCCAAAGGCGAACAGCAGCAGCCAGGGCGCGATGCGGAGTGCGAAGCCGCGCGGGGAGCAGCGCTCCAACCCGCGTGGAATCATGTTGCGGTCGTCGAAGCTAGGCATTGGCTTGCTCCTTTGCGCTACGCTCCGCCAGGCTCCGGACCCAGGGCCGGCTGGAATGATAGTGAACCTTGGGGCCCGTACCCAGCTTGGCCAGCAGTTGGAACGTACCCTCGGCATGCGCCAGCTTCTGAGCCTCAGTGGTGGGATCATCGAGATCGCCCAGCACCATGGCGCCGGTCGGACACGCTTCCACGCAAGCCGAAACGTAGGTGGCCGGCGGCGGCTGCCCGTCCGCTGTCGCCTGATCCTCGGCGGCGTGCAGCCGCGACGCGCAGAGATTGCACTTCTCCACCACACCGCGCATGCGGGGCGCGACGGTCGGATTCAGCGTCGCCTCCATGCCCACCGGCCACTGCGGATCCCACCAGTTGAAATAGCGGGCATGATAGGGGCACGCGGTCATGCAGTAGCGGCAACCCAGGCAGCGCTGCGGCATCTGCGTAACGATGCCGGTGGCTTCGTCCAGTTCGACCGCCTGCTGCGGGCAGACCGATTCGCAGGGCGGCTCGCTGCAGTGCATGCACAGCAACGGGAGGAACGCGGTTTGACGCTTGTCGGCCGGCGCGCCGTTGTGCACCGGATACACGCGCATCGGAGTGATGCCGGTGCGATCAGTCGCTTTCTCCGGAGCCGGAGCCACATTGTTCTCAGCCGCGCAGGCCACCATGCAGGCGCCGCAACCCGTACAGAGGTCAACGTCCACGATCATGCCGTAACGGCGGTTTTTCTTCGTGACAGCCATCTCAAATCTCCCTCGTCGGACGGAGCGTGGATTCCTGATAGATCTTCGTCGCCAGCGGCGGCAACACGGCGGCTGTCCAGTTGCTGCCCTGCACAGCCGCCGCTTTTGCCGGCGTGGCCGGCACGGTGCACTTCAGCACCCTGGGGGCGGCCGCGTCATCCTGCCAGCAGCCGCCCTGCTGCAGGGCTTCCTGCAGTTTGGCGGCGTCTTTGAACTCACTGACGGCGGTGGTGGATCCGGCCGCCGGATCGAAGAGGGATCCGCGTTTCGCCGCATGGATCGCGGCCACCCGCTTGGCCTGCGTCGTCGCGTACTCGTCTTCCGCCCAGCCGGCCAGGCGCCCGAGGAAGGCATGCGCCGCAGTCACGCCCTGCGGCGCCGGCAGCAGGGCCTGGGCTACTGAGTAGGACGCCGTGAGCGCGTCGAAGGGCTCCGCGGCATCGTCCACTGTCTCCAGATTCGCGGGCACCGGAATCACGCAGGGCGCGTGATTGGCCAGGCCGGCGTGATACGCCGAGAAGCAGACCAGGTAGCCGGTCGGGCTCAGCTTCTTCTGAACCACATTCCACGGCGCTGCGTCGTCTTCCACGAAGAGCAGTTCCAGCGAACCATCGGGCACGGCTTCCAGTTGCATCGCCGGCACGGAACTGCCGCGGCGGCTGACATACCCTCCGGCACGGCCCACATTCTGCAGCTGGACGTTCAAGGCTGCTATTGCCGGATCGTCGCCCAGTACCAGAGCCGGACCGGCCGAGGCCAGTTCCCGAGCGGTATCCTGGATCAGTGCGGCGGACAACCCCGTGACCTTGGCGGCCGCTTCGACGGGCATCGTCCCAGCCAGGGCCTGCGCCAAGGCGGCCTCGGTCCCCGGCTCAATCAGCAGCCAGCGATCGGCCAGCCCGGCCGTCGGGGTGGCGATGGAATCGACCTGAATCAGCCGGAAGCTCTTCCTCTTCCAGGCCGTCAGCACGCGCCCCGGAGTCGCCCAGCCGTCCAGCACCGGCACCCCGAAGCTCAGAATCGTTTTCGCGTTTTCAATATCGATACCCAGTGGTTCAGGGGAGCCGCTCCACTGCCGCAGCAGGTGGCCCGTGCTTTCGCCCGGCCGCGCGACGGTCAGATAGCGAACGCTGTGATTCTCCTGCAGGAACCGGCGATAGAGCATTGATGCGGTTCTGCCCGGACGCGCATCCAGGAACGCAACGCTGGCGCCGGCGCGCTTCAACTCAGCGGCCACCGCGGCTTGCGCTTGGTCCATCGTCACCAACTGTCCGCGCAGCAGCGGCTGCTTCAGGCGCAGGGGATGCCACGGCAACTGATGCGCTCCGAAGGCCAGCGCGCACAGGCCGCCGCGGCTCACCGGATGCGCGGCCACCGGGGCAATGCCCACCGGCTTGCCGGCAATGCAGCGCACTTTCAGGCCGCAGGCGGCGGGGCACAGCGTACAGGCCGTGAACTTCGTGCTCGGCTCACCGCGAGCCGGAGTCGGAATCCACGGCCAATTCTGGGTCCAGATGGCCGAATCGTCCAAGAGCTTCCAAGGAATTGGAGTGAAGGGCAGCGCGACGACCGCGCCCGCACTCAAGGTGATCAGATCTCGCCTGGTGGGTTTCATGACAGGCTCCTATTGATGGCAACCGAGGCAACCGGCGGAGACACCGCGCTGGGCATGGCAGTTTTCACAGTCCGACATCTTCATGCCTTCATCGGGGCGGACATTGACGCGCAGCATCTTCGCGCCCCAGATGTGCCGGCTGTAACCGCTGATCCGGTTCTCCTCATAGGGCGGCAGGCTGGACGATTTGCCGTGATCTCCATGGCAGGTCTCGCACTTCAGCTTGCCGGCCTTCACGTGCCGGACATGCGAAAACCGCGCATTCATCGGCTGACGGTAGTATCCGTGCCAAGGAATCTCGCGGTTGGGTTTGACGTACTTTTCGACCAGCGTTTTTTCGGCCAGGCTGGTGCCCTGCGGCTCGGGATGACACCCGGCGCAATTGGAGATGCCCGGGATCCCGCTGAAGGAACCATCGGCCCGGATCTCGTGGCAGGAGTTGCACTCGCTGCCTGCCTTTTCGGCGTGAACTTTATGATTGAACTGAAGGGGCTGAGGACTGCTCTTGTATAAAGCCCGCGGAAAAACCGTCCAACCCGCGGTGAGCACCGATACCAAGCCCGCCAGGAAGAGGATGGCGGAGCGCATGAACGTGTATCTCCTTGTTATTGAGCAGGCCAGGCTGCATGCGGGTCGAAGAACTCGTGCAGCAGGCGGAACATCTCGTCGCGGGTCAGATGGTCGAGCAGGCCCGGCACACAGGTGCCGCCGTCGCACAATGTGGAATCCAGGCCGGTCCCGCGCCGGCTGGCACACTGCTGGACGAACTCCGAGAGCCTCGAGACTTCCTGCCGGATCCAGTGGATCGCCTGCCGGCCATGCATCAGGCCATGGCGCGACGGAGAACCGGATGGCGGCTCCCAACCTTCAAACAGGTAGCCTGAACCATAGGGATCGGCTGCCAGCCGCGCGGGATTGCCGCGCAGGTAGAGGTTGGCTGAACTGATCAATACCTGGTTGGGGAACACCAGCGGCCAGTCGGCCCCATGCAGGTTCAATACCGCGCTGGGCCGATTCACCCCGCGCTGTGTCGCAAAATTGACTCCATCCAGCCGGCCAATCAGGCGGGCCAGGAATCCGTCAATCCCGATGTGGCAGGCGCCGCTCTCATGCGTGTCGATCCACATATGGTTGGCGGTGTAATACAGTTTGGACGGCACCGGAATGCCTTCCACCTGCCACTCATCCGCCGCATGCGAGCCATTGGGATGCGCCATCTGCAGGTAGGTTTCGCAGTACTCAAAGCTGTCCGAACCGCACTTGCCCAACTGCGACTCGCTGTACGGGACCATCTTCGGCACCGACTGCGCCGCGCAGTACTGCATGAGCGATTCGTGCAGAAACGGGCACCGGCCCGGATCTTCCGAAATGGCGCGCTGTTCGACGAAAATGGAGCACTGCTGATGGCCGGCCGACGAGCACTTCTCTCCGGAAGTGTCGGTGCGGCCTTCCACTATCAGCTTCCGTAACGGCGCAGCCTGGCAGCTGCGGGCTCGTGCTTCCCTCAGAAACGGGCAGCTCACGGCAACCTCCTCCCTACTGCTTCTTCTCGCGCGGCGTCGGCGGGCGCTTGAACACCGGCGGGGGCACCGGCTCGCCACCATCGGCCATCGTCCAACCCAGGCCCGGAATCTCCATCGCATGGCCCTGCGCCGACAACATGTCCTTCAACTCGCGATCCATCGCATTGTGCTTCTGGCGCTGCTCGAGAAGCTCTTTCACGATGTTGTAGCCCACGGCTGCAAAGCAGATGAGCGTCACCACGCCCAACGCCAGATTCGTGTAGTTGAGCCACATCGTTTGCGGATTGTTCCAATCGATACCGAACATCGGAATCTCCTTTGTCTCTTGGCGGCGTTTCCCCTACCAGTCGGATTCGCCTACACTGTCCCCTGCAGTTGCCGTGCCAACTGAGGAGATGTTGACAACAAAGGAGATCGCTCCCTTCTTAAAGACGATGAGGTCTTCTTGTGCCGGAATCCCCTACACGGTGTTTCCGAAATTCCAACACGGCCGTTGGGAACCGCCCGCTCCAGGCCGGAGTCTATCCCTCCACTGGGCATAGCTATGTGGAAACCCGCTCTCCGCTCCTTCCTCCGGACGCCTGCGTTCACGGCCTCCGCCATCCTCGCACTGGCGCTCGGCGTCGGTTCCGCCACCGCCGTCTTCAGCGTTGTCGATCGAATCCTCATCCGGTCCCTGCCGTATGCCGATGAGCAGCAGTTGGTCTGGCTCGGCATGGGCACACCCCTGGCCGAAGAAGAGTTCCTGCTCGGGCCCGACTACCTCGATTGGCGCGACCAGCAAACCGTCTTCAGCGCAATTACTTCGTCCAGCATGGTGGGCGACTGCGACCTCTTCGAGAACAACCCGGCGCGCCTGCGCTGCGGCCGCGTCGAATCCAACTTCCTGGCGACCCTCGGCGTCACGCCGCTGCTGGGACGCGACCTCACCCGCGAAGACGACCGGCCCGGCGTCGCCCCAAACGCCCTGATCTCCTACCAGATGTGGCGCGGCCGCTTCGGCAGCGATCCGGCCGTCCTGGGCCGCACCCTCAACCTGGACGGCCGCCCCACCCGCATCGCCGGTGTCCTGCCGGCGAACTTCGAATACCCCAACCTGGCGCAGGTCGACATCCTGCTGCCGCAGCAGTTGGACGCGGCCGTCCAGCGCGCCCGCGACCGCATGGCCCTGCTCGTCGTCTTCGGCCGCATGAAACCGGGCCTCACCCTGCCGCAAGCGCGAGCCGGGCTGCTGCCGCTCTACCAGCAGTCGCTCAAACTGGTGCCGGCCCAGTTCCGCAAAGAGATCTCTTTGAAGCTGTCGGGACTCCGTGACCGCCAGTCGCGCGACGCCCGGCTCGCCGCCCAGCTCATCACCGGAGCCGTCTTCTGCGTCCTGCTCATCGCCTGCGCCAACGTCGCAAATCTGCTGTTGGCGCGCGCCTCCGGCCAAACCCAGGAGCGCGCCGTACGCGCCGCCCTCGGGGCCACCCGCTGGCAACTGGTCCGCGAATCGCTCACCGGCACCCTGCTGCTCGCCTCGGCCGGTGGTGTGGCCGGCGTGGGCCTCGCGTGGTGGCTGCTGCATCTCCTGCGCAGCCTCGCTCCAGAGGGCATCGCGCGGCTGCGTGAGGCGCAGATCGACTGGCGGGTCGCCGTCTTCGCGGTGCTCCTCACCCTTGCCGCCGGACTCCTTTCGGGACTCGCGCCGGCCCTGATCCGCGTCTCCCTCGAGGATCTCTCCGGAACCCGCGCCACCGAACGCCGCGGCCTCTGGCTCAAGCCGATGCTGGTGACCTCGCAGTTCGCCATCACCGTCGTCCTGCTCAGCGGCGCAGGCCTGCTGCTCCACAGCCTGTGGAAGCTGCAGAACGTCCCCCTCGGGTTTCAAGGCGGTCACGTCCTGACGGCCGCCTTGCGCGTCGACGCCCAGCATGCGCTGGAAGCCCAGCAGCGCCTGCGCCGCCTGCCCGGCGTCTCGCAGGTTGCCCTGGCCGATTCCGTACCACCCTCCGGCCGTACGCAGGCGATGATCTATTCCCGCATCCAACTGGAAGGAGAGCCCCCGGAAACCCGCCAGGGCACCGGAGGCATGGTGGTCTACCGCTGGGTCACCCCCGACTACTTCCCTGCCCTCGGCATTCCGCTGTTGCGCGGCCGCGGTTTCCAGGCGCAGGACAAGGATGCCGTGGTCCTCAGCAGCTCACTGGCCGCGCGGCTGTTTGGCAAGCAGGACCCTCTCGGCCGCCGTCTGCGCGCAGGTCTCGATAATCCCTGGTTGACGGTGATCGGCATCGCCGGCGAAGTCCGCAACGCCCCCCCCGGACAGAAGCAGGATTCCGAGTACTACCTCCAGCGTCCTGAAGTCATCCCGGGAGCGCCCCGCCGTTGGATCGCCGTGATCCGCGGCGCCCTGCCCGCCGCCTCGATGACGGCCCTGGTGCGCGGCGAGATGCTGGCCATGGATCCACATCTGCCGGTGGAGGTCGCGGCCATGGAGGACAAGGTCTCCGGCCTCTACCAGCGGCCCCGCTTCCAGACCCTGGTGCTCACCGTGTTTGCCCTGGTGGGGATCCTGCTGGCAAGCATCGGCCTCTATGCCGTGGTCAGCTTCTTCGTCAACCAGAGAACACGCGAAATCGGCGTCCGGCTCTGCCTGGGGGCGACACCTTCCGGCATCGTCTCGCTGGTGTTGGGCCGCGCCCTGGGCTGGACCGTGGCCGGCGCCATCCTCGGTTTAGGGCTTTCCCTGGCCTCGGCCCGCTACCTGCAGGGCCTGCTCTTCCAGACAGAATCCCGGTCCCCCTGGATCTACGCCTCCGTCATCGCCCTGCTGGTGGCAGTGGGGATGGCGGCCGCCCTGCAGCCCGGCCTCCAGGCGGCGAAGCTCGAGCCCATGTCCGCCCTGCGCCGAGACTGACATGCGCAAAAAGAGACGCCCGCGTTGCCGCGGGCGACTCTTCGACTGCAACTTGAAGATTAGGGGTGAGTTACGCCTTGCGCTTGCGGAGCATGGCGAGGGCGCCGAGACCGAGGCCCATCAGGGCGTAGGTGCCGGGTTCAGGAACCTGGGTAGCTTCAATCTGAACCAGGAAGGTCTGCTTCTTCGTGCCGGACAGCCGGCCACCGGAGGAGACTCCACTCACGACGGCCCAGGAGCCAAACCCGTAGTCCGCGTGGGACTGAACATAGGCGATGGCGGCATTCAGCGGAGCCGGGTTCAGAACCGCCGGGCTCGCATTCGAGGGCAGGCCGAGGTTCAGGATCTTCCAGATGGAGCGCTGCAGGTCCTCATCGGTTGCCTTGGTCGGGTTCGTGGTCTGCTTGGTCGACGTTTGGAAGGTGGTCATCTGGCTCAGCAGGTAGGCGGCCACCTGGTAGCGCTGCAACGCGCTCAGGGTCGGCGAACTCACTGCCCAGTTGGTGTTGGTACCCTTCCGAACCTCGGACTTTTCCGTGGCGGTCCAATCGCCGAGGGCGACGACATTCGCCTTGTAGCTATCCGGCGGGCCGGCAATGTAGTTCTCCCAGTCTGCGCACCAGAAATAGGTGTCCAGACCTTCGAGGGTTCCTCCAAAGCCCCCACCAGTGAGAACCTTCAGGTTCTCATTGCTAATCACGACCGCTTTGTCAGTCCCCAGTACGGATTGCGGCAGAGGCGCCGCGGAGACTGAAGAGATTGCCGCCAGCAAAGCCGCGGCGCCGAACAGCATTGAGTTGAGTTTCATTCTTATTGTTCTCCAGTTGTTCTGCCGGCCATCCGGAGCGGTTAGGCGCCGGGCTCAGCAAGCAGTCACACAGGTAACCTACCGGCCCTGCGTGTGCGGCCATAGAACCTGGAATCCTAGAACCGAAAACCAGGGAGGCGCCGAAATACGGCCGTGGAACCGCAAAACCACGCTCGTTTGGGACTGGGGTGGGGGGAAACGGTACTTCTCAGGTGAACCTTAGCAGCGAGAGTGGGCCCGGAGACTGGAACTTAGTCCTAAAACCGCGTTAGTACTATCGAGCACGAAACACCCAAAAAATAGTCAGAATCGATAGGACGGCGGCTGGATCCCCTTCCATCGCAGGTGAACCTGGGCCTGGCCGCGATGGCCCGGCGTCGGCGAACAGGGCCACCACCAGCCGGCCGCCTGCTCCCGAGGGGTTCTCCTACCAGTCGACTGTATAAAGGATGCCGGCATACTCCGCGCGGCAGCGGCCCGCCGGCGAGACACCTGTCACATTCGTGGACAGGGCTGCGGAGCATCCGGGGCGCTTGATTGCTGCGAATTTACCGTGTATTTGCCTACCCACCGCAAACATACACGTTGTCATCCTGTATCAACTCCTGTAGACTGCCAGAAAATCCCACTGGGAGGGGTTCCTTGTTCATTAGAAAAATCACATACCAAGTTGTGTGCCTGCTCGCCTTGCCGTTGGCCCTCGTCTATGGCCAAACCGGTTCAGGCGCTATTTCAGGCCAGGTGACCGACCCTGCCGGTGCAGCCGTGCCGGGCGCCGCCGTCAGGCTGATTCAGGAGGCGACCAACCGCGAGTTGGCGACGGTGAGTTCCGATTCCGGAATTTACTCATTCCCCGCTTTGGAGGTCGGTGCTTACACGCTCAACGTGGAAGTAGCCGGATTCAAGAAGGTGTCCCGCACGGGCATCATTGTAGCCACGGCCACGCGCGTCAATATTGATGCACGCATGGAAGTCGGTGATGTCACGCAGACCGTCGACGTCAAGGACGAAGCGCCTTTGCTCTCGGCGGCCAGCAGCGATCTCGGCACCAGCTTTCAGCCAAAGTTCATGAAAGACGCGCCTCTTTTCGTCAGCGGCGGTTTTCGCAATCCGGAAAACTTCATCTCGTATCTGCCCGGCGTCAACAACGGCGTGCAGGACTCCAGCATCAACGGCGGCCCGCGCCGCGGCAAGGAGATCCTCATCGACGGCGCCTCGCACACCAACCCCGAAAGCGGCGGGGTCGCCTTCTCCGCCAACGGCGGCATCGGTTCCGTCGAGCAGTACGGCGAATTCAAACTACTGAACTCGAATTTCTCGGCCGAGTACGGCCGCACGGCGGGGGGCATTGAAGTCTTCGTCACCAAGTCGGGCACCAACCAGTTCCATGGCGGCGTGTTCGAATACAACCGCAACGACGCCTACGACGCAGCCGGCTGGTCCATCAACCGCCAGCGTAAGTTCCCCGATGGCGATACTCGCAATCCGAACAAAGCCAAGGTGCGCCAGAACGAGTACGGCCTCAACATCGGCGGACCCGTCTGGATCCCCGGCGTCTACAACGGGAAGAATAAGTCGTTCTTCTACTTCACCCGCAACTGGTATCGCCAGGCCAACGCCTCCAGCACGGCCATCGCCAGCATCGCCACACAGGCCATGCGCGGCGGCGACTTCTCGGAGCTGGGCTCGAAGTTGATCTACGATCCCGACAGCACCCAGACCGTCAACGGCGTCGTCACGCGCACACCGTTCGCCAACAACCAGATCCCCACCAACCGCTTCAGCAGCGTGTCGAAGAACATGCTGGGCCTCATCCCGAATCCGACAGGCCCCGGCATCTCGTCCAACTTCTCCGTCACCAACCTGGGCATCCGCGATCTGGACATCTGGAGCATCAAGGCCGACCACGTCTTCAACGACACCAACCGCGTCAGTTTCTTTCTCAGCAAGCAGAACATCACGCAGTTGGCCGAAGGCGGACTGCCCGGTCCCCTGGCCAACGGCCTCTACACCCTGGACAAGCCGGACACCTGGCGCGCCACCTACGACGCCAGCATCTCACCCACCTTCTTCAACCACTTCGTCTTCGGCTTGTCGCGGTATAACAACTACTTCGACCAACTGCCGCAGCACAAGCAGGGCTGGCCTGAGAAGCTCGGGCTGAAGGGCGTCGCCACCGACGGCTCCAGCTCGTTCCCCATCGTCACCTTCACCGACGGTCTCACCGGCTTCGGCAACGACCCCAAGAACCGCGGCAACCAGTCCAACTGGACCTACACCCTCTCCGACACGGCCAGCAAAGTGCTGGGCCGCCACGACCTGAAGTTCGGCTTCGAGTACCATCGCGGCCGCACCTTCCAGGAACCGCTGGACGATGCCTATGCCCACGGCCGCTTCAACTACACTAACTTCCAAACAGCCGCCCCCGGAGCCTCACGCGCCACCACCGGCTACTCCTTCGCCAGCTTCCTGCTGGGCGGACCCGACAGCGCCCGCCGCGACTTCAACACCAAGGGCGTCAACATCCTCTATGTCACCGACTCCGCGTTCCTCACCGACAACATCAAGGTGACGTCGCGCCTGACGCTGAACATCGGCATCCGCTACGAGCTCTATTTCCCCCGGTTCGACCAGAACTACACGATCTCGAGCTTCGATCCCTCCGTCCCGAACCCCGGAGCCGGCGGCCTGCCCGGCGCCCTGACGTTCCTCGGCGAAGGGCCCGGCCGCAACGGCAAGAAGCGTTTCGGCAACATCTATCCCACCAACTTCGGGCCGCGCCTCGGCGCCGCCTACCAGTTGAACCAGAAGACCGTGCTGCGCGGCGGCTACGGCCTCTACTACTCGGCGGCCAACGGCAACACGGGCGGCGGCTGCTTCCCCTGCGGCTGGGGCACCAGCTACAGCAGCGCTCCGCAGTCGCTCGACGGCCTCGCCCCGGTCTTCAACTGGGACAACGGCTTCACCCCTGGACCGCCCCGTCCGCTGCCCGTCGTGGATCCCTCGTTCGCCAACGGCCAGAGCGTCCTCATCCTCACCGGCGAAGACGGCCTGCCCGGCAAGATCCAGAACTGGAGCTTCAACGTCCAGCGCGAGCTGCCCGGTAGCTGGTTCCTGGATGTCGCCTACGTCGGCATGAAGAGCACTCACCTGAACTCGGCCACGCCGTACAACCAGGTGACCCCGGGCCAGCTCAAGTACGGCGACCTGCTGTCGCTGAACATCAACGACGCGCGCGTCGTCAACGCCGGCTTCAGCAAGCCGTTCCCGTCGTTCACGGGCACCCTCGCCCAGGCGCTGCGGCCCTATCCGCAGTACCTCAACATCACCCACACCTACCTCGGCAACGCGGGCAGCACCTACAACGCCCTGCAGGCCAAGGTGGAGCGCCGCTACAAGTCGCTCAGCGTCCTCATGGGCTATACCTGGTCCAAGGGCCTGTCCAACGTCGGCGCGGAGACCCAGACCGGCTCCGGCATCGCCGTCCAGGATCAGTACAACCTCGGCAACGAGAAGAGCTACCAGCGCTTCGACACGCCGCAGGTGCTGAACCTCATCTACACCTGGGATCTGCCCTTCGGCAAGAAAGGCAGCAACCTGGTGAAGAAAGTGACCGGTGGCTGGACGGTCTCCGGCATCCACCAGTACCGCTCCGGCACGCTGCTGCAGCCCACCGTCCCCAACACGCTGGCCGCTTCGCTCTTCAACCCGGTGCTGCGCGCCAACCTGTCCGGTTCGTCAATCCGCACGGGCACTAACCGCACGGATCTCGATCCCGACAACCCGGGCGTCCGCTGGTTCGACCGCAACGCCTTCACGCTGCCCGGCCCGCTCCAGTTTGGCACGGCCGCCGCTTTCCTCAACGACCTGCGCACCCCGCCGGTCCTGTCGGAGAGCTTCTCCATCGTCAAGCGCACGATCCTGTTCGCCTATAAGGATCAGCCGGTAGATCTCGAACTGCGAGCCGACGCGTCGAACGTCCTGAACCGGACGCTCTTCGGAGGCATCAACGTGAACCTGACGGATCCCAACTTCGGCCGCGCCACCGCGGTCCAGGTAGGCCCCAGGTTCATGCAGTTGGGCATCAAGGTGAACTTCTAGGGTTCACCCCAAACCATCGAGTCGGAGGAATGAGGGCCCGCGGCGTCAGGCTGCGGGCCCTTATCTGCTTTCTGCGATCTCGCCAGCCTTACCGTCAGCAAATGCGATAAATTGCAAGTTATATGTGGACCGGTGGACATTCCGTCAGGGTAGTTTCGCGGTCCAATTGTGCCGTCGTCGTAGAGGAGACCGCGACGAAGCCGGTCGCCTGGGGGTTTATTCTCTTCGGTGGCCTGGCACTCCCTCTATACCGAAGCATTCTGGGAGCAGCCATCGGCACCTGTTTTGTGATGTTCGGAATCTATGCGTCCGTCGCCTCGTCCTTTGTGGCCGACCGGGACCGCCGGTTGCTGGTTGTCACGCGTCGACTGGGCCGCTTGGAATTCACAAAACGATACGAAGCCAGCGACATTGAAGAGGTCTTCGTTCGATTCACACTCAAGGGCAGCGGGCTTGCCTTGAGATTCCGTTCCGGTCGAACAAAATGGCTGACCATGTCATTAGGCCGCCTCGACAACCTTGACCAGGCCGCCGCAATACTAACCGCGTACTTGTTCGTTCCAAGCCGAGGCCACATTGGAAAGAGAAGGAGCGCGACAGGCAACGCAGTCTCGCAGGATCCGCCAGCCCGCCGCAGAGGAGAAAGCCGCAAATTGAGCCGCGAACGTGAGTGAGCGGATAGCCCCCGAAACACTCCACTCAGTCCAGCAGGGCAAGCCTCTTCGCCGGCCCGGAACTGTACTCGGCCGCCGGGCCTCCCTCACTTCGGCCCACTCTCCGCACGCCCTTGCGCCGCCACCCTCTCGGCCACCGCCCGAAGTGGAAACTCCTCCGAGATCTCAACCGACTCCATCGAGAACGCCGCGTGAGCCGTAATCACGCCAATCGACACCACCCCATTCGGCAAACCCCGCACGTCGCACCCGCTCCCGTCGCACCGAACGTATTTCGTCAGCCCGTCTCGTGAGTGGTAGCCGATCCGCAGGTCCCACGGCAAATCCGGCGCCTCCTTCAGCAGTCCGGCGCCAGGCAGAAGAACGCCCCCGTACACAAAACGGATCGCGTCGCGATGCGGCCACTCCTCCGCCGTCCAGGCATACACGTCCAAGCTGACGCGCCCTTGAGCCTTTGCCAGGAACTCGGCAAACTTCTTCGTGATCCGTACGGTGATGCGGCCATCCCTGGCTGCGCAGTCGCCAGTCAGGTCGTACTGCGCGCTACTCCTGTCATCCGTGGCAGTGACCGAGGTGAAGCCGTCCAGCACGGCAATGCGCCCATCCTCATCGAACGCGAACCCGACATGGAAGGAGTCGAGACCTCCAGGCAGCACGCCATCCTGAAGTTCATCGATAAAGGGATGACTGTACGCGGCGATCTCTTTTCCGGAATCCAGCGTCATTCGCACCCGGGTCTTCTCGCCGCTGGCCACGGCAACAGTGGCATCCGAGGCGTAATAGGGGAACCGCATCGCCTGCACCACGTGCGAACCGGCAGGATACGGGAACTCGGCCACTCCGTCCCTCCCGGTCCGAGCCACCTGGACCTCCCCCACAAACAGCATCGTCCCCTCAGCCGGAATCTGAGCCTCCTGCCTGGAATCCGGTGCGCCCTCTGGAGTAATAAACACCTCCGCCCGCACCGTGCCCCAACCACGCCGAACCGCCGGGTCGCTCACCCAGTTCGAACACGCCGCCAGGGCCTGCACGGCAGCCTCGAGATCCAGTCGTTCCGCCACCGGCACCGCGCCGCGGCTCCCATCCAGCCAGCGCCGCAACCTTACACCCGCCGGGCGAACCAGATCCTGCCGCTGCAGCCGCAGCCCCTCGCGCGCGAACCGCAAAACCAGCGCGGCCTCCACTCGCGAGGACTCGCCCGCATGCGAACCGACCAGCAGCGCTTCAAAGTCCGCCAGGGCGCCGGAACACTCCTTCGTTCCAGGCACCTCCGCGCGCAGGGCAAAAGCGCCGAGCCCAAGAATCAACGGAAAGCGCCACAAAGCACGCATGCGCGAACCCCTCAAACCAGCAACGCCACTCGGAACAACAGCAGTGAATCTTCCGCCCATAGCGGACTCGGCCGGCCACCTGTGCAGCCGGCCATCGTTTTCATGCGCCCGGCTTCAGCCGCTGACCTGGAACCGGCTGATGTATCGCGGGAACTCGTCACGCTCGCAATTCACCGCCGACGCCACGGCCAGCTGCTCGCGCGTGATCGTCAGGTCATCGGCCGCCCTGGGGAAAGGCAAACTCGCCCGGTAACCGTCCACCAACACAAACCCATACTCCTTTACGAACGACGCTCCATACCAGAGCTCGATCTGTGTGGCCCGCGCATCCTGGTCCGGATACTCGCGCGCCCACTTCTCCGCGAACGGGCGGAGTTCCCCATCGGTGGGGGTCTGCGTTTCACGCAGCGTAATGTTCAGGTCTGGTTTGAACGTCCAGATCGAACGGGGATCGTTCCAAAGCCAATCCGCTTTGGACGATTCCATCAGCACTTGAATCAAATGGTCGTAATCCATGAGAGTTCCCTCTCATTTATACAACCTAAAACACCCGGCCCAACCGGAAAAACATGCGCCGGTCTCCACGATCCCCAATCCCCGCCCCAAAATACACCACCCCGAACGTCGTCTCGCCCAGCAATCCGAACGATCCGCTATACCGCGGCATTGCCCCCACCGCCGGAGTCCACGCCTTGCCGCTCTCCAGTCCGGCCGTCAGATAGAACCGCCCGAACAGCGACAGCGAATCACTCGCCAACGTCCGCAATACCCGCGCGCCGCCGTAGTAGTAGTGGTTGCCCAACATGCGGCCGCGGCCCAAGGCATCAATGCGTCCCACTCCGCCCAACGCAAATACCGTCGATAGCGCCTCTTCGTTTACCGTCGAGCCGCCTGCGAAATTCGTCAAAAATGAATAATTCTTATTGAACGGCCGGGCGTAGCCGAAAGCGATGTCGGCCATCGGATACGTCCTGTTCACGCCGGGATGGTCGATCACCCACGCACCCTGCACCGAGGCACGCACCCCGCGCCGCGGCACCAGCGCACTGTCCTGTCCCTCAAAGACCCACTTCACGTGGAAGTCCGTGTAGCGGCCCTTGATCGGGTCAAAGGAGTTGACGCCCTTGGTCACCGCCAACCGGTCGTGGCTCAGCGTGTACCCCATCCTCAGTTCCTGAAAACGCCCAAAGGCATAACCCGCATCCACCGTGCTGCCCGTCTGGCGCGTCGTGAAATCCGATACCTGCTGGTCGCCCTGGTACAACGGCAGGCTGTCTTCGAGATAAAACAGCCGCGGCGCCACAAACCACTTGCCGCCGGCAATGCGGTAGTAGTATTCGGTCGTCGCCCGGTTGAACTGGCCAATGCTCAAGTCAGACCGCCACTCCGACGCCGGACCGCCCAGGTCCAACACCGTGAACCGGCCTCCAATGCCGAAACGGAAACCCTCCTGGCGCGACGCATCCAGCAGAAACGCCACCTTCAGAAACGGCGGACCGTAATCCTTCTCATGCACGCTCACCCGGATGCCCGGCAGGTCACCGCGATGGACAAACGAGTAATTCGCCGTATCGAAGCGCCCCATGCCCGTGATCTTCGTCAGCTCGTTTTCCAGCTTGCCCCGATCCAGCGACTCGTTCGGATTCGCGGCAATCGCGTCGATCAGCGCTTCGGTTCGTTTCGGAGCGATGTCCCCATCCACCTCCACAAACGCCGGCTTTAACTCATCGCTGCGGCGCTTGGCCTGCCGCTGGGTGCTGTAGGCCGCGTACTCCTCGGGACTCAGGCTCAGCTTCTGCAGCATCGCCTTCTTCGCCGAGGCCGCCGCGTAGCCTCGCTCTTCCAGGTCTTTCCACTTCAGGTAGTCGTTGGTGCCGAAGCCGCTCAGGTCGGGCATCAACACCATATCGGCCATGCCCAGGCTGCGCCGTTCGTTCGCCGTGATCATCACGCTGATGCTGCGCGCCGCCACCCCCAGCAACGATCGGAACTGCGCCTCTTCCGGCGGCTTGTCCAGGGCGACAGCGATCACGATATCGGCCCCCATCTTCCTGACCACATCCACCGGGATGTTGTTGAGCAGGCCGCCATCCACCAGCGTCAGGTCGCCCATGCGGACAGGAGCGAACAAACCGGGCAAGGACATCGAAGCCCGCAGGGCGTCGAACAACGGACCCTTCTCGAAGACGACTTCCCGGCCCTTCTTCAAATCCGTAGCCACGCAGCGGAACGGCGTCGGCAGGTCGTCAAACTTCTGAATGTCGCCGTAAGGCGCCGCGAACCGGCTGATCACCAGCCCGACGCCCTGGCCGCCCGAAAGTCCAGACGGAAGCCGGATGCCGCCCTTCAAGCCAAACTCCACCGCCGAGGGGTACTCCCGCTGGTCTTCCTTGCGCCGGTAGGCCATCTGGCGGAATGCAATCGACGGCGACAGGACGCCGCTCCAATCGATCCCCTCGACGTAGTTCTCGATCTCCTTCGGCGAATGGGCGGTGGCGTACAACGCGCCCACCAGGCTGCCCATGCTGGTGCCCGCCACATAATCGACGGGGATCCGGTTCTCTTCCAGCCACTTCAGGACGCCGATGTGGGCCAGGCCGAACGCGCTGCCGCCCGACAGCGCCAGCCCGATCCTGGGCCGCTTGGGTTTCTGCGGATCCGCCGCCTCCTGCGCCGGAATCAACCGGCTGGCCAGCAGGCACGGGAGCAGGAAGCGCAGGGCAACTCTCATTGGGTTCGTTACCCCATGCTACCCTGTAACTCCATGCATGTTGAAATGGAGAGAGCCATGGTTGCCTCTCGCCGACAGTGGGCTCCGGATTCCTGGAGCGGTCATTCCGCCCTCCAGCAGCCCGAATACCCCAATCTCCCCGTGCTCCAGCGTGCGCTGGCGGAACTCTCCAACCTCCCTCCCCTGGTTACCAGTTGGGAAGTGGTGGCCCTGAAGGAGCAGCTCGCCCGCGCCGCGGCCGGCCAGTGCTTTGTTCTCCAGGGCGGCGATTGCGCCGAGCGTTTCGCCGACTGTTCGTCCCAGCGCATCGCCAATCAGCTCAAGATTCTCATTCAGATGAGCCTCGTCCTCGTGCAGGGCGCGCGCAAGCCGGTCGTCCGCATCGGACGCTTCGCCGGTCAGTACGCCAAACCCCGCTCCGCTGACTACGAGGATGTCCAGGGCGTCCGCCTGCCCTCCTATCGCGGCGACCTCATCAACCGCCCCGAGCCCACGCTCGAAGCCCGCACGCCGGATCCCAACCTGCTGCTGCGTGGCTACGAACGCGCCGCCCTTACCCTCAACTTCATCCGGGCGCTGGTCAAAGGCGGCTTTGCCGACCTGCATCACCCCGAATACTGGGATCTCGACTGGACCAAGCATTCGCCCCAGGCCGAGGAGTACCACAACCTCCTGCGCTCCATCACCGACAGCCTGCGCTTCATGGAGAACATCCTGGGCGCGCCGGCCGGCGGCAGCGACCGCATCGACTTCTATACCTCCCACGAGGCCCTGCACCTGGGCTACGAACAGGCCCAGACCCGCCAGGTGCCGCACCGCACCGGCTGGTACAACCTGTCCACCCACTTCCCCTGGATCGGCATCCGCACCATCGCCCCCGACGGCGCCCATGTCGAGTATATGCGCGGCATCGACAACCCCATCGGCATGAAGGTCGGCCAGGCCACCCCGCCCGATATGCTGTTGAAGCTGATGGACATCCTGGATCCTGACCGCGAGCCGGGCCGCCTGACCCTCATCCACCGTTTCGGGGCTGAGAAGATCGCCGCCGGGCTGCCGCCGCTGGTCGAAGCGGTGACGGCCGCCGGACGGCGCGTGCTGTGGATCTGCGATCCCATGCACGGCAATACGAAGTCCACCAGCAGCGGCTACAAAACGCGAGACTTCGGCGAGATCGAGAGCGAACTCAGCCAGGCCTTCGACATCCACGCCCGGCTGGGCTCCCACCTGGGCGGCGTCCACATTGAACTGACCGGCGAGAACGTGACGGAATGCACCGGCGGGGCTCGCGGCCTGAACGAGCACGACCTGCACCGCGCGTACGAGACCGAGGTCGATCCGCGGCTGAACTACGAACAGTCGCTGGAACTGGCGCTGCTGGTGGCCAACAAACTCCGGGCCGAATCGCGCTAATCCGCCCGGCCGGTCCAGCCGCGCACTTCAGAAGGAATAAGACTGGAAGAAGTAGACATAGACCGGCGCGATGCCGGGCGTAGCCTTGCGGATGAACTCGCCCTTCACGAAGACCCCGCAGCCTGCCCCGAACAACAGCGGTTTCACCGGCCGCCAGGTGGCGAAGAAGTCGAAGTCTTCCCCCACATGCCGGCCCGCTGAGCCGCTGGCGGAACGCGCGATCTGGCGCCCGGCTCCCGTGTAGAGGCCGTCCCGGGCCTGCGCCAGCCAGTAGTCGTCGAACATCGCATTCAGCGTGACCTTCGGCCGCACGCGCCACACGGCTAAGCCACGGATATTGTGGAGGTTGCGCCAGCCAAACAGATCCTGGTGCCCGAACTTGTCGTGGTTCGCGGCGTACATCTGGTCAAACGTGGAACTGCGTGTCGAATCCTCGGGGTGGGCTGTGCCCGAGGCGTACTTATACTCCACGGAAGCATCCACCTTGCCGATCGTCTTCGAGAGAACGGAAGACCAGGCCCCGGCCCGATGTGACGCGCTGCCCACATGCCCGCCTTGGACTACGCCTTCGACCGCATACTTCCACCCCGCCGCGATGGGCCCGGTCCAGCGGGAGCCAAACGAATTCACTCCGAGCGTGCCCTGCCCCGTGAAGCCGCCGGCCGCGTCCTGGTCATGGCGCAGGAGGTACACTTCGGCCCGGTGGCCGTGGGCCAGTTCGGGCAGCACGTTATAGGTACCCCAGACGCGATCGGACAGATTCATCCGGTTGAACTCACCGGGCCGGACCCGAGGCGGAGACACCATCAGAAATTCGATACGGGCTTGGCCCGCCTGCCACCAGACCCGCGCGTGATCGAACGTGCGGGCCACGTTGCTCCAGTCCGGCACGCCGATCAGCCGGCTATCGCCGAAGTTGAACATCCGGCGGCCTGCGCTGAGCCCGAAACCGCGCTTCGCATCGCCGTTGATTTCCAGGTAGGCCTCCTGCAGATCCGCGGGATCCCGTACCGTATTGGGCGCATTCAGGCCGTAAAGCGGGGCCCGCGAGTCCTGCATCCTGGCCGCGAACTTAAGCCAGCCGGCCGGCTTCCAGGCGATGCCGACGCGCGTCCGGATAAAGTCGGCGCTACGGTCGGGATCAAAGCCAAAACTCTGGCCTTCGCGGTGCTCCAAACGGCTGCGGACCTCGAAGGAGAGCGACAGCGTGCCCCCGCTGGACTTACCAATCGCTTGATTCAGAAGGTCGCCGGCAGCCCACCATTGCGCGCCCAGGGGTGCCTGGCTGAAACAGGTGGCCGCCGCCAACGGCCAAAGCCAACGGCGGAACTGCATCAGCGGAACATATCACAGCCAGGCGCGCTAATGCCGCCGCCAGGCGATCACCTGGAACTGGGGCACGGTGTTGACCACCATTTTGCCTTCCAGCAGAAACTCAAAGTGCGGCACCGGTTCGTCTCCCTTGAGGCCCAGGGTACTGCGGAAAGCCTCCACCCAATGCTCGTTCGTCACGAACTCACCGCCCGCTTCGGTGGCCTGGACATCGGTGCCCGAGATCAGCAGGACGCTCCCGTTGCCCTTCGGATTCGGCAGGTAAGCCACGCGGCAGTAGCTCAGCGTGCTCCACTGCCCGCGATAATCCGCCTGCTCGCCCGCCTTCGGCGAGACATTCTGGAAGTAGGCGAGTTTGGGCGATTCCTCGAAGATCGTGCGGAAGTTCAGCTTCTCCTCAAACAAACCCACCCAGGGGTTGGCGCGGCGGCTGCCCATCAGGATCGTGTTGTGCGTGGACACCTGCGGCATCGAGACATCCCGGGCCAGCACAACGTCGAGCCCCAGCCCGTTGGACGCCCCCACCAGGCCCATGCGCACGGCCAACGCCGCATCCGCGATGCCGGTGAAGCGGCGGTAGGCCACGTTGAGCGTCAGGGCCCGCAGGGCGGGATCCTCGATCGACTTGGTGGCCATCCGCTCGAACGCCTTGCTCTCATACTCCTGCACCGAGATCTGGTGTTTGATCTGGTCCTGCAGCACCAGGATGTTGCCATCGGCCAGCACCAGGTAGGTGTGCAGGCCGTTCTGAAACATCTGCTGCCAGAATTTGTCCACCATGGGCTTGTTGCCCAGGCCCAGTTGAGCGCGGTGGCGCAGGTCGTAGTTCTGCAGGGCGAGCAGCCCGCAAGCCAGGATGAGCACGGCCACCACGCCGGCCAGGATGTAGCCGCGGCGGGTGCGGCGGCCCAGCAGTTCCAACGGGTCCTGTTCGGCTTCGGCGGAGCGCGGATGAAAGACGATCGAGTACGATCCCTTCGGCAGCTCGAGCCCCAGCGCTTCGTCCTTCCCCTCTTCGGCGAAATACTGGTGAATCTTCTTGCGGAGTTGGGAGATCTGAACTCTTACCAGCGTATCCTGGCTGGTGTCGTACGACTGCGGCCGCCCGAACACGGACACACCGATCTCCTGCTCACGAATCACGTGATTCGGATCCCGCAGAGAGCGTTCTCCCACAAACAGTAGGAGCTCCCGGCAGCGATTCGATTTCTGGAAGGCGGAACTGGCTGCCACCCGGTGCAGTAACGCCCACCTCTCGTCTTGTAACGGGAGCGGGACCACTGGGCGCGGATGCGGGTCGGAGGCCATCTTCAGCAGCAGAGGGCAGCAGGGCGTTAACCCCGCCGCAACTCTGACGGAAGTATAACATTTCAGATGCTTACCGCAAGCGGAAAGGGCCTCCAGGGATAGCCTCCGGAGACGGCCTGAAATGCGCTTGGCCGGGGCGAGAGGACCGCCATTTCACGGAGAATTCGCCGAGAATACACTTGTTCCGCAAGGACCAATCTGACAACCCTGTACTAGTTAGTCTAATGCTGCAGGGTAAAGTGGGTCACAACGCCAATCTGAGGGGTCCGCGCGGCGTGGCGCTCCCGAGTCTCAAAGCTCCCTGTTTCCGGATTGACTGGTATCCCGATGCACGTGTCGAAGATTTAGTGAGACGTTCTCCAGCGCCTGGTTCCATCTCTTCCGCCGAACCAAGGCCTCGTTCTTAGGAGTTCAATTTATGCACCAATTCCGAACCAGCCTAGCGCGCGCCCTTCCGCTAGTCCTACTCCTGATTTCCGCCATCCTGCCGCTCAGCGCGCAGGATCCTCGCGGCACGATCCTCGGACGTGTCGTTGACGGTACAGGCGCTGTCGTCCCCAACGCAGAGGTCCGGGCCATCAATGACAGCACTGGCGTTGCTGTGTCGGGCAAGACAAACAACTCCGGCAACTATGTCCTCCCTTACCTGATTACCGGCAACTACACCATCACCTGCGAGCTGACCGGTTTCAAGAAGTTCCTGCGCCAGGCTGTCCAGGTGCGCATTAACGATAGCGTCGAGGTCGATATCGATCTCCAGGTTGGCGCGACTTCCGAGACCATGGAGGTCAAGGACACGACCCCGCTGTTGTCGACCGCGGAAGCATCCCTCGGTCAGGTCATCGACGAACGCCGTGTTCTCGAACTGCCCCAGTTCGCCGGCAACGCGATGGACCTGGTCCACCTCGCCCCGGGTACCGTAAACGGCACCAACATGCGCCTGCGCAAAGCGGGCTTCAACAGCGCCCCTTCCACCTTCTCAACGGACGGCGGCGGCAACAACCAGAACGAGTTCTCGATCGACGGTGTGTCCAATACATATAGTGATGGCACCGCCCCCCGCGTCGCCTTCTCGCCGCCGCAGACCGCCATCGCCGAATTCAAGGTGCAGACGTCGGCGTTCGACGCCTCGCTGGGCCACACCATGGGCAGCACGGTGAACGTCTCGACGAAGTCGGGCACGAACACGCTGCACGGCGAAGCGCACGAGTGGTTCCGCCACTCCGCCCTGGACGCCCCCACCATCTTCCAGAACAAGTCGGGCCAACCCATTTCGATCTACCAGGACAACCGCTACGGCGCCTCGGCCGGAGCTCCTGTGTACATCCCGAAGTTGTACAACGGCAAGAACCGCACCTTCTGGTTCTTTGCGTACGAAGCCAACAAGTTCGGCAACCCCGATTCCGGCGGCAACATCCTGTCCACGGTGCCGACGGCCAAGATGCACGAAGGCGACCTGTCGGAGTACCTGGGCCTCGGCGCTGCGTACCAGTTCTACGATCCCAAGTCGACTACCCTAACGGGCGGCAAGTATGTGCGGACGCCGGTTCCCAACAACATCATCCCGAAAAGCCAACTGGACAAGGTGGGTGTAAACTTCATCAATCTTTACCCGCTGCCGAACCAGCAGGGCACCCTTGATTTCCGGAACAACTACTATCGCTCCGGCAAGGCGCTGGAAGATTACTGGGTCTGGATCACCCGCCTCGACCACGCGTTCAGCGAGAATCACCGCGTATTCCTGCGCCTGCACCGCGACTACTGGCAGGAAGACAAGAACCGCAATTTCAACAACGACGTGAACGGCGTCATCCTGAACCGCAACAACAAGGGCATCGCCTTCGACGACGTGTATGTGTTCAGCCCCAGCTTCCTGCTGAACTTCCGCTATGGCCTGACGTTCCAGGATTTCCCTGAGCGCCGCACCTCGCAGGGCTATGATCTGGCCTCGCTCGGCTTGTCCTCCAACCTGATCAGCCAGCTGCCGGATAAGAAGATCGCGCCGATTCCGAATATTCAAGTCACGCCGTTCAGCCAGATCTCCCAGTGGGAGTCGCAGGACGGAGTCACCGCGTCGACGACCAACTCGTTCGTCGGCAACTTCACCAAGATGAAGGGCAACCACACGCTGCGCTTCGGTCCGGAATTCCGCGTTTACCGGGAGAGCCGCAACCGCTACGGTTCAGGCCTGTCTCCTCAGTACATCTACGACGCCACGTATACGAAGGCCAACGATACGGCGGGCAACCCGACACTCGGCGGCCAGCTCGCCTCGATGCTCTATGGCATCCCGGGCAACAGCCCCAACTCGATCAGCAACATGAACAGGACGGCGTCTTACGTGGAGCAGGATAAGTATTTCGCTGTCTATCTCCAGGACGACTGGAAGTTGTCGCGGAAGCTGACGGTGAACCTGGGCCTGCGGTACGAGTATGAATCGCCGATGACCGAGCGCTTCGATCGTGGGGCCATCCACTATGACTCCTCCACCCCCAATCCGGTGAATGAGGCGGCCAAGGCCAACTACGCGAAGAATCCTATCCCCGAGTTGGCCGTCACGCAGTTCGCAGCTATCGGCGGCCTGACCTTCGCGAACGTCGGCCGCAATCCGCGCACCTTCTGGGAGCCCGAGAAACTCAACTTCCAGCCCCGCGCCGGCTTCGCCTACCAGTACAGGCCCAAGACCATCATCCGCGGCGGATATGGAATCTACACCGCGTCCATCGGGGTCAATTACACAAACACGAACCAGACCGGTTTCTCCCAGTCGACGCAGATGCTGCCTTCGCTGGACAACGGACTGACCTTCTTCGCAACGAACGCGAATCCCTTCCCGAACGGGCTCATTTCGCCCGCGGGCGCATCGGGCGGGCTGAGCACGAACCTCGGCCAGCAGGTGCAATTCTTCAGCGATCGCCGCAGCCATCCTTACTCGCAGCGCTGGAGCTTTGGCATTCAGCAGGAGTTCCCCCAGAAGTTCCTCGTTGAGGCGGCGTATGTGGGCAACCGCAATACACGTCTGGGTATTAACCGCGAACTCAGCTACACACCGGCCCAGTATCTCAGCACCTCTCCGGTGCGCGATCAGGCCACCATCGACTATCTCGGCAAGACCTTCCCGAATCCCTATTTCGGCTTGAGCCCCACCTACACCGCCAACACGACCCGCGGCAGCCTGCTGCGCAATTACAGCCAGTTCAGTAGCGTTCAGATCCTCGCCGATCAGGCCGGCTACTCCTGGTATCACTCACTGCAGTCCCGCATTGAGCGCCGCTTCGCCAATGCCTGGACCGTGCAGGCCTCCTACACCTGGTCAAAGGCCATGGAAGCCACCGAGTTCATGAACTCGCAGGACCCCATGCCCTACGAGAGCATCGCCAGTCTTGACCGCACGCACCGCCTCACCGGCTCCGGCATCTGGGAAATCCCGTTCGGCCGCGGCCGCCACTTCGGCTCCGGCATGAACAAGGCTGTCGACTTCGTAGCCGGCGGCTGGCAGTTGGGCGGCATCTATCAGCACCAGAGCGGCGCGCCGCTCGGCTTCGGCAACCGCATCTTCAACGGCGACGTGAAGAACTTTGTGAAGCCCGAGAATGAACGCAATGTGGACGCCTGGTTCACGCCCGCCAAGACCGTCGGTTTCGAGACCAATGGCACCCTGCAGTTGGCCTCGAACCTGCGCCGCTTCCCACTGCGCTTCAGCTCCGCCCGCGGCCCCAATCAGGATCGGTGGGACTTCTCGCTGATCAAGAACTTCCGCCTCAGTGAGCGCTGGAACACGCAGTTCCGCGCTGAGACCTTCAACGCCCTCAACCATCCGAACCTCTACGATCCCAACACGGATCCGACCAGCCCCTCGTATGGCAGCATCACCGGCCAGGACACACCCCGATCCTGGCAGATGTCGCTGAAACTGACGTTCTAGGCAACGGTCAGCCCGTTCAAGGGTCCCCTGGTCCGGCAAATCCTGCCGGGCCAGGGGTTTTCCGTTTCTGGACCCGCAAACCCCCTTGTCACCACCCTGCGAAAGTTGCATCGTCATAGCGGAGGCTCCTCTGCGATGTCGACACCCGCTTTCGACTCGATTCTCTGCCCCATCGATTTCAGCGATTGCTCGGCCAACGCGCTGCGTTGGGCTGCCTGGCTGGCCGGGTCGCTGGGCAAGCCCTTGCGCTTGCTGCACGCTGTCCATCTCGACATGCCGGCCTACATCAGCACCGTGCAGAAGGAGGAGATCCTCGATCAGTGGGGGCAGGTGCAGGCGCAGGCCGAAACGCACCTAAAGGAGTGGGCGGCCAGGAATCTGCCGGCCGGAGTGGAGGTGCACTATGAGATCAGCGATGCTCCGCCGGTGGAGGCGATCATTGCCTCGGCGCACCGCGACAACTCCTGCGTGGTGATGGGCACGCATGGGCGGACGGGCTGGCGCCAGGTGTGGATGGGTTCCGTCACCACCCGCACCATAGAACTGGCCAAAGTGCCGATCCTGGCCATTCCGCCTGATAAGTCTGTATGCTGAAAGGGATATATGCCTGAATGGCTGGTGATGGTCCTGTTCGTGGCCGGCTACTTCGCAGTGATGAAGTTCGTCCTGCCGAAGCTGGGAGTCCCCACTTGAATGTCGGCCTCCTGCGACGCCGGGTCCCGGCGTCCTCCCACGACCGGCCAGAATGCGGGCACGCCGCCCGTGGCAGGCGAATTACGGAAGGGCCACCAGGGCGCTGAACGCCCCTCGTAGTTCCCCCGCTTTGTAGCCCGTGGCTTTGTCCCGGGGATAGTGCGCGTCCAGGGCTTCCTTCACTTCCGGCGCGATTTGATCCCGTGGTCCATGACAGCCCAGGCAGACCGCCTGTATCGCAATGGGCTTCATCACGCGCAGGAACCGGCGGCCGTTCTCAGTGACTGTCTCTTCCACGGGCGCGACCGGCTGGCCTGCTTCCATCTGTTTCGCCCACGCCCGCAGATGTTGGGCTTCCCACTCATCCGGCTGATCCTTGGTATTGCGGTACTTGAGGCTGATTCGCCGCAATTCCAGGCCGCGTTCGTGGGCGAACTCCTCGGTGACGACTTGCGCGTTCTCGGCACAGGACTTCACCGCTCCGGCGTAGCTGCCCTGCTTCATCTCTTCACTTAGCAACTGCTGCAGCACCCGGCCCAGGTCGTTGATGGCCGTCGTGGCGCGCTGCCGCGGCGTGGGTTCCTGCGCCCACACCGCGACAGCCAGGAGGAGAATCGCCGCCCGCGCCTTCATGGTGGTTAGTCCGTCACGTCCGGTTTCGGAGTCTGGGGACCCGAGGCCGGCAGCTTCGGCTTGGTGGTCAGGCTGGCCGGGACTTCACCGGTCAGGGATTTCAGCCAGGTGACAATCGCGGTTACGTCCGCGGGCGCCATTTTCTGGCCCAGTTGGAACTCCGCCATGCGGTTCACGGCTTCGTCCAGGGTCTTGACCGAGCCATCGTGATAGTAAGGCGCGGTCTTGTCGATGTTGCGCAGCGAGGGGACCTTGAAGTAGAACTTCTCGCCCTCGTTCTTGGAGATCTTGGACCGGCCTTCGTCCTTCAGACCGGGGTACGGGTGAGCAGCGCCCAGTTTCTGGTAGGAGGATCCGCCCAGCAGGGTGCCGGAGTGGCAACCGGCGCAGCCGGCGTCCAGGAACTTCGCGAGGCCGGCCTGCTCCTGCGCAGTCAGGGCTGTCTTGTCGCCAGCCAGGAACTTGTCCCAGCGCGAGGGAGTCACCAGCTTGCGTTCAAATACGCCGATGGCCTTAGCCATGTTGTTGTAGGTCACCGGATCCTTCTCTCCGGGAAATGCCTTGGCAAACAGTGCGACGTACTCCGGCATGGACTTCAAGGTCTTGACGACAGTGCCCTCGTCCGGCATGGCCATCTCCACGGGATTCAGCACCGGGCCCTTTGCCTGGGCTTCGACATCGGCCGCGCGTCCGTCCCAGAACTGGGCCATGTGGAGGGCGGCATTGAACACGGTGGGCGAATTGCGGTTGCCGCGCTGGCCCTTGTGGCCCTCTGAGGTGGCCTCGTTGTCCACTCCGAACTTGTCCAGCCGATGGCAGGAGTTGCAGGAGAACTTCTGGCTCTTGGACAGCCGGTTTTCGAAGTACAGCATCCGGCCGAGTTCAATCTTGGCCTGGGTGGGCGGATTGGCGGTGGAATCCATTGCCGCCGGCAGCGGTTGGAAGACCTTCAGCTTGTAGGCGGGCACCTCGGCAGCCATGGCGCACAGGCCAGTTAACCCGATCGCAATCAATACTTTAGAATACATTATGACACCTCCCTGCACAGAATCTATCACGACTACCGGCTGGTGGGAACCACGCGCCTCGAGTGTGAGAGCGTACTCTTCGATCTTGTCGTTTTCCTCCATAATCCGTCAACATTCGAACACATCTTGTCAAAATGAACGCCGTTCAGTATGCTGGGACCGGAACGGTATTTGATATATGGGCACCGCTGAACGACGCGCCAGAGAGAAGGATGAGCTCCGCCGCAGGATTCTGGAGGCGGCGACGGCCCTCTTCCTGGAGCAAGGGTATGAGAGCGTCTCGATGCGCAAGATCGCCGATCGCATCGAGTACGCGCCCTCCACGATCTACCTGTACTTCAAGGACAAAGTGGAGCTGGTTTCCAGCATCTGCTTTGAGACGTTCGCTGAGCTCGACCGGCGCCTGGAAGCCATTCTCAGCCTGAGGCTGACTCCGCTCGAAACGCTGCGCCGCAGCCTGGTCGACTACATCTACTTTGGCTTGGAGCATCCCAGCCACTACACCTTCGTCTTCTGTACGCCTCCGGCTGTCTTCCGGGACATGGGCCCGGAGCAGCATTCGGATATCAACGGCATGGCGATGGCTTCCTTCGATCGCCTCCGGGTAGGCATCAAGGCGTGCATGGAAGACGGTTCCATCCGGGTGGATGACGTGGAGACCACCGCGCAGTCGGCCTGGCTCTTCGTCCACGGCGTCACCACAGGCCTGGTGGTCGACTGCGGCTTCCCGTTTGTCGACCGGACGATGCTGATCGAGACTTCCATCGACCGCCTGATCCGCGGACTAAATTAACAAGTATTCCTATTGACTCGGGAGAACACTAACCGTATAGTGAACAGTGTTCAGTAACAGATGGTTCGTTACTGAGCGGACACTGTTATGGTTACTCTAGCCTGGAAGAATCTCATTCACGACAAGGTGCGGCTGGTGGTCACGCTGGTCGGCATTGTCTTTGCGCTGGTCCTCATCCTGGTCCAGTTCGGGTTGTTCCTGAGCTTCATGGACACCAGTGCCAACATCGTCGAGCGGAGTGGGGCCAGCCTTTGGATTTCGGCTCCGCAACTGCCCTACGTCAACGGCGCCTCGCCGATCCAGGAATCGAAGCGCTGGAAGGCGATGGAAGTGCCCGGGGTGGAGCGGGTGGATCGCTACATCCTGGCCTGGGTGCCCTGGAAGCTGCCCTCTGGCGCGATAGAGAACGTCCAGATCACCGGATTCTCGCTGGAGAGCAGGCTGGGCGGACCCTGGAACCTGACGGCCGGCAACGTCGAGGACCTGCGGGGCGAGGACACGGTGATCGTCGATGAGCTCTATAAGGAGAAGCTCGGCGTCACCCACCTGGGACAGACGGTGGAGATCAGCAACCACCGGGCGCGCGTTGTCGGGTTCACCCGGGGGATTCGCAGCTTCACGACGGCTCCCTTCGTGTTCTGCTCGTTCAAGAACGCGCAGAACTACGCGGGCGGGGTCTTGAAAGAGAACCAGACGATGTTCCTGCTGGTGCGGGCGGCCGCTGGAGTCGACATCGAGCAGCTCAAGGCCGCGATGAAGGCGAAGCTGGGCGACTTCGACGTGCTGTCGAACGCCGAGATGCACAAGCGGACCCAGATTTACTGGGTCTTCCAGACAGGCGCAGGCATTACGACGTTGCTGGGCGCGATTCTCGGCCTGATCGTCGGCATTGTGGTGGTGGCCCAAACGATCTATGCGGCGACTGTCGACCATATCCGCGAGTTCGGCACCTTGAAGGCGATGGGCGCCACCAACTCGCGAATCTACCAGGTGATTCTGGCCCAGGCGGCCATGAGCGGCATCTTCGGCTACATCCTGGCGATGGCGATTGCCGCGCCGATCTCGCAATCCAGCCAGAACGGCAATGCGCCCATCGCGCTGCCGCCGGAAGTGGCCGCGGGCACCCTGGCCCTGGCCATTGCGATGTGCGCGGGGGCTTCCATCATTTCGATTCGCAAAGCAACGCGGATCGACCCAGCCATGGTCTTTCGAGGCTAATAAGGACACAGCAATGATTGAAATCCGGAACGTAGTCAAAACCTACGGGAGAGGGAGTGCGGCCGTGCACGCCCTGAACGGGGTCGACCTGGATGTCAGCCCGGGTGAAGTGCTGATGCTGATGGGGCCGTCGGGCAGCGGCAAGACGACGCTGCTGTCCATCATGGGCTGCATCCTGCAAGCGACTTCGGGCAGTGTCAGGATCGCCGGGCAGGAGATCGTTGGGCTGGCGGAGAAGAAGCTGCCCAAGGTGCGGCTGGATCACTTCGGCTTCATCTTCCAGGGCTTCAATCTGTTCCCTGCCCTGACGGCGAGGGAGAACGTCGAGCTCACATTGAAGTTGAAGGGCATCTCGGGCTCGGCCGGACGGAAGCGGGCCGAACACCTGTTGGAACAGGTGGGCCTGGCGGACAAGTTCAAGTCGTATCCGGCGGATCTGAGCGGCGGCCAGAAGCAGCGCATTGCGATTGCGCGGGCGCTGGCCGGGGATCCGCCCATCATCCTGGCCGACGAACCGACGGCAGCGCTGGATTCGCACTCGGGCCTGACCGTGATGGAGATTCTCACCAGCCTGGCCCGCGAACGCGATCGCGCGGTGGTGGTGGTGACACACGATAGCCGCGTGCTGCACTACGCAGACCGCATTGTTCACATCGCCGACGGCAGGATCGCCGGATCGGAAGAAGACGCAAAGGAGGAGGCCGCATGAAGAAGACATGGAGTGTCGTGACGATCCTGCTGGCGGGCGCCGCAGTGGCACTGACGATCAGCAGCCGGCGGCAGGTGCAGGCGGCTCCGGCGAATGTGCCAGCGGCGGCCGCGAAGCAAGGCAACTTCATCTCAGCCGCTGGCCGGGTGGAACCGGCGGGCGAAGAGATTAAGGTTGGCAGCGAAATGGACGGCAAGCTGGCCCGGGTGGTGGTGGAAGAGGGCGACAGCGTGAAGCGCGGGCAGGTGCTGGCGGTGCTGACCAACAGCGACTACCAGGCTCGGGTGGAGTTGGCGAAGGCGACAGTGAGTGAGCGGCGGGCGTCGCTGGACCGGCTGCGGAACGGGGCTCGCGAGGAAGAGAAACGCGAGAGCGAAGCGCAGTTGCGGGAAGCGATGGCGCAGATGCAGACGGCGTTGTCGGAGCGCGACCGGCGGCAGACGCTGCTGGACCGCGGGGCGATTTCGAGGAGTGAGTACGACCTGACGGCCCGGGATTACGAGACGGCGCGGGCGCGGGTGGATGCGGCGCGGGAGCGGCTGGCGGTGGTCCGGCAGCAGTCGCGTGTCGAGGACATCCGGCGGGCGGAGGCGGAGCTGGCGCAGTCCGAGGCGAACGTGGCGGAGTCGCAGGCGCTGCTGGAGAAGACGTATGTCCGGTCGCCCATCGATGGCCGCGTGCTGCGGAAATACCGCAAGAGCGGCGAGAGCGTGTCAGGCAAGGGGGACACGCCCATCGTGTCGCTGGGCGACCTGGACCGGCTGCGGGTGCGGGTGGATGTCGATGAAGTGGATGTCGCGAAACTGCACGTGGGGCAGTCCGCCTGGGTGACGGCGGATGCGTATAGCGGCCGGAAGTTCACGGGGAAAGTCGTGCGGATCGGGCAGGCGCTGGGCCGCAAGAACGTGCGGACGGATGAGCCGAGCGAGCGCGTGGATACGAAGATCCTGGAGACGCTGGTGGAACTGGATGCCGGCCAGCAGTTGCCGGTGGGGCTGCGCGTCGATGCCTTCCTGGAGGTCCAGAAGTGAAACGGTATCTGTGGGCGCTGCTACTGACGGCGCCGGTTTGGGCGGAGCGGCTGACGCTGGAACAGGCGCTGGCGACCGCGGAGAAGGCGAGTCCGGAGGTGCAGGAGGCGCGGCTTCGCGCCTTGGAGGGCGAGGCGCAGGCCCTGGCGCAGAAGGCGGCGCTGTTGCCGCAACTGGGTGTGAACCTGGGGTTGAGCTATCAGACGACGAACCTGCAGGGGATCGGGGTGATTGCTCCGGGGTTCCCGTCACGGGTCGGTCCTTACCGCGTGTTTGACGCCAGGCCGAGGTTGACGCAGCAGGTGCTGGATCTGTCGCTGCTGGCACAGTATCGCGCGGCCAAGGCGCGAGCCGGGCAAGCGAAGTTCGAGGCGGAGACGACGGCGGAGCGGACGCGGCTGGCGGTGATCCAGATCTACCTGCAGACGCTGGCATCGGACTCGCGGGCGCGGGCGGCGGAGTCGCGGGTGGAGACGGCCCAGGCGGTGTTGCGGCAGGTGGGCGACGCGGAGAAGGCCGGGACGTCGAGCAAGCTGGATGTGGCGCGAGCGACACAGCGGATCGAGTCCGAACAGGCGACGCTGATTCTGGCGCGGCGCGATCGGGACTCGCTGCTGACGACCTTGAAGAAGACGATCGGCGTGGCGCAGAGCACGGACATGGAGGTGGTGGAGTTCACTCCGAATGCGGCGGAACCGGGCGCGGGCGTGAGGCCCGAGTCGCTGGCGTTGGAGGCGAAGCGCAAGGTGCTGGATGAAGAGAAGCGCCAGGCGGAGAAGCAGCGGTACCCGAAGATTGGAGCGTTCGGCGACTATGGCGTGCTGGGCCAGGATCCGTCGAACTCGCTGAGTACGTATACGGTGGGCGTGACGGTGGCGGTGCCGGTGTGGACCAGCGGCCGGATCGAGAACGAGATCAAAGCGGCGCGGCTGCGGTTGCAGCAATTGGATCAGCAGAAGCGGGCGCTGGACCTGGCGATCGACCAGGAGTCGGCACAGGCTCGGTTGGAGCGCGATGCGGCGCGGCTGGCGCTGGAGTCGGCGTCGAAGGCAACGGCGGCGGCGCGGGAGTCGTTGGAACTGGCGCGGCTGCGCTATGGCGCGGGCCTGACGACCAACCTGGATGTGATCACGGCGCAGGGTAACCTGGCGCAGACCGAAGAGGAAGAGATCCGCACGAGGTATGAGGGGCTGCTCGCGTCGGCCAATCTGGCGCGCGCCCGCGGAGATGTGATGTCGTTTGTGCGGACGCGCTGAAGAGGCTGCATTAGACTAAGTAGATGGAACTCCCCATCTACCAGGTAGACGCCTTTTCCAGCGGCGTGTTTGCAGGAAATCCCGCGGCGATATGCCCGCTGGAGTCCTGGCTGCCGGCAGAGACGATGCAGTCGATTGCGGCGGAGAACAACCTGGCCGAGACCGCGTACTTTGTGAAGACGGGCGACCGGTATCATTTGCGCTGGTTCACGCCCGCCGTGGAGGTGGACCTGTGCGGGCACGCTACGCTGGCCTCGGCGTATGTCATTTTCCGGCTCCTGGATACGGCGGCGGACGTTGTGCGGTTCGACACGTTGAGCGGCGAACTGGTGGTGACGAAGGAGGGCGAGCGGTTGTCGATGGACTTCCCTGCCCGGCCGGCGGAAGCGGTGCGGCCCTGTCCCGGCCTGGTGCAGGCGTTGGGCGGATCACCGAAACAGGTGCTGGCCTCGCGGGACTACCTGGTGGTCTACGAGACGGAGGAAGAGATCCACGCCCTGACGCCGGACATGACGGCGCTGTGTTCGATCGACCGGTTTGCGGTAATTGTGACCGCTCCGTCGTCGACCCCGGGCGTGGACTTCGTGTCGCGCTTTTTCGCGCCTTCGCAGGGTGTGCCGGAGGATCCGGTCACGGGGTCGGCGCACTGCACGCTGATCCCGTATTGGGCGCAGCGGCTGGGCAAGACGGAATTAGTGGCTCGACAAGTGTCAAAGCGCGGCGGGACGCTGTTTTGCGCGTTGCGCGGCGAACGGGTGGGCATCGCCGGAGAGGCGGCACTGTATCTTCGCGGCAGCATAGAGTTTTGAGCAGCGCGGCCGCGTTGGCCGGAGTGGCTTCGCCTTCCAGGTTGATTACGCGGCGGCGCAGGTTCTCGCTCACTCCCTTGAGGTCGGAGACCGGCAGGATGATGGACTGACCTTCGTCCAGTCCATGGGCGCCGGCGCGGCCCATGCCGAATTCACTTGGCTTGCGCTGGAAGGTGACGACGGTGGGCCCCAGGACGAGGCTGCGGTCAATGAGCCGGTGCAGGGCGCCATGGCTGGCAAAGGCGAACGGCGAGATATTGGGACGGAGCAGGGTGAGGGTAGCGAGGATCGGCTCAATGCAGGACACGGTGGCGGCGGCGGCCACGTGGGCACCCGCTCCGTAACCAGCCAGGTGGATCCGAGTGCGGGGCAAGGCAAGGCGGATGTACTGGAGCAGCAGCGCCAGGCTGCGCGCGGCGGGTGCGACGCTCTGTTCCCAGCGGACGACGCCGACGGGCATCCAGAGCAACTCCTGGGCAATTCCGGAGATCATCTCCTCCGGTGTGGTCCCGTCGATGGCAAACAGCATCAGGTCGGGAATCTCATAGCGCTGAATCTCCGCCAGTAGCGGGTCGCGCTCTTCGGCATCGGGCATCCGCCCGCTCGCATTCAAGGTCAAGGGGTACAAATTCACGTGGAATCTCCTTCGCGACAAAGTGTCCCTGACCCGGCCAAGCGATTTCGGGGCTGTTTCTCCTAAATCATTGATTCCAGGCGTACAATTTATTTTGAAATCCGGAACTGCTTTGGCGGACTGAGCCGAAATGGGCTGGAAGTGTTTGGCTGGAGGGCCTGGGACTGGCTGGCGCTTGCTTCCGCCGAGCCGCCAGTGGCTGGCGAGGAAAAGGGGAAGAAATGGCTTTGATCCCTCAGGAGTGGTGGATTGCGGAGAGATAGGGCGGGTTGGTCCTGGGTGCCGCCGGGGGAGTTCGTTTCTCCGGCGAAGGGGAAGACAGGGGGAAGGAATGGGTTTGATCGCTCAAAGGCGGCGGATTGTGAGGATCTAGAGTTGGTCGATGCCGGGCGGGCGCGCCGGGGCTGCGGCGCTCCCGGCAGGGGAAGAAAACGGGAATAAATGGCTTTGATCGCTCAAAATCCGTGGATTCTCTTCCCCATTCAGCCGAGGCGATAGACTCCTCCGGCGGAGGTGTGGAGGTTCTGAAGTCAAAGACCGGCTGGAGGCGGATAGACCGCGGGTCCAGTGTGGAGAGTGTAGCTGCATGTCCGTGGGCTGCCGGGCGGGCGGCCCGCAAGTGATTGCAACAGCGCGAAAGAAATATCCCCAGCGGCGGTGAATGAAGGGGGGTTAATGGTGGAATTGGTGGAGAAGTGGGGTTGGGGACGGCCGGATCCGCACCAGTTCCATCAGGCAGGTCCCTTCGGCTGATTGCAGACCGCCGAATACTGTTTGCGGGCTGTGGCGCAGAGTAAAACCTATTGGATTGGAGGGGCTGCGGCTATGGCTCGGTGTCTGGCAGCATGCCGGAATTGCAGAGAGGGACTGGTGGTTTTCGGTGAGTTCCTGGGTCGTTGGCTCCAATTAGAGACCACGTTTTGGTGGTTCACGGTAGCCTGATCAGGCTAAGGGGCATCCCCGCACTGCCTGGGTGCCTAAGCAGGATCAATCTCGATCTGCCAGCTTCATTCCGCTTCCGTACAATTGTTAGCGGCAAGCGTCACATGGCTAATGACTTACCCGCACTTCGAATCACCGTGAGGTCCTCACCCGAGACCAATGACCACGAGGTCTGTCTGTTCGCTGACGGAATGAATCTGATCGAGCTGATTGCCCCTGACCTAATGGGACTGGACCCCGATGATCTCCTGATCGAACCGTGCGTCCTGCTCGCCGGAACCTCTCCTCATCCTGCGGTTATCGGGAGGTGCGGTTGTGGAATCACTGAGTGTGGCAGCGTAGCCGTCAACATCCACGCGGAAGGCAATCGAGTCATCTGGACAGCCAACGGTTCAGCAAAAAGGATCCAGTTTGATGCGACCCAGTATGCTCTCGAGATTGAAAGAGCTCTTCATGACTTGAGCTGGGAGCCCCCGGATCGAACGGCTGCACGTCTCATCGCTCACGCCCTCGACCGAACTTCGCTAGCGAAGCGAGGCTTCGAATTTTCCTGGGCATCAGGACGGTGTCCTGAAGGAATGATGACAGCGTCACTTCTGCTTACGCCGGGGCCCTATCAGATTCTCGTGCGCCTGCCTTGGGACGGAGAGGATGTTGATGAAATCGTCCGCCAATTCGCAACCGTTCTGAGCCGAGCGCCTGAAGAGTGGCCGAACGTAGACTGTAATCCGCAAGCGCAGGATCTCGGTCCTCCGCCGATTACTGGTCCAGGCTGGAACTGACTCGGTTTCGGTGAGCGGCCGACTGGGGAACACGACGACTTCGTGCCCGCCATCCTGTTCGTGAATCGAAGCCCAGGTAGGATTCAAAGCACAAACATCCCGAACACCGTCGAAGACGGTGGGCTGCCGGACCGCCCAACTGCAGAAGGTTCTCCACGAGTGCGGTCGGATTACCTTCACCCTTGCCGACGTCGCGAGCATCACGAGTTTGCCGGCTGCGTCGGCCCCGAGTCTGATCCGGCATGCCATCACCCGCGGAATTGTGTCCGGAATGCAGTCGGGCCTTGTGCCGGTGTCATCGGAACACGACCGAGCCACGGAATTCGTCGGCAATTCATATGTCATCGCCCGGCAACTGGCAACCAATTCGGATTATTTCATGTCCAACGTCTCGGCCATGGAGCTGCACCGGATGGTCAAGCAGCCGCAATTTGTCATCTTCACCAGCACGACAAGAGGCCTACGTAGTAGGACGATTAATGACTTGGAGTTTGGGGTTATTCTCGTGCGCGACGAGGATTCATTCAGGGCAACGGCATACTGGGTCTCGAAACAGGAGCGCGTCAAGGTGAGCGATCCTGAGCGCACTGTGATCGACGGCATGCATCTGTCGGCGTATTGCGGCGGTATCACCGAGGTCGCGAAGGGCCTCCGGATGCGACGCCATGACATGGAACCGGGGCGTTTGATCGACTACGCCCTGCGCCTGCAGAACGGGGCCGTCGCACGGCGACGCGGTTACCTGCTTGATATCTATCAGCTCGCAGCACCCGGCGAACTGGACCGCCTCAGGCTAATCGTCACCGTGACGTACACCGTGCTGGCCTGACGCTACCGGCCGACGACGCATACATTACCGGCTGGCGTCTCCGCGTGAACGTGTCCCCCGACGAACTCGAAGCAGTCCGGAGAAGGTGAATTCATATCGCAGCGCAATAACTCGCTGCTTGCCAACCGCCTCGCGCAGGCCGGCGGCCGTCGCATTCCCGAGATCGTGCTCGAACGCGACTACTGTTTGGCCTGGTTTCTGGCCGGTCTAGCTGAGCGCGATCTCCGGCAGAGCCTTGCCTTCAAGAGCGGCGCGGCACTCAGGCGTTGCTACTATGGCGACTACCGAGTGCCGGGCGAGAACTTGAGGAAAAGAGGGTACGCACGGACATGGCGACGACAAAAGTGCACCAGGGAACGATAGAGACGAGCCGGACAAATGTGAGCGCGCTTGAGAGTGACCAAGCGCCAAATGCCCAACACCAATGAACTGCTGCCGAGATCGCCGATACGCTGACGCAAAGGCACGCCAATGCCACGCCAGCCAGGACGCCAATGAGCCACGGTTTCGGACGGATTTGCCTACGGAAGGCTCCGCGGTCGATCGAGGCTCCGATGCTGAACCAAAGCAGAATGGTGGCGGCTAGAAGAACCGGTAGTTGTTCTCTGAACGCATGAAGGCCCACGAGGCTGCTCCCCGCGCGCCCGGCAAGAACCGCCGGAGCATTGATGATTGCGAAGATGATCCACGGGGTCTCGTAAGGCCACAGCGGCGCACCCGTATCCCAGGCCATTCCCATCGCCGTTATGACCTGTTCGTTCTGCTGCTGCCAGACCAGGAGGATAGCAGCAACAATCCCGTGAAACACAGCGAGAATCCATGTCCAGCGGAAACGCTGCATACGGGATTTGACGGCGCTCACGTCTCATGAGTTCCCAACACCAGGATTAAGCGCCCAACTCCAGTATGAGGAACCTCGTCGTTTCTTCCGGCAATCCAATTGCGCGCGTTACGCTGGATGGTATGGGCAAGATCCGTTGTAAACCCAAGCGGCCGACATGAAATTACGCCCGGTCATTCCGGAGGAAATGAACAATCCCGCTCAAACAGTAGCCTGGGTCAGCGGAGGCCCGGCGGCATCCCATCGGGCGCAGTTGGCCGGTTTGAGCATGCCCGGGTCGCCGGCTTCCCCTTCGCACCAGGTCGTTGCGCCGGCCCATTGATCAACGTCGTCAAGGAGGTTTTTCCCAGAGGAAGCTCCGGTTGGTGGTGGTTGGCCTGGTGCTCATCGCGCTTCCCTGCTGCGCGCAGCGCGAACGGATCAGTTCTAGGCTCCACTCCATGGAGAACGGCGGACCGGTGCCCAGCGAGAAGGTTTTCTGGGAGACGGTGGACGAGGAGTACGTCAAGAAACTCCCTCCGGATCGTGTGAGAGAGTTTCTGCTTCCAGCCGGTCGACTGCTCCGCGATCCCCGGCCGGAAGCTCGAAAATATGCCCTGATGTGTTTTATCCCGGTTGTCTTGCGGCCCTCATTTGACAGCCAAGCCCTGCTGGAACCTTATGTTCCTGATCTCCTTAAGTTGTTGAATGATCGCGCGGACCCGCTCCGCGAGATGCCCAAGGCAATTTTGAGCTACTCGCTGCCAAAGATCTCCAGCCAGACCGTCGACTACCTGAAGGCTCACCTCGCCGATCAGGAGAATGACACGAGGGATACAGGCTGGATGGCATGGATGTTGCTTGACACTCGAAACGTCACCCTGACCCAGGACGTGATTGCGTTCGTGCGGAAGCAGGACAAGCCCGAGGTCATCGGGGAAGTCCTGAGGTGCGTGCACGTGCGCCACATCCCGAAGACCGCTGAGGTTCTCTCGTTGATCGGCTATGGCCTCGATAGTCCGGCTGAGTGGACGCGCCGAATGGCCGTGGAGGCAGCCACTGATATGCCCCTGGGGGAACGATCTCCTTTCCTGGCACAGTTGAACCGCCTGGCTACCGACCCGAAGGAGACTCCCGAAATTAGAGGGGCGGCGGTGAAGGCGCTGAAGAATTGACGTCACGACTCGCGGAGCTCCAGCCTCCTGTGGCAGAAGTCGCGGCTAACGGGACTTCTGCCATTGATTGCTTGGCCGTGTTCGGGTTCTGACATCAATCGATATCGGCGGGCTCGGTCTCCGGCCCGGCGGAGGCGTCACGAGCGTCAACAGGAGCCTCGGCGGGCCGATTCAGGTAACGGGCGTGACGTAGGTTGAGTTCACGGTGAACCGCTCGAAATCTACCAACTCCTATCCAACTGGCTTGGACAAACCCCGTTCCTCCACGAAGCCCATCTGCGATCGCTCCGGTGCAAATTCGTCCACAGCTACCTGCGTGAGGTGTAGCAGCACGGTGGACCACCCTTTGGCAGGTTGGCGCAGGCTTCCGGTAAGGGTGTCCGCCAAAAGCTATCCCTGCCGGTCAGCGACACGCCGCCCGATCCGGGTTGTGTGGAGCCATCTCGTTTGGTAGTTTTGGGTGATGCTGCGCGTTGTGCCCAACTCAGCATGACCGTCGAGGACCTTCAGCAGTTCCAATCGGGCCCGACAGAACGATCGTGATTTGGATCTGGCACCGTCGCTTCGCGGATACATATCGAAGCTGCCTGCGATTCCTGTGTTGATGATCGAAGGAATTCCGATGAAGGTCGCCCCAATACTTTCGATCTACACCTTCCTTCTTCTGCTCGTACCCAGCGCCAGGGCTCTCAATCCGGAGCGCGACATCCACCAACTCGCGCACCGATCCTGGAGCGAAAAGGATGGGTATCCGGGCAGAGCGCAGGCTTTGGCACAGACCACGGACGGATTTCTCTGGATCGGCACGGATAACGGTCTGTTTCGATTCGACGGCGTCCGTTTCGAGCGCTATGTGCCGAAATCGGGAGACAGGCTTTCAGACGGCCCGGTGCGTGGCTTGCGGGCGCTGAAGGATGGCAGTTTGTGGATCGCTTATCGGCTCGAGACCAAGATCTGTGTCCTGCGTAGCGGCGACGTCAAAGGATATGACACCTCTGATGGTGTCACGTCAAACCCTACCAACATCGTCCAGGACCTCGAAGGCACCATTTGGGCAAACACCGAGACTGGAGTTATTCGATTCAACGGTACGAGATGGGAGCGCATTGGTAAGAACTGGAACTTTCCGGAGGATGTGCCACACATCACTTCCGATGTATTGTTCGTCGATAGCCACGGAATTCTCTGGGCAGGCGTCAACAACACGGTACTGTACCTAAAACAAGGATCGAAGCGATTTGAAACGACAGGCGCCTATGCCGGTTTCTCGGCCTCCATCGGGGAGGCACGAGACGGAACAATATGGTTATCGGACATCCTAAGCTATGTACGGGCCATTAGTACATCCGTGAGTCCGAGATCCGCCGCGATTGCCAAATGCGAGGTGGAGACCCCTAAAGGGACACCACCCAGGTGTCTTAGCGAAGATCGGTTAGTAGTGAAGGTTAGGACCGCGGCCCATCTTCTTTTCGACCGTGATGGAAGTCTTTGGATGTCGACGGATACTTCCGGAGTGGTCCGCGTCCCACACCGCGCACTGCACACGCAGGGGCCACTTTCGAGGACCAGCGATGTCGTGCAGACGTTCACGTCGAGGGACGGTTTGAGTGCCGACAGCAGTACGCCCATACTCGAAGACCGGGAAGGAAACATCTGGGTAGGAACGCGGGATGGACTGGACCAGTTCCGCGACACTGCCTTGGTTCCGGTTGTCCTGCCAACATCTCTATATCGGGTCGCAGTGGCGCCGGCTGACGGCGGTTCTGTCTGGGTTGTAGGCAGTTGGGCTTATGCCGGCAAGACCCACGGCGACTACGGTGAAGTATCATTTGTCCCTTCCGGCGCCTTCAAACCCTATCGAGATCCCAGCGCTGTTAACTGGTTCTTGAGTGACGCGCTTGAACAATGGAAGAACGGCGGCTTCCGAAGGGCGGCCACGGCTCCATCTGGTCACGGCGGGGGCGGGTCAGGCTCATGGCAGGTTGCGGGTGACGGGTCAGGAACGCTGTGGGCGTTTTCCAACGGTCAGGGGTTCTTCTCTCTGGAGCACGACCATTGGAGGCCCTGGGCGACTCCGCCTGAAGTGGCGAAGCAGCGAGTCGTGAACATGTTTTCCGACAGCTCGGGCCGAATCTGGGTATCAACCTACGAGGGCGACATCATCACGATGGATAAAGGCACGGTTGTGGACTATCCCGTCAAGCCGGATACGCCCCTGCGCTATGTCAAGGCCTTCGCCGAGCATGCTCCCCAGCAGATCTGGGCGGGCGGTGCAGGTGGTCTGGTTATGATCGACCGAGGCCGCTTTCGCCCTATGAAACCGGCCGCCATGGATTCATTGGAAGACATTACCGGAATTGTCGATGCAGGGAGCAATGGTCTTTGGCTCACCACCGTAACTGGTGTCATTCACGCCTCCAAAGATGAGGTGGATCGGGCTTTGCGTGATGCCTCCTATCGCTTTCAGTGGGAGCAATTCGGCTTTTTTGATGGCCTTCCGGGACAGACAGAGAGTATCTACCCATATCCAAAGGCAATACAAGGAACAGACGGCCGGATATGGTTCACGGCAACAAAAGGCCTCGCCTGGATTGACCCGAAAGTGAGTCCAAAGAGAAATACGCTCCCGCCGACAGTCTCGATTACCTCTTTATCGGCGGATGGTTCACCCTATCCGCGCTTTGCCGATATGCGGCTCCCCGCGCTTACCTCGAACGTTCAAATTGATTACACAGCGTTGAGCTTATCCGTACCCGAGCGCGTTCGTTTTCGTTACAAACTGGATGGAGCCGATAAGGGATGGCACGACGCCGGTACGCGGCGCGAGGCTTACTACAGCAATCTGGGGCCTGGTTCGTATCAATTTCGCGTGATCGCCTGCAATAACGATGGCGTGTGGAACGAGGCGGGCGCCTCCCTCGATTTCGCCATTGCTCCCGCATATTTTCAGACTCGTTGGTTCCTGGCGTCGTGCGCGGCGGCTCTTATGGGCTTGCTGTGGGGCCTGCATCTGTTCCGGCTGCGTCAGATTGCCCGGCAATTCAGCGTGCGTCTTGGGCTGCGTGTGGATGAGCGAACCCGCCTCGCCCGCGATCTGCATGACTCCCTGTTGCAGGGTTTTCAGGGGCTGATGCTCCGGTTTCAAGCGCTCTATGAGTCGCTGCCGCCGGGGGAAGCAAAGGAAGAACTGGAACAAGCCCTCGACCGCGCGGATCAGGTGGTCGCTGAGGGTCGCAAGGCCGTTCATGATTTACGCTTATCAACTGTCCTCAGCAACGACCTGGCGCCCGCGGTGAGAGCCATGGGCGACGAACTGTCCGGTGAAAGCCCGGCGACGTTCGGGCTCTTAGTCGAAGGCCGAGTTCACGAACTCCACCCGATCGTCCGCGACGAGGTTTATCGCATTACGCGCGAGGCGCTTCGAAATGCCTTCCGCCATGCCCAGGCGCGTCATATTGAAGTGGAGATCATCTACGACGAACGCTGCTTTCGATTGCGAGTTCGTGATGACGGAGCAGGTATTCCACCCGCAATTCTCGAAGAAGGTCGTCCCGGCCACTACGGGGTGGCCGGCATGCGTGAACGCGCCGCCGGGATCGGTGCAAAACTGGATATCTGGAGCGGAGTGGGAACCGGGACGGAGATCGAGTTGGCTATCGCAGGCTCGATCGCTTATGGCAAACGGTCAAGTCCCTCCGGTTAAAGGGATTCCTGGAAAGGGCGAATGACTTTATGATCCGAATTCTGTCAGTAGACGACCATCCCGTCGTCCGCGAAGGCATCGCCGCGCTGATCGGGAGGCAAGCGGATATGGAATTGGTCGCGGAAGCTTCGAACGGACGTGAAGCGGTCGAGCAGTTCCGAATACACCGTCCAGATGTTACGTTGATGGACTTACAAATGCCGGAAATGAGCGGCATTGATGCGTTGAGTGCGATTCGCGGAGAGTTCCCGGAAGCGCGAATCGTCGTATTGACAAGCTACGCCGGTGATGTCCAGGTTTCCCGCGCTTTGAAAAGCGGCGCGCGAGGGTACCTGTTAAAGGACATGTTGAGAAAGGAACTACTCGAGACGATTCGCGCGGTTCATGCCGGCCATAAGCGAATGTCATCAGAGAGTGCGGCCGAAATTGCAGAGCATGCCACGGACGACGCCTTGACCCCACGGGAAACAGACGTGTTGCGGCTGATCTCCGCTGGGAATGCCAATAAGGAGATCGCTAAGCTATTAGGGCTTACCGAGGAAACCGTTAAGCATCACGTGAAAAACATTCTACCCAAGCTTGGTGCAAACGATCGGACTCATGCCGTGACAATAGCACTCAGGCGCGGAATCATAGCGTTATAGGCGATTATATCCCTCGAATGGGGGATGGCCCGCAGCCATTCCGGGCGTATCGGCCCACGGTGCAGGTTCCATACCATGAGGTTGGGATCTACTCTGCAACGTCTATTTTCGACCTTTCCTAACAGCTGGCCCGGGTTCGGCCTTTTGCTGCTGAGGCTTGGCGTCGGGATCGCCCTGATCTATCTTGGCATCAGGCCCTTCTTTGTCACGCCCGGAGCACCAAGCATTGTCGCTCGAGGCACTATCGAGGGAGTCGGCGGCATCTTTCTAGCCGCCGGCCTGTGGACGCCCATTGTGGGGACAGTCATCACTCTTGACGAGCTATGGATCGCATTCTCACCTAGTCCTTCAGAGCTGGACAGCCGCTTGATTCACGTCATATTGGCCGTGGTAACCGCTGGCGTGGCGATGCTCGGCCCTGGTGCATGGTCTATCGACGCTCGCCTTTTCGGTAGAAAGCGCTTCAAGATGGCGAACCGTACTCGGGGTAGGAACTCATCCCTCTAGAGAGGGACCGGGGCTGCAAAACCGAGGGACCCGATCGAGAACGATTGGGGGGTGAACCCGTCCGGGATTGCCGCCAGAATGAATGACAGAAAAACGGTGACCTGGAGATACTGGGAGTTTTCTTGATCCAGGTCATGTTCCTCGGGATGTCATGACGACAGCGGAAGGGGGAAAGGCGCCCTCTCACTGGCGGTCCATTCCATTATTGATCCAAAGAGGAGAAGACGATGGCCACTTTAGATTTGATCGGTTCCAGTCTGTTGCGCGCGCGATTTCTTGGACAGTAAATTCACCATAATCATGCGGCATGCTGGAGCGCAAGGAGGCGCTCGCGAGCCTGTCGCGGAGACTGAAAGCTGAGACGTTCGATCAGCCACTCGCGGTTGTAGCGATCGCGGAACTCGCGCAGTGCGGCCTGCAATTCTTCGAGGTCCTGGAAGTGCCGCACCCAGAGAAGCTGCTCTTTGAGAGTGCGGAAGAAACGCTCAATGCAGCCATTGCATTCGGGTTCACGGACAAAGGCAGGCGAGGAATCCATGCCGAGAAAGCGGAGCTCGTTTTGAAAGTGGTCGCTCATGTATTGCGAGCCGTGGTCGTGGCGGATCTGCAAGCCGGCGGCGGCTTTGGGGCCGAAGGCGCCGAAGTGCTCACGCACGCCCTGTCGCAATGGTTCCAGTGCCTCAAAGCGGGTGGCGCGCTTGACGGCGTGAATGCCCACGCACTCGGCGGTGCAGTGGTCGATGGCGGCGAAGACAGTGACCTGGCCATCGGCGAGGGTAACGGTAGCGGTGGCATCGGTGCCCCACATCTGGTTGGGCTGGCTGGTCACGATGGAACCGTCATGCAACTTCTCCTCCACCGGCACGAGCTGCCGTTGCGGCGCCAGCAGTTCGTTCTCTCGCGTCAGGCGCAGGACGCGTGGCTTGGAGGTGCGGACCGCTTGGGCTCGCAGTCTCGCCCAGATCTTGCGATGCCCCTCGCCATGGAAGGGCGAAGCCGCCAGGACGGCGCGGATCTGCTCCAACAACTCGGCATCTGTGTACTTCGTCTTCGGACCGCGCCGCTGCAAAGCCGCGGGTTGGCGTGCTCTCTGCTGCCTGGCATAGAACGTCGAGCGCGGCTGGCCCCACACGGTCAGAACACGAGCCCGCCCGTACTTGCGGCCAGTGGAGGGCGACTGGGCTTGGCTCATCGCTTCGACCTCCACTTCAGAGAAGGGTTGGCGTTCTCCAGTTGCTGGATGCGCTCGCGTTGCAGTTCGACGGTCATGGCGAGTTCGGCGATGACGGACTTCATGCGCCGGCCCTGCTCATCGACCAGATCGTCTTCGCGGATCTTCAGGCCAGCCTCGCCGCTGGCGAGAAACGCGTCCCGCCAATCGGACAGCGTGGCGGCGGTGACCGCGTATTTGCGGCTCAAGCTCTCCAGATCCTCGCCTCGGAGGAACTCAAGAACGACCGCCATCTTGCGCTTGGCCGACCAGCGGCCCTTGCCTCGGCGGCCGGTCCCGGGGGCCTCGGAGGTCGCCCTTCGGGCTCCCTCCGAGGCCCCCGGGACCGATTGCTTGTTGCTGGACATGCTGACTCTCCTTTCTTCAAATCAGTGTCCAAGAAAATCGCGGGGCGGGAGAGATCGGTTCCAGTCCGAGATTTCGGGCATTACTGACAGAAGTCGAGAGGGTTGCACCGGTAGACTCCGCTGTCTTAATCCAGGGTGAAACCGGCACTGGCAAAGAAGTGATCGCGAAGGCGATTCACGAGGCCAGTCCTCGCCGTAACAACCGTTTTGTTGCCCTTAACTGTGCGGCCATTCCGAGCGCGTTGTTGGAGAGCGAACTGTTCGGTTACGAGAAAGGCGCATTCACGGGAGCTTGGGCGCCAACGAGGGGAAGATTCCAAGCGGCCGATGGGGGAACGCTCTTCCTGGACGAGATTGGGGACATGCCCCTGGAGCTTCAGCCTAAACTGCTGCGCGTCCTGCAAGAGCAGGAGTTCGAGCGATTGGGCAGTGCACAGACGGTTCGGGTGAATGTCCGTGTAGTTGCGGCGACCAACCAGGACCTAGCCGAACTCGTGAGCAAAAAGCTGTTTCGGGCGGACCTATTCTACCGGCTAAATGTGATTCCAATCTGCCTTCCCCCGTTACGTGAACGCGCCCAGGACATTCTGGCGCTGACAGAATTCTTTGTAGCGAAGTTCGCGGCGCGTCTCAACAGACCCATCGATCTGATTCCCGATGAAGTGGTGGCGGCACTCAAGGCTCATGATTGGCCGGGCAATATCCGGGAGCTGCAAAACGTCATCGAACGCGCGGTACTGTTTTCGCCTGGCTCCGTGTTGCGTCTGCCTCTAGGCCTGAAGCAGACCGTGAAGCAGCCTTCGGAGAGTGCTGCACGGACGCTTGCCGACGCTGATCGAGAGCATATTCTGGAGACGTTGAAGCAAACCGATTGGATGATCGGCGGGCAGGACGGAGCGGCGAACCGGCTCGGATTGGCCCGAACGACGCTGATTTATAAGATGCGGAAGCTGGGGATCGAACCCCGCCGATCGGCGCGGGCGCGCGGCGTTGGGACGTTGACCGACCAGCAATGCTATGCTGCCGCGAACTGTTGAACTGGCGGCGCGCGTGGTCAACCGTCGTTCGCGGCAGGCGGGCACGCGGTTTCGTCGTGACGGCCTCTCTCGAGCTTCGGGTCAAGAGAATTCCGTACCATCAAGGTGCCGGACTGAAGCTGGTGCTCGGGTTCGGGACCCTCATCGCTGAGTATGAAAGGCTCACGTCAGGCGGTCACAGCTCATGGCTAACTATCGTACTGCGCGTTCTCCCGTCGCTGGAAAAACGAAAAGGCCGCCCCGGTTGGAGGCGGCCTTTTCTGTTTGCGATGGCGGCGCGCGGGAGGGTTGCGCGGCGCCTGCGTTCGGACTAGAAGCGGTAGTACATACCGAACTGGACGATACGGGCCGCATTGAGCGTCGAGGCAATGCGACCGAACGTGGTCTGGTTGATGTTGAAGCGGGTCGTGCTGCTCGTCTCGTTGCCTGCGTAGAACGACGGGTGGTTGGGCAGGTTGTAAACGTCCATGCGGAGGTCCACCGAATGCCGTTCCGCGAAGACGACGCGCTTGGCGATGGAGGCGTCGAAGTTGAAGAGCCAGGGGCCCGAGAACATGCGGCGCTGCAGGTTGCCGAGCGTGCCGGCGGCCGGGTTGTAGAAGATCTGCCCGGTGTAGGTGCCAGAACCGTCGCTGTTGACGCCGCGGCCGTCGGAGCCGATGAGCGAGGGCGACACGAAGAACGGGCCATTGCCGTTCATGAACAGACCGCCGACCGAGGAATCCAACTGGTCCTTCGTCAGGCCGGCGATGCTGGCCGTGTTGGTGCCGGTGGAACGGGCTCCACGGTTCAGGGTGCCGCGATTCGAGAAGATGGAGAACGGCGTACCTGACTGGTAAGTCATAATGCCGCTCAGCGACCATCCGCCGAAGATCTGATTCATCATGTGGCTGCCGCTGAAAGTCTTGCCTGCGCCATAGGGGAGTTCGTAGTAGAAGTTGCCCTTGATGACGTGGGTGATGTCGAACGGCGCGCGGGCGCGCTCCAGCTTGCCATTGTTCTCATCCAGGTAGGATTCGAATCGGGTCTGGCCGTCACCAGTGGTGTCGCTCATCACCTTAGAGAATGTGTAGTTCCCCTGGACCTGGAGGCCCCGGCTGATGCGGCGGCGGACATCCACCTGGGCCGCATTGTAAGTGGAATTCGACGCGTTCGCGATCGTGTTCGCACCGAGAGCGTTCGGGTTGCGGAAGAAGCTGAACGGGCCATTTAACTTATTGGTTTGATAGACCTCGGCCAAAGTTCCGGGTTCACCCTGACGGATGTAGGCGATGACGGTGGAATTGGTCAGCAGCCCCTTGCTGCCGAGTTGATCGAAGAACGGCAGCGGCTGACTACCAGCAACCGTGGCGTCGTAGCGCGGATCGAATTTACCAGTGGAAGACAGCGCCGCAAAGCCATTTGCCTGGGCGCGCTTGAAGTCGGCGAGGAAGCCATTCGGACCGATCTGCACCTGATTGTAGTCATAGGCGCGGAAGAGCTTCACGCCATGGTTGCCCAGGTACCGAGCTTCGATGACCGTGCCTTTGATTTCGTGCTGAATGCCCAAAGTGAACTGCTGAACGTAGGGCGTACGCAGGTTCGGATCGGGCATGCCGATGGCGGCCGAGGTGCTGAGGGCGTAGTTGTCCACCTGCGTGCGAGGCACTTTGTAGACCGCGACGGGAACGGAAGGCGCGGTGGCAAGAGTGGCCACGACATTGGGGTTGGTCACCGTGGAGGAGAGGCCAACATTGGTGGTGATGTTGTTGCGGACTGCAGTGATCGTATCGTCGTTGACGTAGCTGATGCTGTAGCCGCCGCGCAGGACGGTCTTCTGATGGCCAGTGAGGTCATACGCGAAGCCGATGCTGGGCGCGAAGTTATTCAGGTCCTTGTTGTAGTAAGGACGGCCCACGCTGTTGCCGGCAAAATCGAACGAGGCATTCGGGTTCAGCAGCGTGCCGCGTACGTCGTTATTGATGAGCGTGGGCAGCAGGAAGAGGGAATTCTTCTCGTTCAGGCGAGCCCAGTATTCGTAACGCAGGCCGAGGTTGAGGGTCAACCGCGGCAGCACCCGCCATTTGTCGCTGACGTAGCCGGCATAGGTGTCGTAGCTCAACTGGCGCAGGTTGGTGGCGCCATTCACGAAACCGGAGTCGCGACCGGTCACGTTGAAAGTCTGGTCGTAGCGGCTGACAATACCGCCCAGTGAAGTGTAGAGCGAGTTGGCCGTGTTCAAATCAGAGGAGCGAATGCCGGGGAGCTCGGAGGCCAGGAAGCCCGTGGTATTCCCGGTACTGATGCCCAGCGTGTACTGGGGCAGGATGCCAGCATCGTTGAAGGGCGAGGTACGGATGTATTGGGACTGGAAGCCAAAAGCGACTTCGTGCTTACCCTTCAGCCAGGTTGCATTGTCCTGGAGGGTGTAGGTATTCGTATCGCGGCCCTGTTTGAGGAACGTATTCGAGGGGTTGCTGAAGATCAGACCCGCTACGACGTACTTCGAATAGTCGTTGCTGACATTGAAGGTGCCCGGTCCGAGATTGAAGCCGCCACGGAGTTCGTTGGTCAGGGTCGGAGTGGCCATCCAACGCCATGCCGCGCTGAGCAGGTGGTTGTGGTTGTCGTTGAAGACCGGCGGAACCGTGGTGAAGAAATCACCAAGGTCGGGGCGATCCACCTTGTCACTAGTGTAGTTGTAGGTACCAGTGAAGCTGTGTTTCGCAGACAGGTAGTAGTCACCCTTGTAGATGAAGTGGTTGCGGTCTTCGTTGGAACGCGCATTGAACAGATAGCCGGACGTATTCAGGCCGTCGCCGGCGTCAACGCTGTTGGCCGTGGGCAATTGGCCTAGCATGCTCTTGATAGCGGGATCAATCTGAATACCGCGCATGCTGAGCAGATTGGCCGTCTTCGTCACGCCGCCGGTGTCTTTGTATGTAAAGATGCCGTTGCGGGCGTCGCCAAGCAGGGTGGTGCGGAGTGTGGAGGTCTGCTGGCGCAGACGGTAGGCTTCGTAGTTGGTGTAAAAGAACAGCTTGTCGCGGATGATGCGGCCGCCGATTGAGCCTCCGGGCTGATTGAGGTTCAGGAACGGGACGCCGACACCGGCGCGGTTGTTAAACCAGTCATTCGCCGACAGAGCGCTGTTGCGGTTGTACCAGTACAAAGCACCATGCCAATCGTTCGAGCCGGAACGCGTGACGAGCACCATCTGTGCGCCGCCGCCGCCAATGGTGGTGGAGGCATTCGAGGTCGCGATGGTAATTTCCGCAATTTGGTCAATCGTGGTCTTTGTGGGGATGTAGTCCAACGAGTTGGTACGGATGAAATTGTCCTGGATATTGATACCGTCCAGGGTGACGTTCGCGAACGACGTACGCATACCGTTGACAACGGTCGAGCCACGGCCCGAGCTGACTCCGGGCTGAGTGAGGAAAAGGGAGCTCACCTGGCGATCGAGAACAGGCAGGTTCTGAACCTGGCTGGAAGTGACCGTAGAGGAGATCTCGCTGTTGGCGGTCTGCACTCCCTGCACGATGGCGGCAACTTCAACGGTGACCTGCGTGGTTTTTACTTCCAGGGTGAACGGGGGAAGGTTGGTTTCCTGAATCGGATTGACCTTGACGCCAGTGGCACGCGAGGCCGCGAAACCGCTGGCGGTAACTTCCACTTCATAGGATTCTGGCCGAACCGCGACGAAGGAGAACAGGCCTGCGCTGTTGGTGGTGGTTTCCATCACAGCGTCCTTGCCGCCGGACAGGAAGACGCGGACCTGGGCGTTGGGCACCGAAGCACCTGTGGAATCAACGACGCTCCCGCTCAGCCGGCCGGCGACCTGGGCAAGCAAAGCGCCCTGTGTGAACAATGTAACAAAAACTAAAGTTGTAACGAATGTGAATAAGCGGGTAGAGCTTACATGTCTTCGTGGCACGTTTTGGGACTCCTGAAGAGACAGAAGTCAGGACTATCAGTCTTGACTTGTTACCAATCAGTTTAACACTGGTAACCCTTATTGACTACGGTTAGCGCTGCTTTTCTAAAGCATCCTTAAGCTGCGTAATTCGCTGAAAGCAAGGAGGGCGCCCACCATAGCCCGGCCGGACGTGTCAAGCGATGTGTGGCCAAAATGACTCAAAGCGCCTGTCAATTGCGATTCGCAAGTGTTGGGTGGATGGCTCCCATGCTGAGCGGCGGTTAGCTTCCCGCGAATCGGAACCAGAGCGATTCTTGATCGTTAACCCATTGTTATTAGTAGATTTACGTGACGCTTCCAGTTCGAAGGAATACAGTACGCCAGTTGGCGGAATCACGGACGGCCAGACCGGCTTCCGCCCTCATCTCTCGACAAGTCCTCAGGCCACCCCGTGCCGCGTTCGAGGCCGCAGCCGGCGCAAACCGTTGCGCAACCTACACCACACAATCCACATTCATTGCGGACGCATGTTCGACGTGCAGTGGCCGAAGTTTACATTACCCGGCGAGCGCGCTGAACAAATCAACGGCGCACCCTAATGCTCATTACATGATTTGCAGATGCCGACCTAAGGTCTTATCCCTACCTGCAGGCGGCTCGCATCCAGGTGAGATCACTGGCCGCCAACCGAAATCAGCTTGACGGACGTCGCATGCTTGTTTACTCTAGGCCTTGTGCGAACAAGTATGCCGGGCAGCCACACATGAAGAACACCGAGCGAAAAGACCTGTTTCCCGGGGCACTGGAGATGATGGTGCTCCAGACCCTGAGCGGACAGCCGCTGCACGGCTATGCCCTGGTGCAGCACATTCAGCGGAACTCGAACGACCTGCTGCAGGTGGAGGAGGGGTCCCTCTACCCCGCCCTGCAGAGAATGTTGAAGAGCGGCCTCGTCAAAGCGGACTGGGGCGTCTCGTCGACCGGCCGGCGGGTGCGCATCTATGAGATCTCAGAGGCCGGCGCAAAACACCTCGCGCAGGAGGTGCGCAGTTTTGAGCGCATGCTGGAAGGGATTCGCCTTGTCCTGTCCCCGGTGAAGCCATGAACTGGATCCAACAGCTATTCTCGCGGCGCCAATTGGACCGTGATCTGGCGGAGGAGATCCGCCAGCACATGGAAGAGAAGGTGGAGGAGCTCATGGCGGGCGGGCTGCCGCGCAAGGACGCGGAGTTGGCGGCCCGGCGGGCCTTTGGCAATCCGGCCAGCCTGGAAGAGCAGGGCCGCGACGTCTGGCGCTGGGCGGCGGTTGAGGATTTCCTGACCGACGTCCGCTTTGCGCTGCGGCAGTTGCGGAAGTCGCCTTCCTTCACCCTCGCCTGTATCCTGACGTTGGCGCTCGGCATCGGGGCCAACACGGTTGTGTTCAGCGTGGTGAACGCGGTGGTACTGCGCCCGTTGCCGTTCGCCCAACCGGAGCGGCTGGCCGTGGTGGGGGCGATTGACGCCCGCCGCCCGGAGGAGATCTCCGACTTCTCCTATCCCAATTTCTTCGACCTCCGCAAGGACAACACGGTCTTTGAACACCTGGTGAGCTTCCGTTCGACGGATGCCACGCTCACCGGCTCTTCGCGGCCTGTTCACGTACGGGCGCAGATCGTCTCCTGGGATCTCTTCCCGCTGCTGGGCATCCAGCCGGCGCTGGGCCGGGGCTTTGTGCGGCAGGAGGAGGAATCCGGTCAACGAGCCGTGGTGCTGAGTCACGAAGTGTGGCGCGACGAGTTCGGCGGCGACCCCGGCATTGTGGGCCGCAGCGTGACGGTCGACAGCCAGCCGCATACAGTGGTCGGAATCGCACCACGGGACTTTGCGTTCCCGCCTGGCGACCGGACGGTGGGCGTCTGGCTGACCCTGGGCCGGGATGCCGACTCCTCCACCATTACCCCGATCACGAAGCAACGGGGCGCCCGTCTGTTGAGCGCGCTCGCCCGGCTGAAACCCGGCGTGTCGATGCGGCAGGCGCGGGCACAACTCGATGTAGTGGCGGCATCGCTGGCGCGCGCCTATCCGGATTCCAACAAGAACATGGCCAAGACGCAGGTACTGCCGGCGGCCTCAGCCCTGGCGGGTGAGGCGAAAGGCCCGTTGTTCCTGCTGTTGGGCGCCGTGGGCCTGGTGCTGCTGATCGCCTGCGCCAATATTGCGAATCTGCTGCTGTCACGAACCGCTGAACGCTCAAGGGAATTCGCCCTGCGGGCGGCGATCGGGGCGGGCCAGGGCCGCATCGTCCGGCAACTGATTACGGAGAGCCTTACACTCTCGGTCATCGGCTGCGGTCTCGGGATCGCGGCCGCGATGTGGACCGCCCAGTTCCTGCTGCCTCTTGTGGGCGACGCCGTGCCCAGGATCCAGGAGACCAGTATCGACGGCCGCGTCCTGGGTTTCTCAGTGGCGCTGGCAATTCTCACGACCGTTCTGTTCGGCCTGGCGCCGGCGATTCGCGTGGCGAAGTCCGATTTCCAGGCCGGCCTGCGGGAGGGCGGCCGCAGTGTCACGGACAACTCCGACGGGCTCCGCGGGGCACTTTGCGTTGGACAGATCGCGTTGGGCCTCGTGCTGCTCAGCGCGGCGAGCCTGCTGATCGCGAGCTTCGTCCAACTGCTGCGCCGGGACCTGGGCCTGCAGCCGGAGCGCGTCCTGAGCTTCAGTGTCGACCTGCCCGGCAAGGCGTATCCGAAGCCCCGCCAGCTCAGCTTCCATTCCGAACTGCTGGACCGCCTGGCGAGCCTGCCTGGAGTGGAAGCGGCCGCCCTGGCCATGCCCCTGCCGCTGACCGGCAGCCAGATGCACATCGCCTTCAACATCCAGGAGCGGCCCGCACGGCCGTCCGAGCGGCCTTCGTCGGACATGGCGCTCGTCACGCCTGGCTACTTCAAAACGATAGGCGCCCCGCTGCTGCAGGGCCGCGGCTTCACGGAACGGGACGACGACAGTGCGCCGCCGGTGCTGGTGGTGAATCGCGCCTTCGCCGACCGCTTCTTTCCGGGCGAGGACGCAGTGGGCAAGTGGATCCAACCGGGCGCCTCCACCGGACCGGGCGACCCCAAGATGCGCCAGATTATCGGCATCGTCGGCAATGCCCGGCAGTCCATGCTGAAGGCCGCCGCCGATCCCATTTATTACTTCCCGTATAAACAGCTGCCCTGGTGCTGCGCGTCGGTTGTGGTGCGCAGCGCGGCGGCTCCAGGATTGCTGGAGCCGGAGATCCGCCGAACGGTGTCGGCGCTCGACAAGCAACTCCCGGTCTTCGACGTCGTCACGCTCGACACGATCCTCACGAAAGGCTTCGCACAGGCGCGCGTGCCGGTCTACCTGCTGGGCGGCTTTGCCGGCATTGCGCTGCTGCTCACGGTGGTCGGACTGTACGGCGTGCTGGCCTATTCGGTGGTGCGGCGGACGCGGGAGTTCGGGGTGCGCATCGCGCTGGGCGCAAGCCGTCACGAGGTGTTGGGACTCGTTCTCAGGCGGGCCACGCGGCTGGTGCTCACCGGAATCGTCCTGGGCCTGGCGGGCGCACTGGCGGTGGGCCGGCTCATCAGCCAGTTGCTCATCGGAGTCTCGTCCACCAGCCCGCTGCTGCTGACGGCGGCGTGCGTGGTGCTGGCCCTGACGGCTGCCTCGGCGGCCTACTTCCCTGCGCGGCGCGCGGCGTCCATCGATCCGGTGCGGGCGCTGCGGGCGGAGTAGCGCACGTTCATTCGCCCGCGGCGCGCCCGAGAAATTCTCGCATTCGCTATACAACCGTCATGCGGTTGCAATCGGCCCGGGGAACAATGGACAGCCAACCATGAACTTCAAGCCTCTGTTGCTGACACTCTGGGCGTGTCTCCCTCTCGCGGTCTGCGCCCAATCCGCCTATGACGTTGCGTTGATCGGGGATGTGCCCTACGGCGCCTCGGCCGAGCCGAAGTACGAGCGGATGATCGCCGATATCAATAAATCCGGCGTCGACCTCACCGTGCATATCGGGGATACGAAGAGCGGCTCCACGCGCTGCGACGATTCGCACTACGTCAAGACCTTGAACTGGTTCAACTCCTTCGACAAGCCGCTGATGTACTCTGTCGGCGACAACGAGTGGACCGACTGTATGCGCGCCAACAACGGCGGCTACGATCCGCTGGACCGCCTGGCGCTGGTCCGCAAGACCTACTTCTCGTCGAACATGAGCCTGGGCCGCAATCCCGTGCAGTTGATGGTGCAGAGCGACGATCCGCAGTATGCCCTGTATTCGGAGAACCGGATGCTGGTGAAGGCGCCCGTGGTGTTCGCCACCATTCACATGCCGGGCAGCAACAATAACTACGAGTACCGGACCTCGCAGGGCGCGCCGAATCCTTTCTATGACAATGACAAGGAGTACACGGCCCGCAGCGCGGCCAATCTGGCCTGGTTGCACAAGGCGTTCCAGACGGCGCGTGAGACCAAGGCCCTGGGCCTGATGCTGCTGATACAGGCCAACATCTTCGAGACGTTCATGGATACCGGCACGGGCAGTACGCACTCCGGCTTCGCCGACTTCGTAGCCGCGCTGCGCGAGGAGACCAAGGCGTTCAATGGCGAGGTGGTGATGGTGTCGGGCGACAGCCACTACATGCGCGTGGACAAGCCGTTGACCGAGAATTGGCCCGCCTGCACCTCGGCCACCGGCAACTGTGTTGCGTATGATGCCGCCCTGGATGCCCGCGGCAACCGCATCATCAACTTCACGCGGCTGGAAGTCCCCGGCTCGGCCGATGTCCACTGGGCCGTGGCGCACATCCGCCCGAACAGCCGCAACGTGTTTCAGTTCGAGTTCATGATCCTGCCGGCGACGGCCACCACCACGGGCGTCACCGCGGTCGCCACCGCGCAGGGCACGAAGATCGACGCAAACACGGTGGAAACGCAGAGCCCGCAGATTGTTGTGGATGGATCCGCTTCCACCTCCACCAACGGGGGCGTGTTGAACTATGTATGGACTTCAGCGCCGGGCTATGCGGTACCCGCGATTCTGGGCAATGGGAAGGCCGCGCCCCTGGTGCAGTTCAGCGGGAAGGGGATCTACCGGCTCGTCCTGACCGTCACTGACCGGACTGGCGCCAGTGCACAGTCGACGGTCACCATTCGCGTGGTCTAAACAGGAGGGGACGCCTGCGCGCATCGGGCGTCCCCTGCCTCAATCGCCAACGATGGTCCCTCCGGCTACAATCGACTATGCGCTCCCTGCTGGCCGCCATGTTTTCCGTTGCGACGGGCTTTGCCGCCGTCATCGCGGGCGGCTTCTGGATTCACGAAAAGACCCGGGCGATTCCGGATCAGCTATTCGGCTTCCTCGCGGCAGTGACCCTGGCAATCATCACAGGAACCGTGTACTGCCTCCTGATGCGCATTGTGCCGTGGAGACATCTGCCGGGGCGGGCTGCATTCCCGATCCTGTGGACGCGCAATCGGGAGCTTCCGCCTCCAAAGCCCTATGTCCGGCCGCTGACTCCCGCGCAGAGCGCGTACAAGACGGATCCCTTCGCACTGGCCACCTGCCTGCATCTGCAACCCATTGAACGAGCCATGCGCACGGCAGGCCTGGCGGTACAACTGGAGCAGCTCAGCGTGCACGGCCCCACTGTCTCCGCCCGCTGCCGGATCAACCAGGCGGAGCTCATCCGGTACTTCAACCTGCCTGATTGGATTTACTATCGCGAGGGGTATGAGCCGGAGCGCTCGCAGTGGGACAATCCGCGCGCCGATATCTTCTGCCGCGAGTGCATCAAGGGTGACCCCGGCCGCTGCGACATCCTGGTGCTGCACCCCGACGAATGCCGGCCGGACACGCCTTGGTTCCCGTCGGCTCCTGCGCCTGGCGGCGCGTGATTGGAAACAAAGGGGGCGCGGTGGTGTCCAACCGGAATATGGAGCCACTTTCCCGGTCACTCGTCATTGAAGCGGTGGTGCGAGCCATGGATCGGGCGGCCACCGTCGTTCAGGCAAGGTTTCGAAGGAGAGTAGACAGCCTGGCCACCATCGCGGTGATCGCGCCGCTTCTGGGTATTTTCATCACTCTGCCGGGCATCATTGGCTCGTTCGGCAGCTACGGCGGAGAAAAGTCGGGAATCCTCGCCGGGATCGCTATCCATCTGTCCTACGCGATCGCGCGCTCAGCCGCTGGCCTGATGGTGGGCCTGATCAGCTACTGGATCTACCGGTATCTCTGCCAGGAGCTCGACGAACTCGCCCTCGAAATGAAATCCGCAACCCTCGAACTCGCCAACGCGCTCTGCCTGCTTCCGCTCCGAAAATAATCGCGCAACATTCCACCCATCTCCTGATCCCGTTTCCGCCTCGAACACGCGTCCTATCCAGAGGCTGAAACCAAACAAGATGCTGGATTCGCGACGCTGCGGCTTGCCCTGCCCGATCTCTGCCCTGATCTTCCTGACTCTGGCTACCTGCTGGCCCGCCGGCGCGCAGTCGTGGACCCGCTTCCGCAATGTGACCGGGTGGGCGGGCACCTACTCCGTGCACGCCAGCGCCAAGGGGAGTGGCAGCTATCTGGGCCTCACTTTCACCTGGGACATCGTGCATTCCGGCGAAGGCACGGTCCGGCTCACGCGCTGGGATCCTGAACTGCAGGGTTGGGTCGGCACCATCGAAGGTAAGGCCGCGGTGGATGAAACCTACACGGAGTTCAACCCCGGCACCGGCTGCACCGCCGTCACCACGAATAAGGGCGGCGGCTCCATCACGACCGACTTCGAAGGCAAACCGCGCCAGTTCTACTTCTACCTGAACGACAACGGCACCTATAACATCTTTCCCGCCGATAGCAGCATCGACGGCATCGGTAAGGTCACCATCTGCGGCAATCCTTTCCTGACGCTGCCCTCTTACTACACGTGGGGGCCGGCGGGCCGCATGTTCCAGGAGAAGTTGCCGGCCACCGGGCTCGCCCTGCAGGGGACGAAGACGGTGAAGGGGATCTTCCCGGGACCCGCCCTGGGCACGGGTGTGCCGGCCTTCGACTACGAGGTGACCTGGAACCTTCAGCCGTTGGGGGCGGAAGACGTCGAGCTCACCTTCGAGCCTCAGAACTATCACGACTGGGTCCCCGAGGGCACACGCTCAGAGCGGCAGTGGGGCAACAGCATCCAGATCCGGGCCGAGCTCCAAAAGAAAGGGGGCGGAACTCCCAAGGCGAGGGTCACGAAGTTCCTGTTCAACCTGGAATCCTCCACCGTGCCGGGTGTCGCGATGAACTTTCCGGTGAAGGACGCCTCGCGCCGGCCCGATCTTGCCTTCGGCCAGGATCTCAACCCGGATCTCAGCGTCTCGAACCAAGGTTTGCACGCGGAAGGACCGGGCGACGGCTTGATCGGCATGGCCACTGCCGGCGCCTATGACTGGGGTGCCTGGGGCCAGATCCGTGTCAGCGCGGTGCTCGACGATGGCCGCACGGTCACAGGCACCTATAAAGGCGAATCCGCGGCCCGCCTGCCGCGCCGTTCCTCCGACTCCAAGATCGCCGACGCCTGGAAGGAGCAAACGGGCTTCAGCGGCGCAGATGATGTGGACGAAGACGACCGGCCCACCGGCGATGGGCACGCGGGCGACGGCCTCACGTTGTATGAGGAGTATCGCGGCTTCTACGAGAACGGCAAACACCTGCGCACACGGCCCGACCAGAAGGACCTGTTCATCCTCGACCAGATCGGCGCGCGAGCCAAGCCGGCGATTGCGCTCTTCGCGCAACTAACCGGGCTCACAGTGCACCACCGGCTGAAGGACGACGAACTGCTGGTCTATCCCGAGTCGCACGTCATCAACAAGAACCACGAATCCGCGCCGCATGTTGTGGACCAGCACGGTGTCGTGCTGCTGGAAACCGGAGAGACGCCGCACCCTCAAGCATGGTCGAAGTCGTATACCGACATTGGCACGCCAAAGACCGTGGACCTTGTCGTGATCCCGCCAAAGCTGCCGGACACCCGCGGCAAAGGCCCCATCGACTATCTGCACAAAGCCATCGCGCATGAACTGATGCATTCAGTGAATGTGTGGCATCACGGCGAGAGCGACTACAAGCAGAGCTGGCGGTTGAAGCTGGCGCCGGGGGCGGAAGTCCCTTCCCTCTACGAGCGGTACTCCGGCGCCTTCCTGCACGTCATCAATGAATCCGGCGAGGATGCCGGCGGCCCCATCGCTGCGGAGCTCCATCGCCTCTTCAGCGATCCGACGGTCTGGCCGCAGAAGGATCTGGACAACTACTACGAAGACCTGAAGTCCGAAACAGGTTTCTCCTTCCTCGCCTTCCCGCTGGTCGGCGAGAAAGGCGGCCAGCATAGCGGAAACGACGACTGCCTGATGCGCTATGAAAACGCGATGCTGTCGGAATCCGTCTCCCAGCCGGACACGTTCTATGTGATCCCGGAGCAGCGCCGCGGCCGGCAGCTCTGCGACAGTCCGGTGGGCACGGGCAACAACGACGCTACTCGTCAGCCGCAGTCGCGCCACGGCGATGCGTCGCCGAATCGCGGAGGCTGCCGCAACATGATCTGCGTGAACGATGCCCACGATCATCCGGCCCGCTGACAGGAGATCCCCATGAAGACTCGAATCGCTTTGCTGACGACGGTGATGGCCGCTATCTGCGGCGCGCAGTCCGCGACGCCCGAGCTCTCGCTGAGCGCCAACGGCCGCGCCAGGACCCAGCTACGGAGTGGACAGCCGCTGATCCTGGAGTTGTCTGTGATGCACCCCCAAATGGTGGAGCCACTGGAGGGAGAAGAGCGGCAACCGGTGGTCCTGCCGGCCCTGGACGAATCCTGGGCGAAGGCAGTGCGGGTCGCGCTGTACAACTCCACTGGGGAAGCCGTGGACGTAGCATTCACACTGCACACGCCCCCGGAGCAGCGTCTGGTGCTGAATCCGGCCGAGCAGGCCGAAGCTGCCTGGAGCCTTTCGCCCGAGCAGACGGCCGCGCTGCCTGAAGGCGCGTATGTCGTGCGCGCCACGCTCGACACCAGCACCATCGCGCTGGGTGACGAGTGGAACGGCACGCTGGAGGCGGGCGAGGTCCCTGTCGATCTCAGGGCCATGCCGGCGGAACCTACCAGCAGCGAGCGAGCGGAGCATCTGCGGCTGCTGGCGGAGTATGCCGCGTTGCGCAACGCCCTCGACGAAGCGATTGCTCATACAGAGGATTGGATCCGGTTGCAGCCTGAGAACGCGCAGGCCCACGGCATGAAGGCCGAACTGCTGGAACGAGCCGGGCGGACCGGCGAGGCGTTCCAGTTCTATGGGCAAGCCATCGCCATCAGCGAGGCGCAACAGCAGGCGGCGGAGATGCACGCCCGGGAGCAGCATGGAGTCCTGAACCAGCGCATCGCCGATTTGATGCGCCGTCTCGTTGCCCCGCGTTGACCGCAGATTGAGACAGCCCTGGCACTTCAGGTGATAGGATCGGGGTTGATTCTCGCCTGAAATCCAATGCACCTGAAGACCTGTTCTCTGCTGGCCGCCCTCTGCCTGGTTCCCGCCATCCACGCCCAGGGAGTGATCGACATCTCCGCGTTTGGGGCGAAGCCCGGCAGCGGCGCGGATGCCACGCCGGCCGTTCGCGCCGCACTCGACGCCTGCCGCAAGACTAAGGCCGCCAAGCTCGTCTTCAGCGAGGGCCAGTATGACTTCTGGCCCACACACGCCTCTGAGAAGTACCTCTTTGTCAGCAACAACGACGAGGGCCTGAAGCGCATCGTGTTCGATCTCAGCGGATTCAATGGCCTAGAGATCGACGGCCGCGGAGCACGCTTCGTCTTTCACCGCGGCGTGAATCCGTTCCTACTCGATCACTCGCGCAACATCACCATTCGGAACCTCTCCATCGACTGGAAGCGCACGTTTCACAGCGAAGCGAAGATCGTGGCCGTCGGGAAGGACACGGCTGACCTCTCCATTACCGACGCGTTCCCCTTCAAACTCGAGAACGGACTGCTGGTCTTCACAGGCGAGGACAAAGAAGTCGTGCCGTTCCAGAATGTTCTCGAGTTCGATCCTGTCAAGCGGGAGACCGCCTACATGGCTCGCGACTACTGGACCGGACAGAACCTGCCGGCGACGGCCCTTGGGCCAGGGCAGGTGCGCGTGCGCATCTCCAAGTTTGAAGGCACGCCGGGCAACACGCTCGTCTTCGGTGCCGCCTACCGGAACTTCCCGGCCTTCACGGTCACCGACAGCGAGAACTTCAAGCTGCTGTCGGTGAGTATCTATCACTGCGGAGCCATGGGCGTGATCGCGCAGCGCAGCCGGGATATCGATCTCGACCACGTACGCGTGACGCCTGCCCCGGGCAGCGGCCGCGTGGTCAGCATTACGGCCGACGCAACGCATTTCGTGAACTGCTCCGGGCGCATCGTGATGACCAACTGCCTGTTCGAGAACCAGAAGGACGACGCCACCAACATCCACGGCATCTATGCGCAGATCACGGCTAAGTTGCCCGATGGGGAACTGGAAGCAAAACTGGTCCACCCGCAGCAGCGCGGCTTCGATTTCCTGGTTGCGGGCATGAAGGTGGAACTGGTCCACGGGCCGAGCATGATCACTTATTCCGAAGCTGTGGTCCAAACGGTCGACCGGCGCAACAGCGAGTACACGCGCTTCCGTCTGACCACGCCACTGCCTGCTGAGCTGAAGGTAGGCGATGCCGTGGCGGCCGCCGGTCCGTACCCGGATGTCGTCATCCGGAACTGCACGATTCGAGGGAATCGGGCTCGGGGGCTGCTGCTGGGCTCACGCGGCAAGATCCTGATCGAAGACAACACGTTCCACACGGCCGGCGCGGCCATCCTGCTGGAGGGCGACGCGCGGTACTGGTTTGAACAGGCCGGCGTGCGCGACCTGGTGATTCGCCGCAACCGCTTCGAGGACTGCAACTACGGAGTCTGGGGCAAGGCGGTGATCGAAGTGGCGGCGGGGATCGACCCCAAGGAACGAGCCCATAACGGCTACAACCGGAACATCGTCGTGGAAGAGAACCTCTTCCGCCAGTTCGATACGAACCCAATCGTCTCGGCGTACTCCGTGGATGGGCTCAAGGTGCGAAAGAACCGGCTCGAGAAATCGACGGCCTACCCGGCGCGCAATCCCGGCTCGAAGCCGTTCGAGATTACCGACTCCGTCCACGTTGAGATTGAGGATCAGTAAAGCGAAGGTTCGCCCGGCGGACGGGTCTTCCAGCGGCGGTGGATCCACAGCCACTGTTCGGGGTGCTGGCGAATGGCGGCTTCCAGCGCGGCGTGGACCCGCTGCGTGTCGTCCTGTACATCGCCGTGCATCTCGACGATCGGATCGAAGTGCAGCACGTGCTGCTGCTCGGCCTCCGACCACAGCGCGTAGCCCGGGATGACGGCCGCCCCGGTTCTGGCGGCAAGGCGTGCAAAACCAGCATCGACACAGGCTTTGTGGCCGAAGAAGTCGATGAAGAGGCCGCGGTCGGGCGTCACGTTTTGGTCGATGAGAATCCCTACGGCTTCGTTGTGTTTTAAAGTCTCGATCAGGGGACGCAGGAAGTCCTTGCCGCGGCCCAGCAGCCGGTTGCCCGATAGAGTGCGGTAGTGAGTTGCGAGATCGTCGAGCAACGGGTTGTCCAAGGGCCGGACGACGAAGCTCATCGGCTCCGCCATCAGGGCATGGGCGAAAGCCGAGAACTCCCAGTTGCCCAGGTGCGCGGTGGCGAAGAGGATGCCCTTCCCGCGCCGCTTGGCTTCCTCGAAGTGCTCGAACCCTTCATACCGGATGTACTGGTGTACGTTCGACCGGTCGATCCTGGGAAACTGCGCCACGGTCGCGATGACTCGGGCCAGCGACCACCAGCAGCCGTCGATGATCCGGGCCCGGTCGGCTTCGGTCGTTCCCGGCAAGGCGAACTCCAGGTTGCGGCGGGCGGTCCGGCTCAACCTCGGAGCGGCGCGGTCGAAGATCGCGAAGGCAAATCTGGACAGGCGCGTAGGGTTGGGGAACGTCCGGAAGGCGGCCAACAGGCAACGAACCAGCGCGTATTCCAGCCGATTGCGGAGTGGAGAGTGACGCGCCAAATGGCTATTCTATCCAGCCGCCGGCCAGAACGAGATCTCCATCGTAAATAACGGCCGCCTGGCCCGGCGTGACGGCCCGTTGCGCGGTGAGAAAGCGGACTTCCACACGGTCTGGAGTGCCGGTGGGATACAGCACGGCTTCGGCCGGCTCGTGCCGGTTCCGGATCTTGACCTGCGCGGCCCGGGGCTCGGTGATGGCTGCGATGGACACCCAGTTCACATCCTTGGCTACCAGGGATTCCCGATAGAGATCGGTGCCCTGCCCCACGATCACCTGCTGGGTTTGCGGATTGGTGGCGATGACATACAGCGGCTCCGGCGCGGCGATGCGCAGGCCCTTCCGCTGGCCCACCGTGTAATGGTGGACGCCTTCGTGCTCCGCCAGAACCTGGCCGTCTTTGTCCACGATCTCGCCGTGGGTGGCTTCGCGAGCGATACCGCGTTCCTTGAAGTAAGCGTCAATGAAGCCGGCGTAGTCGCCATTGGGGACGAAGCAGATCTCCTGGGAATCGTGCTTGGCCGCGGTGGGAATCCCCAACTCCGCTGCCAGCGCACGCACTTGCGGCTTGGTCATACCGCCCAGGGGGAAGAGGGTCCGCGCAAGTTGATGCTGCTTGAGGCCGAACAGGAAGTAAGTCTGGTCCTTGCCGGAATCCATGCCGGTGCGCATTTCGTAGCGGCCGGAATCCGGATTAAAGGCTACGCGCGCGTAGTGGCCGGTGGCGATGTACTCGGCTCCGACGCCGTCGGCCATGTCCAGAAACTGGTCGAACTTGACGTGGTTGTTGCAAAGAGTGCACGGGATGGGCGTCCGGCCGGCGAGGTACTCGTCGACAAACGGCTTCACCACGGTCTCTTCAAACCGGTCCTCGAAATTGACGACGTAGTAAGGAATGCCCAGGACATTGGCGACCGCGCGGGCGTCGTAGACATCGTCTAGCGAGCAGCAGCGGCCAGTGGCTCCTTCCACCTGCATTTCGGGCAGGCGGCGCTGGTTCCAAAGCTGCATGGTCATGCCGACCAGGCGGTGGCCATCGCGCTGCAGCATGGCGGCTACGGCGGAGGAATCCACACCGCCGGACATGGCCACGGCGATTAACGAGTTGGGGGCTGGCTCAGGCATGGGCGGGCGCAAGCTTGCGCAAACGGGCGGTGGCCTTCTCCACGGCGGCGATCAGGGCGTCCACCTGCTCTTCCGTGTTGGTACGGCCCAGGGAGAAGCGGATGGAGGCGCGGGCTTCGGCGGTTGAAAGACCCATGGCGGTGAGGACATGGGAAGGGGTGACGGCACCGGAGGAACAGGCCGCTCCAGAGGAGACGGCGAATCCGGCGAGATCCAGGGCGATGACCAGAGCTTCGCCTTCCAAGCCCGGGAACCGGATGTTGGTGGTATTCGGGGTGCGCGGGGCGCCGGCTGAATTGACGTGGGCGTCAGGAATACGAGTGAGCAGGCCTTGCTCCAGACGGTCGCGGAGCGCGCCGAGGTCGGGCTTCGGCAGGGCGGCCGCGGCGCCCAGTGCCGCGATACCGGCGACGTTTTCCGTGCCCGCGCGGCGTTCGCGCTCATGCCGTCCGCCAAACTGGCGCGGGTTCAGCTTCACGCCGTCGCGGACGTAGAGCGCGCCGATCCCCTTGGGACCGGAGAACTTATGGGCGGTCAGGGAGTAGAGGTCGACACCCAATGCGCGGACGTCCACCGGAATCTTGGCAGTCGCCTGAACTCCATCGGAATGGAAGAGTATGCCAGCTTCGCGGGCGATGGCGGCAATGCCTTCGATTGGTTGAATCACGCCGGTTTCGTTATTGGCGTGCATCACGGAGAGGATGGTGGTGTCTGGCCTTAGCGCTTTGCGGATGTCCTCGGGATCCACCAAACCGTTGGAATCGACGGGTACGATTGTGCAGTCTGCCTGATGCTTGGCGGCGCTGAGGATGGCCGGGTGTTCAATCGCCGTGGTCACGACGCGACCGGCGGGCGCACCCAGGACGGCCAGGTTATCGCTCTCCGTCCCGCCGGAGGTGAACACGATCTCTTTCGGGTCGCAGTTCAGCAGTTGCGCCACTTGAGACCGTGCAGTTTCCACGCATTGCCGGGCGCGCTGCCCGGGCGTGTGAATGGAAGAGGGGTTGCCCCACACCTCGGCCTGGACCTTTTGGAGAAGATCCAAAACGGCCGGCGCAATGGGAGTTGTCGCGTTGTGATCGAAGTAGTGCACGTAAGCCCGTTATTCTAATTGTAGCCATGCCGCTCATCACTCTGTTGACCGACTTCGGATTGCACGACCACTTCGTCGGCGTGATGAAGGGCGTCATTGCGGGGATCGCCCCGAAGACTCAGGTCATCGATATCAGCCACGAGGTCGAGCCGTATCACATTGGACAGGCTCGGTTTCTGCTGTCGCAAAGCTGGCCTTTCTTTCCAAAGCGTACGGTTCATGTCTGTATTGTCGATCCGGGCGTGGGGACCGCTCGCCGGCCCATCCTGGTTGAAGTCGATGGACATCGCTTCGTCGGACCGGATAACGGTTTATTCAGTGATCTCGTCGTGCGCGAAGGCGCGAAAGTCCGGCACATTACGAGCACAAAGCTATTCTTGAACAATATTTCGCAAACCTTTCATGGCAGGGATGTATTCTCTCCGGTGGCAGCTCATTTGACAGCCGGAGTGACCCCCTCCAAGACGGGGCCGCTCATCAGTGACGCGCTGAGGCAGACGACGTCGGAACCGGTCCGAATCGGCCGCCGTTTCTGGCAGGGCGAGATTGTCCACATCGACCGGTTCGGCAACCTGATCACGAACCTGCCGGCCTCTGAGTTCAAGGAGATGCGGCCCAAAGGCATGGCGCTGAAGGTAGGGTTGCGGCTGCTGACGACATTGGTAGAGAGCTACGCCTCGGCTCCGGATGACGAGCCGTTCCTGATTGAAGGAAGCTCCGGGAATCTGGAGGCCGCCGTCAATCAAGGTTCCGCCGCCAAGGTACTGGGTGTCGGCCTGGGCGCTCCGGTGGAACTGGAGCTCTGGTAAATGCCGGAACTTCCAGAAGTTGAGGCGGTTACCAGGAAACTCCGGGTGGCCTCCCCATGGGCGGAGATCGTCGCCACCGGCCAGTTCCGGCCCACCACGGCGACCGGCCTGGAGCGCGCCATTGGCCTGCGGGTGGAAGGCGCCTCGCGCCGCGGGAAGCACATCCTGCTATCCCTTTCCGGCGGACCCGTCGTTCGCGTGCACCTCAAGATGACCGGGAACCTTGTGGTCATTCCGGATGTGCGGCTCCGGACGGCCACTGTCCGGGCGTGGCTGGCGCTGAACGACGGGCGCGGCATTGTACTGGAAGATCCGCGGGCGTTGGGCCGTCTCACGTTTCACGAAACGATCGACGGTCTGTTCGACGATCTGGGTCCGGAGCCGTTCTCCGCCGAGTTCACCGCCCAGCATTTCGTAGCCGAGGCGCAGCGCACCAAGAAGCCCATCAAGCTGCTCTTAATGGAGCAGCGGGCAGTTGTAGGATTAGGCAATATTTATGCTGCCGAGGCGCTGTTCCAGGCAGGCATTCATCCGGCGAAACCCTCCAATGAAATCAGCGTAGTGCGGCTGAAGCGGCTGCGTGGCCACATTGTTGACGTGTTGACTGCTGCGCTAGACTCAGCAATAGCTGCCTATGAACAACCGGGTGCGTTCACAGAGGGTGAGAACTTCCCGGTAGCCGTTTACGGGCGAGAGGGCGAAGCCTGCTGGCGATGCCGTGCGGCGATTCGCCGGATGCCTCAGGGTGGGCGTTCCACCTACTATTGCCCGAAATGCCAGAGGTAGGCGGGGATCCGCAAACATAACTACAATGAGCGACACCACACAAAAGACCTCCCGGGCTGCCGAGTTCCGGCAGTTGATCGGCCAGAGAGCCGTTATCGCGGATGGGGCGATGGGCACGATGCTCTACACCCGTGGTGTCTTCATCAACCGCTGCTTCGACGAGCTGAACCTGAGCGCGGGCCAGATGGTGCGGGAGATTCACCAGGAATATGTCCGCGCCGGCGCGGAAGTCCTGGAAACCAATACGTTTGGCGCGACCCGCGCGCGGCTGGCGACGTTTGGCATCGCGGACAAAGTGGAAGCGATCAACCGGGCCGGGGTCCGGCTGGCCAGGGAAGCCGCGGCCGAGAGGAGCGATGTCTTCGTGGCCGGGGCGATCGGTCCGCTGGGCGTTCACCTGGAGCCGCTGGGTCCGACCTCGTATGCGGAAGCGCGCGAGATGTTCCGGGAGCAGATTGCGGTCTTCCTGGACGAGGGCGTGGATCTGCTGATTTTTGAGACGTTTTCGCAGTTGAGCGAGCTGCGGGAGGGTCTGGCGGCGGCGCGGGACCTGGCCGGGCCGGAGATGGTGATTGTGGCGCAGGTCACGATCGACGACGACGGCAATATGCCGGACGGCACCACCACCGAGACGTTTACGCAGTTCCTCGACTCCTCGCCCGCCGATGTCGTGGGTCTGAATTGCTCAGTCGGGCCGAAAGCCACGCTCGAGACGCTGGAGCGGATGATGACGTTCACCGGCAAGCCGGTCTCCGGCATGCCGAACGCCGGCCACCCGACCCAGGTGGAAGGCCGCGCCATCTACCTGAGTTCGCCGGAGTACCTGGCGCAGTATGCGCGCCGGATGCTGTGGGCCGGGGTCAAGATGGTGGGCGGCTGCTGCGGCACCACGCCGGAGCACATCAAGAGCATCAAGAGCGAAGCGCGCTCGCTGCAGCCAGGCATCCACAAGCTCAGCGTCACCGTGGAAGAGCCCAAGGCTAAGGCCAAGTCGATGGAGAAGGTACCGGTGGCGCAGAAGTCGTCGCTGGGCGCCAAACTGGCCGCCGGTAAATTTGTTGCTTTCGTAGAGATTCTGCCGCCGCGCGGAGTGGATCCAGCGAAGGAAGTGGCGGGCGCCAGGCTGTGCAAGGACGCCGGCATCGACGTGATCAACGTGCCGGACGGGCCGCGAGCCAGCGCCCGCATGTCCGCGCAGGTCACATGCCAATTGATTGAACGGGATGCGGGTATCGAGTCGGTGCTCCATTTCTGCTGCCGGGACCGGAATATCCTGGGCATCCAGAGCGAGTTACTGGGCGCGCATGCGGCCGGCATCCGGAACCTGATCTGCATCACGGGCGATCCACCGCGCATGGGTTCGTATCCGGAGGCCACGGCTGTTTTTGACGTGGATTCCATCGGCCTGGCGAACATCGTCAATAATTTGAACCATGGGCTGGATATAGGTGGGAATCCGATAGGTTCGCAGACGGCGCTGCTGCTCGGAGTGGGGGCGAATCCCGGCGCTTTGAACATTGAGGAAGAGATCCGGAGAACCGAGTGGAAGGTGCAGGCGGGCGCCGAGTACATCGTCACCCAGCCGGTCTTCGACATCCGCCAGGTGGAACGATTCCTGAGAAAGATCGAGGGTTTCCGGATCCCGGTGATCACGGGGATCTGGCCATTGACCTCGTTCCGGAATGCGGAGTTCATGGTGAACGAACTGCGTGTGCCGGTTCCGGACGAATACATGGACAGGATGCGCGGCGTGGAGGATCCTGAGCGGGCGCGCGCCGAGGGCGTGAAGATCGCGCAGGAGATGGTTGCCAACGTGAGGCCGATGGTGGATGGCGTGCAGTTGAGCGCGCCGTTTGGGCGGTACGCCATGGCGGTAGAGGTTGCCCAGGCCATCGGGTCGCGCTAGACTGACGGCTTCCACGGACAGGTGAACGAGTGGCAACAGATCTGATCGAAATCAATTCCGAACAACCGAGCGTTGAAGCGATTGAACGCGCGGCGGTAGCTCTGCGGCGGGGCGAGATTGTGGCGATTCCCACGGATGCGCTCTACACGCTGGTGGCGGATCCATTCAACCTGCACGCCGTGGGCAGGGTGTTTGCGGCGAAAGGCCGCGAGCCGCAGCGGTCGCTGCCGCTGCTGGTGAGTGATTTCCTGATGGCGGAGGACCTGGTCACCGAGCTCCCTGCCCGGTTCTACCTGCTGGCACGGAGATTCTGGCCGGGGCCGCTGACCATCATTGTGCAGGCATCTGCCAAGGTTCCCCTGAAAGTAACTGGAAACACAGGGCGCCTGGCCTTGCGGCAATCACGCTCGCGAGTGGCGCAGGCATTGATCGACTGGATGGGCCAACCCCTCATCTCGACCAGCGCGAATGTCAGCGGACAGCCGACCTGCCAGACCGGCATTGAGGTCTTCGGGACGATGGACGGGCGCGTGGACCTGGTGCTGGATGGCGGTGGATGCATTGGTACGGGTTCCACCACGGTGGACATCACGGAACCTTACTGGCGCCTCATCAAGTCTGGCAGCATCCAGGAAAAAGAGATTGCGGAATGCCTGAAAGGCGCATGAGGACTAACAGTTAAAGATGAGAAGGATTGCGCGCTGCTGGCTCGGTTTTCTGATTGGAATGTGTGGATTAGGAGCGCAGCCGAGCACGGCGCCCACCAATCTGGGCCAGATGTGGAAGGTCCACCAATGGATTCTGCCCGCGGCGGACCTGGACGGCCGGTGGTCGAGAATCGGCAACACGAATACGTTCAACGTCGACTACACAAACAAGATCACCAAGCTGCCCGTCACCTCGAAAGTCACGGTGGTGTCGAAGTCGGGGAGTAAGATTGTCATCTCGATCCCCGGGTCGAATGCCAAGCTGATCGGGAATATCGGGATGGACGGCCGTTCGATTCGAGGAACGATGGATCCGTGCCCTGCCGGCAGCACCTGCGGCTGGACCGCGCAAACGGATATGGAACCTCCGAAAGCAGAGGTGGCCAGGAAGGCAGCGGCGACCAGGCCGCTGTCGATGGACGATCTGGGCACGAACTGGCGGGTCCACGACTTCACCAACGAAGGCTACGACTACTACGGAACGTGGAAACTGCCGAAGCCGGGCTTTGACGCGATCGAGTTTTCCTACAAGAACAAGTCGGACGGGGCGGTGGCGAAGGGCTCGTTCGTGCTGGGACCGCTCTCGGGCCGGGTGCTGCTGATCTTCCACCAGGGGCGGCGCAAGTACATGCGTGGCACGGTGCAGGCGGACGGGAAGACGATTAAGGGCACAGCGGACTGGTGCCGGAATCCCACGCTCTGTGGCTGGGAAGCCACGGTTGTGAATTAGGCACACGGGCCGGGCAGGCAAAGGAATTGCTTGGAGGATCCACCCACGCCAGGGTATCCTTGCATCTAGGGAGCGTTCCTGCGGAACGCGTGCTGGCTTCTATAATTGATCCGTATCAAGCGAATCTGGAGCTCTACTCGAACAACGACGCCGGTGAGCATGCTCTGCAAGGAGAAGCCTAAAGGTGTCCGGAGGGCTCCCCCCATGTTAGGCATCGGGGTCGATTCCGTGGCTGGGACGGTTACTGTGGTGCGCTCCCTACTTCCCTCATGAAAATTCTCTTCATCGGCGACATTTTTGCGTCGCCAGGACGCAGAATCGTCGCCGAGCATCTGCAACAGATTATTTCCGACGAGCATATCGATCTGGCCATCGCCAATGCGGAGAATTCCGCGGGTGGTTTCGGAGTGACTCCGAATGTGGCGCAGGAGCTGTTCTCCTTCGGGCTGGATGTTCTGACAACCGGCAACCACGTCTGGGACAAGCGGGAAGTCTACGACTACCTGAATCGCGAACCACGGCTGCTGCGCCCCGGCAATTACGCGGCTTCCCTGCCCGGAACCGGGCTGTACATGGGGAAAGCGCGCAATGGAGTGCAGTATGCGGTGATGAATCTGCAGGGGCGGGTGCATCTGCCGCCAATCGAGTGTCCGTTCCGCAAAGCGGACGAACTGCTCGCCTCCATTCCCGCGGACGTGAAGGTGAAGTTTCTCGACTTCCATGCCGAAGTGACCAGCGAGAAGATCGCCCTGGGTTGGTATCTGGACGGCCGGATCACCGGAATGGTGGGCACGCACACGCATATTCCGACGGGCGATGCCCGCGTATTGCCGAAGGGCACGGCTTACCAGACGGATTGCGGCATGACGGGGCCCTACGATTCGGTGATCGGGGTGGAGAAGGACACAGTGATCCAGCGCTTCCTGACCCAGTTGCCCATGCGCTTCGAGGCGGCCAAGAACATGGTGGAATTACACGCGGTGATCATCACCCTGGATGAGACCACGGGCCGCGCCACCGCAATTCAGCCTTACGCAATCAGCGAAGAGTGAACCCAGGTGGTGTACCGGGTGCGGCGGACGACGCAGCGGTAGAAAACACCTGAACCGAGCCCGGGCACGATGGCAAGCATCGCGGCCGCGAAACGGGTGAGTGCGTCTTCATACCAGGTGAACATCGGGTTGTAGCCCGCAACGGCGTGTGCAAACGCATTGACGGCGGGCGCGCCGGCGGCGAGGATCAGGCACCAGGCCCAAACCGGCCGCGGCCAGCGAAGGCCGAGCATCATGGAGAAGCCGAAGAGCATTCCAGCGTAGGCAAGGAACCAGGACGAGTGGTCCAGAATGCCAATCAGCACGCTGGCGATGGCAAGCGGGACAAACGGACGGACGTCCGGGTTTTTCATGAACTACCTCCTTGGTGGATTGATCGGCAGTTTGGTGAAAGCCTTATAGGGGGAAGATTACCTATCCTTCATATTAAGGGCTTCGCCCGGGCAAGAAAGGCGTTCGGCGGCTGTTTGTGCAACTTCGGACATCGCAATGCTTAGGACCTTGGTCCCTTGTCGACGAGTGCAGGAATTCAGACATTATGGGCAACTATGGAACCGGGATTCCCATTGGGCCAACTTCTTTCGTAGTCTGTAAAGATGAATAGTCCCAGCAGTACTATGGGCCCTACGGAATGGCGCATTGAGACGCCAAGTCTGGTGATTGGCGCGCCGGCCTACCTGTTGGCGGAATTGGGTGAAAGTGCGATGGCGGGGCGAGCCGCCGCAGGCCGCGAGATCAGGGAGATTGGCGGGGTCCTGTTCGGCCGGCGAAGTCCCGAGGGCGTTCGGGTGGAGGCATACCGGGCAGTCACTTGCGAGCACGCAGAGGGACCCGGTTTCCGCCTTTCCGCGCGCGACCGGGAGGGATTAGCAGAGGTGCTGGAGGCGGCCAGCCGGGAAGAAGCGATATCGGATCTGGAACCTGTGGGTTGGTATCGCACAGAGTACCGGGACATGTTCTTCTCAGAGAACGATCAGAAGCTGTACCAGCAGTTCTTCCCGCATCCGTGGCAAATCGCCCTGATTCTGCGCTGGAGCAAAACGGAACCCGTGCAGGCCGGTGTCTACACGAGAGACCTGAATGGCCGGGCGAAGTTCCGGTGTTCCCTGCTGACGGAAGTCCCGGTGCAAGCGCCTGGGCTGAGCGGAGTCGAAGCGCAGGCTGAAGCGGCTCCCTTGGGCGAGACACGGAAGCCGAGTGAGGCCACGCCCGCTTGGGAGAGCCTGGGGCTGACGCACGACCCGTTTCCCGCGCGCCTGGATACGAGTTTTGTGCGGGTGAGCACGCAGCACCGGGAGGCGGTGGCGGAGCTCTATTATGGCGTCAAGAAGCGCGCGGGGCTGATGTTGCTGACTGGGGAACCGGGGAGCGGCCGCCGCGAGGTACTGGAGAGTCTTGGCGATCTGTTCAACCAGCAGCGCATCGAGTTCGCATACCTGCTGGAAGCGCCCAAGACCCTCGAGCGATTCTATGAGCTGATCAGCTATGACCTGGCGCTGCCGTGCGCCTCTCCGTCCAAGATGGAAGTTCTTGCCAAGCTGACGGAACTGGCGGCCCGGCAGAACGCGGCGCAGAGCACCCTGGTGTTGATCCTGGACGAGGCCGACCCGATGCCGGTCGAGGTAATGGCGGACATCGGCCTTTTGGACCACATGCAGAACCGCCACGGGAAGCTGCTGCAGGTGATTCTGGCGGGTTCGCCCGAGTTGGAGGCCCGCCTGTCGGCGCCGGAACTGCGCGACCTGAACCTGCTGATCTCGCAGAGGCTGCGGCTTCACCGCATGGATGAGGCCGAAGTGGCGGAGTATGCCGAAGGCCGGCTGCAGCGGGCCGGAGCGGCAAAGGTAGGAATCATCCCAGCGGCGCGACTGGCCGTCATCGCGTCCCAGAGCAAAGGCCTGCCCCTGGAGGTGCACCGGCTGTGCGGGGCGTACCTGGAGGCGCTGGTGGCGGGGGCGAGTTCTACCAGTTCCACACTAAGGCTGCAGGGTATGCTGAACCAACTCCGGGACAATGGGGCGGAGTAGAGTCTACGTTGTGAACTGAAGTTCGAGCAGCAGCGGAGACAATGGGCCACGCTTGAATGACTTACCGGTGAGCGGCGGGTGGAAGTCGCACGGGCGCCACTCGCGGCAAGCTTCGAGGTGCAGGCCGAGCGCCACAATCGCCTGGAGGTAGTCCGCAAATTGGTGCGGGAAGGCCGGCATGCGAATCTCCTCCTCACCGTCCTGAAAATGCGCAGCCACGCCGCTGAGCGAGAGGAAGGGATGGATCTCGAGGATGGCGATGCGGCCGCCGGGCTTGAGAATGCGGCGGGCTTCGCGCAAGGGCGCGTCGAGGGATTCCATGTGTTCCAGCGAGAGGCAGAAGAGGGCGAGATCGAACGTCCCGGCCTCAAGCGGCAGCGGGTGGGTCATGTCGTGTTGCAGCAGTTCGAAGCACGAGTGGCGCTGCCGGGCCTGTTCCAGCATTCCCGATGACAGATCGCAACCAGTTACGCGAGCAGCACCCAGGTCCAGCAAAGCGGCCAGATTGCGGCCGGTACCGCAACCGAACTCGAAGACGGACGAGCCCTGGACACCGCCGATACCTTGCGCCACTACCCTGGCCGCGGCCGCGACCATGGGGTTGTCGTAGGTGTCATAGAAGCGAGACCAGCGGTCGTAGGCGTCGTTGACGGAGAGGTGGATTAGATTCGCCGGCATGGGTTCACTCCCTCCCGAATCCAACCGCCGGGATCTTCATGAGCAGGTAGTCCTTGAACTTGGGCAGGGCTGTCAATAGCGGGGCGGAGGACATTACCATTCCAGAGTAAATCGAAGTTGAACGAGCCGGAAGTCCGCAAATTTTGCATTGTTTTCCGCAAGTCCTGTCTTACACTCTGTAGATCCCCAATGCCTTCGACTCAACCACCGGCCTTTCTCTATCCGACGACTCTGTGCCTGCTTGCCGCGTATGCCTTAGGAGTGCTGTATGGGCTCGTGTCGCCTTCGAGCGATCCGCAGCGCGGCATGGCGCAGGGATTCCTGATCTTTATGCTGTTGGTAGTTCTCGGATTCGCCGGGCTGAGTTGGCTGGGCACGCATCCCTACCGGCCGTGGCTGGCCTGGGCTGTGTTTGTGATCTGCGTGTTCCCCGCGGTGAGCCTGTCGGCGCAGGGCATCTACTGGGTGATCCGGATGCTGCGCAAAGAGTAGCCCGGGCCGGCGGCATGCGACCGGTGTGTCAGTGGCGGTTGTGAATCGCCTCGACGACAGAGCCCAGGAGCCCCGGGAACCTGGTGTTCAAGTCGTCGCTTCGCAATGAGTTGTAGTGGCGCGTGCCCTCAATGCGCGTCGAGATCACCCCGGTCTCGCGCAACACCTTGTAGTGATGCGAAAGGCTTGATTTCGGCATATCCACGCAACACGTGCTGCACGGCTGCTCGCCGCGTTGCGCGAGGAACGCTACGATTTCCAGCCGGACAGGATCGCTCAGGGCGTACATGACCTCGCTGAGCTCGATTTGATCTCTCGCCGGTTCCTTACCCGCTCTCATACAAAAACCACCTCTCTACTCTACTCAATTGATGCTTGAAACATGCGGCACGGTTGAATCGTTCGAGAACTGTCGAACATCAATCTGGATGACACCGTCAGGCTCTGAACGCCAGCGTGTCTGAGGAGCACAAGAATGTGGATCGTCAGACTTGCTCTCGACCGGCCGCACACCTTTGTCGTGGTGGCCATTCTCATCCTCCTGCTGGGAGGATTCTCCGTAGCGAAGATGCCCACAGACATCTTCCCGGTGATTGATATTCCGGTCGTGAGCATCATTTGGACCTATCAGGGGCTGCCTACGCCCGAGATGGAGAAGCGTGTAACAACATTCAGTGAATTTGTTTTAGCACTTGTCAACGATGTGAAGTCGATCGAGTCGCAAACCTTGAATGGCGTCAGCGTCATCAAGATCTACTTCCACCCGCAGGTGCACATCGATGCGGCCATGGCGCAGGTATCCACGGCCGTGCAGGGCATCCGGTTCCGCATGCCTCCGGGCATCAATCCGCCCTGGATTCTGCGTTTTGGCGCCGATACCGTGCCAGTGATCCAATTGAGCCTATCGTCCAAGACGCTCTCGGAAGCGGCGCTTTACGACTACGGCATATTCCGGGTGCGCCAACAGCTCTCGACCGTGCCGGGCACGCTGCTGCCGGCTCCGTATGGCGGCAAGCCGCGCCAGATCATGGTCGACATCGATCAGAACCGCCTGCTTTCGAAGGGTCTGACGTCGATTGACGTTTCGAATGCGATCAACACGCAGAACCTGATGCTGCCCAGCGGTACGCAGAAGATCGGCAATCGCGACTACACGGTGAGCCTGAATGGCAATCCGACCTCCGCGCTGGAGTTGAACGACGTGCCGTTGAAGTATGTCAACGGCGCTACGGTGTACATGCGCGATGTAGCGAACGTCCGCGACGGCTATGCCGTGCAGACGAACGTCGTCCGTTCGAACGGCGAACCGGCGGCGCTGTTGAGCATCATGAAGACCGGCGCGGTTTCGACGCTCGATATCGTCGATGAGGTGAAGAACCGGGTGCTGCCGGCGAGCCGCGCCGCCGCCCCGAAGGGACTGAAGATCAACGAGCTGTTCGACCAGTCGTTCTTCGTGCGTGCCTCTATTCAGGGCGTCCTCAAGGAGGGCCTGATTGCGGCGTGCCTGACGGCGGCGATGATCCTCCTGTTCCTGGGCAGTTGGCGCAGCACGCTGATCATCACCATCTCGATTCCGCTGTCGATTCTGTCCTCGATCATCATCCTCAGCGCGATGGGCCACACGTTGAACATCATGACCCTGGGTGGACTGGCCTTGGCCATCGGCATCCTGGTGGACGATGCGACGGTGGAGATTGAGAACACCCATCGCAACCTGGCGATGGGCAAGCCGCTGCGGCAGGCCGTGCTGGACGGCGCGGCGCAGATCGCGGTGCCGACCTTTGTGTCGACATTGACCATCTGTATCGTCTTCGTCTCCGTGCTGTTCCTGACGGGTCCCGCGAAGTACCTGTTCACGCCGATGGCGCTGGCGGTGGTCTTCGCGATGGCGTCGTCTTACTTCCTGTCGCGGACGCTGGTGCCGCTGATGGTGAACTTCCTGCTTGCCAAGGAAGATCACAGCACCCTGCACGAAGGCCCCATCGGCCGGGCCCATCAGCGCTTCAACAGGATCTATGAGGTGTGGCGCGTCCGCTACGAGGCGGCGCTGCAGTGGGTACTGGCCAGACGCCGTACGGCGTTCTACGCGATGGGCGGCGCCGTTGCTCTGGCTGTCGTGCTGATCCCGTTTGTCGGGCGCGACTTCTTCCCGTCGATCGACGCGGCGCAGATCCGCATGCACATTCGCGGTCCGGCCGGCCTGCGGGTGGAAGAGACGCAGAACCTGTTCGCACAGGTGGAGCATGAGGTGCGTCGCACGATCCCGGGCGATGAAGTGGAGCTTGTGCTGCAAAACATCGGCAAGTCGCCGGACTCCTTCAACCTGGCATTTGGCGATGGCGCGATGATCGGAACGTTTGACGGCGAGATGTCGATCTCGCTGAATCCCGAGCATCACGGGAGCGCGGCGGCTTACATCCGTAAATTCCGCGAAGAGCTGCCGAAACGGTTTCCGGGTGTTACGTTCTATTTCCAGCCGGCGGACATTGTGACGCAGGTGCTGAATTTCGGCCTGCCGGCCCCGATCAACATCCAGGTGGCAGGTTACGATCCGAACAACTATCAGATTGCACGGCAGATGTCGGAGCGGCTGAAGGGCGTGCCTGGAGCCGTGGACGTGCATCTGCACCAGGTGGTGGACGGGCCCGACATCCGAATCGATGTCGACCGCACCCGCGCCGCCGAATTTGGTTTGACGCATCAGGATGTCTCGAACAACCTGTTTGTGTCGTTGGCATCCAGCGGCCAGGTTCAACCGAACTTCTGGCTGGATCCGCGCATGGGCATCACCTACCTGGTGGCGGCCCAGACACCGCAGCGTGATCTGCAATCGATCAACGATCTGCAGAACACGCCGGTGTACGCGGGGCGCAATGCGGCGCAGCCCCAGTTGCTGAGCAACCTGGCGAACCTGCGGCGCGGCGTGACACCGGTGAACGCGAACCACACAAACGTGCAACCGGTGTTCGATGTGTACGCGAATATTCAGGACAGCGACCTTGGGTCAGTCGCGACGGACGTGCAAAAGATTGTGAAGGAGTTCACGCCGAAGCTCTCGCCGGGCAGCACGATCAAGGTGCGCGGGCAGGTGCAGAGCATGAACGAGGCGTTTACGCGCCTCGCGCTGGGCCTGGTGTTTGCCGCGATCATGGTCTACCTGCTGATGGTGGTGAACTTCCAGAGCTGGCGCGATCCGTTCATCATTGTGACCGCGCTGCCGGGCGCCTTTGTCGGCGTGGTGGTGGCGTTATTCCTGACACAGAGCACGTTCAATGTACCCAGCCTGATGGGCGCCATCATGTCGATTGGCGTTGCGACGGCGAACAGCATCCTGCTGGTGACGTTCGCCAAGGAGCGGCTGGATGCGGGGGAGACTCCGCTGCAAGCCGCGATTCAGGCGGGTTCGGCGCGTTTGCGTCCGATCTTCATGACGGCCTGCGCCATGATCATCGGCATGCTGCCAATGGCGTTGGGATTGGGGGAGGGCGGCGAACAGAACGCTCCGCTGGCGCGTGCGCTGGTGGGCGGCTTGACGATGGCCACGGTCGCCACGCTGTTCTTCGTGCCCGTGATGTTTACGAGTCTGAGCAGGAATCAATCCGTGGGAGAGGCTCAATGAGTACCGACAACAATTCGTCCTATACGAAAGAAATTTCCCTGAAGCCGGGCAACCGGCGGCGGCCGGGGGTGGCCGCCACGATACTGCTGGTCATCGTGGTCTTTGGCGCGGTGGCCGCCGCGAAGTTCCAGAAGCGGGAATCCGCGGTTCACTTTTCGCAGGAGGCTACTGGGGCGAAACCGCTGGTCAATACCGCGGTGGTGTCCGCGGCTCCGCCCACCACGGAATTGACGCTGCCGGGCAATACGGAAGCAGTGGTGGTGGCTGACATCTACGCACGAGCCACCGGCTATGTGCGGACGCGGTCGGCCAACATCGGCGACCAGGTGAAACGGGGCCAGGTGCTGGCGACGATTGAATCGCCGGAACTGGACCAGGAACTGGCGCGGGCCCGGGCGACGGTGGAAGAGTCGAGGGCGTCGTGGCGGCAGGCGCAGGCCAATGTCGCGAGGGCTGAAGCGAGTGTCGTGGAAGCTCGGGCTCGGTTGGAGCAGACGAAGGCGAACGAGGCGCTGGCTTCGGCTACGTCCGATCGCTGGACGCGGCTGGTGGACAAGGGTGTCCTGCCCAAGCAGGAAGGTGATGAGCGGCAGTATGCGCATAGCGCCCGCAAGGCGGAAGTCGCGGCGGCGGAGGCGTCGATCCACACGGCCACGGCGTCTGTGAATGCAGCGCGGGCCAGCGTGGTGTCGGCCGAGGCCAATATCCGCGCGAATGAAGCCAACGTGTCGCGGCTCGAACGGCTGGTGGGCTTTGAGCGGGTGGTAGCTCCTTATGACGGCATCATCACCGAGCGGCTGGTGGAGCAGGGCGACCTGATCTCCTCCACCGGCGGCCTGGATGGCGGCAAGAAGCTTTTCGCCATTGCCCAGCCCAGCACCCTGAGAGTGCAGGTGAATGTGCCGCAGACGTTTGCGCCGGACATCCAGGCGGGTCAGGATGCCCGGCTCGTGGTGAAGGAGCGGTCGGGCACGGAGTTCGCGGGCAAGGTGGTGCGGACGGCCAGTTCGTTGAATGCGTCATCGCGCACGATGCTGGTGGAAGTGCAGGTGGACAACCGTGACGGCGGACTGCTGCCGGGCATGTTCTCCGAGGTGAAGTTCGCCTTGCCGAGGAGCCATCCGGCGACAGTGGTGCCGGCCGAGGCGCTGCTGGCCAATGCCAAGGGGACGCGGGTGGCGACAGTCGATCCGAGTGGCAAGATCCGTTTCCGCACCATCGAGGTGTCGCGCGACCTGGGTACGCAGATCGAAATCGCGTCGGGCCTCAACCCGAATGAAGTGGTGATTTTGAATCCGGGCGAAATGCTGGCCGAGGGGCAGGAGGTCCAGGCCGCCGGCCCGGTGAGTCACCAGGAAAGAGCAAGAAGATGACTTTGAGGTTTGTCCTTGCCGGTTTGTTGACCGCGCCGATGTGGGCCCAGCCCGCGGCGCCGCGGCTGGAGAATTCAGGCCGGATCGATCAGTTGGTGCAGGATGGCAAGCTGCGGCTGTCGCTGCAGGACGCCATTGCGCTGGCGCTGGAGAACAACCTGGACGTCGAGTTGCAGCGCTACAACCGCCGGCTGGCGGAGACCGATGTTTTACGGTCGAAGGCCGGCGGAGCGTTGCGGGGCATTCCGCTGTCCGTGCATGAGGGACCGAACAGCCTGGGTGTGCCGGTGGTAACGGGCTCAGGCCTGGGCGGCGGCGACACGCCCACGCTGGACCGGTTCTCGGGGACAGGCGCGCAGATCGACCTGTCGCTGCTGGGCTCCCTGCCCCTCTCTACCGGACCGGTGGTGCCGAACCTGGATCCGACGCTGACGGGCACGCTCGGGTGGAATCACACATCGTCGCCGCAGAACAGCACGTTCCTGGCGCCGCTGCGGTCGTTGAATGCGGATACGACGACGGCGAATGTCGGGATTGAGAAGGGTCTCAATACAGGCGGCACCATCGGCCTGAGCTTTCTGAACCAGCATCAGGACATCAACAATCCGCTGCTGAGTTTTAGCCCGTATTCGACTTCGACGCTGAGGCTGGACTTCCGGCAGCCGCTGCTGCGCGGTTTCGGCCCGGCGGTGACGACGCGCTATATCCGAATCGCCAAGAACAACCAGAAGGTCTCGGACCTGGTCTTCCGGCAGCAGGTGATCAGCACGATCCACGCAGTCATCCGGCTGTACTGGGACCTGGCGAGCCTGACGGAAGACGTTCGTGTGCGGCAGGATGCGGTCGTCTCGGCGGAGCAGTTGTTGAGGGACACGCAGGAGTCGGCCAAGCTGGGCGTACGGGCGTCCATCGATGTGACACGCGCCCAGGCTGAGGTGGCGCGGCGGCAGCGCGATATCGTCATCGCACGGAGCCTGGCCCGGCAGCAGAGCGAGTTGCTGAAGGACTACCTGGTGCGGGCGTCGGAAAGTAAGCTGCAGGAAGTGGTGATCGAACCCGTGGACGCGATGGGGCTGCCGGCGGAGTCTCCGCGGGAGCCTTTGGAGCAACTGGTGGGCCAGGCGTTGAAGGAGCGTCCCGACCTGGCGCAGGCACGCATCCAGTTGGAGAATTCGCAGATCAGCCTGAAGGGGTCGAGGAGCGCCCTGCTGCCTTCGCTCGACCTGGTTGCCTCGGCGGCCAACAACGGGCTGGGCGGGTCAGCCAATGGAACGCAACTGGCCAATCTGGCGCCCTCGACTCCGAATCCGTTCTTCATCGGCGGGTACGGCGATGCCCTGGGGCAGGTGTTCCAGCGCAACTTCCCGGATTATGGGGTGGCGGTGCAGTTTAGTGTCCCGATTCTCAACCGGGCGGCGCGAGCCGATGTGACGCGCGACCAGATTCAGGTGCGGCAGCAGGAGATCCGGCTGAAGCAACTGGAGAAGCAGGCGCGGCTGGAGATCCGCAACGCGCAGATTGCGGTGGAAGAGGCGCGGGCGAGCTATGAATCCGCCCGGCAGGAGCGCATTCTGGAGGAACAGACCCTGGATGCGGAAAAGGAGAAGCTGGGCGTGGGCGCCTCGACCACGTTCCTGGTGATCCAGTATCAGCGCGATCTCACGCAGGCGCGCTCGTCGGAGGCGACGGCGCAGAGCAGCTATTGGAAGGCTCGCGCGGCACTCGACCGGGCGATGGGGACGATGCTGACGGTCCACAATGTGGAGTTCGACGAAGTCGTAGCGGGCACGGTTTCGAAGGTTCGCTGAGAACTGTGACGTGACACGCAGCCACTCGCGGCCAGGACTCCTGGTTGCGGGTGGCTGTTTTGCGTCCGGGCCGGCCTATCGCGGGTGAAACGGTTTGAGGGTTTCCCTCACTACTGGTAAGGCAGCCCTGGGGAGAGACGCGGCTCGGGACGCGTTGAGCGGATCCCGCTGGCAACTCCCGATGAGCGGAGGCCTTGGATTCCATGGCGAACACAAGGCAAAGCAGCACGGGAGGAGGGATTGCCACGGCTCCTCTAGCTGGACCGGCCGCACCCTGTGGCGGAACAATCCCGCTCCGGTCTGGAATGGGCTGTCTTGGAGGGGGATGGGCTATGCCTACACAACTGAGCAATGAATCGCTGCTGTTCACCGCTCGCGGCGCATTTCCGAAGGTCCCTGGCTACCGGATGCTGGCGCTGCTGGGGCGTGGAGCAATGGGTGTGGTGTATGCCGCCGTCCGGGCGGAATCCGGGCATTTGGTCGCCATCAAGCTGCTGCGGAGCGACATCGCAAGCACTGCGAATCTGGCCCGCATCGACCGGGAGCGCAGAATACTGGAGCAGTTGAACCACGCGCACATCGCGCGGATACTCGACTCCGGCGAGACGCCTGACGGGTCAGCCTACCTCGCCATAGAGTACATCGAGGGTCCTACCATCGCCGACTACTGCGAGGAGCATGCCCTGGACACTCGCGGCCGTGTACGGCTGTTGCAGGAGGTTTGCCGGGTGGTGGCCGCGGCCCACGACCGGGCGATGATCCACGGCGACCTGAAACCGGGCAATATCCTCGTAGACCTGGATGGGCATCCGAAGCTGCTGGATTTCGGCATCGCCAGGCTGTTGACGGGCGGAGAGGAGCCGCTCGCAGAGACCGGCGGCGGCCCCCTCACGCCGGCGTCCGACGTCTATTCTCTGGGGGCAATCCTCTCGGAACTGACCGGCGGCGCGGATGCGGTGCTGGACGCCATCATCCGGCACGCCATGGCCAAGATGCCGGAGGACCGCTATCAGAATGCGCGGGCGCTGGCGGACGATCTGGCCGCCTATCTGTCGGGACGCCCGCTGAGTATCGACACCCGTCCGCAACGGCTGCGGTGGCAGGCCATCGTGGTCGCGCTGGGGCTCGCCCTGCTGCCGACACTGATGGTGCACGTCTCGAATTCGCCAGCGGTGCCCAGCGAAGCTGAACGCGCTTCCCTGGCGGCCCGTCACCTTTGGAGCCAGCTTTCACAGCCCGAACTGCGGAGGGCGGAGTCCTGGTTCCGCAAATCCGTCGAAACGAACCCGCATTCGGCCACGGCCCATGCCGGCCTGGCGGATGCCCTTTCCTTCAAAGGAGAGTTCGACAGGGTCAATCCCTCAGCGGCATTCAGCGAAGCCAGGACGCAGGCACGCCGGGCGATCGAACTCGACGACCGCCTGCCGTTAGCGCATGCGGTGCTGGGCAGCGTGTTATTCGCTTCCGACCGCAAGTGGACCTACGCCGAAGCGGAGTTCCAGCAGGCCCTGAAACTCGATGCCAAGTGCGTGCGGGCCATGCAGGGCTACGCAAGCATGCTGATGCGCCTGGGGCGCTTGGGCGAGGCTGGGGCGCTGATGAAGCGAGCGCGGCTGCTGGATCCGGCTTCACCGATCCTGGCCTTGCAGGAGGCCCAGGTACCGTTCTATGGCCGGCGGTTCGAGGTGGCTCGGGATCTGCTGCGCGGCGTGCTGGCTCGAGACCCGTCCTGCTCGCTGGCCCACTACTACCTGGCACTGTGCTACCGCTTTCTGGGCCAGCCCGGCGCAGCGGAGGCGGAGATGAGGATGGCGCGTCTCAGCGAACAGGAGATGTCCGCGGAAGTGGCCTGGATTCGCGGCCGGAGCGCCGCCCGTGAGCAGCTGCAGCGCCTGCTCGACGCGGATCAGGGAAATCCCAACATCGTGTTTGTCGCGATTGAACTGGGCAAGAACGACATCGCGTTTGAACTTCTGGAGAAGGCCATCCGCCAGAGGGTGACGCTGATGCTCGGCGTGAAGGTGGATCCTCGCTATGACGGACTGAGGAGCGACCCGCGGTACGAAGGTCTCTTGAGGCAGGCCGGCCTGGCCAACCTGCCTTAATGGGAGACGCAGCGTTCAGCCCAGCACGGCAAGGAACTGCTTGAGCCACTCGACATGCGCCGTCCAGGCAGGACCCGTCACCAGGTTGCCATCGGTGATTGCGCCTTCGAAAGGCAGGCTGACGTACTCGCCCCCGACCGCCGTAATTTCGGGCGCGCACGCCGGGTAGGCATTCACCTTCCGATTACGCACCACGCCGGCGGCCGTCAGGATTTGCGCACCGTGACAGATGGAGCCTATGGGCTTCCTGGCGCCGGCGAAATGCCTGACGATCTCCAGGACGCTCTCGTGCAAGCGCAGATACTCTGGCGCACGGCCGCCCGGAATTACCAGCGCGTCGTAGTCTTCCGCGCGCACTTCGGCAAACGTGGCATTCAGGGTGAAGTTGTGGCCGCGCTTTTCCGTGTAGGTCTGATCGCCTTCGAAGTCGTGGATGGCGGTTCTGACCGTCTGGCCGGCCTTCTTGTCAGGGCAGATTGCGTCCACCTGGTGCCCGGCGATTTGCAGCGCCTGGAACGGCACCATGACCTCGTAGTCCTCCACGAAGTCACCTACGAGCATCAGGATCTTTTTCGACATGAGTGATTCCTTCCCCGGGCCGGAGTGAGGGAGCGGCCCGAATGAAGCGTTGACCGCGATCGACGCAGAGCGAGTCGCGCGGCCAGTGACGCCCTAGCACCACTTTAGCTGCCCGCGACACGGCGAGGGGAGGCAGGAATCTGTCGTAACAGGCGGACGGCTACTGATAGAACATCACGTCGGTGCGGACTTCCTTCTCGATCAGGAAGCACGGGCCGCAGATGGCCTTATAACCGGATTTGAACTGATCCACCTGGGCGGTGAGCGAGGCGGGGTCCTCCGGCGGCTCTTCGGTGGCCAGCGCCAGGTGAGGATGATACTTCGCGATCATCAGCTTACCGCCGGTCAAGGCCCGGCTGGTGGCGCCTTTGACGTCCATCTTCACCAGGGCTACGGAAGTGAGCTGTTGCTCGGCCATGATGGTGTCCAGCGTGGTGACGGGTACAATTGTCTTCTTCGAGCTGTCCCCATGCGTGACAAAGCTATCGGCGGCGTCCCCGTTTCCATTCAGGAAGAAGGTGAGTTCTCCGTCCTTGTCCCAGATTCCTTTGGGTACGATGACGACACGCCCATCGGCGATCTCAGACTTGAGATTCCGGCGGAAGCACTCCAGAGCCTCGGGAGCGGGTTCCACTGCAATCACCTTCGCCGCCTCTTTGGCCAACGCGGCCTTGGTGAACACCCCGACATGCGCCCCGCAATCAATAACGGTTCCACCCTTGGGGACGAGCCCGTAGATCAGCCGTTCCTGCTGGGCCAACAGAGTGAACAGGACGGTGGACGAGCCACCGGGGATCCAATACTCTCCATGAGGGGTTTGCCACAGTTCCAGCTTGGCGTCCGTACGCAGCAGCTTGCTGCCGGCGCCGATGCGCTGAGCGGCGGCACCCTGCGACAGCAGGATGCGCTCATCCGTCGCCGCCTTCCAGCGGGAACAGTAGGCGCTGGTCACACGCACGCCCGGAGCAACCAGGACGATCCACTCCGGCCGCCAACTGAGCATACCCAGCGTCAGAACGAGGCCGGTGCATACCACCCAGAGGCTGATTCGAAACCCACGTCGCTTTGCCACATCCCCTTGATCGGCCCTTGGGGCCAATCGCTGTAGCTCGGCGCGGAAATTATCCTAGAAAACTCAGCGCGCTGAATCTGCCGTACCGCGGACTTTCCCGCTGTGACCCGGGCGGGTCAGCTCGAAACCGGAATGTGGCCCGCAGCGGCATTTCTGTCCCGAATCCCACGCACGAGCAGGAAGGCGATCGGGTGCAGAACCCCCATCACAATGAAAACAGGGGCATAAGACCAGTAAGTTACAGCGCGTCCAATCAGATTAGTGGAAAGCATCCCGCCGAAGCCGGATCCGGCCGCGACCAGTCCGAAGACGGTTCCAACGACAGGTTTCGGGTAGAGATCGACGATCAGCGCTCCGAGGGAGATCTGCCAGGCGAGGTGGGCAAAGGCCGCCGTAGCGGCGATGCCGACGGCCATCAACGGAGAAGAGGCGGAGTTGATGAGCGGGCTGAGAGGCAGGAACAGGGCCGCGCCGGCCATCACCCAGATGCGGCTGCGGGCAGGGGCGACACCACGCTTGATGAGCAGGCCCGAGAGATAGCCGCCGGTGATGCAGCCGATGTCCGCAGCCAGGTAGACCAGCCACGCAATCTTGCCGACCTCCGCCAGGCTCAGGTGGCGCGCATCCGTGAGGTACTTCGGAAACCAGAAGAGGTAGAAATACCAGACCGGGTCAGTGATCATGCGGCTGACCATCAGCAGCCAGGTTTCCTTACGGCCCAGGATATGGCGCCAGCGGCCTTCCGGCGGCATGGCCTCCGATTCCGGAGAGGCGTTGCCGCCGTCCAGGATCAACTGCCGCTCGTCGTCGCCCAGGCGTGGGTGCTCGGATGGCTTGCGATAGAGCCACAGCCAGGGCACGACCCAGATGAGGCCGAGCGACCCGGTGAACAGGAACACCGAGCGCCAATGAAAGTGCGCCGACAGGTAGGCAATCAGGGGCGGCGCGATGGTTGCGCCGAGAGTAGCCCCAGCGGTGTAGATGCCGATGACGAGACCGCGCTCGCGGGCCGGGAACCATTCGGAGACCGCCTTGGGCGCGGCGGTGTAATTCCCTGGTTCGCCGATGCCCAAGAGGAAACGGAAAACGCCCAGCGACACGACGCTGCGGCTGAACGACGTGAGCATATCGGCCAGCGACCACCAAATCACGAAGCAGGCCATCGAGACCCGCGTGCCCAGCTTGTCGGTCAACCGGCCGGCGAAGAGATAGGAGATGGTATAGGCGAGCAGGAACGCCTGGACGACGTATCCGTACTGCATATCCGTGATGTGCAGGTCGTTCTGGATCGTCCGGGCGAGGATCGACAGATTCTGCCGGTCCATGTAATTGATGACCGTGGAAAAGAACAGCAGGGCTGTGATCCACCAGCGCAGGTTGGACCAGGTGCGCGGCGCATCCGGAGCACGGGCGGGCGGCGGCGCGAACTGCGCCTCATTGGATTTCATAGTTCTCGCCAGGCCGGATGGGGAACTCAAAGGCGTGCCGCTGCCAGGTGCCGGTGCAACTGGCGCCGGTGGAACACTTCACGGTGACTCGCTTCCAATCGGAGACCTGGACTCGCAGGTTGGACACTGAAGTGCCGTCGGGGTGGATGAAGCGCGACTCGGCGCGATCAGTGACGGGATAGATTCGAGCCACCAGCCCATCGCCCTTCTTTTCAACAACGATGCCGGTACCGCCAACAAAGAGCGGAGTCTGGCCAACGGGCAGCGCGAAGTTCTTCAGGACAACCGGCCCCTGATGGCGCTGGCCCGAGTCGTACTCCATCCAAGCGCCAGCCGGCAGGTAGACGTCGCGAGAAGTCGCGGTCTCGTAGTCATCCCCGTACAGGGGCGTGGCCAGCAGCGAATCGCCGACCATCCACTCATACCCGCGCACCTTGTCATTCTCGCGGCCGTAGACCTGCGGATCGTTCGGAAACGCAACGGGCAGCGGAGTGAAAGACCAGGGATACCCGTCCAGGTAGAACCGCACAGCCTGCGAGTAGAAGTACGGTTGCAGCCGGTCGTGGAGCTGCGCGGCCTGCAGGAGGACGGCTTCGACCTCAGGGTCGCCGAAGGTCCAGGGCCCCTGCCCCATGCTCATCGAAGGATGCAGGGCCGCCCACATGGCATTGCGCTTCATGTACTGCCGCATGCGGGGCGTCACTTTCAGGTCGAAGTGCCCTTCCCCGAAGGTGCCGCCGACGATGTCGGGGTACACCAGCGGGAAGCCCGAGTAGCCGTAGGCCAAGGCATTCACGGGCCCGCGATCCTGATTCTGATTGAAGTTGAAATCGTTCAGGCGGTGCAGGTCGGCCGGCGAAGCGAGATAGGCATTGCGGCCCATGATGAAGAGGCCTTCGCGCATCAGCGCCGCATTGACGGGATCCAGTTTGTCATCGCCCAGCGTGTACTTGCCATACCCGAAGACATCTTCCTTATAGCCGTCGACGCCATAGGCGGTCCATTTACGAGTCAGGTCAGCGAACCAGGCGACCGCCTGCGGCTTGCGCCAGTCCAGGAAATAAGTTGGGCTCTTGGGCCAACCGAATTGATACACCTTGGGGCGGCCATTCTCTTCGACGAAATAACCGTTGCGAACACCCTCTTCGCTGTACGGCCCGTCGACGATGAAGGTGGTGCGCAGGCCCTGGAAGAACTTCAGCCCCTTGGCGTGGAACTGCGCAATGAAGGCGCGTGGATCCGGGTAAAGGGTCTTGTCGTACATGCCAAAGCTGGTGGTCTCGTGGAAGCGCTTGTCGTCGCGCGGCCAGAAGCCCGAACCCACAACCATCCATTTCAGCGGGAATCCCAGGGACAGATACTGCCCGACATTCTCAGCCACGGTCTTGTAGTTCGTATCCCAGGCGAGCGCTCCAAAGGCCTCCCAGCCTACGCCGAAGAAATCGTACTTGGGCTTCATCACCGGATAGCCGTACAGGTTGCGCGATTCCAGGAACTGGCGGTAGATCTCGGCCGGCGAACCAGTGAACAGGGAGAAGCGAACCTCCGAGGTCACATTCCGGACGCCCTGCAGGCACTCTTCCGACGTGCTGCGGACCATCTTGATGCCGGGATCCCAGACCAGGAAGCCGAAGCGCTGCTTCGGGTAGAAGGTGAAGTTCGAGATGAGACGGGTGAGTCCTGTACCGGAGAGATAACGATCGTTGCGATAGCCCGTAATGTCCGTATCGAACGAGTCCCGATGGGTGACCGCATGATCGGCCAGTCCGAAGCCGGGGCTGAGAGGCGCGAAGCGCAGCAGCACCGCTCCGGGGATCGTGGGCCGCACGATGAGGTCCGCCTGATTCGGCGTGAGCGCGATGGTCACCGTAGCAGTCAGGCCGGATGCCGTACGCACGGACAGCACGCGGTGGCCCTGCTGGTTGTACGCTTCGGAGACGACGGAGGCGGGCTCGGGTTTATCGGGGTCGCCGAGCAGCAGGCTGCCGGTGGGATGTGAGGCCGCGATGGTCGCGCCGCCTCGTTCCAGAGAAATGCGCACCGGGTCCGGCGTGATGGTGAGCTTGGTGTCTCCGGCGGTCAGGACTAGCAGGGAAAGCAGCAGGATCATGGATTACTCTTTCGGACATCCGGAGGCGCGGTCTTGATTGCGGTTCATCTGGAGTAGCACCTCACCTCGAAGACGGCCGCGGGCGCGCCGTGCGTGGAAATGATCTCCAACTGCAGGGCGGTCGTCGTCACGGGAGCATCAAGAGTGACGGAGTTTCGCGTCTGATGGTTCTCCGTACACTCGTGCAGTACTGTCCCCCCCGCCTCCAGCAGCCGGTAGTGGCGGATGCAAAACGGAATGTCACGCTCAGGGTGGCCCCAGAGGACAGACTCAAGTGGATGATCAAAGTCGGTGTCGAACGCGAGCTCGACCCGGGCGATCGTCCGGGGTTCCGGCCACGTGAGGGTCAACCGTGGCGCAGGGTCCGACGGCTCCGCAACCCACGCATTGGGCTGCCTCTCCGGCCGGGCGATGCCGTTCTTCACATTGGAGGCTCCGAAGGCTGCCAACGGCGGCTCGGCCCGTAAGGCCAGATTCAAGCCGCCAGGCCTGCGCGCCGGCAGCCAGAACTCGAAGGAGTCGATGCCGCTGTCTTCCGGCGGTTCCTGGCGCGTCCCCTTGGCCACGGCCGCGTTCATCGACTGCGCCAGGCTGAGGACGCCGGTCACGCGGGCCGACGAAAGCCGCACGGAAACAGCGGGGTTCCGCAGCAGCGTGTAGAACAGGTAGGCCGGTGCTTCCAGTTGGGTGTCCGGTGCAATGGTGACCGGCTGGCTTGCGCCGGGCGGCAGTTCGATGGATTGCCGGAACAGCACCTGGTCCGGGGTGAAGTTCCCTGCCCGGGCACTGCACCTCAACTCGACTTCGAGCGTAGTCGCCTGTGCGGCATCCACGAAGAAGGTGATGTCCGGAGCCCTGCCTGCCTGGACAGGCAGCAGCATGGCGCGCGACAGCTCCAGCGTCGCGGTCTCCCCATTCGGCGGGAGCTCCGCCAGTTGGAAAGAACTGGATGCCTCCACCGACGCACTCTGCGCCAAGTCTTCCGGATCCTGCAGCGCCACGCCTGGAATATACTGCCCGGCCCGCAGCAACTCGCGCTGCAATGAGGGAATCTCCACCTCTGCCGGGTTCACGCCCGTCCGCTTGCAGAGCGCCGCGGCCATGCCGACCGCCTGGGCGGTGTGGGCGCAGGTGGCCATCACGCGCGTCGAGCCGAAGGCCACATGGGACACGCTGATGATCCGCCCGGCCAGAAACAGGTTGCGGATGTTGCGCGAATACAGGCAACGATAGGGGATCTGATACACACCCTTGGAGTGCCACTGCGTACACGGTGACAGCGGACTGTACACGCCGTCGGCCGGATGGAGATCCATGGCCCAGCCGCCCGCCGCCACGGCGTCCGCATGAATCCGCTGCTCGACGAGATCCTGCTGGGTGAGGATGTAGTCGCCCTCAAACCGGCGGCTCTCGCGTTTTCCAGGAATCGTCCCGACCCACTCCAGCGTCATGTTCCCGGCCTCGGGAAACCGGCCGGAGTTCTTGATGTAATCCCACGCGCCATAGATGACGCGCCACAGCTCCCACTTGATCTTCTCCGTCTCGTGGACCGTGTCGAGCCGTCCGCCATACTCGAACCACCAGAAGCGGCAGCCCGAATCGCTGGCCTTGATATCCCGATACCGGGGAATCGTCGTAATGTCCTTCAACGCGAACGACGGAGCCGTGTACTTCACCGGACGCCCCGTATCCTTCGAATAGAAGTACATCGAGTGCCCCAGCAGTTCGCCATAGCCGGCGTCCGGCGCGAACCCCTCGCCGAACTCGGAACGCGGCTCGGCGCCCATGCGGAATGCAGCGCCGGACAGGAACCCCACAATGCCGTCGCCCGAGGCGTCACAGAACAGCGGCGCTGTCACGACATAAGCGGTACTGTTCTGGCTGCACCAGGCACGCACGGTCGAGATCGTATCCGGCCCGGACTTCTCCACCTCATGCACAGCCGTGTTCAACAGCAGCGTGATGCCCGGTTCGCTGACCACCTTCTCCAGCAGGATCGTGTCCAGGATCAGGGCGTTGCCTTCCGGGTTGCGGTGCAGGTTCTCGACAAGAATCTCGTCGATCACGCCGCCTTCGCGCGCCCAGCGGTTGTTGTTGCCCATGTGCGAGGTGGCGCCGAGAACCCAGAGCCGCACTTCGCTGGAGGCATTGCCGCCCAGCACCGGACGATCCTGAATCAGCACCACGCGCAGGCCGGCCCGCGCCGCCGTGATGGCCGCGCACGTCCCGGCCAGGCCGCCGCCAATGATGGCCAGATCCGCCTCCAGCGGAATGGTGAGTTCCACGCGCGTACCCGGTACGCCGTCTTCGCGTTGCATGGTCACTTGCCCTTTTCGTAGAAGCGAACGTATTCGTACTCGACACGGCCCGGCAGCTTCGAGTCATCCACGGCATCGGTCTTGCCCAATTGCGAAGCAATGGAGGTGAGCCAGATACTCAGGTCGCTGTGCGGCAGTCCGGCCAGGTCCACGGTCTGCACCAGCGTGCCATCCAGGAAGTACTTCACTGAGGTCTCGCTGTATTCGCATCCAAATACGTGGAAATCGGCCAGCGTGGAGAGCGCCACCTTCTTGTGGCCGTGGCTGGTGTGCTGGCCCTGCCACTTGTGGGTGGTCGTGCCGTAGGAGGTCAGGTCGATGGAGTCGTTCTCAATCACATCGAGCTCCAGCGCCGTCGCCGTCGTGGCCGTGCTGCCGGAACCGTCGTGGCCCATCATCCAGAACGAGGAGTGCCAGCCCTTGCCGGCGAGCACGCGAAACTTGCTCTCGTAATAGCCGAAGCGGAAGTTGGGTTTGGAGATCACGCCGGCGCCCGTGTAGTGCATCCCGCCGGCCTCTTCTTTCTTCAGGAGCAGAACCAGCCGACCCTTTTCCTGGATCACATTCTCGGGGCGTTGGGTGCTCCAGTGCTTGGAGTCCGTCCGGTACACCCACTTCGAGAGATCCACTTTTGAGCCCTCGAATTCGTCGGCCCATTTCAACTGGTAGCCCTCAGGCGGAGCGGCCCAGGCGCCTGCCGGCAGCAGGCTGAGGATCGAGAGGAAGACAAACGCGGAAGATTTCATGGGAGCAGCGGTCCTTTGGCCGTTCGCGCTCTGGGCGAGGCCCACAAGCTCAATTCAAAACAAAGGCTGGAGAGGGGATAGAAGCCCGGTTCAATCGGGGCAGGCAGGTTCAAGGAAACGGGCCGCGGCATCGTTCTCGAACTGAGAGAACAGTTCATGGCGGCTTAACGGGCCACTCTCACGGAGAAATGCGCCGCCAGGCGGCTACCGCTGTGGCGGCACCCAGCCCGTGGCGGAGCCAGTGTGCGAAGCGGGGTCAAATCGGATTTCCACATGGATTCAGACCTCATGGTCCCGGTCGTCCAATAACACCCTTGACACTGACAGATGGCGAAAATTCATTCAACTGACCAATGGACTATGGGTGTCTAGTCATTTTGGACTATGCGGCCCGGAGCCATAACTGGCCGCCTAATCCACGTGGACGATGCCGCGCTGGATGGCCGCAATGACAGCCTGCGTCCGGTCTTCCACGCCCAACTTCTGCAGGATATGCGTCACGTGGATGCGCGCCGTGTTCTCTGAGATGCCCAGCGACTCGGCCACCCCTCGATTGCTGGCGCCTTTGGCCAGCAGCCGCAGGACATCCTGCTCCCGTTCAGTCAACTCGGAGCCGGGCATACGCTCAGCCAGCAGGGCCCCCACGGACGACGGCAGATAACGCTTGCCGCGCGAAACAGCCAGAATCGCCTGGATCAGCTCTTCCTTGCCCGTGTCCTTGGTCAGGTACGCCATCGCCCCGGCCTGCAGCACGCGATGGACGTCCTCGCTGCCTTCGTAGTTCGTCAGGACGAGAATCCGCGCCGTCGCATGTTTCTTGCGGATGATGCGGATGGCCTCAAACCCCGATTGGCCCGGCAGCCGCAGATCCATGATCACTACATCCGGCAGGTGCAGATCGAAGAGATCGGCCGCTTCATTGCCTCGTCCCGTCTCGGCGACAATCTTCATATCCGGGCGGGGATCGATGATGGTGTGCAACGCGAGACGCGCGATGGATTGATCTTCGACCAGCAGAATGCGGACCGCTTCAGTCATTTCAGGGTGCCGGCGGTCGTCGTGGGGATGACCGCTTCTACGATGGTACCCTGTCCTGGTTCACTGGTCAGTTTCAACCTTCCGCCGAATCGCTCGGCCCGCTCCGCCATGACGGCCAGTCCAAAGTGGCCGCGCGAGAGCCCGATCACTTCACTGGGAATGAACCCGGCGCCGTCATCCTCAATCCTCACCTGGAGTTCGCCGGCCCGATACACCAGTTCGACGCTGATCCGCCGCGGGCGCCCGTGGCGTTTCGCATTCGAGGCCGCCTCCTGGCAGATCCGCAGGACGTTCCGCTCCAGCTCATCCTTGAGTTTCGTGACCGTGCCCTGCGTCTCAACCGAGATCGCCACCGGTGATCCAGCCGCGATCTGCTCCAGCGCCCCCTGGACGGCACTGGCCAGCGTCTCGGAATCCAGCCGGCTTTCCCGCAGATCCCAGATCACGCTGCGTGCCTCGGCCCGGTAGTGCTGCACCATCTTTAGGGCCAGTTCCACCGTCGCCTCGGCCTGGGCGGGCATCTCCTTCAGTCGCGACAGAGTCTCCTCCAATTGCCAGGTGATGGCGGCGAATCCGGCCAGCAGCGTGTCGTGCCACTCCCGCGCGATTCGATTCCTCTCCGCCAACACCGCGGAGTAGCGTCCGCGAATGATGTGGATCCGCCAGCGGTAGAGCGCCGAGGCGACACCAATCGAGAACAGGAGCAGCAACGCGGTGAACCAGCCGGTCTGATAGAACCGCGGAGCCTGCTCCACCGCGAGTTCGGCGGCCTGCGTACTCCATTCCCCGCCCGGCATGCGCGCCTGCACTAGAAAGCGGTAATGGCCCGGAGGCACGCGGCCATAGCGGGCTGACCGCAGTTGCCCCGTCTCGATCCAATCCGGATCCAGGCCTTCCATGCGGTAGCGGAAGCGGATCTTCTCCGCCCAGGCGAATCGCAGGGCCGTGAAGTGAATCTCCAGCGGATGCGAGCCTGGATCCAGGCGTAAGGAACCGCCAGGGGGCACAGCGTGGTTGTCCCAGATCGCCTCTTCCACTCGAGCCTTCGGCGGCGGAGTGCGGCCCATTCTGCGGCTCACCGCGAGAACGAAACCGCGGGTCGTGGGAAACCAGGCGCCGCCCCGCGGATCGGCCCAGCCCGCCGGTTGGGAGACATGGTGGCACTCCGGCGTGCGCATTCCATCATCCTGGTCGAAGAGGGCGACCTCCAGCCGTTTGCGCTGCCCAGCCAGCAGCTCAGTCATCTGTGCCGATTCAATGCGCAGAATCCCTTTGGCCGAACTCACCCATAGCCCACCGGCCCCGTCGTCCAGCAGGCGGTAGAGGGGCGACCCTGGCAGCCCCTGCGCCTCGCCAATCACCACGGGGGAGCCTGGTGCAACGCGATAGAGCGAACCGCCGAGCGACGTCGCCCAGATGCGGCCTTTGGCGTCCTCGGTAATGGCCGACACGCCTTCGACGGGCACTCCGGTGACGGGAGCGACGTTCGGCGCGGCACCCAACGTCAGGGCACCGGGCCCCTGCGGAGTCCCGTACCAGATGCGCCCCTGAGAATCCTCGAACAGGCTGAGAATTTCAGTACCCGGCAGAAACGAAGCCAGCGGCCTTGATGCGTCGCCGGCCGGGAACAGGTAGACGCCGTTGTTCGATGTCGCTAGCCACAAACGGCCCTGGCGATCGAACAGCATCGCGCTCACCAGGTGGTAGGGGGACCCCGTGGGAGCGTAGTTCACATAGCGTTTGCCATCGAAACCGAACAGTCCCTCCCAGTTGCCGATCCATTGATGACCGGCGGGGTCGATCGCCAGCGCCCGCACGGAACAGTACAGCGCCGGCACCGGCGTCGCCTGGGCCTCGAAGCGGTTCCCTTTCAGCCGGTAGAGCCCGCCCCGCCAGGTCCCGAACCAAAGGTGCCCATCGGGCGCTTTCACCACGGTGGTGGCGTAGTTGCCGCCCAACCCCTCCGGCAGGCCATAAGGAACCATAGGCGTATCCTTGCAGCGCACCAGGCCGCCGCCGCGGGTGCCGATCCACAGGTTTCCTTCCGCGTCCTCGTGCAGGGTGCGGATGAAGTCGTCCGGCAATCCATCGCGCGCCGACCAGGAGTCCACGCGGCTGCCGCGCACTCGAAAGACGCCCAGGCCCCAGGATCCAACCCAAACCACGCCATCGCGGTCTTCCAGAATGCTGACGACAGGCCCCGGAACGCCAGCCACCGGGGTGCGCACGCCGTCGTCAATGCGACTCAAGCCGCGCGACGTCCCTACCCAGACGACGCCCGAATGGTCCGCTTCCACAGCCAACGGCTCGCCCGAGATCCTGGCATCAAACAGCACCTGGGAGACGGTATTGTTGCGGACACAAAACAACCCATCGAGGGTGACCGCCCAGACCGCGCCGGCACCGTCCTGCGTCAGGACATTCCATGCCGTTTCGGGCGGACGCGTGAGTCCGGCCACGGCATGAAACTGCCCCGCATCGGACCGGATTACCCCGGTCCGGGTGCTCGCCCAGATCCGTCCTGTCCGATCCTCCAGCAGCGCGAAAACCGTGCCGCCCGCATGGAACTTCGTCTGGATCCGGCCGTCCCGATACTCGTAAATCCAGCCGTCAAACGTGCCCACCCAGAGGCTGCCATCGCGAGCGCTGGCCAGCGCGCCAATCCAGCGCCGTGCCAGCCCAAGACCAGGCTGCGGATCGAAGGGAACGAACCGGACGCCGTCAAAGCGCGCCAGCCCTTCGTCCGTACCCACCAGCAGGTAACCATCGGACGAGGGCTCGACGGACATGACGTAGTTCCGGGGCAGGCCGTCCTGCACCTGCCAGTTGCGCTTGTGATATTGCGAAAGGGCGTAAGTGGGATCCAACGCCCAGGCCACGGGGAGCAGGGTCCACAAAACGGCCAGAGATCGGAAGCCCCATTGCATGTTGGTTCAAGCGCCGCCACAATTCTCGCACTTACAACAGGCCGCTCGAACGCGAGGAGCCTCATCCGGCTGAAAACTGCCGCGGCGGGGGATCAGCGCCCATCGCGCTGAGAGGGAATTCCAGGACGAGTAAAATGATAACTTCTTGACTCGTTTGGTCCATCGAGACCTATCTCCATCGCGCCATGAAACACATTGAGGTCGAGTACAACCGGGAACTGCAGCCCCTTGAGGCCATCCTGTCGGGCGTTAGGCGCCCGGGTGAGTTCTTCGTAGCCGGAACGCTCGAGATCCCCATGCCACGAGTGGAGGTGGAGGGTGCAGGCGCGCTATCTTTCCCGATACCCGTCCCGCAAATCCAGGCGATGCTGCAACACGCGGTCCGGGCGCCTTACGGACGTGGCGCGGACACAATTGTCGACACTTCCGTGCGCAAGGTCTGGCAGATTGCTCCAGACGCGGTAAAGGTTAGCGGCAAATCCTGGGCCGCCAGTTTCGACAGCATTCTTGCGAAGGTCATTGACGGGCTTGGCTGCCACGGCAAATCCGTCTCAGCCGAACTCTACAAGATGCTTGTCTATGACCGCGGCGGGTTCTTCCTCCCTCACCGTGATACCGAAAAGACAACCGGGATGTTCGGGACCCTGGTTGTGACACTGCCCACCTTCCATCGCGGCGGGGCCCTCCGGATCCGTCACGCGGACCGGCAAGTCACGCTCGAGACCCATGCCACTGATCCTTCCGAAGTCTCCTTCGCCGCCTTCTATTCCGATTGCGAACATGAAGTCCTGCCGGTTCAGGCCGGTCATCGGGTTTGCCTGCTCTACAACCTGATTCACGAGGGGTCCAAGGGCAAGCGGCAGCTTCTGAAGGCACCGAACTACGAGCCGCAGGTCGCCGATGCGGCGATGATCCTCGAAGCGTATTGGAAGTCACCCGCGGCGCCCTTCAAGATCGCATGGCTCCTGGAACACCACTACAGCCCGGCAGGCCTTGCCTTCGCTTCACTGAAGGGCGCGGACGCCGCCAGAGCGCAAGCGCTGGTGCAAGCGGCGGGCCGCGCGAATTGCGTCGCACATCTTGGGGTCGTCCACATTGTGGAAACGGGGGCCGCCGAGTTGGAGGGCGGGTATTTCCACGACCAGTGGGACGACGAACAGGAGGATGAGGATGAGCCCGAAGACTTCGAGTCTGTCTGCGTCGATGACACCTGGCAATTCCTGGATGAGTGGCGCGACACGGAGGACAGGGCCGTTGAGTTTGGCCCCATTCCGCTCAGTGCCGGTGAACTGCTGCCCGCCGGCGCACTCGATAACGAATCTCCGGATGAGAGGCGCCTCACAGAGGCCACCGGCAACGAGGGAGCAAGCTATGAGCTGTCTTATCATCGAGCGGCGCTCGTAATCTGGCCTGCCAAACGCACGATCGACGTGCTGCTGCAAGCGGGCGCCGTCGCGGCCCTCCCGTACTTGAAGCAATTGGTGGCGGAAGGCCAGACAGCCCACGCCAAGGCTGTCGCGGCAGCGCGGCGGATTGTACGTGCCTGGCCCACCCCCGCACAGCCGCAACCCTACATCCCAGCGGCTCGGGAGCCGCAATCGGCCGACCGAATAACGGTAATCTCCGCACTCGCCCAACTGAAGGCTCCGGCGCTGCTTGAGCAATTCATAGTCGAGGCGGTCTTCCCCACCTTCGACGGATCGGAAAACACAGTCTTGCTGACAGCGGCCGCCGCATTGGGAGCCAGGAAGGCCACCGAGGTCCTGGCGGCCCTGATCAAGATGCGCATCCGCGATCGGCCGGACGAGTGCGCGGAGTTGCTACTCGCGCTTGGCGCAAGCGATCCCCCGCCATCGTTTCGGAAGGTGGCCAAGGCCGCGCTTGAGGGGCTCGACACGATTGGAACTCGTGGCGTCAATCCCTTTGAGCGAGGGGATCAGGGCCGCTACTGGCCAAGGACGGACGGGGTCAAAGCGGGGCATCTGAAGCCGCAATTCGTCACAAACCTGTTCGGGGCGCTGTCACTTTTCGGGGGGCGGACGCTGCACGACGAAGCTGCAGCCAAGCTCGCCTCGCGCCTGGAGGTCTTCCACCCCGTCACCCTACTCGTCCCTGCGATCGAACAACTTTGCTCGGATCAGGATCCCATGCCCCCGGCCGTTGCGCGAGTCATCCAACAACTATGGACCAGCGCCGCGGAATACCTCCTTTTGCGCAGCGAGGTTCCGCCTCCTCCTCCGACAGACTGGCGTTTTGAGGTCAACCTCCCCTGCACCTGCATGGACTGCCGCGAGCTTCGCGCCTTTGCTCGCGATCCCAGCGAGAGTCTTCATCGTTTTCGTGTCAACAAGGATCGCCGCCGCCACCTGCATCAGATGATCGACCGGCACCGGCTCGATATGACCCACGTGACCGTGCGCACAGGTTCACCCCAGACGCTGGTCTGCACCAAGGACCGCCGGACCTTCAAGGCGCGAATGCAGGAATACCATGACGAGCTCGCCGCCATGCGCAAGCTCTTGAAGCTGGCGCGTCATTCCGCCGTGGACGCGGACCTATCGATAAGAATGGAGGCGGCCGTGAAGGCTGGCAGGATTTGAGCTTCTCGACGTCCACGATCACTGCTGGCGCTGAAGTCGTTCCGTGGCTCGCCTCGGCTGGGCCACTCGCCTACTCACCAATGTCGCCGCCGGAGCGGGACTATTTTTTCCAGTACTCCTGGATCGTTCCTGACATCTTTAATCCCGGCGTAAACAAACGGCGACACTACTGGTTTGGCAATCCTTCGAAGGACTGTCCACGGGTGAAGCTGCTGTTCAGATTCTGGAACGAGGCCAGGCGCGGCAATCTGGCCCCTCTCTACTTATCAAACGGGGTGGCCTGCTCATCTGCGGATGTGCTTGCGCCGATCGCCGCTTACCGCCACGCGGACGCCTATACCGCCGCCCTTGGAGCCGAACGCCTCATTCTGATCCAACACGGCAGCTACCACCTCGGCGACCTCGAGACTCAGCCATTTGTGGAACAAGGCGAGGCCGTGCTCTACAGAGGAATTCAGAATGCCGAAACGTACCGGCTCCACCGCCTGACAACGGAGGACATCCGACGGCGATTGTTGGCGGTACACGCCCGAAGCCTGACGGATTCCGTCGTGTCTTTCAACACCGTGCACTGCAATCTGGTCCGATCCGAAACGACCTTCCTGAACGACCGCAGCTTCGTGTTCAATAGCCATTGTCGGGAAGCAGGCCTTCAACCGGAAGACCCATGGATTCGTTCGGACCTCTATTCCGGATATGCCCTGGAGGAATGGTGCGCCTCCGGCAAGTTTGGACCCAACTACGTGAAACTGCGAACACCGCTGAGGAACATTCGCATCACGACTTTCGTGGGCAACGAAACAGAGGTCAAAGTGATCGACCCGAACAAACTCGAGGTCATCGAAGCGGTCGGCTGCAAGGTGCGCGAAGTATGCACATGAGGCCTTGACCGGCCCTTGCCGGGACCATCCCCCAAAAACAGAAATGCCCTCCGATGGAGGGCGTCTGAATCTCTGTAGTTTGCGATCGTTTTATGGTGCGGATGAGAGGACTTGAACCTCCACACCCTTGCGAGTACTAGAACCTGAATCTAGCGCGTCTGCCAATTCCGCCACATCCGCACGATGTGCTTACAACAGTCTTAGTATCTTCAACTCAGGGCCCAAATGTCAACTCCGCGGAGCACTTGCCGTGCCGGTCGGCCACGACTCCCGGTGGTTGCGCATTTCCAGAATCAAAGCCATCACCAGCTTCTCCAACTCGTCCCGGATCTGGCGATGGAACGACTCCTTCTGACCCACCGGATCCTTCACCTTCCAGTCCCTGGAACGAGTGATCGGCAGGCCTCTCAGCGCGACACCCGAAAGGTTCACCACCAGATCCACGTCATGCAGCTTCAGCTCCATTACGTCTTTCGGAAACTGATCGTCCATCTTGATGCCCTTCTCCAGCATGACCTTGCGCGTCACCTCGGGAATCATCGACGCCGGACTCAGCCCCGCGCTCTCCACTTCCAGCACATCAGACCCATAAGACCGGACAAAGGCTTCCGCCATCTGGCTGCGGCAGGCGTTGCCGATACATACGAACAGGACTTTCATGCGTCGCACGGGTAGCTCTTAATCTCCACTCAACTTAGCTGCGGACTACCCCAGTTTCGCAAGAAAGTGACTGTGGATGCGTAAATCGTTGCTCAACTCCGGGTGGAACGTCGCCACCATATGGCGGCCATAGTCCACCAGCACGGGATCGTCCTGATAGGTTGCCAGAATCTTGCCGCCTTCGCCCACCCGGCGGATGATGGGCGCCCGGATGAAGACGGCTTCCAGTTCCGGATCCCCTTCCAATCCATGGCCGCTCAGCTTCACCACCCGGCTATCCAACTGGCGGCCGTAGGCGTTGCGCTCAATCGCCAGATCGATCAGGTTCAGCGAAGCCTGCGCAGGATTCATGACCTCGCTGGCCAGAAGGATCGCGCCCGCACACGTTCCGAAGATCGGCTTGCTGGCCCCGAACTCGCGCAGTGGTTCGAATAAGTCGTAGTAACCCATCAGCTTGAGCATCGTCGTGCTCTCGCCGCCCGGAATCACCAGACCATCCACCCGCGCCAAATCCGCTTTGGTTCGAACTTCCAGCACCTCAGCGCCCGCACGCCGCAGCGCCGCGCCATGTGCCTCGAAGTCGCCCTGCAGGGCCAGCACTCCAATCAGCATCGTGAACGTTCCTCTTTCTTGCCTTGGCCAGTTACCAGCCGCGCGTCTGCATCAGGTCGCCTTCCGCCATCTGGCGGATATCGAGACCCGGCATCGCATCGCCCAGCTCTTCACTCGCCTCCAGCACGGCCAGGGGCTCGTTGTAGTGGGTGTTGGCCTTCACAATCGCCTTGGCGCGGGTTTCGGGATCGGAGGACTTGAAGATGCCGCTGCCGACAAACACGGCCTCGGCGCCCAACAGACGGGCCAGGGCCGCATCCGCCGGAGTCGCAATGCCGCCCGCGGAGAAGTTCGGCACCGGCAGCTTGCCGTTGTCGTGGACATACTGGATGAGCTCGAGCGGCGCCTGGTGCTTCTTCGACTCGGCTACCAGTTCTTCCTGCCCCAGCACCGTCAACTGCTTCATTTCCTTGACGATTGTCCGCATGTGCCGCACGGCCTCGACAATGTTGCCGCTGCCGGCTTCACCCTTGGTGCGGATCATGGCCGCGCCTTCGGCAATCCGGCGCAGCGCTTCGCCCAGGTTGCGGCAGCCGCAGACAAAGGGCACCTTGAAGTCGCGTTTCCAGACATGGTGCTCTTCGTCGGCCGGAGTCAGCACCTCGCTCTCGTCGATGTAGTCGACTTCCAGGGCCTCCAGGACCCGCGCTTCCGCAAAGTGGCCGATGCGGACCTTGGCCATCACCGGGATGCTGGTGTTCGCCATGATCTCGCGGATCTTGCTGATCGCCGCCATGCGCGCCACGCCGCCTTCCTTGCGGATGTCCGACGGGACACGTTCCAGCGCCATCACCGCGCAGGCGCCGGCCTTTTCGGCGATTTCAGCCTGCTTGGCATCCGTCACGTCCATGATCACGCCGCCCTTGAGCATTTCGGCCAGGCCGACTTTCACGCGGAAAGCTTCGTCGAGATACATCATGTTAAGGTCTCCTTCCAAGACTCTGTGCCCACACCCGCCAATACTGTACGGGGCTTATACGATTACCGGAGCCAGGCCGGCTGACTGCGCGGCCCGGGCCGCCGTCAACTCTTCCTGACACACCCGGCCGAGAATCGCCAATCCGGTCTCAATCTGCTCCGGCGGCAATCCGGCAAAACTCAGACGCAAGGCGCCGGGCTCCTGTCGCGAAACCGCGAAGTAGCGACCGGGCAAAAAACTCATTCCGGCCCGCTGCGCCTTCGGCAACAACTCCGAGGCATCCAGCGGATCCGGCAGACGAACCCAAAGATTCATGCCGCCCTGGGGACGCGTAAACCGCGCGCCCTGCGGCAGATACCGTTCACAGGCGGACAACACGGCGTGCAGCCGCGCCCGGCCCGCTTCCACCATGCGCTGGCGGTGGCTTTCCAGGCTGCCTGACTGCGCAAACCGCAGCAGCACCGCCTGGGACAACTGGTCGGAATGCAGGTCCGTCCACTGCTTCAGTTCCGCCAGCCGGCCGATGACTGGCCGCGGACCGGTCACCCAACCCACTCGCAGACCGGGGAACGCCAGCTTGGAAAAGCTCTTCATCTGGATGGTGTCGCCCGAATCGTCCATCTGTTTCAGCGACGGCAGCTCCGCGCCCTGATAGCGCAACTCGGCGTAGATGTCGTTCTCGACAACCACCAACCGGTTCTCGCGAGCGATTCGCAGCAGCGCCTGGCGGGCGGCCAGCGGCATGGTCGCGCCGGTGGGATTCTGGAAACTCGGGGTCACGACGATGAGACGCGGCCGCTCCCTGGCGATCAGCCGAGGCAGCGCCTCAACATCCAGGCCATCCGGGCCAACCGGCACACCGACAATCCGTACTCCCGCGTGCGCAAAGACGTTGCGGAGACCCGGGTAAATGGGATCTTCCACCAGGACACAATCGCCCTGCCGGGTGAAAAGCCGTTGCAGCAGGTCCAGCGCCTGCTGGCAGCCGTTGGTAATTAAGAGGTCCTCGTCCGGGCGCTTCTGGCCCTGCAGGTAGGCGCGCAACGGGGCATAACCCAACGGCGAGCCCAACTGCAGAATTTCAACAGCTTCCGGCCCGTCAATCACTTCGCGGCAGGCGTTGCGGAACTCGGTGAGAGGGAAGAGTTCGGCTGCGGGCCGGGCGGAAGTGAAGCTGATCAGATCGGTACCCGGAGCCGCCACGGGCACGGGCGGATCCGGTGCCCGGTTCGCGACAAACCGGTCTTCCCACTCCATAGCTCCAGAGGCCGCCGGACCGGGATCATTGGGACCCGCGACAAAACTGCCCCGTCCGACATGGCCGCGAATCAGCCCCTCGGCTTCGAGCAATTCGTACGCCGCCGCCACGGTTGTCCGGTTCAGGCCAAGTAGGCCAGCCAATTCCCGAGTGGGCGGGATGCGTTCCCCGGGAGCCAGACTGCCATCCCGGATGGAAGCCTTGATCCTGGCGTGCAACTGCCGGTAGATAGGCTCATCCGAATTTGCGTCGAGCTGGGGCAGATGAATCATCGCCGAAGTCGAAGAATACCAGATTGGCCTGCCGGCAGCAAGCCAAGATCCTTACATTGGATGGCTTGGATGATCGCTGGACCTTCACTCAGCCGGAGGCGGATCGAAGGGGACGGTCCGAATGGTCACTCCGGCTTCCTGGAACAAGTCCATAGTGCGTTGAAAATGCTCGTTGTATTGCACGCTGGAGTACTGCTGGAAGCGCGTCTCGTCAGTGACCACGGCGATGATGCCGGCCTGGACGATAGCGCGAGCGCAGTCCATGCAGGGCATCAGGTCGGTATAAATGGTGCAACCCTCCAGCGCCGTACCGGCACGGGCCGCATTGTAGATGGCATTGCGCTCGGCGTGTTCAATCCAAAGGTACTTCTCCGGCCGTTCCAACCGGGCCGGCACGTCGTCCCGGACGTGGCGTGGCAGGCTATTGTAGCCGGTGGACCGGATCTCATGCGCCGGCCCCACGATCACGCACCCGACTTTGGTGGAAGGATCCTTGCTCCGCTTGGAGACAACGCGGCAGATTTCCAGGTAGTAACGATCCCAGTCGGGAACAGGCATTCCATTAAGGTAATGCATGAACCCAGTCGACTGCATGAACTATACGGTGGATAGGCCGCGGCGGCGCGCAAACTCACTTCCCAGCTCTTCCAGTTTCCGCTTCCCCAGCACCTTCCGGGCGAGTTCGAAGAGGACGCGCTCTTCCACGGCGAAGTGCTCGCGGGTCAGTTCCATCACCTGGCTCAGAAGCTTCCGTACGGCTTGGGTTGTCTTTGCGGAACGCAGCTCTTCCATCAGCCGGCGCTGCTCGTTGTGTTCGCCGAACATCGCGTCCAGAGTCCTCTTCACGCTGTCGCGCTTCTCCGGAAGCGAATGAAAAAGAAGCGCATCTTCCTCGATGGCGTGGGCCATCAATAAGGCTTCGACGGAATAGCCGGCCCCCTGCATCTCGCGCAGGCCCATCTCCGGCAGCCGTTGCTCCAGGCTGCGAAACAGAGCCAAGATGGCCGCGTGTTCACCCAGGAGCAACTCAATCAGGTCGAGGTGTAGATTCTGGACTAAAGCAGACATAATGCTCTAATTGTCTTATTGTGCCAGACACCGCAACAGAAGCGAAGCAATTTGTTGAAAAACGTACATCATCACGATCGCTAATGCAGACTCCGCCGTACAGAATCAGGGGCATTCCAATACCGTGGAAAACTGGGCTCCGCACGGTGACGCTGCGCTGAGGCCGTTCGCTAGAATGGCCCAAGATGCTCATCAAGCTGTCGTACAACCTGTCTGAGCACACCCCGTTCTACACCACGCTGCCCAAACCGAAACTCGACCAGATCTACGACCTGGCGAAGGGGCATCCCTGCAACTCGTTTTATTTCACGGCCAGCAACCACGCCGGCACGCACGTGGACGCGCCGCGCCACTTCAACCCTTCCGGGCGTGCCATCACGGATTACGCCCTGGATGAGTTTTTATTCCGATCTCCCGCCATTCTGGACGTGCCACTCCTGGATGAGGAACTGATCCTGCCGGATCACCTGCAACCCGCGCTCTCAAAGGCCTCGCCCGGCACGGACATCCTTCTGCTTCGAACTGGCTGGGGCGGGCACAGGCAGGACGAGCGCCGTTATGTCGACCACGGTCCCGGCTTTGGACCGGCAGCGGCCGAACTTCTGATGGAGCGCTTCCCTGCCCTGCGCGCCCTCGCCATGGACTTCCCTTCCGTCTCCGCCCTGACCCATGACGCGGAAGGTGCCGAGGCACACCGGGTCTTCCTGGGCTGCACGACCTATGCCCACCGGCCCATCCTGTTGATAGAGGATGCTCATTTGCCGGCGGACCTGCCGGCGCTCCAGCGCGTCACGCTGATGCCCTGGTTGTTCGATGGTCTGGACAGCGCACCCTGCACACTGTTCGCGGAAACTGCCAATCATGACTGAATCACCGATATTGCTGCACGACCTCTCGGCCGTCGATTTCGACACCCCCGGCAAGCGCCACTACCAGTTGGGCTTCCACCTGGACTCAGCCTGGGGCTATTCGCTTGTGCCGCTGACTGTGGTACGCGGAGCGGCTGGCGACGCTCCGGGGGTGGCGGTGAACGGCGGGACGCACGGCAATGAGTACGAAGGCCAGGTCGCGGTGAAACGGCTCTGCGCGGATCTTGATCCCGCCGCGATGTCCGGGCTGGTGGTACTGATCCCGCAGTTGAGCGAAAGCGCCTGCCGGGCCGGCACACGCCTCTCTCCCCTCGACAACGTGAACATGAACCGGGCGTTCCCGGGGAATGCAAAGGGCACAATTTCGTACCGAATCGCTAACTTTCTGAAGACCCAGGTTTTCCCCCGCGTGAAGGTCGTCATCGACATCCACTCCGGCGGCCGGGAGGCGGTCTTCCCGCTCTGCACCTCGTTTCACCGGCTTCCGGACGCCGCGCAGTTCGCTGAGATCGCCAAAGCGGCTCGCCTGTTTGATACACCATTCTTATTTGTCTACTCGCGGCAGATGAGCTCCGGGCTGCTGACCGACGAGGCCGAAGACGACGGCAAAATCGCCATCGGCGGAGAGTTCGGCTCCGGCGAACTCGTCAGCCCCGAGGGCGTCCAACACGCCTACGAGGGGTCGCTCAACGTGATGCGGGAGTACGGCTTGCTGCCGGGGCCGGTCCGGCCCAGCACCCGGAAGCAGCGCCTGATCCAGGCTCCGGATCTGGACGATTACCGCCCCTGCCCTCGTGACGGCATCTGGGAGGCTCTCGCCGTACCGGGCGAAGAGGTGGCCCAGGGTCAACTGCTCGGCCGCCTGCACGATTTCTCTGACCACACGGCGCCGGCGCTCGAGATCCGGGCGCATCGGGCCGGGGTGCTGATCGCCCGTTACGCGGCGGCGGTCTGCCCGAAGGGTTTGACGCTATTCGTGATCGGTGAAGAGACGGAGTTCCCCGCATGAAGATTACAAATGTCGAAGTGCTGGTGCTGAAATCGCCCGGACTCTACCGGTCGCCGGAGGCCGATGAAGAGGCAATTGGCCCGACCTACATGGGCCTGGTGAAGGTCACGACCGACGCCGGCATCGTCGGGTATTCGGACATGGAGACCTCGGCTCCGGTGGCCAAAGCCGCGGTGGAGGCTCCGCGGTGGAGCGAACCCGGCATGGAGTGCTTCGAGGGACTCGCCTCGCTGCTGGTGGGCGAGAATCCTCTCGAGGTCGAGCGGCTCTGGTACAAGATGTACCGCGGTTCGATCTACTACGGCCGTCGCGGAGTGGCCATCCAGGCGATCTCCGCCATCGACATTGCGCTGTGGGACATCTGCGGCAAGTTCTATGGCCAGCCGGTGTGCGTCCTGATGGGCGCCCGCTGGCACGAGAAGATCCGGGCTTACGCGAGCACGCTGTTCCGGCCGACGCCGGACGCCATGCGAGCGGCCACCCAGCGCTATCTGGACCAGGGCTTCACGGCCATCAAGTTTGGCTGGGGCGTGTTTGGCGAGGATCCCCGCCGCGATGTGGAACTCGTGGCCGCCGCCCGCCAGACGATGGGCGACCGCAACGACCTGCTGGTGGACACGGGCTGGTTTGTCGACCGGACGCCCAAACAGGCGATCAATGTGGTGCGCTCACTGGAGCCCTACCGGCCGTTCTTTATCGAAGAGATCCTGAACCCCGAAGACTACGACGGCTACCGGACCGTGGCCGAAGCGGTGACGACGCCGATCGCCTGCGGCGAGCAGGAGGCCACGGAGTGGGGCTTCCGCGAGCTGATTGAACGCGCCAAGGTGGACATCCTGCAGCCCGACCTGACGCGCTGCGGCGGCCTGACCGTCGCCCGCAAGATCGTTCACATGGCGGAGCGGGCCAACATCCACGTGATCCCGCACTCGTGGTCGTCGGACCTGCTCACCGCGGCTTCCCTGCACCTGAATGCGTTCCAGAGGCGTGCGGTGCTGATCGAGTTCAACACGGCCAGCGGACCGCTGAGCCGGGAGCTCGGGAAGGATCCGATCCGGCTGGAAGATGGCTACCTGAGAGTGCCGAGCGGGCCGGGCCTGGGCGTGGAAGTGAACGAAGAGGTGATCGCGAAGTATCGAATTGCGTAGCGGACCCGCGGGGGTCCGCTACCTCAGCCGAGCCCGAGCAGATCGAGCGTGTCCCGGTGGATCATGCCCTCGATCGCCTTCTCCGGGATCCTGGGCAGGTTGGTGTTCTCCGCCATGCGATTGACGGACCGCAGCGCGTCCATCGTGCCCTGCGGCGTGGTGAACGGGTAGTCGGACCCCAGCAGCAGGCGGTCCAGCACCCCATATTCCATGGCCGCCACCAGCGCGTTGTAGAACTGCCACGGGCGGTAGAACAACGCCGAGATGTCCGCGTACATGTTGCGGTTCTTGCGAATCAGCACCAGCGTCTCGTTGATCCAGGGATGGCCCATGTGCGCGATCACGGTGACCAACTTCGGGAACTCCAGCGCCAGCGGCTGCAGCAGGATCGGGTTGGCGATCTCCAGCGACACGTTCTCGCAAAACGTCGTGCCCTGATGGATCAGCATCGGGATGCGCAGCTCTTCCGCCCGCTTCAGAATACGGCGGAAGCGCGAATCAGTGGGCGCAACGTTCTGGTAGATGGGCCCCATTTTGAGGCCCCTCAGTCCCAGCGTCTGCACGCAGTGATCGAGCTGTTCCACCGAATCCGGGTCCTGCGGATCGATGGAACAGAAGCCGATCAGTTTCTCCGGGTGCTGGCCGACATACTCGGCCACATACTCGTTCGGGACCAGCACGCCGACGTGGCGCGCCCGGAAGCCGAGCACGATGGCGCGATCCACCGGTTCCATTGCTGCCCAATGCTTGTCCAGATCGACGTGAATGTCCTTGTAGCCCGCTCCGGCCGTCACCTTGGCGTCATGAACAAAACGCTCGCCGATGTGACACGGGCATTCCCAGACATGCGTGTGGACGTCAACGATCACTAAAGCACCCCGTACTTATCGTAAACCTGGCGCAGCAGCATGCCGTTCATGAGCTCGGCCCGGCTGTGATTCTCCCGGGAAACTTTGTCGGTGGCCATGCTCACCGCCTCAGTCACCACCGCGGCCGGCACGACGACGACGCCGTCGAAGTCGGCCACCACCAGATCACCGGGTGTCACCAGCACGCCCTGGCATTCGACGGGGATGTTGTAGTCCACCACCAGGCCGCGTCCGCGCGAATCCACAGGCTTGATGCCCGTGGCGAAGACCGGGAAGCCCAGCGACTGGATCTTCTTCACATCGCGCACCAGGCCGTCGATGACGGCGCCGCGCGCACCGCGGCTCAGCGCCGCCGTGGAGAGCAGTTCCCCCCATGGAGCGTTCCGTTTCGAATCGCCCGTGGCGACCACCGCGATCTCACCGGGCAGCAGGCTATCGACAGCCTCGATCTCGATGTCGTATGGGTTCTCGCCCAGGTGATAGACATCCATGCACAAGATGGTTCGAGCCCATCCGGCGAAGACCAGGTCCGGCGACAACGGCCGGATGGTCTCCCTCATCGCCTGTTGGCGGAAGCCCAGTTCATCCAGGGCATCGGCCAGCACGGCCGTATAGAGGTTCTGTTCTACATGTTCGAAGAGCTCCACATCCGCCGTCTGCAGTACCCTGCCCGGCGCTCTTCCGTTGCTTTGCTGTTCAGTGGCCAACTTGCACCTTCCTTCGCCGTCAGGCAACGCTCAACATGACTAACGACGCGATTCCTAACACCACACCGCAAAATCCATAAGGGCCGATGCGCTCCTTGAAGAGCAGCAACCCGGCCGTCGCGACCAGAAAGAGCGAGCCGCCGGTGGTGAGCGGGAACGCTATGTGTCCCGGCACCCCGCTCGACAGCGCCATGGCCGTGAAACTCTGGCCCGCCAGGCTGCAGCCGCCCATGGCCGCGCCCAGCAACACTTCCCGCCGGTTGACACCGTCGCGGCTCACCAGCAACGCCGCCAGCGCGAAGATGAACCCGCCCAGGTACCAGAAGAGAAGATACTGCTGCTGATAAGCAGCCAGTCCACGCTCGGTGAGAATCTTCAGCCCGAACGGGCCGAGGCCGTTCGCCACGAAGGCGACTAGCATCAACCGGAGCCAGATGTTGGTCTTACTCATGACGCCGCTCCGCATCACGCTTGTCCTTCCACAGCAGCGCCATGGAGACAGGGATCAGGCTCAGTGCGATGGCGCGCTTCAGCCCCACCGGCTCGTGATAGATCAGGATCGAGGCCAGGGTGGGCAGCCCCGAGGAGAGATTGATGGCCAACCAGCTGGTGGCGATATCGCCGTAGCGGATACCGGCCTGGAACGACAGGATCGCAATGGACGCGCTGACTCCGAAAGGCAGGGCGAGCGACCAGGCGCCGGCGGGCCCATGCCACTCGCCTCCGCGCATCGTGATCGTGATGATGACAAAGACCAGCGACCAGCCGTACATCAGCGCATTCACCGGACTGGGGCGGCACTTCAACGTGTCGGCCAGTTTGTGGAAGATGCCCAGCGCACTGAATGCCAGCAGCCCCAACAGCGTGTATAGGTAGCCTTCGTTCATCTTTCCTCAGATACCACAGGCCCGCTTGCGCTCTCGGGACTCAGCACCATTACAACCTACAAATCGACGGTTCACGGCCAATCTGGAGGGCCTCCGGAATTACATTCCCATTAGCAGGAAACATCAGTAGCTCACCACGATCGCATAGCTTTGCTCGGCCGGAGCCGGCAGGCGGACCCATTCTTTGGCAGGATCAAAATCAGTCCAGTCGCGCCCGTTGACCGTGACGCTGGTCATACGGCTGCCAGCCGGATGGCGAAAGCGAACCAGCAACGAAGAGGGCTTGGCGCGGCCCTCCAACTCAACGTCAGCGGACAACTGCCGGCCGCCCTTGTTCTGCACGGTCATCGAAATGGCGCCGAAACGGCTGGGGGCGCGCTTCACGGAAATCGTCTTGCCCGGCGCCAGCCACGCTCGCGGCGTAAAGCCCGCCAGCAACAGGGAGTCGTCGTCCCGTTCGAGGATCAGCATGTTGCGATACAGCTCGAACCAGGCGCCGTCGGTGGAAGGCGGGCCGAAGTATTGGCCATGCGTCGAGCGATGCTCCACCGGCTCCAAGGCCGATTGGCTGAACGCGCTCGCCATGTAGCTGTAGAAGGTGCGGATGACGGCTTTCGGATCGTCGCGCCAGAGGTAGGCCGTGGCGTGCTGGTTGTAGACAGGTTCGTTCGCAATGCCCCAGCCGCGAATGAGCAAGTTGTCCTCGTGATCGTTCAGGAGCCAGTTACCCAGGTCACTGGCCGGTGCGACAGCTTTCAGGCGCAGCATGTGCGCGGCTCCGGTGTCGACGTCAGTGGGGTACCAGTCGTCGAGGATGCGCCGGAAGGTGTTGGCTTCGCAAGGCACATAGGGGGATCCAGGTATGATCTCGCAATTGGACGAGCGGCGAGTTGGCACTGGCGGTGCGGAAGCCGTGATCCACGGCAGCCGCCAACTGCTTTGCCGCGAGGCGGGCGGCCGGTCCTTGCGGATGCCCGATCTGCTCAAGGGCCCTGCCGAAGAGTTCCAGGCCGGCGTACATATAGGCCTGGTTGAAGGCCCACAGTCCTTCGCCGGTGAGGTCGTTCAAGGGGCCGGAAACCAGCCCTTTCGTCGGGCCTTCGCGGTGTTGCGCGGCATTCACCTGCGCCAGGCACCATTCCAGGGCCTTGAGCGATTGCGGCATGACGCGCTGCAGGGCCGCTTTGTCGCCAGAGAGGAAGTAGTTCTGCGCCGTCGCGTAGAGCATGCCGGGCGTGTACACCAGCCAGTTCGCATAGCCGCTGACGTGACCGTTGATCTCCTGGTTGTTGCGGTACTGCGCCTTCAGTTCCTCAGCCGCGACGTCACCGTAGCCGCGCAGGCCGAACAGCATGTAGTCGATGTACACCGCCTGATTCACGGGCCACGGAGTGCCGGTCTGGTCGTAGGCAAAGTTGGAATACGGCAGGTCGATGCGGGCGTCGTCGCCCACGCCATGGCGGCGTGGCAGGCGCAGCGCGTGCCACAGGCTGGCGCGGAAGAGATCGTTGACCACCTTCTCCGGCACCTGGAACTGAGCGCCTTTGTCGATCCATGCCGTCCAGAAGCCCAGCGTGGCGGTTCGGGCCTGCTCGTAGTCGAGCTTGGCGAGCAGCGCCGCGCCAGCGTCGTCCACCATGGGCGAGGGTAGCTTGACCACCAGTTCACGAGCGCCTCCGGCGGGGATTTCCAGAGGAATGGAAATGTTGACGCGCCTCATCCTCTGGTCGTCGTAGTCCTGCACGCCCGACCAGACAGCGCGGCCGTCGCCGCCGTCGATCTCCAGCAGGGTCTGGCCGAAGCTGCGGTTGCGGACGGTGGTCTTCGCGCCGGACTGTTCGACATCAAAGATGGAGCTCAGGCCGCCCGGCATCGCCCGGCGGTGGCTCAGATTGATGGGCACGCGCCGCGGCTTGCCGTCGAGGGTCGAGACCCGCAGGCGCTGCATCAGCACCATGCGCATGTCGCCGCGGCGCTCCGCAGGGGGGCCTTCCAGCGGATATGCGAACTGCTCGATCTCATAGCGGATGCCTTCGCGCTCGAAGACCGTGGTGACGACGGGCAGGCCGTCGTGCAGTCCCTGCTTCTTCCACGTCCTGGCAATGCCCTTGGTGATGTCGCCGACTTCGAACCAGAACCGGAAGCGGTCGGGGTTGCCGAAGTCGTTGCGGACGCCGGCGCCGCGATCGATGCCGAACTTGTGGATCGAACTGTCCCACGCCAGGCCGATGATGTGGCCGGCTCCGGTCTGCTGGGGGTTGACGTACGTGGGGCTGCCCATATCCTCCCAGCGGCCGGTGTACTCTTCATAGCTCGCCTCGGGCTCGGCCTGGATCCGATCGAGGATCCGCTGGCCCTTCCAGGCTTCGAGAGACTTCCGATGTTCGGCAAAGGGGACGAAGGGCTCGCCCGCCGTGATGTAGATGTCGAGCGAAGGGACCCAGATCGCGCGTTCCCTCTTTAGTTGCTCGATCGTGACGGCGAAACCGCCGGTGCCGTCGGCGCGTGTTTTCACATAGAGCCTGGGGGCATGCGGATCCATGGAGGCGTCGTCACCGAGACGGCGAGCGGTGTCGGCATCGGCGGCCGCCAGCAGGTCGGCCCAGATGACCTGGAGTTTCTGCAGCTTTGGTTCGGTCCTCGCGGGACTGTCCAGCAAGAAACTCAGGCCATCGGCGGCACCGTCAATGGCACCGGTTTTGACCTGATTTCGAAGCGTCATTCCGCCGTCGGTGGAGACTTGCAGGGGTGACGCCGAGGCGGCCTGGGCGCCATGGCCCCAGGTGACGCGCACTGGTAATGGTTCAGCCCAACAGGCGGCCAGCGTGATCGACAGGAGGAAGGCGCATCGATTCATCAACTGCGATTATACGGACCACTGCCCGCGGCGCCATGCCCCTTCGACTGCAATCCGGCCTGTCATTCCAGCTAATCGGAAAGCGGCTAGCGTGCCGTCCAGCCGCCATCCACGGGCAGAGTGGCGCCGGTGATGTAGGAAGCTTCGTCGGAGGCCAGGAAGAGTGCCGCCTGGGCCACCTCGCCCGGTTGACCGACGCGGCCCAGCAGAGTCTGCGCGCACTGCCACTCATAAGCGGCCTCGCCGGGCTTGGGCGAGATGCGGGTCTGGATGGGTCCGGGACACAGCGAGTTGACGCGGATATTGTTCTTGCCATAGTCGTAGGCCGCGCTGAGCGTAAACCCGAGCAGCGCGGCCTTGGCTGCGGTATAGGCAACGGAGGTGGGACAGCCCACCATGGCCTGGATCGAGACCACATTGACGATGGATCCGGCGTGCTGGGCGATCATGTACGGCAGTACGGCGCGGGTGCAGTTGTTGGTCCCCAGGAGCTGCACGCGCAGGCATTTGTCCCACTCGTCGTCGGTGGCTTCCAACACGCCATGGAACTCGCCCAGGTAGGCTGCGTTGTTGCACAACACGTCGATCCGTCCGGTCCAGCGGGCCGCGATCTCAACCGCTTCCGTCACTGCTGTTTTTGAACTCACATCCGTCGGCCAGAACTCGGCACGTCCGCCGGCGGAGCGCATCGACTCGGCCAGTGATCCGCCCGCCTCGACATCCAAGTCCGCAATCAGGACGGCGGCGCCTTGCTCGGCGAACGCTTCAGCAATTGCACGGCCAATTCCGTGGGCTCCGCCCGTTACAATCGCAACTTTATCCTTGAGACGCATATCGCACCATTCTCCCGCGCCCTCCGGCGAGCGCCAACCCGCAATCCACGGTATTGGAAACTAGTTCAGCTTTCGCGGCTGGAAGGCGCCCACCCTAAGCGGCGGGACATCTCGAAAGCCGCTTCCTGGACCAGGGCGCCCATCCGCGCCACATCCTCGGTCCGGATCTGCTCCACGGTCCCCGACACGCTCACGGCGGCCTCCACTTCGCCGGAGACGCCCAGGACGGGCGCCCCGATGCAGCGGATGCCAATCTCTTCCTCCTCGTCATCAACGGAGTAGCCAGCCTGGCGCGTGCGCATCAACTCCTGCTTGAGGCGGGTCAGGGTCGAGATGGTATTCTCGTTGTGACGCAGCATGCGGCGCTCCTTGACGAGCCTGTTGATCTCTTCCTCCCGCCGCCACGCGATCAAGGCTTTGCCCAGGCTCGTGCAGTGGTAGTCGATTCGCTTCCCGATCCATGTCGCTACAGGCATGATTCCGGATGGCTCCACCTTCGCTACCAGCAGGGCTTCGTTGTTCTCCAGAATCGCGATGTGAGCGGTCAAGCCTGTCCGTTGTGTCAACTCGCAAAGGAGCGGACCGGCCTTCTGCCGCAGGGTGATGCCGTAAGAGGCCACAGTGGCGATCCGCACCAGGTTGAGGCCGGCGACGTAACGGCCCGACGACTCCAGTTTCTGCAGGTAGCCCAGGCGCTCGAACGTCACCAGAATGCTATGTATCGAACTCTTTGGAAACTCCAGTTGGGACGCCAGTTGCGAGAAGGTGAAGCCGTTCTTGGACTTCGCCACCAGCTCAAGAATCGTGAGGCCTCTTTCCAGTGCCGGAACGGTGGGGGTCTTGTCAGCAGGCATCGAATTCTCCTCAATCAATCCAACCTGCTGGATTCTAGCAGCAAACCAGCGCCCCGGAAACCAACTTTCCAATACACAGGAATGTGGGGCCCAACTTCAATTGACTCAATCCGCTTCCACCCCGAAGATTGACCCAAAGGAGCCACCAATGCGAATTGTGAGTCTCGCATGTATTTTTTTGTTTCTAACCGGATTTCTGCTGCCGGCGCAGATCGGTACCGAAGGCGCGTTCTTCGGTACGGTCACCGACAGTTCCGGTAGTGCCGTACCTGGGGCGGAAGTCGCAGCGCTGCATGTTGGAACTGGCCTGTTAAAGCGCGCAACAACCGATGCTGATGGCAGCTTCAGCATTCTCTCGCTGCCCATCGGGCAGTACACGGTCACTGTCAAGGCGAAAGGCTTCAAGACCTGGGAGATCGCCAAAGCTGAACTGACGGTGGGCGACCGCAACCGTCTGTCCCCCGTCCTGACTGTCGGCGAAATTACTGAATCGGTCTCAGTCACCGGCAATGCCGAGCTGCTGCAGACTGAGAAGACCAGCGCCGAGACCGTTGTGCAGATGCGTCAGATCAGGGAGTTGCCGCTGGACACGCGCAACCCGCTCGCCCTGGTATCGCTGGTGCCCGGCATGCGCTGGGCCAGCACGCAATCGGGCGGCGAGCGCGCCACCTATGTCCAAGGCCAGGGGCTGCGCAGCAACAAAGCCGCATTCCAGCTGGATGGATTGGTCTCCAATGCGCCCATGGACGAAGGCGGCACCGGCATGCCGAACGTCGACACGGTGGCCGAGTTTACCGTCGAGACTCTGAACTTCAGCGCCGAGAACGGCCGCGATCCCATTCAGGTGAAGGTGGCCACCAAGTCGGGCACCAACGAACTGCACGGCGCGGCCTGGGAGTTCCTGCAGAACGACGCCTTCAACTCCCGCAACACCTTCGCGACCAAACCGCCGCGCGTCCGCCGCAACCAGTTCGGCGCGGCCGTCGGCGGCCCGGTGATCAAGAACCGGACCTTCTTCTTCGGCAGCTTTGAAGGCACCGTGATCCACAACGAACAGATCTGGAACACGCAGGCCGTGACCTCGGCCATGAAGACCGGTGACTTCTCAGGGCTTGGGCGGACCATCATCGACCCGCTGACGAAGTCGCCTTTCCCCAACAACGTCATTCCCACCAATCGCATCTCGAATGCCTCGAAGTACTTCCTGCCGAAGCTGCTCGAAGCCAACTCCCCGGGCGGCCTGTTCAAGGCCAACACCGGCACCGTGAACAACACCTGGGAAGGCACGGGCCGCGTCGATCACCAGATCAACGATGCCCAGCGGATCTACGCCCGTTACGTCACGATCCGGCAGCCCAGCACGCAGCTTGGCTACAAGCCCAGCGCCGTCACCGACGATACGGTGAGCCAGCACAACATCGGCGTCAACTACACCTGGACGATGTCCAGCAACACGGTGCTCACGCTGCTGGGCGGCATGCTGCGGACCCGCGAGAACTACACCAACGCGGAGCTCGGCGTGAACAACGACGCCCTCTCCGCCGGCATTCAGGGTTTCCCGACGGCCGGCCGCGAGAAGTGGATCGGGCCGCCGAACCTGAACATTGGCGGCGGCTACCAGGGCATCTCCTACTCCGGCTGGGGCGCCCCCGGCTCGCTCTGGGGCAGCGTGTACAACGCCAAGGCCGACCTGCGGCATTTCCGCGGCGCGCACACCATGTCCGCCGGCTTCGAATATGGCGATTCGCATACGTACGGGGATCACGGCAGCTGCTGTGTCCGCGGTACCTACAATTTCGGCAATCTCTACACGAACGACGGGTTCGCCGACTACCTGCTGGGCCTCACCTCGTCCAGCTCACGCAACGCTCCTCTGGCGGAGTTCGGCACCAATCGCGCTCCTTACGCCGGCTTCTACGTCAACGACAGCTGGCGCCTGAAGCAGAACTTCACCATCGAGCTGGGCCTGCGCTATGAGCGCTGGTTCGCCCGCCACAACATGCGCCAGGCCACCAGCACCTGGGATCCGAAGCTGCAGAAGGTCGTCGCCGCGGTCCAGGGCGACGGCAATATCAACACCTCCGCGTTCCTGAATACGCCAAACGTCGCGGCAGCCACCGCCGGACTGTGGACGACCGCGCGCCAGGCCGGGTATAGCGACAATCTGCTGGAAGGCAATGGGAATTGGGCTCCGCGCATCGGCGCCGTCTACCGTCCCTTCGCCCAGCGCCAGATCGTGCTGCGTGCCGCGTACGGCTTGTTCTACAACAGCTTCACCGGCAACCGGTCGGCCTCCTCGGCCGCCAATCTCCCCTTCTGGGGTGTGGAATCCCTGGGCTTCGGGCTCTCGCAGCTCCAGCCCTGGGAAACGGTGTGGAGTTCGGATCCCAACGCCTTCGGCATCTTCGGAATCGGCGAAGCCGTCGATCCCCGCCTGAAGGCCGCCCGCACGCACGAGTGGAACATGACCGTCCAGACGGCACTGCCCTGGAAGTCCGCCCTGACGCTGAGCTATGTCGGCACCAAGGTGGACCGCGAAGTCATCTTCATGCCGTACAACGCACCGACTGTCGGTCCGCACACCAACCTCCAGGCCGACCGCCCGAATCCGCTCATCAGCAGCGTGCAGCGCATGGAGAACTACGGCCGCAACTGGTACAACGCGCTGCAGGCGAAGGCCGAACGCCGGTTCGCCAACGGCGTCTCGTTCACCTTCTCCTACTCTTTCTCCCGGTCGATGGGTGAAGCTTCGAACGGCTCGGACGAGGGCACTTCGATCCTTGCTTTCTCCCCGGCCTGGTACAACCGCGGCCGCACCTCGTTCGACTTCCGCCACGTCGAGTTCGCCACCCTGGTGTGGGAACTGCCCTTCGGCAACGGCCGGCACTACCTGTCCTCCGTCAACCGGCTGACGGATGCCGCCCTGGGCGGCTGGGACTTCTCGTTCACCCAGCAGGGCCGCTCCGGCGCGCCGTTCTCCATCGGAGGCGGCTACTCGAACCTCGGCAACGGCGATGGCTCGCGCGCCAACCTGGTGGGCGATCCTCACATCTCCAACCCGACGCCCGACCGGTGGTTCAACACCGCCGCGTTCGCCAGCCCGGCTCTCTACACCTTCGGCAGCGCGCCGCTGGGAATCCTGGAAGGCCCCGGAGCCATCCAGTTCAACACCTCCCTCTCCAAGCGATTCCGCGTCGCTGAGAAGAAGGACCTGCAGTTCCGCTGGGAGGCGTTCAACGCGCTCAACCGCGTGAACTACAACACTCCCAACACCAATGTGGCCAGCACCCAGCTGGGCCGCATCACCGGAGCCGGCAGCGCCCGCTACATGCAGCTGGCCCTGAAGTTCCTCTTCTAGTCCGTGACCCCTTAGTCGGAACAAGTGCGGCACCCCCGTGGTGCCGCATTTTTTTGTGCCTGCCCGCCTGAGTTTTTACCGTAAAATCCCTACCGTAAGCTAACCCCGCATTACTCCGAATCCACCCCGCTACTGCCTCACTATGCAGATAAGGAGAGGCAATGAATTCCACCTGGGTTTCGCAATCCGCCACGTCGCAGCCGCTGCCAGCGTCCCTGCAGCGGCTGGCCCGCGGCCTCACCATCTCGTTCATCCTGCTGGCAAGTTTGAAAGCTTCCGGTCCCATGCTGGACGACGATTTCACGCGCGCCGCCCTGGCGCACAATCAGGGCCGCCATGCCGAAGCAGAGGGCATCTACCGCAAAGTGCTGGCTCGGATGGATCAAAGCGGGCACGAGGAGCCTCGTCTCGCGCTACTGCTGAACAATCTTGGGGCTGAGTGCCACCTGCAGTCCAAGACCGCCGATGCCGAGGCGTTCTACCGCCGGGCAGCCAGGGAGTGGCCGAAGAGCACGCTGACGCCCAGCGGCCTGGGTACGACACTGGTCAACCTCGCCGGCATCCTGCGGCGCCGGGGTCAACTCGACGAAGCCGCCACCCTTTATCGCGATGCCCTGAGGGCGCTGCTGCCCGTCCAGGGACCAGACAGCCTGGAGTACGCCGGTGCGCTGGCCAACCTGGCCGACCTGCTGCGCGACCAGAACAAGATTCAGGAAGCCCTGCAGTTCGCGGAACAGTCGGTCCTGATCGCGGACCACTGGCTGGGCTCGGCTGACCCGCATCTCGGCCACAAACTGCGCGTGCTGGCCAGCATCTACCTCGTGCTGGGCCGGCTGGACGAGGCGCAGGCCCTGTGCGAACGGATCCTGGCCGGGTCCACCGGCAATGGCAATTCGGCCCGGGCCGATGTGGCGGCGACATGGAATGAACTGGGCGAGATTGCGGTGAGGTCGGGCCGGTACGATGAGGCGGACCGGTGTTTTCGGAAGTCAGTCGAGTTGTGGCAGCAGCACCCTGCCCCGACCCCGCACATGATGGCAATCGCCACGAATAACCTGGCGCAGACCTACCGCCGCCAGAAGCGCTATGACGAGGCGGGTCCGCTGTTCGCCCAGGCGCTACAGTTGCTGGAAGGGTCCAGCTCCGACCATCAAAGGGAACTGGCCAGTATCCTCGGCAACCAGGCCGGCTTCCAGGCGGAGACCGGTCACTATCCCCTGGCGGTCGCCACCTTCCGCAAAGCGATCGAGCTGTCTGTCCAGGCCAGGGGCGAGGAGAGTGCCGACGTGGCGTTGCTGCGGCTGGAATTTGCGGCCTTGCGCCGAGCGCAGGGCCACTACGTCGAGTCAGTGGACCTCTATCAGAAGGCAATGCCGGTGCTGGCCCACACCTTTGGTCCGGATGACCAGCGCGTGCAGCAGTCGGCCGCGGACTACAAACGCTGCCTCAAAGAGGCACAGGCGCATGTCGTGATGTTGAAGTAATGGGGCGGGTTGGGCCTCAGCCGCGCAGGCCCAACCTGCGGACCATCGCCTGGTAGCGCGGTTCGCCGTGCAGAGCGTCGTAGCCTGGGTGCACTCCCAGCGAACACACTGGCAGTTCCCGCCGATCGCAAGCCCCCTCCAGCCAGTCCAGCGCGAGCTCTATCTCGCCCAGTCCCAAATGGGCCAGCGCCCGCGCCGTGGAAGGGACATAGCGGTGTTTTGCCGTCTCCTCCAGCTCAGACAGTAGCGCCCGTGCCCGGTCCGGTTGGCCCGCCAAACCATAGGTCTGCGCCATCGCACCCAACAGGCTTGGCAGACTGCCCGACATGGAGCGGCCCTCCTCAAATAGGGCCAGCGCCTCATCGTAGCGGCCCGTGTGCGTGAAGACCCGGCCCATGCCCGTAACGAACTTGTAGTGGCGGCCGTGGATCTCGAGCCCTCGCTGGTACTCCTCCAGTGCTTCCTCGTAGCGGCGCGCCAAAAGGTAAGTCAAGGCCATGGAATCCTGAATCGCGATGGACAGGGGATCCAGTTGTACCGCCAGCTTCACCCGGTCAATCGCTTCGTCGAACCGGCCCAGCATCGCCAGGTAGTCGCAGGCATACCAGTGCTGGGCGGTGGCATAGCCGGGATGGAGTTCCAATGCACGCCGGTAGCGTACGCCCGCCTCCTTCCAGCGCCATTCGTAGAGAGACTCAATCAGGCCCAGCGAGGTGTGCGCCTCGGCGAGTTCCGGATCGAGCTCCAGCGCCCGCAAAGCCGCAGTCTTGGCCATGGGCATAGTGTCCTTGGTGGAAGCAAAACCCAGCTCCGCCATGACGCTGTAGCTGTCGGCAAGACCCGCATAAGCCGGCGCGAATCCGGCGTCGATCGTGACGGCCTGCGAGAACAACTGGATGGCGGACTGGAAACCCTCCCGGGTCCGCTTGTTCCACTGGTAACGGCCCTGCAGGTAGCGGTCGTAGGCATCTACGTTCCAGCGCCGGCGGGCACTATCCGGCGGCGCCGGGCAGCCCAGCAACTGGACGCGCAGGCTGTCCGCGATCTCGCGCGCAATGTCTTCCTGGATATCGAACAAGTCCGCCATCCAGCGGTCGTAGGTTTCGGCCCAGAGGTATTGCCCAGACTCTGTCAGCACCAGGCGCACCGTAATGCGGATCCGCTCTCCAGACCGGCGTACACTGCCCTGAAGCACCGAGCCGACCATCAGGCGGCGGCCCACCGCGGCGTAGTCGTCGCGGCCTTCCTTCAATTGAGCGGCGGTGGTCCAGGCGACCACGCGCAGGCCGCGCACCTTTGTCAGTGCATGGATCAGCTCTTCGGTCAGGCCGTCGCTGAAGTACTCGCCATCGGGCTCCGGACTGAGGTTCGAGAACGGGAGTACGGCGATGCTGGTGGCCGGATTCTCTTCCGCCGCCGGCTCGGGTCGGGTTTCGCCGCGCATGCGGAATGCTGCCGCGTAACAGCCAGTGGGGATCTCGATGACCAGGTCGTCGTCCAGGCCTTCGCCCTCGTAGTAAGACTTGAGCTTTGCGCGCAGCCGGCGTGCTTCCACGCGCACAATCGGATCGGTTCTGGGATCGAACGCGCTGGTCCGGTCGAAAACCTCCACGCCCAGCAGATACTCTTTCAGTTCCGAGCCCTGGCCGGCGAGTGAGCGTTGAACCACGAAGCGCAACAACCGGCTCATTCGCTCGGAAGTGCGAAAGGTCTTACTGGATGCTATTTTCTCCGCCTGGATGCGCACTGCCTGGGGATTGGCGGAGATCAGGAACCCTTGGAACTGTCCACTTGGATCAGTGCCCTCTCTACCCTCTGGCGCCATGGTCTATTATCTAACCACCGCACCCTCATCGGCAACGCCGGGACCGGTTCGTTACATACCCGATGTTCGCCTGGCGGAGCCCGCGTGGGGCCCCGCCACGGTATCGAGCTAAGCCAGGGCGTCCTGACAGAACTTCACGCAGGTCTTCATTTCGGCCATCACGCTGGAGTTCGCCGGAACGTTATACTCGAGCTCGATATTGGCCGGCCACTTGTACTTCTCTTTCTTCATCAACTGCAGGACTTCCTTCAAAGGAGTGTCGCCCTGTCCCCAGGGCGTGTTGCCGCCGCCCTTTGTGCCAAACTTCTTGTCCTTGAAATGGAAGCTGGTAATCCGGTCGTGGTGTTCCTTGATGAACGGGATCGGGGATGCGCTGATCGCCTCGGTGAAGTGCCCCACATCCAGGTTGATCGAGTTGTACTTGGACTGCGACAGCGCCGCGTCCCAGCTATGCGCATCCACGTGCGTGTGGTTGTGATAGCCGATGTAGATCTTGTGCCTGGTGGCGAATTCGCCTACGCGTTTGGAGTGCTCCGGCTTGGTGGGCAGCTCCATCGTGATGCAGTTCGCCCCCAGCGTTTTCGCCACTGTGCAGATGTATTCGTACTCGTCATCCGACATCGTCTCAGCCAGGGGCAGCTTGAAGATATCGATCTTGACGCCGGCCGCGTTGTAGAGCTTCCGGAACTCCTTGTACTTGTCCATGGAGGCCGACAGCCGCCACTTCTTGCGCTCTTCCTCGAACTGCTTCAGTGCCTCGCGGCGCTCCGGCGTCATCTGGCGGCCGGCGCCGGCGGGCAACTGCGGCGGCGCGGGCGCGCCGGCAAAGGATTCGGCGGGATCGGACATGAGCTCGATGGAGCTCAGTCCCAGTTCCACGCAATATTTGAGGACGTCCTGCGCCGTGCTCGGCAGGGCCCGGAAGCTGTAGGTGATCGCGCCGATCTGCACGCCCCCGAACTTCGAATTCACCGCGCCCAGCAGCGTGGAGGCCGGAATTGCGGCCAAAGCCGCCTTACCCAGTTCCCTGCGTGTCATCATACTTTCACCTCCCAGCCCTTTCTGTAGGCGGGCTTCACCCATTGATTGGCTGCCTTATTGTTGCTGAACTCGCCTTTGGCGTTGTCCCACAGCAGCTTGCCGTCGCAATGAACCGCGGCCGAGCCCAGTACGAGCCACTCGGTGTAGGGCGCCGCGATCGAGAAGTTCGAACAGGCCGGAGCTCCGCCTTTGCAGGCCCGCACCCAGTCGTGCAGGTGGGCGGCGTGGTTACTGCCCGTGCTCGCACCCGGCGAGCGCGCGAGGTAGGAGTTGGGCAGTTTGTACTCGCTCCAGCGCGCACCCGGCAGCAGTCCGACGCCCTCGCCGCGACCGCTGGTGCCCATGTAGCCCTTGGAGCCGGCGAAGATCAGGTTGTACCCGCTGCGATTGGCAGGACCCGCGGGCCGTGCCGCGGGACGAGGCGCCTGCGCCGGCGCGACTCCGCCGGTGCCCATGCGGAAGCCGCCCTGCCCCTGCACCGGCCCAACCTGGGGGCCTTCGCCCGGAACTTTACGCGCCTCGTCCAGTGTCATGCCCGGAGGCAGGTACGCGTCGCCGTCCGCGTGGTGGTACCAGTAAACGGTCACCGGCGGCATGCCTGGACGCTCCGCGAACTCGTATTTGATGGTGAGCTCATCCGGGAAGGTGAAGGGCGGCAGGTCGCTCTTCTTGATGCACTCCACGCTCACCAGGTATTTCGGGCTGAGTTGCAGCGCCCAGTTCGCCGGACCAAGGATGTGAACACCCCAGTCGCCGATCAGGCTGCTGCCGAAGTCGTAGAAGCCGCGCCAGTTGAACGGCAGGTAGAACCCGAACCCGTCGGTGGAGTTCGGCCTGCCCGCCTTGGCATTGCGGTCGGCCACAAACGCGGTGTAGTCGGCATCACCGGCGGTGAAAGGCCGCGAAGGCGCGGTACCCAGCCACAGGTCCCAACTCAAGGTATCGGGGACGGGCGTCGCGGCGGGCACCTTCGTCATGCCCTGCGGCCAGCTCGGTTTGCCGGTCCAGGCGTGAACCTCCTTCACTTCGCCGATCTCGCCGGACCAGAAGATCTCGCAGGCCACGCGCGTCGCGTCGTGCGAGTACCCCTGGTTGCCCATCTGCGTGGCGACCTTGTACCGCTCCGCGGCGGCCGCCATCATCCGCGCTTCGCCCGAGAGCCGGGTGAGCGGCTTCTCGACATAGACGTGCTTACCCGCGGACATGCAGTGAATCGCGCAGTAGGCGTGCATGTGGTCGGGTGTGCCGATGACGACAGCATCAATATCCTTGCCGGACTTGTCCAGCATTTCCCGGAAATCCTTATAGCGTTTGGCATCGGGAAACCGCTCAAAAGACTCCTTGCCGCGCGCCCAGTCGACATCGGCCAGGGCCACCACGTTCTCGACGCCGGAATGAGCCAGTTTCAAGTCGGCGGCAGGTTGGCCGCCCGCACCGATCGCAGCCAGATTCAGCTTTTCGTTGGGAGACTTGTATCCCATCGCCTTGAGGGAAGCGACGCTGCCGAAACCGCCGATGGGAATGGCGCCGGCCAGCAGCGCGCCGTGGAAGAAATGACGGCGGGAAAAGTGGGATGAAGACACTGGAAAGAACCTCTAGAAGAGCCTATCGTAATTGGTGCGATGGACGCACCTGCGCATGCCCGGCCGTTGCCAGCGGGTGTGCAGGGGAAACCCGCCGGATTCGCATTCCTCGACGAGCCCGGTGCGGTGTCTATAATAGGGGACGACCGAATGCCTCTCGTCCCGCCGTATATCGAAGCCCTCCGCCCCTACGTGGCGGGCATGAGCCCGGAGGAGGCCCGGCGTCGTTACAACCTGGAGCACGTCGATAAACTCGCCTCCAACGAGAACCCGCTGGGACCGTCGCCACTGGCCATCGAGGCGATGCAGCGGAGCCTGGCCGGGCTCAACTTCTACCCCAGCGGAGGGGTGGAGCTGCGCCGCCGCCTGGCCGAACTGTATGAAGTAAAGATCGAAAACGTCATTGCGGGCAGCGGAAGCGAAGGCATCATGGCGAATATTATTCGCACCTTCCTGCTGGACGATGATGAGGTGCTGACGACCGAGAACGCGTTTATCGGCTTCCGTGTCCTGGCCCAGTCGCGTGGAATCGCTTACCGGACAGTGCCTTATCAGGACTGGCGGTACGACTTGCCGGCGCTCGCCGCCGCCATCACTGAAAAGACGAAGATCGTCTACCTGGCGAACCCCAACAACCCGACCGGTACCATCTTCACCCGCCACGAGTTTGACGAATTCTACCGGCACGTCCCGGAGCGGGTGCTCATTATTCTGGATGAGGCCTACTTCGAATACGCCAAAGACCACCCGAAGTACCCGGATTCGATGCACTACCGGTACGACAACGTCATCACACTGCGGACTTTCTCGAAAATCTATGGCCTGGCCGGGATCCGCATCGGGTATGGTTTCGCCCACGAAAACCTGATTGCCAATCTGCTGAAGGTGAAACTGCCTTTCGAACCCAGCACCGTCGCGCAGGCCGCCGGCATCGCCGCCCTGGACGACCGTGAATTTCTGCACCGTTCACTGGAACTGAATGCCCGCGGGCTGCGAATGATGACGCAAGCGTTTCAAGAGATGCAGCTTGATGTCGTCCAGAGCCAGGCTAATTTTGTAATGCTGCCCATGTCCACGCCGGAGCAAGCTGACCGCATCGCCACCAGCCTGCTGAGCCAAGGCACCATTGTCCGTCCGCTCAAGGCTTTCGGCCTGCCCGCCTGCCTGCGGATCTCGACGGGCGCCATGGATGCGAATGAACGGTGCGTCGAACACATGCGCCGGGCCGTTATGGAGGAGAAATCATGTCCGAGTCCGACCTCTTCCCGCTAAGCGGGATCGACCATATTCACTTCCTGGTGGCCAATGCCAAACAGGCGGCATACTACTACCGCGCCGCCTTCGGGTTTCGCATCACGGCTTACCGCGGCCCGGAAACAGGCACTCGCGAAGCCGTAAGTTACGTCCTGGAACAGGACCGGATCCGCTTTGTCCTCTCCACGCCGCTGAGCAGCGACAATCCGATGTACGACCACATCCGGCGTCACGGCGACGGGGTGCGCGACGTGGCTTTTCTCGTGGAAGACGCGGCCGGAGCGTGGCGCGGCGCGGTCGAACGCGGCTCCGAATCAGCCTACGAGCCTTCGGTCCTTGAGGACGAGAACGGTGTGGTCCGGATGGCGGGCATCCGCACCTATGGCGACACGATTCACTCGTTCATCAGCCGTCACGGTTATAAGGGTGTCTTCCGTCCCGGTTTTGTTGCCGTGCCCCAGGAAGATGAAGCTGCGCGGCCCGTCGGCCTGCGTCAGCTCGACCACATCGTCGGCAATGTTCCGCTGGGGGAAATGACGCGGTGGGTCTCGCATTACCAGAGCACGTTGGGATTCTCGCTGTTCCAGAGCTTCGACGACCGGGACATCAGCACGGAATACACGGCGCTCATGTCCAAGGTGATGGCCAACGGCAATGGCCGCATCAAATTCCCCATCAACGAGCCGGCGCCGGGCAAGCGCAAGTCCCAGATCGAAGAGTACCTCGAAGCCTATGAGGGCGCCGGAGTCCAGCACATCGCCATGACCACGGGCAACATCGTGGACACGGTGAGCCGCCTGAAGGCGCAGGGTGTGGAATTCTTGCATGTGCCTGCCTCGTATTACGAGCAGTTGAAGAGCAGGGTGGGCTCGATCGACGAACCGCTGGACGAACTTGCCCGCCTGGGCATCCTGGTCGACCGCGATGAAGAGGGCTATCTGCTGCAGATCTTCACCAAACCCGTAGTGGACCGCCCGACGCTGTTCTACGAGATCATCCAGCGCAAAGGCAGCCGCAGCTTCGGCAAAGGCAACTTCAAGGCGTTGTTCGAAGCGATCGAACGAGAGCAGGAATTAAGGGGAAACCTCTAGGAGCACTAGAACCCCACCTTAGGGTGTGACAAGATACCGTGCGATTGCGTTATGGTTAAGGCGTCCATGTCTGAAATTGAGGAGTAACTGCGTGGTCAGTCACTCTTTGGAGCCGAACCATGAACGATCGGGAACCGTGCTCTGCCCGCCATATCGTTCTGGTCGTTGACGACGACCAGCAGATCCGGCAGCTTCTGTCGGATCGACTGTCGAGGGATGGTTACGATGTCAGAACCGCGCAGGATGCGGCCGAAGCGCTCCAGATCACTTCCCGCGACCTGCCCTGTGTGATCCTGCTGGATATTCTCATGCCGGGCGGTGTGACTGGGATTGAGTTGTGCCGCCACTTCAAGTCGGACCCGCGCGTCACGCATGTTCCGGTGATTTTCCTGACTGGCATGGTGTCGGAGGAGGATGTTGAAGCCGGGTCGGACGCGGGCGCTTCGGATTACATCAAAAAGCCCTTCGACATAGATGAAGTCCGGTTCCGGGTTCGGACCCAGGTCAGGCTGCATGAAGCAATTCGGAAGCAGAGCAGGACGCAGGACCGGCTCAGCCTGATCAGCAAGGCCGCCAAGGACGCCATCATCCTGCTGGATGATGAGGGCCGCGTGGTGCATTGGAATGAGGCGGCCGCGGCGATGTTTGGCTATCCGGCTTCAGAAGTGATGGGCCGCAACATGCATTCGCTGCTGGCGCCCAGCAGATTTCTCGAAGCCCACCGCGCCGCGTTCTCCCTGTTCCGCAAGACCGGACTCGGCGCCGCCGTCGGCGTCACGCTGGAATTGACGGCACTCCGCCAATCCGGCGAGGAGTTCCCCATTGAACTCTCACTCACGGCCACACCGGTGGACGGCAAATGGTGGGCTCTTGGCATTGTCAGGGACATCAGCCAGCGCAAGCAGGTGGAAAAGACGCTGCGCGAGAGCGAAGAGCGATTCCGGCGCCTGTTCGAAGAGGGTCCGCTGGGTATTGCGCTGATTACGCCCGATTTTCGAGTTCATCGCGCCAACGCCGCCCTCGTCAGAATGCTTGGCTACACCGAAGCCGAAATGCAGGATCTCTCGGTGATTGAGTTGACCGCTCCGGAGGACATCGACGTCACCCTAAAACAGGCGGACGGGCTGCTGCGCGGCGAAATGCCGCACTACCAACTGCAAAAGCGGTATGTGACAAAGAGCGGGGCCGTCATTTGGGCGAATACCTCAGTCTCCCTGATTCGGGACGAACAGGGAGCCCCCCTCTACGGCTTGGTCATGGTGGAGGACATCACGGCCAGAGTGGTGTTCGATCAGAATCAGCGGCTGGCCGAAACCCGGCTGAGAGAGAGCGAGAACCGCCTGACCAAGATCCTCGAGAACGTGCCGGTCGGCATTGCGATCGTCAGCCTCGACAAACGCGTCCGATGGGCGAACCAGGCGGCTCTAAGCATGATCGGCGCGCCGGAGTTGGACATCATCGTGGGCCAGCCGTGCAACCAGGTTCTCTGTCAGTTCTCTGACACGAATTGCCCTTTTTGCGATGGGCAGGATTCGGTCATGAGTGCCGAAACGACGATGTCGCGCTCCGACGGCGCGCTGCTGCCGGTGCTCAAGAGTGCCCATACGGTCGAGTTCGACAACGAGATTGTGCGGCTCGAAACCTTCATGGACCTCCGCGACCGCAAACGGCTGGAGACGGAGCTAGGCCACTCGCGCAAGCTGGAGGCGGTGGGCCAATTGGCCGCCGGAGTCGCCCACGAGATCAACACACCCATCCAATATGTGGGCGACAGCGTTCAGTTCCTCAAAGAGGCATTCGACAGCTTTGTCCAACTTCTTCCGAATTACCGGAAGCTGCTGATCACACCCGCCGGTTCGGACGAGTACGCTGCGCTGACCGCGGAGACCAAGCGACTGGAAGAAGAGATGGATCTCGAATGGTTGCTGAATGAGATCCCATCCTCTTTCAGCCGCTGCCTGGATGGTGTGGACCGGGTGGCTCGAATCGTACGGGCGATGAAGGAATTTGCCCATCCGGACCAGCGCGAAAAGGGGCCGGCCGACCTGAATCACGCCATCCAGAGCACGCTCACCATTGCCCACAACGAGTATAAGTATGTGGCCGACATCGAGACTCATTTCGGTGACATTCCCAATGTGATCTGTCACGTCTCGGAATTGAACCAGGTGTTCCTGAACCTCATCGTGAACGCCGCGCACGCCATTGCGGGGCATCTGGCGAACACGGGCCTTCGCGGCGCCATCGGCATCACCACCTCGCGCCAGGGCGACAACGTCCGAATCGACATCGAGGACACAGGGGGCGGCATCCCCGACGAGATCCAAAACCGGATTTTCGACCCCTTCTTCACGACCAAACCAGTGGGCAAGGGTACCGGGCAGGGGCTGGCGATCGCCAGGTCAGTGGTGGTGGACAAACACGGCGGGACGCTGACGTTCCGGTCCAAGCACGGGCTAGGCACTACGTTTACAGTGCTGCTGCCCATCGACGGCAAGCATCCGGAGCAAAGTGAGGCGGTCAGATGAGCAAGAAAACAGTCCTGTTCGTCGATGATGAATTGAACGTCCTGGAAGGTCTCAGGACGCGTCTTCATCGTCAGCGCGGGAAGTGGGAGATGGTGTTCGTCCAGAGCGGCAGGGAGGCACTGGAGCGCCTCGCGATTGGCGATGTCGATGTCCTGGTAACCGACATGCGCATGCCGGAAATGGACGGCGTGACGCTGCTGAAGCGAGCCCAGGAAGAGTATCCCCGGGTCGTCCGCATTGTCCTGTCGGGCCATGCCGAACTGGAAGCCGCGCTGCGCGCGATTCACGTGGCGCATCAGTTCCTCAGCAAGCCCTGCGAACCCGGTGTCATCGAGAATGTGGTGGAACGGGCCTGCAACCTGCAGTCCCTGCTCCACAATGAGGTGCTGGAGAAGACAGTAGGCCGGATCGAGAACCTGCCCTCACCGCCGGTGATCTACTCGCAACTGATGGTTGCGCTGAATAACGAATTCGCCAGCCCCATCACCGTGGCCTCCATCCTGAAGCAGGATATGGCGATGTGCGCCAAGACACTGCAGCTCGTCAACTCCGCCTTCTTCGGCTTCACCCACAAGATCACCGAGGTGCAGGACGCGGTCACTTACCTGGGCTACAACACGATCCGCCAGATAGTGCTCACGGTGGAGGTGTTCCACCGGCCCAAGAGCAAAACAATTCCGGCCATTACGCTGGAGGCGCTCCAGACGCACGCCGGCCTGGTGGGCGCCCTGGCCTCGAATCTCCTGACAGATAAGCGGGACAAGGAAGATGCGTTCATCTCCGGCCTTCTGCATGACATCGGCAAGCTGGTGGTTGCTACGGAGATGCCCGAGGAGAATAAGAAACTGCAGATGCTGGCCTTGAAACCGGAGCTTACTTCCCTCGAGGCTGAGAAGCAGGTGCTGGGCGTCACGCACGCCGAGATCGGCGGCTATCTGCTGGGGTTGTGGGGACTTCCCTACTCCGTGGTGGAGGCGGTAGCGAACCACCACACGCCGGCCAACGTGGAGATTCCCGGCCTGAGCGTCCTGGCGGCCATTCACGTGGCCGATGCGCTGCTGCACGAGGAGATGCGGATCCGGCGTCCTTCTTCCAAGCCGCACCGGTCCCTGCTGGACTATGCCTTCATTGAGCAACAGGGACTGACCAAGAGCCTGCCCATCTGGCGCGACAAGGCACGCCAGCAGATGGACCTCGGCGCTCGCGGCATGTCGAAGGCGCTCAGCTAGACGCCAGGCCAGGATGCGCTGGCTGCCCGCCAGCCGATACACTTTGAGTTCATGTTGAGAACAGTCCAGGCGACCCGCTATGTCACGCCGCTGCGTGAAGGCGGATCGCTGCCGGCCATCGTAGAGGCGGACGACCTCGGCTTGTACGTGGTGAAGTTCCGCGGCGCCGGCCAGGGCCCGCTCGCGTTGGTCGCCGAACTCATCGCCGGCGAGATCGGCCGGGCATTGGGTTTGAATGTGCCGGAGCTCGTGTTTATCGAGGTAGACGCCGGGCTGGGGCGCAACGATCCGGATTACGAGATCCGGCAGTTACTCCAAGCCAGCGTGGGTTTGAACCTCGCCCTGGATTACCTGCCCGGCTCGACCATGTTCGATCCCGCCGCCCGGGACAAGGCCCCGGCGGACCAGGCCTCCATGGCGGTCTGGTTCGACTCTTTTGTCACCAACATCGACCGGACGGCCAGTAACCCGAACCTTCTCCTCTGGCACAAGGCGCTCTATTTCATTGATCACGGGGCGGCCTTGTATTTTCACCACAACTGGCAGAGTCTCGACCAGATGGCGCAATCGGCCTTTCCCGCCGTGAAAAAGCACCTGCTATTGCGCTGGGCGTCCGCGATCCGGCAGGCGGAGACGGAAGCGAAGCTGAAACTGAACGAAAGCGTCTTTGCGGCGATCCTCGATCAGGTGCCCGATGCCTGGCTGGTGCCCAATGCTGGAGACGGCGATGCCGCCACCCGCCGTGCCGGCTACCTGCGGTTCCTGACGGAACGGCTGACCGCGTCCGCGAGCTTTACAGAGGAGGCCCTGCGTGCCCGATCAGAGCTCGTATGATTATGCGGTCCTGCGCCTGGTGCCTCGCGTGGAGCGCGAAGAGTTCATCAACGCGGGCGTGATCGTGTACTGCCGGCAACTGCGCTTTCTTGGTGTTTTCATTCATATGGATGCAGCTCGACTGCAAGCACTGTGGCCGGAGGCCGATGTGGAGGAGTTCCGGACGCGCCTGGAAGCCTTTCAACGCATTGCCGCTGGCGATCCCGAGGCGGGTCCCATCGCCCAACTCACACAAAGCGAACGGTTTTACTGGCTGGCGGCGCCGCGCAGCACGGTGATCCAGGTCTCGCCCATCCACAGCGGGTTGTGCACTTCGCCCAAAGAGGGATTGGAGTCGCTTTGCCACCGACTGCTGGCCGCCACAACGATCGCGTGAGCAGGGACTGGGCGCGGAGGGGGCAGGCTAAGGGAGACCTCGGGGGAGCCCGTCGCTTACGCTCCGGGACTGGGAGAGGGGATGGTGGCCGGGTGCGAGGCGCGGCTACACCCGGGACCGGGGGCAGGCACACGGAGGGCGCGATGGTTGCTGGCAGCGGCGCCCTTACACGGGGCTCGACGGTGAAATTGTCAAAGAGCAGGGCCGGATGGAGTCCGACTGGGGTTGCGACCGGCGGCGGAGCCTGATGGCGGCTTCGTTTTGTGAATCCCCGGCGGCTTCGTTTTGTTCATCTCCGGCGACTGCGCCGGGACGTGGTTCTCAGCGCTTGGAAACGTTGTAGAAGTCGGGTGGCAACCCGCCTTCGGAGGCCAGGCCGACTTCGTTTCGTGGAATGCGGATCGGCTGGAGGCCGCCGAGCGGGTCCTGGTTGTCGGGGTGGTTCGTGTCGATGCCGGTGGTGAGGTGTTCGAGGGCGCGCCTTGGGCGGCCATAGCCTTCGTAGAAGAAGAGTTCATCGGTGTTGCTGGTCAGGCGGGTGACTTCGGCCAAGGGGACGTTCTCACGGACGCCTTTGACGACATCGGGGTGTTGCTGGGCGAGGGCGGCTCGCTCGGTTTGGAGTTTGCTGAGTTCCTTGATGGCTCGGTAGAGGCCGCGTTCGAGGTCGCGGCGGTAACGGGCATAGCGGTCGAGTTGGGCGCCGTGCGGGTCGGTTTCGGCCAATGGGTCCGTTTCGGCGAGGATCAAGCATTCGAAGGATTCGATGCGGCGGAGGTTCCAGGTGTGAGTGAGGATGCGGTGGAAGATCTCCTCCTCGAGGCAGTTCGCGGGCCGGGTATCGAGGCGCAGGGACGCTTCGAGGGCGGTGAACGAGGCGCGGTCTTCGGGCGTGATGCTGAGGTGCTGGGCGGTGAAGCCGTGGCGACGGGCGTTCTGGGATGAGCGGGCCTTGCCTTGGATGGAGACGGGTCCGGTGGACTGTTTTGCGTTGGCCTGATTGGCGGTGATCTGAGCGGCGGTAGCCATGATGTCAAACTCCTTGTAAATGAAAATGGCCGGCGTAGGGGCCGGCGCGATTCCAGGGTAACTGGGAGTGTCAAGGGAAATTGGCCCATTTCTGGAAGCTTTTGTTGAAAAGAAACGAAATAAAGAGTTTCGGATGCGGTGACGGCCAATCGCTCAATACCGGAATTGGGGGAAAAGTGCGTTGGCTTGGAGGTGCCGGACGGCTGCCTGAGGGACTGCAGGGGTGCGACCGACTCCGCGCTTGCCAGGTTTGCGTCACAGGCTGGTTGGCGGCCTTTGGCTTCGTTTGGAGCGGCCAGGGTGATGGGGCGGCTGGAGCCGGCCGCTGCGGCGAGGACGGCCGGAATGCTGGCGGCCTGGCGGGCGCGCTCCTGGGCGTGGAAGGGGCGGAGGGCCTTCTGGACGGCGGTGATTCGGGCACAGATCCAGGCGTGGTAGCGGCCCAGGATTTGGAGGACCTCGGCGTGGTTCTGGTGAATCCAGAGCACGGCTTGGCGACGGGCTCCGTTGCTGACGCGGAGGGCTTCGGCCCAGAGTTTGGCTTCGAGTTGGAACAGGCGGCGCTCGTGGCCTCGGAGCATCAGGCGTTGGACGAACAGGGTGCGGAAGCGCGGGTCGGCGATGTCCTCCGTCTGCTCCAACGACTGTTGGTAGAGGCTGGCTTCGATGCCGGCAGGCAGGAGGTAGAGGCTGTCCTGTCGTCTCGGCCGGCTGGTGGCGCGTGGCGTGCGGCGGTGGCAACGGGTTCGTTTCGTCATGGCGTTGGATTTCAGTTTCAGGCGTCAGCGGGGTTTCGTCCTGGAGGTGCGGAGGGTGGCGAGATCGGCGCGGCTGCGGCGCCAGGAGCGGGTTTCAAAGTCCTGGCTCATGCGGATACAAGCGGCATCGCGGGCGCTCCGGTCTCGAATGGCGACGTAGGTAAGCGGGATCGGCGTTGGGGCACTCCTTCGTCACCGAATCCCAATCGCGCTCGATGGCCACGCAGAGGGCCGTCGTCTCGATGAGCGAGTACCGGGAGTTGCGCCAAAGTTCCTCGGCAATGGAGTCGGCCATGTGCTGTTCGAGGCGGGTGGTGGGGGCGACGTGCTGGTGGACGTCGTCGCGGAGGGCTTTGAAGAGGCCCTGGTCCTCGATGCAGGTGATGACGCTGGTCGAGTCGTCGCCCATGAGGAGAGCGTTCTCGGCGCTGGTGGTTGGCAGAAAGTGGCGCGAGGGCGTGAAGCCGTCGGCCGCCGGTTTGAAGATTTCCATGTGGTTGCTCCTTGGCGGAAGTTGTACTCCATAAGAGAAAGCGATTCTGGGGGCTGCGGCTGTAAGCGATTGGATGGAAAGCGAAGATAAATCCCGAGCGGCGGGCAATGAAGCTCGCTTAATGCTGGAATTGGGGGAGAAGTGGGGTAAGTGGAGGTAGATTCGCCTGGGCGAGGGTTGCCTTTGGAAGGCCGGGATTGGCCTTGGCCGGGCGTTGCCCTGCGACGTATTTGGAGATGGCCGGCGTGGCGGGCGATGCTGAGGACTGCTGGGGCGATGGTGAGAAAGTTGGGGACAGTTGCACCCGTCCCAAAGGGGTTTTCCTTGTGCTGATTGCAGACTCTCAGGTACTTTTTGTGGGATATGGCGCAGAGTTCGGCCTTCTGAGCGGATTGGGGGTGCCGTCGTGGGCTCGGCGACTGGCGGAGCAGTGGAAATGCGGAGGAGATCTGGCGTCGTTCAGCGAGTTCCCGAGTGATTTGCCCCAACCGGAGGCAGGGTTTTGCTGATTCGCGGTGGGACGGGTCAGGCTGTCGACGGCTCCGTCGACGGCTCCTGCGCAACCGCTCGGTCAACCGTTCGTTTTCGCGCAGGAGCCGCTGCACCTCCTTGGTGGAGGAGTCGATCCGCGGTTTGGGCCCGCGAGTTCGAGGGGTGAGACCTTGGGTAATGCCTGCGTTTCGTTCCCGACGCCAATTGGTGAGGTGAGACGAGTAGAGGCCTTCCCTGCGCAGGAGCGCGCCGATGCTTCCACTGTCGGTGGCAGCGTCGGCCTCGGCCAGAATCTTCCGTTTGTAGGCAGCCGGGAAGCTGCGGCGTTTGGCGCGCGGTCTCACCTCGGGGTTGGCGTGGCGTTCGGCGCCGGCCTTGGGGGCCGCTACACTGCGCGTCGAGTAGGCACGGCAGGTTGCCCCGCCGCGCCTCTCACAGAACCGGACTTGCGGGTCTCGCATCCGGCTCTTTGGATCAATGTGTCACCATGCCAGACTGAGCTGGCTGGGAACTTGCGGTAGAGGATTGGCCACGCGCCAGCGGTCGTACAGCGACCCGATCTGACCGTGAAACCAATCGTTGGGGTATGCCTTGGTCATCCCCCGCCGGTTGCTACGAGACCAGACACCTTGCCGGTAATAGGCAACTCCGGCAGCTTGCCCGGAGCTGGCGCCTCGTTTCACCAAGTGCCGGTACAGAAAGCGAGGCCGCTTCTTCTGGCAGATCACGATAGCCCGCAACCTGCGGCGTGCGTGCGCGTCATACCGTCGAAACTCGTCCGCTCCTGCTCGGGTACAAATCCGGAAATAGGCGATCCAGCCCTGGAAATATTTGTTCAGTCCTTCCATGCAGGCCCGCAGCGAGCTACCCCAGCGCCTTGGAGTCAACTCCAAGATCCTAGCGTTGAGCTTCGCCTTCGTCTTGGCCGATATCAGCACCTCGACATTCGGGCCCCCGTCCGTCCCAAACCGAAAACCCAGGAAATGAACCTTCTCCGGTTGAGTCACAGAACTCTTCGCCTCGTTGATCTGAAGCCGCAACCGGTTCTCCAGATACCGACGCGTCGAAGCCATGACCCTTTCTCCGGCTCGTTGGCTCCGCACGAAGATATTGCAGTCATCGGCGTAGCGCACAAACCGGAGCCCACGGCGCTCCAACTCCCAGTCCCATTCGTCCAGGACGATGTTGGACAGTAGTGGAGATAGAGGACCCCCTTGCGGAGTGCCCTCCTCCGTGGAAACCTTTGTGCCGTCCGGCAACACCACCTTCGCTTTCAGCATCCGCCGCACCAGGTTGAGAATCCGGACGTCGCCCACCTGCTGCCCCAAACGGTTGAGCAAGCGTTGATGATGGACTCGATCGAAAAATTTCGATAAATCCAAATCGACCACGACCCGGTACCCTTCCCCCAAATACTGCTTCGCCTCTGCAATGGCGGTGTGAGCACCCCGCTTCGCGCGGAATCCGTGACTGCTGTGATGAAACCGTGGCTCGAAGATCGGCTCCAGAACCTGGAGTACGGCCTGTTGAACCCACCGGTCCACCACATTCGGAATACCCAAGCCGCGCTCGCCTCCGCCCGGTTTCGGGATCCATACCCGTCGGATATCACCCGGTCGATACGTTCCGTCGAGAAGAGACTTCTGCAACTCAGGCAGCAGAGCCGGGGCCTCATCGACCACCTGCTCCACACTCCGCCCGTCTACGCCGGGCGCACCCTTGTTTCGCAACACATTCAGCAACGCCTGCGCCAGATTGCTCGCCGACGCCACCGCCTCCATCAGCCGCCCTTCGGCGGCCGTGCAAGTGGCAGGTTCCATCCGGCCGCTACCCTTCGCTGTGTGCACCAAGAATCGCTTCCCATAGGACTCGTCCTGCGGGCCGCGAGCCTTGTCCCCTTGCGGGCTATCGGCGAACACGAAGGCCAACTGCCGTTGTTCTGCGCTTTTCAATCCATCTCCCCCTTGGCTCTACTGGCTTTCACCAGCTTCATCGCTACTACGAGGAGATCCGACTTCTCCCTGGGCATCGGACGGTCGTTCTCAATACCTTCCGCCCTACCGCTTTCGCGGTCCCAAAGAGATCTCTTGGAGTAAGAACAATCAATGTCCTGCCGCTCCCATCCCCCACACCGTCCTGACACCGGTTGAATATAGGGCGTCGCGTTTCCGAGCACGCTTGCCTCCACCAGGCCGGCCTCACGGGGCTTCACTTTCGTTTGGTGCTGCAGTTCGCCTCCGACTTCTTCCCCACGCGCCCTCGCGGTGCCGCGCAGTTGCCCTTGGCTCACAGTTGCCTCCAACAGGCCCTGTAGGGGACTTGCACCCCCAATCGATCGTTCATGTCCAACACACTCGGTCGCCCTTCGGGCTCCCTCCGAGCCCCCCGGGACCGCTTGCTTGTTGCTGGACATGCTGACTCTCCTTCCTTCAAATCAGTGTCCAAGAAAATCGCGGGGCGGGAGAACTTCAGACTGGCTTCGCTTGGCCGGGTCACGCAAAAGATCACAATCGCCCACTTGCCGTCATCGCTGGCGGCACACATGGGCAACTGGATTTCCTAGCCCGGCGATCCCAACGGGCCCCCTTCGTTTGCGATCCAGTAGAGTCCAGGTCATTGCTTCCCGTGACGGTCACCTGCAGACTGATGCTCGCGTTCAAGTACATTGGGCGGGTCGTCGTGTTCTATTTTCAGAACAATTTTCATTTCAGGGTGGGCCAGTTGGCATTCACTCGCCATTTCCGCTCATTACGTTAGGAGAAGTTGTTCCGTTTACGGAACGCCTTTGTTGTTGTGGACACTCCAAGAATAGGGATGAACCGAGAACTCCATGATCCGCCTCCGGCTTCGCCGAGGGTAATGCTGGAGCAGCGCTAGCAGGTGGTTGGAGCCAGCCGGCGTTGGGTTGGTGGAGGTTTTCGTTGGGATTGCGGCGGGCCCCCGGCTTCGCCGAGGGTAATGCTGGAGCAGCGCTAGCAGGTGGTTGGAGCCAGCCGGCGTTGGGTTGGTGGAGGTTTTCGTTGGGATTGCGGCGGGCCCCCGGCTTCGCCGAGGGTAATGCTGGAGCAGCGCTAGCAGGTGGTTGGAGCCAGCCGGCGTTGGGTTGGTGGAGGCTTTCGTTGGGATTGCGGCGGGCCTCCGGCAATGCCGGAGGGAATGCTGGGGCGGGTTTTCGTTTGAGTTGCGGGTTTTGGTGAGTTGGGACGGTTGGGGTGGGCTGAGAGAGTGGACCGGTGGAGACCCCTCCCTGACGGTCGGGGTTCGTTGTTGCGATTGAGGCGGTGGTCCCCACGCAGGGGGACCGGCGATGACGGGCCGGGAGTGGGGCTCCCGTGGCACGCTCCGTTGAAGACGCCCTGGCTAGCCCGTCGCTATCTCCGGGACTGGCGTTTGGGTCGCCGCTTCGTCTCGTTTAGCGGCGCGCAGGGCCATGAGGGACTCCTTTCCAGTTGCGGTTCGCATCTATCGTCCCTGAACGGAGAAGCGGGCTGGGGACCGTTGTGCCTGTTACGACCCGGTGACAGCCGCGGGAGAGTCATAAGGAAGGCAGTCTGCCGCCCAAGATGTGCGAAAATAAGGGAGTCAGCCCTCTGATTCCAATCCCTTGAGAGAAGACATCCTTATGACCGAAATCGTAGATATCGTCGCACGTGAGATTCTGGATTCCCGCGGCAATCCGACCGTTGAAGCAGACGTTTACCTTTCCAGCGGCAGCATGGGCCGCGCGGCCGTCCCGTCGGGCGCGTCCACGGGCGAAAACGAAGCCTGCGAACTGCGCGATGGCGACAAGTCGCGGTACCTGGGCAAGGGTACGCTGAATGCCGTCCACAACATCGGCGAAGAGATCCTGCCCGCAGTGCTCGGCATGGATGCCGGCCGCCAGCAGGACCTCGATGCCAAGATGATCGAGGTGGATGGCACCCCGAACAAGAGCCGTCTGGGCGCTAACGCCATTCTGGCTGTGTCGATGGCCGCCGCCCGCGCCGCCGCCGACGCCTACGGCCTGCCCCTTTACCGTTACCTGGGCGGCGTAAACGCCCGCACGCTCCCCGTGCCGAACATGAACATCATCAATGGCGGCGCGCACGCTGACAACAGCGTCGACTTCCAGGAGTTCATGATCAGCCCCCACGGCGCCGACACCTTCTCGAACGCCATCCGCATGGGCGCCGAAGTGTTCCACACGCTGAAGGGCGTGCTGAAGAAGCGCGGCTACTCCACGGCGGTCGGTGACGAAGGCGGCTTTGCGCCGAACCTGAAGTCGAACGACGAAGCGGTGGAAGTGATCCTGGAAGCCATCGAGAAGGCCGGCTATAAGCCCGGCGAGCAGATCTCGATCTCCCTCGACCCCGCGTCCAGCGAATTCTACGATCGCGAGAAGGCGAAGTATGTCTTCAAGAAGAGCGACAAGCGCGAACTGTCCAGCGACGAAATGATCGCCTTCTGGGCCAACTGGGTTGCCCAGTACCCGATCCTCTCGATCGAAGACGGCATGGCCGAATTCGATTGGGACGGCTGGAAGAAGATCACCGATCAGCTCGGTTCGAAGATCCAGCTGGTGGGCGACGATCTGTTCGTCACCAACCCCGAGATCCTGGCCAAGGGCATTGCCACCGGCACCGCCAATTCGATCCTGATCAAGGTGAACCAGATCGGCACGCTCAGCGAGACCCTGGATGCGATGGAGATGGCGTTCAAGGCGCACTACACCTGCATGACCTCGCACCGCTCGGGCGAAACCGAAGACTCCTTCATCGCCGACCTCGCCGTCGCCACCGGCTGCGGCCAGATCAAGACCGGTTCCGCCAGCCGTACCGACCGTATGGCGAAGTACAACCAACTGCTCCGGATTGAGCAGGAGCTGGGCGCCACCGCCCGCTACGCCGGTCGCAAGGCGTTCAACCAGTAAGGATCCAGCATGTATAAACTCGTCCTCATCCGCCACGGCGAAAGCACGTGGAATAAGGAGAACCGCTTCACGGGCTGGACGGACGTCGATCTCAGCGAGAAGGGCGTTCTGGAGGCCGTGGAAGCGGGTCAGGTACTGGCCAAGGAAGGCTTCCAGTTCGATCTGGCGTACACGTCGGTGCTGAAGCGTGCGATCAAGACGCTGAACACCGTGCTGGACCAGATGGACCAGTTGTGGATCCCGGTGGAACGCTCGTGGCGGCTGAATGAGCGCCACTACGGCGGCCTGCAGGGCCTCAACAAGTCGGAGACGGCGGACAAGTATGGCGAGGCCCAGGTCAAAATCTGGCGCCGCAGCTACGACGTTCCTCCGCCGGCCCTGACGGCCGACGACGAACGGTTCCCGGGCCGCGACCGCCGCTATGCGGATGTCGCTGCGGCCGACCTGCCTCTCACCGAATGCCTCAAGGACACCGTCGCCCGGTTCCTGCCGCTGTGGCACGAATCCATCGCGCCGGCCGTCAAGAGCGGCAAGCGAGTAGTCATCGGCGCCCACGGCAACAGCCTGCGGGCCCTGGTGAAGTACCTGGACAACGTCAGTGAAGCCGACATCCTCGAGCTCAACATTCCGACGGCCATGCCGCTGGTCTATGAGCTGGATGCCGACCTGAAGCCCATCAAGTCTTACTATCTCGGCGATCCCGAGAAGGTAAAGGCAGCCATGGACGCAGTCGCCAAGCAGGGCCAGAAGAAGGCCTGACCGGCGGTTCCATTCGAGTGCGAAAAAAGCGGGTCCGGTTCCCTCAGTGGAGCCGGACCCGCTTTTCCGTTCCAGGCAGCCGTTCCCTGTCTACTTCGTTGAAGAGATCCCTGTTTCAGACCCTGCCGGCGAGATCGGTCACTTGCGCAACGCCCTGGACCGCGGAGGCCAGTTTAGCCGGCCCCTCCGCCAGGGGCGGAGCAACACCCGTGCCTTCCGGGCGTGCGGCGACTATCCGTTCTCCTGCCGAGCGGATGAGTTCATTGGTCATCTCGGGCGTCTGGCACTGTCCCCAAAGATGCAGGGTGCGGCGCAACTCCTCGAACGCGATGGGTTTGCTCAGATAGTCGTTCATGCCCGCCGCCAGGCAGGCGGTTCTATCTTCATTGGTCGCGGCGGCGGTCAGCGCCACCACGGGCACGCAGGATTGAGCGGAAGGCATCTTCCTGATTCTTCTGGTCGCTTCCAGGCCGTCCACCGACGGCATGTGCACATCCATCAAGACGATGTCGTATGAGTTTGCCTCCACCCGGCTCACCGCGGCCCTGCCGTCACTGGCGAAATCAGCGTGGCACCCCAGCTTCTGCAGCATCCGCAGGATGACCATCTGATTCACCATGTTGTCTTCGGCCACGAGGATCTTCAGTGCTTTGAGGTGGCCGCTGTCGTCCGGTTGTACCGGTTTCCTGGCCGCCTCAGCGATCCCGACGGAGATGGTGAACTCGAAGGTCGCACCTTCTCCAGGCCGGCTCTCCACATGGATCTCCCCGCCCATCATCTCGACGAGACTCTTGGAGATAGCCAGGCCCAGCCCAGTACCGCCATAGCACCGGCTGATGGAGGCATCCACCTGGCTGAAAGAGTGGAACAGGCGATCCAGCCGGTCCTCGGCGATCCCGATGCCCGTGTCCTTCACGGTAACGCGGATCAACTGCCGGCCCTCCATCGGCCCCGGACCCTCCAGAACAGCCTCCATCCGGATTGAGCCGCTGTGTGTGAACTTCACCGCGTTGCTCATCAGATTGGCCGTGACCTGGCGCAACCTTGTCGCATCGCCCAACACGACCGCCGGCAGCGATTCATCCAGGCGCAGTGAGTATTTGAGATTCTTCTCCTCGGCGCCTTTGCGGAACAGTTCAAAGCTCCAATCCAGGCAACCCCGGATGTCGAAGGGCTCCTCCTCCAGTTCCAGCCGCCCGGACTCGATCTTGCTGAAGTCGAGCACATCGTCGAGTACGCGCCGCAGCACCTCGCCCGAGGTGCGAATGAGTCCCATCATCGGGCGCAGATCGTCGGCATTGGGCTCTTCCTCCAGCAGGAAACTCAGCCCCAGAATGCCGTTGAGCGGGGTACGGATTTCGTGGCTCATGTTGGCCAGGAACTCGCTTTTGGCCCTGGCGGCCGCATCGGCGCCCTGGCGCGCCCGTACCAGTTCCTCCTCCATCCTTTTGCGTTCGCTGATGTCGAGCACGAAGCACAGCGAGTAGCCCACGCCCGCAATGACAACCCGCCTCGCCCACAGCAAGCCCGTTCGATGGCCCAGAAGAGGATTGATGTAAGTCAGCTCACGCGAGTCGATATCGCGCCCTTCGGCCAACTTTGCGCGGATATCCTCGTATTCCGCGGGATCCTTCAACCACTCGAGATCCATCGCGCGCCGGCCAATGAAGCGCGACTTCCCAATGCCGACCAGCTCCTCCATGGCGCGGTTCACATCCACGTAGCAGCCTGATAGGTCGGATAGCGTGATGCCGATCGGACTGGATTCGAAGACCGTGCGAAAAGCCACTTCAGCCGCGGCTTTTTCCTCCAGCTGACGCTGGATGCGATCGTTGGCGTCTCGCAATTCAGCCGTGCGCCGCGCCACCATCAGGTCCAGGTCCTCCAACCGGGCTTGCGCCTGGCGGCTCACCAACCATTTGCGGGTGAGCGCATGCGCCAACTGGATCACTTCAATATTGTCGAAGGGCTTCTTCAGAATGAGGAGATTCTCAGACTGCCCCAAGTGACGCTGGATCTCATTCCAGGAGTAATCGGAGTAGGCCGTGCAGACAACAACCTGCAGGCTGGGGTAGGCGTGCCAAAGATGAGTGATGGTTTCGACACCATCCCAGCCGGGCGGCATACGGACATCCACAAACGCGAGTGCGTAAGGACGGCCCTCGGCCAGCGACTGTTCCAGCTTCCGCAACCCCTGCTGTCCCTGAAACGCCGAGTCGATCTCAAACCGCGTCAGCGGGACCGGGTCAGCCCCGAACAGAATACTCTCATCCTCCTGGAGATTCTCCTGCGCCTCGATCTCACCCAGCAGGATCTTCTTCAGATCGTCGTGAATCGCCCTGTTGTCGTCAATAACCAGAATCCTGTGATTCGGCTCCAAAAGACCTGCTGTTGTCATGTCAGCATCCCCTTCATGTCGTCGGCGAGCTTCATCGGAAGTTCCAGCGTAAAGGTCGCGCCCTTGCCCGGCCCGTCACTCTCGGCTCTCAACGATCCGCCCATTTCACTGGCCGCCAGTGCGCACGAATGCAAGCCAAAACCATGGCCATCCGCCTTGGTTGTAAACCCATGTCCGAAGATGCGGGTGAGGTTCTCAGCGGGTAGCCCGGCACCGTTGTCCTGCACGCTGAGAATGATGCGCCGCTCCCCTTTGCGCCTCACACAGACCCGGATCGTCTTGCCATCCGCAACGTCGACCTCCTTGAGAGCCTGTTTAGCGTTGCGCAGGAGATTCAGCAGGATCTGCAGGATCTTGTGCTTCTCCGCGGCGATCTCAGGAACTGTCTCGAAATCCCGCTCCACCTTAATACCGTGACGGCCAAACCCCGGATCCAGGATCCGAATCGCGTCGTCCAGCATCTCGGAAAGCTTGACGTTCTCCACCAGCCCGGAGACTTTGGCATAACTCTGTTGAGTGGCTACAATCTGTTTGATGTGGCCGACATGCGAGCTCAACATCTCCAGTTCCTGCAGGATTCCATCCCGCTCCGACTTGAAGTGCCCGCCGAGTTTGACCAGGTACGGCAGCACTCGCTGTCCTTTCGGATCACTGGCCAGGAAGCTCGAAACATCAGTGGAGTGCTGTTCCAGCATGCCGATGAGCGCCACAAGGTTGTCGACCCGCGATTCGCGGATCTTACCCGCGACCAGCGAGGTGGACACATTCACGCTATTCAGCACATTGCCTACGTTGTGGAGAACCCCCGTGGCGATTTCGGCCATGCCTGCCTCGCGCGATAACTCCATCAAGCGCTGTTGTGCGGCGGCCAGTTCCGAGTGCGCCCGGTCCTTGGCCGCAATCTGCTCCTGCAGTTCCCTGGTGCGTTCAATCACACGCTGCTCCAGGGTCTGCTTGGCGTCGATGAGGGCTGTCCGGACGCGGTGCCTGGCGATGGCGGCGCCCAGCATGTCAGCCACAGCCCGCAGGCTGTCCTTCTCGGCCTCGCCCCACTCCCGCGTCTGCTCGAAATCGTCGATGCAGACCACGCCCCACCATTCCCCGGCGACCACCACCGGCACCAGAATGGCCGACTGGATGCGCTGATCCAATTGATCCCGGAAAGCGGCCGGCAGACTGGACGGGATCACGGTGACAATGCGGCCCTCCCGGAAGGAGTCGATCCAGGGTTGCGCGTCCGGGCCGGACCAGTCGAAAGCTTCCCAGCCTTCCTGCCGTGCGGCGCCGCCCGCGGCAACCCACTCTTTCCGCAGAACCGCGCGAATTGCCTCATCGTGGTGGAAGATCCGCACAACCGCGGCCCGGCTCGTTCCGGCGGCCTGCCCTACCCTCTCCAGGACCTTCCCAATAATGGTGTCGCCATCGCCGTCCGTGAGAAACTCTTTCGCGGCGAAGCTGACGCTATCCAGAATCTGGTTGCGGGCCAGAATCGTGCGGGCCATGTCGTTAAAGGCGCCCGCCAGACGCTGGATTTCGTCCCGGCTGCGTACGTCGGCCCGTGCCCGCAAATCGCCCTGCGCCACCTTCTCCACGGCGGCGTGCAAGATCTGAATCGGCCGCACCAGGTGGGCCGCGTACACGAGGGAGATCAGCAGGCTGAGGCACCCGCAAAGCACCGCCAGCCCGGCCGTTCGCGTGTATGTGCGCCGGACGCTCTGGTCATAGGAGTCCAGTGACAGGCCAACATGGATCCAGCCCCATTGAATGCCGCTATAGTCAAACGGGAACGCATACTGGAACACACGCCGGCCGAACAGCGGCACCACTCCGATGGAACTGGCCGGGATGCGCGCCGCGGGGCGCCACGTCTCGCCCAGTTTGTCGATCTTCCAGGTGGAGCGGTCCACTACGATGGAGAAACCATCGTTCTTCGTGACGACTACGTAGTCGATTGCCGTGTCGCCGGAGAGTACCTGCATCGCCTGATCGACGACCGAAGAGTAGTCCTCCGATACCGCCGCGCCCGCCGCGACACCTCGAATCGAAACAGCTACGCCCCTCGCCTTCGATTCCAAGCCCAACTCGAATTCACGCTTCTGTTCCGGCACGATCACCATTACAAAGACCGCAAGCGTCACGAGGGTCACCAACCAACCCAGCAGTGTGATGCGAAGCGTGATGCCCTTGGGCATGTGCATGGCGTTAGTTCCTCCCCTTCCCGCGATCCGGCAACCCGCTCTCGACGACGGGGACCGGTGGGGGCATTCGAACCGTTGATGCGCCTGGCAGGCGGTAGTACTCTTTCCAGAGGTCTCTAACAGGATCCAGGTCGCTGGCCTGAAGCCGCAGAATCCGATCGGTCTTGAAGACCATCAGCAACTGGCGGTGACGGACGTCCTCATTCAGGGACAGAATGGCGTCGAGGAGTTCCGCGTGATACGGGTGAGGCTCCACCGGCATGGCGATCACGCTCTCCACCATTGGTCGCGAACGCACCAGCACTTTGAGCCGGGACAGCTGCGGATTCATCTCCTTGGCCAGATTGAGATTCACCTCGTCCACGACGCAGGCATCCACCGTGCCGAAGAACAGGGGCAAGATACACGTCTGCGCTTTGGCCGCTTCCTTGATCGAGCCGAAGAACGTACTGGCGCGCCCTAGCCTCTCCCGGTTGAGGAGGACATCCGTCCACGCCAGAGCTGTGTTCGATCCCCCTCGCGACGAGACGAGAATGTTCTTTCCACGCAGGCCGGCGATGGAGGCGAGGTTGCTGTCCGGATTCACGAGCAGAACATACGGATACGCCGCGCCGCCGCTCGAGTTCAGGGCCAGTGTGAGGATCGGCACCATGAGGTGGCTGCTCTCCAGTTCCAGATACTCGGCAATCCCGGGGATGATCACATCCACCGATTTCTCCTGCAGGCGTGCTTTCAGACTGGAGATGTTGTCGATGATGTCCACCCGGCAATCCAGCAGGAAGCCCCTTTGCCGGCCCACTGTTTCAAACCAGAGTCTCAGGGCCGCACGGATGTCGTTCGGGTTCACGTTGTTCAGCATTCTGTTGCTGGCGACGACGTTCAAATGGGTGCGGCGAAGGCCTCGCCCGTCCGGGCTGTCGGCGCCCGCCGAAGACGCGGTCTGGGCCATGGACAGTTGAAGGGAAAGCAGCACGGCGAGCATCCACCAGCGCGATAGCGCGTGCAGAAAATGGACAACGCTCTTCCTGTGGCAGGGCCTGCGCATTTAGGGATGGCCCTTTCCCGCCGCGTCTTCCAGCCTGACCAGCGCCGGTCCCAATCCGGAGGAGGATGCCTCCACGATGTGGCGGTACTTATTGCGCAGCACCCGAACCGATTCGAACTGCGCTTTACTGGCGCGGACCAGCGGCCCAATCCTGAAGACAATGCCTAACTGCTCACCCGCCGGGGTCTTGTGCAGGTTCAGCAGCGACGCGACCAACTCGTCCTGGTGCGGGTGCGGCTGCAGGGGCATCGCCACCACGCCCTCCAGGTAAGGTTCAGAGCGGGCAACAACGCGGAGCCGTCCCAATTGCGGATTGAGCTCCTTCATCGCCTCCCAGTTGCCCGAATCGACCACACACGCGTCGATTCTGCGGAAGAACAAAGGCATTACGCACTGCGAGGAGCGATAGTTGATTTCCACGCTGCTGAAGAAGGCGCCAGCCCTGCCCAGGCGGCTATCCCCCAGCAGCGTCTCCAGCCACATCAGTCCCAGGTTCGATTTGGTGCGGGAGGAGATGACAACGCGCTTCTGGCGAAGGCCAGGGAGAGTCACCGCTCCGGAGGAGTCGTTGGTCAGCAGCAAATACTGATACACCGCGAGTTGCCCTCTTTCGGTGCCGGCAAACACGGCGTCGAGAAGGTTCGTTTCAGAAAGGACCAGGTAGTCAGGCGTATCCAGCACCAGCAAATCCACCATGTGGTCCTTCAAACTCTGGCGCATCTGTGGAATGGACAGTGCGATCGCCACCTTGGCATCCAACTGGAAGCCACGCAGTTTTCCCAGTTGCTCCGACCAGACCTTCATCGAAGCGATAGCGTCAGCCTGGTTGACAGTGGCGAACACCGATTCGCTGGCCGAAACCCGCAGATAAGTGCGGGTCAGACCCGCTGCGCCGGTCCCGTCGCCCGCACACATACGCACGTTCATCCCTGGCAAGGCGACGACGAGGAGGAGCAGTGACTTCTGGCGCAGTGTCATGGATCACCCCTTCCTGGCCGCCGAACCCCGCTGCGCGCGCACCCGGTCTGCCGCATCCAGAATGGCCAAGGCAGAAGTCAGGCAGCCTGCGTCCCGGAGGGTCAATTCATCGAACTGGAAAAGCGTCGCCAGTTGCTGGCCAGCCGTCGTGTTCCGCAGACCGGAGATCGCTTTTATGACCTTCTGCCGGTTCAACCCCTGATAGTTCTTGCGGAAGATATAGAAACTCAACACCATCTGAGGAGAACTGGCGATCACCCTCAAGTCGCGCGCCACCTGTGGATTCAACTCGCACATCGTCTCGAACCCGCGCTTGGATGTCAGGCAGGCATCGGACTGACCGAAGAAGACCGGCAGCACAACCCGTGAGAACTTTGCATCCACCGACATGGACGAGAAAAACTGGTCAGCGGGACCTCGATGCCCCTCCTCCAGCATCGTGGCCAGCCAGTCCGCGGCAAGGCACATCCGCGGCGATTTCAGTGTGCAGAAGCGCTTGCCCTTCAAGTCGCTCAACTGCCGGAAGCCGCCGCCCTTCTTCACCAGAATCAAATACTGTTCAAGCCCGGCCGGCCCGCCAGCGGCCACGATTTGGGTGGAGTCCAGCAGGTCAGCGATCTGACGGTACTCGAGAATATTCAGCGCGACCGCATCCAGGTCGCCGTGATGCATCCTGTCGTAGATTTCCTGGGTGGTTGAGAAAAGCTTCGGATCGATCAGGACATTCAGTTCCTTGGTGATGAGCGAGATCCACACCTTCATCGCGGCCCGGGCGTCGTTCAGATTGACGTCACCCACGACGCTCTCGGAAAGAGCCAGCCGCACGGGTACGCCATCCTGGGACAGCGCGAGTACGCCCGAAAAGGTTGGGTTTGCGCCCAGCGCCAGCGAAATGGCCCGGCGGCGCGAAAGCCGTTCGATCCAACCGCCCGCCGAGTCTGTCCTATAGTCCGGCTTCGACATATTGCGTCCTACAGCGAGGCGCCTTTCCGCCCGGCAACGCCGTGGCGATTCCGAATCCGGTCCGCGGCGTCCAGCAAACTGAGTGCGCTGGCAAAACAACTGGCATCCCGCAGCGTCAGCTCCTCGAACTGGAACAAAATCGCGATCTGCCGCCCCGCGACGGTCGAGCGCAATCCAGATAGCGCCTTGACGAACCGGTCCCGGTAGACCGACTGATAGTTTTTACGGAAGACATAGCCGTTGACGACCATGCTGGGCGAGGCAGCAATGGTTCTCAGCTCCTTCGCAACCTGGGGATTCAGTTCGCACATGGAATCGAAGCCGCGCCGCGTTGCCACACATGCATCCGCCTGCCCAAAGAAAACGGGTAGAACCACGCGTCCGACCTTGCTGTCGCTGCCCACCGTCGCGAAGAACTTGTCCCATGGCCCGGAATAGCCGCCGTCCAGGATGGTGGAGAGCCAGGCGGGAGCGACGCACATCCGCGGATTCTTGAGCATCATCAACCGGGCGCCCCGCAGGTCGAGCGGTTTCTGGAAACTACTGTTGTTCTTCACGAGAATGAGATACTGCTCAGGCCCGACGGAGCCACCCTCGGCGACCACCTGGCTGGCGTCCAGGTTATCGGCGACCTGGCGATACTCGAGGACATTCAACGCCACGGCATCCAGCAACCCCTTGCGAGCCCGGCTGAGAATCTCCTGAGTCGGGTCAAAGGCCTTGGCGTTGTAGTCCACCACAATGTTCATCTCTTGCGCGAGCCGCTTCACCCAGATCGACATCGCGGCGCTGGCGTCATTCGTATTCACGTCTGTCACCAGACTCTCCGAGACCGCGAGCCGCAGCGGGGCCACGGGCTCGGCAGCAGCAGGCATCGCAGGCGCAGCCGCTCCGCTCACCAGAAGAGCCAGCGCCTGGCGGCGCGAACACATTCCGTGCCAGGCCTCGCTCATCGATCGTGGTGAATGGTGTGTCATGGCGCAACTCAAGCCCAGGCCTAAGGCTTCGACGTGATCCTCTCCCTGACTTCCTTGCCGATCACCACGGATAGCTGCGACTCAATCGCGACATGGTCATAGCGCGTCTTATAGAACTGAGCGCTCATCAGCGCCTCGAAGAGCTGAGCCCGGATCACCTTTTCCGTATCGACGAGTTCGTTCTGATAGGCCCGCGAGGTCAGTTCCCGGTTCTCGCGGGCCGCGACCATGGCGCGTTCCGCTGCCTGATAGGTCTTCGAGGCCGCCTCCAGGCTCAAAAACAGCTCGCGAACCTGCAGTCCGATGCCTTCGCGCAGCAGCAACTTCTCTTCCTTCAACTTCGCGACCCGCGCCAGCGCCTCGCTCACCCTGTTCTTCGTCAGGAAGCCGTCGAAGATCGGGATCTCCGCACCCGCGCCAATCGTCCAGCCCGTCTTGTTCCGGGTTGTGGCTGTACCCGTCGTGTAGTCGTTCCACCAGCGATGAACCTCACCGGTCAGTGCGATCTTCGGGTAGTAGCCGCTGCGCGCCGTAGACACGGCCCCGTCCAGGGCCTTGAGCCCGGCCTCAACCTTGGCCCAGTCCGGATTGAACTCATAGGCCGAGCTCACCAGTTCCGCCGCATTGCCCGCGAAGGGCCGGTGCGGCACCTCCTCGCTGGAGGGCACCACCGTGGCATCCCACGGCAAGCCCATGGTGTAGGCAAGCGCGGCTTGGGCCGCGGCTTCGTTCTTTGCCAGTTCGGCCACCGTGGACCGGATGGTCTCCACCATCACGACGTTGTCCAAATAGTCGGTCTTGTTCACCCGGCCCGCGCCGTTCTTGTACAGCGACTCAGTCAACTCCAGCGTGACTTCCATGCGCGCCAGCGTGTCCTGCCCCAACTGATGCAACTGCCGGGCGAGTACCGCGCCGTAGTAGAGCCGGACGACACTATCGGTGAGCTCCAGGTCAGTGCGCCTCAGTTCCGCCTGCGCCGCCATCTTCCCGCCCAGGGCCTGCTGACGGTAGCCGCTGCGCATGCCGCCGTCGAAGAGCAGCCAGGTGAAGTTGCCTGTCGCGGTCACGCTCTGCGGATCCATCAACTTCACGTCCTGCTCAGGTACTGGAAACACCTGCGCATTGGTGGTGATGCTCTGGCCAGGGAACGACACAGGCATCTGCACAGCTACCGGTGGGAATCCGGGACCAAACGCGTTGGCCGGAATGGTGACCGAAGTGGAACCGCCAGGCACCGTCACGGTCTGCGACGGAATGTACATATTGCTCGCCGGGAAGACGAAGTTCGGGGCTTCGTCCATCCGGAACCACCCGGCTTTTGCGTTCACCTGCGGCCAGTAACCGGCCAGGGCCTGCCTGTGCTGTGCCTCCGCTATCGCCACTGCAAAGCGTGACGCGGGCCGCCGGTGGTTCTTCTCGAACGTGATCCGGAGGCAGTCGTCCAGCGAAAGGACCTGCGGCGCGCTCGCTGACGTTGCGGGCGCGGGCGCCGCAGCCGGCTGAGCGGCGAGGCTCGTCATCCAAAGAGCGGTGGTGCTCAGAGAGACACAAAGAATCCGTACACAAGCATATGACATACAGAGCTCAATATCCGTTTCAAAACATAGAGGGATGCGCGAGAGTGAAGCCGTCCTCATGGAATTATCGGGACGAAGACTGTGTGTCTTTAGTGTTAATTCAGGAAACCCTGATGTAGCGACCCTTACATTCAAATAGATGGAGGTCTTCCAATGCACCCATACCGAGAAGTCATGAATCGGATTGAATTGGCTTCGTCCGTTCAAAGTGGGCGCAGCGAGGTGAAGCGCATGCCCAGGAGGATGACACCGCTCGCCGTCCGGGGCGGGACGCATCAACGGCGGTCCAGTCCACGCTGGTTGTGCTGGAATGGAACTTCATGCAGTTGCTCCAAGGCCGCCAGTCCCTGTGGTTCTGGGCGGGATTAGTCCTCATCCTGGGTTACTTTTTCTACTTTGCCGGCGACGGGCTCAGCGCCGGTTTTTTCCCCGACCTGATGATGAACATCAGCGGCGCCCTGGAGCGCCCCGTACCGCGTCTGCTCCTCGATCTGGTCTGGCCCGACGACTCCGCTTACCGGCCCGTGGGCGCCCTTGCTTACCGCGGCCTCTACCAGGCCTTTGGGCTCGTCCCGGCCCCGTACAGGATCGCCTGCTTTGTCCTTCTGGCCGGCAATCTGCTGCTGGCCGGTTGGCTCACCCGCCTGTTGAGCGGTTCGCGCTGGGCCGCACTCTGGGCGATGGCACTATTTTCGTATCACGCCTACCTGTCTGATCTCTACTACAGTTCGGCCACGCTTTACGATCTGCTCTGCGGCACCTTTGGCATTGCGTACCTGGCCCTGTACGCGCACTGGCGCGGGAACGGAAGCACCATACGGCCCTGGCACAGCCTGGCCCTCGTCTGCTTGCTTCTGGGCGCCATCGGGTCCAAGGAACTGGGCCTGCTGTTGCCGCTATGCCTGCTTCTGTTCGAGGCCTGCTTCCTGGGAGTGTGGCCACGTCCCCACGTCAAGACGCTGGTCCCGCTGGGATTGTGCGTGCTGACGGGCCTGTTCTCGGCTGTCGCGCGCTTTGCGATTACGACGACGTTCGGCAGAAACCCGGCTTATCAGGTGGGGCTTTCGGCCGAACGGGTGATCGGCAACCTCCAGCACTACGGCGGCATGCTGTTCTACCTCCACCGCGATCTCACGCACCGGGACCTCGCCTACTGCGCCCTCGCAGCCGTGCTGCTGACGGTGCTGGCCCGCAGCCGCCAGGCCGTGTTGTGTCTCGTCCTGTTCTTCCTGTTACTCGCGCCGGTGCTGGTGATCGAGCCGCGCAGCCTGTATGTGATCTACGTGCCCTTCGTCTTCCTCTGTGCGTTCCTGGCCATCGTGCTGCACCGCGTCACCTGCCTGCGCTGCTGCCCCGAGCGCGTGATGGGCCCCTTGCTGCTCGCGGCCCTGCTGTCCGGACTCGCGCCGCTGCACGCCTACCGGAAGCCCTTCGGCAACGCATGGATCCGCAACGATGAGTCGCAGGTCGACACCATCCTGGACCAGTTCCATCGCGCCTGCCCTGCCCTGCCACATGCCGCCCGTCTCTATATCAATTCCGACTCCATCCCGGAAGACGACTACCTGCTCACGTTTACCTTGCGCCTGCTTTACCACGACCGCGACCTGGAAGTGCTCCGGCGCAAACAGATCCATCACTGCCCGACGCAAGAGGAGTGGAGCGGCTACACGCGGGCTTTCGACTTTGAGGGGTGGCGGCTGAAGGAGATCCGGAACCGGGCGGAGGCTTGCAAGGAGGGCGCCGGGGCGACAAGCACCCCGGCGCATTGAGGAGGAGAGAGAACTACAACTACGCGATCTTCGGAACTTCGAAACCCTTGCGATACGGGCGCGTGAACATGGCGTTCGCCTCGGCGTCGCCTTTCACTTCACACTTCACCGGATCCACCGTCAGGCTGCGGCCCAGGCGGTAGCTGATGTTGGCCAGGTGCATGAGGGTAGCACTGAGGGCGCCTTCCTCGATCGGGCCATTCAGCTTCGAGTAATCGTTGGCACGCACCGCGTCAATGAAGTTGACCCAGTTCGAACCGCCCGCGCTCTTGGCCGGACCCGGCTCCGCTTCGCGGCCCAGGAAGGTCTTATACGAGGCGTAGCCCTCGATGGCCATGTAGCCCTTCGAGCCGTAAAAGACATTGCCGACCGTGTTGCTGTCCTTGCGCTTGCCGCCTTCGCCGATGCCCGCTTCGTGGTTCGACATCCAGTGCCGCACCTCGAACACCATCATCTTCGTCTTGCCTGCTTCGTTGAACTCGTAGGTAGCCGTGAGGACGTTCGGCGTCTCCTGGTCGTCGTCGAACATGAAGTGCCCGCCCATGGCATGCACCTTGGTGGGCAGCTTCACACCCAGCAGCCAGCGGCAGATATCCACTTCGTGGATGCCCTGGTTGCCGAAGTCGCCGTTGCCCGTATCCCAGAACCAATGCCAGTTGTAATGGAAGCGGTTCTTGGTGAACTCACGCTTGGGCGCGGGGCCCAGCCAGAGGTCGTAATTCACACCGGCGGGCACCGGTTCCGGCTTCGCCCGGCCGATGGTATCGCGCCACTTGTAGCACAGGCCGCGGGCCATGTAGACATCACCGATCAGCCCGTCCTTGATCTGCTGTGCCGCCTCGCGCAGCCCTTCGGTGGAGCGTGCGTTCACGCCATGCTGCACGATCTTGCCGTACTTCTTCGTGGCCGCCACAATCTGCTTCGACTCATAGATATTGTGCGAAGCGGGCTTCTCGACGTACACATGCTTGCCGGCCTGCAGCGCCCAGATGGTCTGCATCGTATGGTTGTGGTTGGGCGTGGCAATGGAGATCGCGTCGATAGACTTGTCTTCCAACAGCTTCCGCAGGTCGACATAGCGCTCAGGCTTCTTGCCGGTGACCGTCGAAACTTCACCCAGCCGCTTGTCGAGAATGCTCTCGTCGATATCGCAAAGCGCGGCGATTTCGACGTTCTTCATGCCTTCGTAAGCCTTGATGTGGCTGTTTCCCTGTCCTCGAAGACCCACGCACGCGATGCGGATTGTGTCGTTCGGGCTAGCCAGTGCGCTGGCCGTCAACGGGGCCGCGGCGGCTGCGCTCATCAGGAAGTGGCGGCGGTTCATCTGATCTCCTTTTCGGGCTGCCAATACTATATAACAGGATGGATGGATCCTGAGGTTACTGATATGCCATTCAGTCATGACGAAGCCAAACTGATCGCTGGTTACACCCTCGCCAACTACGAGCGGGAAAGAAATACCACCAAATCCGTGATCGCGGCGATCCCGGCCGGCCAGGAAGAGTACAAACCGCATGGCAACTGCATGGGCGCGCTCAAGTTGGCGTTCCACATCGTGGCCAGCGAGCGCTTTTTCCTGAACGGTGTGGCCAACGGCAAGTTCGGCCCTGGCGGAGAGATGCCGGAATCGATCAAGACGCCCGCCGACGTCATCGCCTGGTATGACGCCAATGTGCCTCCAGCGATCGATGAGGTGAAATCCCTGTCAGGCGAGTCGATCAGCCAGACCATCGACTTCTTCGGGATGATGCAGGCGCAGGCGATTTTTTATCTGACGCTGATGACGAACCACTCCGTGCACCACCGCGGCCAACTGGCGGCCTATCTTCGCCCCATGGGCGCCAAGGTGCCCAGCATCTACGGCCCCAGCGGCGATGTCGGCGTGAATGGCTGAGACAAACTAGAAGCCTCTCGACGGCGCCTCACCGTCGAGAGGCAGCGTTCCGGCAGCCAGCGGACTCAGGCTATCCTCGCCCGCGGGAGAAAGGCTGCGCACGCTGCTGCGCATGACTCGAATGCAGGTGGAGGCGGCGAATTGCAGGCGCCGTTCCAGGGACAGCGAACCGGCCACGGTCACAAGGGTCAAACCCCACAGGACGGCGGGCGAGCCCGTCAGTACTCCAGCCTGGGTGCGTAATAAGACCAGCCAGCAGACGGTGAGGGCCAAACCGCCCAGAACGCTCTGATACCTCGCCGGCGTTTTCCAGCCCAGGCCCGTCACCCAAAGCCCCAGGAATGTCACGACAAAAGGCAGCGCGACGACCAAGTCGATGACGTAGTGCTCCCCCAAGGCCAAGGTCGCGAAAGCCGTCCAGGAGACGAAGAGCAGGGCGAGGGCACGCACCCACCCGCCATAGTGCTTCAGCAGCCAGTACACGGCTAACGCCGATCCAAAATGCAGCGAGGGCATGCAGTTGCGGGGCGAACCCAACTGGGCGAGTGGACCCAGCGAAAGCGTCGAGATGTCCGGCGGATGGTGGGGGTAGTTGGCGGCAAACGCGTGGATGGGCCCGACTGCCGGAGCCACCCAGTAGATGATGAACCCCGTGAACGCCATGCTGATGAGCAACTGCAGCACCCGGAACGGCGCCTTTGGATCGATCAGGTCCAACCCCACCGCAACCACCGGAGCAAGCGGCAGCAACTGATATACAACAAACGTCAACAGCTTCCAGAGGGGGCTGGCGGCCATCCACGTACCCAGGACAAAACTGGCGTCGAGCCCGTACCCGTGGTCAATCGCAAAGAACAAGGGATCCAGGGTGGTGGGGCTCATCGAATTGCTGAGCGGCAGGGCCAACCCCAGCAGGCTCCACAGGACAAGGAACATCCATCCGCCCGCGAAGGCTCGTGCGGCCTTGCGCTGGGCATCGCCCTTCAAATAGATGGCCCGCGCCGCCAATACGAACAGACCGCCGAGGCCGAGATAACTTCCCAGAACCACGGCAAGCGGCTGCGCGAAAGGCGTGATGGGTTTCGCCAGCCATTCCTGGAGAGAATAAATGGAGGCCGAAACGGCGATACTCCAGGCGATGGCGCGCAGGCCCGGCCGAGTCATCAGGAGGTAGAGGAAGCTGGCGAACAGCATGCCTGCCAGTGCCTGATCAGTCCGCAGGTAGGTGGGGAAACCCAGGAAAAAGCTGCAGATCACAGGCAACGGCGAAAAGACAAGCAGCCGGAGCGCCCATTTGGACTCCAGAAAATCGGTATTCGGGGCCGGGGGCGGCGTCTCCGTTCTCTTATTCGCAGCCAAGGGGCACAATTCTCCTCACGCTGCTATTTCTATCGGCGGGTCGACGCGCGGAGTGTAGATCGGGCGGCCGTGAGCGGGGTCAGCGTGCCCTTGCCGGCTGGTGGGCCGGGCTAACGCCGCATGGCCACCCGGAAATCGCCCACCTTGGGCATCCGGATTATCTTGCACATTTCAAACAGGCGGGACCGCGCCCGCATCCCGATCTTCTCCGCCAGCGTCGTCTTCACATCGAAGCGAGCGGGCGAACCCTCGGGCATGCGTTCAATCAACGTGCCGCCCATCTCGGCATCGGGCAGATTCGTGGTGGCGATGATCGGCTTGCGCTCATTGCAGCGGTAGGTGATGATCGACGTCACCGTATCTTCCACCCAATCCGTCACGCGGTGCGCGCCCAGGTCGTCCAGCAGGAGCACATCGCATTCCAGCGCCATCTCGTAGGCTTCCCGGGGGCTCTCGCCCGACGACGGGTCGTAGCTGGCACGGATCCGTTGCAGCAGGTTCTGGTAGTCCACGAAAATTCCTTCGTGGCCCGATTCGATCAGCCGCTGCAGGACCGCCACGGCCAGGTGCGTCTTGCCGGTACCGGGTTCTCCGATGAACAGCAGGCCCGGAGGATCGACCGCCGGGAACTCCTGGCAATACCGCGACAGCTGCAGTTGCATCATGCGCAGTTCCGAGGAGCCGCGATCTGAGAAGTTATCGAACCGGTCACCCAGGTAGTTGGCGGGGATCCTCGCCCGCTTCCAAAGCGAGTCGGCGCGCGAATCCACCCGGCACTCACAGCGCTGCGCAGCGGTCAGGCCGTCCTTCTCCAGGATCTTCCAACCCAAGCCGCCGCAAATTGGACAGACTTCTTCCGCCATAGGGATCGCAGACCGATTTTAGCAGGCCCAGACACGAAGAAGCCCCCTGGCCCGAGAGGAGTGGTGGGCCAGGGGGTCGGAATAGGCTCAGTTTGTGGCGGCCCGAACGTTTAGGACGGCGTCGAGCCGGGACAACTCTTGGAGTTTATCCAAACTGATGCGTCCTGTGCGAATCTTCGCCACCTTCGACGGCTTCGTCTCCTCGAAGCCAAGCTTCTTCAACTGCTCCAGCACCTCGGGCGTGGCTTCAGTCAGCCAGATTTCCACTTCGACTTTTCCGCCCACGGCCTTTTGCTTCACCTCGGCCGAGAGCAGGTGCGCGTCGATCTTGGAGTCGTTCTCTTTCCTGAGCTCATCGGCAGGAGCCCCAGGCATCGGCTTCGTCGCAGGCATCCACGGAGGAGGAGGAGGCGCAGACGCTTGGCTCCGGGAAGTGATGATGCCCCCGATGACGCCCCCAGGCGCTCCACCAGGCACCCCGCCGGCGGTCCCTGTCGCATACCCTGCACCTTTCGCCATGCCGAGCCGGGCGCGCCCTTGCAACATCATGGCCTCAGCCCTGTCCCCTCTGGCTCCAAACACGCCCTCGTGGCTTACGCCTTCCGGCATCTCCACCGGCACCTCGATCCGCACCGGTTTGCCGTCGCGGGTCACTGTCTTCTCTTCCACTGCCACGAACGACGTGTACTGTGTCATCAGCCGGTACTCCAGTCCAAGCCTCGTCACTTCCTGGACGTCCGGATTCTGAGGGTTCTGATGCATCAGGTCCTCGATCTTCGTCCGCGCCCACAGCGTGGCCAGCACGTCGTGCTCCGGCTGCTGCGCTGGCAGATTCACCTGGATATTGCGCGAGAAAGGCTGCCCCGACATCCGCCCGTGCAGCGTGATCGTTCCGCTGGTGCCGCTCGAATAGCGGCCGCTCAGCACCACCGGCTTCGCGCTGAAGAGATCCGGAATGCGGTTCGGATAGATGTCCGATACGGGCAGCCCATGCCAGTCGATCGTGACATCGGTCAACAGCGGATTGCGAACGCGCTCATGGAAACGCCGCGCCGCCGCGGAGCCATCATCGTTCAGCGCCACATACTCCACTTCGCCGCGCCCGACTTCGGCCATTTTGTCCAGCAGGTAGCGGTTCACCGCACTGCCGATGCCGAAGCTGAACACCCGCGCATTCGAGTTGCGCTGGATCTCCGCGATGATCTCGGGTTCGTTCCCGACATAGCCGTCGGTCATGAAGCAAACGATCCGCACCTTCTCTGGATCGCCGGACGATTGTAGGGCCGCCCGGATCGCCTTCATCATCTCCGTCCCGCCGCTGCCATAAGTCCCAGCCAGGAACCGCCGCGCCTGCCTCAGATTCTCTGGAGTGGCCGGCACCGCCTGAGGGAACAGAATGTGCGTATCACCGGCGAAGGTGATCAGGTTGAACGTGTCGCGCGGGTACAAACCGGCCAGCGCGAGTTGCATCGTCTCCTTGGCCTTCTCAATCGGGAAGCCGCTCATGGAACCGGAGGTGTCGAGCACGAACACCAGTTCCTTCGGCGTGACGTCTTCCTGCGTCACTCGTTCCGGCGGCTGCAGGATCAGCGAGAAAAACCCGCCGCGCTGCGCCTTGTGTGTCAGCACCGCATCCTGGATCTTCGCGCCGGCCACGTCGTACTTCAGGACGAAGTCCTTGTTCGGGATCACTGCATTCTGCTTGAGTGTGACCACCGCCTCATGCGACGACCGCCGGTCCAGCGCCACTTCGTGCGTCTTCGAGCTGAAGCTGTCGATCGCCACACCGGCGTCGAGTTTCACTTTCAACGAGACATCATGCCCTGCCCTGGTCTCCGGCGGAGCATACTTCGGCGTCACCGCCTGGGCCTCCTGCTGGCTCATGCTGGCCGGGCTGTAGCGCGGTCCCACCGTCATCGGGAACGAGAACTCGTAGGAACCTTCGTCGTACTTCAGCGTCTCGACATAGCTGATGACGATCTTGACTTTCGCGCCCGGCTCGATATTGGTGACCGACTGCGTGAAGATGTTCGGCCGCTGCTGTTCCAGCAGCGAAGCCACCTGGCCGCGATCGCGCGCCTGCTCGTAAATCTGCCGGGCTTCCTCCCGCCGCTTGATCTGCGCCTTCACCGTCCGGCTGCCCACCAGCATGGTCATATCGTCCACAGCCGCCATGCGCGGCAATGGAAACGTGTAGATCGCTTCGATCTTGTCCGGAGTGGAGTTCTCGAACTCCTGCGTCACGGTGACGCGGGCCAGGAAGCCGGAGATCTCCGCATTGACGTCGGTGTGTTTCAACGGGCAGAGCTCGCCCGTATGCTTGCTATACGGATCGACGCGGATCAACGATCCCTCGCTCACTTCGCCATTGGCAACCGCTCGATCCGCTGGTTTGGGTGGGGTGGGCCGGCCGCCGGCGCCGGAGAGAATCAGGGCGGCGCCCATCAGGGTGGCCGCGACGAGTGTGATGTCGGCTTTTTGCATCGGGCAAACTCCTCAAAGTGTCTTGCACCCGGGAAATGCCGTGTTGCCGCCGATCCTTTCAGCGATTTATTCGATTTTCAGGAGAATCGAACGCACCAGCGGCCCAGTGGCCGTCAACGCTCCCTGGGCCTGTCCGCCGGCAGCCAGCGCGGCAGGAGCCGGCGGAGGAGGCGGTGGTGGAGCCGGCATCGCCGAAACACGCCGCTTGGCGCGCGAACGCGTCTCGTTTGACCGGCGGTCCGCACGCGACGCAGACTCCTGTGACGGCGCGGCCTGCGTGTCGCTCACTGAAACCATAAGCGGCACTTCGCCCTTTTCACGGGGCGGCAGATACAACGCCAGCGGAGTCCCGCCCTGGATCGCCCTTGGCGGCGCCAGCGGTGGGGTCAGCGAGATCATCCCGCTACGCTCGCTCGTCACGGTCAGCCGCAAGCCGCGGCCCGAAGGAACCGCGGCCCCAACGGCCACATCGTGCCAGGTTCCATCCGGCTGGAGAAACGCCAGGGCAAGCTGCAACGGCTCGACGGCCGCCTTTGCCTTGGCCAGTTCGCCCTTCCGGGCGCTGACCTCCGGCACGGCGACCGTGGGCGAAATCGTGACACTCTCTGTCGCTGCTGTCGCACGTAGCGCCTCGTCAGCCGCCTTCTTCGCTTCCTGCTGCCGGATAGGCTGTGGCGAAGGTGGTGGAGGAGGCGGAGCCGAGGCATACGAGCGCTGTACGATGAGCGGCTCCACCGGATTAGTCGGAGGCGCGATGATACCGCCGAACACACCGCCAGGGGCACCGCCCGGGATGCCGCCGGCTACGCCCCGTGGCGCCTGATCCCGCTCCGCTCGTTCCCTCACAGGCTGTGGTGCATTCCCTGGCGTGGCAGGCTGCATCGTGCCTGTTCCGACGCCAACGCGCTTGTCCGCCAGGTCCTGTTTCTCCAACCGGTCGCTCACGCTGCGAGCCTCGGGCGTTGCCGTCAGGGTCTTCGGAGTTGCGACAGATGAGGCGACCGGCTCGGGCTTGGGCAGATTTTGGGCGATCTCCTGGACTTTCTCTTGCGCCGGCGCCTGCGCCAACTCCGTCGTGGGAGCAGGCTTCCGCACCACCAACAACACCAGCAGCGCCACCACGGCCGTCGCCGCCGCCGCCCAGGGCCACGGAGCCCGCCACCAGGCCCGGGCCTTTTCGACAGGACGCAGCGCCGCCAGCAGCGCCGCCCGCGTATCGCCATCGGCCAGGGTCTCGCGCAGGGCTTCCTCGTCCATCAGCGCATCGAACAGCCGCTGGTCGTGCAGGGCCGCATCCATCAGCGCCTTGTTTTCTTCGGGCGTGAGCGTGCCCGTGGCATAGCCGCCCAGCAGCATCTCAATCTGTTCGGGAGTGAAGCGTTGGTTCATCGCGATCTCTCCCAGCGCCCGCCCAGCCGCTCCAGCAACGACTTCCGGCAGCGCGAATCCCACGTATAGATCGTGTTAATCGAATCCACCTCGAAGTGGACCCGGATCTCCTCAAAATTGCGGCCCATCAGCTTCAGCCGGAAGATGTCCCGGCAGCGGTCGCCCAGGCCGCGAATCGCCTCCAGCAACTGACGGCGCAGCTCAGCGCGCGAGGCCGCCTGCTCCGGATCGTCACCCTGGCTGGGCAGCGGCAACTCGTCCACCGGCACCGCCGTGTGCTCGCCGCGCCGTACCGCTTTTCTGACCGCGCTGGACATCTTGAAGCGCACGATTTGGAAGGCCAGGGGCAGAAGTTCAGCGGGCTCCGCCACTTGCGGGTACTTTTCGTGGAGCACGAGCAGCGTCTCCTGCGTCACGTCTTCCGCGGCCTCCCTCGATAGACGTGATGCCGCGAAGTGGAAAATCCTTTCACGCAAAACGCCGAGAGTCTCGTCTGCTGGCACTGAAATGGCTCACTGCCAAGATAGTCGAAGCGGAGGCTCATGGTAAAGTTGGTCTGAGGTCCTATTGATGCCCGAAGCAGCCCACGGCGCCGGAACCGGAATAGCCAAAGACTCTTTGAAGCAGCGTGGAATCCGCCTGACCCGGCAGCGCCAGCTCCTCCTGGACCTGCTGGACAAGTCGGGCCAGCACCTGGACGCGGAAACGCTCTACCAGATGGCCCACCAGCGGGATCCCAAGCTCAATCGAGTTACCGTCTACCGCACTCTCAAGTTGCTGAAAGAAGGCGGACTCGTCGACGAGCTCGACCTCATGCACCACACCGGGGACCAGCACTTCTACGAGACCCGGACCAAGCAGGAACACGCCCACATCATCTGCCTGCGCTGCGGCAAGGTGGAAGAGTTCTTCGGCGATCCGCTGCAACGCCTGCGCCGCCAGGTGGAAGCGCACTTCGGCTTCCAGATCATCATCGCCCGCACCGAAATCGGCGGCTATTGCGCCCACTGCCAGGTGTTGAGGCTGCAGGAAGTGGATGCCGCCCGCCAGCCTGAAGTAGTAGAAAAAACCACAAAACGTAAGAGTTCCTGAAACTCTCTCTAGATCCCGCCATCTAAATAAGTGAGCCAGCGGGATGTTACACTGGTTCTGGAAGTAATGAAGCGTCTGATCTTTTGGGAGTTCCCGCGCGGGAGCCGTCCCTACGACATTGCCGTCGCGCTGATCTTGCTGTTCATCTTCGGCGTGCCCCGGGACGTCTTCAAGGATCAGCCCCGGCCCGCCAGCATAGTCCAGATGCCCTCTGAACAAGGGGCCATCATCTACTGGATAGAAACCGGACTCTTGGCCGATACCCCTGAAGCGATGCGCCCCAAAGTAGCGACTGACCTGCTGGCTGCCCGAACCGGAAAACGACTGAATGTGGCGCGTGTCGAGCCTTTCTACGACGCCGAGCAGGAAGTCCGGGGCTTCATGGTCATCGTGAAACAGTGAACTCCTACCATTCCTCTTCGCCCCTCCCCAGACTTGCCATCCCGTTCATGGCCGCACTCCTGCTTGGCGCTTCCGCCCAGGCGAATACCTTAGAAGAAGCGCTGGCCCGCATGGACAAGGCAGCGGTTGGCTTTCGCGGTCTCACCGCCTCGCTCAGCAAGACTTCCTATACCGCACTCATCAAGGAATCCACGGTCGAGAGCGGCACAATGACTCTCTTCCGGCCCAAGCCGCGCGACATGCGCGTGCTGATTGAGTTCAACAAACCAGAGGCCCACGCCGTTGGTTTTCAGAACAAGAAAGCCCAGATCTATATGCCCAAGGCCAATGTGGTCCAGGAATACGATCTTGGCAAGCAGAGTTCCCTCGTAGACCAGTTCCTCCTGCTCGGCTTCGGTACACCCGGCAGTGAGATCAAAAAGAGCTACGCCGTCAAGTACTTGGGCACTGAAACCGTCAACGGCGTCAAGTCGGACCATCTCGATCTCGTACCGAACTCGGAAGAGGCCCGCAAGGCCTTCCGCCATTTTGAGGTTTGGGTCTCCCAAGCCGATGGGGTTACCGTGCAGATGAAGGCGCACCAGCCGTCCAACGACTACGTCCTCTTCGTCTACACCGACATCAAAGTCAATCCTCCAATCAATGATGAATCGGTACGGCTAAAGCTGCCGAAAGGCGTAAAGAAGGAGACGCCGCAAAAGTAAGCGATGGGTAATTCGACTAGCAGGAGCGGCCAACGGCTCGCGTTTCTGGACTGGACACGAGGCTTCGCAGCCATGATCATGCTGCAGGGCCATGTCTTCCACTCCTTCACCAGCAAGGAGTTACGCGCAGATGGGCCGTATACGCTCTCGCAGTTCTGTGGCGGCCTCACACCCGCGGTTTTCCTCTTCCTCACCGGCGTCACGCTTGGTTTTCTGATGGATTCCGGCTGCCGCAAAGGCCTTTCGGGCTGGCAGCGCACCACCGCCGCCCTGCGCCGGGCCGGCTACCTCCTCGCCGTTGCCATCGCCTTCCGTTTCCAGATGTGGGCCTTCGCTTTCGGCCAGAGCCCCTGGACCGACATCTTCCGCGTCGACATCCTCAACTGCATGGCCCTGGGCATCGCAGTCCTGGCCCCCTTGGCCATCTTCGACACCCGCGAACGCATCCGCTTCGCCGCCATCAGTGGCCTGGCCATCGCCTGCGCCGCCCCGGTCATCAGCGCGCTCAACCTGGACTGGGTGCATCCCTTCGCCCGCCACTGGTTCGTGCCGGATTCCAATTTCTTCGCCTTCTTCCCGTGGGCCGCGTTTATCGCGTTCGGCCTCAGCGCCGGCTCCATCCTGCGCATGGCCGCCGACGCCGATATGCAGCGGGTCATGCAGTGGGCCGCGCTCGCCGGACTGGGTATGATCTTCGGAGCTCAGTACTTCTCCAATCTGCCCTATTCCGTATATTCCAACTCGGACTTCTGGGTGAACAGCCCCGGCTTGATCTTCATCAAGATGGGGGTCATTCTGTTGCTCGCCAGCTTCGCCTACCTCTGGACCACCTTCATGAACCCCGGCTGGAGCTTTGTCCGCCAACTCGGCGGCACTTCCCTGCTCGTCTACTGGGTTCACACCGAGCTCGTCTACGGCCGCTGGTTCGGCTTCTGGAAGGAATCGCTCACCGTCCCGCAGACCGTCGCGATGGCCGCCTCCGTCATCACGCTGATGATCACTCTCAGCGTCGCCCGCACCGGCTGGAAGGGTGGGCCCGGCTTCCATGTCTGGTTCCGCCAGCAGTGGAATGCCTGGCGCTCCATGACTCCGGACCAGGCAACCGGCGATTGATCTCAACTTCGCCGCAACGCTGCACCCCGCCTCGTCCGTCCATCCTTAGGAGGATCTCGCGCATGAGGAACCTGGATGCCCGCAAGTCCTAGAGATGGCTACAATTGGAAGGTGATCTCCCGCCTTCCGTGGCTCGTCCTTACCGGCGCGTCAATCCTGGCCTGTGCCGCACCCATGCCGCCCCTGGTCTGCCCGGCCGGCGCGCCCATCGGAAACGTCGACCTGCGCGTGATCTCGGCCGGCAATGCCGAACCGCTCCCGCTGCGCACCATCAACCGCGTCCAGGAAGGCGACCGCCTCCAATACCGCCCCATCCTGCGCTCCGGCGAGGAGCGCAAGGGCAAGGTGTCCATTGTCCTGGTCCCGGCCAACCGCCAGGCGACCGGCGGCAAGCTGCTCATTCTGGAGCCCAAGGACGCCAAGCAGGTTCAGGAATGGACCGTGCCGTGGCGCGTCAGCGTCGTGGCTTTCGTATATGGGCCATCCGGCCTGAACGAAGGCAAGATCAAGAACTTCCTCTCGCGCGACGACGAACTGGTGGCGCAGTTGGCCGAGTACGCCGAGAAGACCGCTCAAACAGAAGCCCTCATCTCCGCGCTCTCTTCCCCCAACTCGTCCTCCGCGCTCGTCCAGTCCGCCCTGCAGGGCTTCTCGTCGCAATTCGGCATCAACGTCCAGATCGACAAGAACGCGCCGCCCAACCAGCAGGCCATGGCTTTGTTTCGTACCTTGAACCCGGCCATCGCCAACTACGACCCCATCGCGCCGCGCGCCAGCCAGCAGGTGGGACAGACCGCCAGCCTGGCCACTTCCGTCGCCGCCCTGTTCTTCGGCAGCCCCGTGGGCCTGGCCGCCGGCGGCACCGCGATGGTCCTGGAACTGCGGTCCATCGCGTTCCCCAAAGCGGAATTCCGCTCCCTGCTTTCCCAGACGATGCCCGGCGATGCCATGGGTCTCTGTGGCCGCATCGATCCCGCCGCGCCGCACACCAAGGTCGCCTACCTCTGGGCCGCCCGCCTGCCCAACCTGACCCTTCCGGAAATCTACGTCAAGGAAGCCAATGTCCTGCCTCCGGGCGTCAAATCTCCCCTGCCGGTAACCGCCTCCGACGAGGAGTGGAAGTTCATCGACCGCGCCCGCACGTGGGCACTGGAGCCGGAGACTGGCCTGCCCATCCCCGTCACCGTCCACAAGCTCAACGATCCCAAGCAGTTGGAAATCGAGCTTCCCTCCAACCTCAAGCCCGGCAAGTACAAGCTGGCCGGCCGCTGGGATTGGGATCCGTTCCAGCTTCGCGGTGACGTCCTCATCCGGCCGCTGGCCGACTTCCAGGCCGCCCGGCTCACCCCCAGTTCGCAGGACCTGCTCGTCGCCCGAACCGGTAAAGTCCCGCTCACCCTGGAAGGCGCGGACTTCGAATTCGTGAACAAGATCGAAGTCGTGAAGGTAAACGACAAGTTCGCCTCCCCCTACGCCGTGCCGTTCGTCCTCCCCAACGGCATCCGACGCGGGCAGCAGGATCGCATGGACATTCAGCTCAACACCATCGACATGGATCCCGGCCCCTACAAACTGCTGCTCTCCCAGGTCGATGGACGCGCTCACCCAGTGCCGCTGCAGGTGCTCCCTGCCCCGCCCCAGGTGGAGAACTTCCCGGTCACCCTCAGCCAGGGCACGGGCTACACGGAGTTCACCCTGCGCGGCCACCGGCTGGACCTGATCACCGGCATCGAAGTCTCCCGCGGTAAGGCGGAACTGGCCCCGCCGTCGTCCGATTCCACAAGCCGCCGCGTGATTCTGCGCATGGCTACCGATATTGACGCCGGCACCAGCCTGGCCGTCCGGGCCTTCACCAACGGACGCACCGAGCCGCTCACCTTCGCCGATGCCGTCCGCATTGTCGGCCCGCGCCCGCGCATCAACGAACTGCGAGTGTCGCAGTTGCCCTCCACCGACGTTCAGCTCGATCGCGGCGAACTGCCCAGTTCCGTCCTGCTCAGCAGCATGATCAAGGCCGACCACCTGCAATCGAACAGCGTGGTGAAACTCACCTGTGCCCAACCCAACTCCGCCGTGGTCACCCTGCGCCTGGGCGAACGGTCTGGCCAGATGAGCCTACAGCAACTTGCGCCCGGCCAATTGTTTATGTCGTTCGATACGGGCATCTGGCTGAACGGGTGCGTCCTGGGCGCCACCATCCTGAACGGCAACGAGAGCGAATCCGAGGTCTATCAGATCGGCCGGGTGATCCGGCTGCCGCGGGTCGAATCGCTCACCGTCACCACCGAGGGTCTCACCCCCGGCGCGACGCTCTCCGGCCAGAACCTGGAGACGATCGAGAAAGCCGGCTGGAGCGACAAGGAGGGTGTCACCGTCCCGGGGCTCCCCCTTACCGTGAACGGCGAAGGGCTTAAGCAGACCCTGGAGATCCCGCTGCCGCCGCCCACTGCGGAACAAACCCAACTCTTCGTCTGGCTGCGGGGTGAGGAGAAAGCTCGGCCGACGCGCATCCGTCCGCCGGCCCAGCCCGCCAAACCGCCGCAGGCCGCGCAAACGCCGGCTCCTCCGGCCCAGCAGGCGCAGTCCCAAGCCATCAAGCCCGAGCAGCCGAACCAGTAGCACGGACGCTACTTGCCGTTCTTCTTGAACGGTCCCGGCGTGCCATTCGGCAGCACGGTCGTCTCGTCAGTACGTGCCTGTCCCAGTTGTTGCGGAGTCAACTCGCGCGCTCCGCGCAGATTCGCACCGCGGAAGTCCGTTCCAAACGTCTTGGCGCTCTGGAAACGCGCCCCCTCCACCTTCGTCCCCTGAAAGGCGCAGCCGCCCAAGTCTGTTTCGCGCAGATCCGCGCCGCGCATGCTGCAGGCGCGGAACGACGTGCCCCGCAGCGATGTCTGCGCGAATCTCACGTTGTCCAGCAGGCAGTGGTCAAAGGAGCAACGCTCGAGCTTTGAGCCCGTGAAGTTGGCCCCCAGTGCGCGCGTCTCGCGAAAGCGGCAGAATTGCAGGGATGCCTTGTAGAACAGCGCAGCCTCCAGGTCGCTCTCCACAAACGCGCACTCCATCAGCGAGACATGGTGCAGGGACGCCTGCCGCAGGACGCACTGCGTGAAATCGCACCGCGACAACCGGGCCTCCAGCCAGCGCGATCCGGGCGCCTTCACCTGCTGCAGGCTGGCCGTCTGCATCTCGGCCTCGCACAGATTGGCCGCCGACAAACTGGCATCGTTCAACCGCGACTTCAGCCACACGCTGCCCGTCAGGTCAGAGGAAGAGAGGTTCGACATCGACAGGTCGCACTCTTCAAATTCCACCCGCGCCAAGTTGGCGCCGTTGAAATCGGACCCCGGCATCTCCAGGTGCCGGAAGATGGCCGAGCGCAGCCGCACCAGCGGAGCCTGCAGGTCCACCAGGTTCAGGTGCTCCAGCACAGCCCGCGTTCCACCCGGCCGCTGCTCCAGCCACAGTTCGTGCGGCCCCAAAGCCTGTTGCCACCGCTCCATCGACACCGGTCGATCCTCGTTGTCCGTGCTGTGTCCCGCAATTCTCATTGGCATGCAAATTGCTCATCGGTATGAAGACGTACTTGTTGAACGCTTCTGGGAACAACAAACATGAAGAACTGGTTATCCGAATACGAAAGCCGCCGCCGCACCGCCGCCCAGGCGCTCGAAGCCGTGCAATCCGGCCAGCGCGTCTTTGTTCACATGGGCGCAGCGGCTCCCCTGCCCCTGCTGGATGCCCTGTGCGGCCACTCCGCCCGGCTGCGGGACGTGGAGGTGCTGCACTGCATCACCATCGGCAATGCTCCGTATACGGACCCGGCCTACTGCGGCAACTTCCGCCACAACGCCCTGTTCGTCAGCGGCAATACACGCTGCGCCGTGCAGCAGGGCCGCGGCGACTACATCCCCGTGTTCCTGCACGAGATCGAGGGCCTCTTCTCCAATGGAACCCTGCCTATCGACGTCGCCCTGATCCAGTGCACTCCGCCCGACCGTTTCGGCTACATGAGCCTGGGCACCGACATCGACATCTCCCTCACCGCCGCCCGCCAGGCCCGGCACCTCATCGTGCAGGTGAATCCGCGCCTGCCGCGCACCTGCGGCGACACCATGATCCATGTCGAGGAGTGCCACGCCATCGTCGAGGCCACCCACGAACTGCCGGACTTCCTGCAAGGCGAAGTCACGTCCGCCCACCGCGCCATTGCCACCCATGTTTCGGCGCTGATCCCCGACGGTGCGACTATCCAGATCGGAGTCGGCGGCATTCCCGAGGCGGTCCTCGCCAGTCTCTCGAATCACCAACACCTCGGCGTCCACACTGAGATGTTCAGCGACGGCATCATTCCGCTCTTCGAAGCGGGCGTCATCACCAACGACCGCAAGACGCTCCACCCGCACAAGGCTGTCACCAGCTTCGTCCTCGGCACGCGCGCCATCTACGACTACATCGACAACAACCCGGTCTTCGAGTTCCTGCCCAACCGCTATATCAACGATCCGTATGTGATTGGCCAGAATGACCGCATGGTCGCCGTCAACGCCGCACTGGAAGTTGATCTCTCCGGCCAGGTCTGCTCGGATTCCATCGGCTCCATTCCGTTCAGCGGTGTGGGCGGGCAGGTCGACTTCATCCGCGGAGCCGCGCGGTCCAAAGGCGGCGTGCCGATTATCGCCTTACCCGCGACCGCCAAGAACGGGGCGCTTTCGCGCATCGTCCCGCGCCTCAAGCCCGGAGCCGGCGTCGTGACTTCCCGCGCGGACGTGCATTGGGTGGCCACCGAATTCGGAGCGGTCAACCTGCATGGCCGCAACCTGCGCCAGCGCGCTGAAGCGCTGATCGGGATCGCCGATCCCAGGTTCCAGGCGGAATTGCAGCGCGAGGCCGCCGTTATGTTCCAGAAAAGCTAAACACTCACCACCGGGCAACACGACTGCCGGATGATCGAGTAGGCGTTTGCCCGCAGCCGTCCAAAGACGCCTGCCGCTGAGCCGCGTCCAATCACCAGGACGTCCGCTTTCGCCTCCTGCGCCAAATCGCACACGGTCGACGCGGTTTCACCACAGGCAACCAGCAGCGGAGCCTGCACGCCGACGCGCCCCATCAGTTCGGCCGCCTCTTCCCGCACGGCCGATTCCATGTGCTTCTGCCAGTTGGGGTCGAAGTATTCTCCGGCATAGCCCTCGAGGTTTGGAGTGGCGTGGAGCACGGTGAGCTCCGCGCCGGCCAGCTCGGCAAACCGCTTGCCCCACATGAGTGCGCGTTCACTCTGCGGCCCCATGTCGATGCCCACCGCGATCCGCTTCCACTGCAAGGCATCCACCGCGTCGCACTCCAGGTGTACGCCCGTCCACACAGGACAATCCGCGTCGTGCAACACCTTCGCGGTGACGGAACCCAGGATGAACCGGCGGAAGGTCCCGTAGCCGTGTGTCGGCATCACAACCAGGCCGGCGCCGCGTTCGTGCGCCAGCTTGATGATCTCCGTCGCGGGATCCCCCTCCTGCAGCAGCCGCTCTGTCGATTCCGGTGGGAGTTCTCCCACCAGAAACGACTTCAGATCCTGCTCAGCCTGTTCCACCCGGCTCCGGAACAAGTCCTCCAGAACACTGCCGCCCACTTCCATCGCTCCGAACTCGTAGTGCGGAGCGGGCAGCACGTGCAACAGGGAAACCTTGCTCCCAAAGCGGCGCTGCATTGCTTCGGCGTAGCGCGCCGCCCCTTCGCTTTTTTCCGAAAAATCGACCGGAACAACAACATCGCCGAGCGGCATAACGCGCCTCCCTGCTTCTTAATGACCCACGGCCCTGGGCTTGTCAAGCCCCAGATCCGCCAGCACCTTGGGCGATTCCTCGTCCTGCGCCAGCGTCTTGTGGCACGTATCGCAATCCTGCGGAATGGTACGGTTTCCCTTGGTGGAAGGACGCTCGTCATGGCACCGGAAACAACCGTCGAAATCCGTATGCCCGAGGTTCACCGGATAAGCGCCCCACTGCACATTCATCTCCGGGAACACGCTGCGGCTGAATACCGCCAGCACGTTCCTGGCGCTGCTCTCCACCGCTGCTTTGCGGCTGGCCCAAACCTGCGGATAGTTCTTCTCGTAATAGGCCTTGAACTTCGCGGGAATGTCGCGCTCTGAGTCTTCGGTCGTGGCGTACTTCGCCTTCAGGATCTCCAGGGCCACTTTGCGGACATAGGGCAGGTCGCGATCGAGGTCGCCCGCCGCCAGCGCGCGGTTCACTCCGCGCTCAGCCAGTTCATAGGTATGCGAGGGCCGGTTGTGGCAGTCCATGCAGTCCATGGTGCGGACATCCAGGTTGCCGGGTCCGTCGGCCTTATACCCATCCGCCTTGAACGTGAACGTCTGTCCATCCTTGCCCGTATACTCCACCCACGGGATCTTCTGCCGCTGTTTGTCGCTATGCGCGTAGCGCACTTTGACACCCGGCCCCATATGCGCGCCGTGGATGCCTTCATAGCCGTTGCCGCCGCCGATGTGCATCAACAGCACCGACTTCGTCCACTTCGACTTCTCGTCATCCGAGAAGTTGTTGAACACCCGGATGCGGTCGCCGCCGAACTTCTGCGGCCAATGGCAGACTTCGCACGTCTCGCGCGCGGGCCGCAGGTTCTCGATGGGCGTCGGGATGGGGCGTGGGTACAGCTTCAACGTGACCGAGATCACCTGCCACGAGCCGGAGATCTTGCTCTTCACAAACCAGTTGGCGCCCGGCCCGATGTGGCACGATACACACTCCACGCGGGAGTGCGGTGAATTCTGGTAGGCCGTGAATTCGGGCTTCATCACCACGTGGCAGGTCTGGCCGCAGAAGTTCACACTCTCCATGTAGCTGACGGCCTTGTACGTCAACTGACCGCCAATGATGAAGTTGGCCAGCGTCGTGGCACCGAGAAACGCCAGCAGGCGGCGGAAGCGCGGATTGCTGAAATCCAGAGGGGGGAAGACATCGGGCAGCTTGCCCTTATTCCTCTTCTTGAACAGCCAGACGCCGGCCGGGATCAAGCCCAGGCCGAGGAAGAATACGGCCGGCAGAACCATGAACTGCAGAATGCCGATGTAGGGATCCGGCGAGTGCCCGCGCAGGGTGCTCGGCAGAAGAAAAAGCCACAAAATACCGGATGTCGTGACCAGGACCACACCGATGAGGCTGATCCAGTTGCTGGCCAGATAGACTATGGGCGCCAACCATTCTTTCAGTTTCATAAGACCTTGTTAGCTTACTCGCTTTTTCTCCTCAATCACGCACGCTCAATGGCCGTGCTTCTTATCGTTTTCCGGACGCGGGCTGTGGCCGGTCAGCCACGCCGGGTCCATCGGGTAAACATCCGGGTCAAAGATTACCGAGTAGAAGTGCCATACGAAGATGGCCAGGGTCGCCAGCACGGCTTCAAAGAAGTGCACTGACCTTGCAAAGTCGATCCAGAGCTTGGGCAGGAACTTCATGGTCCAGTTGTTGGCCCACAGCAGGATGCCCGTCGCCGCCATCACCATCGTGCCCCACACCAGCGCCCAGTATTCGATCTTCTCGATGTAGGAGTGGGACGACTGATACGGCTTCTGCTTGCGCATGCCCAACCGCCACAGCGTGCCTTCCACCATCTCGCGCAGGTCGCCCACAACCGGCAGGAACTCTTTCCAGTGGTTGCGCAGGCGGCTGCTCACGAACAGGGTGATGATGTGCAGGATCGAGGTGAGCACCAGCACGGCGCCGGCAGTTCTGTGGATGACGCCGCGCACCGGATAGGCTTTCTCCCATGCCAGCGTCGGGCGAGCCCACCAGGAATCTGGGAAATGCAGCGCAAAGCCCGTATAGGCCAGCGTAATGAAACTCACCGCCAGCAGGATGTGCTGGATCCGCTCCCACTTATACATCCGTTCGTGCTTCGGCTGTTCGGGCCGCAGCATCTGCAGGGGAATCATCTTGCCCTGGAAGCGCATCCTCATCGTCTTCTGGACGAAATCGCCGCCATGGTGCAGCAACATGAACCCAATGGTGCCGGGGATGACCAGCACATAAAACAAGTTCGCCCACTGCAGCGGCAGCGGAGCCGTCTGGCCCTGCACCTCGTGAATACTGCCAATCACGAACCGCGATCCGGCTCCGGGGTGGCAGGCTCCGCAGGTGGTGGCCAGATTCTTTGCGTTCGTGCGGGATTTCGGATTGTCCGAGGGCAGAATATCGTGAAAACCGTGGCACGACGAACAGTCGGCCACGCTCTGGCTGCCCGCTTTTAGCGCCAGGCCATGAAAACTATCGTTGAACGAAGTGATCCGGTCGAGCGGCAAGCCGAACCGGGACATCAGCCGCACATCGCCATGACAGCGTCCGCAGGTATCCGGCACACTGGCTGAGAAAACCGTCGACTTCGGATTGTCCGGCTTGAGAATCTTGTGGCCGCCGTGGCAATCCGTGCACACCGGAGCGTCCTTTACTCCCGCCGCCACAGCCTTCCCGTGCACGCTGGAGTTGAATTGAGCCGCTTCCTTGTCGTGGCACATGCCGCACGTCTCAGGCACGCTCTTGTGGAACGCCTCTGAGAGAGCCGGAGCCAGTTCATGCACGCCGCCGTGGCAGGTGGAGCACTCCGGCGCGGCCCCGTTGCCCTTCTTCATCTGTTGCGCATGCTCACTCTGCGAATAGTCGTTGGCCGGCTGTTCGTGGCAGGTGACGCACGCCGGTTTCGGCAGGTTTTCCGGGTGAGGGTACTGGTCGTGCTTCAAGTGGCACGACGCGCAGGCAACCTTGTTATGTGCCGACTTCTCCAGCTTCGCGCCCTGATCGTGACAATCCAGGCACACGGAGTTCGGGCTGGTGGGCGCCGGAACGGGCTTCTGGCCCGCCCACAACCCGGCTGCCGCCGCCAGACACAACACTATTCTTCGCGTAGTTACAGTTATCCCCAGTCGCATCCAGTTATCCTTCGCCGCGGGCGCAATCGAACCCCTCTTCGCCGCGCCGGCGACCCTCAGCCCAATCCGTAGTCTTTCAGATCAGGCCGGCAACCGTGCGGCTGCCGGCCCATGGTCGATTACTTTTAACCCAAGCCGGCTTTCGAGGTGGCGTCCCACACCTGCATACCATACAGGATGGCCAGGACCAACCCGGTCACCGCAAGCACCACAGTGAGCAGCTTGCCCCACTTGTCGATGGCTTCCAGTTTCTTCGCCGTGGTCATCTGCTGATCAATCGCACCGCTGGCCGCCCCCAGGTGGATCGAATCGTCCTCGTTGGCAGAAACGCTCCTTCTCATGAGCGCCAACGAAAGCACAATGACACCTAAAACAGCCCAGACAATCGCAAAAGGCAGTAGGTTCATGATCGTATCTCCTTTACAGCAACTGCGGACAGCCCGGCTTCAATGTTCGTTCCGGCCACCCGCCGACTTCGGTCTCGTTGTCCCCGTGCGCAAACAGGCGGCCAGCACAGCCAGCACCACCGTGTTCATCGGATCCTGCTCAGAGAGCACGGAGTTCACACCCGCCTCCCAGGCTTCCCGGAGATGCCCGGCATCATTCCTGGTAATCAAAACGATTCGCTCTGGATGCCTCAGCGGCGGTGTCATCGCCCCAAACCGCTCGCCATCCATCACCACCACACACGCAGAGTCAAAATCGGGACATTCCACACACTGCACCGGCACGTGCGTACTGCGCGCCAGCATGGAGCGCAAGGCATCGGCCCGGGCCGTGTCGCACATCGCTACTTGAATGGATCCCATAGTTCCCGCCTGCTCTCTCGCCTCGATCCGGCTGGCCTCCGCGCGGCAATCGCGATATTCGTCTCCAAAACTATTTCCGTCCGGCCTACCCGCCGGAACCCGGTTCCTTTCCACTCCGGCTACTCGACCGGCTGCTTCCGCCGCCGTCCGAAGCCGCTGCCTGGCTCCGCTTCGCCTGATTCTTTCAAGAACTCTCTTTCACACCTGCAATCAAAAGGCCAATGCGGCAAATATAAGCAGACCCTCATATCCTTATTTCAATGTTCAACTTACAGACCTTGCCCCTCGCGCAATCTCCCACTGCGCTTCGCCCTCAATGGGGCAATTCCCCCACTTATCTGCGTGAGTCCCTTTCATCTCCCCCTCAAGAGCCATACAATAGGTCTTCACAGGGGCATATGGCCAAACTAACGGCAACCTGGCAGAACGCAAACGTTCTCAGCCACGTATTCGACCAACTCTCGGACGCTTTGGTGCTGTACGACACCAACCACCTCATCACTGGGGTCAATGCGGCCGCGGAGAAGCTGTTCGGTATGGGCGCGGAGGAACTCGTCGGCAAAGACTGTCACGAAATGTTCCGATGCCAGGATTGCGAACCCGGGTGCGGCATGCACACCGGCCTCACCCAACCCTCAAACGGCAATTCCACGGTGCGGCTCCGCACCCAGAACGGCATGGAAAGGCTGGTTGTCATCCGCACCAGCCAGATCCACAACTCCGAGGGCGAACTCGAAGGCGCCGTCGCCGCTATCAAGGATGTCACCGCCGAGGTGGAACCGCAGAAGCGCGAGATCATCTGCGAATCGCCGGCCATGCTCGAGATGATGCACTTCGTCCGCCGGGTCGCCATCAGCGAAGCCACCACCATCCTCCTGGAAGGCGAAAACGGCGTCGGCAAGGACCTGATCGCCAAAACCCTGCATTACCAGAGCACCCGCCAGGCGGAACCGTTCATCGCCATTAACTGCGCAGCCATCCCCGATACCCTGCTCGAAAGTGAGCTATTCGGCTACGAGAAGGGTGCGTTCACTGACGCACGGGCCCAGAAAAAGGGCATCTTCGAGCTGGCCGACAAAGGCACACTGTTTCTGGACGAAATCGGCGAGATTCCTCTCATGCTGCAGGCGAAACTCCTGCGCGTGCTGGAAGAGCAGTGCTTCCGCCGCCTGGGCGGCCTCAAGGACATCAAACTGGAGCTGCGCGTCGTCGCCGCCACGAACAAGAATCTGCGCGAAGCCGTCAAGGAAGGCGCGTTCCGGCAGGATCTGTTCTTCCGCCTCAACGTCATCCACATCACCATTCCCCCGCTGCGCGAGCGGCCGGAAGATGTCCCCCCACTGGCCAACTTCTTCCTGCAGCACTACAACAAGAAGTTCAAACGCCACATGGACGGCATCGCGCCCGATGCCATGCGGCTGCTGATCACCCACGACTGGCCGGGCAACGTTCGCGAACTGCGCAACGCGATCGAACGGGCCATGATTCTGGAGGATTCCAGCTACATCACCGCGCCCAGCCTGCCGATGAGCGTCAGCCACAGCAATGCCATCGCCGCGGCGGCCGCCCCCGCCGCGTTCGCACCCGGCTTCCCGGACGAAGGCATCTCGCTGGAAGATAGCGAACGCCGCCTGCTGGTCTCCGCCCTGGAAAAGACCAGCGGCAACCAGACGCAGGCCGCGCGCCTGCTGCGCATCACCCGCGACACCCTGCGCTATAAGATGAAGAAATTCGACCTGCGCTAGCCGTCCTCAGACCAGCGCCATTTCCAGGTTCTGCTGGACCAGGTCGAAGAAACCGCCCGTGTCGACGTTCAGCGCCACACGGTGCCGGGAACCGGTCCCCAGCGTGGTGCGGCCCCGTTCCGGCCCGGCACCCGCTTCCACGGCCACCGTCGCCTGTACGGTCTCATACAGCTCCGGCGATTCCAGATAGGCGAGGACATTCGGATCGTGCAGCGGCCCGCCCGCCGTTCCGCAGCGTGACCTTGTCCACGCCCCATACGCCCGCAGGGTCTCCGCCAACCCGCCGCCCCAGGTCTCCAACCCCGCAATCCGCACCAGCCGGTCTTCCGTCACCAGCGTACGGTGCGAAGTGTCCAGCGGAATGAAGACCAACTCCAGTCCGCTGTTGACCACCTCCTGCGCCGCCTCGGCATCGGCCCAGATGTTGAACTCAGCCCACTGGGTGACATTCCCCTGCGACACCAGTGCCCCACCCTGCCCCTGTACGGTGTACGTCCCGAAGCCGCCGCCCATCACCACGACGGGGCCCAGCAGGTCCACGATGCCCGGATCCAGGCGCAGCGCCAGCGCCACATTGGTCAGAGGACCCAGGCAGGCCAGGCGCAGGCTGCGCGGCGGGCACTTCCTGGCCGTACGGCAAATCAGCTCGGCCGCGGACCACCGGCCCGGCTGCGCCAGCGGGGCCGGCAACGCCAATCCGTGCAGGCCGTCATCGCCATGGACTTCCGACGCAGTCCGCAAGGGAACCGATAGCGGCCCTGCTGCTCCGGCATAGACCGGCACATCCGGACGACCCGCCATCGCCAGGATCCCGAGCGCATTCCGCGTCACCTGCTCCAATTCGACGTTGCCGCCGATCGTCGTCAGGGCCTTCACCCTCAGCCGCTTCGACCCGAGCGCCGAAAGAATGGCGAACATGTCATCGACACCTGGATCCGTGTCAATGATCACGCAGTCGTATTGTTCGTTCATTGGACCGTCAGAACTCCCAGATCGCCGTCTTGTCCGGCCTCAACGTCAGCACGGATCGGGCCCCAAACCGCACCGTCATCCGCTCCGCCGGCGCCTTTCGCAAGCGGAACGACACACTGCGCAGCCCGTGCGGACCCTGCCCCATGGGCAGAAACCGGATCGTCACCGCCGGTTTCACCTGCCCCATCCAGTGCATCATGCGCTCCATCTCGTCCGCCGGCAAGGCCAGCGTAAGGCCTGTGACATCATCAAGATACGCGTCCGCCGGAGTCTCCGCCAGGACGCTCTTGTAGCGTTTCAGCACCTCGGCCCGAGTCACACCCTGCCCCACGCCGCCTTCCGGCCGCCACTTCGCGAGAAACTCCGGCGTGTACTCCATGATCCAGGACTCCAGCCCCTTAGCCAGTTGCGGCACGGGGCTCAGGCGATAGAACCAGGGGATCTGTTGGTCGTTCCAGCCGCGCGTGATCAGGTCCCGATGCGCGCCTTCGATGTCCGGCATGGCTCCCACGGCGTCGACACCGAAGGCAACGGCGGTCTCCCCCACGGCGCGTTTTTCCTGTGCGGAATCGAAGAACTCAAAGTACGTTTTGGTGCCGTAGAAGTAGATGCCCGTGTAGCTGCGGTCCGCGCGCACGGTCGTGCGTTTCTCAAAATTGGCGAACTCCTGCTTCAGAAAGGAGCTCTGCTCGATCGCCGCATAGGTGGCCGAATCGACTGTCACATAAAAGTGGTTCAACTCTATCGAACTTTGGGCCATTGATGTCGACATCATTAGTATCAATAGATAGGGTTTCGTCAGAAGATTCATTGTATCTTTATGCGCACTTCACTGGCGCATGATCTTGTCCATCTTAAAATGGTTTCATGCCTAGATTGCTTCAACTCGCTCTTGGTGTGTTTACACTCACCGGAGTACTCTTCGCCCAGTCCGAGGCCGGTGGGGCAACCGTCACCGGCACCGTGACTGATCCCAGTGGAGCCGCCGTAACGGGCGCAAAGGTGACACTGAACAGCGACCAGACCGGCTACACCCGCGTCTTCGAAACCAACGCCAGCGGCCTGTACAACTTTGCCCGCGTCCCCGTCGGACGCTACAGCCTCGTGATCGACAAGTCTGGCTTCAAGAGCGTCAAGCGCACCGACATGGACCTGACCGTGGGCGCCATGCTGACCGTCGATGCCGCCCTCACCGTCGGCTCCACCTCGGAAAGCATTACGGTCAGCGGCGACCTGCCCCTCGTCGAGACTACCCGCTCCCAGACCTCCACGAATGTGGACGAGCGGGCCGTCAAGGATCTGCCCATCAACGGCCGTAACTTCCTCGATTTCACACTGTTGACGCCCGGTGTCAATCGCGACACGCGCGGCGGCGACCTCACCTTCGGAGGCCAGCGCGGCACCGCCAACAGCCTGCTGGTCGACGGCATGGACTCCAACAACCTCTTCTTCGGGCAGAGTTCCGGCCGCGCCGGTGTGCGCAATCCGTACTCTTTCTCGCAGGATGCCGTCGAGGAGTTCCAGGTGAACACCAACGGCTTTGCGGCGGAGATCGGCCGCGCCGGCGGCGGCGTCATCAACGTGGTGACGAAGTCGGGCACGAACACCTTCCACGGCAACGCCTTCGAGTTCTTCCGCGACCGCGAATTGAACGCCAACACGTTCATCAACAAGTCGCGTGGCATCGTGCGCCAGCCCTACCACTACAACCAGTTTGGCGGCACGGTCGGCGGCCCCATCAAGAAGGATAAGATTTTCTTCTTCCTCAGCTACGACGGCCAGCGCAACCTGAACCCGAATCCGGTGTTCTTCAACTTCACCGTTCCCACCGATTCGCTGTCCCAGGCCGGCGCGGCTGAGCTCTCGAAGTATCTGACGCCCTACACCACCGGGTATCGCAACGACATCGGCCTGGCCAAGGTCGACTGGAACCTTTCCAACACCCAGCGGCTCAGCGTCCGCGCCAACATCCACCGCTTCACCGGGATCAACTTCGAAAACGGCGGCAACCAGAGCGCCCAGGAGCACACCGGCAACTCGCTGGTGTCCACCAACAGCCTGGCTGTGAACTACAGCAAGGTGTTCGGCTCGGCGGTCGTTTTCGACTCCCGCTTCAACTGGGTGAAGGACGACGAACCCGGCGAGGCCAATTCCACCGCGCCCGAGACCGTCGTCAACCAGAGCGGCGGCAGTTTCACCTTTGGCCGCAACAACTTCTCGCCCCGCTACACCAACTCCAAGCGCTACCAGTTCATCGAATCCGTCAGCTACCTGCGCGGCAAGCACGCCTACAAGATCGGCGGCGACCTGAACTTCGAACGGATCGACAACTTCTTCCCAGGCAACTTCTCGGGCGTTTACCGCTACAACAGCCTGGCCGATTTTGCCGCCCGCAAGCCGTTCCAGTTCACCCAGGGCTTTGCCGGCGACGGCACCGACGGGCCGCTCACCAAGCCGAACATCGCCGAGTTTGCCTTCTTCGTGCAGGATGCGTGGCGCGTCACGGACCGCCTGACGCTGAACTACGGCTACCGCTACGACATCGCCTCGTACGCGCAACCCAAGGTGTTGAACCCCGACGCCGGCCTCGCCGCCCAGGGCCTGGCCACCAATCGCATCAACACCGACAAGAACAACCATGCGCCCCGCTTTGGTTTCGCCTATCGCCTGGACGACAAAGGCCGGCAGTTGCTGCGCGGCGGCTATGGAATCTTCTACTCGCGCACGCCGTCCATCCTCACCGGCACCGCGATGTCCCAGAACGGCATCCAGGTGCAGACCTACACGCTCAGCGCCAACCTGCCCACCTACCCCAACATCCTTTCGGCGCCGCCCACCGTTTCGCGCACCCCGGACATTTATGTGGTTGCGCCGAACTACGTGTCGCCGCTCACGGCCCAGTGGAACTTTAACTACGAAGTCCAGTTAAGCAAGGACTACGCCGTGACCTTCGGCTACCTTGGCCTGCACGGCTACCACCTGTCCCGCACGCGCGACATCAACCTGTTCCCGCTGTATGCCGACACGGCCACCTATGCCAACGGGACCCCCACGGTGATCTACACCCGCCTGGCCAACCGCCCGAACGCCAACTTCGGCCGCATCAGCCTGTTCGACTCTGGCGCCGACTCCATCTACCATGGAGCCTTTGTCCAGGGCACCAAGCGTTTCTCCCGCAACTTCCAGTTGCTGGCCAGCTACACCTTCTCCAAGGTCATCGATACCGTACCCGACGCCACCAGCGTCGTTGTCGGCAGCGATGACGGCAAGGTCGCGCTGGACACCCTCAATCCGAACAACGACCGCGCAGCGGGCGACACCAACGTGAAGCACCGCTTCGTGGCCTCCGGCGTGTGGGACCTGAACTACTTCCAGCGCTACAACAACGCCTTCGCCCACTACATCCTGAACGGTTGGCAGCTTTCCGGCATCTTCAATGCCCGCAGCGGCCAGCCTTACTCGGCCACGGTTGGCGGCAATGCGGATATCAACCGCGACGGCAACACGCGCAACGATCGTGCTCCGATGACGGGCCGCAACATCTACACGCTGCCCAGCGTCTACACGCTCGACGCCCGCGTGACCAAGGTGGTGCCGCTGTACAAGGAGAGTGTCCGGCTGCGCCTGGTCGGCGAAGCGTTCAACCTCGCCAACCGGGCCAATGTTGCCAACGTGAACCGCACTCCCTTCAACTACAACTCCACCACCAAGGTCTTCAGCCCGGTGGCGATCTTCGGCACCGCCTCCACGGCTGGTGATCCGCGCATCCTTCAGATCGCGGCCAAGATCGAGTTCTAGTTTCCGGTCCACTCCGAACGCAAAAAAGGCCGGGCATGGCGCCCGGCCTTTTTGCGTAGTTTGTGAGAGTTCGTCTAACCGGCGGATTTCTTTGGATCGGCGCCCACCGAGGAGTAGCGCGAAGGCAGGATGGAGAAGTACTCCACGAACCGCTTCTTGGTGTCGATTTCCATGGTCTTCTTCTCGAGGATGGCGTTCGCCAGGTTGGTGAACTGCTTGCCCAGTTCCGTGGTCGGATCCACGGCGCGGCCCGACTGCAGCGCGCGATGGACGCCCTGGTAGTCGTTCGAGAAGTTCATCATCACCGGCACGCCCAGCAGATCCTCTATCTGCGCCGGGCTCACGACGCTGCGTTTGTGGCCGCGGTTGAGCAGCACACTCACGCGGTCGCCAAGCTCCAACCCATTGAGGAAATTGAACTTCTCCCGGGCTAGGTGCAGCGAAGGAATCTCCGGTGTCACCACCAGGAAGATGCGCTTGGCCTCGTGCATGATTTCCAGCGAATAGCGCTCCAGGTTGCCCGACAGATCCACGCAGATGGCGCGGTAGTGGCGGCGGGCGAACTCCAGGAGATGCCGGACCTGGGAAGACTCGATGCGGAAGTCAGGATTCAACCGGCCGGAATGGAGCACGTCCATCTGGCCGACACGCGTCACCAGTTGAGGCCAAAGGGATTCGTCGAGAGTCAGGGCGTTCTCGGCGGCTTCCACGACAGAATGCGCATTGTTCAGCTTCAGCATGAAGCCGATGATGCCCGACGTCAGGTCCATGTCGAGAAGCAGGACCCCGGTTTCCGGATTGCGCGACAGTGCCACCGCGGCGTTTAAGGCGACCGTGGAGGTACCCACTCCCTGCTTCGAAGGCAGAAACGCGAAGAGCTGATCAGTCGCGTTCACCGCCGCCGGACGCTTCTGCGCCACCGCCTCGACTCGAGCCAGGGTGTCGTAAATGGCTTGATTCGCAAACGGCAGGGACAAAAACTCGCGGACGCCTGCCCGCATGATATCCAGCAGAACTTCAGCGTCGGTCGAACGATGCACCGCGACCAACTGCAATCCAGGGAATTCGCGATCCACCAGACGGATGATCTCGGTCGCTTTCGGCAGCGACTCGGTGCTGAGAAATACTACCTGCGGTGCATGCGCCCGGGCAAACCGCATGAACTCAAGTTCCGTCGGGTACCGATCCAGATCGCGAACGAGTACGATCTGGCCCGTTTCCGACAGAGCTTGTTCCAGCCGTTCCGCCAACTCGGAATCCGGACAGATGACAAGTCCCCTCAACATAGTCCAATATCCTAGATATCAAATTAGAGCGGATGCTCGATTTCATCAATCGAACGTTCCCCTTAGCCCTGCCCCCCAGAGTGATCCACACTCTAAGGTGCCAGCTAAGGTTTATGCCGGACTAACCCTGCTGCCGTTCGAACTTCTACACTCCACGCCGATTGCCGTAAATCAGCACATGCAGCCGCGGGCAGAACCGGTAACCGTTCTGCTTGCAGATCTCTACAAGCCATTCGGTACGCTCTTGCAGTCTATCGGCGGAAACACCTTCGGGCATAAGGAGGATGCGCTCAGGATTCGCATCGATTTCGGTGACGATCTTTCGGATCTCCTCCAGGTCGCCTGGCTGAGCCACCACAAACTTGACCTGGTAGTCGTAATCCGCCATCAGGCGTCGCAGCACATCCGGCCGGTAACGCAGCCGTTCGTGGCCCACCGCATACCGTCCGCCTTCCCGGTCCCAGGGCGTCGAATTGGCCAGCTTGGGACTCAGGCTCATCAGGTCGCATTCCACGGGTTGCCACACCGTGCCCGCGGTTTCGATGGTGATATGCCGGCCCAACGCCCGCAGTTGCCGCGTCAATTCGACGGTTTCGGCAAACAACATCGGCTCCCCGCCCGTGATCACCACATGCCGGTAGCCGGGCTCCGATTCGACCCGCCGGACCAAGGAGTCCAGATCCGCCTCTTCCCCCTCCGGCTGCCAGGAGGTATAGGGCGTGTCACACCAGGTGCATCGGAGATTGCAGCCGGACACGCGAAGGAACAGCGAAGGCACTCCAGAGAGGATTCCTTCTCCCTGAATAGTGGTGAAAATCTCGGAGACTCTCACCCCGCATACTCCAGCGGATCCCTCAGCCCGGCCTCCACGAAGCCGGCCAGCCGCAACTGGCAGGAATCGCAGCGCCCGCAGGGGCGGCCTTCCACCGGGTCGTAGCAACTGTGCGTCAACCCGTAATCCACGCCTAATGAGACACCTAGCTGGATGATCTCGGCCTTGGAGAGGCTGATGAGAGGGGTATGGATTTTGAGTGCGCCATGCCCTTCGACGCCCGCCTTGGTGGCCAGGTTGGCCATCTTCTCGAAGGCCTCGATGTACTCGGGCCGGCAGTCGGGATAGCCCGAGTAATCCACCGCATTGACCCCTAGGTAGATATCGGTGGCCCCGAGCACCTCAGCCCAAGCCAAGGCAATGGAGAGGAAGACCGTGTTCCGGGCAGGTACGTAGGTGATCGGGATGCCTTCCCCCATTTCGGCGGTGGGACGCCCCTTGGGGACGTCGATGTCCGCCGTCAAGGCGGAGCCGCCGAAGGCGCGCAGGTCAATCTTGATCACTTTGTGCGCGGCGGCGCCAAGTGCGTCAGAGACGCGCTGCGCGCATTCAAGTTCCACTTGATGTCTTTGGCCGTAATCAAATGAAATACTATATACTTCAAAGCCATCACGGAGTGCACAGGCGAGGGTCGTCGCCGAATCCAATCCGCCGCTCAACAGGCACACTGCCCTCATCGGCCAATATCCTCCGGCAACCTTCTCGTCAAGACAAAACCCAAGGCGGGAAACACCAGCAAACCGAACAGCGCCGTATGCAACGAAGCGTGGTCCGCGATCCAACCCGTCAGCGGAATAAACAGCATACCCGCCATACCCCAGGCAAAACCCATCAGCAAGGCCGAAACGGTAGCTGCCTGAGATGGAACAAGCTGTTGCGCTACAACAACATTCACAGGAATCGTAAACAAAAGGATGAACCCACCCAAAATCAAACTCGCCACGCCGACGGGTCCCGGCACCAGGAAGAAGACGGCCATGCAGGGCACCGACCAAAGGAACGAATGGACGATAATCCGCTTCGCCCCAAAGCGCTCCGCCAGGTGTCCGCCGAGGAATCCACCGACGGCTCCAAAGCTCAAGTACAACGTGACCAAATAGGCCGCATCGCTCAGAGAATAATGCCGTTCCCTGCTCAGGTAGAGAATCAGGAATTGGCCGTAGGTGACCTGCACCGCCGACCGGAAGAACACGCCGAGGTACAGAATCGTCATGGGCCCGCGTACCGCCTGAAGCGCCGCCCAATCGAAGCTTCGAACTTTGCGCGGCCCGGTCTCGCCGGGAGCCCGGACAATCACGAGCATGACCACGCTGAGGAGTACGCCCGGGACCGCGGCCCAGACCAGGTGGTCGACGCCGATGCGCTGGATCACTTCCTTGAAGAAGGCCGGCGACAGCGCCATGCCGAGGGTGCCCGCGCTGATGAACACCGCCATCCAGCCGCCGCGATCGCCGCGCATGCCGGAGGTGGACCACGACGAGCCCTGCGGATGGAAGGCGCTGACGCCCGCTCCGCCGAGCATCATGAGTGCCAGCAAGGCCCCGTAGCCCGGAGCCATGGTGGCCCCGAGGATGAACAATCCGGCCACGGCGGGCCCTAGACAGGAGAAGAGCTTCGACCGGTACCTATCCGAAAGGTAGCCATAAATTGGCTGCGTGACGGAGGAGCTGAAGACCAGGAGTCCGCCGATTAACCCCGCTTGCGACAGGTTGAGTCCGTAACGGGCGACCAGGAAGGGCTGCAGGACGCCCAAGGACCCGGAGTAGACGTCGACCAGAAAATGGGCGAGCGAGAACAAGGTCAACGTGATAGCGCCGGCGCGGAGCCGCGACCACGATGACGCCACGGGCCATGCTCCAGTGCCTGCGCTCATCGGTGAAAGGTGGGGTGAACTCTAAGTATAGCGGGGTACGGCGCCGGCCCCTTCTAAGGTTGCCCTCCCAGTGAGTCACCTCGCTACAATAGCCTCTGATGTCATTCTGGCGGGGTGCCGCGCTTTACGCCGCGCTGGTGCTGTTCTTCCTCATCGCAAACCGGGGTGCCTACAAGGGCTACTTCAACGACGACGACCTCGACAATCTGGTCCAGACGCGTGGCGCCGCGGTCTCCCTGTTCGCTGAAGGCCTGGTCAGCCCGCAGCTTTCGCCCAGCAACTTCCGCCCCGTGGGCCACTTCTTCTACAAGGCCATGGGCCCGCTCGCCGGCCTGCAATACGCCCCGTATGTCGCCGTGCTCCAGTTCGTGCACCTGCTGAACGTCCTGCTGCTCTGGTTCGTGCTGCGCCGGTTGGGCGCTCCACCCCTGCCGGCTGCCGCCGGTGTCCTCTTCTATGCGTTCCACATGGCCTGCTTCGACGGCTACTGGAAGCCGATGTTCATCTTCGACGTCGCTTGTGCCGCGTTCCTGCTGGTTACCCTGCTGCTGTACCTGCGCGGCCACTGGCTGCTGGCGCTGATTCCGTTCTGGATCGCATACAAAACAAAGGAGCCGGCCGTCGCGCTTCCGGCTGTTCTGCTGCTGTACGAATTCGTACTGGGGGAACGCCGCTGGAAGCGCGTGCTGCCGTATCTGGGCATCGCCGCCCTGTTTTCCGTCCAGGCGATCTTCCAGAACCATCAAACCGACAACGACTACACGCTGCGGTTTACCGCGCCTGCGGTGTGGACCACGTTCTCCTTCTATTCTTCCAAGATCCTGCTGTTGCCTTATGCCGGAGCAGCCCTGCTCCTGCTGCTGTTCCGCCGCGACCGCCGCATCCTTTTCGGGCTCGGCGCGCTGGTGCTGCTCATGGGCCCGATGTGGTTCCTGCCCGGCCGCCTGTTTGGGGTCTACCTCTACATCCCGCTGATCGGGCTGGCCGTCGCTTTCGCGTTCCTGACGGAGAATTGGAAGCCGGCCTGGATCGCCCTGTTCTTTGCCGTCTGGATTCCCTGGAACTACTACTGGCTGCGCGAGCAGCGCCGGACGACTCTGACCATCGCATTCGAGAACCGGCCGTATGTCGAGGCGCTGGGCCAGTTTCTAAAGGGCGAGAAGGACTTGCGAGCCGTACTCTACGATGGCGGCCCGTCCGGCATGCGAAATTGGGGCATCGAAGGCGCCATCCGCTGGTTCCTGCCGGATCCCGAGCTCAAGACCGGCCCGCTCGAAGACCAGCAGGCTCGGCAGTATTTGCAGTCGCCGCAATTGGCTTTGATCAGTTGGGACCCGGTGAAGAAGCACCTGATCACGAGTACCCGGCGGCAAGGGCAGCCGGATCCCTCGCAGATCGTGATGGCGACGGGCAATCCGGTCTGGCTGCTGGGCGACGGCTGGTTTCCCCTGGAGAACGGTTTCCGCTGGATCAAACCCACGGCCACCGCACACCTTGCGCATCCGGCCGCGGCGAAGGAGTTCTTCGTGCGCATCAACCTGGGGCCAGTTCAGTACAAGGACCAGGGCCGCGTCGAACTCGAACTGTTCCTGGACGGGCACTCGCAGGGCAGGCGCGTCTACGATCAGGTGGCCTGGCTGGAGCGCCGGTGGCCGGTTCCTTCCGGGCTGCCGGCGGAGGTCGAGGTCACGCTGCGGTCAGTGAATCCATACCAGCCTTCGAACGGCGACCCTCGGGTGCTGGGGGCGGCCATCGCGGGTTTTTGGGTTCGTGGAGTAACCGCGGCTCCCAGTTGGTGGCGGGTTTGGCTCTAGCGAGTTGGTTGGGCAGTTTGGCGGGCTGCCCGTTCGTTGACACTCGCGGCTCAATGGGGTGGTTCACGGTAGTGGGAGAACAGTCTCGCATAGAAACGATATCGGGGAAAGAATCACATAGCAGGGAGTAGAAGGAGGAGCGGACCGCACCGCCGCTAGCCTATGGCGAATCAATCCTCACTGCCCTGGGGCGTCGCGCTGATCCTGTTCATCGCTTACGCGCTTGTCAGTTCCGGCACCATCACGCCCGGGCCACCTGTCTCGGCGGGGGCCCAACCGGCCGCTGCCGCGCCCCCGCCGCCAGCGAATCCAAAGGAAGAAGGCGATCTCGCCTGCCTCGATGTTCCGCCGCCGCTGCGCCCGGCCTGCCGCCAACTGACCCCTGCGCGCACCGTCTCGGGTGAGTTGCTTTCCCCTGCCCAGCAAGCCCCCGACTGCAAGACGAAACCCTGTCCAGAGGCAACGAAACACTGGGAGAAACAACCCTGGGTGACACGCGCCCACAAGAACCTGAAGGTGGTGATCGCCCTGGTTCCTGATCCGGAGATGACCCGCCTGGCCCTCTACTACGGACGCGCCCTGGACAGCATCACGCTCGCCGCTGAACGGGCCGATTATCTCTTCGATTCCTATTGGGTGCCCTGGAAGACAGCAGGTTCGCGCAGCGCCGCCGACACGACGAAGGGGCTTCCTCCGTTGGTGCCCGCCGGCCTGGATCCTCCTTCCACCCTGCCTGGAGCACTCCTGTTCCGCCAATCGTCCTCTTCGTGGGAGCCGGCGGCACAAACCTCGGGCACCGCCTATCTGCTCGTGCTGCTGGTGGGGGAATCCAATGTCTCCGGCCTGTGCCGCGATCAGTTCAAGGAAGCGCTATACTACCGCTCCACGCTGACGCCAGACGCACCGGAAGTCCCCATCATCGGGCCCTCCTACTCAGGCACGTTTGCCTCCCTGCACAAGTGTCTGCGGGAGGACCGGCTGAGTTTCCCGGCGCACACCTACCGCATCGTGTCCTCCAATACGACCGTCAAGGAGGCGAGGCGCCAGATGCGCGAAAGTGACCTGCACGTGCAGCTCACCGCCATCCAGCGGGACGACGAGAGCACGATGAACGCGTTGCTGCACAACGTCAGGGGGCTAGGGCGCATCGCTACGCTGTCAGAGGGCGACACCGCGTTCGGGACCACCAAGCTGCCGCAGTGGGGCGCCAAACGCGGCGCGCCGGTGATCACGCGCATCTCGTTCCCGCGCGGCATCGCCCAACTGCGGGATGTGTATCCGGAAGATACTCCGTCCAAACCGGCGGCCGGCGCCGGCCCTTCGACGGAGCAGTTGCCGCTCTCGCTGCGCGGCAGTCCCGCCGGCAGCGATACGCCCGAGGTTTTCAACGTGAAACATCTCACCGTCGCCCAGGAAGCCCAGATGCAGACCATCGCCGGCATCCTGAACCGGGGCGGCTTCGAGACGGCCTTCATCTTCGCCTCGGATGTTCTGGACCTGACCTTTGTCACCGGCTACCTGCGCCAGTCGTGCCCCAATCTCAGGGTGATCGTGCAGGACTGGGATCTGCTCTTCGTCCAGACCACCACCAAGTGGTCGATGGACGGCGTATGGGTCGTGACCAGCCTGCTGCCCCCTCCACAGAATCTGCTTGTCCCCGAACGCCACCACTTCGACGTGCCCTCCTATTGGACTCCGTTGTTGGCCGCGAGCCAGTTTGAGCACGCCACTTACGACGCCGCCTATACGGTGTTGAGCGAGATGTTTCCGCCGCGCTGTAAGAACACGCCGGCGGACAAACCGCAGCCGCCGCCCGGGTGTCCTGACGAACACAGCCGCTCTTCGATCACGACGCTTGCCTCGGAGCAGCGTGAGCCCATTTGGCTCAGCATCGTCGGCCGCAGAAGTCTTTGGCCCGTACGCGATCTTGACGATGCCGCCCCATTTCTGGAAGCTGCATCCGACCAGGCGCAAAGCGAGGACTCCCCACCTGTCTCGGGCCGCCTCAGCCGGCTCACCGCGCTGCTGGTTTGCGTGATCTTCTGCGTGGCGGCCCTGTATCAATCCCTGGCCGCATACAGCATCCTCCATCCGTTGCTGCCCAGCCGAGTGTACTCGGTCGCCGTACCCCGGCCTTTCCGGAGTTTCCGGTGGTGGGAGGAGGGCTTCGAAGGCCGGGTCGGGTATCACGCCCTGGGGATCCTGCTATTGGGCGGAATGTCCTATGTGCTCACCGCCCCCTTTGCCCATTGGCGGATCGAGCATCTGCCGCTTGCCTCCCTCGAAAGTGTGGGTCTCGTGCTGGCGCTGCTGTCACTCCTGCTGGCTGCGCTGGGAGTGGTGCGCCTGCTGGGGCCAACGGTCCGCAGGCTGCTGCGCCACCCCGAACCAGAGCCCCGAGCCCAGCCGGAGGGGCTCTTCCAGTGGCTGGTTTCCGGCGATCGCCGCATCCCGATGCTGATGGCGATCCTCACGGCGATGGGCGTGGCGCTGTCGTTCCTCTACTACTGGCGCGACCTCATGGGTGATCCCACCACCGTGCGCAGCCATTTCCTGGGGCTCCGCGCGTTGGATGCGTTCAGCGGGGTGGCCCCTTCCCTGCCCGTGCTGCTGCTGGGCTGCGGCTTCCTGACGCTTGCCTGGACCCAAATGAGCCGCCACGAGCTGTACATGCGGGTCCGTCCCGACATTCCAGAGGTGTTTCCCGCTGCCTTGAGCGCCTTCCAACCCGGCGGACCCGCGGCTGGACCGCTCACCGTGGCGGGCTTCGTGGCCGCGGCCACCCTCATCGCCACTACCCTGCTGCAGCTCTTCGAACGCCAGTCGTTCGACGGCCCACGGTTCGACCACCTGTACTTCGCCGGCCTGTCCGTGCTGTGGGCGGCGTTGGTGGTCGCCGCGGTCCGTCTCTACCGGCTGTGGCGCCCCTTGCAGTGCCTGCTGCTGACGCTGGAGCGGTCGCCGCTGCGGCGCGCGTTCACGGCGCTGCCGCCAGAGTTCGCCAGTTCGCCGCTATTGCCGTCGTCGCGCCGCCAGGACCATCGGATCATGCTGGCCCGGTCGCTGGACACCCTGCGCGCGCTGGCCGTTGAAACGAAGTCGACCGAGTTCGCCGCACAATTGCGGGCGGCACTGCCGCCGATGACGAGGATCTGCGATCGCTACCTTTTCTCGGAGGCCTGCGGACACCGCTTCTCGGCCTTCTATTTCCGTTGGGTCCAGCGGGCTCTCGCCGAACAGGCAAGAGCGGCGGCCCTCCTTCTTCAACCCGTGTGGGCCAAGGGCATGGCCGTGAAGGAAGGCACCGAACCGCCACCCAAGGATTCCTCGAAGGAAACCAGCCTGGCCGAGGAGTTTCTCGCCTTGCGGTTCCTGGCCGTCATCCGGTACTCCGTCAGCCAGATGTGGTGCCAGATCTGGTTTCTGGCCCTCGGTTTCTTCTTCGCGGTTCTGTCCACTACCGCTTATCCGTTCCGGTCGCAGGGTTCCATCCGCTGGATGACGAATCTGTTCCTGGTCATCCTGGGCATTCCGGTGCTCATGATTGTCCTGCGCGCGGAACGGAGTTCCATCCTGCGCCGCCTGTCGGCCAATCCCGACGGCAAGCCGGGCGGTCAACTCGTTCAGTTGCTCACGCGCTTGCTGGTGCTGGGTGCGTTGCCCCTGTTGAGTGTGATCAACAGCTATGTGCCGCTGCTGGGGCGGTTCCTTTCCAGTTGGATCGAGCCCCTGGCCGCCGTCCCGAAATAATCCTTCACGCTCCCCTTGATTACCTACAAGAGCAGGTGTATGCTCCTTCTTGTAGATAACCAAGGGGGCGTAATGAGCAAGCCGACCGACCTCGTGCAGGGCACGTTGAATCTTCTGATCCTGAAGACACTCACGCTTGGACCGCAGCACGGGTGGTCGATCGCGCAGCTCATCAAGGAGCGGTCTGAAGAGGTGCTGCTGGTCCAGCAGGGATCGCTCTATCCGGCGCTGCACAAGCTGGAGACGCTCGGTTTCATCGAGTCCGAATGGGGCGGCAGCGAGAACAACCGCCGCGCCAAGTTCTACTCGCTCACGCGCAAGGGCAAGCAGTATCTGAAAGAGGAAGAGGCGAATTGGGAGCGTCTTTCCCGCGCCATCGGCCTGATTGTCAAGATGGCCTGAATTCATAAGGAGCAGCACCATGAACTGGATTCAGAGACTTCGCTTTCTCGTACGGAAGAACGAGACCGATGTTGAGCTCGACGAGGAACTGCGGTTCCATCTCGACCGCCAGATCGAGCTGAACCTCGCGAACGGCATGCCGCCCGCCGAAGCGCGCTATGCCGCAATGCAGGAATTCGGGATCGTTGAACAGATCAAGGAAGAGTGCCGTTCTTCGCGCGGGATGGACTGGTTGAACGGGATCGCTCAGGACGTCCGCTATGCCCTGCGCAACTTCCGGCGCAACCGGAGCTTTGCCCTCACCGTACTGGCGGTCACCGCCATCGGCATTGGTTCTTCGACGGCTGTTTTCAGCGTTGTCGACCGGATTCTCTTCAGAAGCCTGCCGTACGCGGATGCCAGCCGCCTGGTCTCGATGGGCATCTCGATTCCCTGGATGGATTACGACTTCCTGACTTGGTCCGACTATGCCGAGTTCAAGCGAACGCCCACGAAGCTGCAGAGTGTCACCTCATGGACCGGAGTGGTGGACTGCGACCTGACAGGCGATCGGCCGTTGCGCCTGGCCTGCGCCCGGGTCGAGGCGTCCTTCCTGCCCGTGCTGGGCATTCAACCGGTGCTGGGCCGGAACTTCGTAGCCGAGGAGGATCGCCCGAATGTGCCCGGGGTCGCACTGATTACGCATGCCATGTGGCAGAACCGCTTTGGCGGCCTGCCGTCCACGATCGGGCACAAGTTGACGATCGATGGAACTGAGCGCCAGATCATCGGCATCCTGCCGCCCGATTTCGAGCTACCCACGCTCGAGAAGGCGGATTTGGTCATCCCCCAGGCGATGCCGCCGCTGCCGGCCGGCGGAGGACGGCCCATGCAGGTTTACGGACGGCTGCAGGCCGGCGCGACACCGCAGCAGTTGAGGGACGCCGTGATGCCGCTGGCGGATCGCCTCTTCTCGTTCGCTCCGCCGGCCGCGCGGAAGCAGTTGAAGTTCCAGGTGAAGCCGCTGCAGGAGATGCAGTCCGGCAATATGTACCTGGCTGCCTGGACACTGCTGGGCGCCGTCCTCGCCATGCTGCTGATTGCCTGTGCGAATGTCGCTAACCTCCTGTTGGCGCGTGCCTTGGCGAGACAGAGGGAGCTGGCCGTGCGGGCCGCCCTGGGGGCCTCGCGGGGCCGCCTGGTCCGCCAGACTCTGACGGAGAGCATGCTGCTGAGCCTGTCCGGAGGCGCCGCGGGCATCCTGCTCGCCTACGGTTTGCTGCGCGTCTTTGTGTACATCGCCCCAGCGGGGTTGCCGCATCTGACCGGAGCCCGGCTGGACTTGCGGGTTCTCGGCTTCACAGTCGCCGCCTCGCTGCTCTGCGGGTTCATCTTCGGACTCGCGCCCTCGCTGCATACGCCGTCCGCTTCCACGATCTCCGGAACCCGCGCCACGCCGCGGTCCAGCATGATCACCCGGCACGCCCTCGTCAGCGCCCAACTGAGCTTCTCGCTGATCCTGCTGACCTGCGCCGGGCTGCTGCTGCAGAGCCTGTGGAACCGGCAGCGGCTCTCCCTGGGGATGAGGACCGACCATGTCGTGACGGCGGAGATGGCGTTGACCATCCGCTACTCGCAGCCGTCCGCCCGGCTGGCGTTCTTCGAGTCGCTGGAACAGCGGCTGGCCCGCCTGCCTGGAGTGGAGACGGTTGCCCTGAGCGATTCGCTGCCGCCCGGCGGTGTACCTCGTTCCCAGCCTTTGTACGCGCTGGAAGGCAGCGTCCGGACGCAGGCCGAGCCGAGCAGCGGCATCGTCGTCTGGCGGCATGTTTCCCCCGGCTATTTCAAGGCCCTGGGAATTCCCATCCTCAAGGGCCGGCCGTTCACGGAGGAGGATCGCGGTCCGAAACAGATGGTCGTGATCCTGAGCCAGTCGCTGGCGAGTCTGCTGTTTCCCGGTGAAGATGCGCTCGGCAAACAGATGCGCCGCTTTCCGAAAGGGCCACTCTACACGGTGGTGGGTATCGCGTCGAGCGTACGAAACGGCGGCCTGATCGATGCCAACCATCCGGAGTACTACATGGTGCGCCGGCATTCCGACGAAGATGCCCTGGCTGCGTCCGCGGTGATTGTGCGCGGCCAAGCCAAGCCGGAGTTATTGGAATCGTGGATCCGGTCGGAGGTGGCGGCGCTGGATCCCGTCATTCCGCCCCTGATCCAGACCTTTGACCAGCACATGGGCGAACTGGCGGCGCGGCCCCGCTTCCAGGCGCTGCTGCTGGCGCTGTTCGCCGCGATTGGCCTGATCCTCTCCGCCTCGGGCCTGTATGGCTTGATCTCGTACCTGGCCGCCCAGCGGGAGCGGGAGATCGGGGTAAGGCTGGCACTGGGCGCAACGCCCTCACAGATCCTGAGGATGATCCTGGCGCATGCGTTCCGCTGGACTTCGGCGGGCCTGGTTTTTGGGATCGCCGGTGCGGCCGCCGCCGCTTATGGATTGAGAGGGTTGTTGTTCCACATCCAGCCGGCCGATCCGGCGGCGTTTGCGTCGGCGGCCGTGAGCCTCGCGCTGGTGGCGCTGCTGGCGGCGCTGCTTCCGTCGCGCAGGGCATCGCGAGTGGATCCGATGACCACGCTCCGCCAGGACTAAACGGCGTGGGCACCGGGAAGGGCGTTTTCGTTGGGAAATGTGGCGATTCGACCGGTACACCCTCCTGGTGGTGGGCTATACCGCCATAAACGCATTTAATGGCGATCACATCTTGCATTTTCCGGACTAACACCCTAATCTGTAGAAGATGACTCTGACCGAACAGCTCTGGAACCACCAGCAACTGAGCGGCAGAGCCGTGCAACTTTTCGTAGTAGTAGGGATTATTCAGATTGGGGTCACCGTACTGGGACCTGCCTGAGTGAGCCTTACCTGAGTTACAAAAAAGGCCACCAGGCGGAAAGATCCCGCCGAGGTGGCCTTTTTCAATTCACCCCAGTCCCTGATAGACAAGAGAGGATTCCTCAGACCGATGTCCAACCTGATGAGTGGTGCACGCATTTTATTGGAGTGCCTGGCGCGCGAAGGCGTTGACGTGATCTTCGGCTATCCCGGAGGCGTCACGCTACCTTTGTACGACGTCATCTACGACAACCCCATTCGCCATGTTCTGGTGCGGCACGAGGAAAACGCAGCTTTTTCCGCCGCCGGGTATGCGCGAGCAACGGGCAAGGTGGGCGTGTGTTGCGCGACCTCCGGCCCCGGCGCGACCAACCTGACGACCGGCCTGGTGGATGCCATGATGGACTCCATCCCGGTGGTGGCCCTCACCGGCCAGGTGACCAGCAAGCTGATCGGCAGCGACGCGTTCCAGGAAGCCGACACGTTCGGCATCACGCGGCCCTGCACGAAGCACAACTTCCTGGTCAAAGACATCAAGGAACTGGCGCAGATCGTTCACGAGGCCTTCCACATCGCCTCCACTGGCCGTCCCGGGCCGGTGCTGGTCGACATCACGAAGGACGTGCTGCAAGGCCAGGCGCACTACACGCCGATCAACGAGATTCACCTGCCGGGCTACAAGGTGGTCACCGACGGCCATGCCGGCCAGATCCGGCGCGCGGCGCAGATGATGTGGGAAGCGCAGCGGCCTTACGTTTACGCGGGCGGCGGCATCCTGGCGGCGGGCGCATCGCCTGAGCTGAAGGAACTGGTCGAGACGCTGGACGCGCCGGCGGTCTGCACCCTGATGGGTTTGGGCGGCCTGCCGGGTTCGCATCCGAACTTTATCTCGATGCCGGGCATGCACGGCTCCTACACGGCCAACATGGGCATGTATGAGTGCGACCTGCTGATCGCCCTGGGTGTGCGGTTTGACGACCGCGTGACGGGCCGGCTGGCGGCGTTCGCTCCGCATGCCAAGGTGATCCACGTGGACATCGATCCGGCCGAGATCGGCAAGAACCGCACGGCGGATCTGCCCATCGTCGGCGACGTGAAGAAGGTCCTCGGCAAGCTGAACCGGAACCTGAAGGAACTGGAACCGGAGATGGCCTCGAAGAACTCGGAAGGCCGCAATGCCTGGTGGAAGCAGGTGCGCGGCTGGCAGGCGGAGCATCCGCTGGAGCCGGTGTTCTCGGCCGACGAGATCAAGCCGCAGCACCTGATGTACGAGATCAACAAGCTCTCTGACGGCAAGGCGATTGTGAGCGTGGATGTGGGCCAGCACCAGATGTGGGCCGCGCAGTTCATCAAGTTCGACAATCCGCGGACCTGGATCTGTTCGGGCGGCCTCGGCTCGATGGGCTTCGGCCTGCCGGCCGCGATCGGCGCGCAGATGGCGCATCCTGACCAGACCGTCTTCGCGATCTGCGGCGACGGCGGCTTCCAGATGGCCCTGCCGGAACTGGCGACCCTGGTGAACTACCAGCTGCCGGTGAAGGTGATCATCATGAACAATGGCTACCTGGGCATGGTGCGCCAGTGGCAGGAATTGTTCTACAACAACCGTTTGTCGTCGGTGGAGTTGAGCGCGTTCCCGAACGTGGAACTGCTGGCCGCCGCGTATGGAATGAAGGGGCGCATCGTGCACACCCCCATGGAACTGGCTTCGGCGTTGAAGGAAGCGGTGGACGAGCCGGGTCCTTACCTGATGGATGTGCGCGTGTCGCAGTTTGAAAACGTCTACCCGATGGTTCCGGCCGGAGCCGCCATCAACGAGATGGTGCTGGCCCCGCCGCAACCGGTGGCTGTGCCCCGCTAAGGAGTAATTGTCATGCTGATGACCATATCTATATTGATGGAGAACAAGCCGGGCGCCCTGATGCGCGTCACGGGCCTGATCAGCCAGCGCGGCTACAATATCGAGTCATTGACAGTGGCTCGGACACTTGATCCGACGTTGTCCCGAATGACGCTGATGGTGGACGTCGAGTCGCGGCTGCGGGGCCTGGTGATTAAGCAGATGAACCGCCTGGTGAACGTACTGCAGGCGGCGGATCTGACGGACGCACCGGCCGTGATGCGCGAGATGGTGCTGCTGCGGGTGCGCGCCACCCAGGAGAACCGGACGGCTATCTTAAAAGAGTCGGAGATTTTCGGGGCCCGCGTGGTGGATTCCTCCGTGGAGGGCTTCGCCCTGGAGGCGACCGGCGCCTCGGAGAAGATGGAAGAGTTTATCGCCGTCATGGAAACTTACGGCGAAATCGAAGTCACGCGATCGGGGATGGTGGCGGTGAGCCTGGAAGCCAAGAAGCTCCGGCTGGCGCCGCCGATCTCCAAGGGCCAACCGGAGACGGTGGGACAGGTTTAGCGGGGAAGATTCCGCTGAGGGGTGGGCGCTGCCCCCAGATCGAGGCGCGCCCCGTCCTGAAGAGGCGGAATCGGTGAGAGTCCCCTGGTTTTGAATTGGAAAGGAATCTGAGTATTCGTTATGGCAAATCGTTTTTATGAGAAGGACGGCTCGCTCGCTCCGCTCGCGGGCAAGACAGTGGCCATCGTCGGCTACGGCTCGCAGGGCCACGCGCACGCGCTGAACCTGCGGGATTCGGGCGTGAACGTGATTGTGGGCCTGCCGCCCACGTCGAAGTCCAAGGCGAAAGCCGAATCCGCCGGTCTCACCGTGGTGACCCCGGCCGAAGCGGGCGCCCAGGCCGACGTCATCATGGTTCTGGTCCCGGATCACATCCAGGCCGACCTCTACAACAACGACCTGGCGCCGTCGATGAAGCCGGGCAAGACGCTGATGTTCGCGCACGGTTTCAACATCCACTTCGGCTTCATCACTCCTCCGGCCGGCGTGGACGTTTCGATGATCGCGCCCAAGGCCCCCGGCCACCGCGTCCGCGAAGTCTTCACCGAAGGCCAGGGCGTGCCGGCGCTGATCGCCGTTGCCCAGGATGCCTCCGGCAAGGCCCACGAGAATGCCCTGGCGTATGCCCTGGCGCTCGGCTCCCTCAAGGCTGGTGTGATCGAGACCACGTTCAAGGAAGAGACCGAGTCGGACCTCTTCGGCGAGCAGGCTGTGTTGTGCGGCGGCGCCTCCGAACTGATCCGCGCCGGTTTCGAAACCCTGGTGGAAGCCGGCTACGCGCCGGAAATCGCCTACTTCGAGTGCCTGCACGAGCTGAAGCTGATTGTCGACCTCATCTATGAGGGCGGCCTCAGCTACATGCGCTACTCGGTTTCCGACACGGCCGAGTATGGCGACTACACGCGGGGTCCGCGCATCATCAACGAGCAGACCCGCGCCGAGATGCGGAAGATCCTCTCCGAAATCCAGTCCGGCGAATTCGCCAAGACATGGATGGCGGAGAACAAGAGCGGCCGTTCCGGCTTCCTGGCCATGCGGGAAGGCGCGCGCAAGCAGCGTATCGAGACCGTCGGCGCCGAGTTGCGCGACATGATGACCTTCCTCAAGAAGAAGAAGGTAGAAGAGTAAACTGCAATGCGTATCTGGACATTTGACACCACCCTCCGTGACGGCACGCAAGGCGAAGCCGTGTCTTTCTCAGTGGAAGACAAGCTGCTCATTACCCAGAAGCTCGACGAACTGGGTATCGACTACATTGAGGGCGGCTGGCCGATGTCCAACCCGAAGGACAAGGAGTTCTTCCTGAAGGCGCGTGAGCTGAAGCTGAAACATGCCAAGCTCACCGCCTTCGGGGCGACCCGGTTTGCCCGCAACCCGGTGGAGAAAGACTCCAACGTCCTGGCGCTGCTGGAGGCGGAAACGCCGGTCATCAGCATCTTTGGCAAGACCTGGGATATCCACGCCACGCGCGTTCTGGGAATCTCGCTGGAAGAGAACCTGACGTTGATCGCCGACACGGTGCGGTTCCTCAAGGACCATGGCCGCGAAGTGGTCTACGACGCCGAGCACTTCTTCGACGGCTACCAGGCGAATGCGGACTACGCCTTGAGCACGCTGGAGGCCGCAAAGGAAGCGGGCGCGGACGTATTGTGCTTGTGCGACACCAATGGCGGGACGCTGACGCACCGCCTGGCCGAGATCGTCAGCATTGTCCGCGAACGGTTTGACGGCATCCTGGGCATCCACTGCCACAACGATTGCGACCTGGCCGTGGCCAACACCATGGCGGCGGTGGATCAGGGCGTGACGCATGTCCAGGGCTGCATGAACGGCTATGGCGAGCGCTGCGGCAACGCGAATCTGTCCAGCGTGATTGCCAACCTGGAAGCAAAACTGGGCCACTCCACCATCGGCCCGGAGAAGCTGACTTCGCTCACTTCGGTGGCGCATTACATCGCCGAATTGGCCAACCTGCCGGTACCGGCGGGCCAGCCGTTTGTGGGCCGCAGCGCGTTTGCCCACAAGGGCGGCGTGCACGTCAGCGCGGTTTTGAAGGACTCGATCACCTATGAGCACATCCGGCCGTCCGTTGTCGGCAACCGCCAGCGCGTCCTGTTGAGCGATCTAAGCGGCCGCGGCAACATCCTCTACAAGCTGCAGCAGTACGGCATTGGCGACCGCCTGAAGGACGATGCCAAGCGCGAACTGCTCGACCGCATGAAGACGATGGAGTACCTCGGCTACGAGTTGGAAGCCGCCGAAGGGACCTTCGAATTGCTGGTGCGGGAAGCCCTGCAGCCCGGCATGCATTTCTTCGAAGTGGTGAGCTTCGAAGTGGGTACTCGCATGATCGGCAGCCGGCCATCAGAAACGACGGCGACGATCATTCTGCGGATCAACGAGGCGATTCATTCGGCCACCGCGTCGGGCGAAGGTCCGATGAACGCGTTGGACCTGTGCCTGCGGCAGTGCATCTCGGCCACGTATCCGGCCATCGCCAGTGTGCGGCTGACCGATTATAAGGTGCGCGTGATCTCGACAGAGAAAGGCACCGCCTCGAAGGTGCGCGTGCTGGTGGAATGGTCCGATCACCGGCGCTCCTGGGCCACGGTGGGGGTCAGCGACAACGTGCTGGAAGCGTCGTGGAATGCGCTGGTCGACGCCATCCGGTTGGAACTGATGCGGCTGGCGGACAAAGACGAGTCGATTGAGAAGGCCGTCGAGGATTACTGCTGGGGCGTGTAGGTTTAGATCGATTGCGTAAGATTGCCGGGGCTGCCTGCCGATGCGGGCGGCCCCTTCGCTTTGGAATGCGAGAATGGTTCGGATGCAACGGATTCCCAAGGAAAAGATCGTCCGGGCCCTGATGAAGGAGATTCAGAGGCCCAATGAAGAGCGGGATTCCGCCATCATGCGCGTGATCCGGTCGATTCCCAAGGGCAAGGTGGCGACGTACTCGCAGATTGCTGGCGCAGCCGGATATCCGATGTACCACCGGCTGGTGGCGCGCATCCTGCGGCACTCCGGCGGGCGCCTGCCCTGGCAACGCGTGGTTGGCGCCGGCGGCGAAATCAAACTCCATCTGGACGCCGCGCTGGAGCAACGCCTGCGGCTCGAGATGGAGGGCGTGACGTTCCGGGGCCGGCGCGTGAACATGGAGCAGCACCAGCACGTGTTCCGGATGTGGGAAGAGGAGTAAGACCGCGCCGGGATGGACAGGCGAACGAACAGTTAGAATTGTAGTTTGCGCTTATTCTTTTCACGGCATATCCCGCACTTCCGGCGCGTGCTGCTGGTTGAGAGCGGCTCGCGGTATCTGGTGGAGGGTCTGCTGCCCAGCCTCTACGCGAAGTTCGCTGAAGGGCAACAGGTGGATCTGGTCACCTGCTTCCCCGGCGTACCGAAGGGTTTCGACGCGTCGCGCGGGCGGGTCCACCGGGTGACCGACTATATCGGCTCCGAGGCGCGCACCCGCTTCTATTCGAAGCTGCGGGCGCAGGGCTACGAGATCACGGGGATCATCTGCTCGGGCGAGCCGATCATGACGAAGTGGAAGTGGGTGCTGGCCTGGCAGGTGCAGGCCAAGGTCTTCATCCTGAATGAAAACGGCGACTACTTCTGGTTCCAGAAATCCGAGTGGCGCACGATCAAGCACTTCATCCTGTTCCGGGCCGGCCTGAGCGGTTCTGCCGGCATCAGCACCGTCCTGCGGGTGCTACTGTTCCCATTCACGTTCACTTACCTGCTGCTGTGTGCAGCGTATTACCATCTGCGGAGGATCGCTCGAACATGAAAGCTGTATTTGTTACGGAATTCGGCGGCGTCGACAAGCTGCAGTATGACGATCTGCCCGTGCCGGAACCGGTGGAAGGCCAGGCGCTGGTACGAATCCATGCCATCGGCGTGAACTTCATCGACATCTACTTCCGCACGGGCCTGTACCCGGCGGCCCCGCCGGTGATTCTCGGCATGGAAGCGGCTGGCGTAGTGGAAGCCGTCGCCCCGGACGTGAAGAGTGTGAAGCCTGGCGACCGGGTGGCCTTCGGGACGGTGCGCGGCGCATACGCCGAGTACGCCGCCCTTCCGGCCTGGCAACTGGTGCCGGTACCGGACGAGGTGGATTTCCAGACGGCGGCGGGCGCCATGCTGCAAGGCATGACGGCGCACTACCTGACCCATTCGACCTACCCGCTGAAGCAGGGCGACACCTGCCTGGTTCACGCGGCGGCAGGCGGCGCGGGGCAATGGATTGTGGCGGCCGCCAAGCTGCGCGGGGCACGCGTCATCGGAACCACCTCCTCAGCGGCCAAGGCCACGGTGGCAAGGCAGGCAGGCTGCGACGAGGTGATCAACTATTCCGAGCAGCAGTTCGACACGGAAGTGCGCAGGCTGACCGAGGGCCGAGGCGTCGATGTGGTTTACGACTCAGTGGGTGCGGCGACCTGGGAGCGCAGCCTGAACTCGATCAAGCCGCGCGGCATGATGGTGACGTTCGGGAACGCCAGCGGCCCCGTGCCTCCGATGGCTCCGCTGGTGCTGAACCAGAAGGGATCCCTCTACCTGACGCGGCCCAAGCTGGGCGACTACACGTCGACGCGGGCCGAACTGGAATGGCGCGCTTCGGATATCCTCCGCTGGCTGAAGGACGGCACCTTAAAACTGCAGATCCACAAGGTGTACCCATTGGCCGAAGCGGGCCAGGCGCAGACGGACCTGGAGTCGCGCGCAACGACTGGCAAGTTGATCCTCATCCCTTAGAAATCGAGAGCGCCCTTGGCAGAAGTACGGCCGAAACGAGCGCTGGGCGTGTTCGACGCGACGATGATCGTCATGGGCGGCATCGTCGGGTCGGGCATCTTCATCAACCCTTACGTAGTCGCCCTGCACGTCCATACGCCGGTGCTGATCCTGGGTGCATGGCTGATGGGCGGCGGGCTGGCGATGATGGGCGCGTTCATCTGGGCGGAACTGGCCACGCGCCTGCCAGACTTCGGCGGACAGTACATGTACCTGCGGGAGGCGTACCATCCACTGGTCGCGTTCCTCTACGGCTGGGTGCTGCTGCTGGTGACGCAGACCGGCGGCATGGCTGCCGTGGCGATCACCTTCGCGCGCTACTTCCGGGAGATTTCGGGGCTGGACTTCAGCGACGGCGCGATTGCCGCGGCGGCGCTGCTGGGCCTGACGGCCATCAACTGCCTGGGCGTACGGGCCGGCAGCAATGCCCAGACGGTGCTGATGCTGCTGCGCGCCGGGGCGATTGCCGTGATGGTCCTGCTGGGTCTGTTTCTGGGCGGAGGTGAGCTGCATTGGTCGCCGGTGCTCGACCAACCGGTCTCCTTCGGGCTGATCGCCGCGATTGGCGCCGCGATTGTGCCGATTGCCTTCGCTTACGGTGGTTGGCAGACGGCGAGCTTCATCACAGGCGAGATGCGGAACCCCGGGCGAGATCTATCCCGTGGCCTGGTATTGGGCGTGACCGGCGTCGTGGTGCTCTACCTGTCGGTTAACTTCGTGTGCCTGAAGATGCTGGGCGCGCAGGGCCTGGCCGCGACAAAGACCCCGGCTACGGCGGTGATGCGCGCCATCCTGGGTGACCGCGGAGCGTGGTGGATCGCCATCGGCATTGCCACCTCGACGCTCGGCTTCCTGAGCCAGGGGATCCTGACGGCTCCGCGAGTCTACTACACGATGGCGCGCGACGGCCTGTTCTTCGAGAGCGTCGGCCGGCTCTCCCCCAAGTCAGGCGTCCCCGTGGTAGCCATTGTCCTGCAGGGCGTGATGGCGACGCTGATCGCGCTGTCTGGGCGGTATGAACAGATCCTCAATTACGTCGTTTCGGTCGACTTCATCAGTTTTGGGCTGACGGCGGCGGCTTTGTTCGTGGTGCGAGCCAAGCGGCGCGGCTTGACCGGCGAGGGTGTGTTCCACACGCCGGGCCATCCCTGGACGACCTCCGTGTTCGTACTGGCCTGCGCGGGCATCGTCGCCAGCACGGTTTCGAGTTCGCCGGAGAACAGCCTGGTCGGGCTGTCCATCCTGGCCGGCGGCATTCCGGTGTATTTCTATTGGGGCCGGTGGAAACGCCGGCCCGGCGGGAAGGAAGCATGATTCAAAAGCATTCTGATTACATGAACTGGGCCAAGACCCGGAGCCATGCAAAGTTCAATCTGGCCACCAGCGGCGTGGGTTCGTTTCCGCTGCGGGCGTTGCCGATTGGGATGGACGACCTGGAGATCAACGGCGATACCAAGTATGGGTTCCTGCCGCTGCGCGAGGCGCTGGCCGCGAAGTGCGGCGTCAGCGCCGAGTGCGTGGTGACGGCCGATGGCGCATCGCAGGCGAACTACCTGGCGATGGCCACGATCCTTAATCCGGGCGATGAGGTGCTGATCGAGCAGCCCGCCTACGAACTGCTGGTCTCGGCGGCGCAGTTCACCGGAGCCACCGTCAAGCGCTTCCTGCGCCGCGAAGAGGACGGTTACGCACTGGATTTCGAGGAGATCCGGCGCAACCTTACACCGAAGACGCGGCTGATCGTGATCACGAACCTGCACAATCCGACCAGCGTGCAGGCGGCTGCTGGTGTCTTCGAGCAGATTGGCGCGCTGGCGCGCGAGGCCGGGGCCCGGGTGCTGGTCGATGAGATCTACGTGGACGCGATCTACGAGAATACGCCGCCGAGCGTGTTTCACCTGGGGCCGGAGTTCGTCGTCACCAACAGCCTGACCAAGGTCTACGGTGTAAGCGGCCTGCGCTGCGGCTGGATCCTGGCCGAGCCGGAACTGGCTTGGGCAATGTACCGGCTGAACGATCTGTTCGGGTCCATCCCGTCGCACCCGGGCAACCAGATCGCGCTGCGGGTGCTGCAGCATTTGGATATGGTGCGGACGCGGGCCCGCAGGGTGGTGGAAGCGGACCGCGCACTCTTCAACGCGTTCCTCGATGAACACCCTCAAGTGGTGGCGCCCCGGACCGCCCACGGCACGACGGCCTTTGTTCGCCTGGCCGGCGGCGGCTCTGCCGAATTCGTCGACCGGTTACGAGCGGAGTATGAGGTCTCGGTGGTGCCTGGCAGATTCTTCGACAGCCCGGAGCATTTCCGCATCGGCATGGGCGTGAACACCGGGATGTTCCAGGAGGGTTTGCGCCGGATGGGCGAACTCCTGGCGCGGTTCCAGCCTGTCTAAAGTAGCGGTAACCGTTCGCCGTGCGGGTCCATATAATACCTATGGGGGCCTACAGTATGCGGCGTTTCGGTAAGCTTGCGGTTCGAGGGATGCTGGCGGTGTGGCTTGCCGCCGGAGCTGGCGAGGCGCTGGCGCAATACCCGCAACAGTATCCGCAGCAGTATCCGCCGGGCCAATACCCCCCGGGCCAATACCCGCCAGGGCAGTATCCGGGCGGTCAATACCCCGGTGGAAGCGGCGGTGGGCTGCCGATGCCGCGCATCAAGTGGCCGAAAAAGAAGTCCAAGGACGACAAGAAAGACGAGAAGAAGGAAGGTTCCGACCAGGAGCTGAAGATCGCACTCCGTTCGGTGGACGGAACACTGCGCAACTTTGGCGAGAAGGACCTGCTGCTGGAAACATCGACGACGCGGGTGCTGCGGTTCCGCCTGCTGCCGAAGACGCAATTCCGCAATCCCGAAGGCGAATCGATGCGCGACTCCCTGCTGCATCCGGGCGACCGGCTGATGGTGCAGGTGAGCGCCGATGACACCGAAACCGCCTACCGGGTGACCCAGGTCCGTGTAGGAACTCCGGACGAACGCAAGGAAGCGGAGCGGAAGGTGGAGGCGGCGCTGATCCACCCCCCAACCTCGCAGGATCTGGACGGGACGGCCCCGGCAGAGCCCGAAGCTGCCGCGGCAAAGCCGCCTGAAGACGAAGAGGGTCCGCCCAAGAAAGAAGCGCGCGGGGAGCCCCAGGCACTGGAAGATGCGCGTCAAGCCTCCGCCAGCATCCTGCAGGACATGCCCAATTTCGTGGCGGAACAAACCACGACCCGGTCCAGCGGCTTCACCGATCCGCCACGCTGGCGCGTCGTCGACATTGTGGCTGCGGACGTGTCGGTGGTGAACGGCAAGGAAGAGTACAAAAACCTGCGGATCAATGGCCGCCCCACACAGGATCCGATCGGCAAGACAGGTGCCTGGACGACAGGCGAGTTTGTCGTGACGCTGCAGGACATTATGTCTCCCGTCACGAATGCCAGGTTCACGCGGCATGGCGAGGAGCAGATCGGCGGCAGGACTGCCCTGCTCTTCGATATCAGTGTGACCGCGGCGAATTCGCACTGGATCCTGGTCAGCCAGGACGGCAGGCAGGTGCGGCCCGCATATACAGGCCAGGTGTGGATCGACAAGGCGACACACAAAGTACTGCGTATCGACCAGAAGGCCATCATCACGCGGGACATGCCCTACGAAAGCGCGGAGACGTCGGTGGAGTTCGGCTTCATCAAGCTTGATTCTGGCACCTTCCTTTTGCCGTCAAAGGGCGAGAGCGTGGGATGCGTGGGCGGGGACGCTCCGTGCTTCAAGAACCAACTGGTCTTCAAGGGCTACCGCAAATTCGGATCGTCTTCGACCATCACCTTCGATAAGTTTGCACAGTCGCGGTGAGCCGAATCCGGCGGTGAGCCGAATCCGGCGGTGAGCCGAATCCGGCGGTGAGCCGAATCCGGCGGCAAGCCGGCGCGCGATGCTTCCTCTCCGGTCAACTATATCGCGTTACGATATTATCGTAGTACGATATAAACATGATCACGACAGGCCGCAAGCCGTTGTCGGCGGTGGAGTATCAGGAGCTTGCCGAATTCCGGTACCAGATCCGCCGCTTTCTCCAGTTCAGTGAAGCCATAGCGAAGGCGGAGGGACTCGAGCCGCAGCATCACCAGGCACTGCTAGCCCTGAAGGGGCTGCCCTATGGCTTGGAGCCCACGATCGGGGCGGTGGCTGAGCGGCTGTTCCTGCGGCATCAGAGCGCCGTGGGTCTCGTGGACAGGATGGAGCGCGGCGGCCTGGTGCAGCGTGTCGCGGCCAAGGCCGACGGCCGGCAAGTGCTGGTGAAACTGACGCCGCATGGCGAAGAGGTGCTGGCCCATCTCTCATTGACGCACCGTGAAGAGTTAGAGGAAACGGCTCCACAACTTTCCAAGGCTCTGCGGGCGATCATCCGCCGGTCGGCGCAGGGCGGGCTGGCATGAGTAAGGGCGCCGGAGAGTTGGGCGATTTCACGGCATCGGCCCGCCTGGTGCCGATTTCGGCGCTGGCAGTGGTCATCGGGCTGGTGAGTTCGGTCGTAGCCCTACTGCTGTTGAAGCTGATCGGGCTGTGCACGAACCTGTTCTACTTCCAGCGCTGGTCGACGGAACTCGTGTCGCCGGCGGGACACCATCTGGGCGCCTGGTCGGTCCTGGTGCCGGTGGCGGGCGCGCTGGTGATCGGGCTGATGGCGCGCTACGGGTCGGAGCGGATTCGCGGGCACGGCATTCCAGAGGCGATCGAGTCGATTCTTTTGAACGGCAGCCGCGTACAGCCCCGCCTGGCCATCCTGAAGCCGCTGTCGTCGGCAATCTCCATCGGCTCGGGCGGACCGTTTGGAGCGGAAGGGCCCATTATCATGACGGGCGGCGCATTCGGCTCGATGATCGCTCAGTTGTTCCACCTGAGCAGTGCGGAGCGGAAGACGCTGCTGGTGGCCGGCGCGGCCGCGGGCATGTCGGCCACATTCGCGGCTCCGTTATCAGCCGTCCTGCTGGCGGTGGAACTGCTCCTGTTTGAGTGGAAGCCGCGCAGCCTGATCCCCGTTGCGCTGGCGAGCGCGAGTGCAGGCGCAGCACGGCGGTACCTGATGGGGCTGGGTCCGTTGTTCCACACGGCCGCGCATCCTGTGTTCATCGGCCCGGCGGGCCTGGCAGGCTGCGTCGTGGCGGGACTGCTGGCCGGGTTGCTGTCTGCGGCTTTGACCCGCGCGGTCTATGTGGCCGAGGACTCGTTCCAAAAGCTGCCGATTCATTGGATGTGGTGGCCGGCGATCGGCGGGTTGGTCGTGGGCCTCGGAGGACTCGTGTTCCCGCAGGCTTTGGGCGTGGGCTACGAAACAATCGGCGCGCTGGTGCAGGGCGATGTGCCGAAGGCCACGATCATCGGGATTCTGGTGGTGAAATCGATCATATGGGCCGTGTCGCTGGGCTCGGGGACGTCAGGCGGGGTGCTGGCTCCGCTGCTGATGATGGGCGGAGCGCTGGGTGGAGTGGAAGCCATGTTCCTGCCGGCCGTGGGCGCAGGCTTCTGGCCGCTGGTGAGCATGGGCGCGATCCTGGGAGGCACGATGCGGTCGCCGTTCACAGGGATCGTCTTCGCACTCGAACTGACGCACGACTTCAGCGCGCTGCTGCCGCTGCTGGTAGCCAACGTGATCGCCTATGCGGTGACGGTGCTGATGATGAAGCGCTCGATCCTGACTGAGAAGGTGAGCCGGCGCGGGTTCCACCTGAGCAGGGAGTACGAGGTGGATCCGCTGGAGATCCAGTTTGTCCGCGAGGTAATGCGGGCCAACCTGGTGGCATTCCCTGAGAGCGAGACGCTGGTGCAGATCGCCGGCTGGTTCCGGCCAGACCATTCGCCGCGGGGGCAACATCTGTTTCCCGTGGTGGATGAACAGAAACGGCTGCGGGGCGTGATCACGCGAAAGGACGTGCGGCTGTGGCTGGCGGACGGAGACGGAAAAGGCCGACAGACGGCGGGCCTGCTGGCACGGCGGGATCCGGTGGTGGCTTACACGGATGAACCACTGCGCGTAGCAGTGTACCGGATGGCGGAGAGCGGTTTCACGCGCATGCCGGTAGTGGACCCGGCCAACGGAGATCGACTCGCCGGCATGATTTCGCTGGAGGATCTGCTGCGGGCACGCTCGAGGAACCTGACCGAGGAGCGGCACCGCGAGCGGGTGCTGCGGATCCGGTTGCCGTTTGGAAGAAGGGCGGAGGAGGCGAGGCAGGGGCGCTGATGAAGCTTCCCTGCCCCGTGAGACTAGACGAGGATGGCGAACGTACTCTCGGTACGCTGGACGCGGTTGTAGGCGGTATCGCGCTCGACCGGTTCGCGGCCGGCGGCGCGGATCAGGCTCAGCAGCTCGTTGCGGCGCAGGCCCTGGCTGGTGTCGGCTCCGGCATCGTGGTAGATCTTCTCCTCCACCACGGTACCGTCGATGTCGTCGGCTCCGAAGCGCTGGGCGATCTGCGCGATCTTGGGCGTCATCATCACCCAATAGGCCTTGATGTGCGGGATGTTGTCGAGCATCAGGCGGGCGACGGCGATGTTCTTGAGGTCGTCGAAGCCGGTGGTCTTCGAGATGTGCTCCAGCGGCGTGTTGTCCGGATGAAAGGCCAGCGGGATGTAGGTGACGAAGCCATTGGTGTCGGACTGGACGGCGCGCAGGCGGACGAGGTGATCCGTGCGATCCTCCTCGTTCTCGATGTGGCCGTACAGCATGGTGCAGTTGGACTTCAGGCCCATCTTATGGGCGAGGCGGGCGATATCGAGCCACTCGTTGCCGTCGATCTTGTGATCGCAGATAATGCGGCGGACTCGCTCGGTGAAGATCTCGGCTCCACCGCCGGGCATGGAGTCCATGCCGGCTTCCTTGAGGCGGCGCAGCACCTCTTCAATCGGGATCTTGAAGCGCTTGTGGAAGTAGGCGATCTCCACCATGGTGAAGGCCTTGAGGTGGACCTGCGGATAGCGCTGCTTGAGGCCGCGCAGCATCTCGCAGAACCAGTCGACCGTGAGTTCGGGGTGGAGCCCGCCGACGATATGGAACTCGGTGACGGCTTCGCTGACCCCGTGCCCGGCACGAGCCCAGACGTCCTCCAGCGACATGGTGTAGGCGGTGGGATCCTTGGCCTTCTTGCCGAAGGCGCAGAGCTTGCAGGAGGCCACGCAGACGTCGGTGGGGTTGATGTGGCGGTTTACGTTGAAGTAGGTGACGTTGCCGTGCAGACGCTCGCGAACCAGGTTGGCCATGTGGCCGACGGCGAGGAGGTCGGGCGAGCGGTAGAGGGTCAGCCCGTCTTCGTAGCTGAGCCGTTCGCCGGCCTTGACCTTGTCGTAGATGGGCAGCAGGCGGCGGTCGTCGAAAGTGGGCTGAGAGAAATCAGGCAGCATAGGTGTGTCAGTTTCCCAGGAGATGCAGTCCGGGCATGGCGGAGAGGATGTCAAAGGCCCAGAAACCAAAGAATAACATGCCGACCCAGCCGTTCACGGTGAAGAAGGCGGCGTCGACACGGGAGAAGTCGTTGGCATGGACCAGAGAATGTTCGTAGAGCAGCAGGGCGGCCACCACGCCGATGCCGAGCCAGGACGAGATGCCGCCGCCCAGCGAGAGGGCCAGCAGCACCAGGCAGCCGATCATGGCGAGGTGAAAGAAACGGGCAACGATGAGCGCATTGGCGAGGCCCAGTTTGGCGGGCAGGCTGAAGAGGCCTTCGCGCTGGTCGAAGTCATAATCCTGGCAGGAGTAGATGATGTCGAAGCCGGCGGTCCAGAGGGTGACGGCAGCAGTGAGCCAGAGGATGCGCGGATTGAGCGAGCCGGTCATGGCGATCCAGGAGGCGGCCGGGGCGATGCCCAGCGCGAAGCCCAGGACCACGTGGGAGAGAGGCGTGAAGCGTTTCGTCCAGGAGTAGAAGAAGACGACGCCGAGCGCGACCGGGGCGAGGCGGAAGCAGAGCGGATTCAACATGCCGGCGGCCAGCAGGAAGACGGCCGAGGTGGCGGCGATGAAGCCCCAGGCAAAGGTCCGGCTGAGCAGCCCGGCCGGGATGTGGCGGGCCTTGGTGCGCGGATTGCGGGCGTCGATATCGGCGTCAAGGACACGGTTGAAGGCCATGGCGGCCGAGCGCGCACCCACCATGGCGACGACAATCCAGGCGAGCTTGGCCGCCATGCCGTCCAGCGGGTAGCCGATGGAGCGCCAGCCGAGCAGGGCGCCGGTGAGGGCGAAAGGCAAGGCGAACACCGAGTGCTCAAACTTGATCATGTCGAGCGTCAGGACGAGGCGGCGCCAGATGGCTGGGGGACTAAAAGTAGAGGTGGCTTGGTGCATTCCGGCTGGCAATCCAGCTACCATTTTAATCGATGCATGTAAGACGCTTCCGGATTTTCTGGCTGGCGACGGCGGCCCTGTCATTTCTGATGGCCGGCTGTGGCGGCGGCGAGAGCGGAAACGGAGTGGGTTACAACTCGCGCCAGGTGACCTTCCCGAACGGCACGAAGATCCGGGCGGAACTGGCGATTCAACCGGCGGATGTGATGCGCGGCATGAAGTTCCGCGATTCGCTGCCGGAGAACGAGGGCATGTTGTTCGTCCACCAGAAGGAGGGCAAGTACCCTTACTGGATGTTCGAAGTGAAGGTGCCGCTCGACATGATCTGGATGGATCGCCAGCATACAGTGGTTCAGCTGGTACACAAGGTGCCGCCCTGCCCCGGTCCGCAGGAGAAGTGCCTGTCGTACGGTGGGGGCTTCAACGCCGCCTACGTGTTGGAAGTGGCCGCCGGCGTGGCTGCGAAGAACAATATCAAGCCGGGCATGACGCTGGATTTCTAGAGAGGCGCAAACACCGAAATGGATCAGGATCACCTCAAGTCACTGTTGGAACAGGTGCGTTCGGGCGCGGTAGAGATTGACGCGGCGATCGAGCGCCTGCGGCACATGCCGTTCGAGAATCTGGGCTACGCCACGGTGGACCATCATCGCGCCATTCGCACCGGGATGCCGGAGGTGATCTTCGGCAAAGGCAAGACCACTGAGCAGATCCTGGGGATTGCGGAGCGACTGCTGGAGCGGGCTTCCAATGTCCTGGTGACGCGGACCAACGAAGAAGTGGCGGGCCGGATGAAGGCGTTGTACCCGGAGGCCGAGTATTTTCCCGCCTGCGGGGCGCTGCGGGTGTGGCGCGACCGGACCATGCACGGCAAGGGACCGCTGGCTGTGATCAGCGCGGGTACAACGGACATGCCCGTCGCCCTCGAAGCGGTGGTAACGGCCGAGGTGATGGGCAACGATGTGGATCAGATCCATGACGTCGGCGTGGCGGGGATTCACCGGCTCTTCGGAAACCTGGATCGCATCACAAAGGCGCGCGTGATCGTCGTGTGCGCAGGGATGGAGGGTGCCCTGCCCAGTGCCGTGGGCGGGCTCGTCAGTTGTCCAGTCATCGCGGTGCCGACCAGCGTGGGTTACGGCGCCAGCTTCCATGGACTGGCAGCGCTGCTGGGGATGCTGAATAGCTGCGCCAGCAACGTGAGCGTGGTGAACATCGACAACGGGTTCGGCGGCGGCTATGTCGCCAGCCTCATCAACCGTCTGTAGCGGCGCCAGCGGTTAGCCGGCGGCGCCCATTACACCTTGGCCAACAGCTTCGGCGAAGACGTACATTCCAAATAAGGGCGTCGGCTCTCCCCGGCCCCAGCGGCTGACTTTCCAGTCAACACGCAGGAAACGAACGTCCGGCCGGTCAGAGAGATCCACAATCAAGCTATACACACCGCAATAAAACTTCTGCGGAAAAGCGGCCAGAGGCTTGTCGCCCCAGTTTTCACCGTCCACTGAGCCGGAAATCGACAAGTCCAGGCTCTGTTGTTCAATGGTTCGATGAATCCCCAGCGTCAGGCTGATTACATCGCCTGCGGAATCGCCGATCTCGAGCGTGGGACCGGACCCGTTCTGACGGACTACCTGTTCCGGCAGGAGGAAATTCGGCAGCATCGTTTCTCCTTCAGCCAATCGAATGCACTTCAACTGCTATGACGCTTGTTAGCGTCAGTTAGTCGGCGGCACCACGGAACGCACGCTGTAAACGGCGCCCCGCCTCCTCCAGCGTCTCATACTTCTTACAGAAACAGAAGCGAATTAAGTGCGATCCCAAACCCTGCCGGCTGAAAAATGACCCTCCAGGTACACATGCAACTCCCACCGTTTCAACAAGATGACGGCTAAGGAGAACATCATCCGAATACCCGATGGATTTAATGTCGCTCATGATATAGTATGCGCCGGCGGGCCGATAGGGGGCCAATCCGGCAACTCGGAGCAGCCCCATTAGATAGTCTCGGCGCTCAGCATAATGCACTGCTAAATCAATGAAATACTTGTCAGGTAAAGATAGGGCAAACGCGCCCGCCTGCTGCAGCGGTGTGGCCGCGCCCACAGTCAGGAAGTCGTGTACCTTCCGGATGGACGTAGTGAGGTGGGGAGCCGCCAGTACCCAACCGACGCGCCACCCGGTCACTGAGAACGTCTTGGACATGGAGTTGACCAGGATGGTGCGGTCCCGCATGCCGGGCAGGGTCAGCACAGGAACGTGGACGGCGCCGTCGTACAGGATGTGCTCGTAGATCTCATCTGTGATGCAGAGGGCATCATGCTCCTGGCACAGTTCGGCAATCAACTCCAACTCCGTGCGAGTGAAAACCTTACCCGTCGGATTGTTGGGCGTATTGACGATGATGGCCTTCGTCTTTGAGTTGAAGGCAGCGCGCAGTTCGTCGGGATCAAACGTCCAGTCCGGCGCGTGCAGCGTGACATACCGCCGCTTGGCCGAGCAGAGATCCGCGTCGGGCCCGTAGTTCTCGTAGTAGGGCTCGAAGATCACGATCTCGTCGTCAGGATTCGTCGTGGCGAGCAGCGACGCGATCATGCCCTCGGTGGAGCCGCAAACGACGGTGATCTCGGTCTCGGGGTCCAGTTCCAACGCGTAGTGCCGGAGGTACTTCGCCGCAATGGCGTCGCGCAGCGGCTTGGCGCCCCAGGTGACGGCGTACTGGTTGAAGTCTTCCTCGATGGCGCGGGTGGCCGCCTCTTTGAGCTCGGCCGGCGCGGGGAAATCGGGGAACCCCTGGGCCAGGTTCACGGCGGAGTGGCGCAGGGCGAGGCGGGTCATTTCGCGGATGACACTTTCGGTGAAGTGCTCCACGCGGTGGGCGCGAAAGCGCTCAGTTGTTGGTTCGAGTGGCACTCGGCTTACCTTTTTTGGAGTTGGAGTGTTTCGACTTCCTGGTCGTCGCTTTGACTGGTGCTTTGGCGGTCTTCCTGGCCGGCGGGGCGGCAGTGATGGTGGCCGGCGGCGGGGGCGGCTCGGGCTCGATGGAATACGGTTCGTTGGCGTAGATCCGGCGGTACATCTCCGCGTTGCGCATGACGATCTGGACGTATTCGCGGGTCTGCGTAAACGGGATAGTCTCCACGAATTCGCTGGATTCGCGGAAGTCCCACCAAGAGCGCCAGACGGGCACGCGCGAGGGCCCCGCATTGTAGCCGGCGAGGGTGTCCTCGACACTGCCATTGCGGGCGGCCAACTGGTGCTGCAAATAGTAGGTCCCGATGTTGAGGTTGATATCCGGGACCTTCAGGGAGCTGGGCATGACGGCTTTGAGGCCGACGCGGCGGCCGAGTTCTCGGCCGGTGCCGGGCATCACCTGCATCAACCCCACAGCCTTGGCCACGGAGATAGCCGCCGGGTTAAACTCCGATTCCTGGCGGATCAGCGCGGCGACGAGGAAGGGATCGAGCGACCGCTCCTTCGCAAAGCGTTCGATCTTGGCGCGGTAAGGAAACGGGAAGGCGAGCTTCCAGAAGCTCTTGGGCGCGCCCTCCGCGGTCAGCCACAGGTAATCCGGGATGGTGCTCTTGATGTAGCGCAGGCCGACGTCGGGGGCTCCGCGGCGATGGGCGGTTTCGGCCAGTTCGACGGCCAGGGGGAAGCGCTTGCCGCCGTTGCGGATCCCGAAGCGCAGTTCGCCTTCGGCCCACTGGTCCAGGCCGGCACGGGCCAGCAGGCGAGCCCGCTCGATCCGGCGGCTGGTGAGTTCATCCGCGTTGAAGTCGGCCTGGCGAATGCGGTCGGGCCAGGCGATGGTGCCCAGCCAGCGTTCGGTCTCCGGCGAAGCCGCCGCGAGGGCGACCTGCGAGCGTTTCAACTGCTCCCGGGCCAGCGCGGTGTAGTAGTAGTTCGGGAAGCGGCCCAGCACCTCGTTGTAGAAGCGTTTGGCCGCCGGCAGGTCGGAAGCCGACTCGGCCAGGCGGCCCAGGTAATACAGCGCGGCGCCGGCCTTGTCGGAGGACGGGTACTGGGTGACGTGCTGGCGGAGCAGTTCGCCGGCGTTCGCCTTTCGTTCGAGATACACGCGCCAGGTGTACTTCCAGTGGCAGCCAGGCCCTTCCTCGGAGTTGGGGAAGGCCTCGGCGCAAGCCTGGAAGAGAGGCGTGAACTTCCTCCAGTCGTTGGCGACCAGGTAATTGTTAGCCGCGAGGATCAGTGCCTTCAGCCGCCAGGGTGAGGAGGGCGCCTTGGGGCCGATCTCCTGCACAGTGGCCAGCATCTCGGCATCGCGATCGAGACGGCGGTAGCAGGCGGCGAGGTAGTAAAGGCGTTCGGCTTCGGCCTCGGGATCGTCCACCTGCAGGCTGCGCAGGTAGGAGGCCGCTGTTTCCGTGCGCTTCATCTGATAGTCGGCAGCGCCCAGCCGGACGCGGGCCTGGTCTCGTTCCAGGCCGCCCAGCAGGGGGATCATGGCTTCGAGTTCGGACTTGGCGCGGGTCGCCTGGCCGCCATCGATCAGCTTTTGCGAGCGCTGCAGGCGGGCTGTGGGCATGGCCGGCGGATAACGCTCACCCAGTTCCCGTTCCAGCCCGGCCAGGGCCGTACCGGCGTCTCCAGCCTCGGCGGTCAGCGGGTAGTAGAAGTAAACAGTCTGGTACTGCACGGCTGCTGAAACTGAGTCGCCCGTGCCCGAGTAAGCCTGGGCGAATAACAAGGCGGCCTGCGGCATCGGCAACTGATCCATTGCGACGCGGCTGAGCGCCTGCAGGGCAGGTCCGAAGGAGTTCAGTTCGACCAGCGCGCGGGCCGCCATGATCGCGGCGCGGCCGGCCAGGGGCGATGCCGGAGTTTGCCGGAAGACGGGCTCCAATGCGGGCGCAACGGCGGCATAATTCCTGCTCTGCAGGTGCGCCTGGGCCGTCCAGAAGGCGAGGTAGTCGGCAATCTGGGGCAGGCGGGCAGGCAGTCCGGAAAACTGTCCCAAAGCCACCGCGGACGCATTCTTGTCCAGGGCTTCCACACCGGCTTTCAGGCGCAGGGCCGGGTCTGTCTGCGCGCCCGCGGTGAGCGCGCAGACTAAGAGCGGGATGAGCCCGCCGCCCGCGCGTTTGGCTTTAGACGAGTGGGCCCGGATATTCCGGCCCCAACAGCGAAGCATCGTCATTGGCAAGAGTACGGACCAGCTCCATGTGAAAGTAATCGATCATGGACGGGATGTGGAGAAACTCGTGCTTGAACTGCGCGCGGCCGCGATCCATCTCGCCGCGCAGGGCCACGTAGAGCCTGGCGTCTTCCCTGCCCTGGCGGACAGCCTGGGCCTGATACAGGCGCATCTCCGCGACACGGACGCGGGCGAAACGCTGTGCTTTGGCGTGGAGTTCCTGCTCTTCACGAGGCAGCTTGGACCAGTCAGGACCGGTGGCGGCGGGGGCGGCGACCGGCAAGGCAACCACCGGTGCGATGCTCATCAGGTTGCCGGCCGGCGCTGAGGTCGCCTGGCGCTGGGAGGCCTGGCGGGCGTCCAACGTGTTGCCGGCGATGGCGGTGATCACTTCCAGCACATTCACATCGATCGGTTCGGAATCGTTCTCAGCGTAAAGAATCGCGGCAACGCGCCGTTTGCCCTGGCTCTGGCCGACGATGACCGGCAGCAGGGAAACGCGGCGGTCTTCGCTGGAGCCGAGGACGTCAGCCAGGCGCGCCGAGATTTCGCCCGCGGTGGCCATGCAGATGACGGCATCCATGGTCTCCAGCACGCTGCCGAAGGCAGGCGCGTCGCTCAGCGCAATCCGGCCATCCAGGACATCGGCCAGACCCTGCTCTTCATTGGAACGATGGTCTTCGTACTGAAGTTCGCCATTGATCACGCTGAACAGGATGGCGCGGGAGGCGTAGGCGGCGGCTCCGTCCAGCAGCGCGGCAGCCCACGTGTGGCCGTCTTCCGCCTGGTCCAGCCGGCGGGCGGTCTGGTTGAGACGTTCGCTCATGACGCGCAATGAGGCGGCGCGGACACGGTCTGACGCCTCCGCCACACGGGCCGCGGTGCGAGTCTCGATCTCTGCCTCGAAGCCGGCACGCAGGGCCGCGAAACGCTCTTCGAAGACGCGCTCGATGTTCTCCTGCCAGCCGCGTTCGATCTGCTCCTGCAGCCGTTCGACATGCAACTGCCAGGCGGCGGTTATCTGCTCGCGCGCCGTGTCTCGTTCCGCATCAACGAAGTCGCGGGCGGGTGGCAGCGCTTGAAGTTCATCCATAGACAAATTCATCAACCCTCGCTCGAATTTTAGCGCGTTCGGCTGCTATCGCCTGTTGCGGACTCAAACTGTAGGGGCTGCAGGGTGCCCGTCAGCCGCAGGGCACGGTGAGCGCCCGTCAGATCCACGATGACTTTCTGGTCGCCTTTGGGATCGGCCGCGGCCCATCCCTGGCCCTGCATCCACTCGCCGCCATGCTGGGCTTCCAGGCAGCCGATCTTCAGTCGCTGGGCGCGTTGGCCGTCAAAATCGAGGCAGCCGGAGACCTGTTTCAGTGCATCGTCGCCCAGATCCACTGAACGGGCCGTGAACTGGCCCGTACCCCGAAGGTTTGGCGAAAACGGTGTAGCCAGGCTGGAGGCGCGAGCATCCAGCTCGAAGTCGAGCGTCCCCTGTTTCCATTCAAACCCATCCACGTGGCCCTTCAGCCGGTAATCGAACCGTTCCCCCCCAAGGTTCAGGCGGATCCGGCCGGAGACGGCTGCGTCATCCCAGCGGGCCGAGACGTCGGGCAGTTCCAGCGCGGCGCCGTCCCAATAGGCGTGGCCGGCAAAGTTGGAGAGCGTTTCCTCGCCGAGCTTGAGGGCTGCGATGTGGATGTCCCCCTCGGCGTGGCGGGCCCGCAGCCAGGCGGGTACGGGCTGGGCGCGGCGCAGGGTCCTGTCGATGAAACCGCGCCGGGTGAGGAGTGCGGGCCGCAGAAACTGATCGATGTCGGCACCCTGGATCTCATCGATTTTCAGGTTGAACTTGTAGGGGCGCCGCGCATTGACGAGCCCCGAATGGGCCAGTTCGAGTTGAAAGGGCTGTTTTCCGAAGAGGCCGCGAGCCTTCCGCAGGCTCCACTGGGTGGGCTTCAGCGCCAGGGAGCCAGCTTCGAGAACGACGGGCTGGGCAGCCCCATCCAGGGCGCACTGGACGCGGTCAAGCCCAACTTCTCCAGACCAGCCTCCGGCAACAGGGTGGTCGACATTCTGGGCCGTACGCTCGTAACTGAGCGCGCCGCGCAAGTCGCCTTCTGTGCAGGCCGCCAGCAGCGGGACGGAGGCGACGTCCTTCAGGCTGGAGATGGCCGCCTGGAGCTCAGTTAACGCCAACCCTTCGGAATCGATCTGGAAACTCAGCGCCTCGGAGGTCATCTCCCACGCTCCGGAGATCTCCGCCTGGTGGCCGCCGGGTGTGGCGACCTTGACCGGCGCGAGCGAGACGCCCTCGCCAGCGAGGGAGACCTGGGCGGTTTCGAAGGCCAGCGGGCCGGCCGCCCCCAGAGTGACTTTCCCCTCGCGCAGCTCGACGCTGCCTTCCAGCGGCTTCGCCTGGGAGTAGGTGATGGAGCCGACTACCTTGCCGAGCACCGTGAGCTCTTCCGGCAGTTTGGCGCCCAGGCGGCGGCCGAAGTCCAGCAGCGCGGGCGCGGGGATCTCGTCGAAGGCGAACGCGGCGCTCCATTGGGGATCCAGCAGCAGGCGGCGGCACTCGAGTTGAACCATCAGCGGCAGGGGGGCCTTCTCACGCGGCTTGCGGGTGGCGATCTGGAGGGTCTCGCCGGGCAGGTTCAAAGTCCCTTCGTAGGCCAGCGCCCACTGGTTGCCGCGGAGTCCGAAGAATGTGGAGCGGTCGACGTCTTCGAGTTCGACCGAACCTTTGACGGTCATGTTATTCAGCGGGCCGTCGAGGGAGGTGCGGGTGCTGAAGCGGCCCTGCACGCCCAGGTCGTGGCCGGTGAGCAGGGTGAGGAACTCGCCGATCGGGCTGCGGTCGAGTTCCAGTTCCACCGCGAGGGTGCCGTCGCCGCCGCCCGCGGCGCGCCATTTGCCGCTGCCGGTGAAGCGGCCGAAGCCCTCTTCGGCGCGGTCCGTGCGGGCAGGCGAGGCCTCATAACGCCACTGCAGCGAGCCCCCGGTGGCGTCCGGCGGGTCGATGTCGAGGTCGACCCCGTTCAGGAAGAGGGGCGACTTCAGCGTGCCGGTGCGGAAGTTGATGCGGCTTTCGCGGATCTCAACAGCCGGAGCGGACCCGCTTTGCTTGACGTTCGTGGCCATGCGGCTCAGCAGCCGGGCAAAGTTCCAGCCCAGGTCGTCCTTGCGGGCGAGGTTGACGCTGGCGTCGACGAGGCGGACAGAGGAGATGCGCAGGCGGCCCGTAAACAGGCTGGTGAAACTGATGCCGGCCTGCATCTCACCGACATAGGCGAGGGGCTCCAGGCCAAAGGCCGGTTCGTCGGGGATTACGAGGTCGGTCGCGGACAGGCCCGGCTTCGGGAACACCTGATAGCGGACTTCGCGGACTTCGACAGGCCGGCCGAGCGTCTCGCGCAGGGCGGATTCGAGCGGCGCGCGCATGCGGCCCGCGTCGAGCTCAGGCGCGACCAGGCCGGCCACTCCGGTCAGAACCGCAATTCCGGTGCAGATGAGGGCGACGCGGCCCCAGCGGATGGTCATGGGCGGACCTCCGCCAGCAGCGCCTGGTAGGCGGCCGGATCGTCGATGTCGAGGTGGATGGCGGGGTCGTCGACGTCCACGTAGAGCGTCGTGCCCAGGTGGGCGTGGACCACTTCGCGGGCGGTGGCGGACGGAGCGAGCGCGAGGAATTCAGGGATCAGGGTATAACGCATCAACACAGGGTGGCCGCGGCGGCCGGAATGTCTGGGAATCACGATATCGGATTCGGGCGAAGAGTGGAGCGCCGCGAGCAGGCGGCGTAGCGTGCCGGGCTGGACGCCGGGCGAATCGATGGGCAGAAAGAAAACGGACGAGCAGGGCGGCAGGGCGCGCAGGCCGCATTGGAGCGAACTGAGCTGGCCGCGGGCCGGCTGTGGGTTGAGGACCAGCGTCGCGAGGTCGGCGTTCAAGAGTCCGGCGGCGATCTCGGGCGCGGCGTGGCCCAGCACGGCAACTACGGGAGCGCAGACTGCGCGGAATAGCGCAATTTGGCGATCAAGGAAGGTCTCGCCATGGAATTCGAGCAGCGGTTTTGGGCGCCCCATGCGCGAGGAGGCTCCTGCGGCGAGGAGCACGGCCGCGGGCTGGAGTAAAGCGGGGTTCACTTCTGGAGCGCTCGCACTTCGTCGCTCGCATGCAGGGACTTGGACAGGGCGCGCCAGCCGGACTCGGAGTTCCGGCGGACGGCAATCATCTCGGCGGCCACGCTGACTGCGATCTCTTCCGGCGACTGGGCGCCGATATCCAGACCCATGGGGGCCGAAACGCGCTGGAAGCTTTCGGCGGGGATGCCCTCTTTTTCGAGCTCGCGGACCACGCCGATCACCTTGCGTTTGCTGCCGATCATGGCGATGTAGCGAGCCGGGGTGGTGACGGCCCAGCGCAGGATGCGCATGTCGTCGCGGTGGCCACGGGTGACGATCACCAGATAAGAGGAGGATGTGATTTCGAGCTGCGGGAAGAGTTCCTCGTACTCTCCGGCGAGGATGTCGTCGGCGATGGGGAAGCGCTCGCGGTTGGCGAACGACTCGCGGTCGTCGACGACGGTGGTGGCAAAGCCGATCAGCGATGCGACCTGGCAGAGGCTCTTGGAGATGTGTCCGGCGCCGAAGATGAAGGCGCGCGGCTGGGGCTCGATGGGTTCGATGAAAACCTCCAATTGGCCTCCGCAGATCAGGCCGTTGTCGTAAGCGGCATCCTGGCCCAGTGAGAAGTTCAGGCGGCGCGGCTTGCCGGTCTCCATGACTTCGCGGGCCGCGGTCCAGACTTCGGCCTCGACGCAGCCACCGCCGATGGTGCCGGTGATGGAGCCGTCCTCACGCACCAGCAGTTTGGCGCTGGTGTAGCTGGGGATCGACCCGTTGGCTTGTACGATAGTGGCCAGGGCGCACTTCTGGCCGGCACGGCGCAATCGCACCAGTTCTTCAAGTACGTCCATTCCCTAGAATTATATCGTGTGGGCGAGGAAAGGCAGGTTATTCCTCTCCGGGGGCGGGCGCGGGCTGGATTGGGCTGACGGAGACAAGCGTGGCTTCGTTCGGAGAATGTGCAGCGGGGGAATCCATGGCGCTCCTCGATTGCAGCCGGAGCCGGGGCGTGAGCGGGGTTCCTGCCAATCCTTTTGGGTTGTGGTTGACTCCACGGCAGAAGCAGGGTGAACTACGGCCGGGCCGCATCTCTCGCGCCGGAAAGGCCGTTCTCCAACCGGTGGTCGGCGATGATGGTTCGGCCAGACGGCTGCTAGCCTTAAGCAATGCGCGTGGATCTACACAGGCCGGCGGAAACGCGATGGCAACTCTCCACCGCCCAGCAGGATGCGGCACGCGAGCTGCTAGCTGTGTATCAACGCGATCTCGGATTGCAGCCAGCGGTTGTCGCCGGGATGGCGCGGCCCATCGTTCGGGCCGACTATTGGGCCGAAATGGAAGGCATCGCGAGCGCCGCCGGAGTGCCCGTCGACGTAGTGGTCACTGGGAATCTATACTACGACGCCCTGAAGGCCGTCCTGGTGGGATGCACCGCGTTTGCCGTGGACACTCCCAATGGGCCGCTCCACGCAAGGAACCTCGATTGGTGGAGTGAAAACGATGTCCTTCGCCGCCACACGCTGGAAACCGAGTTTGTGGGCGGGCCGGCCGGACGCTTCAGGACGGTCGGTTGGCCGGGTTTTGTGGGCGCATTCTCCGGCGTCGCGGAGAACCGGTTTGCCGTCACCCTCAATGCCGTGATCAGCGATGAGCCCCTGCAGGCGGCGGCGCCGGTGGTGTTTGCCCTGCGGCAGGTGCTGGAAGAAGCGGAGAACTTCGAAGCCGTGCTGCACACGCTTCGAACAATCCCCCTGGCCTCTGACTCGTTGTTGCTGCTGACTGGCGTTCGCGAAGGAGAGATGGTGGTCATCGAGCGAACTCCGACGCGCGCCGAGGTGCGCCGGCCGGAGAACGGAGCCATCTTCGTGACGAATGACTACAGAATGCTGCGAACAGGGTTGCGCGGGTTCGAATCCGAGTTGCAGGCGAGCGCCTGCCGGCGTTACGACCGGGCATCGGCATTGGTGGCATCCCAAAAACCGAAAGATGCAGCGGAGTGCTTCGCGTGCCTCAGCGATCCGGAAGTGCGGATGGGGCTGACGGTGCAGCAGATGGTATTCCAGGCGGGGACGGGGTTGTGTGCGGTGAAGTGAGGGGTTTTTTCGGCGGGTAGCTGGGCGGGGCGCTCAGTGATTGCCCGTGACGTGCCGCTGCCCTAGCAGATGGCAACTGGCCCTGGCCGGTGACCGGATGCGCCGTCCAGCGAACGGGAGCAGTTCCACGAGATGAGTGAGTGGATCGGCTCTCACCACCGATTTGGATACTCCGGAAAGGCGATGAGCATTTCAGAGCCCCGGTAGGGACAGACCTTAACCGGGTGGCCACTCCCGTGAAGCAACGTGGCGAGCCCAACTCTAAAGTGGGCAGCTAAATACTTGGCACATCCAGAGTCCCGCCCAAGTATTCACGCCATGACTGGACGACTTCCTTGGCGAACAGGCCCACGATGCACCCTTCGAGTCAACGAAGAAGACGTATCCATCAGCTTCTTCATCTTCATCCCCGACATCAGCAGTGATGCGCTCCGTTGTGCCGTCCTTATAGGATATGACAAACCGTTTTGGGGCCATGGATCGTCAGTCTGCAGCGGAGCGCCCCTGCGCTGGTGAGTTAGGTATACAAACGCCTTTATGGGACTGGGGCCGAACGTCTACCGGCCTCTGCTTTGGCGGCGCGGAGGGCACAGCGGTTTCTGCGCCCCCCCCGGCACTGGCGCACGATCCGTTCAGACTAGTTTTTGCGAAGGCGATAGCGCAACGGCAGCTTCCGTCGTCAGCACGCGGAAGACAAACGTCTCCTGAAGATAGAGCTGCACGGTGGAATCGTTGTGGCTGAGATAGCCGATCGAAATGTCCTGGCCGACGTTCAGCTCAAAGTCGCCGCCTCTGGTGGTCAGCACAAATGCGCCTTCAATCGCCGGAGCCCAGATCAGGTTGCCATCCACGATGCGCTTCACGTGCTCGAGCACAGGGTATCCGTGATCTCGGGTTTCCGCAAGCGCCGTATACTCTTCCGCGCCCAGCACCACGGAGTAGGGCCCGTTGACGCCCATCAGCCGTAACTGGCTCAGGGCATGCGCCACCACATCCGGATAATCCCGCACATCGGCGGGCAGCGTATCGATGGGATTGCTGGTGCACTCGCGAATGCCCCGGATGCCGGCGTCCGGGTAGCCGTTGAAGACGGCCCGGTCTTCCGCAAAGGCCAGCTTTTTCGCGGCGTCCTTCGCAGGCTGCCAGTCGGAGTCCTCGGAACCGCGCTCCACATCGTCGATATCCTGGCGGGACAATTCGAAGGGCACCCGCAGTTCCACCAGCGGCTTCACCTCACGCTGTTTGGCGAGGATCCCCTCAGCAGGAGCGGCAATCGTCTTCAGATGTCCGGTGGCCACTCCAGGCAAGGCGATTCCGCCCGGGGCGGGCACATCCACGACGCGCCGCGCGGCTAGATAGCGCTTCAGCGTTCTCGATGTCTCTTCCTCAATCTGAGCCCATGCGGCGTCGGAAATCGGCGCTAACTCCCGGTGGAGGTTATTCATCCTTCACTCCCTTCAGAGATCCTATTCCTAGTGATGAATCGCGCGGCGCGCTGGGCTCAGGTAAAGGTGCGGGCGGGGTTGGGCCGGTGGCCGGCGCCTCCGCGCTTTCCTCCACCAGCGGCGTGCCGTCAGTGACGTTATCCAGAAAAGACGCCGTCGGCACGAAGAACAGGCTGCCCGTCACGGCGCGGCTAACGTCGAGCAGCCGGTCGTAGTTGCCCGGCGGCCGGCCGACGAACATGTTCTCCAGCATGAGCTCAGTGGGCCGCGGTGTCCGGCTGTAGCCGATGAAGTACGTTCCGAATTCGCCCTGTCCAGGACGCCCGAACGGCATGTTGTCCCGCAGAATCTGGAGCTGTCGTCCGTTTTCTTCAATATTGGTGAGCGCGTTGTGCGCGTTTGTCGGCTTCTCGGCGTCGCTCAGTTCCACATCGGAGAGCTTGCGGCGGCCGATGATGCGTTCCTGCACCTCGACCGGCAGCGCATTCCACGCCTTCATGTCGTGAAGATACTTCTGCACTATGACGTAGCTGCCTCCCGAAAAGGAGGGATCCTCGCTGCCGACGATGGCTGCTTCGCGCGCCGCATCCGCACGCGGATTCTCGGTGCCGTCGACGAAGCCAAGCACGTCTCGATCGTCGAAATAGCGGAAGCCGTGCACCTCGTCGGCCACAGACACCACGTCCCCGATCCGGTCCATGATCTGCATGGCCAATTCGAAGCACAGGTCCATCCGTTTGGCGCGAATGTGAAACAGAATGTCGCCCGGAGTAGAGACGGCGTGGCGGGTACCGGAGCGAATCTCCCGGAACGGATGAAGTTCGGCGGGACGAGGCGCCCCAAAGAGCTTGTCCCAGGCATCGGAGCCGAATCCGGCGATGCAGGTCAGGCCCGCTTCTATGTCGCGAAACTCCACTGCGCGAATCAGCCCGGAGAGGTCCGCGCAGAAGGCGCGCAAGTCCGTATAGGCGGCCTCGTCCTGGCGGATGCACACCACCAGGAAAATCGCCGCCCGCGTCAGCGGACCCACCACAGGCTGTGGGAGAACGACCTCGTTCAGTTCGCTGGGAGTGTCCATAAGTGCAATTTCGATCTGCCCGGTCTTTCGTCGTATTATCGCATTTTCATGATGGGCAATCTCCGCGTTGGCACTCACCCGGACGAACGTTTCGCACCTGGAAGGCGGCCCCACAGCAGGATCCGGGGAGGAAGAGGAGTTGGGCCGGCGACCTCTGTCCGCGATCGGAGAAACCGGCCAGGCGATTCGGCCCTCCATGTCGATGCCTCCAGCCCTGGACACAGCCGTCGCCCGATGCTGCCTGCACTGGAGAACTCGGCCTCGCATTCGTCCGCGGGACCGCCGCCCGGCTATGCTATCATGCCCGCAAGTGTTCGAGAATCTACACGTTGCCCCGGGTCTCGCATTCCTTTTCGATATGGACGGCGTGATCGTTGAATCCACTGTGCTGCACACGCGCGCCTGGGAACTCTATCTTTCCAGGCTCGGCATCGATTCCAAAGGAATCATGGCGCGCATGTTGGGGAAGCGGAACGACCAGATTGTCCATGACATCTTCGGACCGGATCTGCCGGAGCACGAAGTTTTCCGCCATGGCGCGGACAAAGAACGGCTCTACCGAGAGATGATGGCGCCCGTGCTGCAGTCGCAGTTGGTGCCCGGCGTGGTGGAATTCGCCCGCGCCGCGCACGCCCTGGGCGTGCCCTGCGCCGTGGCCACCAATGCCGAGCCCTTGAACGTCGAATTCGTTCTGGAAGGCGCGGGCTTGGCCGGATGCTTCCAAACGATCGTCGACGGATACCAGGTGGCCCGGCCAAAACCGGACCCCGAAGTATATCTGACGGCTGCGGGCCGGCTGGGCGTGAACCCGGCCAATTGTGTAGTGTTTGAGGATTCGCCAGGCGGCATGCAGGCGGCACAAGCCGCTGGAGCCCACCTGGTGGGCCTGCTGACGACGCTGACGGAAGCGCCGCTGGCCGGCCTGGCTGTACCCGATTTTCTAGATGAGCGGTTGTTGCCATGGATTTCAGCTCTGGAGCCTCGTTAGACCGGACGACCGTCGGCACCGCGGTGGTGTCCATGCTGCTGGCGTCACTGGTATGGTGGCGGCGGCTGGGCCGGCTGACGAAACAGCGCCGCACCGTCGGACAAATCTACGCCTTGAGTGAGGAGGCCTTCCGCGCCCGCTCCGCAGCCGAGATCCTCAGCCAACTGGCGGGCAAACTGCGCGAATCCGCCGGACTGGAAGCCGTCACCATCTTCGTCGCCGAATCGGGCAGCGAGCAACTGGAAGTGGTTGCAGGCAAAGCAGTAGATGCGAAGGCAGCACAGCGCTGCCACGATTCCGCGGAAGCGGTCCTGACCCCGAACTCCTTGAGCCTCCCGATGCTGTCGCAGGGCGCCGGCAGCGGCGTGCTGCAGTGTACTGCCCACCAGGGCGTACATCCGCCGGCCGATGAGATGGCCGCCCTCCGGCATCTGGCCAATCAGGTGGGGATCGCCCTGCAACTGCTGGAGCAGCGTCAGTTGCGAGACCAACTGCTGCGCAGCGAGAAACTGGGCGCGGTGGGTCAGTTGATCTCCAGCATCGCCACCGAGTTGCAGCCTCCCCTGCAGCGCATCTCGGCTGCAGCCCGCGGCCCGGCGCTATCCGAGGTGGCGGGCGATGCAAACCAGGCGCTGGACACCCTGGAGCGGCTGATCTCCTTCGGACGTCCGGATCAGGCGCGCGTACGCCCCGTCGAACTAAACGAACTAGTCCGGAATCTGGCGGCTTTCCGCGCCCAGCCGTGGCGCCTGCAACTCGTGGCAGCCGACGTCAACCTGGCGCCTGGCGAACTGACGGTGCTGGGTTCCAGTGGTCAACTGGAGCAGGCCGTCTTGAGTGTGCTGGTGCATGCCGAACAGTCTCTCCAGCACGCGAGCACCAAAAACATCATCGTCACGACCACCCAGGTGGAGAGCCAGGCTGTTCTCTCGGTGGAGTTCTCGGCGGCCTCCAGCGCCTGGAATGAAGACACCGAGTCAGGAGCCTGGAGCCTCGGCGTAGCGCGCGGCATCATCGAAAGTCACGGCGGCGAACTGCGCCGGGATCCGGCATCAGATGGAACCCGGTTCGAGATTGAACTGCCATTGACGGAATCGGCCGCACGCCCCTCGGCGCGCCGCGTCCGGCAGCAGTCCAAGCCCTTGACCCTGCTGCTGGTTCATCCGGACACCAACGTGCTGCGGCCCGTGGTGGAGGCGCTGGGCAGGCTGGAGCATCGCGCCATCCCGGTGCTGACCGCGGCCGAGGCCCTGGAATACGCCTCACGCCTGAAATTCGACGCCGTCCTGGCCGCGGCGCAGCTACCAGACCTGGCCTGGAGCGAATTCGCCGAAAAGGCCCGTGCGCACGCCGCGCATGTGGGTTTGATCGCCACTGCGTCCGACACCGCGCAACCCGGAGCCCTGACGCTGCACCTGCCGGTGGACGAACTCGAACTGGAGCGAATTTTGACCGGTCTTGACGAAACCGCGTGACGGACACGTCCATCTGTAGTCAGTGAGACAATACAGCTTATGCGTATCCAGGTTTTGCGTCTTGCCGCGGCCGTCGTGATACTGGCCGGCGTGGCTTTGGCCCAGAAGAAGTACACGGGGCCCAGGCCGCCCAAGCCGGACGTGCCCTATATCGTCCATGCCGGAAAGCTGGTGGAGACGGAATCGAACACGGCCACCGAGTCGCAGGGCAAGGACGGCGCCATCTACACGGTGCCGGGCACAACTTCATCCGCGAAGACGCCGATGCCCGAGCCCATCATGATCTTCCAGTCCGACAAGATCAATCCGGACCGCCTCAGCCTGTACAAGATGGAAGTGAAGGGCGGCAGCCGTTCGCTGGTGATCCCACCGGCGGGCAAACGCGGCAAGAAGGACGCCGTGCGCCCGCTCTTCCTGATGGTGACGCCGCTGGCGCCCTCCCTGTTCAAGGTGGAAGTGAATGAGGTGATCGGGGACGGCGAATACTGCCTGTCCCCGGAAGGTTCCAATCAGGTCTTCTGTTTCACGACCTACTAAGCGAGAGCCGCGCGGCAGAAGTCCGCGCATTTCTTCACCTCGGCGACCGTATCGGGCGCCTTGTACTCATACTCGATCATGGGCGGATTGTCATAGCCCTTCGTCTTCAATAGCTGCAGCACCTGGCGGATCGGCGTATCCCCTTGGCCGAACGGCATGTTGTCGCCCTGATTCTTCTTGCGGTCCTTGATGTGCAGCGTCAGGATGCGGTCGTGGTGCTTGTCCAGATACTCCACCGGATCAAAGTTGGCGGCGCAGAAGTGGCCGATGTCGAGATTGATGCGGATGTACTCGCTCGTTCCGGCCATCGCATCGGCGAAGTTCTGCGGCGTGGCGAACTCATTGGGGGCGATGCGCGAGTGATTGTGCATACCCACCATGATCTTGGCCTTCTTGGCGAAGGGGTCGATGCGCTTGGCCGTGGTCACGTTCGAGGACGCGGTAATCCACTCTACGCCGAGCGCCTTGGCAATCTCGAAGCCGCGGGCAATTTCCGGATCGGTGAAGTCCTCCCGGAAGCTGTAGTTATACGCGACCAGCGTGAGCCCGCCCGCGCGAATCTTGGCGGCAGCGTCCTCGAAGTGCTTGAAGGGCGTTTCGAGCCGCCATTTGCGGATCTCGTCGCGGCTCACCGGCTTCTCCCGAGTTCCGGTGGGCTCGATATGGCCGGAGAAAAGCTCGACGTATTTCAGGCCCGTCGCCTGGTAGCCGGCGATGGCGCCCGCGAGATCGCGGTCGCGGAAGCTGTAGCTCTGCGCGCCGAGGCGCACTTCATTGGTCCTGGCCAGGGCGGCTGCGGGCAGCGCGGCCAAAGCTGTCTTTAGGAAGTCTCTGCGATGATTCATACTGAGTCCCAGTGGTTGCGAATATCCTATCATTTGTGACCTGGATTCTTGCAGGGGCAGTACTGGTGACGGCGGGTGCGCTGGGCGCGGGCAGAGCCGCGTGGCGGTGGCGCGAGCCGCACTGGGCTTACGCATTGGCCTGCGGGGCTCCGTTGCTCAGCCTGGGGGTTTTCCTCCTGCTCCTCTTCGGCCTGGCCTCCAAAGCCGCGCTGATCGCACTGTGCCTGGGCGGGGCCGCCCTGGGGACACCCGGATGGCGCAGGATCCCGCACTGGACCCGGCCCCCCTGGATCACACTGGTCTTCGCGCCGTTCGTGGTCCTCTATGCCGTAAACGCACTAGCTCCGCCGGTCCAGCCGGATGCGGTGACTTACCACCTGGGGCTGGTGGCGGAGTGGTTGCGGCTGCACGGCTTCGCGGCGCGCATTGGGTTCTACGAGATGCTGCCCCTTGGCCTGGAGACGCTGTTCGCGCCGGCGGTGGCAGTCGGCGGATACTCGTCCGCCAGTGTCTTCCACTTCTTCCTGCTATGCGCCACCGTTCCCCTGCTCTGGCGGATCGGCACGCAACTGGGCCTGCAGCGCGAGACCGCGGCCGGAGCCTCCGCGCTCTACGCGCTTTCGCCCATCGTCGGCATGAGCGGTACGGCCGCCTACAACGACGCCGCCGGAGTCTTCTTCACCGTGGCAGTCTTTGCTCTGCTCCTCGAAGACTGGCGCGAACCGGGCACCCACTGGTTGGCCTACGCCGGCCTGGCCGCCGGTTTCTGCTACGCGGTAAAGATCACGGGCCTGCATGTGGTGATCGTGGCGCTCGCCTGGATCCTCTGGAAACGCCGCTGGCGCGGCGCGGCCGTCTTCCTGACCGCGGCACTGGTCTCGATTCTGCCGTGGATGTTGCGCGATCTCCTGCTCACCGGCAATCCAGTCGCGCCTTTAGGGAACAACTGGTTCCCGAATGACGCGTTCCACGCGGCCACCGAGAATTCCCTCAGCTCCTATCTGCGCGACTATGGCGCCTCGTGGCGCCAACTGCCATGGTCCATCGCTGTGGACGGCGTGGCCCTGCAGGGCCTGATCGGGCCAATATTCCTCCTATTGCCGCTGGCCTTGTTCGCCTGGAAGAAACCAGCAGGCCGGGCGGTGCTGGCCGCTGCGGCCGTACTCACGCTGCCCTGGACGCAGAACGTGGGGGCGCGGTTCATCATGCCTGCCCTGGCGTTCTATGCGCTGGCGCTGGCGATGGTGCTGCCGCGCCAGTTGCTTGCTGTGGTAGTGCTGTTGCACGCTTTCTCTGCCTGGCCGGCGGTGATGAATACCTACACCAATCAGTGGGCCTGGCGGCTGAAAGGGCTGCCCTGGGAAGCAGCCTTCCGAGTGCAAAGCGAAGATTCCTACCTGACCGCCAATTTGTACGAATACAGCTTTCTGAAGAAGGCCGCGCAGCATCTGAAGCCGAACGAGCCGCTGCTGGATCTGTACGGGCTGCCGTATGCCTACCTGCCCACCGCTCCCCTGGGCCCGCTGCCTTCCGCCGCCTTCGACAACATCGCCGGCGCACTCGACCTCGCCGCGGGGCGACTGCCGGAGCAGTTGTACTCCATGCAGTGCGACTGGCCGCAGCAGTTCGTCCGGGCCGTGCGCATCCGCATGGAGAATCCCTTCCCTGCCGCGTGGAGCATCTCGGAAGCCGGCCTGCTCAGGGATGGCCGGGCCGTGAAGATCTCCAGGGATTGGTTCCTGCGCTCGTGGCCGGAACAGGGCGACGCCTGGCTGGCGGTGGATGGAAACCGGGCCTCCCGCTGGCAGTCGTGGTCAAGATCGAAAGCGGGCATGACCTGGGAACTGCGGTTCGACCGGCCCGTGCCGTTGGACGGGATGTGGGCCATGATGGCCAACGTGGATTCAAACCGAGTGGTGGCGATGTACGTTCAGCGCATGGACCGGCAGTGGAAAAAGGTGTCGGACCGGGCAGTGATGCAGGCTCCGGCGAATCGGATGTACCGGCGCTCGGCTATCCTGTTCGCAAAGAACTCGGGCTACCGCTGGATTGCGGTCAGAATCGGACCCGGCGGCCGCGGGAGTGTGGGCGAGTCGTTTCTGGCTTCGCCCGACGTGTGGGGCGTCGAACTGGTCGATCGGGTGGAAAGCATCGGCCTCTTTCGTATCCGGTAGCGAAGCGGCTACACGCGGTCGAGTTTCAACGCGACGTCGTCGGCGATCTGCTTGCCGTGAAAGCGCCCGTTCTCGATGAAGATCTCGTTGGTGTGCATGCCCGCCACCAGCACACCCGCCAGGTAAACCCCGGCCCGCTCGCTCTCCAAGGTCTCGGGATTCAGATTCGGCCGCTGGCTCTCAGGGTCGAAGCGGATGCCGTGCCGCGCCAGGAAATCGGTGTCCGGGCGGTAGCCGGTCATCGCAAAGACAAAATCGTTCTTCAGGCGGACCGGCCCCTCGGGTGTCATCAGATTAACCGCATCCGGTTCGATGCTCGCCACCGAGGAATCGAAGTAGGCCTTCACTTCGCCGGCCTTGATGCGGTTCTCGATGTTGGGTTTGATCCAGTACTTGATGTTGCCGTGCAGCTCAGGATGGCGATGGACCATCGTGACGCGGGCGCCGGTCCAGAATAGCTCCAGCGCGGCAATCGCGGCCGAGTTCTTGCCGCCCACCACCAGCACATCGTGCGCGTAATACGGATGCGCTTCCTTGTAGTAGTGGATCACCTTGGGCAGGTCCTCGCCGGGCACGTTCAGGTAGTTCGGCCGGTCGTAATAACCCGTGGCAAGGATCACTTTGCGCGCCCGGTAGCTGAGCTTTCGGCCCTGCCGGTCTTCCGTATGGATCGAGAAATCGCCGTCTGACCCTTCAAAGCCAATGACACGCTCGTACTGGTGGATGTCGATGCCGTAATGGTCGGCCACGCGGCGGTAATACTTCAGAGCCTCGACGCGCACCGGCTTCTCCCCCACGCTGGTCATCGGGATGTTGCCGATCTCCAGCAGCTCCGGCGTGGTGAAGAACATCATGTTCGTGGGGTAGTGGTAGAGCGAGTTGGTGAGGCAGCCCTTGTCGAACAGGACACACGACAATCCCCGCCGCTTCAGCTCGATCCCACAGGCGAGGCCGGTTGGCCCCGCACCCACTACGATGGTGTCCAGCACCTAGAGCATGCCCTCGACACTGGCGCTGGCCGCCGCAAGCGCAGCCGGCAGGGCCGCCGCATCCTTGCCGCCGGCTTCCGCCATGTCCGGACGTCCGCCGCCCTTACCGCCCACCGCCTGGGCAATCGAGCCGGCCAGTTTGCCGGCATGCACCTTGGCCGTCAGGTCCTTTGTGACCGCCGTGACAATCGCCACGTTGCCTTCTTCCCCCGAAGCCAGCAGGATCACCGCCGACTTCCAGCGGTTGCGGAAGTCGTCTGCGAGATTGCGCATCTGGGCGCGATCCATGCCCTCGGCCACGGCCGAGAGGATCTTCACCCCCTTGACCTCGCGAACCTGCGATTCCAGCCCGGCGGCGGCCGCATGGGCCACCTTCTCCTTCAGCGTTTCGATCTGCCGCTCCAGCGTCTTCTGCTGTGCCAGCAGGCGGTCGATCTGGTCGAGGAACTCCGACTCGGAAGTGCGCAAGGCCGAGGTCGCCTTGTGCAGCGTATCGGTCGTCTCCTGGAAGCGCTTCAGCGCGGACGCGCCGGTCACCGCCTCAATGCGGCGCACACCGGCCGAGATGGAGCCTTCGTAGACCACCTTCAGCAGCCCGATCTCACCGGTGCGATGGACGTGCGTACCGCCGCAGAGTTCGCGGCTGAAGCCCGGCACCGAGACGACGCGAACCTTCTCGCCGTACTTTTCACCGAACAAAGCCATCGCGCCGGTGTCGATAGCCTTGTCGAGTTCCATGACATCCGTGGTAACAGGCACGTCGAGCAGGATCTGCTCGTTGGCCAACCGCTCCACCTCGGCCACTTCCTGGGCGTCCACGGCCGTGTAGTGCGAGAAGTCGAAGCGCAGCCGGCCGGGTTCCACCACGCTGCCGGCCTGTTTCACGTGCTTGCCCAGCACCTGCCGCAGGGCAGCATGCGCCAGGTGCGTCGCCGTGTGATTGCGCATGGTGGCGAAGCGGCCGGTATCATTCACGCGGGCCGCGACAAGTTGATCGGTCTTCAGCTCCCCCAGGCTCCGCGCCTTGTGCACGGTGAGCCCGGGCACAGCCGGATAGGTGCGCGTGACGTACGCCAACGGTTCGCCGGTCTCAGGGCTCACCAGGATGCCCGTGTCGCCCACCTGGCCGCCGGATTCGGCGTAGAAAGGCGTGCGGTCGAGCACGATTTCACATTCGGTCTCGGGGCCGACGCTGTCGACGCGCTGCTGGTCGACCAGGATCGCCAGCACCTGGGAAGCGCCGTGCTCCAGGGTCTCGTAGCCCAGGAACTGGGTGCGGCCGCCGCCCAGCAATTCCTGGTAGATGGGCGCAATCTGAGCCTTCTCGGCGCCCTTCCAACTGGCGCGGGCCCGTTCGCGCTGCTTCTGCATCGCGTCTTCGTAACCGGCGACATCGATGGAGAGGCCAAGTTCGCGGGCCATCTCCTCCTGTTCGTCGAGGGCCATGCCGTAGGTATCGTAGAGCTTGAAGGCGGCCGGACCGGGCAGCACTCCACCGGCGGCCGACCTGGCTTCGTCGTGGAACACCTTCTCGGCGACCTGGAACGTGGTGGCGTAGCGGTGCTCTTCGTCCTTCACGACGCGGGCCACGCGCTGCACGCTCTCCAGCATGTCCGGATAGGGGCCCTTCATGAAGTCGGCCACAAACCCCGTCAGCTTATACAGGAACGGATCACCGGAGCCGATCATGCGGGCATTGCGCATCGCGCGGCGCATGATCTTCCGCAGAACGTAGCCGCGGCCTTCGTTCGACGGCAGCACGCCGTCGTTGATCAGGAAAGCGGTGGCGCGGGCATGGTCGGCGCAGATGCGCAGGACCGTGTCCGTGCGGGTGTCCTCACCGACGCTCTTGCCCAGCAGATTGCCGGCCTCTTCGACGATGGAGTACAGCAGGTCGCACTCGAAGTTCGAGAGCTTGCCCTGCATAATGGCGGCCACGCGCTCCAGGCCCATGCCGGTGTCGATGGAGGGCCGGGGCAGCGGAGTGAACTTGCCGCTGAGGTCGCGGTCGAACTGCATGAAGACGAGGTTCCAGATCTCGACGAAGCGCCCGCCGCCGTCGTCGGGGAACTTCTCGTGTTCACGGCCCGGGGCGGCGGTGTGCTCGCCCAGGTCAAAGTGGATCTCGGAGCACGGTCCGCACGGGCCGGTCTCGCCCATCTGCCAGAAGTTGTCCTTCTCGTCGAGGCGGAAGATGCGGTCCTTGGGGACCCCGGCGACCTTCTGCCAGAGCTCCTCGGCTTCGTCGTCTTCGCGGAACACGGTGACGTACAAGCGGTCCTTGGGCAGGCCGTAGCCGTTGGTCACCAGATCCCAGGCAAAGTCGATGGCGTCGGTCTTGAAGTAATCGCCGAAGCTAAAGTTGCCCATCATCTCGAAGAACGTGTGGTGGCGGCGGGTATAGCCGACGTTCTCCAGGTCGTTGTGCTTTCCGCCGGCACGGACGCACTTCTGGGCGGTGGTGGCGCGCGAGTAATCGCGCTGCTCCAGCCCGGTGAAGACGTCTTTGAACTGATTCATGCCTGCGTTGGTAAACAGCAACGTAGGATCGTTGCCGGGCACCAGCGAAGAACTGCGCACGACGCGGTGGTTGCGGGCGGCGAAGAAATCAAGGAACTTCTGGCGAATCTCGTGACCTGTCACAACATTATTGTGACACAGCGACCCGCGCGGGCTGACCAGTGGAGGGTGGATTGCGGAGAGGAAAAGGGCCCGCGCCACGGGGACACGGGCCTTTGACGGTATGTACTAATTCGTCCAGCTAATTGGCGGTCTCGAGCACGATGACCGAATCCACCGCGTCGGGCGCCTCGGCCGGCAGGGCGACGGACAACTTCGTGCCATCCTGCGTGACTTTCAATGACTTGCCGCGCTTCGACAGCAGATAAGCCTTCTTCACCTTGCCGGAGAACTGGTCCATCTCAAACTGGCCCGCGGGCCACTTGAAGAGGTGGATGTAGAGTTTGCCGGGCTTCGTCGTGCAGCGCCAGTCGGTCTTGGCATTGATCACAGGCTTCCCTTCCCGGTCTTTCTTCACCGGATCGGGCGTGCCGAGCTCGGGTCCGAAGGGCGTCGGGCCGGCGCCATAGATGGATTCGCCGTTCACTTTCAGCCACTTGCCGACGCCGCGCAGATTGTCCTGGCTGGGCTGGGGGATGACGCCTTCGGCCGTGGGGCCAACGTTCAGCAGGTAGTTCCCGCCCTTGCTCACGATGTCGACCAGCTTGAAGGTGAGGTCCGGAGTCGTCTTCCAGTCGTTGTCGTCTTTCTTGAAGCCCCAGGTGTGGTTCAGGGTCGCTGGGACTTCCCAATCCTCCTTGACGACAGTGCCCGGAATCACATTGTCGCCCATGGAGCGGTAGTCGCCGGAAGCGCCCAAACGGCCGTCGATCAGACAGGCGGGCTGCATCTGGTGGATGGCGTCGATGAAGGGCTGCGAGCGCTCCTTGGTCATCATGCGGGGCGTATCGAACCACACCAGGCACATCGGCCCGTAGTTGGACATCAGCTCCTTGAGTTGCGGCAGGGCCTTGTCGCGCAGGTACTGGTCGAAGTCCTTCTGGGGATCGGGGCCGAAGTCCCAACTATTCCCTGCGCCGTTCTTTTCGTGCCAGTCCTGCGCCTGGGAATAGTAGACCCCGAACTTCAGGCCGTGCTTGGCGCAGGCCAGCGCGAGTTCCTTGACCACATCGCGTTTGAACGGGGTGGCGTCGACCACGTTGTACTTGCTCACGGCCGACTGGTACATCGCAAAGCCGTCGTGGTGTTTGCTGGTGATGACGACATACTTCATGCCGGCATCCTTGGCCATCTTCACCCACTCCTCGGCATTGAACTTGACGGGGTTGAACTGGGTAGCGAGCTGTTCATACTCGCCCACCGGGATCTTGGCGCGATTCATGATCCATTCGCCGATGCCTGGAACGGGCTTACCCTTCCATTCTCCGGCGGGGATCGCGTAGAGGCCCCAATGGATGAAGAGGCCGAACTTGGCCTCGCGGAACCACTGCATCTTCGCGTCCTGGGACGCGGGAGCCGGCAGCGCGGGCGGCAATTTCTGGGCGGCGCACGTGGCGGCGAGGACCAGGCAGGCAGTAAGAGTACGTGTCAAATAGGGAATCCGGGGTTTCAACGGAGACTCCTTCCTTTCGATGCGTTAGCGTTAACATATCAGAAAAGAAGAAGGCCGTCATGCGCATTTTTTACGCAGGACGGCCCCACAATCCGGACCCGTTAGAACTTGTACGCCGGCGGCTTGATCCCCTTCACACGCAGGTAAACCTCGGCCTGCCCGCGATGGTGTGCCGTGTGCGTGAAGTAGCTCCACAGCCATTCGTAGCCGGTCAGGTTCCGCGCCGGAGGGCCCACTACCTTGTCCAGTTGTTCCAGCGTGACCCCGGCGATCGCCTTGTCGCAGAACGCGAAAGTCGAGGTCAGGAATTCGAGTGCGGCCTCGCGATCCACGTCCTTCTTCTGGTCCTTCGCCCACTCCGCCACACTGCCCTTCAACTCTGGCTTGGGCAGGCCACTGGCATTGGAGCACGCGTTCGCGTCCGCCATGGCAATGTGCGCCATCACCTGCCCGAAGTTCATCTCCTCAGGCGAGGGACGGAAGTTGTAGCCGTCGGCCGGCATCGCCGACGCGACGGCTACCGTGAATTCGCCGGAAACTTTCCAGTGCTTGATCAGTGCGTCTTTCACCGTCGACTGCGCCATGACGGGCACAGCCAACAGCCACAAAACAAAAAGCGTGAGTTTCATATGAGCCCCCAGGCTCACATTGTTAACCCACCACGACGCTCGGGCGCAACCAGTCTAGTTCAGGCGGGCCGCCTCGCCCTTCATCTTCTGCGCATTGTCGGCGGCCGGCTTGGCAAAGGGCCCCTTAATCGCCGCTGACTGTTCGCTGAACTTCACAGCCTCCAGGACCTTGGCTTTGCTCCCGGACGACACCCCGACATTGAAGTTGGCTACGCCGAGATGGTACAGGCTCGCCGCGGTGGCCTGCTCGTCGTCCTTGATCAGCGGCAGGGCGGCGCGCAGATCCTGGTCGGCCAGCGCAAACTGTTGCCGTTCACTGTGCGCCATTCCGGCGATGTAGTGGGCATGGCCCAGCGCCGATTTCTTTCTGGCTTCCCAATCCTCGGCGGACATGTTGTCTGGCTTGGGCTTCTTCTCCAGCACGGCGATCAGCTTCTCAGCGAAAATACCGGCCCGGCCGGTCTGGCGCTTGGCCATGGCGCTGTCGGCCACGATCACGAGGATGTCCACATTCTCCGGTTGGCTAAGGACCGCCTTCTCGGCGATGGGCGCAACCTTGGCGCCGTTTTCTGTCTGTTCCAGAGCCTGGAAGTACGGACCATACGCCTGATCCAGGAACTTGCTCTTTGGATTCTGCTTCTCCAGCACCGCAATGAGATCGATCAACTTGGGCGGTTCGGCCTGCAGCGCCGTGGTCGCCAGGGCGTTCTCCGTATAGAGATCGACTTCCTTGGCATAGGCGACCTGCTTCGTCCAGGCAGCCTTCGCTTCAGCACCCGCCGGAGCCGGCGTGGCGATCGTCTTCCGCGCCAGGGCGCTTGCTGCTGGGGCCAATTTCTTGACGGCCTCCACGTCCTTCGCCTGGACGGCTTGCTTCAGATTGTCGTGGGCGGTCTCCAGATCGCCCGCAACCATACGAGCGGCGAAGATGAGGCCCATTGCACTTAGGATCAGGAATTTCATGGCAGTCTCCAATATCACGCGGCAACATTATATTGCCGTTCGAGTGAAGATGGAAGGCCCCCATCGGATCCGAATCACTTTTTCTGGTTTGATTGCCGAAGCAGGCAGGCGGACAAAGCTTCGGCCGGCCCGGGCGCCCAGCGAACTGGGCCACCCGGACCGGCCTCGGCTAGAGTGCTCTACGTCCGTTGATAATGCCGATCAGCAGGCTGACCAGCGCGAGTACCAGCAGGATGTGGATGAAGCCGTACAACGTGTACGACGTCACCATGCCCAATAGCCAAAGAACCAACAGAACTACAAAAATCGTCCATAACATGAGGCACCTCCTTGTGCCGGACGGTAGCCGAGGCGGGTTGAGTTAAACAGTTTTCAGGTAGGCTCGTTTGCCGGCTTCCACAGCATTGACGATCCCGTCACGCTGCTTCAACGCCTGCTCCCGGCCTTGCTCAACGAGATTGGCCGCTGTCTCCTGCAGCTCTTCGGCCTGGTGCTTCAGGCGGCGCGCCTGGCCGCGGGCGCGGTGGGCAAGCCGCCCGCGCAGATGATGGCCCGATTCCGGCGCGAAGAGCAGAGCCAGGCCAGCGCCCACTCCCAAACCAACCATTGCCGCGAGGATGCTATCTCTGTTCATCTGTGCGTTCTCCTTTGACTCGTTTGTTTAGTCGCCCGACTTTTCGCGGGGCGAGAACCGGGTGAGCAGGGCCATCAGGCGAGCCGCGGCCGCCGGCGGAGTGCTCTTGTGCACCACCTCTTCCGTGGTCAGGCGCTTTCCGTAAAGGGTCTGGTTCTCTTCCATGTCCTGGCGCAGCGTAGCGCCTTGCAGGGAGATTCCGGCAAAGACACCACGCGCGCGGGACCAGGAAAGGATCTCAGCCCGCATGAACGCGTCGGTATCGGCGGTAGCCGTGCGGCCCACCGGTCCGGCGGCCACTGAACCTTCTCCACCCAGCGTGAACTGGCTGTCCAGAAGCTTCTTGGCGCCGCTCTCATTCATCACAAGCATAACGACATCGGTCTCCGACCCGCCAATCTGGAAGCCGACACTGCCGCCTTCCACGCGGATCGCGGCCGGCGCCGACCAACCCACCCGGCCGACCAGCCGGCAGGAAAGGAAGCCCTTGCCATACTTGCCGCCGACAATGAACGCGCCCTTCTTCAGGCCGGGCACCACCACGACGCAGTGCGCCTTTTCCATGAGGTCCTGGGGAATGCCCTTATCCGGCGTTCCCATGATTTCCGATAACACCACGGCCGATTCGTCCAGGCGCTGAACGGCGGGCGGTTCTTTTGCCATCAGCGGCAGAGCGGCCAAGAGTGTAATACCTAGAATCTGTTTCATTTAGAAACCTCCGTTTCTACTTCTGGCTTCTAAATCGCAATCTCCTTGCCATTTTCAGCAAGGAGACACTAACCGCTTTCATTTGTGCCGGATAGGGGGAATTGTAGACTCTCCGCACACACCGGCACGGAGGGCTGGCGGTGGGTAGACGGTAATTTTGACCGCCACGGTTCTGGGCGAAGAACCCGAAACCTCTCCAACCTGAGCGGAATCAGGCAGAAACGATTAGTGGCGGGGGCCGCCAATCCACGCCATGCCATCCGGACCGCCGCCGGTTTCAAACTGCCCCGTTTTCGTCATCGATTTGAGATCGATCACTGCCACATGATTGTCCCCCGCCACCGCCACATACGCCCGCGCGCCGCCGGGTTCGATGAGGATCCCCTCCGGCGCCTGCCCCAGCGGCACTTTCTTGCTCACCTTGCGCGTCGCGACATCCACGATCACCAACTCGCCGGAGTCGAGATCCGAGATGAGCACCGTCTTGCCATCCGGCGTGAACTTCAACCGGTTCGACCGCCTGGTGCCGAGCGGCAACGTCTCGATAACCTTCTTCGAAGCGATGTCGATCACCGACACCCCGCCGTCGCGCGAGTGCGCCGCCCACAACTGACTTCCGTCCGGCGAGACATCAAAGCCCTCGGGCCCCTTCCCCACGGGAACGACCGTCTGATTCCAGTTCATGCTGCCCGCCGTGCGTTCGAAAATCGAGATGGAATCGGAGCTGATGTTGGCGGTGAACAGCCGGTTCGTATCCGCGCTGAACTGCAGCATGTGCGTGGTGTTCTGGCCCGTCCCCAGCAGGTAGTCGAGGCGCTGCGACGCCGGATCGTAGCGAGCCACTACCTTGTTCACCTCTGCTGTAAACCAGACCTTTCCATCCATCAAGGCGATCCCGTGCGGCCGCAGCATGGGCGCCACCTCCAACCGCTTCAACTCCCTGGGACCTGAGAGGTCGATAATGGAAATCGACTTCCCTGGAGTCGGGCCGCTGCCGTAATTCGTGGCATAGGCGACGGTCCCCTCCGCATTCACCACCACTTCGTGCGGACCCTCACCCGTGGCCACCTTCCCCGTGATCTTGCCGGTCGCCGGATCCACGATCACCACCGTGGCATCGGCTTTGTTCAAGACCAGCAGCGCCGGTGACGGCAGTTCCGCGGCCCAAACGGAGACGGCCAGCAGAGTGACGGAAAGGGGGAGAAGCGCGCCCAGGGAAGTCTTCATGGGAATCCATTGTGCCGCGCTTTTCCCTGCCCTGCCGTAAATTCAGGCCGGATGTGTCTCATATTGCATGGCGCCGGCGATCGTCCCGCCCGGATCCTGGAAGAACAGCAACTGGCCCACCCCGGCCAGCGTGCAGATGGGCATCACAATCTTGCCGCCGTGCGCCTCGATCGCGTCGGCCGTGGCCGCGATATCTTCCACTGAAATCGTACATTCGAACCCAAACATGGGGACCCCCGGCACGATCTCCCGCCGCTGCTGCAGAGAGCCGAGCAACGGCGCCCCGGCCGCCGCCCCCATATCGATCATGTAAAACCCGGGCGGGCCCCAGGCGTTGAACTTCCACCCGAACACTCCCTCATAGAAAGCGCGGGAAGCAGGCAGGTCTGAAGTGTTAATGGAAAAGTGGGCTACTTGGTTTGGCATGTGGACATCCCTCCAACTGCGTCTGCGATCTACACGGATTCTAAGGCATGGCGTCCGGGGCAGGATCACGCTATATTGCCAGTTCATGCCGAAATCCCGCCAACTGTACCTGGATCCCACCGTCCTGGTCAGGAGCTTCGGTGTCACCCTCACCAACACCGCCCTCATCCCACCGCATGCGGCCGGCTGGCATGAGCTCATCTACGCGATCCAGGGTGTCCTCACCGTGCGGACCGACCAGGCCGCCTGGGTGCTGCCCCCTCACCGCGCCGTCTGGATCCCGCAGGGCATCCAGCACCGCCTGGAAATGACCGGCACCGTGGCTCTGCGCAACCTCTACGTGCGAGCCGACATCCGCCCCTCCGGTTGGGCGCCTTCCGGCTGTTGCGTCGTCAACGTCACCGGCCTGCTGCGCGAAATCATCGTGCGCACCATCCACTGGAGCGTGCTCGACACCCGCCAGCCCGAGCAGCGCCGCCTGATCGGGGTCCTGCTGGATGAGTTGAAGGTCCTCCACTCGGTCCCGCTGCAGTTGCCCGCACCCAAAGACGAACGGGCCGTCCGCTTCGCCGCGCTGGCTGCCGCGGACGGCGGCGCGCGTACTCCGGTCCCCAAACTCCTGCGAGCCTGCGGAGCCAGCCGCCGGACCATGGAACGCATCTTTCACGAGGAGACCGCCATGAGCCTCGGCCAATGGCTGCGCCGCCGCAATCTGCTGCACAGCCTGAAACTGCTGGCGGCGGGCCAGGGCGTCCAGGCCATCTCCGAGGAACTCGGCTACCAGAGCACCAGCGCGTTTATCGCCATGTTTCGCCGTGAGTTAGGAGAAACACCGGGCCGCTATTTCGACCCGCGGTAGAATCCCTTCCCACTCGCGCGTCCGGGCTGTCTATCATGTCCCTATGGCCCTGAACCCCCTCGCCGGCTTCCCGGCTCCGGCTGAACTGCTCGTCGACACCGCTCAATTGGAGCGCGATTACTACGCCAACAAGCCCGACATGGGCGACCAGCAGCAACTCGTCAGCTTCGGCACCAGCGGCCACCGGGGAACTTCCTCCAACAGCACTTTTACCGAATCGCACATCCTCGCCATCACCCAGGCGATCTGCGAATACCGCCAGATGAAGGGCTATACCGGGGCCCTCGTCATGGGCAAGGACACCCACGCCCTCTCCGCCGCGGCCCAGCGCACGGCCCTCGAGGTGCTGGCCGCCAACGAGCAAACCACGCTGATTCAACAGGATGACGGCTTTACCCCGACACCGGTGGTCAGCCACGCCATCCTGGAGCGCAACCGCGGCCTCAGCGCCGGCTGGAGCGACGGCATCGTCATTACGCCCTCGCACAATCCCCCCTCCGACGGTGGCTTCAAGTACAACCCGCCCAACGGCGGCCCGGCCGACACCGACGTCACCAACTGGATCCAGGACCGCGCCAACGAGCTATTGCGCGAGAACAACGTCGGCGTCCGCCACGTCCCGTTTGAACGAGCCATCCGCGCCGATTGCATCCATGAGCGCGACTTCATCCCCGGTTTCGTCCGCGCCCTTGCCGCCGTCATCGACATGGAAGCCATCTCCAAGGCCGGCCTCAAGATCGGCGTCGATCCCCTGGGCGGAGCCGCCGTCCACTACTGGGCCGAGGTCGCCTCCCGCTTCAACCTCGACCTGACCGTCGTCAATCCCAATGTAGACCCGCAGTTCGGTTTCATGACCGTCGACCACGACGGGAAGATCCGCATGGACTGCTCCAGTCCCTACGCCATGGCCGGCCTCGTCCAGCTCAAGGACAAGTTCGACATCGCCTTCGGCAACGATCCCGACGCCGACCGCCACGGAATCGTCACCCGCTCCGCCGGCCTGATGAACCCCAACCACTTTCTGTGCGTGGCCATCCGCTACCTCCTCATCAACCGCAAGAACTGGAGCACCGGCGCCCGCATCGGCAAAACCCTGGTCTCCAGCGCGTTAATCGACCGGGTAGTGAACAAACTGGGGCGCGGAGTCTACGAAGTGCCCGTCGGCTTCAAGTGGTTCGCCCCTGGCCTCTTCGACGGCAGCGTCGCCTTTGGCGGCGAGGAGAGCGCCGGTGCCAGCTTCCTGCGTCAGGATGGCTCCGTTTGGACGACCGACAAGGACGGCCTCATCATGGGCCTGCTGGCCTGTGAGATCACGGCGCGCACGGGCCGCGATCCGGGCGAGCACTACCAGGACATCACGCAGGAGTTCGGAGCCTCGTATTACACCCGCATCGACACCCCCTCCACACCGGAGCAGAAGGCCAAGCTCTCCCAACTGTCCCCTGCGGCCGTAACGGACGAAACGCTGGCCGGAGCCCACATCACCGCGAAATTGACCACCGCCCCCGGCAACGGCGCTTCCATTGGAGGCCTGAAGGTGGTCACCGATCAGGGCTGGTTCGCCGCCCGTCCTTCCGGCACGGAGAACATCTACAAGTTATACGCCGAGAGCCTGGTCAGCGAGCAGCATCTCGAAAGCATCGTGTCCGAGGCTCGGGACCTGGTCGCACGTTCCCTCTAGGAATCCGGGCGTCGTCTCGCCCCACGGATAGCCGTTCGCGGCCGGAGGTGTGCCCGCTTGAAACGAACGCGCTCCGTGATTCACTATCTGTTTGCCTCCACCGGGCGCGCTCAGTACGGCAGGAAATAGTCCTCATAGAAGCCAAGTAACGCTTCTCTTCGCCTTTGCGCCGTTGTAGATTGGCAACAGTACTTCCGCCTTTTCTTCTATGAAACTCCTACTCGTCCTAGGATTACTATTGGCGTCTCCCTACACCTCCAGCGGGTGGCAGCCCCGGTTGCGCCGGAATCCGGTCACGCGCGACGAGCAAACTCCGCCGCAGCCACGCACCGCAAGCGAGAAGCTCATCCTCAGCGTGCTCGAGGAGGCGGTCCAGGCGGACGAGGTCTGGGCCAATGTGCCGGAGATCGATGGCCGTATGTTGCGCCTGCTGGCCGAATCCACGGGAGCCCGCAACATTGTCGAAATCGGTACCTCGACAGGACTCTCCGGGCTCTGGTTCTGCATGGCCCTGGACCGCACGCGCGGCCACCTCACCACCTTCGAGCTCGATCCGCGCCGGGCCGCCATTGCGCAGGAGCACTTCCGCAAAGCGGGGGTGGAAAAGCTGGTCACGATAGTCCAGGGCGACGCCCATCAGAACGTGAAGCAGTTGAAGCTCCCCATCGATATCGTCTTCCTTGACGCTGACAAGGACGGGTACCTCGACTACCTCACCAAGCTCCTGCCCCTGGTACGGCCCGGAGGCCTGATCCTGGCCCACAACGTGGAAATGGTGCCCGAGTACATGAAGACCGTCACGGCCCGGCCAGACCTGGAGACCATCATCTACGCCCAGGGTGGCGGGCTGGCTGTCACGCTGAAAAAGCGATGAAAACACGGCAGGCCGCTCGCCCTGCCTGCACTTAACAATCCTTTACCTGGGCGAAAGCAACCCATTTTCGAAAACTGGCGTTCTATGGTTGTGAGGTTCAACGCAACCAAATGAACAGACTCACCCGATTCATCGCCGCTGCTGCCATCAGCTCGGCGTTCGTCTTCGCGCAGCGGCCGGGCATGGGCCGCATGGGCGGTGGCAATCCGCCGGACGCAGCCACCCGCATCCAGTTCCGCGTCGAGATGCTCACCAAACGACTCGGCCTCAGCGACGCGCAGCAGGCTTCCGCCACCACAATCTTCACTGAAGCGGATGCGGCCACAACCAAGGCCCGCGCCAACGTCTCTACCATTCACGACACCCTGGCGGCGGCGGTCAAGAAGAACGATGTCGTCGCCATCGACCAGGCGGCCACGCAATTGGGCACCATCAACGGCCAGGTGACCTCCATCGAGAGCAAGGCGGAAGCGGCGTTCTACGCCGTCCTGACGCCCGACCAACAGACGAAATTCGATTCAATGCCTCACGGACCCGGCGGCATGGGCGGCATGGGTATGGGCCGCGGTGGTCCGCAGGCGATGCGCTCCCAGACCAACCAGTAAGCCTGCCCCTACGCCCTCCCAGTGTAGAGCCGGCGCCTGAGCTGTTCTGGAGTAGATCCGGCCGCAGGGTGACATGCCCCCAACATGACCCACCCTGCGGCTCCGGTCTTGCCAGCCTGTGCTACCCTGCCCGTTTGAAGCCCCTCGTGCTAGCCCTGCTCCTCGCCGCTGTCCCACCCGCGCCTTTCGTCCTCCCTCTCTCCAACGGCCTGTATCTCGTGCTGGATGAAGCCCTGCACGTGCGCCGCGTCGCCGCCACGCCCCAGCAGGCCGAAGCCGACCTGCAGGCCTGGACCACCGGCCGGGACATCTACACCTCCCTCTGCAGCCGCTGCCACGGAGCCGATGGCGCGGACCGCTCCTACGCCGGCGGCAACGTGAAACCCATCAACGGCCTCGGCCGCCGCTACTCCGAAGACGAACTGCTGGAGCGCACCGAGCGTCCCGGCACCGTCGATCTCAGCAATCTCGACGCCCGCCTGCGCCACGCCCTGGCCGTCTACGTCTCCGGCCTGTAAGTCCCGGCCCCTCACATCGGATACGATGTCTCTGGCCCCATGTCTCGAATCTTCTTACTCACTCTTCTGGGCGCGGCTACCCTCGCCGCCGCCGACAAGCCCTTCACCCCACTCTTTGACGGCAAGACCCTCAAGGGCTGGGAGGTCTGCAACGGCAAGGCAACTTATGTTGTCGAGAAAGGCGAAATCGTCGGCACCACCGTGGAAGGCAGCCCCAACAGCTTCCTCTGCTCCAAAAAGGAGTTCGGCGACTTCGTACTCGAGTTCGACACCAAAACAGATCCGCTGCTGAACTCGGGCGTCCAGGTCCGCGCCCACCGCTACCCGTCCGACACTGTCGTCACCACCTTCGATGGCGCCAAGAGCGCGCAGCACACGGAACCCAAGGGCCGTGTCTACGGCTACCAGGTGGAAGTCGCGGACGAGAAGTCCGGAGCCTCCGGCGGCATTTACGACGAAGCGCGCCGCGGCTGGCTCGACAACATCTCCAGCAATCCCACCGCCTCCAAGGCGTTCAAAGACAATCAATGGAATCACTACCGCGTCGAGGCCGTGGGCGACTCCATCAAAACCTGGATCAACGGGATCCCCTGCGCCAACCTCACCGATTCCGAGGACCTCTCCGGCTTCATCGGCCTCCAGGTCCACGCCTACAAGGGTGACAAGCCCGTGCAGGTCCGATGGAAGAACATAAAGATTCAGGACAACGGCAGCCACATGTGGAAGCCGCTGTGGGACGGCAAGACCCTCACAGGCTGGACCCCGCGGGGCGGCGGCAGCATCACGGTGCAGGACGGCACCATCTACGCCCATTCCGTCGAGGGCGACGAGAAGATCGGCATGCTCGTCTCCGACCTCTCGCTCACCGACTTCACCGTCCGCCTGAAGTTCAAAATCCAGCGCGGCAACTCCGGCTTCTTTGTCCGGACGGATCCCAAGAACCTCGCTGCCTACGAAGTGGAGATCGACGAGAAGAAAGGCACCGGCGGCTTCTGGGAGACCGGCCCTGGCGGACGCAAATGGGTCACCGGCCCAGAGGACAACGGCACCGTGAAGCCGAACGACTGGAACCAGCTCACGGCTTCCCTGCACGGCCACCGCATCGTCTTCCACGTGAATGGCGCCCGCACGCTCTATCTGCCCGACGACACGCCCGGCCGCACAGAGGGCGTACTCGGCCTGCAGACCCACGGGGCAAAGAAGCCTACAGACGTCTGGTTCAAGGACATCGAACTGCTGGTGCCGAAAAAATAGTAAAACGGCTTGACCCGTCTATCGCTTCACGCCTCAACGTGGATTGCAGGAGGTCATATACACATGACGAAAGACAAGTTCGTAGCCATCCTGCGTGCCGCCGGCATCACGGAAGACCAGATGCACAAGCTGCACGTTGAGTTTGAGCGCACCGATCCGAAGGAGCACCAGGGCTTCCTCGAGTACCTGGGCATCCCGCCGGCCGAGATCACCTCGATCCGCGCGCAGAGCGCCAAGGGCTAACCCCAGACACAAGAAAGCCCGGATTCGCGCCATTCCGGAGGGCGCGGATCCGGGCTTCTTTATTTCCGTTAGCCGCGCGTGCTGGACGCCGGGATCTTCTTCGTCAGTTCCATCATCTCGTTGACGTTCTCGCTGCCGATGGTGAAGCAATCGAGCACGTCCTGCGACAGCGCATACTGCAGGCACTCATCCGTCTTGTTCCGCAGCTTCCCTGCCCCGAAAATCTTCATCCCGATGATGCCCTTGCCCGAAGCCTTCATCTGCTTCAGCACCGGAATCACTTCGGCGGGCGAAGCGTCCATCGCGACGCCGGCCGGATTCAACCGGGCCAGATCAACTTCCACCCAGGGCGAAGCGGCCGAAGCCTTCAAGGCTCCCATGGTGTGGCAACTGACACCCTTGGTGCGGACGATGCCGCGCTCCTGCAGTTCGTTGATGTACTCCATGGCGCCCTTTTTACGCTGGGGCCAGTCGGCGTCCATCATGCAATGCAGCAGCAGGATGTCGATGTAGTCGGTACCGATCTCGCGCCGGAACCGGTCAATGTCCGCCTTCATCTCAGTTTCCGTGGAAGCGTGAGTCTTGGACATAATGACAACCTTCTCGCGCGGCGTCTTCTTGAGAGCCTCTTTGAGATGGGCATGCGTACCGTACTGGTCGGCCGAATCCCAGAAGTTGACACCGTTGTCGACGGCGGCGCGCATCATGTAGGCGACGCCTTCCAACCCAAGCTTCTTCGTCTGGTTCGAGCTACCGCCCGCGCCGTTGGTGCCGGTGCCCATGGCCAGCCGGCTGAGTTTGATCTTCCGGGGACCCAGCGTCACGACATCGCTGGCCAGTTTCTGTGTTGTACCAGCAAAAAGGTGGTACGGAAAAGCGCTCAGACTGACTGCGCCGGCGCCTGCTGTCAGGAACGATCGTCGTTTCATGGGACCTCCCAGTCGATGACGTGACAATACCATACCAATCCAGGATGGTGCAGCGGCCAGATGGCGTAAGCGCGAAAAGGTTACGGAAGTAAGCCCTCAGCCATCGGCCGCACAGCTCGGAACCCGGCAAAGTCTCCTGGCAGCGCAGGACACCGCAATCATTGGGACGGCGGACCCCCTGGTCCGCGCGGGGTCCCCTGACCCCGCACCCGTCGACAAACCAAACGAACCCGCCTACCCGCGCATCTCCGCCCGAGCCTTCGCCACCACTTCCAGGAACTGCTGAGCCCGTTCCGTAAACACTTCGTACGTCCCGGCTTTGATCGTCTTCGCGTCCACCAGTTCGCCGCCCACGGCCACCGCACACGCGCCCGCCTTCAGGAAGTCGCCGGCCGTTGTCAGGCTCACCCCACCCGTCGGGATCATTTCGATCTGCGGGAACGGTCCCTTCAAAGCCTTGATGTACTTGGCGCCGCCCACGTTGTCGCAAGGGAACACCTTGACGATATCGGCGCCGGCCTGCCAGGCAGCCAGCACTTCGGTCGGCGTCAGCGCGCCGGGGCAGATGGGCCGCGAATAGCGCTGCGCCATCTCGATGGTCTTCAGGTTCAGAGCCGGCGTGACAAAGAACTGCGCACCAGCCAGCATGCAGATGCGGGCCGTCTCCGGGTCGAGCACCGTCCCCGCGCCCAGCACCATCTTGTCGCCGAACTCATCGGCCAGCTTCTCAAGCACCTTCACCGCGCCCGGCACCGTCATCGTCACTTCGGCCGCGCGGATTCCGCCCTTGTAAATGGCCTCGATCGCCTTGTAAGCACTGTCAGCGGTAGGAGTACGTACGACCGGAACGATGCCGATCTCTAGCATTGCGGAGAGGATACTCTCTTTTTTCATGTATTCAATGTATCAAAGGCGCCGGAAATCGGGCAGCACCGTGCCGTGCCACGACGCCAAACGCTCCAAAGTCGCCTCGTCGCCCGAATGCTGGCGCATCAGGCCGATCATGGAGCCCAGGCCGCGGTGCACCTCGTCCACCGCATCGCCCACTTCGGCTCCGGTCGAAGCCGGCCGGGTTGGGGGCGGCGGCGGCGTGCCCGGCTCCACCGGACCCTTCGCCGCTTCGGCCAACAGCGCGTAGAGCACCTGCGGCGCATCTCCACGCGCCCGCCCTTCGTGGGCAATCCGGGCCAGCTCCGCCGTCACCTCCGCCGTGTGCACCACGCGCCCCCACAGCCCAGCCTGGTCCGGACCGGCGAACGTCCCATCGACAAAGAACACACCATCCAGCACTAACGTCGTCCGGCGCAGCATGCTCCAATCCATCGGATCATCGCCGCCACGCCCGAAGCCAAAGAGCATTCCGCCCGATCTCTCCTCCTCCGCCGGCTGCCGCACATCGGTATTGCTGCCCACCACGCGGCCGCCGCCCACCCATCGCTTCGAGCCCGCCAGCATCACACTCGAATAACGCAACTTCCGCCGGTAGTCCTCGCTGAGGCCAAATGGGTGCAAAAGCGAAGGCGTCGCCGTCCCACCCGTCGAGACGGTCCTCGACGTGACCCGCCCGTTGAGGTCTTCATACCGCCAGACAAACGACCAGGCCGCGACATCCTTGCCACTTCCGTTCACCCAAATGGCCGACCCCGGCCTTTCAGATTCGTCGATGAAATCGTCCGGGACCGCTGGCAGCCCGTCCGGGCGGCTGCCGATCTCCGCCAGCCACTGGTCGTAGTAAGGAGAACTCGGCCCAATCAACCACAAGCCGTGTTGCGGCAGGTCTTCCAGCAGGAGCTCCATTGCGCCATTACACCACTCCGGCGGCGGACTGCGCGCGCTCCGCCACCGCCTGCGCGCCGGCCCGCCCCAGATAGCGTTCCAACTGCTTCTGCTCACACCGCTCCAGGTCCACCACGATCAAGCCGTCCAGGCAATCGCCAAATCCGCGATCCAAATGGAACCCGCACAGCTTTCCACCCAGCTTCAGGTACTGCCGCACCAGCACCGGCACGCCCTTGCCGTCCGGCTCCAGTTCCCGGATCAGGCGGTCCAGGTCATCGACATCGGCCGGCTGCGGCCATTCCGGCGACGGCTTCCCCCGATACGGCGACCGCGCCGCCGCCCACTGCGAAAGCTGCCCGTCGAAACAGTGCTCCGCCAGGAACCGCGCCAGCAGCGCCCGCGAAGCGGGACAGTAGTCGGCGCTGACACTCACCGGACCAAACAGGAACCGGTACCTCGGCCTCGCCACCACATACTGCCCAATCGCCTTCCACAGCAGCAGCAGCGGCTGGAAACCGCGTTGAAACTCCGGCGCAACAAACGACCGCCCCAGTTCCAGCGCCGGACCCAACCGTTGAAAAAACGCGTCACTGAACCGAAACAGCGTTGAAGTATACAGCTCCCGGCCCGCATCGGCGCCGCACAACCGGTAAGCGCCCGCCACCTGCCGCTTCTCCGCGTGCCACAGAATCAGGTGGTCATACCAGGAATCGAAACGATCCAGGTCATAAGGCCGCCCCGTACCTTCGCCCGCCGCCCGGAACGTCTCCTCCCGCAGCCGCCCCACTTCGCGCAATGTCATCGAAGCCTCGCGCGCCTGGACACAATACACCCGCAGCGCCCCAGAGCTGGCCAGCAACCGCTCTGGCGGCAGGGCCGTCAGCTCCCGCTCCATCCACTCGGCCGGCACCGCCGCGCCCACCGGCTGCATCCGGCGCACCACCCGCGGCTTCCCGGCTTTGCGCTCCGCCAGCCAGTAGGTCCGCCGGCGCAGCTCCGCCGTCGAATGCTCCTCACTGCTCACCGCATGGCCCACCCGCGCCTCAATCTCCCGGTCGCGCTTGTTCAGCAGCTCATGCGGCAACAGCGCCGTCCTCAGCCGCGGATGCACCAGCCCCGCGATCTGGAACAGCGCGCTGTTGCACCCCGAAAAGTACACCGGCACCACCGGAGCCCCGCACTGCCGCGCCAGCCGCGCCGCGCCTTCATTCCAGGGCGGATCCACGATCTCCTTCTGCCCCCAACCGGCATGCGAAACCTCGCCCGCTGGAAACACGATCAGCGCGCCTCCTCCGCGCAGCCACTGCCGCGCCTCGCGCATCCCCCTGGCATTCTCCCGAGCCGCTCCTCCGAACGGATCCACCAGAATCAGGCTCTCTCGCAGCTCCGGCACCATCCCCAGCAACGAATTCGCCAGCAGCCGCACATCCGTCCGCACCCGGGCCAGCATCGCCTGCAGCACCGCACCCTCAATCAGTCCATACGGATGATTCGCCACCACCACCAGCGGACCCGTGGCCGGAATGCGCGCCATGTCTGCCGCCTCCACCCGGATCGTCACCCCCAGCGCGCGCAGCATCTCCTCTGGAAACGCCCCCGCGTTCTGCCGCGCGCGCACACCCCGGACTACCTCCTCCAGGCGCTCTATCCGAAGTAGCTTGCCCAGTGCTCCGGCCACCGGTTCCGGAGCGAACCGCCGCAGGGCGCTTTGAAAGACGGGTGTAGGCTGCATCTACCCCGACACGCTAGCCTTTGTATTTGAATCCGGCGTGACGCCGCCGTGAATACTGGAAAAACGCCGGTTAACCCGCCAATTCCCCTTGCACCGCGTTGGTACGATGGGAGTATGAGGATGTTCTCAGCCCTATTTTCGACTTTGGCCCTGGCTGGCGCGCTTGGCGCCCAGACTCCGGCCCCGGCCGCCGCAGCCCCCGCCGCCCCTAAACCCGCGCGGGAAAATGGCCTCTACACCACCATCCAGATCACCCAGGGCGGGCAGCCCTTCGGCACCGTCGTCCTGAAGATGTACGAAACCGAATCGCCCGTCACCGTGAAGAATTTCGTGGACCTCGCCCTGGGCCGCAAGCTCTGGACCGACCCCAAAACCGGAACCCGCGTCCGCCGGCCCCTCTACAACGGCCTCATCTTTCACCGCGTGATTCCCGGCTTCATGATCCAGGGCGGTGACCCCACCGGCACCGGCATGGGCGAAACCGACGTCATCAAGGACGAGTTCCATCCCACGCTGAAGTTCGACATCCCCGGCCGTCTGGCGATGGCGAATGCCGGCCTCGGCACTGGTTCCTGCCAGTTCTTCATCACCGATGCCCCCACGCCGCACCTGAACGGCAAGCACACCATCTTCGGCCAGGTTTTGGAAGGCCAGGATGTGGTCACCAAAGTGACGCGCGTCCCCAAGATGGGTGAGAAGCCCGCGACGCCGGTCGTGATCGCGAAGGTCACCTTTGAGCGCGTCGGCCCAGTGCCGCCCGGCGGCGTCATCCTCGGACCCGCAACCCCGGCCGCCAAGCCCGCTACGAAGGCCCCGGCCACCAAGGCGCCCGCCACCGGCACGCCTGCCACGAAGGCTCCGGCCACGAAGGCCCCGGCGACCAAGGCTCCGGCCGCCGCTACGCCCGCCAAGAAGTAGCTCTACTCCGGCGTCGGCTCATCCAGCGGCACCTCGGCAAAGAAGACTTCTTTGTTGGTGATGGCTTCGCGGATGCCGGTAATGTAGATGACCGCACTTTTGCGATAGCGCGTCTCGAAGTAGAAAAATCCGGACGCGCTATCGTTCTTGATGATCGACTTCGCCCCAAACGCACGCGTCTGCAGTTCGATCGCCGCCAGCGGGTTCTTCTTCTTCGGCAGCGGGATGGGCATCGGATACTTGGGGCCGGAGCCGGGCCGCTTCACACCCATCAGATACGGCAGATCAGTGGCCGCCATCGGCAGAACCTCATTACCTGGATACTGATACGCCACCTTCATCCGGTCCAGCAGCAGCGTCTGGTCGCCCGCGTTCTCAAAGATCAGCAACACCGGCAGAATGCCGTATTCATTGGGGTTCACTTTGCCGAACGCCTGCTTCGTATCCGTGTCGCTTTCATAGCGCACAGCGGCGATTTTCAGCTTCCCAATGGTCTGTACGGAGGGGTAGGACGAAGCCGGACCATGTTTGAAAGTATTCTGCCCTAGCAGGAAAGCCGCCGCGGCGACTCCACAAAGGGCTAAAATCAGGGGTTTGCGGGCCAAACTCATTTATCTCCTCTACTGGACCCTACAGGCCCTCGCCTTTCCATTTCTCTTACTGTATCTCGCACTTCGCATCCACCGGAACGACGCCTATGCCAATAAGGTGCTGGAACGCTTCGGGTTCCTGCCGCGCTCCCTGCACCGGACGGTGCCCGGAGCCATCTGGTTGCACGCCGTTTCCGTCGGCGAAGCCATCACCGCCGTGGGTTTGTTGCAGCGCCTGAAGCAGGAACTGCCCTTCGCCCCCATCTACGTCTCCTGCACTACCCTGGCCGGACGCGCCATGGCGGAGCAGAAACTCGCCGGCCTCGCCGACGGCGTCTTCTACGCCCCCATCGACTACCGTTTCGCCGTCCGCCGCGTCCTTCGCGCCCTGAAGCCCTCGGTAGTCATCGTCATGGAGACCGAGATCTGGCCTAATCTCTATCGGGATACCTGCCGCAGCGGAGCACGGCTCCTCGTCGTCAACGGCCGCATCTCCGACAAGGCCCTGCCCAAGTACCTCCGCTTCCGCTGGTTCTTCCGTGCCGCCCTCGCCTGGCCGGACGCCATCCTGGCCCAGGACGCCATCGCCAGCTCACGCTATGAACAACTCGGAGCTCCCCACGCTGTCGCCTCCGGCAACCTGAAATACGACTTCTACCCCGACTCCACCTCCATCGCCCCCGCCGTCCACGCCTGGCTGAAACGCAACGATCCCGAACGAATCTGGATCGCGGCGTCCACGATGCCGCCCGCCGAACCCGGTGATCCCGACGAAGACGACATCGTCCTCGATACCTTTGAACTTCTTCGCGAACGCTTCCCCCGCCTGCTGCTCATCCTGGTCCCCCGCCGGCCCGAACGTTTCGACGAAGCCGCCGCGAAGCTCACCGCCCGCCGCATCCCGTTCCAGCGCCGGTCGAAACTGACCGACGAAGCGGTGTCCGTCCTGCTCATCGACACGATTGGCGAGTTGAGCGGACTCTTCCGGGTCGCTGACGTCGTCTTCATGGGCGGCACCTTCCCCCATCGGGGCGGGCACAACATTCTGGAGCCCGCCGCTTTCGGCGTGCCCGTGGTCACCGGCCCACACATGGAGAACTTCTCCGAAATCGCCGCCGCTTTCCGCGCGGCCGGCGCGGTCGTCACCGTGAAAGACCCGGCGGACCTGGCCATCACCGTGGGCCGCCACCTGTACGACCGCACCATCGGCGAGATCGGCCGCCAGCTCTCCGACGAACGCCGCGGAGCCACCGGCCGTGCCGTCAGCGCCGTGGTCCGTGCCTACGAGGCCGCGCTGGTCCGTCCGCCCGGCGCGAACCCGCTGAGTTGGCTGTGGCGGGCCGGAGTCGCCATCGATCGCTCGTTGAAGAGTCTCCGTCTGGACCTGCCGCCTCAACCGGTGATCAGCGTGGGCAACCTGGCCATGGGCGGCAGCGGCAAAACCCCCTTTGTTCTCTGGCTTTGTGAACGTCTGGCGGAACAGGGCCGCCGTCCGGCGGTGCTCACCCGTGGCTATAAACGCACCAGCCAGGAGCCCGTGATCACCCTGCTGCCCGGAGAACGCGCCCCGGTCGAACGAACCGGCGAAGAGGCCCAGTTGATCCTCCGCGCCGGTCATGCCGCCCTCGGCATTGGAGCCGACCGCCAGGCCGCCCGCGAGGCCCTGTCCAAACAGTACCTGTTCGACGTGATTGTCCTGGACGACGGCTTCCAGCACTGGCGCATGCGCCGGAATCTGGACATTGTCCTCATTGATGCGATCAATCCCTATCGCAACGGCCTGCCCCCGCGCGGAACCCTGCGCGAACCGTTCTCGGCTTTGGAACGCGCCCAAGCGGTGGTCATTACCCGCACCGAACCCGGCCGCACTTACGAGGGGCTGATCGGCGAGATCCAGCGCCACAACGAGCACGCCCCGATCTTCCTGGCGCACACCAAGGCGGAGGCGCCACCCATTCCACCGGGCACCACCATAGGCGCCTTCTGCGGCCTGGGCCAGCCGGAGGGCTTCCGGAGAACTCTGCAGGAACTCGGCCTAACCGTCTCGTTCTTCAGGGAATTCCCTGACCATCACCACTACACGGAGCAGGATCTGCGTCCGCTCGCCATGCGCTCCCAAATGCTGCTGACGACGGAGAAAGACCTGTTGAATATCGACCCGGACCTGGCCCGGGCCTGCAAAGTGGAAGCCGTGAAAATGACCCTGATATTGACGGACGAACCCAATTTGCTCGAACTGATCGGGCGCATCCTGCCGCCGGTCGAGTAGGCGGCTACTCCTCGCCGAGCGGCAAACCCTGCTGCACGGGAGCTCCTTCCAGCGCCAACAGAGCCCGCTTCACTTCCAGGCCACCCGAAAACCCGGTCAGCGACCCGTCGCTGCCGATCACCCGGTGGCAAGGCACGAACACCGGCAATGGATTGCTCCCGTTCGCCGCGCCCACGGCCCGTACCGCCTTGGGCCGGCCGATCGCCTGGGCGACGCTCGCATAGCTGCGCACCTCGCCGCACGGGATTTCGGTCAATTGCTGCCAGACTTGCTGTTGGAAGGCCGTCCCATCTAACCGGAAAGGTACAGTAAAATGCCGCAACCGGCCGGCTACATATTCCCGCAATTGCCGCCGTGCCTCCACCAGCACCGGCAGCGCGTCGTCGCGATCCTCGGCCTGCCAGCCCGGAGGGGTGTCGTCCTCGCGCTTCGCAAACCACGCACGGCGCAGCACTTCGCCTTCGGCTTCGACAAAAAGAACCAGCCGGCTTCCCAGGGGGACACAAGTCCACTTCGGCATGCCTTCAGTATAGAGCGAGCTCAAACCGGGTTTTGACGCGCAGCGGCCGGGCGTTCATGCGCCGTGCCAGCTTGAGGGTGTCGCGGTTGTCGTCACGCGATTCGAAAAGGATAATCGACGCCTTGTGCTCCATCGCCAGATCGACGGCCAACCCCAGCAGCATCGCATTGGCTACGCCGCTCTGGTGCCCCCGGACCACAAAGCGCCCTTCGACATGCCAGATATCAGCCCGCTTCTCGGCGACAAGCGCCCCGACGGGCCGGCCACTCTCCAGAATCACCGGAGAGGTGTCATAGCGCCCGCCTTCCCGGTCGAGCCGCAGCGGAGCTTCCGCCAAGTCCTCGCGCTGCGCGATGTACTCCGCAAACAATCGGCCTACCGCCTCCAGGGGCACGTGCGCCAGGGTCGTCAGTACCCAATCCCGCGGCACGCGGTTGCGGGCCACCAGTTCGTCGCGCACTCGGAGGAGCGGCTGCCCGCAGGCCGGGAATTTGGCTTCGAACGTCGTAATTCGAGTGACGGCCGCAAAACCGTGCTTCTCCAGGAACGGCGCGGCGGCGGGTTCGGCCAGCGTGTCGCAAGCGGTCACCATGCGCCGGGCGCCGCCTGCCAGGGCGGCCTCCACGGCAGCTTCCAAGACGTACGAACCCAATCCCAGGCGCCGCACCGGCGGCACCACCGTCAATCCCAGCCAGGCGTCCTGCCCATCGAACCGCAGCACGGCAGCGCCCCCAACGCGCGGCCCGGCCTCCGGATGCAGGATCAGACCCTCAATGGGGCAATCGGTCCGTCCACACGCTTCCGGCACCAGCGCCCGGCAAATCGCCCAATCCGCACCCTGCGCCCGCCGGATCCGCCCCGTCATGACTTGCCAGCCAACTCTGCCGCGCGCTTGCGGTGGAACAGAGCCTTCTGCGGGTTGACGATAGCCTTCTCGCTCAAGAACGCCAGCCAGCGGTGCGCGGCGGAGGTGGGCCGGTAGCGGACCGAGGTCTCCAACGCCTGAATCGCCCGTACCGCCTGCCCTTCCTGGGCCAGCGCAACGCCCAGCAGAAGGTGCGCCGCATGATCGTCATAGCGCAGGTTCACGGCGTCCAGAGCCATCGACGCCGCCTCGACATTGCGCTTCAATTCCAGCAGCGCACGAGCCCGGCCCATACAGGCCGGCTGAAACTGCGGATCCAACTCCAGCGCCCGAGCCTGGCACTCCCCGGCGTCACTCCAGCGGCCCAGCTTCTCGTAGACAAGACCCATGCGGTGTTGCAGTTGCGCGTTCCCTGCCCCGCGCCGGCCCGCCTCCGCCAGCAGTTCCAGCGCAGCCTCGGGCTCGCCCGCCGCCAAGGCCAGATTCGCCCGGATCAGCCAGCCATGCGAATGGTGCGGGTTTGCCGCCAATACGGCGTCCACCACCGTTCGCGCCTCGCCCAGCCGTCCAACCATCTGATAACAGTGAGCCAGCGCCATGCGCGCCGTTGCCGACGGCTGCACGGCGAGGACTCGCTCCAGCAGCGGAATCGCCTCGGCGAAACGGTTCGCGGCCACATGGACATGCGCCAGCGTAGCTTCGTTCTGGGCCGTGACCCGCACGTACTCAGCGGTCGGCCCCGGATCCGCAAAGCCCAGATCCGCCAACTCCGCCAGCGCGCCGGCGCGGTCCCACTCGTCTTCCGCCTGCCCGACTCGCGCAGCTTCCCACGTGGGAATGCGTACATCGTCCGGAAGATTCACAAAGGCATCGGGCAGAAGCCGGCCAGGCATATCCTGTCCGGCCGGCAACCCGAGCAGTTGCAGGACAAACGGGGCGATATCCAGCAGCCCGGCTCCAAACACCAGTTCATCCTGGCGCAGCCCCGGTCCCGCCGCAACGAAGACGCCATGCCCGCGCTCCCACCCGCTGGCAGGGTCGTCCAGTGTGGGCGCACCCGAAGGCCGCAGCCCATCACTCTGAAACCCATGCTCGGAGACGAGCACAATCGCCGCTTCCGGGCCCGCCAATTCGATCAGCCGGCCCAGCAGGGCGTCGTGATAGCAGTAGACGCGTTCCACCACCGCCTGGTAGATCTCGAAATCGGCCTCGGAGACATGCTCCCTACGCGGCGGATGAAACGGCATGAACGTGCGGCAAACCGCATCCAGCGAGGAGTAATGAACAGCCAGCAGGTCCCAGGTTTCGTGCTCCATCAGCCAGGTCGCCGCCCCGTGCACGCTGAGAGCCTCGGCCAGGGCGATGGCCAGCGTCAGCGGGCGAGTGTCTGAGACCTGGTCCACCCGCTCCAGCGCGGGGATGAAGGCCTTCAGGTCGTCTCCGGTCAAATCACCGGCGTGGATGCGGTATTCGGAGAGTGGGTCACTGAGGGATCGGGGATGAATGCAGCCACCGGGGAGCGCCCAGGGCTGGCCATACGCTGCCCTTGCCTTGGGGTACAGATTCGAGACGACGACCCCTGAAACAGATTCCGCCGGCTGGCTGGCACACCAGTTCACGGCCAGCGAGCGCAAGCCGGATTGCGCCAGGATATTCCAAAGGGCTTTGACTTTGCGGGAGGTGGACGAAGCCACGCGGGTCGCCCCAGTGGCTGCATCCGGTTCGAGAGGACCCAAAATGCCGTGACGTTCGGGCGTATGTCCCGTGACGATCGAGGTCCACAACAGCGGCGAAAGCATCGGGCTCAGGGAGGCAAGGTCGCCCTTGACGCCCTGTTCCACGACAGCCTGCAGGGCCGGCAGTTTTCCAGCGTCCAACAGCGGATTCAGTACTTTCCAATCCGCCGCACTCCAGCCAACCAGGACGACCCTGCGAGCCAGACGCTCCGCCATTTCTGCTAGGCGGCCTTACGGCGGCGCATCGCGGCAATGCCGGCGGCACCGAGGGCGAACAAAGCCAAAGTGGAGGGTTCGGGCACGGCAGTCTGACCGACGGCAATGGCCCCCCGGTTGTTCGTCTCGTAGGCATACTCCATCAGCCGGATATCCAACTGGCCTTGCGCCAACAAACCATTCGCCTCAGGAGTACCTGTGCCGTAAAGTTCCAGCCTCGCCCAGCCATAGTGGGCAACTCCACCTATATCAAAGGTCAGGCCCATATACTGATTGGGCGCAATGGCGTAAGGTCCGCTGCTGGAGGTCACCACACCCGCCGAATCGACGAAGGCTTTGGCGAGCTTATACGGTGAGGAAGTGGCGAATGTTGTAGTCGCATTGACCGGTGCACCGAGCGCGAGCGGGCCGGTCACGCCTCCGGCGGGGAAGCTAACGAACGCCTCGATCGTTGCGGTTGAGTCACCTGCTCCGGACTGGAAGGTGAAATCGGTAGTCAAATCGCCGTCCAAGTCCAGATTGAAAGAGCTGCCAGCTGTGTCGAGCGTCGGCCCACCGTAGTGGATCACCGCCGCATTGGCGGGCGTTGCGCTGGCAAGCGCCGCTCCTCCGGCCAGAGCATAGGCGAACAGCCTGGCATTGAGCGACTTGGGTTTTTGACCGTCCAAGCCGTGTAATTTGTTCATTCCGCAGTCTCCTCTCCATCTGCCCCGCGGGGCAGCACCCAGTCAAGATAGAGGTAAGTGTAACAGATGAATCTGATTGGAGGCCGCGCCATCCCGCCTGGACGCCCCGTATAATCGGAGAACATCGATGCCGCGCGGATTTCCACTCTTCATTTTGGCGTTCTGCCTGCTCGTCTTCCTGACCTGGATCGGCTTGACCATTACTCAACAGGACCGGACCATCGAAACCGAGATCGCCATCGCCGCCCCGCCTGAGGCCGTTTGGCGCATCCTTACCGATACCGGCAATTACGCGATGTGGAACCCGTTTATCCTGACTCTTTCCGGAAATTTATCCGAGGACGAGAAGCTGCACATCACCATCCGCCCGCCCGGTGACAGTGAGACGGATTTTGTGGCCCGCATCATTACCATTACGCCGAACCGCGAACTGGCCTGGCGCGGCGGCCTCGCCATACCCGGCTTCTTTACCGGCGACCATCGCTTCGTCCTGGAGCCCACCGGGGACGGACACACCAAGTTGAAGCAATCAGAACACTTCTATGGCCTACTGGTGGGTCCGTTGTTCGCCGGCATGCTCGACCGCACCGAGATCGGCTTCCGTGCCATGAACGAAGCCTTGAAGGCCCGCTGCGAGTCGCACCCCTAGCGGGGCATCGCACAGGACCGTAACGATTTTCCGCATGTCGCCCGGCGGTGCGGATTGCTACAATTGATTGAAATCCCATGGCTGTCAGTCAAGAACTGTTGGAGATTCTGGTGTGCCCGGTCTGCAAGGAATCCGTGGCGCTTACCGAGGACAAGAGCGGTCTGAAATGTCCGGCGTGCCATCGGGTGTACCCGATCCGCGACGACATCCCAGTGATGCTGGTGGACGAAGCACGGGTTGAGGAGTAACGCCCGCTAGCGGCGTTCCCATGGCCACCGTCGTCGAGCAGTTGCCCCCCGGCGCACGGGTCCTGGTTGTGCGGTTGAGATCGCTGGGCGACTGTGTTCTGACGACGCCGGCGCTTGCCCTGCTCAAAAACCACAGGCCGGATCTGGAGATTGGGGTGGTGGTCGAAGATCGCTTCGCCCAACTGTTCCAAGGCAATCCAGACGTCTCGGCCATCCTGCCACCTTCCAAACGGGCCGTTCTCGGCTTTCACCCCGCATTGACCTTGAACTACCACGGCGGCTCGCGCAGCGCCGCGCTGACCGGGCTTTCGCTCGCCCCGCAGCGTGCCGGGTTCGGCCATTTCCGCCAGCAGTGGGTTTATAACCTTCACATTCCACGGGCCCAAGAGATTCTGGGCGAAGAAAGAACGGTTCACACCGCGGAGCATCTCGCCTCGGCCGTGTTCTATCTGGGAGTGCCTATTACCGACATCCCCCGTGCCCGGCTGTTCTGCGCGGCTCCGGCGAGGCGGCCCGCCTACTCCGTGCTGCATCCGATGGCGTCCGCGGCCGATAAGACCTGGCCCGCCGCGAATTTCCTCAAAGTGGCCCGGCATCTGCGCGAAGCCGGGTTGCCGCCCGTCATCATTGGCGGTCCTGGCGACGATCTATCCGCCTTTGCGGAGTTCGAAAGGTTGGAAGGCGCCCCGCTGGAAGGGGTGAAGTCCCTGCTTTCCGGAGCGGAGCTCTTCGTTGGAAACGATAGCGGTCCGGCCCACATGGCCGCCGCCTTCGGAGTACCGGTGGTGGTGCTTTACGGAACTTCCGATCCCATCATCTGGGCTCCGTGGAGGACACGCAGCCAGGTGCTCTCGAGTCCGTCGGGACTGGCTGGAGTCCCGGTCGAGCAGGCCATTGCGGCGGTGGAACGGCTGCGGGGGGTGGCGCAGTGAAGGAATTGATCCGCCTGCTGGGCTACGCCAGGCGCTACACCCCGGCGCTCCTGCTGGCCGTCTTCCTGATGCTGGTTTCAGGCGTGGGCCGCACGATGCTGCCCATCCTGCTGAAGCCGATTTTCGACCGCGTGCTGCAGCCCGATACCGTGGATACCCGTGTCGCGCTGCCCATCCCCGAATGGACAGGCATTCACCTCTATCTCGATCAACTGATTCCGTTCCCGATCCACAACGTCTGGACGCTGGTCGCGGTCGCCATTCTCGTCGTGTTCCTGCTGAAGGGCATTGCGGACTATTTTGGCAACTATCTGGTGAGCTACTCCGGCCTCTCCGCCGTCACAGACCTGCGCCAGCAGGCTTTTGACAAGGTGGTGGGCGAGGAGCACGAGTTCTTCGGCAGCCACTCCACCGGACGGCTGATGTCATCCCTGATGAGCGACATCGAGAAGATCCAGCTGGCGGTCTCCCAGATGCTGGCCGACTGGCTGCGGCAGGTTTTCGCCGCGCTCGGCATGATCTACGTCCTGTTCCAAAGCGACTGGATCCTGGCGCTGGTTTCGACCACCGTGCTGCCGTTCGTCCTGCTGCCGACCGCCCGCCTGGGCAAACGCATCCGGCGCTCGACGCGCAGTGCGCAGGACCATGCCGCGGAGATGAGCGAGATCCTGCAGGAAGCCTTCAGCGGCCACGCCGTGGTGAAGAGTTTCACGGCGGAGAAGATCGAGAGCGACCGCTTCCGCCTGGCCGCCACCAAGTTCAAACGCTCGTCGCTGCGCTATATCTCGTTCCAGGCGCTGCCGTCGCCCATCATCGAGTTTTTCGGCGCGGCCACCATCGTGGGCCTGCTCACGTACGCCCGGACGCAAATCAAAGCCAATCACATGACCAGCGGCGACTTCATGAGCTTCGTGGTCGCCCTGCTGCTGCTGTACGAGCCCGTGAAGCGGCTCACCGGCATCCACAACATCTTCCAGCAGGCCGAAGGCGCCAGCCAGCGTGTGTTTGAGTACATCGACCGCCCGCAGCAGATCATCGAGAAACCGGCGGCTCCGAACATGCCGGAGTTCCGCGAGTCGATCCGGTTTGAGGACGTCAGTTTCCGTTATCCGAATACGCCCAATGGGTTTGCGATCCGCGACCTGAACCTGGAAGTGCGGCGCGGCGAAGTGGTGGCCCTGGTGGGACCCAGCGGCGCCGGCAAATCGACCATCGCCGGACTGTTGCCACGGTTCTATGACGTCGACGGCGGCGCCATCAAAATCGACGGCCGGGACATCCGCGACGTGCGCCTGCACAGCCTGCGCCAGCGGATCTCGGTGGTGAGCCAGGACACGTTTCTGTTTAACGATACGGCCGCCGCCAATATCCGCTACGGCCGGCCGGGCGCGACGCTCGATGAGATCAAAGATGCCGCCCAGAACGCCATGGCGGCTGAGTTTATCGAGGCGCTACCGCAAGGTTACGACACGCTGGTGGGTGAACGCGGAGCGAACCTGAGCGGCGGACAGCGCCAGCGGTTGTCCATCGCCCGGGCACTGTTGAAGAACGCGCCGATCCTGATCCTGGACGAAGCTACTTCCCAACTGGATACGGAAAGCGAAGTTCTGGTGCAGCACGCGCTGGGCAACCTGATGCGAAACCGGACGGTGATCGTGATCGCCCACCGCCTTTCGACCATCCGCCGGGCCGACCGCATTGTCGTCATGGACTGCGGCGCCATCAGCGAGATCGGCACGCACGACGAACTCATCGGGCAGGGTGGCATTTACCAGCGCCTGCACGACTTACAGTATGTTGATTTGGAGCACTGAGCTATGAGTCTCCGCAGTATGACGGGCTTCGCGCGAGTCCGCAAAACGAACGAACTGGGCGAGATTACGTCCACTGTGAAGAGCGTGAATCACCGTGCGCTCGACCTGCACACGCACATTCCGGGCGAATTGGAGCAATTCGAACCGCTGCTGCGAGGCGTGGTGAAGAAGTACGTCTCGCGTGGGCACGTCGATGTGCGCATCAGTTTCACGCCGGCGCATGCGACGGCCGCCGCGGCGCTGAACCGGCCGCTGTTCGAAGCCTACCTGACGGCGCTGAAGGAAGCGGAGAGCGTTTACCAGGTGGTGGCGCAGCCCGACGTCCACATGGCACTGCGCATCCCCGGCATGCTGGCCCAGCCGACGGGCGAGGAAGACGCTCCGGCCGAACTCGAACAACTGGTGGTTTCGGCCCTGGAAGACTCGCTGACGGCTTTGAACGTGTTCCGGGAACGCGAAGGCGCGGAGATCCGGCAACTGCTGAAGAGCCACAACGCCGACATCCGGCGGGATGCGTTGGAGATCGAGAAGCTGAGGGCTCCGGCGGTGGAGCACTTCCGGGCGCGGCTCGAGGAACGCCTGGCCGAGTTGCTGAAGGGTGTCTCGATGGATCCGCAGCGGCTGGCGCAGGAAGCGGCGGTGCTGGCTGATCGCAGCGACATCACGGAAGAGCTGGGCCGGCTGCAGGTTCACTCCCGGGAATTGGACGTGCTGCTGGACAAGGGCGGCGAATTGGGCAAGAAACTCGACTTCCTGATGCAGGAGATGAACCGGGAGACGAACACGATCCTCTCGAAGACGTCCGGCGTGGGCGAACTGGGGCTCAAGATCACCGGGTTGGGGCTGGAAGCAAAGGCGAACATCGAGCGTATCCGTGAACAGGTGTTGAATCTGGAATGAGCCAAGTTATTATCATTTCCGCGCCTTCGGGCTCGGGCAAATCGACGCTGGTGCGGAACCTGCTGGAGCGGGACCCGAACCTGATCTTCTCGGTTTCGTACACGACCCGCGCGCCGCGCGGCCAGGAAGCGCACGGCCGCGAGTATAACTTTGTGAGCCGTGAGGACTTCCAGTCGATGATCGAGCGCGGCGAATTCATAGAATGGGCGCAGGTTTTCGACGACTTCTACGGCACCCACCGCTGCTATGTGGAGCAGGGGCGCCGGGAGGGCAAGGACGTGGTCCTCGACATCGACGTAAAGGGTGCGCGACAATTGAGGGAGAAGATCCCGGAAGCGATCAGTGTCTTTATTCTGGCCCCCTCCCGCGAGGAACTGGAAAAACGGCTTCGAGCCAGGGGGGATGTGTCGGAAGAGGTCATCCAGAAACGGGTGGCGGAGGCGGCCCGGGAGATTCAAGATTTTGGCCGGTACGATTATGTCCTGGTCAACGACGATGTGGAAGTCGCTTCGAGTCTGCTGTGTTGTATCGTGATGACAGCTCGCGTCCAGCGCAAAAACGCTGGGATGCAATCACGGGTTGAGCAGATTCTGGCGACGTTCGAGAAAGAATAAGAGGTCGCAAGATTATGGCCGATAGAGTCAACCGCACGCCGATCCACGCAATTCCGGACGATCCGGAAGGAAGCGCCTACCGGTTTATCATTGTGGCTGCCAAGCGCGCCCGGCAGTTGCAGGGTGGCGCGCGCTCGTTCCTGCCCAGCACGTCGAAGAAGCCCACCATTGCCGCCATGGAAGAAGTGCGCCGCGGACTGGTGAGCTACTACGACGCCGCGCTGCAGACGCCTAATCCGGAAGGCGAGCCCGAAGCCTAAACAAGGGCCGACATGGCGTCCTATTCTGCGATTTTGGGCGTAGGCGGGGGGATTGCGGCTTACAAGGCCGCCGAGCTCGCCCGCGCCCTGATGGAACGCGACTTCGGCGTCACCACGGTGATGACCGAATCCGCCCAGGAATTCATCCGTCCCCTCACCTTCGCCGCCCTGACCGGGCACAAAGTGATCACGGAGATGTTCGGCAGCGGCTCCGCCGACGACGTGCTGGCGTCGAGTGTCGAGCATATCCGCGTTGCGCAAGAGCATCAGGTGCTGGTGGTCGCCCCGGCGACAGCCGACCTGCTGGCCCGCTTTGCGCACGGTCTGGCCAACGATTTCCTCACCACGCTGTATCTGGCGTTTGAAGGACCGGTCGTGCTGGCCCCGGCGATGAATACGGCGATGTGGCAGCATCCGGCCACGCAAGCCAATCTCGAGACGCTGAAGGCCCGCGGGCATGTGATTCTCGATCCTGATGAAGGGCGGCTGGCTTGCGGCACCACCGGTCCCGGGCGATTGCCGGATCCACAGCGCATCGCGGACCGTGTGCTGCGCGCGCTGACGCAGCGCCACGATCTCGATGGAGAGACCGTCCTGCTGACCGCCGGCCCGACGCGCGAACCGCTGGATCCCGTACGCTTCATTTCGAACCGCTCGTCCGGCAAGATGGGCTACTCGCTGGCCGAGGCGGCCGCATTGCGTGGAGCCCGGGTTGTGCTGGTGAGTGGTCCGGTGAACCTGCCCGCTCCGGAGGGCGTCGAACTCGTGCCGGTGCAGACCGCGCAGGAGATGTACGACGCCGTCATGGTCCACCTGGAAGCCAGCAGCATCGTCATCAAGACCGCCGCCGTGGCTGACTATCACGTAGCCAACGTGCCCACGCAGAAGGTCAAGAAGAGCGCCATGCGTCTGTCTTTGGAACTCGACCCGACGCTGGACATCCTGGCCGAAGTGGGGCGCCGGAAGCAGGATCGGCTGTTAATCGGCTTCGCCGCCGAGACGGAGAACCTGATCGCGGAAGCGCGCCGCAAGATGCAGACCAAGAACTGCGACATGGTGGTGGCCAACAACGTCTCCGCCGATGGCGTGGGTTTTGAAAGCGATCAGAATGAAGTGGTGCTGGTGCTGAGCACCGGCGAGATCCAACCGCTGCCGCGCGCCTCAAAACGGGCGCTGGCGGATCAGATTCTCGACCAGGTGTTGAGGTTGCGGCTGGCGCTACACCAGCGGCAGTAAAGGCCTGAACGGACCATGGACCGCGACCTGCTCAAGCAGTATCTGGAGTTTTACCGCGACCTGGGCGTGAAGAGTGTCTTCGTGGAGCCGAATGCGGCTCCGCTGGCGGCGGCACCCCCAGTGGCGGCACCGGCTGCAGCGCCGGTGAGGACGCCCGCTCCGCCGCCTCCGCCCCGCATGGAACCGCCTGTCCTCCGGCCAACCCCTCAGATCGACATGAGTAGATCCACCGAGCCTTCTAAGCTGTTTCCCTCTGATTTCCCCGTATCTCCAGATAATGACACTCTCGTCAAGATTCGAGAGGATATGGGTGACTGCCAGCGCTGCCGGTTGTGTAAGGACCGGAAGACGATTGTCTTCGGGTCAGGGAACGAGCATAGCCGGTTAGTGTTTGTCGGGGAGGGGCCCGGTGCAGACGAGGACGAGCAGGGATTGCCGTTCGTCGGCCGGGCCGGCCAACTGCTGACACAGATGATCGACAACACCGCCGGCAAGGAGGGCTTCTCCATTCGCCGGCCGGATGTCTACATCTGCAATGTGGTGAAGTGCCGTCCGCCGGAGAACCGCACTCCGGAAGCAGACGAGATGGAGATTTGCGGGCAATTCCTTTCCCGCCAGTTGATGGTGCTGAAGCCGCGCGCGATCTGCGCCCTGGGCGGCACCGCCGCGAAAGCCCTGCTGGGCACCAAGGAAGGCATCACGAAGATGCGCGGCAAGTGGCACATGTGGCGCGAGATTCCGGTGATGCCCACTTACCATCCGTCGTACCTGCTGCGCCCCACCAGCGGCCAGACCGCCAAGCGCGAAGCCTGGGAAGACCTGAAGAAAGTTCTGCACTATGTCTATGACGACCCGCCGCGGCCTCTTTCTGACTTTTGAGGGCCTGGACGGCTGCGGCAAGACCACGCAGATGCGGATGCTGGCGGAGCGCCTGCGCGCGTCGGGCGAGACCGTGATTGAAACCGCCGAACCGGGCGGCACGGCCATCGGCGGGGCGATCCGGCGGATCCTGCTCGACCCGGCCAACGACCACCTGAGCTCGACGGCGGAGATGCTGCTGTACTTTGCGGCTCGCGCGCAGAACCTGGATGAGATCGTGAGGCCGGCCACGGCGCGCGGCGAGATCGTGCTCTGCGACCGCTGGACGGACTCCACGTGGGCGTACCAGGGCTATGGCCGGGAGTTGGGGGTCGACGTGATCCGCTCGCTCGACCGGATTGCCTGCCGCGGCCGGCAGCCGGATCTCACCCTGTGGATCGACGTCGATCTGGAGACCAGCCTGAATCGCGCCAAGTGCCGCAACGAGGAGACCGACTCGTCCGACCGCATGGACGATCAGAGCCGGGCCTTCTACGAACGCGTGCTGCGCGGGTACGAGGCGCTGGAAGCGGAAGAGCCGGGGCGCGTGGTGCGTGTCGACGGCCGCGGCGATCTCGACACTGTGGCCGGGCGCGTCTGGCGCCTCTTCCACGATTACCGGGAGATCCATGTTTAAAGACTTCTGGGGCAACCCCATCGTCGCCGGCGCACTGTGGAAGATGATCGAGACCGATCGGATTCCGCAGACCATCCTGCTGGCCGGGCCGGAGGGCGTGGGCAAGGCTACGCTGGTGCGCCGCTTCGCCGCCCAACTGCTGGGCGACGCCGAGAAGATCGAGCACGACGACCTGAGCCGCGAAGAGAACCGCGCCATCATTGCCGACCGCGAGAAGTGGCCCAGCGAGAAACGCTCAGAGGATCCGCTGCTCTTCGCCTCGCACCCTGATTTCCTCACCTTCCCGCCCGACGGTCCGCTGCGCCAGATCTCCATCCAGCAGATGCGGCAGGCGAAAGAACGTGCGCAGATGCGGCCGCTGAAGGGCAAGTGGCGCGTCTTCCTGATCGACCAGATGGACCGCGCCAACATCCAGGCCGCCGATTCTCTACTGAAGACGCTGGAAGAGCCGCCCAGCCACATGATCCTGTTCGTGACGGCGGAGAATCCGTATGATCTGCCGTCCACCATCCGTTCGCGCTCGGTGATCTTCTACCTGACTCCGGTGGCCGAAGAAGAGATGAAGGCCTTCGCCAAGGCGAAGCAGTTGAAGGATGCGGAACGGCGCGTGTCGCTGGCGGGGGGCTGTCCGGGATTGGCGTGTTCGCTGGACCTGGCCGCCTATGAGAAGCGCCGCGGAGTGATGCTGGCCCTGATCGAAGCCGCGTCGGGCCACACGAACTTTGCCGCCTGGGCGCAGAAGTCGGAGTCTTTTCTGGCCAGCAAATCAGAGAAGCTCGACTATCACTTCAAGCCCCTGTATTCGCTATTGGAAGACCTGGCGATCCTGCATGGCGGGGGCAGCCACATCCGCAACCGGGACCTGCGCGAGACGCTCCAAAAGATTGCCGGCCGCATTACTTTCGACTGGCTGAGGCAGGCTGTCGAACAGGCCGATCTACTGGTCAGCCTGCAACGTCGCAACGTACAGAAGGGTCCTTCCGTCGACAACTATGTAGTGTCGCTTCGTGGTATTTAGCCGCCCGCACGGCTAAAAAATCGGCGTGCCGGACATAGCCGGCACGCCGATGCTTGCAACAAAACCATTCAACGAAACAGACTGCGTTACGCGCTGAGAATTTCGACCGGAACGGGCTCCGGCAGCAGGTTAGGGATCGCCTCGCGGAACACATCGTCGATCCGCGTGGCGAAGAAGAACTGCATCTCCTCGCGCACATGCTTGGGCAGGTCGCGCAGATCCTTGCGGTTCGCTTCCGGCATGATCACGCGGTTGATGCCGGCGCGGCGAGCGGCCAGCACCTTCTCCTTCAGGCCGCCGATGGGCAGCACGCGGCCGGTCAGGGTAATCTCACCGGTCATGGCCGTATCGTGCCGGGCCTTCTTCTTCGTATAGAGCGAAGCGAGAGCCACGGCCAGCGTGATGCCGGCCGAAGGACCGTCCTTCGGGATGCCGCCCGACGGCACGTGGATGTGCACGCCGAAGTCGGAGAACGCCTGGGGATCGATGCCATACTCCTCGGCATGCGCCCACAGGAAGCTCTGGGCCGCCTTGGCCGACTCCTGCATCACCTCGCCCAGTTGCCCGGTCAAGGTCATGCCCTTGCCCTTCGGCAGCAGCGTCGCCTCGATGTAGAGGACATCGCCGCCCGCCGGAGTCCAGGCCAGGCCCGTGGAGACACCGGCCGGCAGATTCTCGCGTGCCGGTTCGGGCACGTAGAACTCCGGTCCCAACAGCTCCACCACCATGGCTGAGTCCATGGCGATCGCCTCGGTGCGGCCCTCGGCGAACTTCAAGGCCGCCTTGCGGCAGAGGCGCGAGATGCCGCGCTCCAGGTTCCGCAAGCCGGCTTCCCGGGTGTACGACTCGATCAACTTGCGCAGACCGTCGGCCGGGAACGTCAACTGCTCTTCCGTCATGCCCGCTTCGGTCATCTGCCGCGGGATGAGGTATTTGTTCGCGATTGCGACCTTCTCCTCTTCGCTGTAACCGGCCAGCCGCAGCACTTCCATACGGTCGAGCAGCGGTTGCGGCAGGCTGTCCAGGGTGTTCGCCGTCGTGACAAACATCACCTTCGAGAGGTCGAACGGCAGATCCAGGTAGTTGTCGCGGAACGTCGAGTTCTGCGCCGGATCCAGCACTTCCAGCAGCGCCGCCGCCGGATCGCCCCGGAAGTCGCGGCCCAGCTTATCCACTTCGTCCAGCATCAGCACCGGGTTGTTCGCACCCGAGCGCCGGATGGCCTGGATCAGCCGGCCGGCCATGGCACCGATGTAGGTACGCCGGTGGCCGCGCAGTTCGCTCTCATCGTGCAACCCGCCCAGGCTCATGCGCTCGAACTTGCGGCCGAGGGCACGGGCGATGGACTGGCCCAGCGATGTCTTGCCGACGCCGGGCGGTCCGACGAAGCAGAGGATGGGCGCCTTGGCTTTGGGGTTGCGCTGCAGCACACCCAGGTGTTCCAGGATGCGCTCCTTCACGTCCTCCAGGCCGTAGTGGTCGTCGTTCAACACCTGACGGGCGCGAGCGATCTCGAGGTTGTCCTCGGTCTGCTTGGTCCATGGCAGGTCGAGCACGAGGTCGAGCCAGGTGCGCAGGACGTGGCGTTCCGGCGACTGGTCCGGCAGGCGCTCAAAGCGCTTGAACTCGCGTTCCGCTTCCTTGCGGGCTTCGTCCGGCAGCACCGTCTCGGCCAGCCGCTTGCGCAGCTCCTCGGTCTCGGCCTTGGAAGGATCGTCCTCACCCAGCTCCTGCTGGATGGCCTTCATCTGGCGCCGCAGCACGTAGTCGCGCTGCTCTTTCGACATCTCTTCCTGCGCCTCGGAGACGATCTTCTGGCGCACTTCCAGGACACGGATCTCTTCCGTCAGGTATTGCACGGCGAGTTCCAGCGCTTCCTTCAACGTGGCGGCAGAGAGCAGCGTCTGCAGCTTCTGCATGTCGAGGTTGAAGGCCGTCGACAGCAGCCACATGAGCTGCTGCGGGTCGTCGGCGTTGGTCATCAGATTCGAGATCTGCTCCGCCGCCTGCGGATTGATGCGCTCGATGGCCTTCGCGGCGACTTCGAACAAGGCGGTCTGCAGCGCCTTCTCTTCCGTGGAATGATCGGCCGCGAGCGGCATGGGCGATGCCTTGGCGGTCAAGTAGCCGCCCGTCTGCTCCACGCCGATGATTCCGACGCGGTCGAGTCCGGCGACGACAATTTCAATCAGGGCCGGAGAGGTCCGCAGTACTTTGCGGATTTTCGCGCGGGTCCCGAAGTTGTGCAGATCCGAAGCTCCGGGGGCTTCATTGGCGGGATCGCGCTGGGCGAGCAGGATCAGCTCGCCTTCATGGTCCTTGATGGCGGATTCCACCGCGGCGCGAGAGGCGTCGCGGCCCACCGACAGAGGGAGCACCAGCTTCGGAAAGAGCACGATGTTCTTCAGGGGAAGCACCGGCAATGTGACGAACTCGATTTGGTCTGGCATTGGGCTCCTTAGAAAAGCTCTCAGCTGTCAGCTCTCAGCTTTCAGCCTGTTCAATTACAGTGTTCTCGTTGCTGCTTCTTTGATTGCGGCCGGCGGGTTTTGGGTTCCGCGCCGGCACGCAATTCGACTTACTACTGAGCGGCGACCGGCTCCCGTTGTTCGAAAACCAGTTCGCCCCGTTGGGCGGATACATAGATGTGCTGGCCGTCCTTGATCTTGCCTTCCAGCAGGGCCCGCGCCAGGCGCGTCTCCAACTCGCGCTGGATGGCACGCTTCAAAGGACGGGCGCCGTAGTCGGGTTCGTACCCCACGCGCACCAGGTGATCCTTGGCTTCGTCCGACAGATCGAGCGAGATGTGCCGGGCCGCCAGGCGCTTGCGCACCAGGCCCAATTGGATATCCACGATGCGCCGGATGTGCTCGCTCCGCAAGGCATGGAAGACGACAGTCTCATCCACACGATTGAGGAATTCCGGCCGGAACGACTTGCGCAGTTCTTCGAGCACGGCGAGCTTCATCATCTCGTAGGCCGTACCCGCGGTCTCGCCCGAGTAGTTCCGGATGCGGTCGCTGCCCAGGTTCGACGTCATGATCAGGATGGAGTTGCGGAAGTCCACCGTGCGGCCCTGGCCGTCGGTCAACCTTCCGTCGTCCAACACCTGCAACAGCACGTTGAACACGTCCGGGTGCGCCTTCTCAATTTCGTCCAGCAACACCACGGCATAGGGACGGCGCCGGATGGCCTCAGTCAACTGGCCACCCTCTTCGAAGCCCACGTAGCCGGGCGGTGCGCCGATGAGGCGGGCCACCGTGTGCTTCTCCTGATACTCCGACATGTCCAGCCGGATCAGGGCTTTTTCGTCGTCGAACAGCGTCTCGGCCAGGGCGCGGGCCAGTTCGGTTTTGCCGACGCCCGTGGGCCCCAGGAACAGGAAACTGCCGATGGGCCGGTTCGGATCGCTCAGGCCGGCGCGAGCCCGCTGCACGGCCTCGGCCACCACCTGAACGGCTTCGTCCTGCCCGACCACTCTCGTATGGAGCTGGCTGGCCAGGTGCAACAGCTTGTGCAACTCGCCTTCCAACAACTTCGTGACCGGAATGCTGGTCCAGCGCGCCACAACGTGCGCGATATCCTCTTCGTCGACAACCTCTTTGAGCAGGCGTTTGTTGCTCTCCTGCTCATGCAGGCGCTGCTCTTCCTCGAAAACAGACTTCTCCAGCCCGATGAGGGTACCGAACTTCAGCTCGGCCACCTTGCTGAGATCGTAGGCCCGTTCGGCGATATCGATCTCCCGCTTCGTGTCCTCGATCTTTTCGCGCAGGGAGCGCAGCCGCGAGACGGCGTCCTTCTCGCTGGTCCACTGCGTCTTCAGCGCGTTGGTCTCTTCCTTGAGGGAGAAGATCTCCTCCTCCAGTTTGGCCAGCCGCTCGCGCGAGGGATCGTCGGTCTCTTTCTTCAGCGCCTGCCCTTCGATCTCGAGCTGCATGGTGCGGCGCATCTTCTCGTCCAGCTCGGACGGCATCGAGTCGATCTCCGTCCTCAGACGGGCGGCCGCCTCGTCGACAAGGTCGATGGCTTTGTCAGGCAGAAAACGGTCCGTGATGTAGCGATTGGACAGCGTAGCCGCGGCCACCAGCGCGGAATCCTTGATTCGCACGCCGTGATGGACCTCGTAGCGCTCCTTCAAACCGCGCAGGATCGAGATGGTGTCCTCGACGCTGGGCTGGTCGACGACCACCGGCTGGAAGCGGCGCTCCAGGGCGGCGTCCTTTTCGATGTACTTGCGGTATTCGTCCAGCGTCGTGGCGCCGATGCAGTGCAGTTCGCCGCGCGCCAGCATGGGCTTCAGCAGGTTGCCGGCGTCCATGGCGCCTTCGGCCTTCCCCGCCCCGACCACGGTGTGCAGCTCGTCGATGAACAGGATGATCTGGCCTTCGCTGGAGGAGACTTCCTTGAGCACGGCCTTCAGCCGCTCTTCGAATTCGCCGCGGAACTTGGCTCCGGCGATCAGGGCGCCCATGTCGAGGGCGACCACCTTCTTGGACTTGAGGCCTTCCGGCACGTCGCCGCGCACAATGCGCTGGGCGAGGCCTTCGGCAATGGCGGTCTTACCGACACCGGGTTCACCGATGAGCACCGGATTGTTCTTGGTGCGCCGGGACAGGACCTGGATGACACGGCGGATCTCTTCGTCGCGGCCGATCACCGGGTCCAGCTTGCCCTGGGAGGCCATGATCGTCAGATCGCGGCCGTACTGCTCCAACGCCTGATAAGTGGTTTCCGGATTCTGGGAGGTGACGCGCTGGCTGCCCCGAATGTCCTTGATCGCGGCTTCCAGCTTCGTGCGATCGCCCACCACCTGCCCGGCTACGCCGTTGCCGGCCTGCAGGGCCAGCAGGATGTGCTCCACCGAGACGAAATCGTCCTTGAGCTTCTTGGCTTCCTGCTCGGCATTGCCGATGACCGCGGCCAGACGCTGGGTCAGGTACATGCCCTGGCTACCGCCCCCGGAAACCTGAACCTTGGGCAGCTTGTCCAGCTCGGCCATCAGGCGGCGGTGCGCCGACTCCAGGTTCACTCCTGCTTTCAAGAGGATAGAAGGCGCGAGGCCGTTCTCCTGCTCCAGCAGGGCCAACAGCAGGTGTTCATTGTCGACCTGTTGGTGCGACAACCGCGCGGCGAGAGTCTGGGCGCCGCGGATGGCTTCCTGTGACTTTTCAGTGTAGCGATTGAGGTCCATAGTTGAGTACCGTACGAGCTCAAGGCGAGTCTATCACACTTGAGCAAATCCTTATATGAAAACGTGAGCGTTCAACTGTCAGATGTAGAAGCCCACCCCAAAGTTTCAGCTTTCCAGATGATTCCCGGGAGATGGCGATCCTGGTCGAAGAGATGGCTCCGCCTGCCTTATCGGCGGATCCGAAAGGGACCTCCGGCTCACGCAGGGGGGATTGTCGATGAACGGAAGCTAATTTTTGGCGAGGACTCGGAAATCCCAGATCTGGATCTCGCCCTCGCCCTCGGCGTACTGAACCATGGCGTACTCGCCGGGCGTCAGGGGCTTCGTCGGCCAAACCTTATACAGGTCGTCGCTCAACTGCTGGCGGAAGACCTCCACCAGATCCATCTCGAAGCTGACGAGATTGGTCACCGGCTGGCGGATCCAGACGGCTACCTCGCGGGTGCCCTTGCCGGGCTTCAGCCGCACGATGGAGAAGCGCTGGACATTGGCGATGCGGAAGTAGAAGTTCGGGACCAGTTCAGGGACCGAAACGGCGGAGTTCTCGCCGGGCAGTTCCAGCACGGCCTTGTTGGAGATGATGGGCAGGGGCGACATGGCTTTGAGGATCGAGCGCTTCTTGTCGCCGCGCATCTTCATCTCAGCGGTCTTGACCTCGACGACTTTGTCGTTCTCGACGAAATAGACTCCGGAATCGACCGGGATGCGGCTGATCTCGCGTTTCAGCGCACGGTCGAACTTCTCTTCGGCGTCCTCGATGGCGGCGTCTTTCTTCTCAGCCTCGACCCGTGATTTCCGCTCGCCCTCGGTCTTCTTCAGGTCCACCAGGTCCAGCGGGATCTCTTCCCAGTCTCCGCGTTCGGCGGAATAGTAACGGACGCGGTCTTCCAGTACCTTATATTCGGTCACGGAGTGGTAGCCGCCTTCTTTGAGATACAGCTTGAAGGTGTCGGCCCAGGCCAGGGCGGCCAGGAAAATCAGAGTGAGTACGACGCGCATGGCACTCCCTTCCTCTATTATGGGAGTCGTGATTCATAGACGCACGCTTGGACGCACAGGTTGGCAGATTTCTGAGATCGGTTACGGAGCCTGGGGGCTTGGCGGCAACCAGTGGCGGGGCCACGCCGAAGACGACGCGCTGGCCGCCCTGCGCCGTGCCTTGGAACTGGGGCTGAACTTCATCGATACGGCCCTCGCCTACAACGAAGGCCACAGCGAACAGCTCATCGCCCAGACTTTGAAAGAGACCGGCGCCACGCCCTATGTGGCGACCAAGGTTCCGCCGAAGAACCGGATCTGGCCGGCGCAGCCCGGCATCGGCCTGGATGACGTCTTCCCCTACGACTATGTGGTGGAGTGCACCGAGACCTCGCTGAGGAACTTGGGTGTCGAGACGATCGACCTGCAGCAGTTCCACGTCTGGAACCCCGAATGGATCGCCCGCGACGAGTGGAAGAAGGCGATCGAGGACCTCAAGAAGGCCGGCAAGGTGCGGTTCTGGGGGATCTCGATCAACGACCACCAGCCGGACTCCGCGCTGGAAGCCTGCCGGACCGGACTCATTGATACGGTCCAGGTGATCTACAACATCTTCGACCAGACTCCGGAAAAGAATCTTTACCCGCTCTGCCAGGAACTGAACATCGGTGTGCTCGCGCGCGTTCCTTTAGATGAAGGCGCCTTAACGGGAGCGATTACCCCGGAAACCGAGTTTGACCCGGCCGAATTCCGCGCCTGGTATTTCCGCGGCAATCACAAGCAACTGGTATACGACAAAGTAAATTCATTGCGGGCCGATTTGGAACCTGCCGGACTCAATGAGACCCTGGCAGAGACGGCTTTGCGCTTCTGTATCTCGCACCCGGCGGTCTCCACGGTGATCCCCGGAATGAGGAAGATTCGAAACGTAGAACAGAATATGGCCGTCTCAGAGAAGGGGGTCTTACCCGCCCCGGTTCTCGAAATCTTACGACGCCATGCCTGGGAAAAGAATTTCTACTCTTAGCCTCCTTGCGGGAGGCATTTTGCTGTTCAGCGCGGCGGCCCGCGCGCAAACCGACTATTTCCCATTGCAGGCCGGAAATCAGTGGATTTACCGCTCCACCGCCGGTACGTTCACTTTGCAGGTCGTGGAATCGCAGGCCGCCGGTGACAAGGAGCACTTCCTGGTTCGCGGCCTGCCCTCCCAACCCGAAGTTCTGCTCCGCAAGGACGACGCCGGCCGCATCCTCATCTGGGATGCCGCTACGAAGAGCGACAGGATCTGGCTCGACACCACAACTAAGGAAGGCGTGGAAACCGAAACCGGCGTCGACCCCTGCAATAAATCCAGCGTGATCACCTCCCGCCAAGCCGCCTACAAAGGCCCGGTCGGCCAGTTCGACAACGCCCTCACGGTCCGCTACACCATCGCCAACTGCGCTGACGCCGGCATCGAATCCGATGTCTGGCTCCCCTCCGTCGGCCTGCTACGCCGCACCTGGCAGACTTTCACCGGCCCTCGCCCCTACGAGCTTGTCTATGCCAAACTCGGCGGCCGCACGGTCATCTCCGAGCCCGAACTCGCCTTCGGCCTCTCGCTGGACCGCGCCGTGTACATCGCCGACCTCATGCCGCCCGTGGATCCGAACAAAGCCGTACCACTGATGCTGGTGCGCATGACGCTGCGGAATACCACGAAAGACAATTTAACCTTGAATTTCCCCTCCGGGCAGGTCTACGATTTAGTCATTCGCGACGCAGGCGGCAAGCAGATTTACCAATGGTCGGCCAATAAGACATTCGTGGCCGTGCTGCACAGCGAAACGGTGAAAGGCGAGGCCAATTGGGTGGTCAGCCTGCCGCTGGGTGAACAGACCGGCGCGGCGAACCAGCCCTGGCCCGACGGCCGGTATACGGCGGAAGCCTGGCTGACGACGGATGGCGGCAAGTTGTATGGGGGGACCGTTGCTTTTGAAATCATGGCGGTGCACTAATCTCCTGATCGCTCTGGCCTGCGCTCCGGCGCTGCTGGCGGCAGACTGGCTGCCCCTGCAAACGGGCAACCAGTGGATCTACCGCGGCAGCGGTACGCACGCCCAGGCGCCGCTGGTCCTGCTTGTGGGGGAAGCGCGTGAGTTCGCGGGTCATACGTACTATCAACTGGAAGGTCTGCCCGAGGGCACCTACTGGCTTCGCAACGACGGCGATCGTGTCGTGCAGTGGAAGGAAGACACCAGCCAGGATGCGCTCCGGTACGACTTCTCGCGCGGCGTAGGCGAAGCCTATGCCACCAACCTTCGCGGCCTGGCGGCCATCGCCACAGTCAGTAAGGCCCAATCATCGCTCAGCACCCCGGCGGGCAGTTTTTCCGATGTCGTATCCCTCACTTACACCTACGCACCCGTTCGCGAGGGCGACTTCACCACACGGAACGTCACCGGCGAGGCGTTTGCTTCAGGTGTTGGCGTGCTGCTCCAGGAGTTCTCCGATCGCAACGGCGTCAGCGCGAAATACGAACTCGTCTACGCCCGCCTCGGCTCCTCCACCGTCCTCAAGGGTCCCGAGAACGGCATCCAACTCTCCCTCAACGAAGACAAAACCTGGGCCCGCCTGCAGGTGGACGCGCAACCGTCCTCGATCAAGATTTTGCGCCTCTACGATGAGACCGGCAGCGAAGTCTGGTCCTGGACGAGTGCACAGAAGTGGTTCAATGTCACGGGCGATCCCAACGTGGAGCTCCCGGCGATGAAACCCGGCCAGTACGTCCTGACCGCCGAAGCTGGCGACGCCCGCATCAGCCTGCCCTTCACCGTCCAGTAGCTCAGTCCGCCGTATCAATCCGCAGTTGATGGTTCAGCCGGATCAGGCGCAGCACCTGCTGCATGCCGCCGGCCCGTTCCAATCCCGGAATGAACAACGGCCCGGGCTGGTCGTTCAACGCCGCGATCTCGGGATCCAGCAGGTCCACGCTCAGCGGCACACCGGCCGGAGTCACCGCCGCCGCCACGACACACCACGACCCCGCTTTCCCGTTGCACGACATCGTGATTCGCGTCGGCCGCGTCGAATTTAAGTATGACAGCGCCGTCAGGATATCCGAGACACGGTTCGCATCGTCACTCCTCTGGAACGTCAGGCACGTCCGCCCGCAACTGATGCCCGGTGTCACGGCGCTACCCGTCTGGTAGACATCCACGGTGAGAATCGAAGCCCCCCGAGCCACGAAATGCGCGGCCGAACGGCTGTGCCGCGCGGCCTCCGACCCGCCTGGATCGATCAGCAAGGCGGCCTCGGATACCCGACCCGGCGCCCAGCGCGCAGGCACTCGCTCGCCGGAGCCGGCGCGCTCCAACAGCACCAACTGGCCTGCCGGAATCGCCTCTACCCGCCGCGGCCATGTGGCGCCTACGGTCGAGGCCAGCAACCGGCGGGCGTCCTGATCGGACAGCCCCTTCACGCGCTGCCTGGACAGGTCGCGCCAACTGGCGAATACCTCGTCCTGGGACAGTGGATGCAGGTCGGCCGGCAGCGGGCCCACCAGCAGATCCTCCGGCTTGAACTTCGCCTGGATGTTCTCGCGTGCGGCCGAGAATGGAATGTCCGGCTTCAACACATTGAAAAGGAAGCGGTAAGCCTCCTCCCGGCTCTTGTGGTTGTAGTTGTGGCCCGAATCGATCTGAATGGAGGATACGGCGTCCGGATTCCCATACAGCCGGTAAATCGACTGGATCGCCGGGTACTCCTCGTCGGGCGTCCGCTTGGTCCAGTCCTTCTTCGAAGAGAGCAGCAACATCGGCTTCGGCGCCATCAGTGCCGCAATCTCCATGTTGTTGGTGCCCAGCCTCAAGCCCGGAGCCTCTTCGCACGTGCAGTCGCCCTGGAACGTCGCCGATACCATGCAGACGGGGATGGCCGCCTGCAGCCGGTCGTCCACAGCGGCCACCAGCAGCGACTGAGTTGCGCCACCGGAGGCGCCGGTGACGGCAATGCGCTTTCCGTCCACCATCGGCAGGGACTCCAGGAAGTCCAGCGATCTGATGGAGTTCCAGAGCTGAAGACCCAGCGGACTGAAGCCCCACTGCTCTTCCTGCTCCGATTTCCCGAACGTATGGGAGGTCTGCCGCGTGTCGTTGTAGCCCACCATGTCGTAGGCGAAAGCGGCGTAGCCCTGGGCGGCCAGGTTGGCGCACAGCGCAGGTACGGAATAGTCGGCGGCGTCGTGGATGCGGCCATTCTTCCAATGGCCATGCGGAACCAGTACGGCCGGGACCTTATTGTCGCCTACATTCTTTGGGAGATAGAGATTTCCGGCAAGGAAATAACCGGGAATTGTTTCGAGCAGTACTTTTTCAACGACGAAACTACCCTTATCCAGGGAATCGAATCGGCGCGCATGCAGGTCCGATTTCGGCAGCATCGGTTCCAGCCCCGCCGCGGTCAGGATCTGCGTTCTCAGGTGGGTCCGGCGCAGCTTCCATTCGTCGAGGCTGCGGTAACTGGGGATGGAGTAGTGCGTGCCGACATCCCTGCGGAACATGGACCGGATGTCGCCCCAGCGCGATTGCCCCCAGAGCAAACTGAGCAGACAGAACCCCAGCAGGGACGCACCCATCATTCTCCGCATTTTGCAGAATCCATTCGGCTCTAACCTGGTTCCATTACGGCGCAGAGGGCCTTGGAAAAAGAAAACGCCCTTACCGGATTAGACGATTCAGGCCTATCCAAGGGTTACAAAATCTTCATTCAAACGATAACCATCCTTGGACTGGCCAAACAGGGCTATCGCCCTTTACTCCCTTTACAATTCCATCCGTCCCGGTCGCGATACACTCTGAGGAATGCGAATCGGGATCCACTGCTCCACGTCGGGTGCGCTGGTCAACGCGGCCAAAAAAGCCCAGGAACTGGGCGCCAACTGTCTCCAGATCTTCTCCGCCAGCCCACGGATGTGGCGCGCCTCGATGCCGTCGGAAGAGCAGACCAGGGAAATGAAGGACTTCCGCGCCGCCAACGACCTCACCCCCCTGGTGATTCACGACAGCTACCTCATCAACATGGCCGCCGCCGATGAGGGGATCCGCGAGAAGTCCATCGCCGGTTTCCGCGGCGAAGTCGAACGCGCCATCGCCATTGGAGCCGAGTATCTGGTCATCCACCCTGGCAGTTCCAAAGACCACACGCTCGAACTGGGCATCGAAACGCTCGCCCGCTCGCTGGAAACGGCATCGAAAGGTCTCAAGCCGGAGGTCCTCACGCTGCTGCTGGAGAACACGGCCGGCGCCGGCAATACCATCGGCCGCACGTTTGAGGACCTCACAGCCATCCGTGACCTCGCCTTGAACCAGGTGCCCTACCCCATCGGCTACTGCCTGGACACCTGCCACCTGTACGTTTCAGGCTTCGATGTTTCCACCGAAGCCGGGCTGAATCAGACAGTTAGCGATGCGGAAAGGATCCTGGGCCTGGAGAACATCCCAGTCATCCACACCAACGATTCCAAGGGGGCCTTCGCCTCCAAACTGGACCGGCATGCGAACATAGGAGAAGGTCACATCGGGTTGGAAGGGTTTCGCAGGATTCTGAACCATCCGAAACTGCGGGATAAGGCGTTTGTGCTGGAGACCCCCATCGACCAGCCGGGCGACGACCAACGCAATGTGGACGCACTGAAATCACTATGCCGGAAAAGCCGTACAACCACCAGGAAATCGAGCTGAATTGGAGCCAGCGCTGGACCGCCGACCCTGAGCTCTACAAAGCCGTCAACGACGGCACCAAGCCCCGCTACTACGTCCTTGAGATGCTGCCTTACCCCAGCGGCCGTCTCCACATGGGCCATGTGCGGAACTACTCGATTGGAGACACGCTCGCCCGCTACCAGTGGATGCGCGGCTTCGACGTGCTCCACCCCATGGGTTGGGACGCCTTCGGCCTGCCCGCCGAGAACGCGGCCATAAAGAACAACCGCCACCCCAGCGAGTGGACCCACTCCAACATCGCTCACATGAAGAAGCAGCTCCTGCGCATGGGCTTCGCCTATGACTGGGACCGCGAAGTCTCCACGTGTGAGCCCGAATACTACCGCTGGAACCAGTGGTTCTTCCTGCGCATGATGGAGCGGGACCTGGCGTACCGCAAGGTCTCCCTCGTCAACTGGTGCCCGGAGTGCGCCACCGTGCTCGCCAACGAGCAGGTGGAGAACGGCTGCTGCTGGCGTCACGAAACCACACCCGTTGAACAGCGCGAACTGGTTCAGTGGTTCCTGCGCATCACGGCCTACGCCGAGCAGTTGCTCGACGACATGAAGCAGATCGAGGCCGGCTGGCCGTCCCAGGTGCTCACCATGCAGCGCAACTGGATTGGCCGCAGCCAGGGCACCGAGGTCGACTTCGGCCTGGCCGGCACCGACCAGAAGATCCGCGTCTTCACCACCCGCGTCGACACCATCTACGGCGCCACCTGCGTCATCCTCGCGCCGGAGCACCCGCTCTCCAAGCAGCTCTGCGAGGGCGCGCTGGCCGTCCAGTTGAAGGCGATGGTCGACGACCAGAGCCGCAAGGATCCCGAGAACCTCGTCAAGGAAGGGTTCTTCACAGGCCACTACGCCGTGAACCCTTATAACGGAGCCACGGTCCCCATCTGGATCGCCAACTTCGTGCTGTGGGGCTACGGCACCGGCGCCATCATGGCGGTGCCCGCTCACGACGAACGCGACTTCGAGTTCTGTACGAAGTACGGCATCTCCATCGTGCCCGTCATCCGGCCCGTCGACGGTCCGCTGGCGATCATCGCCACCGAGCCGTTCACCGAATACGGCATCGTCGAGAACTCCGGCGAATGGTCCGGCCTGCCCAGCGCCGACGCCCGCAAACTGATGAGCGCCCGCGCGAAGGAGAACGGCTTCGGCGAAGCCGCCATCACTTACCGCCTGAAGGACTGGGGCGTCTCCCGCCAGCGCTACTGGGGCACGCCGATCCCGGTTGTGCACTGCCCGGCGTGCGGGGTCGTGCCCGTACCGGACGACCAGTTGCCCGTCCTGCTGCCTTCCGACGTCGAACTCACCGGCCAGGGCAAATCGCCGCTCGCCAACCATCCCAGCTTCCTGAACACCACCTGCCCCAAGTGCGGCGGGCCGGCCCAGCGCGAAACCGACACGATGGACACGTTCGTCGACTCCTCGTGGTACTTCTTCCGCTACGTCGATCCGAAGAACGACAAGCTGCCATTCACGCCGGAGACCGTCCAGCCCTGGTTCCCGGTGGACCAGTACATCGGCGGCGTCACCCACGCCATCCTGCACCTGCTGTACTCGCGCTTCTGGTGCAAGGTGATGCGCGACATCGGCCTGGTGAAGGTCGACGAGCCCTTCAAAAACCTGTTCACCCAGGGCATGGTGCAGTTGAACGGGCAGACGATGTCCAAGTCCAAGGGCAACATCGTCGATCCCGACGAAATGGTGGAAAAGTACGGCGCCGACACCTGTCGCCTGTTCACGCTGTTCGCGGCTCCGCCCGAGAAGAACATGGACTGGAACGAGTCCAGCGTCGAGGGGCAGTACCGTTTCCTGACGCGCCTCTTCAAGTGGGTCACGCGCAATGCCGACGCCACCGAGGGTAGCGGCGAGACCGACGCCCAGGCCCTGCGCAAGCTCCACCAGACCATCCGCAAGATCACGTCAGACTTCGACAACCGCTGGCACTTCAACACGTCCATCGCGGCGTTGATGGAGCTGCTGAACGCGCTGCAGGCCGCCGAAGCGGGCATGTCCCCAGCCGTCCGGCAGGAAGTGGCCGCCAAGCTCACGCTGCTCATCGCGCCCTTCGCGCCCTATGCCGCCGAAGAGCTCTGGGCCACCATCGGTAGAACCGGACCCGTCTTCCGCCAGTCCTGGCCGGCCTTCGATCCTGAACTGGCCAAGGAAGAGGCGCTGGAGATCCCGGTGCAGGTCAATGGCAAGCTGCGCGGCCGCATCACCGCCGCCCACGGCTCCACCAAAGAGGAGCAGGAAGCGCTCGCCCTGGCCGACGAGAAGGTGCTGGCGTTCATCGCCGGCCGCCCCATCGTCAAGGTCATCACGCTACCCGGCAAGCTGGTGAATATCGTGATCAAGGGCTGAGAAACCAGCCCTTCCGTGAGACAGGAGAGCCGGCCGCCCGGCTCTCCCTCCTCTATTTCCTAGTTCTGCCCGGCGCTCTGGTAGATCGCGTTCAGCAGGAACTTGAAGGTCCCGAAACTCTGACCGCGGAACTGCGCCCGGAAACCGATCAGCACGACCCGCCCCTGCCCCATGCGTGCCGAAACCACCGCGGGCTTGCCGGCCACGATGCGCTCGCCCGCGATCCAGCCGCTGGCCAGCAGATTCTGTTTAGCATAGCTGGCCACGACCTTCACTTCGCGATCGCCCTGGTTGAACTCCGGCAGCATCGTGACATCGAACGCCTGGCCGCCGGTGGAGGTCGCAATCGCGTCCTTCGCCACGCCCGCCGCCAACGGGTGCGAGGTGTCGACATTCAGGTGCAGTAGGGACCCGGGGCACGACCAGCCGCCCGAGGTCTCCTCTTCCCCGCTCCGCAGAACGCCGCGCACTCCAATGGGAAACAAAGCCAACGGCAGCTCAGTCGCCGTATCCAGCGCCACCAGCGTGCCACCCTGCTTCACGAATTCCTGCAGGCCGCGGGCGCCTTCCACGCCAATGCCGCCGGTGAACTCGGCCCGCTGCACGTTCGGTGCCGCCTCGACTTGCGGTTCGCCGCGGCCGCTGCGCTCGCCCTCCCGAGTCCCATGCAGAATCGAGTTCATCGATTGCTGCGCCAGGATGATCGTGTCGAAGCGGGACCGCAGATCGGCGGCGCGCAGATCTGCGTTGTGGACCACGGTGTGGCCGACATGGAAGTAGTCGAGCATCCACTGGGTCCAGCCCGTATCGCTGTTCGCCAGGAACGGCTCATACAGCGCCACACGCGCCTTCGGAGCGCCGGGTTTCGGCAGCCACGATGCAGGAGGCTCCTGCGCCGGCAGGTCGCCGATCAGTTCTGACCCGATCGCCGACGGCTGCTCGATCCGCGCATACTGCACGCCCATCTGGTAAGGCAGCGTCCAACCGGCGAGATCGTACGGCCGCTTCACGGGACCATTCGCGCTCGACCGGATCTCCGGATACTTCTGCGGCTCCATCAGGTCGACGATGTAGCCGCGGAACGGCTGGGCGGTCAGCACCAGATACGAGCCGGCGGCATAGCTCTTGCCGTTCACCTCCACCGGCGCCGTCGTTTTGCGCACTTCCACGCCCGCGCCCTGCAGCCGCCGCAGCATCTCCGCTGCCTGCCACGCATTGCCGGGATCCGCTGGAATCACATACGCGTACGGCCCGCCTTTCTGCCCAGCCGCAATCTGCTCCTGCGCCATCTCCCAGGCCTTATGCAGGAACTGGCGCGGCCGCGAAGCCGCGAGTTCGAGAATGGCAAAATCCGCCGTCAGCATGTAGTCGACCGCGTCCATCAGTGCCCAGCGTCCGCCCAGCCAGGGCTTCTCATAGAACACCGATGGCTCGCGCGCCGGGATGCCGTTCGCGAACCGCTCAGGAATCTCCGTCAGCTTATAGACCTTCGGCGTGGCGTACTGATACAGCGCGGTCTCTGTGAGGATGCCGTGCATGTTGTGGAACGCGGGAGCCGAACGCAGCCCGCCGTTCCACCAGGCGTCGAAGCCGTTGTACGACATCGCACCGGCTTTGTTCTCTCGCGCGAAGCGCTCGCGCATCGCCGCGCCGATCCCGCTGATCCCCTCCATCACCGCCGCCGGAATGTTCGGATTCAACGGCTCAGCGTAAGGGGGAATGAAGATGCGCGCCGGGAACGGAGCCACCTGGTGCTGGTTGTAGACGATCTGCGGGAACCACTCACGGAACAGCAACCGGCAGACGTTGCGGGTCTCCGGCAGGTTCAACATGAACCAGTCGCGATTGTTGTCGTGCCCCGAGTACTTCTGATACAGCGTGGGCAGCGGCGCCAGCTCATGCGGCGTCCCCACATTCTTCCGGTACCAGCCCGCCGTCATGTCCAGGCCGTCCGGATTGATCACCGGCACCTGCATCAGGATTACGTTGTCGCGGATGCGCCGGATCTCGTCGGTCTCGCCCGTGATCATCTTGTACGCCAGGTGCGGCGCCTGCTGCACCGGAGCCACCTCCGTCGCGTGCAGTCCCGAGTCGATCCACACAATCGCCTTGCTCTCCGCCGACAGCTTGGCCGCCTCTTCGGGGGTCGCCAGGCCCAAAGCGAGGCGCCGGTTCATCTCTTTGTATTGATCCAGCCTCTTCAGGTTCTCGGCCGAACTGATGAAGGCCACATACGTGGCGCGCCCTTCCGAGCTTTTGCCGAACTCCACCAGCTTGATGCGGTCCGACGAAGCGGCCAGCTTCTGGAAGTACCCGATCACCTCCTGGTAGTTCGCCAGTTTGTAATCGTCGCCCGGCGTGAAGCCGAAGTGATCCTTGGGAGACGGGACAGCACCCAGGGAGGATAGAGCGCAAAGAATGGCAAGGACTGCCCGCCGGCGAGTGACCTGAGACAAGACCATATGGAACAATCGTAGTATGCCTGGGGAATCCCAAACCAAGTTCCGCATCGGGCTGGTCCAGACCTCGTGTTCGCTTGATCCGCAAGAGAATCTCGACAAGGCGGCCGCCAAGGTGCGTGAGGCCGCTGAACGCGGCGCTCAGATCATCTGCCTGCAGGAGCTGTTCCGCTCCCAGTACTTCTGCCGCGACGAGAGCGCGGACCTGTTCGACCTGGCCGAACCCGTGCCCGGCCCGTCCACGGATGTGATGGCGAAGCTCGCGAAGGAGCTTGGCGTGGTCATCGTGGCCAGCCTGTTTGAACGCCGGGCCGCGGGCCTGTATCACAACACGGCCGCCATCCTGAACGCCGATGGCACGCTGGAAGGCATCTACCGCAAGATGCACATCCCGGACGACCCGCTGTTCTTCGAGAAGTTCTACTTCACTCCGGGTGATCTGGGGTTCAAGAACTTCGAGACCCCGTTCGGCCGCATCGGCGTGCTGGTCTGCTGGGATCAGTGGTACCCGGAAGGCGCCCGTCTGACCGCCCTACAAGGCGCCGACATTTTGTTCTATCCCACCGCCATCGGCTGGCATCCGGCGGAGAAGGAACAGTACGGAGCCGCGCAGCTTGACGCCTGGCGCACCATCCAGCGCGGCCATGCCATCGCCAACGGAGTCTACGTGGCCGCCGTGAATCGCGTCGGCTTCGAAGGCACGCCGGAACGCGGCCTGGAGTTCTGGGGCAACAGCTTCGTCGCCGATCCGTTTGGAGTGCTGGTGGCCGAGGCGTCCAACGACAAGGAAGAGATCCTCGTCGTCGAGTGCGACCGCCGCCGCATTGAGGAAGTCCGCCGCAACTGGCCCTTCCTGCGCGATCGCCGCATCGATTTTTATGGGGGGATCACCGAACGGTGGCTGGGCAAAAAGTAACTCACCGCATGCCGCCCGAATGGGCGCAGCATGAGGCCACGTGGCTGGGCTGGCCGCACGAGACGACGGACTGGCCCGGCAAGTTCACTCCGATTCCTTTCCTGTACGGCGAGATTGTACGAATCCTCAGCCGCCGCGAGGAGGTGCGCATTCTCGTCCCCGCGGCTCAGCAGAAACGCGCCCGCGCCGTGCTGGAAAAGTGCGGAGCCTGGAACGGCAATGTCCGGCTCATCACCGCCGAAACCAATCGGAGCTGGACGCGCGACTACTGCCCGCTGTACGTGAAGACCAACACGGGCGAGAAGGTCGCAACCAAGTGGCGGTTCAACGGCTGGGCGAAGTACCCCAACTGGAAGAACGACGATGCAGCCGGAGAGAAGGCGGCGAAAGTCTCCAAAACCACACTCGTGAAACCCGAGTGGAACGGCCGCCGCGTTGTGTTGGAGGGTGGCAGCATCGACGTCAATGGATCCGGCCTGATGCTGACGACCGAGGAGTGTCTTCTGAGTGACATACAGTCGCGGAATCCCGGACTGGAACGCGAACAACTGGAGGCACTGTTCGAAGGCTACCTTGGCGTCGAGAAGGTCCTCTGGCTGAACCGCGGCATCTCTGGTGACGACACCCACGGGCACGTGGACGACCTCGCCCGCTTCACCGATGAACGCACTATCGCCATTGTGGTGGAGGAAGACCGCGAAGAGGCCAACTATGAACCGTTGGCCGAAAATGTCCGCCTGCTGCGCCGGATGAAGCGCCTCGACGGCCGCGCTCCGCGCGTGGTCGAACTGCCCATGCCGCGTCCCGTGTCTTACAACGGGCAGCGTCTGCCGGCCTCCTACGCGAATTTCTATATCGCGAATGGCGTCGTATTAGTGCCGGTGTTTCATGACTCTAACGACCGCATCGCGCTCAATATCCTCGCACGCCTCTTCCCGACGCGCGATGTCATCGGTTTGTATAGCGTCGACCTGGTACTCGGACTCGGAACGATCCATTGCGGGACGATGCAAGAACCCGCTTAATGTGTCGCCGAACCAACAATTCCGCCGAACTTTCCGGAATAACGGCAATTTAGGGTAGACACCACCAACGCATCGAATTATACTTCCTGCACCTGCCGAAGAAGTGTTCTGGGCGGAGTCCACTTGGGGAGGCTGGTTCGATGGCTCAAGAATGGGGCCGCGCCGTAGGCACAGCCTATTCCGGCGCAGCACCTGCGGATGCATTTGAAACGCCGTTGCGGACAGTCTTCGAGGCCGCTCCGCAGGCGATTCTGCTGGTTGATTCCAAAGGCTTGATCCTGCAGGCGAATGGGGGGGCGGAGAGTCTATTCGGTTACACTCGCGCCGAGATGGAAGGCCATCCCGTCGAGATGCTGCTGCCCGGCCGCGACGACGACGCCAATCCGGATTCACGCATTCACTACTTCCTGACGGGAGAATATCTCCAGCCGGAGCAAGGCGCCGACTACGCAGGAAGGCGCAAAGGCGGCACCGAATTTCCCGTAGCCATCGAACTGCGCCGGTCGTCCTGGAAAGGGACGCCAATTGTAATTGCTTTCATTTCCGACATCACGCAGCGCAAAAAGCTCGAAAGCCGCCTCATCGAGGTGCAGCGCATTGAAGTCGCCGGCCACCTGGTCGCCAGCATCGTGCACGACTTCAACAACCTGCTCACGATCATCAACGGGCACAACCACATCCTGCTCGATCAATTGCCGCGGATCGACCCGCTCAGCGAGAACTCGCGCGAAATCCAGAATGCCGTGCAGCGTTCCTCCGGCCTGGTGAAGGAACTGCTTTCGTTCAGTCGCCGCCAGTGCGCTCCCGCACAAAAAACTACACCCCTCAACGGTGCGATCTACGACATGGACGGCATGATCCGCCGCCTGTTGCCGCCCAATCTCGAACTGACTTTCCGCCTTTCCCCACGTGCCGGGTTCGTCGCGGCGGAGCGTGGCCGCATCGACCAGGTGCTGGTCAATCTGGTCCTGAATGCGAGGGACGCCCTGCGAGGCCGTGGCGGGAAAATCCATATATCCACGCGGCGTGCGTGGCTCAACCCAGGAGAGTCGCACGCCCGCTCCGGCCCTTACGCCGTACTTTCCGTGACAGACAATGGCTGCGGCATGGACGCGATCGCCCAGGCCCGCCTGTTTGAGCCCTTCTTTACGACAAAACAGGGAGGCACCGGACTGGGGCTGGCTACGGTCCAGCGGATTGTTCACCAGGCCGGGGGTCTCATTCGGGTGAAGAGCAGCCTGAATCGTGGTACAACATTCACCATCTGCCTTCCACGCGTGGAGGGTGAGGTGGAGACTTTGCCCACAACCGCTGCTAACGCTTCGTCCGGCACCGAAACCATCCTGCTTGTCGAGGATGAGGAGGGGATCCGGCGGCTGATTACCAGCATCCTGCGCAAACGCGGCTATCGGGTGCTGGAGGCGGCCGGCGGCAAAGAGGCAGAGAAGATCTTACAGGCCCATAACGGGATCATCGATCTTCTCCTTACAGACGTGAATCTGCCCGATTCCGCTGGAGGTGCGATCGCCGAACGCCTGCTGGCCCTGCAGCCCGGGCTCAAAGTTCTCTACATCTCCGGCCACTCCGAAGAGCAGGCACTCAAGCGCGGCCTGGTCGCCCCGGGCGCTCGCTTTCTGCCGAAGCCATTTACCGTGGATGAGCTGGCGCGCCGCGTCCGTGGCACCTTGGACGACGCCTAGCGCCTGATGGCGCGCACCTCGGCGACAGACCGCCGCCATGGGAATTGGGCCGGGCTCACTCCACCGGGCCGTCACCAGCGCCGCTGCCTCCCTGCTGGGTCTTCTCCACCAGCCGCAGCACCGACTGATCCGTATTCAGCAGCCGCACCTCATCGAGAGGCACCCAGGCCACGTCACGTGACTCCTCACTCACCACCAGCGGGATGGCCCGGTCCGCCACCAGCAGAAAGCGGACATCGTAATGAACATGCGCCGGCTCCTTTTTCCGGGCGGGAATATCATGGGCATCCACATCGAAAATCCCACTGCCCGCTGGCACGGCCGCCACACCCGTCTCCTCCAACACTTCCCGCATCGCGGAACCCAGGACGTCCGGATTCCCGTCGCAATGTCCGCCCGGTTGCAGCCACTTGTCCAGCCGCGCGTGATGCACCAGCAGCGTCTCCTTCCGGTCCTGGCTCAGCACCCAGGCGGACGCCGTCACGTGGCCGATCAGCAGCGACCGCTCAAAGCAATCGGGATGCTGCTCAACGAACGCCAGGATACGCACACGCATCGTCTCTTCGTGCGGGTTGAAGGCGCTGTACGCGCGCAGTTGACTGATCAGGTTTTCGCGGGTGGTCATGGTGGGCAGGTTAGGGTTCCTCCATTGTTGCAGGAGGCCCGCCGCGTTGGTAGTCTCACAGCAATGCACTCGGGCCAATTCGATGCGATCGTGATTGGCGCAGGCCACAACGGCCTCACCTGCGCGGCATACCTGGGGAAAGCCGGCAGGCAGGATGGCCGGAAGACCCTCGACGAAATCGTCAGATTCTCAACACACGATGCCCGGAGGTTCCCCGCCTACGAGGCCCACCTGGAGAAGCTGGCCCAGGTGGCCGAAAGCCGCCTGTTCACCACGCCGCCGCCATTCCCGCCAGGCGGGTTGGGCGCGCTGCTGGAATGGCTGCGCCTGGCCGGCTGGATCCGCGGCCTCAGCACCGCTGAAATGACGGGCCGGGTGAAGATCTTCTCGATGAGCGCCAGCGACTTCCTGGATGAGTGGTTCGAATCGCCCGAGGTAAAGGTCACGCTCGCGACAGACGGGGTGATCGGCGCCAACGGCGGCCCTCGCTCGCCCGGCACGGCATACATCCTGCTGCACCACTGCATGGGCGGCGTGGCCGGCCAGCGCGGCCTGTGGGGCTTCGTGCGCGGCGGCATGGGCGCTGTTGCATCGGCCCTCGCCGCTTCGGCAAAGGAGCACGGCGCAACGATCCTAACTGACGCACCGGTGGCGCAGATTATTGTCCGGTACGGGAAAGCCCGGGGCGTCGTGCTCCATAGTGGTGACGAGTGCCAGGCGCCCGTGGTTGCATCCAACCTCGATCCCAAGAGAACCTTTCTCGAACTCCTCGATCCCGCGCTCCTGCCCCCCGATTTCACCGCCTCCATCCGGCAATTCCGCTGCGAAGGAACCTCTCTCAAGATCAACTTCGCCTTGCGCGGCCTGCCCCAGTTCACCGGCTATCCCGGAGCGCCGCTCCCCCTGCATGGCGCCACCATGCACATCTGCCCTTCCATCGAATATGTGGAGCGCGCGTGGGACGACGCCAAATATGGCCGCCCATCGCAGCGGCCGCTGATCGAACTCACCATCCCGACGGTGTACGACCCATCGCTGGCGCCGGCCGGCCATCACGTGATGGGCGCGTTCCTGCAGTACTCTCCTGATACGCTGCAGCCGCCCACGGCTACGCGCGGCGGCTTCGACGACGGCAGCGGCTCAACATCCTGGGACGACTTGCGCGAGCCTTACGGCAGCCACGTCCTCGACCTCATCGCCGAGTACTGCCCCAACATCCGCGATGTCGTCGTAGACATGCAGGTACTTACTCCGCTCGACCTGGAGCGCCGCTTCGGTCTCACTGGAGGTAATATCTTTCATGGTGAAATGAGCTTTGAACAGATGTTCGTCATGCGTCCCGTGGCGGGGTGGGCCCGATATCGGACGCCGGTCCCTGGGCTGTATTTGTGTGGCTCCGGCGCCCATCCCGGCGGCGGAGTCATGGGCGCGCCCGGCTACAATTGCGCTCGCGAGGTATTGAAGCACGCATGAGACTTCGTTGGGTGGCATTGCCGGTTGCCGCTGCAGTCGTGGCGGCCGGCGCCTGGTACCTCATCGGACCCAGCCGGCAAGTTGAACCGCGCGACACCGGCGCCCCGGGCCGGACAATCGTGCTGCACGACGGACGCCGCGTCGGCGTTGTCGAACGCGGCGACCCAGGCGGCCGCCCGGTCTTTTACTTCCACGGCTTCCTGGGCTCCCGCCTGGAGATGATCGCCAACGAGCAACTGCTGCGGCGCTTCGGCATCCGCTGGATCGGCATCGACCGGCCCGGCGTTGGCCTATCTCCGATCGATGATGTCGGCAATTACGCGGATTGGGCCATCGACGCCGGTGAACTCGCTGAACAATTGGGGGCGCCAAAGTTCAGTGTCCTCGGCTGGTCGGCCGGCGCGCCCCTTGCCCTGGCCATCGCCGCCCGCCTGCCGGACCGCGTCGACCTCGTAGCCATCGCCGCCCCCATCACCGTCATGGATGTCGAGGAACTGCGCCTGGAAGCCCCACGCGGCTGGATGTTCCAGGTCCGCCTCGCCGGCTGGATGCCCGGCCTCATGGGCCGCCGCCTGCAACAACTGGACGCGCGCCGGCAGTTGAATCCACGCCAGTTCGAGTTGGATCGCGCCGCGGAAGAAGTGCCCTCCGATGCCAAGGCGCTCAGACAGGAGGAAATGGTGGAGATAATGATGGCCGATCGCGCCGAAGCGTTCCGCCAGGGCACCTCCGGCCTGGTTCACGACATGCTCCTGATGAGCCGCGACTGGGGCTTCGAATATGAATCCATCCGGGTTCCGGTGCGAATCTGGCACGGAGAACAGGACCGCATCGCTTCCATCAAGAACGCGGAATACCTGGCGGGCGTCATTCCGGGCGCCGAGTTCGTCCCCGTCAAGAACGCCGGCCACTACGTCGCACTGACTCAGGCCGAGGCCATCATCAAGTGGTTGGCCCGTCGTTAGCCCTGGCTCGGGACCTGCGCCGCCACCACCACCAGCCGTAACCCGCGGCTGCCGCACCCAATACGAGACCGGCCACCAGCCCAAAGCGATGCGCGGCCTCCAGAATCGTGCCCCAGCGTTCGCCCAACAGGTAGCCCAGCGTCAGGAAGGTGCTCGCCCACAGCAGCGCTCCGCCGTAGGCAAAGGCTGCGAAAATCGGCCACTCCAGCTTCGAGGCTCCAGCGACATACGCCGTCAGGTGGCGCACGCCGGCGATGAAGTAGCCGAAGGTGAGCGCCAGCCCGCCCGTCCGGTGGTAGAAGTCGTGGACCTTGTCGATCTCCTTCTGCGAGATCCTGACATAGCGTCCATACTTGTGCAGCAGCGGATACCCGGTCGTCCGGCCCAGGACGTAGCTGATCGTGATCCCGGACATACTGCCGGCCAGTGCAGCCAGCCCGGTGGGCAGCGCCTTCAGTTCGCCCTTAAAGATCAGGTAGCCGGCGAACGTCAGTAGGGTTTCGTCGGGAATCGGCAAGCCCACAATGCCCAGCGCCAGCAGGGCTGCGATGCCGAAATAGCCGTATTGCGTGATCCAGTGCTGAATGATCTCCATGCCGCCGCCAGCTACTCCGTGCGGTTCAACACAAAGTCCGCTTCGAACATCTGATACGCCGTACGTTTCATGCCGCAGCGGACATAGGTACCCTGCGCCCGCTCGTTGTCCTGCTCGACATAGAGCCGCAGCCCGCACACTCCGGCATCGGCGCGCGCCAGTTGCTCCACATGCGCATACAGCGCCTTGAAGATGCCCTGTCCGCGGAACTCGGGCTCCACCCACACGCTCTGGATCCACCAGAACATGCCGTTGCGCCAGTCCGACCACTCGTAGGTGATCATCATCTGGCCCACCCGCCGGCCCTTCACTTCCGCCAAGTAGTAGACCCCGCGCGAAGTATCTTCAAACAGCGCGTGGACGCCATCGCGCAGGCGGTCGAGATCCAGCGACAGATGCTCGGTCTCCAGCGCCATCGTCGCGTTGCCGCGCACCAGGAATTCTGCGTCGGCCGGATCGGCCAACCGGATTGTGATCGGATCCATGTTTGAGTTGCAGGCCCGCCCTAAGCCACTCGCCGCAGCTTCGTGACCCGGCCGACCTCAACCCATTCGACCACAAAAATGTTCCCGTCTCTGTCGAAGCACGCCGAATGCGGACAGATGAACTTGCCGGGGATGAATTTGTCGCGCGGCTCCTTGCGCAGTTTGCTCCAGGTGTTCGTATCGTCCTCGCCCAACTGCGCCACCGCCTTGTAGCTGGTGTCCATCAGCGTGACGCGCGCTTCCAGGTCCGGCACCAGCAGCAGGCCCTTGCGCTGGTCGAAGTGGCAGGGCATCTTCACGTCGCCCTCGCCGCCGAAACCCAGGTGCTTGCCGTCCAGCGAGAAGTACTGCAGCCGCCGGTTGCTGCGATCCGCCACCAGAATCCGCGGCTCCTTCGCCTGGTGGTCAAAGGCGATGCCGTGCGGGCAATCCAGCTGCCCCGCCGCCTTGCCCTTGCCGCCGAACGAGAACTTCCACTCGCCCTTCGCGTTGTACACGTTGATGTAGCTCGACCCGTACCCGTCGCCTACATACACGTCCCCGTTGGGCGCCACCGCCAGGTTGGTCGGGCTGAACTTCTGCTTCTTCCCGTCCGCCCCCGGCTTGTAGCCCGGCGACTCCGACGGATAGCCCGTCTCCCACACCTTGTCGCCCTTCAGCGTGTACTTGCCCACCAGGGCGCGCTTGGTATCGCAGAGGTAGAGGAACTCGTCGCGGCCTTCCTTACGCAGCGTCAGGCCGTGCGCTCCGCCCTTGAACTCCTTGCCCCAGCTCCGCACGAACTTACCCTTCTTGTCGAAGACCACCATCGTGTCCTCCGACTCAGAGGTCGCATGCACCGTGTGGTGCACATACACATGTCCCTGCGAATCGACGCCTACACCGTGCGTGTTCCCGTACTTGATCGTCCGCGGCAGCTCGCCCCAGTCGTGGATCACCTCGAACATGTACGCGCCATTGCCCGTCATGGGCCTCTTCAGGCCCGATTTATCGCCGGCCAGCACGGCGGGCGCCGCCGCCAGGGCGGAAACAAAAACACGGCGGGTGATTGGATTGGACATCCGGTAAGCTCCTCTTCGTTTGAATACTTTACCAGACTGGCAAGGAGAGCAAAACGGCCCAGCCTCGGAAACTGCTTCCGGGGCTGGGCCGTAGGGAGAAGAGATAGAGATTGTCTACTTGGAGCCGCTGAAAGAGCCCTTCGTGCCGTTCGGCGTCTGGAACGTGCCCTTCACCGCCGTGCCCTCGATCTTGCCGCTCACCGAGAACGAACCTTCGCCCGTTGGGATCTTAAACGAGAACGCGCCGGCGTCCACCGTACCGTCGGAGATCGGAGCTTCGTCGCCGCTCTCGAGGATGATGTTGCCGGTCAGCTTGGAGCCGTCCTGCTTCAGGTCCAGCGTGCTCTTCATCTCGCGGCCCTCGGCATCCTTGGAAACGATCTTCCACTTGCCGGTGGCGTCGCTGGCCGCGGTCGGAGTGGCGGCGGGGCCGCCGACGCACCGTCACGGCTGCCGGTCACCGGGCCCGTGCTGCCGTCCGGCAACACCAGGTTGCCCTTCAACGCATCGCCGTCCTGCTTCAGCTTGAACGCGATCTGGCCAAAATCCATCGTGATCTTGAAGGCAACATCTTCGCTGGTCACAGCCAGGTCCTGCAATGGCAGCGTACCCTGCTCCGACACCAGCGAGCCATCAAACTTGCCGCCAGCTTCCTTGATCACCAAATCGAACTTGTGAGTATTGCCGTCCGGCGCCTGAGCGGACATCTTCCAGGTGCCGGTGACGCCGGCCGCGAAAGCATTCAGACTCAGCACCAACAGTGAGGTCAGTGTAAAAATCGTTTTGAACATCGGTTGTGCCACCTTGCGAGAGGTTTGTACAGCAACATCATACGACATGAGCCCATACCCTGATGTGAACAAATAGGCCCGGGTGGGCATACCCCGGGCCTGTCATTCAATCGCCATCAGATGGCAACGTGAGGTGGAGTGGGTGCCCCCATGGGCGCCCGATGGAACGGCGGACCCGGTCTACTTCTTCGGCATAATCACGGTGTCGATCACGTGAATCACGCCATTGTCGCAGGCAATATCTGTCTTCACCACATTCGCCTGGTTGACCATCACCTTCGAGCCGGCCACCGTGATTTTGACGTTTTCGCCTTCCACGGTTTTGGCGCTTTTCAGCTTGACCACATCCGCCGCCATGACCTTGCCGGCCACCACATGGTAGGTGAGGATTTTCTTCAGCTTCTCCGGATCCTTCAGCAGCCCCTCCACCGTGCCCGCCGGCAGCTTGGCAAAGGCCTCATCCGTCGGTGCGAACACCGTGAACGGTCCGGGGCTCTTCAAGGTCTCCACCAGGCCCGCAGCCTTCACCGCGGCCACCAAAGTCTTGAAACTGCCCGCGCTCACCGCGGTATCGACAATATCGGCCGCCTGCGCGGCGAACGCCGAGACAGCCAGCAGCCCAAATACAGACAGAAATCGCTTCATGCCAAGTCCTCTTTTCGAGATCGGAGTCGAATAGGAAAACTAGCGCGCCCGATATAACGGATGTGCCGTTTGCACACTAATGTTGCGGAGTGAATATCCGCAATACCGCATATCCGCCGCAAAGTTCTCCTGGACGAAAGATATTCCGTCCACGTAAGAGAAGATGAAAAACGATTCTTGACTGAGTTAGTTTTTTTGCTTGCGGGCGGGAGGCACCATCTCTGGTGTCACCGGCAGCATGGAGGCAACCGCGACACCGGCACCGGCGATCTCTGTCGTCTCGTCGAAGCTGCCGCCGCCTTCGCCCTGCAGCACCAGCTTGGCCAGCATCCCCGCGGTCCCCTGCTTCTGCTTGAACCGGAACTCCCCGGAGAGCATTTCCTTGCGGGACAGCGGGAGGACGACAACCTTGCCGTTCGTGTGCAGCTCCAACGAGGCCCCGCTTGCGTACCGTACAGAGGCAGAGGTCCCATTCCAGGTGATGACAAATTCGCCATCATGGTGCGTCGCGTGCAGCGAAAGCATCTCCATCGGCGGATCAGCCTTCACCGAGACAACCTTCATGGCAGGCGTCCGAGGCCGGACAATCATCATAAATCCAGCCACGCCCAAGCCCATGAGCACGACCGAGAAGGCCAGTAAGTAGGGGATCGCCCGGGGATTAGGCGCCCTGCGCGGGGTCTCGGCCTCAGCCGGTTGAGCGGCTTCCTGCGCGTTTTGCGCAACCTGCGGCTCGACTGGCTCGGACGGCTGCTCGCTGTTTTCGGGCTGCAGCCTGGCCGGTTCCAACTGCTGACCACTCAGGGCAGCCAAAACCGCCGGAGCCTCGAGTGTCTTCTTCTGGCGCCGCTGGCCCAGGTCGCGCTTGGCGATCGGCTGCGGCTCGATGATCAACTGCGGCTCCACCGCATCCATCTGTCCGGGCGTTTCGCTCGAGGGCAGGTAGATCTGCACTTCTGCGTCGCCTAACCGGTCGGGCCGCACAATCATCAGGAAACCCTGGCCCAGCCAATAGTGGCTGTGAAGCTCCAGCTCCACGTCCGTCGCTTCCAGGTCGCCCTTCGGGTGCGAAACAAACCAACCCAGGATTTGCAGCGGGGACTGTGTCTCTCCGCCCTCGTCCGGGACGGCGCAAATGCCTTCCAGAAATGGACTTAAAGCCGCCTCATCGCGCGCCGAAAGCAGAAAACCAGGGCCTCGGGAATGATCGCAGGCGATCGTCTTCCAGGCCTCCACCACGTCGCCATCCGCACTTCGCCGTCCCAACAGAACTCCGCCCATGCCGAGACACGCGTACCCGTTCATGGCGCGCGACGTCTCGAAGCGAAGGTCTTCTAGGATGTTTCCGGTGAATTCAATGCGGTAGCGGCCGGCATCCGCCTGCCAGCTTTGATCTGCCGAGCCTCCCGTCAGTATGCGGGGCGGCAGACTTTGAAGTGAAAGTCCCACGGCCAGCCTCCTCCAACCATGCGATCCAAGCCGGACTTCTACGAGTCACTTGCTGCTCAGCTTCGCTGCAACCAACGGCCAGCTTGAGTGAACCCCTCCACCCCGGGGCTGGCGTTGTCCGAACGCTTAGTGGCTGTTGGAAATCTCCACAGCCTTCTGCTTTTATTCACTGATGGTCGGTCAAAACCGCCACCAGATCATTTTCATTGTACCCTGTTATGCAACCCCCGTTCTGCCGATGAATCATAATCTATGAAACATCCGACCCAATGAGATTTACCTACACCGTCACCACGGCGGCATCCCTGGCTGTCGCCTCGCTTCGTGCCCACAAGCTGCGCAGTTTCCTGACTCTCCTCGGGGTCATCATCGGAGTCAGCAGCGTCGTCATCGTCGGCGCAGCCATCGAAGGACTCGGCAATTACGCCGAAGAGACCACCTCCAAGGTCTTCGGCAGCGACGGCTACCAGATCGGGCAACTCCTCCAGGTCGGCCGCATGTCGCGCCGCGAACGCATCGAGAAGCTCAAGTACAACCACCAGATCCGCCAGGACGACTACGCTTACCTCCGCCAGACCACCGGAGATCAGGTCCTCTATAGCCCCTACCGCCTGCGCGCCGAAGACATCCACTTCGAGAGCCGCCTGCTCGAGAGCACGTCCATCATCGGCGTCTCCGCCAACCTGGCCGAAATCCGCGAGGTGAACCTCACCGACGGCCGCTTCTTCACAGAGCAGGAAGAGCACAACAAAATAGCCGTCGCCGTCATCGGCGAGGACGTCCGCACCGAGTTCTTCCCAGACCGCTCGCCCCTCGGTAAGATCATCAAGATCAGCGGTTACGAGTTCACCATCATTGGCGTCCAGGAGAAGATCGGCAGCGCCGGAGGCCAGTCGCAGGACAACGTCGCCTTCATTCCGGCCACCGTCTTCAACCGCCTCTACGGACCCGAGAAGTCCATCCTGCTGTTCGCGCGAGCCCGCCCGGAAACCGGCCTCACCCTGGAACAGGCCCTCGATCTCTCGCGCGTCGCCCTCCGCACCCGCTTCAAAGCCCGCCCAGGCAAACCGGACAACTTCGACACCATTACGCCCGATTCCATCCGCGAGTTCATCGGACGCATCATGGGCCTGATCGGAGCCGTGGTCGTGCCCATTACGTGCATCTCCCTGGTCGTCGGCGGCATCGTGATCATGAACATCATGCTCGTCTCCGTCACGGAACGCACCCGCGAGATCGGCGTCCGCAAATCCCTCGGCGCCCGCCGCACGGACCTCATGCTCCAGTTCCTCCTGGAAGCCGTCTTCCTCTCCGCCATCGGCGGCCTCATCGGGCTCGGCATCGGAGCCGGAGTCGCCCGCATCGCCTCCCTCATCGCCGGAGTCCATCTCGCCGTCACCTGGCCTTACGTCTTCCTGTCCCTTTTCGTATCCAGCGCAGTGGGGATCCTCTCCGGCTGGTACCCCGCCTCCCGCGCCGCCCGTCTCGATCCCGTGGAAGCACTGAGGGCCGACTAGCCATGGTACGCATGCATCTTGGCGAGAACGTCAACATGGCCCTCGATGCGGTCTGGACCCACCGCTTCCGCAGCAGCCTCACCATCCTGGGCATCGTCATCGGCATCACCACGGTGGTCACCGTCGGCAGCCTCACCAGCGGACTGCGCGCCGGCATTGTCACCTTCTTCGCCGAGTTCGGGCCCAACAACATCTTTATCAACCGCTTCAATCGCGACCCCAGCGCCCCCGGCTCCCTCAAGGAGATGAAGCGCCGCGTCATCCTGCCCGAATACGCCGAGTACATCAAGCTCAGCGTGCGGGCCGTCGAGGATGTCAGCCTCCAGCTCTATGTCACCTCCGAAACCAGCGGACTCATCACCGCCCGTGTGCCTGGCTTCGAGACCGAAAACATCAGCCTGGTGGGCTACAGCGGAAACGCCTTCACCCTGCAACCACGCGAGGTGAAGGAAGGACGCGTCTTCACACCCGAGGAGGCGGAGCGCGGAGTCCGCATCTGCGTCATCGGCCCGCTGGTGGCCGAAGCCCTCTTCCCCGACGGCCGCTCCGTCGGCCGCACTCTCAGCGTCGCCGGCACCGAATACACGGTCATCGGAGTCTTCGCGGAAGCCAAAGGCGGCTTCTTCGGCCAGAACGGCCAGGACACCCAGATCGTCATCCCCTACCAGACCGCGCGGGCCCGCTTCCCTACCGAAGACCGGCTGATCCTCGTAGCCCAGGCCCGCCCGGGCATGCGCGACGAGGCCTTTGAGGAGATCCGCCAGTTGCTGCGCCGCGTGCGCCGCACCCCTGCCGGAGCCGACGATGACTTCGGCCTCACCACCGCCGATCAGATCATCAATCGCCTGGACGGAATCCTCAGCGTGATCGTGGTCGTGTCCGTCGCTCTCTCCAGCCTCGGCCTGCTCGTCGGCGGCATTGGAGTCATGAACATCATGCTGGTCTCGGTGACGGAACGAACCAAGGAGATCGGCATCCGCAAAGCCATCGGAGCTCGCAAAGGCGACATCATCGCTCAGTTTCTGATGGAAGCGGTGACCCTGACCGGCCTGGGCGGAGCGTTAGGCGTCCTGGTCTCGGTCCTGTTGACGCTGATCATCGGCAAGCTGGTGCCTTCCCTGCCCTCGATCGTGCCCGGTTGGGCGATCACGCTGGGCTTCGGAGTTTCGGTAACCATCGGTCTCTTCTTCGGAACGTGGCCCGCGTTGAAGGCAGCCAACCTGGACCCGGTAGACGCCCTCCGCTACGAGTAACGGGCGGAGGTGCGAAGTCGTACTGAGGTCGCACAGGGCGAACGGTCAGTACCCCTGCTCCAGCAGCCCCTCGAGAGTAATCGTGGACCGCTTCACATCCAACTGCCCCAGCATCTTCTCCACATACTTCGCCAGCACATCCGTCTCGAGGTTCACCGGGTCCCCCGGCTTCCTCTCCTTCAGCGTCGTATGCGAGTACGTATGGGGAATCACCGCCACGGACACTTCGCAGTTCTCAATCGAGGCAATCGTCAAACTGATCCCGTCGATCGCGACCGACCCCTTGAACGCCAGATACCGGTCCAACTCCTGGGGCGCCCGCACCCGCAGCAGCCAGTTGTCATCCCCCAACAGATCGATGGAAACAATCGACCCCACCCCATCCACGTGCCCTTGCACGATATGCCCGCCCAGCCGTGTCGTTGGCAGCAGCGCGCGCTCCAGATTCACCGGAGCGCCCACCTTGGCCAGCCGCAGGCTCGTCCGGGTCAAGGTCTCCGGCGACACATCCGCGCCAAAACTCCCGGGTTTCAGGTCCACAGCGGTGAGACACACGCCGCTCACGCAGATACTGTCGCCCTCTTTTGCATCCGAGCACACCAGCGGAGCCCGCACGCGCAGCCGGCTGCCCGTCGATCGCGGCTGAATCGCCTCAACAATCCCGAGCTCTTCGATGATCCCTGTAAACATGCGTCAGCTCTTCTTGAGCCAGGCTTCCACCGCGAACTCATCCGGCGGAATCACGTGCAGCTTCGTGCCCGTGAACCGGATCGCATCGGCCCGCCGCCGCTTGCCGATCCCGCCCGCTACCGGCAGCGACTGCAATCCGCCCAGAATCTTTGGAGCGTAGTAGAAGAAGATCCGGTCCGCCACGCCATACTCCAGCGCCGACCAGTTCACCTTGCTGCCCGCTTCGATCATCAGCGACAAGTACTTGCGCGTACCCAGCACCTGCACGATCTTCTTCAGATCCGTGCGCCCGCCCGGTCCGTCGGCCGCCAGCACTTCCACGCCATGCTTCTCCAACTCATGCCGCCGCGCCGGAGAGGCTACCGAACTGGACACCACCAGCAAGTCATGCTGACAGCTCTGCACCATCTTCGAAGTCAGCGGAATGCGCAACTGCGAATCCACCACAATGCGCAGCAAAGGCCGCGACCGCTCCAACCCGCTGCGGTCCGTCAACAGACAATCGTCGGAAAGCACCGTGTCGATCCCCGTCAGGATGGCATCATGCAGGTGCCGGATCTGCTGCACATGCGCGCGCGCCCGCTCCGACGTGATCCACCCGGAGTTGTCTTCCGGAGCCGCAATCTTCCCGTCCAAGGTCAACGCCGACTTCAGCGTCACCAGCGGCCGGCCCGTCTTCATGTAGTGGAAAAAGGCCAGGTTGAGGTCGGTGGCTTCCTCGGCCAGCGACGGCTCGATCTCCACCTCGACACCCGCGGCCCGCAGCCGCGCAAAGCCCTGCCCCGCCACCTGCGGATTCGGGTCTTCCTGGATCGCCACCACTTTCTTCACGCCGGCGGCAATCAGCGCCTCCACGCACGGCCCCGTCCGCCCCATGTGGCAGCACGGCTCCAGGTTGATGTAGAGCGTCGCGCCGCGCGCCTGGTCGCCCGCGTCTTCAATCGCCAGTACTTCGGCGTGCTTCACGCCCGCCCAGGTATGATAGCCCTGCCCCACAACAGCGCCATCCCGCACCAGGACAGCGCCTACCGATGGATTCGGAGCCACCCGGCCTTGGCCTTGTTTGGCCAAATCAAGAGCAATTCGTAAGTAGTCCATGCTTATGCCTCAAACAGCGAGGAGATGAACTTTTCGGGCTCGAACGGCAGCAGATCCTCAGCCTGCTCGCCTACGCCGATGAAGCGGATGGGCAGATTCAGCTCACGTGTAATCGCCACCACGATGCCGCCCTTCGCGGTACCGTCCAACTTCGTCAGGATCAACCCGGTCACTCCGGCCGACTCAGTGAACTTGCGCGCCTGCTCCAGCCCGTTCTGGCCCGTCGTCGCGTCCAACACCAGCCAAACCTCGTGCGGAGCCCCCTCAATCACCCGGCCCGCTGTCCGCCGCATCTTTTCCAGCTCGACCATGAGATTCGACTTCGTGTGCAACCGCCCCGCCGTGTCCACCAGCAGGACATCGCTCTTGCGCGCCCTCGCCGCGTGCAGCGCGTCAAACACCACCGCGCTTGGATCGGAGCCCTGCGACTGCCGGATAATGTCGCTCTTCGTGCGCTGGCCCCACACTTCCAACTGCTCGATCGCCGCCGCCCGGAACGTATCGGCCGCACACATTAGTACGGTTTTGCCTTCGCCCGAAAACCGCGCCGCCAGCTTGCCCGTCGTCGTCGTCTTGCCCGACCCGTTCACCCCTACCATCAGCACCACCGTCGGAGCCTCGGCCGCAAAGTTCAACGGCCGGTCACTCGCCTCCAGTACGCCCAGCAGGTGCTCGCTGATCAACTGCCGCAGCTCTGAAGGATCGTTCACCAGGTGGCGGTCCACCCGCTGCCGGATCCCTTCCAGGATTTCATTGGCGGTCCGCACCCCGATATCGGCCGAAATCAACGTGTATTCGAGCTCTTCCAGCAGATCGGCGTCGATCTCTTTCTTGCCGAGAAGAACGTCTTCCACCTTGCTGACCAGGCCGGTGCGGGTCTTCTGTATACCTTGTTTCAGTCGGTCGAGGAGACTAAGCATGTGAATTTACTTGGGGCTCCTTTGATTGTAGCGACAATGGGACGAGCGATCCTTATGTGGTACCGTCGATCCTTCCTATTACTCGCCTCTGCCGCCCTCGCCGCGGCCCAAACCGCCACCCCCGCCACCCCTCAGCGCCTGGAGGAACAGATCCGCGGCTACACCAGCCAGGACCGGTTCAACGGGGCGATTCTCGTCGCCAAGGACGGCAAAATCGTCCTCAGCAAAGGCTACGGCATGGCCAATTTCGAATGGAGCGAGCCCGTCACCCCAGACACCAAGTTCCGCCTGGGCTCCATCACGAAACAGTTCACCGCCATGGCGGTCCTGCTGCTCTCCGACCAGGGCAAACTGAAGCTCGACGATCCCGTCTGCAACTATGTCGCGCCCTGCCCCGATGCCTGGAAGCCCATCACCATTCATCACTTACTCACGCACACCTCAGGCATTCCCAACTTCACGAATTTCCCCGAATACGCGAAGACGATGACCCTTGCCTCGCCGCCCGCCGAGTCCCTCAAGAAGTTCCTCGACAAGCCATTGGACTTCGCGCCCGGCTCGAGCTTCAACTACTCCAACTCCGGCTACGTCCTGCTGGGCTACATCATCGAGAAGGTGACCGGCGGCAGTTACGCGGACTACCTCCGCAAGAACATCCTGTCCCCGCTCGGCATGAATGACACCGGCTACGACGACACGGTGACGGTGTTGCCGCGCCGCGCCGCCGGCTACGAACGAACCGGAACCACGCTCCAGAACGCGAAGTTCCTGGACATGTCCATCCCGCACGCCGCCGGTTCGCTCTACTCCACGACACTCGACCTCATGAAGTGGGACGAAGCCCTGACCGCCCACAAGATCCTGTCGACGGAGGCCTACAAGCGCTACTTCACGCCAATCCGGAAGAACTACGCCTATGGCTGGACCGTGAAGACGGAAGACGGAGTGGAGCAGATCAATCACAGCGGCGGCATCAACGGCTTCAACACCCGCATCGTCCGGGTGCCCAGCCAGCATCTGGTGGTCGTCGCGCTGAACAACGTAATCCCGGGACAGCCCGACAAACTGGCCCAGGAACTGGTGAAACTGATGCTGGGCCTGGACCTGCCTGTGCCGGAAAAGCCCGCCGAGCTCAAGCTCTCGAATGAGGCGCTGGAGAAGTTCGTGGGTAACTACTCAATCGCCCCCACGTTCATCCTGGCCGTCACGCTGGAAGGCGACCAGCTCATGACGCAGGCGACCGGTCAAGGCAAGATCCCGATCTTCGCCAAGTCCGCCAATACCTTCTACCCGAAGGTAATCGAGGCGGAAATCGTCTTTGACCTGGACGCCGAAGGCAAAGCAACGGGCCTGACGCTCATCCAGAACGGCCGCCGCATGCCGGCCAAGCGGCAATAATAACCGAGCCGCATCCTGCCAAAAAGTCCAAGGTCGCATCAACCCGAACCGCCACCCCCAGCCTTACCCCCGTCGGAGCCGCAGGCGAAGGCGGGGGCCCGCCCCAACCCAGCAACCAACTGAACCCCAACCCCAACCATTCCAACAGCCAACAGCCCCTAGCTCAGCACCACCCGAGCCCCCAACTGCTCGACCCACAGACCCCGTTTCTCTTTCAAGACGTCAGCCACCGCGATCGGCAGCAGATCCTCATCGAGCTTCTCCAGGACCTCATAAACAAACGCCTCCGCCCCGTACCCATTCCAAGCCTCCTGCAGCGCCCGATCCCGATGCGACCCGTGCCCCAAAGCAAACCAATGCGAGTTCTTAGCGGCATCCAGGTTTCGGGTGGACCCCACCCAAACCAGGCCGCCCGCCGCACACCGCACGGCGAAAATCCCCATGTTGGGCTTCTGCTCTTTATACTTCCGGTTGATCTCTTTGCGTTCCGCGCTGGACAGCATCGTAGCCTCCTGAAATGGATCGAATGGTAAAGGTTCAGAGGGCCGAATCTTCGTGCGCCTCAAAAGCAGGGGCGGCCAACTTCCTCGCATGCGCCCCAATGTCGCCAGGCCACGCGGCCACCAGCGCGGCAAACTGCGCCGCCTGATCGGCGAACAGCGCCCGGGTAGCCTCTTCAAATCCCGGCAGATTGCCGGCCATCGCCGACAAGAATCGATACGTCGAATCCTTGGCGTGGCGCCGCCGGTCCCGGCCCTGATTCGCCCGGCTGGCCTGCTCCACCAGCTTCCGCAAAGCCACCGAGGCGCCCCCAGGCTGGCTCGCCAACCAGGCCCAGTGACGCGGCAGCAGCGTGACTTCCCGCGCAACCACCCCTAACCTGGGCCGGCCCGGCCCCCGGGCAGTCTCCCCCATGGCTTGGTCGTCCACCTTCGCCACGACGCGCTGGTCCTTCTCAACGATCCGGGCCACGACGTCCGAGACATCGCCGCGGAAGTCCACATCCACCACCTCGCTGGTCACGTCGTCGAAGATCAGCACCTGCGCCCACAGATTCTCATCCAGGGCGATCTTCGCCGTGGCCGCAACCTCAGCCAGGCTTCCGCCCGCGATCCAACGGGCACCCGCAAAGGCGGTGTAGGTTCTGTTGTTAGCTGGAATCACGGAGAAGTCTCGTTACTCCGAGCACTTCTACCCGGATGTAATAATATTACCCGGATACAATCACTAAGTCAAGGCAAACCCGGCTCGAAACAGGAATGCCCCAGCACGGCCCAAACGTCTCGCACGAGGTCTCCTACCCCAGCGGCCAGCGCGCCAGTGAGCAGCCGTCTACCGCGGCCGGGCGTTCATGATGTTGTGGAACCGTGTACAACTGATCTGGTGATCGGCCAGCAACACGCCATCCCGGATCAGGGCGAACACGGCGTACGGCGTCGGAGCATTCTGCGCATCCCGGTGCGATTTGATCTGGACGATAGTCGGCTTAATCCCGTAATCCTGCTCCGCCGTCTGCGCAATCTCATCGGCGAACTTCGCGATATGCGAGCACTGATTCGAGCGGATAATCGTCAGCCCCTGACCGTACTTCTTCAACCGGTCTTCCCAACCACTCTTGAAGCGCGGATTGGCGGCATCGGAATTCAGCTTCCGGATCAGCAACTGGTAGTCGGGCGGAGCCGTATCCACTACCTCGAAACCGTTTTTCAGAAACACTGCCGCCGACGCGAGCCAAGGCTCCTCCCGAGCCACCACCGCCACGCCGTGCATGCCGGCCGCCGCGGCATCTTCCACACAAGCCTGGATCATCCGGCTGCCGTAGCCCTGGTGCTGGTTGGCCTTGTAGTGCGTCCACAGGCAGTGGATGAACAGATATCCACGAGCCTCCACACCCCGCCAGGCATACTCTCCGGGCAAGTACTCGATATAGCCGCACTGACGCCCGTTGGCGCCCAGCATGACCTTCGCCCGAAGCCCCTTCTTGAGGTAAGTCTTGAGCCATTTGTTCTTGTCGCATCGTCCGGAATGCGATTCGTTCACGACGCCGCAACACGGCAGAGACTCGAAGTTTGCCGCATCCAAATCAACAAGGACAGGCGGTTGAGCCATGGCAAGTTTCCTCGTGGCGGCTCCAGTGTAGCACCGCCCCGCAAGAACTGCTCATACCTAAAGGGACAGATAATTCACGGCAATCCCCTATGGATTGCACGGCTTCATTCGCCGATAATCTTCACCAGGACCCGTTTCCGCCGCCGCCCGTCGAACTCCCCGTAGAAGATCTGCTCCCAGGGCCCGAAATCCAACCGGCCCTCCGTAATCGCCACCACCACTTCCCGCCCCATCACCTGCCGCTTCATGTGCGCATCGGCGTTGTCCTCGCCCGTCCGGTTGTGGTGATACCCCCGTACCGGCTCATGCGGAGCAATCTTCTCCAGCCACACCTCGTAGTCGTGATGCAGCCCACTCTCGTCATCATTGATGAACACGCTCGCCGTGATGTGCATGGCGTTCACCAGGCACAGCCCTTCGCGAATCCCGCTGTCGCCCAGGCAGCGCTCAATCTCTGGGGTAATATTCACAAACCCGCGGCGAGCGGGGACCTCGAACCACAGTTCCTTGCGGTAGCTTTTCATCCTGCCGCTATTCTAATCGCCCGGCCGCCTCGCCCACGAGCCTCTTTCGCTTCTGCGCGCGCCACAACCACGGCGGCTCCGGATCCGCGTCCGCCCACAAACCCAACCCCGACTCGCGCGCCCGCTCTTCCAGATCAGCCAGCACCGCATCCCGCGGCGCATACCGCCGGTACCACCATGCCAATCCTTCCGCCACCAACACCCGGTTCAGGTTCCGGCCATCCGGCAGGATCACCTGCCCGACAACCCGCCCGTACCGGTCCCGCCCTGACGCCACATTGCTCTCACGCACCACGACCACGCTCCCAAACACCAGCACCGACACCCGCTCCCGGGCCTTGCCCCCGAACGCCTGTCCCAACTCCGGACAGTCCACTCCGTCCAGACGCACCCGTACCGGCCGTCCCACTCGTAAGATCGTGATCGTGTCGCCGTCCTGGATCCCGACTACTTTCCCGGTCCAGGTCTCTCCGTTCGCCAGGGCAATGACAGCCAGCAGAACAGGGGCGAGCCTGCGCAGCACGCCCCCATTCTATCCCGAGCAGTCTGTGGCGGAAGTCCAGCTGGCCGGCAACCCCCAGCCGCGCCGTCACTTCGTATAACTGAAGATCAATACAGACGTGAACGCCACCGGCTGGCCTTCTTTCGTGAAGGGCGTGAACTTCCACTGCTTCGCAGCCGCCACACTCGCGGTTGTGAACATTGCATTGCCCTTCAACACCTTCGCCTCCGTCACGTCGCCCTGCGGACTCACAACAATCGCCACCTCCTGCTGACCCTGGATGTTCAACTGCCGCGCCGCAATTGGGTACTCCGGCGTCACCCTCTTCGCCGCTCTCGACAAGGCGTTCGCGGTCGTCAGGCTCGTTCCATCCTGCGCCGGACACGCCGGCCCCAACATCACAAACAATGCAATGACCGATAGCATTACCCGCATATTTTGTTGTCTCCTGTTCCAAGACGATCCATCGCTCGCACGATTCATCCGCGCGGGCTGACCATGCCGCACTCATCGGTTCGAGGGCAGCCGCCTTGAAAGGAAATATTTGGGAGTCTATCGGGCCCGCAGAACCCGGATCCACTCGTCGTACAACCGCGCCGCCGCCTCGCCCCCCAGCGGCGTCGCATACTCCGGCAGACTGAACACCACCGGAGCATTCTTCGAATACCGCCCCGCCAGCTCCACCTGCCGCCTGATCCGCTCGAGGCCCGCCGGCCGTGCCTGAAACCCCTGCGCACCCGGCACTGCCTCGAAACTCTCGACGACTACCGTCAACCGCCGGCCCAGGCTCCGCTCCAGCGCCTGCAAATACCCCGGCCAGTTCTCCAACGTCAGCTTCCCTGCCCCGATCCCGTCCTGAAACAACACCCGGTCCAGTCCGCCGCCCGGCACCTGCCGCCAGAACCGCCCCAACTCCGCCGGAGCCATCCGCCCATTCGAAAATCCGCTCATCGCCAGGGGCCGCAACCGCCGCCGCAGCCCTTTCACATGCTCGTGCAACCCGGCCGCCGCAGCCCCCTGCCAGTGCACATCATCGATCTCCTCCGGCAGATACCACCCGCGGAACGCCCGCTGCCGCCGCACGACACTCTTCAACTCAGCCGCGAGAGCCAGGTGCGCCTCCGCCGTCCTCCGCAGCAGCGCCTCACCAGCCCCCTCCTCCAACGCCCGCCACCACGCCGGCTCATACGCCAACCCGACCCACACCCCCATCCCCGCCCGGTCCGCCAACTCCAAAACCCGCCGCGTCACGCCCGAGTAATCGATCCCGTCATACCGCGTCCACTGGATCACCACCTCGCGCACCCGCAGCTCCGCCAGATACCCGAACAGCGCCTGCCACCGGGCTCCATCCCAATCTTTATGGAAGTTCCAGAACTGAAGAAACGTCCCGCCCACCAGCGGAGCACCCTGCCCGGCTGCCCATCCGGCCGCCAGCGCCAGCATCGCCCGGCGGCTTTTGTTCGCCAAAGTCACGCCTGCAGAATATCAGCAGAAATTTTTCCTCGCCGGGAACCACATCGCCAGACCGGTGTCCATATTGACAGCCGCGCGGAGCGGTGCTAGTTTTCTAGCAGGCTGGCAGAAAACCCGCATATGAACGCAACCCGTAAAACACCTCTCAATCTCAGCCGCCGCGAGCGGCAGATCATGGAGCTTCTCTACCGCCTCGGACGCGCCACCGCCTCCGACATCCACCAGGCCATGCCGGACCGCCCCAGCTACTCCGCCGTCCGCGCGCACCTCCGCACCCTCGAGGACAAAGGCCACGTGCGCCACGAAGCCGAGGACCTGCGCTACGTCTACTCCCCCACCACCCAGCCCGCCCAGGCCCGCAAAACGGCCCTGCGCCACATGGTGGATACCTTCTTCGGCGGATCCCCGGCCCGCGCCGCCGCGGCTCTCCTCGACAACCGCTCCGCGCGCCTCACCGACGCCGAACTGGACGAACTCTCATCCCTCATCGACAAGGCAAGAAAGGATGGACGCTGACATGACACCCACGGCCGCCACCATGCTGCTGTTCGCGCTGAAGGCCTCACTGCTCATCGGACTCGCCGCCCTGGCCGCCCTCGCCCTGGCCCGAGCCTCGGCCGCCGCCCGCCACCTCGCCTGGCTCGCCGGCTTCAGCACAGCCCTCACCTTGCCGGTCGCCTCCACCCTCTTCGCCCTGCTGCCGGTCGCCTGGTCGCCTCATCTCGCGCCGGCCATCGCACCCGTAGCCGCCACCGCCCGCACCGTCCTCACCATCACCGCCGAGGCCCCCGGTTGGGCCGCCGCCGGACGCATCGTCCTCTGGATCTGGGCCGCCGTCGCCGCCCTGCTCATCCTCCGCATCGCCTTCGCCCAGTACCGCGCCGGCCGCCTCGCCCGCCAATCCAAACCCTGGCGCGGCTTCGAGAATCAGCCCGTCCGCATCTGCCCGCTCATCGACGTCCCCGCCGTCTGCGGACTCGCCCACCCCGTCATTCTTCTGCCCGATTCAGCCGCCACCTGGCCGGCCGACCGTCTCGAACTTGTCCTCCGGCACGAAGCCATGCACGCCCAGCGCCGCGACACGCTCTCTCAACTTGTCTCCAACCTGGTCTGCGCGCTCTACTGGCCTCTCCCCTGGGTCTGGTTCGCCGCCGGGCGCCTGCGGGTAGAGGCTGAACTGGCCTGCGACGACGCCGTCCTCCGCTCTGGTGAACGCGCGTCCGACTACGCCGGCCACCTGATCGATATTGTCCGTGGCCTCTCCGGCCGCGAACGCGTCCCACAAGGAGGGATCCCCATGGCCCGAATCTCTGACCTCGAGCGCCGCCTTCGCGCGATGCTCAACCCCGAAATGAACCGCCGCCCGGCAGGCCGCCGCATGGTCCTCACCGCCGCCGTGGCCGCACTCTCCATCCTCGCCCCACTCGCCGCACTCCGCCTGCCGGCCTCGGCCGCCGCCCCCGGAGGCATCACCGGAGTCGTCCGCGACGTCAGCGGAGCCGCCGTCCCCCACGCCCGCGTCACCCTCACCTTCCCAGGCTCCGACCGCAAAGAAGTCGCCACCTCCGACCCCGCCGGCCGCTTCACCTTCGAGCCCCTGCCCGACGGCAACTACGCCGTCCGCGCCGCCGCCCCAGGCTTCGCCCTCTCCGCGATCAAACAGCTCTCCCTGTCTGGAGGCGCTGGAACCGACGTCGAGATCCTGCTCCAGCCCGGCCAAGTCAGTGAATCCCTCACTGTCACCGGAGAAGGCACACCCAAAGCTGCACCCGCGCCATCCGGCCCGCCCACCCGCATTCGCGTCGGTGGCAACGTGCAGGCCACGAAGATTGTGAATATGGTGCGGCCCGTCTACCCGCCCGAGTGCAAAGCCGCCGGCGTGGAAGGCACAGTCCTGATGCGCGCGGTCATCTCCCGCGAGGGCGACATCCTCTCCCTGCAGCGCATCAACCAGATGGTGGACGACCGGCTCGCGCAAGCCGCCACCGAAGCGGTCTCCAAGTGGAAGTATCAGTCGACGCTACTCAACGGCCAACCCATCGAAGTGATCACGGAAATCGAAGTGAACTTCGTCCTCAGCCACTAGTCCCCATGGGGACGTTCCAGCGGCCCCAAAACGCCGCATGGGGACGTTCCTGTCTGGCCCAAGACACTGCAAATCCGGGAGTCTCAACGCCCCCCGCACGTGGCCAGACCGGAACGTCCCCCAAAACCGAAAGCCCCCACCAACCCCGTCTACGGCCGTGTCGCCAACGCCTCCGCAATCACTGCCTTCGCCTCCGCCAGTTCCGCCCCGGTCAACTCCAACCGAGGACCCCGCACCCGCGCATTCCCCATCCCCACCATCTCCTGCGCCAGCTTGATCAACTGCACAAACTTCGGCACCGTATCCATCCGCAGCAGCGGCAGGAACCACTTGTATATCTCGAACGCCCGCACCTTGTCCCCGCGAATCGAGGCATCGAACAACGCCACCGACTCCGCCGGAAACGCATTCACCAAGCCCGCAATCCACCCCGAAGCCCCAGCCATCGCAGCCTCGAAAATCAGGTCATCGACGCCCACCAGGATCTTCAACCGGCTGCCCGCCAACGCCCGCAGCGCGGCCACCCGCCGCACATCCGCGCTCGATTCCTTAATCGCCACCAAAGTCGGATACTCGGCTAGCAACTCCATCACCTGCTCCGGCACGAAATCCGTCTTGTACGCCACCGGATTGTTGTACAGCATGCACGGCAGCGGAGTCGCCTGGAACACGGCCGCCACATGCGCCTTCATCTCGCGCCAGTCACCGCAGTACACATACGGCGGCAGCACCATCAAGCCGCTGCAGCCCGCATCGGCCGCCATTTTGGCGATCCGCACCGCCTCATCCGTGCTCAGCGCCGACACCCCGGCCACCACCGGAGAATTCGGCCCAATCGCCTTCACGGCCGTCTTCAGCACGGCCTCTTTCTCTTCAAATGTCAGCGTCGCGCCCTCGCCCAACGACCCCAGCGCCACCACGCCGGAGCACCCGTTCTCGATCTGCCACTGGCAGTGCCGCGCGAAAAACTCGTGATCCACGCTCATGTCTTCCAGAAATGGCGTGGTAATGGCCGGAATAACTCCGTTCCAGTTCATGATTGCCTCGTTTCTATCAAGCTCTCGACCTTCACCGGGAACACCGGCGGGCGCATCGAATCCGCGCCCCAGCCAAACAAAAATCGTGTCGCTCCACCGCACACGCGCCCCTGGCACGGACCCATGCCGCAGCGCGTCTGCAGCTTCGCCTCGCGCCAGCTTTTCATGCCCGCCAGCGCGCCGCGCGTCACATCCTCACAGCGGCACACCAGCGTCTCCGCCTGCGCCAGCTTCCGCAGTTCGGCCCGCGGTTCAAACGCCCGCGCCAACCCGTCCGCAAATGCATGCGTCCGCGCCCGTTCCGCAAACAACTGTTGCGCCAGCCCCTGCAAACCCGCCGCCGCCAGCCCGGCGATCTCGCCTTCCACCCGCGACTTTTCCACCCCGCCGATTCCGGTCACCTCGCCCGCCGCGTAGACACTATCGACGCTCGTCTCCTGCCACTCATCGACGACCACCGCGCCCTGCGTCAAATGGCACCCCAGCAGCGCCGCCAGCTCCGTATTCGGTGTCAGCCCATAGCCCACCGCTAGAGCGTCGCAGTCCTGTTCGACCACCCGCCCGCCGCAGCGCATTCTGACCCGCTCAACACTACCGCGCCCCGTAACCGACTCCACCCAACTCCCCGTATAGAACGGCACGCCCAGCAGCGACATCATCAGGCCCGCGCCCTGCGCTAGCTTGCCAGGCTCCAGCAGCAGTCGCGCGCCGAAGCCAGCCATGCGCGTCCTGTCCGCCTGTTCGACCACGGCCGACACCGCCGCCCCGCGCTTCCGCAGCAGCGACGCCACCGCCAGCAGCAGCGGACCCGAGCCCGCCACCACCACCCTCTTCCCCGCCACATCCAAGCCCGACTTCACCAGCGCCTGCATCCCGCCCAGCCCGAACACGCCAGGCAGCGTCCAACCCGGGAACGGCACAAACAACTCCCGAGCTCCCGTGGCCAGCACATAGCTCCGGGCCTCCGGCAATGTATCCGTGGCCACACAGCCCGTCCGCAGCTCCGCACCGGACTCCGCAAACCGCTCCAGCCAGGGCTGCGCCGCATCGTTCCGCCAGATCTGCCCGCCCGCCGACGGGTTGTCGTCCAGCACCAGGACCCGCGCACCCGACTCCGCCGCCCGGCACGCCGCCGCAATGCCCGCCGGACCCGCGCCCACCACCACCACTTCCCAGCGCCTCATGAGGTCTTCACCTGCATTCCATCCGCGCACAGCGTCTGGCAGCTCCGGCAATGCTCCACGCCGTCAATCGTCACCCGGCACTCAAAGCAAATGCCCATCCCACACAGCGGAGCCCGCTCCTCGCCCGTCACCGAATGCCGGAACGCCGTGACACCCGCATTCCACAGCGCCGCCGCGACCGTCGTACCCGCGTCCACCTGCACCGGCCGCCCGTCCACCATCACTGTCAGCCGTTTACTCATGCATGCACCGCCCGGGCAGATACGGCTCCACCGGAATCGGAGGCGTGCGCTTCAGAATCTGGTCCGCCAGCAGCCGCCCCGTCCCCAGCGAAGTCGTGATGCCCAAGCCTTCGTGGCCCGTCGCCAGCCACTCCCGCTGCGTGCCCGGCACCGGACCAATGAGCGGCAGCTTGTCCGGAGTCGCCGCCCGGAAACCCGTCCACGTCCGGATCGCGGTCAAACCCGTGATCTCCGGCATATACTCCGCCGCACGGCTCAACATGCGGCTGAGAATCGGCCGGTCCACCCCGCTGTGCTCCACGCCATACTGCCGCGACGACCCGATCAGCACCTGGCCCGTCTTCCGGGGCTGCGCGTTGAACGCCACCGAGTCCCCACTCAAGGAGTGCGCACTCTTCAGGTACCCCAACTCGATCAACTGATGCCGCACAAACCCGGGATACCGGTCCGTAATCACCAGATGCCCCTTCCGCGGAGCCACCGGGATTCCCGGAGTCAGCCGCACCGCCTTCGCGCCCGCTGCATTCACCACGACCCCGGCGTCGACCACCTCACCATCCGACAGCGTCACCCCACCGTCGCGCAAGGTAATCACGCCTACACCGGAGACCAATGTCGCGCCGCACGCGCGCAGCAGCCAGCTCGCCGCCACCGGAGGATACACCACGGAATCGCCCGGCACCAGCAACCCGCCCGCCATGCCCTTCCGCAGGTGCGGCTCTGCTTCTTCCAACTGCCGCCGGTCCAGCACCTCCACCGGCACGCCGCGCTCTTCATAGAACGCCTGCTTGCGCCGTACCTCGGCCATCTCTTCCTCGTCCGCCGCCACCCACAAGGTGCCGCAGGGCAGGTGTTCGACGCCCGCCGGCATCGCGCCCACCCGCTCCTTCCACATCCGAGCCGAGAGGGAAGTGAGTTGGAACTGAGCCTCGGAATCGTCCATGACGACGACATGCCCCATGCCCGCCGCGGTCGCGCCGCCGCCGATCACCGACTCCTCAATCACCATCACCGACAAGCCGCCGGCCGCGCACTCATAGGCGCACGCCGCCCCCACGATCCCTCCGCCCACAATCACGACATCGGCGGAGCGCCTGCTCATCCCCGGATCCCCCAACAAAACGGATCATCCTCGTTTAAAACAAGCCGCGCCTCCGCGTTCACAAAGGCGCTGCCGCGAATACTCGGATAAACCTGCCCGTCCGCCGCCCGCACGGTGCCTTCAAACACGGAGCCCACGATGCTCTCCTGCCGCCAAACCTGCCCCTCGGCGAGCTTCCCGTCGGCATGCAGACAAGCCAGCTTCGCGCTGGTGCCGGTCCCGCAGGGCGACCGGTCATACGCCTTCCCGGGACACAGCACGAAGTTCCGGCTATCGGCCACCTGGGAAGAGCCAAACACTTCGATGTGGTCGATCTCCTGACCATTCGCACCGGTAATCCCGCGAGCCGTCAGGGACTGCCGCACCTTCCACGTGAATTCGGTAAGCGCCTCGAGATTCCGGAACTCGACCCCCACCGGAGACGAGCCAATCAGGTAAAACCAGTTCCCGCCCCAGGCGATATCGCCCACAACGGTCCCATAGCCCTTCACATCCACCGGCACGTCTTTCGCTAACCGGTAGCTGGCGACATTCGACACCGTGACGTCCCCCGACTCATGCAGCTCCGCGCTCACTTCCCCCACCGGAGTCTCGATCCGCACGGTCCCGGGAACAATCCGTTCGAGATAGGCGAGCGTGGCGACGAGCCCGATGGTCCCGTGGCCGCACATCCCCAGGTATCCGACATTATTGAAGAAAATGACGCCTGCGGCGCATTCGCGATCCACTGGATCGCACAGCAGAGCCCCCACGACGGCATCAGAGCCGCGCGGCTCATTCACAACGGCCGACCGGAACGCATCGTGGTCGGTCCGGAACACAGCCAACCGTTCCGCCATGGACCCCGTGCCCAAATCCGGTCCGCCGCCAATCACCACCCGGGTCGGTTCCCCGCCCGTGTGCGAATCCACCACATGCACTTCCCGCCGTATTTTCATCGCTTCCTCTTCAGTATCCAACGACCCGCGGTAACCCACGCAAAGGAATCATCCCGAGGCGACGTGCCCGTGGGGACGTGCCAGTGGGGACGTTCATCCCCTGTCCCGAAACGCAAACTATTCCGACCAGCGAAGCCGCCGAAGGTGGACAGGGCGTGAACGTCCCCCACCCCCGCGTCCTCCGCCAGTCCTCCCGAACAACACCATCGCATTCAGACAACTCCGCAACCTCAACCACCCCCCCTCCAGCATTACCCCCGGCGCAGCCGAAGGCGAAGCCGGGGCCAATCCCAACTCGAACGTAACCCCCACCACCCATCAACACCCCCATCCCAACACCGCCAACTGCCCCCCCAGCATTACCCCCGGCGCAAGCCGGGGGCCCGCCCCAATCCCAACGTCACTCTCCACCACCCAACAACTCCACCTACCCTCCATCCCTCAACCAACTCCCCCGTCACTCATAAAACCGCCAACTCGAACGAAACTCCCGGCTCAAAGCCCCCCCCGTCAAACTCGCCCGCACCAGCTCAATCGGAATCGAATTCTCCTGCAGAATCCGGTCATGGAACGCCCGGTTCGTCATCTTCCCGGAATCCACCAGCTCCTTATGCAGCGCCCGAATCTGTAATCCACCCAACAGATACGCAGCCTGGTACAGCGGCCCATAGTCATCGCTCTCAAACGACCGCCGAACCTCCCCCGCCGCGTTATCCCGCTCATGCCCCACCCGCTCCACCAGAAAATCGATACACTCCTGGGCCGTCATCTTCTCCAGGTGAAAACTCAGCGAGAAGATGATCCGCGCACACCGGTGCATCCGCCAGAACAGCGCGCCCACCCGGTCCTCCGGGCCTTGCTGGAACTTCATGTCCCACAGCAGCATCTCCCAGTACAACGCCCAGCCTTCCACCCCGAACGGCGTATTGAACCCTTGCCGCCACGGCCGGTACCGGTCACTCATAAACAACTGCAGATGATGCCCGGGAATCAGCTCATGGAACACCGTCGCCCGCGAGAAGTGAATATTGTTCCCCCGCATCGACATGAGCTTCTGTTCCTGCGTCATGTCATCTGTGGGATAGGAAACACTGATCACCTCCCCACCGGTGAAGAACGGATTCACCAGTTGCCGCGACGGAGTCATCATCTCCATCCGCCAGATCTCCTTGGCCAGCGGCGGCACGGTCACCAGATCATGTTTCTCGACAAACGTTTCGGCCTCAAGAGCCAGTTGCCGGATCAGCTCCGGCTGCTGACCCGGCTCCACATGCAGCGTTTTGACCTTCTCCAGCGCCTGGTGCCAGTCGTCGCCGAACCCCATCGCCCGCGACGCCCGTTTCATCTCGTTCTCGCACCAGGCAAACTCCTTGTTCGCCAGAGCAATCAACTCCTCGGGCGTGTAGGGAATCATCTCGGCCTGCAATTCACTGATCAGGGCCTCCCGTCCAATCGGAGAACCCACCACGGTAGTCTTGTCATCCGGCTTGACGCCGACGATCTTCTCGCGCAAAAACACGGCATACCCGTCCAATGCCTTGTCCGCGCTTTTGTAGGGATCAGCGGCCCACCACGTAAACACGGGATCGTACCCCGCGTAGAACGTATACCAGTGCTCCAGAGTCCGCCGCAGCGTCTGCACAGCCGTGGCCGCCCGATTGGCAGTCGTTTTCTTGATCCCCGAAACCCCCGGCTTCAACTCTGCCTCAATCGACTTCCGCAGCGCCTCAATCTGTTTCCGCACGGCATCCAGCGTAGCCGCCGACTTCGCCGAATCCACCTTCTCCATGCGCTGCCGAGTCTCTTCCAGGTCCACAATTGCCGCCCGGAACGGCAGCAGTGCGGCGGTCTCGGCATCGATCTTTGCGCGGAATTCCAACTGCCGTTGCGACCGCAGGATGTCATTCCGCAGCAGCAGCCAGTCGATGCGGCTCTCCTGGTTCAGCTTCTCGAAATCGAACGCCTCCACCCGAGCCAGCCATTCGGTATTGAACTTCTGGAACCGCGCCCGCCGAGCCTCGGAAGACTCCACGCGATACCGCCGTTCGAGCGCCGCCCGGTCGTTCTGATACCGCTCGATCGCCGGCCGCAGCGCACTCTGATTGCCATCAAACTCAGGATCCGCGCCAAAAACGGCGCCAACGGAAACACTCCACAGGCCAAAGACCAGGACGCGGAGAAGCAAAGGGACCTCCATGCAAGCGCTTTAGTATTTCTACCGCGCAAGCCGCCCCCAGCGCCAGTCCCGGCGCCATCCGGCCCGCACGCTAATCCCCTGTCCCCCGCGATGGGGACGTTCATCCCACCGGTTCCCTTCATCCCCGATCCCAAAGCGCTGCGGACGTTCATCCCACGAATGCCCTTCACTCCCAGTCCCCATGGGCTGGGGATGCCCATCCCCATGCCCCCCTCGCTGGGGACGTTCATCCCCTGTCCCAAAACGCAAACTGTTCTGAGAAACGAAGTCGCCGCAGGTGGACAGGGCGTGAACGTCCCCTACGCCCCCAACTGCCCCCCCAGCATTACCCCCGGCGCAAGCCGGGGGCCCGCCGCAACACAGAAAACGCCACCACCCCCAGCAGCGACCATCGAGCCAACCAACAAAAGGAATCGCCGAGGAGCAATCTCCTACTTCCGCCGCAACTTCAAAGTCATCCCCACCGTAATCGTCCGCCCATACCCCGGAGTCGCATGAATCCGCGCCATCGGCTCCTCCCCCTGCAACCGCGACTCAAAGTAATTCTGCGTCTCGTAGTAAAACCGCCCCAGCAGATTATCCACCCCAACATGGAAATCGATATTCCGGCTCACCCGCCGCGACACCCACAGATCAAACACGGTGTGCCCGGACGCCACCACGGAAGCATCCTCCCCATCCAACCGGTAGTGATCGATCGCCCGCATCCGCAACGACCCGCTCCAACTCCGCCAGCCCGACAGCGTCACTCCCGCATTCGCCACAAAATGCGGAGCGCTATCCACATACACCCGCGGCGTCCCCAGGTAAAACGCGTTCGTTACCTTGGTGATCCCGCCATTGAACGCAACAAACCGGTTCAGCTCCACCGAAGCCTTCGTCTCAAACCCATACGACCGGCTCGGCCCCTTGAACTCAATCGTCCCGTCATCCGGGATATACACCTGCTCGTTCGAACGCGCGATGTGAAACCCGGCGACCTGCGCTCCAAACCGCCCCGACCGGAAAGCCACGCCGGCCTGGGTGAAGTCAGTCGTGGCGACCCGCTCCATCTGCGGATTCTTCACAATCGCCCGAGCATCCGAAGTGGAAATCCCCCGTCCGTAATTCGCAAACACCGTCAACGGCACGCGATGCGAGGGCGTATACGAAGCACTAGCCTTCGGCTGCCACCGGCCCGCACTTTGCACTCCGCTTCCCAACGGATCCACCCGGTCCGCCAGGTCAAACCGGAACGCATCAAACCGCAGCCCGCCCCCCAGCAGCAGTTTCCCCTGCAGCAGGCTGAAATTCTCCTGCACATACCCGGCGCCGTTCGTAATATCCGCCTGCGCCCGCGACGCCACACCCGTTGGCACCCGGTCCACCCGCGGATACAACCCGACGTTGATCTGGTTCGCGTGGAAGTTCGCGCCCGTCGACAGATACCCGGTCATCCCCAGGAATTTGTGCGGCCGCAGGTACTGCACATTGGCGCCCTGCTGCAGCCGCGAGTCGTGCTGCTGGAACGCATCGCCATTCACGGGATCATTCAGATAAAACGTAAAGTCCATGAAATGATCGAACAGCGACCGTCCCACAAACGCATCCACCTTCCACACCTGCCCGTTTTCGCCCTCCTGCCGCAGATACCCCGCCAGCGTCCCGTTCCATTGCTTGATTCCATTCGTCGGATTCACCGCGCCATACGGACTCAGCCGCCCCGCGATGATCTCATCCACCGGCAACTGCCCCGAGGAGTATGAATCCGCCCGGCCCGCGTTGAACTTCATCGCCACCTGGCGCCGCTCCCCAATCCGCTGCGTGACGTTGGCCGTCACATTGTCCCGCCGGTACCCCAGCGGATTCAAAAAGGGACCATTCGAGAACGACCCTTCATACGCAAACAAGGCATCCGTATTCTGCAGCGTAGGGCTATACGAGAAGAACCCGCGAGCGGTGTCATACGACCCGCCCTGCATCCGGAACGTCAGCTCATCCGGCATCGTGTCCCGAGTCAGAATGTGCACCACGCCCAGCCCGCTGAAATCGCCATATTCCGCGCTGAACGGCCCGTTGATCAGGTTCACTTCCTTGATCAGCTCCGGCGACAGGCTCTTCAGGCTGCCCAGGTAGCCCTGCCCGTGCCCCTGCGTCGCCTGGTTCTGCCCCACGCCATCGGTCAGCACCTTCAACCCGCCGCTCACCCCGCCATGATCCAAATTGAAGCCGAACCGCCGGATCTCCACGCTCTTCGCGCCGCCCTCGTGCTGCCCGGCATTGATGCCCGCATCCAGGATGTGAAAGATTTGGTCGTCCCGCGAAAACAGCGTCTTCTGCACCACCTCGCCGTTCCGCCGGTCGATCGTCACCTCCACCGGACTGCCCTGCACAACAACACTCTGATGCAGCACCGGAATCACCGGAGCCTCGTCCTTCGGCTTGGCATCGTCCTGCGCCGCCGCAGCCGCGGCCAGCGTCAACAGGCATATCGAAAAGCGGTACATCGGAGTCCTTTGAGGCATGGTAGCACGAACATTAAAATCGTATGCGTAAAATCCAGGAGGCTTCTCTCACTCCTACGACATCCAACTGCAATCGGATTCCGTACATCTCCCTGAAAGGCAAAAACAGCACGTGAGACCGTTTGTTTGGATGTGTGTCTGGATCCTCGTCCCGCTCGCCACCGCCCTGCTGCGGACCCCGGAAGATCGCGCCTTCCTCGAGCGCCTGAAACGCCGCGAACCCGATGCCGCGGCCGAGCTCTACGACCGCTACGGTCGCATCGTCTACTCGCTCGTCTTCCGCATGGTGCGCAACCAGGCGGTCGCCGAGGAACTGGTGCAGGAGGCCTTCCTGCGCGTCTGGCATCGTTCGCAGTTCTTCGATGCCGACAAGGGCGGCTTCACCACCTGGATCCTCGCCGTGGCCCGCAACCAGGCCATCGACTACCTGCGCTCCGTCACCGGCCGCCAGTGGAAAGGCGAGGTCGCGATGGACCGCATGGACGAGCCCGCCCTTTTCCAGGGCATCGAAGAGGATCTCATTCAATCCGATCGCATCCACCAGGTGCGCGCCGCCATCACGAAGCTCAAGGACACCCACCGCCAGGTCATCGAACTGGCCTACTTCGAGGGCCTCTCCCAAACCGAGATCGCTGAACGCATCAGCCAGCCCCTGGGCACTGTCAAAACCTGGCTGCGCACCGGCCTCAAGCTCCTGCGCGATGAACTCGACGCGAAGGTGCCCGCATGAACTGCGACAAGTACATCGAGGAGTTTGAACTCTACGCGCTGGGGCTGCTCGAACCCGCCGAGCAGTCCGAACTCGGCGCCCACCTCAACACCGGCTGCGAAACCTGCCAGGCCCGCCTCCGCCGCGCCCTGGCGCTGAACTCCATGATTATGCGAAGCGTCGAAGAACTCGCGCCGCGCCGCGGCCTGCGCGGCGCGGTCATCCGCACCCTTACAGGCCGCGATCAGTCGCCCGCCTGGACCTTCCTCTGGGCCGGGCTCGCTGCCGGACTGTTGCTCCTGACGGTTTGGATGGGCAACCAGAACCACGAACAGAAGACCCTGCTGGCCGACGCCCGCCATCAGCTTGAATCGCAAAGGGTTCGCTCCGCCCGCATCCAGCAGGCCCTGGCGGTTCTAGGGGATCCCGGCACGCGCCTCGCGACAGCGGGCCGCGAAGAGGTCAAACCCCGCGCAACCTACTTCCTCAACCCGAAACGCGGTGTAGTCATGATCGGCGCCAACCTGGCGGGCCTCGATCCCGCGCATGTCTATCAGATGTGGATCATCCCCAAGGGCCAGAATCCGAAGCCCGCCGGCCTGTTCCGGCCTGACGAAGCGGGCAACGCCGTGCACCTGTTCGAGACCCAGCTTCCACCCGGAAGTACGGCAGCGCTGGCACTTAGCGTGGAACCAGAAGCCGGTTCAGCCGCCCCCACCACCACACCCATGCTCGTCGCTCCTGTGACGGGTGACTAAGCGGGAAGGGCGGGCCGCCGCAGCCCCCTGCGGTGCGCCCGCCATACCAGAATCGACGTGACCCAATAGTTCCAGACAGAGGAGAGGGTAACCCCGGTCAGGCCAGACAGCCAAAGCGGGAACCCCTTCTCCCTCAGGCTGTTGGCGATGCCCAGATTCACCACCAGGCCGATCAGGCAGGCCAGGTAGAACAGCACCAGGCCCACGATCAACCCCGCGCCCTGCAGCCTTCTCGATCGAAACGTCAAAGCGTTGTTCAGGAAGAAGTTCACCGCAATCACGAGCGACGAGGACCAGATGAACGCCTGCGAGAACTCGATGCCAAAGCGCAGCAGCAGGAAGATGATGGCCAGATTGACCAGGACGCCGAACGCACCCACCACCCCGAAGATCAAATAGGTCACCGGCACATAAGCGCCAACCCATTTATCCAGCAGCAGGCGCAGGTACTCCAGGCTGACGATGATGTTCAGCTTGCTCTCGCCGCGCTCCCTCAGCCGGAAAGTGTAACCCACCTCACCCAGCTTCACCGGGCGGCGGGCACTGGCCAGCAAGTCCAATAGAATCTTGAAGCCGGTACTGGAGAGTTCCCTTACGACGTCGTCCAGAAAGCGGCGATCCAGCAGGAAGAAGCCGCTCATCGGATCCGACACCGGCGTCTTCGAGATCGAACGGCTCAGGGCCTTGCCGGCATTCGAGAGCAGGACGCGGGACTTCGAAAAATCACCCATCCCGCCGCCTTCCACGTGACGCGACCCGACAACAATATCCAGCTGCTGTTGCTTCAACTTAGCCAGCATTTGGGGCAGCACGCGTTCGTCGTGCTGCATGTCGCCGTCGATCACCGCGAGGTAAGGCGCACTGGTCGACATCATGCCCTCGATCACAGCTGAGGCCAGGCCTTTTCTGTTGATTCTTTGGAGGATGCGGACCCGTGGATTTGCCTGGGCCACAGCCCGGACGTGTTCAGATGTGCCGTCCAGAGAGTCGTCGTCAACGAATACGATTTCGTACTCGATGCCGGCCAGCGCCCGGTCTACCGCTTCAATCAGGGGTAGAACGTTCGCTTTCTCATTGAAGGTGGGCACGATGACTGCAAGTTCCGCCATTGCGGGGAGAATACCACACTAAAAAGCCCCGGCGAGCCGAGGAGCGTCGCCGGGGCCTTCAGTCGAAATTTATAACGCGCACCAGATGCTGGCGAGCTGAGTTCAGGCTACCTGCGTAGCCCGGTGCCGGTTCATGATCTCCTGCATCTGATCCTTGATGTGGAGCTTCAGTTTCTTTAGCCGGTGTTCCTCAATCTCGTCTTGATCAGTCAACGGCGACTTGTGTTCGATCGCATCGATCTGCCGCTTATACTCAGCATGCTTCTCAGCGAGGGCTCGAAACTCGTCGTTGGCTTGCATCAGGTACGCCTTGAGCTCTTCCTGCGAGAATTTCTCCATATGGGTGGTTCTCCTTGGTATCGGGATCCACGCCGAGTCGGGTTGACTTGGACACTGGCTCGGTGTGCTCTCAACAACTGCATCATAAGGTTCAGCGGAGCCCCTCAGGGCCGCTGACACCACGACACTATCATTTTTGCCGGCATCTTACAATCCCATGAACGCCGTACGATTGGAGGCTCTCCAGACCCCTTGAAAACAGGGGCTTTTGATCCTGTTATCCGCGGGTCATCATGATGGAATCCTCTACCGGGTAGTTGTAGTACTTGCGCCGGTGACCCGTTTTCTTGAAACCGTGCTTGCGATAGAACTCCAGGGCCGGCTTGTTCGTCTCCCGCACATCGAGATACAGCACCTGAAAGTCAAGGGTCGCCAGCAGTTGCGTGGCCACCCCGCGCCGCTTGTGCGCCGGGTCGATGGCCAGGTTTAGGATCTCCACTTCCGTGCGCCCATCCACCCCATTCGGTAAAGGATGAACGCATAGGAAGCCGATCACGGCACCGTCCTTCTCGGCCATTACGGTGCGATAGGCCAGATAGTCGATGGGGTTCCACTGGGCCCCGGTCGGGTTCGCCTTCTGGATCCGTTCAATCACGTCCAGATCGGACATCGTCATCGGCCGTATCGTCATTGCTTCCGCCATACTTGCACCTGTCTCAAGGCTAGCGCGGGCCAGCCGTAACGGTCCTTCGCCAGTTCGTACGCGGCCTGCGCCAACGCAGTCCTGCGCTCTTTATTTTCCAGCAGATACTGGATGCCTTCCGCGAACGCCCGAGCCGTGTCGGCGATCCATACGCTCTTGCCATGTTCCAGGCCCAACCCGGCCACACCCGATGGAGTCGACACGATCGCCCGCTGGGTGGCCATCGCTTCCAGGGCTTTCAGATTGGTTCCGGCCGACACGACCGTGGGAATCAGCACCAAATGAGTGTCTTTGTAGAAGGGGCGCACGTCCGAGACGAAACCATGCAACCGGATGCGCCGATCGCCGGGCGGCTGGCTCCAGTACAGATGCGGGTCCGGCCCGGCGACCACGTCTACTTCCAGGTCAGCTAACTGCTTCGAAAGAAGGGGCCAAACCTGTTCGCGGAAGAAGCGGTAAGCGGCCACGTTCGGGAAGTGCCGGAAGCTGCCGATGAACAGCAGGCGTCTCGCTGGACCTTCTTCCGGAGCCGGCTGGAAGCGGTCGAGGTCGACCCCGTTCGGAATCACCACGGTGCCGGGATGGCCCAGCAGGCCGGCATCTTTGTCGCTCATGGCGACGACCCGCGGAAACGACTTCAGGACGCGAGTCTCATACAGGCGCCAACGGTACAGATCCCACCAGGAGCGCAGCGACTTCTCCTGGGCATGGAGCTGCTCGAACAGGTCCCAGGTGACGTCGTGCTCGACGAGGACGTCGCCGCCGTAACGGCCCAGCATTGTGTACTCCACTTGCAAGATTTGACCGTTCAGCTCGCGGCGGAGTTGCTCGTGCAGTTCCGGCGTGTAAAACTCGCAAGCCTCGGGCGGCAGAAGGGTCGACCAGCGCGGTTCGCGATAGCGCGGTTTCTTCGCAATATACAGATTTGTACAGAATTCAGTGAGCTGCGCGAAATCCGATTCCGATTGCCCGTCTTCAAAGGCGAATATCGTCACATCGCAATATGACGATGCGTTGCGCAGTAAATTGTAGATCCGGACGGCTCCGCCATGCGATAGAGGATAGGGGCAATAGGGGCTGAGGACAGCCACTTTCGGCGCGCCAGGCCGCGCCGGCCGGCCTTCGATTCTGCGCCAAACCCTAGGCAAATCAGAGACTTCGCGCTTCCGTCCGGGCCACCATGACGGCCTGAGCCAGATTCGATCCAGGGGCACTCCGGCGGCAAAAAGGGCCGATGCGAGGGGTGTCGACCAGTGCAAATGGTGACGGTCCAAATTACCGTGAAAAGCGAGCACTTTGCCGGCACAAACGGTGCACGCCGCCGTCAGAATTTTGCGGTTAGCAACGGGGGCGGCGGCGAGGCCTACCCGGTAAGGAGCCAGCGCCCGTCTCGCCCTAAGCCAGATTTCGCCGGTACTATCCCCCTCCTCGACGGGGATATATACCACTCGCCGATCGGGGACTAGTTCACGCAGCTTGTCACCATGCGGACCCGGGCCGAAGATGGCGATCACCGCTTCGGGTTCCTTGCCGAGCAGCGAGAAGAAGGCGCGTTTGAGAAACTGCTTCATGCTTTCGGGCGGAGAGCGAGGTGGAGAACCAGCCACGAGGCCATGGGCAACACGGCGACTCCGAGGCAGACCGGAGTGAAGCCGTAGCGATCGACCACGCGGCCGACCCCACTCGAAAAGACGCCTTGCAGCAAACCGTAGACGCTGGTCAGCCCCGAGACGGCGAAGGCGGCATGACCCGCTCCAAAGAGGTCGAGGGGCAAAGCGTAGATGTTGACACTCGAGGCGACGCAGGCAAAGAACGACAGGCAGATGAACGCGGTGGCAAGGCCCGGGGTGGGCATGAAGGGCACCAACGCTCCGATCAGCAGCAGCAGCGAGCCGCAGAGGATGACACGCAAACGGGCGGGGGTCACATCGGCTTTCCGGCCGGCCCAGCGCATGGTCAACCAACCGCCGAAGAGGCCGCCGGCCGTGGCAAAGATGGGCGGGATCCAGGCGAGTTGGAAGTTGGCTTCGTGCTGCGGCATGTGGTGAACGCGCACGAGGAATACTGTAGTCCAGTTCACCCACAGCGAGTAGACCGACATGAGGAGGACGTTTGAGGCGAGCAGGGCCCAGTAGCGGCGGTCTTGCAGGATCGCCCGGGCCGGCGACGGCGGTTTCGTTTCGGGCAGGCGGGGCACGCGCTTCGAGACGACGATCCAGAGCGGGATCCAGAGGAATCCAAATGCCCCGAGCATGACGAAGGCCATGCGCCAACCGTAGAGCCGGGAAATTGTTTCGGCGGCCAGGGGGGCGGCGATCGCGCCCAGGGTGAGTCCGATTTGAAACACGGCTGCGCCCATGGCGCGTTCGCGGGGCGGCAGGTAGATGGCAGAGGCCTTGCCGGTGGCCGGGATGCCGCCGGATTCGCCCAAGCCGAGCAGTCCGCGTGTAGTCATGAGGCCGGTGAGCGAACTGGTGAAGCCGGTGGCCATGCCGGCAAAGGACCAGAGCCCCACGGAGAGCGAGGCGCCGAAGGGCAGGCCGAGGCGATCGATGAGCAGGCCGGCCACTGGCGCAGCCAAGGCATAGGTGAGCGAGAAGACGAGGATCACGTCGCCATAGCCGCCGGCGGTGATGTGGAACTCGCGCATCAACTGGGGCGCCAGCGCGGCCAGGATCTGGCGGTCCATGAAGTTGAGGGCGTTAGCCAGCGCGAAGACGGCGATCGCCAGCCAACGTAGTTGGGAGACCATTACTGGAGTTCGACCGTCACGACTTCCTTGGGCCCTGGCTTGTCCACATATTCGATTTTCACACGGCGAGGGGGGCGCTGCGGTCCGCAGGAGAGTTGGATCTGTGCCTGGTTGGCTCCGAAGACCGCGATTTTGCCGGGGTCGTTGATGATGAACGAGACGGGCTTGCCATCGGTGCCTCGTGCGGTGAGGGTGGCCTTGCCCCCGGCCCGGCAGGTGACGGCATCGAGCGTTCCCGAGAAAGCGACAGCAGGGGGGCCGTCCCACCACTGCTCCACCTTCCTGTTGCCGACTCCGCCGCCCTTCGCGTTGGCGGCGGCTTCGGCGGCGCGGATGCTGGCCAGGCTTTCGTTCTTCACGCGCTCGATCTCGTCCTGCTCTTCCTTCTTCAAGCGGGCCTTTTCGGCGGCCTGCAGGTCGTAGCGGTTCTGCTCGAACTGTTCGCGGGCGGCCGTGAGGACGGCGCGCTCTTTCTCATTGGGAGCGACGCGCTCGGCTGCGCGCCAGGCCTTTTCCGCGTCGTCGTACTTCTTGCCGTCGAATTGGGCCTTGGCGAGTTCGGTCCAGTATTTGGGGTTGCGCGGCGCGAGTTCGGTGGCCTTCCTGTAGAGAGCCGCTTTGCGGATGGGGCCGGGCTCCATTGCGGCGAGTTGGGCGTAGGGTTCGGCCCAGCGCGGGTTGCGGGTGGCGGCGCGCTCCAGGAGCTTTTTGTCCTTCTCGAGGAGGCCGAGTTCGAAGAGACCGCGGGTTCCGGCGTTCTCGGTGTCGAGCGCCATCTGGTGGAGGGCTTTCTTTGCGTCTTCGGGCTGCTTTTCTGCGAGCAAGGCAAGGCCAAGGCCCTCGAAGCCTAGCGGGCCGGGGCGCTCGTTCTGGGCGTTCTGATAGGCGATGCGTACCTTGTCGGGCGGAGCTTGCTGGGCCATGAGTTCGTCGCCGGGCAGGACTCGGAGGCGGGAGGGCAGCATGGGGACAAAGGTGAAGGCGCGATCCTGGTCGAGCGGGCGGCCGGGCAGGGTCACTGTGAGGAAGTTGCCGGTCTTGAGATATTGCTCGACTTCGGCGTCGATGGCGGCTTTGGGCTTGCCGAAGGCGTTGCGGAAGGCGGCGTCGGGTTCGGCTCCGTTGGCGAGGTTGGAGAGGAGGACCTTGGTGCGGACGGCGGATTCGGGGTTGGTGAGCAGGTATTGGAGCAGCGCCCAGGTTCTGGTGCGGGCATCCTGCGGTGGCGGCACACCCAGGACGACTTTGCCGCCCTTGAGTTCCATGGTGGAGAAGAGGTCGGCCATGGCGGCTTCGTATTCGTCGGGGATGCGGCCGGCGAGGTTGTCCTCGATGAACATGACGGCGAGTTGGCGGAACCAGGCGACGGGCGGCGTAGTGCCGGCGGGCCAGGTGACGAGCCAGCCGTCGCGGGTGAAACCGATGCGCGGGGGCAGCGGGTTTTTCGAGGGTTTTGCCACGATGACCGTGATGGGCCAGACGGAGGTGAGTTCCTTGCGGCCGATGGCTTCCCCGAAGATGAAGCGGAACTGTTCCAGGTGGTAGAGGGCGGCACGGGCGCGGTCGTCTCCAGCGTCGGTGTAGACGATGAAGGGTCCGGATTTCGATTCGTTCCAGGCGGCGTGGAGGGGGAGGGTGAGGAGGAGGAGGGCTAGCAGAGGGAGGAGTTTGCTGGCTGGTTGGAGTATTGCGGTGACTCCTCCGCTCCCTGACGGTCGCGGCTCAACTTGGGCACGTTTCGAGGCGTCGGCAATGACGCCTTCACGGCTCGGATTGGGGAGTGAGGAACGCGGGCGCATGGCTTCAGGAGATGGGTCCTTCGCCGCTGGACAACGCGGAGAGGATCGCCTCTCTTCTTTTATCGGCGGCTTCCACCGAGGCGTCAAGCGATACCCAATAGGTCATGCCCGCCACGACAAACGCGCTGCTGAGCACGATGTAGAACGCCCAGTGGGAATCGAAGGCGTAGCGCGCCAGATACGCCAGCGCCACGGGGATGGCGAGGATGGGATAGAAGAGCAGCAACATGCCTTGCACTTTGCCGCTGGACGAACGGCGCCATGACTGCGAGGCATCCACCGGACGCGGGAAGTGAGTGGAGGCCAGATTGCCCATGGCCAGCAGGAAGACGCACAACAGCAGGGTGACGGCGTAGGCTTCCGGAATCTTGTAGAGCGGGAACTTCAGCCGCAGCGCCAGGACCACGCAGGTGACGATGGTGACCTCCAGCAGCAGAAAGAAGACAGCAGTGATGTTCTTGGCGATCAGCACCGTGCTGAGGGTCACGGGCATGACGTAGTAGGCCTGGGCGGCGGTGCGATCGAAGCCGAAGCAGTTCCAGAAGAGCACTTCACCCAGCAGCAGGGCCGCGTAGAGGCTGACCCAGACGAGGATGTTTTCGCCGAAGACGCCGCGAGTGCCGTTGCGGCCGAGGATCATGGGCAGCCAGATGACGAGGCCGAAGCTGAAGCCCATGAAGAAGACGAGGCGGAAGCGGGGTGCGCGGATGAGGGAGCGGATCTCCTTCTCCACCAGGATGCCCAGGGGATCGGGCAACAGGCGGCTGGGCCACTGGTAGAACGCTTCGGCCAGGGAGACGACCCGGACGGACGAGGTGGAGCGTTCCTTCGAGATGACCTCGGCGGCGTCCCAGCGCAGGCCGCGCTGAAACTGCGAGTAGCCGAACCAGGCTGCGATGGCGACCCAGAGGAGGAGGGCGAGCAGGGGCAGCAGCGCGAAGCCGCCGGCGGCCAGTTGGGCGGTGGCGCGCCAGGGCCAGGGGAAATCGGGGATGCGGCTGCCGTACTGCTGGTAGAGGCCTTTCCATTTGTCGGGCGGGAAGAAGGTGACGATCAACTGCGGCAGGGCGCTGAGCAGGACAAACCCGAAGACCACCACTTCGCGGACGCCGCGTCGGGCGAGGAGGCGGGTGAGGAGGTCGCGGATTCCGGCGGAGAGCAGGAGGTTGAAAGCGCAGAAAGGAATGAGGGCGAGGGCGCCCCACCAGGGGACGATGGGGCTGCGAATGAGGCCGACGGCTCCGCCGATGATAATGAGGACGACTTCAGCGCCGGTGGTGAGGCGCAGCAGCACCTCGATGACAAAGAGCTTGGCGGGCAGGATGGGGTAGACGATGAGGCGGCGCAGGTCGAGAGAGACACCGGTGGTGGCCAGCATGACGGGGACGAACTGCCAGTAGACGGTGGCGGCCAGGAGTCCGGTGGTGACGACGGTGGCGAGGGTGGTGGTGGTGGAGATTTCCGGAATGCCGGTGGCGGCCAGGAAGGCGAGGAAGCAGACTCCGCCGTACCAGACGAGCGAGGAGATCCAGTAGACGGCGCGGCCGGAACTGGAGCCGCCGCCGGAGAACTTATTGTAGATCCCTTTGAACTGGGCCCAGAGAATGGCGCGGACCTGGTCGTTGAGGAAGTTCATCGGCGTGTCACAGCCAGTCGATGGATTCGGAGGCGCGGGCCGGTCCGCCGACGACGCGAACAAAGATGTCTTCCAATGTTTCGGGGGTGCCGGGGCGGTCGGGATCGGCGGCGACGCCGGCGCGGAGTTCGGAGAGAGGGCCGTCGACCGCGATGCGGCCCTGGTTGATGATGGCGACGCGGTCGCAGAGGCGTTCGACGACCTCGAGGACGTGCGAGGTGAGGAAGATGGTGGCGCCCTGGCGGACCTGATCGAGGAGGATGTCCTTCATGAGGCGGGCGCCGACGGCGTCGACGCCTTCGAAGGGTTCGTCGAGGAGGTAGAGTTCAGGCCGGTGGATGAGGGCGGCGGCCATGGCGACGCGTTTCTTCATGCCCTTGGAGTATTCGCCGATGAGTTTACGGCCGGCGCCGTGGAGTTCGAAGAGTTCGAGGAGTTCGGAGGTGCGCTGGTGGGCGAGGGGGCGGCCGAGGCCATACATGCGTCCGACGAATTCAATGAACTCGCCGCCGGTGAGGTGATCGAAGAGAAGGGTGTCGTCGGGTACGAGGCCGATTTTGCTTTTGATGGCGACGGCATCGCCGGGCATATCGTGGCCGAGGATGCGGATGGTGCCGGAGGTGGCGGGCGCGAGGCCCATCAGCATGCGGATGGTGGTGGTTTTGCCGGCGCCATTGGGGCCGAGGAAGCCGAAGAAGCAGCCGCGTTCGACGCGGAGGGTGAGTCCGTCGACGGCGGCTTTCTCGCCGTAAACCTTACGCAGGTCTGTGACTTCGATGGCGGGCCCGGGTTCTGGAAGCACTCGCAACTATCGTAGCTGGTTAGTCAGGGGATTGACATTAGGGCCCGGGGTAGGTGGTTCGTTCTAAGATGCCGTCATGACCGCCGGATAGGCAAAAAGAGATTAAAATCCCGATTTGGGACTGGATGGGCAGCAGAAAGCGGCCGATAGAGAAACCGTGAGCCCGAGTATCCTCCACCGCGTGTCCTACCGCGAACTGGCGTTGCGCAGCCTCGACAAGCTGCCGCCGTTCTCGCCAGTGCTCAACCATCTGATTGCGAGCCTGGCGGATGACGATGTGTCGTTTGCGCGGCTGGCGGATGTGATTGAGCGGGATACGGTGCTGTCGGGCAATATTCTGCGGCTGGTGAACTCGGCGTTGTATGGGCGGCGGGGGACGATCAGCAGCGTGCGAGCGGCGGTGTCGATTCTGGGGATCAACAAGCTGCGGAACTACCTGCTGGGGCTGTCGGTGTCGCGGATGTGGGCCAAGGTGGCGACGCCGCCGGGCTGGTCGACGGCGCGGTTCAACGACCACTCGGTGTCGGTGGCGATCCTGTCGGACCTGTTGGTGCAGAAGACCAAGGTGGACTTCCCGGAAGGGGCGTTTGTGGCCGGGCTGCTGCATGACCTGGGTCGCATGATGATTGCGATCGCGCTGCCGAAAGAGTTCGTGATGATCCAGAACGAACACCGGGAGACGGGTCAACCGCTGGAGTATTGCGAGCACAAGTTGCTGGACGTGACGCATTCCGAGCTATCCTCGGCGGCGTTGACGCGCTGGAATCTGCCGGTGCTGATCCAGAAGGCGGTGTTGTATCACCACCGGTCTGCGATTGACCCGACAGTGGGGGCGCAGGGTCCGCTGACGTTGAGTGCGGTGGTGGAGACCGCGAATTCGCTGGCGAATGAGGCGAAGCACGGGATTACGGATACCGATGAGGAGCTGGCGGAGCCGACGGCGGAGGCGCTGAAGCGGATCGGGCGGGTGGATCTGGAAGAGGGGCTGATGGCGCAGTTTGAGGCGGAGTTGCAGGCGGTAAGATCGCAGTTGTAGGGGGGGTGGGGATACCCACAATGCCTCGAGAATCCGGAGACCAGGCGACCCCAGGAGCTACGAATCCGCTGACGGGCGTCAGACCGGATTACGATCAGGCTTCGAAGTACCTGGTGGGTGTGTCGGTGGGTTCACCCAGTTCTGCGTTGAACACATTTTGAATCTCGGCAAGTGTTGCTGACGCCTCTTCACCGTGCAATTCCTGGACCGCGTTCGCTATGTGCCTTGCGACATCCGCCAGTACTATGCCCCAGTTTGCCGCGTCGTCCCAGGTCTCCGGGCGGAGAGCGCAAATCAGCCCTCCATTAGCGACCCAGGCGCGGAGCACTTCTCTCGCTTTCGGATCAGTCTCCACCTCCGAAGGTGCTGTGAGATCGCGGTCAGACTTGGGCTTCCTGCCAAACATTCCCTATATTACTCCGTTAGCGGCCACTGATATCCTGCCGCCTGGTTACCGTTCGACGCGCCTTACCCAGTAGCTGGATTGTCTGGTTCGCGGCTCCTGTTCCGAGCCCAGCCGTGCGGGTGCATTGCTCGCTGATGAGCATTTGCCGGCCAATGGGCAGGGCGCCTTTCCATCGATCGGGCCACTCGACATCGCGGCCTTCCACCCGAATGGTGAAGCCTTTCGTTACTTTATAGCTCCGCGCGAATACGACGTAATCCTTGCCTAACTCAAAGCCCCAACCGCCACAGTCGCCTGCGGGGTTTTGGTCGTAAACCGTGAGTTCCTTCGAGTCAGCACCCTTCCATATTTCCGCGACTGAGAAACGGATCTGATAGCGGCGTCGACCGAATTCGGAGGGAGCCAGCTCTCTTCTTTCAACGACCTTGCCGGTGAAGACCGCCGACGCCTGACGTGCTGCCTCGGGCACGGGTGGGGCTTTGCAATCACAGGCATAGACGGGTGATAGGGAGAGGAAGGCGATCAGGGCGACGTGAGTTCCGAGCCTATTCGATGAGCGGGCACAAGACGACAGGCTGCCACCTCCATGAGGTCTACGCATGGAAGAGCAGTCGTCCTAGATGGTCCCCGAGCCGCGCTATTTCGTCCGGATTAGTGGATTCGCGGAAGCGCTCGGCGAGTTCGCGGAAGGCATGGGTTCCCGGGTCCGGCCCGTCGATCTCTGGCTCGGCGGGATTGAGGCCGGAGGATTGCGGCACAGCTTCGGGAGAAACGCTCATGCCACCAGTTTGCTACAGCGGATCGGCGATTGCGTAGCTACCTCGTGGCCGCGATCGGGCCCGGCTTGGTGATCTCTGCCAGGCGCTGCATCTGGTTGGGCGTCAGGGCGCGGTCGAACACCGCGACTCCTCCGATGTAGCCCGTGAACCCCACGCTCTTCGACGTGTGGATCACTCGCCCTATCGTGAAGGGGCCGCCTTCCTCCTTCGTCCTTGGGTTGTACAGGTCGTGGCCGAACCAGAAGGGATTCGCCTTCAGGGCTACCAGTTCGCGTTGGACTACTCGCCAGGGGCCTTTCCCTTCCCTTTGCCACGTGACTCGCACTTTCGTGTAGCGAAAGGTCTGCAGTTCCCTACGGCTGGCCGGCGTCGATTGCTCGACTTCGCGGTGGAGGAGTTTGGTCTCCGGCGGCTCGTAGTACTGGTCCGCTGGGAAAGACGGGTCCTCGCCTTCCTGTAGGCCCGGCTGACGGTGGAACTGCGCCTGCTGCCAGCCCTTGGCCGGCCATTGGAAGAACGGGTGCTTTTGCGGATTTTCGATCCAGTATTCCGTCGCCTTGCCGTTCAAGTACGCCGTCACCTCGTGCTTCCGGTTGTCGAAGGTGAAGCCGGCTAGCTGCCACGACTGGTCCAGGACCTGCGCCGGCGCGTCCGAGGGGACGGCGGGTAGGACCTCGGGCGTCACCGCCAGGTTGCGGGCGTAGCGGTCGCCGAACGAATTGCGGCCGTTTTCGGAGACGTGGACGGCTGCCGCTCCGGCGTTGGCCGCGAGTCCGGCGAAGAGGGCGTACTGGCGCTTGCCGCGTTCCACACGGGCGGCTCCGTTGCCCAGGTCCGTGCCTTCGTGCCAGATGCCGGCCAGCGCGTGGTTGCCGCTTTCGCGGATCAGCCAGACCAGCATGGAGACGGAACGGTTCGGGCCTTTCACGTCGAGGGCGGTGTCGTGGAGACGTTCTCGCGGGAGGATCAGGCAGGGGCGGAAGGTGGGGTCGGTTTCCTGGCGGAGCTGGATGGCCTGGCCGAACGGGCCGCGGCCCAGCAAGGGGAAGTCGGCATAGGTGGCGGGACGGCCCTGCTGCCAGTAGTCGTGGACGTAGTTGATGGCGTCGAGGTGGAAGTCGGCTGTCGCGCCGGGCGGCTGATGGGCCGTGAAGCGGCCTTGCGGGTCGCGCTGGACGAAGTCCCAGAGGGCTATGAAGCCGGGGGTGCGGGTTACCTGGCGGATTCGGGCTTGGGGGTCGGCGGCAGGCATGAGGGCGGCGGAGGCCAGCAGGGCTACGAAGGGTTTCCACATTCCAGGTTTATTGTTTCACCTGGGCGTTGATGGATTGGGGGACGTTCCGGCCATGGCCACATGGCAAGCGCTCAGAACTTGCGGACTTGCGGCGTTTTGGCCACGGCGGAACGTCCCCACTGGATCAGTTGTGCGCGGACACCGCCACCACGGCGTCGTATTGGAAGCGCAGGAAGCGGTAGAGCTCGTCTTCCAGGATGCGCTCCTGGTCGGAGTGGGCGCCGTAGCCCTTCTCCAGTTCCTCGACGTCCAGCAGCGGTCCTACTCCGTAGCACTGCATGCCTTTGGCCCGGAAGTAGGACATGTCCGTGGCTCCGGTGAGCATGCTGGGCAGGGTCACGGCTCCGGGATAGTGCTTGCGCTGCATGGCTTCGAGCGTCTTGAACATCTCGGTGTCGAGCCGCGAGACAGGAGACGCCGGACGGCCCAGCGGTTGGCGCTGGATCTCCACCTGGTCGTCGCCGATCTTGCGTTTGAGCTCGGCGAAGAAGGCGTCGAGATCCTCGCCGGGCAGGGCTCGGATGTCGAGCGTCGCTTCGGCGGCGGCCGGGATCACGTTGTTGCGGTAGCCGGCGTGGAAGATGGTGGGCGAGATGGACGTGCGGAGCATGGAGTAGTGGGCGGGTTCGTTGGCGCGCATGTACTCCTGGATGGCGGCGGAGCGGTCGGGATTGGCGAGGCCGTTGTAGCGCGCGGCCTGCTCGGGTCCACTCACCGTAGCCAGGCGCTCGAAGTAGGTGCGCGTGGTGTCGTTCAGCTTCATGGGCGGCTGCCAATTGGCGGCCTTCTCCACGGCGCTGGAGAGGCGGGCGATGGCGTTGTCGAGGCGTGGGACGGAGCCGTGTCCGGCGGTGCCGCTGGTCTTGAGGACGGCGCGGGCCGGGATCTTCTCAGACGTCATGATGTTGACGGAGATGAGCTTGCCGCCGCGGCGCATGGCTCCGCCGCCTTCGGCAAGGCAGAATTCGGCGTCGATCTCGGCCCAGTGCTCGTCGGCGATGAAACCGGCTCCGATGGAGGAGTTGCCCTCTTCGGCGGCTTCGGCGAGGAAGATGACGTCGCGGTCGAGGATGACGCCGAGGCGCTTCAAAGTGACCATGGTCATGAGGCAGGAGACGAGGTTGTCCTTGTCGTCGACGGTGCCGCGGCCGTAGATGTAGCCGCCGGCGCGGTCGGCTGAGAAGGGGCCGTGCTCCTTCCACTTGGAGGGGTCGATGTTGACGACATCGGTGTGGCCGACGATCAGGATGGGGCGCTTGGAGCCGTTGCCTTTCAGGCGGGCGACGAGATTGGGGCGGTTGGGTACCTTGGTGAAGGTCTTAACGGGGATGCCTTCGGCTTCCAAGACCTGCCTGACGTAGTTGGCGGCCTCAGACTCGTTGCCGGGCGGGTCGCTGGTGTCCATGCGGATGAGGGCCTGGAAGTGTTTGAGGGTTTCGGCCTGGATCTTCGGCCAATCGGGCTCGGCGGCGAGGGCGGCCAGGCAGAAGGGCAGGAGGAGAAGGAGCCGAAGGGTCATTCGGCGAGTATAACAACAGGGGCTGGAGGGGGTTGCGGCTGCCGGGCCCAGCCCAGGACTGGACCAGGCAGCCGCTTGTCACGGGTTTACGGCCTGACTGCGACCGGGATCGACGTGAAGCTCAGCGTGGGGCTGAAGCGCAGGCCGAGGGCGGTGATGCCGGCGGTCTGGTCGCTTTGGAACTCGACGACGCCGCGGCGGCCGGCGAGGGACGGGTAGCGGTCTGTGACGGAGAACGACGTGTGGCCGTTCGCGGGCAGCAGGATGGTGTCGCGGGAGAGTTCGGCTCCGGAGTCGTCGCGCTGGATGGCGGTGATCGAGGCCTGGCCCGTCGATAGATTCACCAGGGCGATGCCGGTCGAGAAGCCGATGGAGTTGTCGTAGGTCACCAGAACCCCGGTGCGGCCTTTGGACTCCAGTGGCGAGGTGCCTTCGGAGTCGCGGCCATCGCCGCCGCGCTGGCGGAAGATGGCGTAGCCCGCCAACGTGCCGGTGCTTTGGACATCGGCCCAACCGACGGTGGTGGTCGAGATGGGCGCCTCGGTTTCAATCAACAGGGTAGCGTTGGGCGCCAGGGTGGTGGTGACGGGGCCGCTGGCCTGCGTGACGGAGGCGCCGGCCTGGGTGACGGTCATGGGCAGGTCGAGCAGGGTGCCGTCTTCCGCCATGAACTGCACCTTCACGGGGGCCGCGGCGGCGCCGACGTTCAGCAGGCTGAGGGTGGTCTTCCAACCGCCTCCGGAGGCGACCTGGGAGATGACACCCGCGCGCGGCGCGACACCGGCGGGATCGACCGTGAGGGTCATGGAGGCGGTGGCGAAGACTCCGGTGGAGTCGCTGACGCGGACCGAGAAGAAGAAGTTGCCGGTGGTGGTGGGCTGGCCGGAAAGGACTCCGGCGGTGGTGATCATGAGGCCGGGGGGCATGGCTCCGGAGTTCAAGGCCCAGGTGAAGGGCGCGGTTCCGCCTTGCACCGTGAGCTGGGTGGAGTAAGCAGCGCCGACGGAGCCGTTGGGCAGTGCGGAGGGAGTCGTGATCTGAATGACCGCGCCCACGGTGATGATGTAGTTCGCCGTGGCGCTGCCGCCCGCGGCATCAGTGACTCGCACGCTGAAGGTGGAGGTGCCGGCGGCAGTCGGGACTCCGGTGATGGCGCCGGCCGCTGAGAGCTGCAGTCCGGGAGTGAGCGTGCCGGAGGCAAGCGACCAGGTATAGGGCGTCGTGCCGCCGGAGGCCGCCAGGGTTTGGGAGTACTGGATGCCGGGCGTGCCGTTGGGCAGCGAGGCGGTGGTGACGGTGAGGGCGGCTCCGCTGATCACCAGTGTGAAGGCCTTGGTGGTGGAGGCGGAGATGGCGTCAGCCACGCGCAGGGTGAAGTTGAAGACGCCGTTGACCGTGGGCGTGCCGCTGAGGACGCCGGAGGGGGAGACGCCGAGGCCGGGCGGCATGGTGCCGGCGAGCAGGGTCCAGAGGTAGGGGGCCGTGCCACCGGCGGCGGCGAGAGTCTGGCTGTAGGCAGCGCCAACAGCCCCATTGGGGAGCGAGGCGGTGGAGATGACGACGCCGGCGGCTACGGTAAACGCGTAGGTCTGGTAGGCCTCATGACCGGCGGAATCGACGACACGGACGGTGGGCCCGTAGTTGCCGGCGGCGGTGGGCGTGCCGGAGATGACGCCGGTATTGCTGAGCGAGAGGCCCGGGGGCATGACGCTGGCGACGATGGAGCCGGAGTAGAGATTCCAGGTGTAGGGCGGAGTGCCGCCGGCGGCGGCGAGGGTTTGGAAGTAAGCGGCCCCGAGCGACGCGGTGGGCAGGGTGGTGGTGGTGATGGCCAGCCCGGAGGCGGTCGAGATGGAGAAGCTGCGCGTCGTCTGGAGTCCAGTGCTATCGGTGGCGCGCACGGTGAAGCCGTAGGAACCGGCCGTGCTGATGGTGCCGGTGAGGGTGCCGTTGGGATTCAGAGTCAGGCCGGGCGGGAGGCCCGAGGAGGCGAGGGTCCAGGTATAGGGAGGAGTTCCGCCGGTGGCGGCGAGAGTCTGGTTGTACGCACCGCCGACCACGCCGTTGGGCAGGCTTGCCGTGGAGATGGTGAAGACCGGCACGGTGCCCTGGACTACGAAATTGAACAGGACCGTGTTGGTGCCGACGGCCAGTTGGACCTGGAAGGAGCCGGGCGTAGAGCCCAGCAGGACGTTGGCGGAGACATAGCCCGACGTGTCGGAGGTGGAGACCGTGTTCGTCAGGGAGGCCGAACCGGGCGTGACGACGGACCACTGGACGGCCTTGCCGGCGACGGGATTGTTCAGCGAATCGGTGATGCGCGCCACCAGTTGGACGGGCAGCGGCTGGCCGGGCAGGCCGGACTGGTTGTTGCCCTGCGTGATGGTGGGCGTGGGATCGCCGGGCAGCATCGTGAGGTGGATGGTCTGGGTGCGGTAGGCGCCGACGTCGATGATGAGATCCGTCGTGCCGGGTGTACCGCTGGCCAGGATCTCGCAGGAGGCGACGCCGTCGGCTCCGGTGAGGACGGTGCCGCCGGTGCACGAGGCTACCGGGCCGGCGAGAGGATCCTGGTTGACGGTGCGGACGGAGAGCCCGACTCCGGGCATGGGCAGGCCGGCGGAGCCGCCGTTGGCGCCGCTGGTGGAGACGACGATGCGCGCGGCGTCGGCCACGCGTTCACCGGCCTTCAAGGTAATGGGCGCGCCCTGCAGGGGCTTGAGGAAGTCGACCAGGGGCTGGTAGTTGGCCGCGCCGGTCTGGAAGGGGTACGACACGATGGAGAAGTTCGTGCTGCCGATATCGGTGGTGGCGGTGACGGTGTAGGAGAGGAAGCCGACACCGGCCGAGAAGGATCCGCCGGCGACGAACTGCAGGGACGCCAGTCCGTTCGAGTCGGTAGTGGTGGTGCTGGGGCTGGCATAGCTGATGCCGCCAACGTCGGTCCACTTCACGCTTTTTCCGGCTACGGGCCGACCCGCGCCGTCCACAACCTGGACGACCAGCGGCTGGGTGGGGGAGTAGAAAAGGAGGACCAGCTGCCCGTCACCGGAGACCTTCTGGATGCGTGTCTGGGCCACGGCGGGCCAGGCAGCACAAAACATTGCGCAGAGGATTAGGAAACGCGCGGCGAAAGATTTCATTGATCCCAGGATACGCGAGGGGGCTAATCGGGCGATCCCGAGGCCATTCGCTGCGTATTTGCCCAGGGGGTTGCGAGAGGGCTTACTTCTTACCGGGCCGGACGTTACTGCCCTTGCTCTCGATCATCTTGACGTCGGAGGAAAGGGTGAAAAGTTCGTCGGTGAGGCCCTGGTTGATGCTGATGGAATCGGCGTACATTTCGAAATTCCGTTCGCCATTCCGTTCGCGGCGGATGACGAAGGGCCACATGACGCCGCCGCCGATATCGCGGAACTTGTCGAAGATGGTGACCTCTTCGATGCGGTCGCGGGTCTTGGGGTCGCGGCGGAACCAATACTGCTTCACGGGCAGTTTGGTGGACTGGTGGAACCAGACCTTGGTGACGCGGTTGTCGCTATCGACGATCTCGACGACATTGCAGGGCTGGTTCTCGACGATGTCCACGCCGGCCGGGTCGAACGTCAGGCCGGGCTCCTTGAGGCGCATGCGGAGGGTGTAGAGGACGTTGTGGAACAGGGTCTCCTGGTAGGTGTCAAACACGGGCTTGTCCAGCGGTTTGGCGCCCTTGTAGGTGATCTCGTAGCCACCCAGCTCGTTGTAGACGACGAAGTAGTCCTCGTTCTTCTTACCGAAGGCGCGACGCTCGCGGATGCCAAAGAAGTTGGGCTTCATCGGCTCCGGCCCCAGCAGGTAGCGGGTGTAGACCTTGGCGCGGGACATGCCGGAGAGGTTTTCGCGATAGAAGGCGTAGAAGCGGCCCTCCTCCGTGCGGTCCTGCATGGCGAGGAACTTGTCGCCGCCCAGCGCCTGCAGGGCATCCTGGACGACCTTGGCGGCGGCTTTCGGAGTGCGCTCCTGTTGGGCGGTGGCCAGGGTCGACGCAAGGGCGGCAAAGGCAAGGGAGAGGCGGATGACTGACCAGCTCATTAATTCGATTGTAGCGGGGCCGGGAAGGCGGCTGGCGCGGCGGCCGGGCGGGGCCGGCTCCAGAGGGTCCGCAGGGAGACGAGGGAGCCCTGGCGCTGCACCAGAACCCGATCGGTCCAGCGCGAACCGTCGGACTGGCGGCTGAAGACGGAGAGGACGTCGGCGGTGATGCGCCGCCCGCGGGGCTGGCGGTAAGCGGGCATGGCGAGGACGCGGCTGATGCCGTGATCCCGCACCTCTTCGACGAATTCACAGAACGTACATGCGTTTGTGACATTCAGTAGCACGTTGGGCTCGCAGCCGTGACGGTCACCGCCGGCTACGGCGGGCAGGCCGCTTTCGCGCGCCCAGCGCAGGACCTGGCGGTTGTCGCTCCAGGGGCGCAGGCCGTTCAGCTCCAGGGCGTGGATCCAGGGCCGGTGCTGGCGGAGGAACTCGCGGGCGGCCCGCTGGTGCTCGCCGGGCGGCAGGCCCTTCTCATCCCACAGGGGGTGGTTGAAGACGATCAGGACGGACGGATCCTCGGCCAACCAGTCGAGGATGCCGGGCAGCTCCCGGACGTCAGGACGGGCCGTGTAGCGGGCCAGGAACCGCATGCGCTCGGCCGCGCGGCGCGGCGGCAGGTTGTGGAGGCCCAGGTGGAAGAATGTCGGCCCCCAGGGCACGGTCCATTCGACGCTGACGGGCACGTCGCGGCTGCCGGGCTGGGTGCGCAGCAGCAGGGGCGCGTCGATGTTGTCGTGGTCAGTGATCGAGACCAGCGGCAGCAGGCCGAGGCTCTCGATCTGGGCGCGCTCCAGTTGCAGGGCGGGCGCGGCGGCCAGCGGAGGGGTCCACCAGAGGCCGCGAAACAGGGCCGCGATGCTGCGGACGTGGTCGAGGCGTTCGACCGAATGCGAAGTGTGGCTGTGAAGGGAGACGGCCGCGCGGAAGGCGCGAAGCCGGGGGGAAGTGGGTCGGGCGATGATCTGCGTAGAGTGCGGCATGGCGGTTTCTTCCGCGGTCGCACCCAGGGTGACCGGGCTGGATGACAGCCCGATGCACCCTTTATGAATTCTCAGTCAAACAGGATGACTGGCAAATGTTTGATCAGGCGGCGCCGCCGCAGCACTTCTTGTACTTCTTGCCGCTGCCGCAGGGGCAGGGGTCGTTGCGGCCGATCTTCTCTGTGCGCACGGTCTCCAGCGGAGTGACCGCGGGAGCGTGCGTGTGAGTATGATCGTGCCCTTCGTGATCGTGGTCGTGCTCTTCGTCGTCGGGGAAGAACACGGGCTGGTAGCCTTCGCGCTCCAGGCGGCGGTCGATGGCCATGCAGACGGACTCTTCTTCGGAGTCGTTGAGGCCGTCGGCGCGGTCGGAGATCATGTCCAGCAGCTTGCCGGCGCTCTTGGGCGTGGTGTTGTGACGCACGCTGAGGGCGTAGGCGAACAGGGCCTCTTCGCGGACCTCGTCGTCCTTGAACATCGGGACGAGTTCCAGGGAGAGGTCGGGCATGGGGAACGCGCCGACGCCCTGGATGGCCTGGCGTCGGATGTCGAGATCCTCGCTCTTGAGGTTCGAGGAGAAGTACTTCTTGTAGCGGCTGTCGAACGAGCGCCACATGGTGTGGAGCGCGGCGGCGCGGCAATCCGCGGTGGCGTAGGCCTCCATCAGGGCGTCGTGGACCTCGGGCTCGCCGGTGGCGCCGGCCAGGCCGATGAGCGCGCCCAGCCATTCGTCCTTGTGCTCGCGTTTGGTCTCGAGCGCCTTGGTGAGAAGTTCGCGGACCTCGGGCTCGGCCACACGCTCGCCGAGGGCGCGCAGGGCGGCGCCGCGCACCTTGGGGTCGGAATCGTTGGCGGCCAGGGGCAGCAGGCGGTCGCGGATGTCGTCCGGGTAGTCGTCGTCAGAGAAGCTGGCGGCGGCGCGGGTGCGGTAGGCGGGATCGGCGCAGGCAAAGAAATCGACGACATGCTCGGGATCCATCTGGTCGAACAGAGGCATGGCCTCGTCGGGGTAGAGGGCGAGGATGTCGAACTCTTCGGGCTCGTGCGCGCCGCGCTCATTGTTGAGGGCCTCGACGCACTCCAGCAGGACCTTGCGTTCTTCGCTCTTCTCGTCCGCCTTTTCGGCGCAGGCGTTGACGGTGTCGCGCAGGCTGGGGTCGCCGTAGAGGCCGGCGCAGAGGGCGCCTTCGTAGGGGTCGCGCGCCAGGGTGTCTTCGACGAGGGCGCGGATGCGCGGGTCGTGCACGCCGAGGGTGACCAGCAGGAAGACGACGTCGGGGCGGTCGTCGGCGGAACTGGTCTCGTGGAAGTCGAGCAGCGGTTCGACGGCGGGGGCGCCGAGGTCGGCAAAGGCCTCGACGAGCTCGTCAGGGATGGAATCGCCACGCTTGGCCAGCAGGGTGAGGTAGAAGGGGATGGCGGCGGGATCGCGGAACTGGCGGAAGAGGTCGAAGGACTGCTCAGTGAGGTCGAGCAGGACTTCCTCGCGCGGTTCAGCGGCAAAGGGGACGAGTGCGGCCAGGGTTTCCTCGCGGCGGGCGAGAAGGGACTTCAACAGGCGCTGATCGAAACCGATCAGGCCCTGCTCGGCCTCCAACAGGAGCTGCGAGACGGGGGTGGCGTCGAACTGTTCGGGAAAAGTAGGCACGTTGGGAAAAGTAAAAAGGCCCGCCGCTGCCCATGCCTTGGCATGGCTGGCGGCGGGCCCGCTGAACGGGAAGCTACTGAGCTTCTTCTTCCTTGTTCACCGACAGGCTGACCTCGGCGGTCACCTCGCGGTGGAGCTTGATGGCGATCTTGTGCTCGCCCAGGGTCTTGATGGGAGCGTCGAGCTGGATCTTCTTGCGGTCGATCTGGTAGCCCTGCTTCTCAAGCAGATCGGCGATGTCCTTGGCTGTGACGGAACCGAACAGGACGTCCGATTCGCCGGCCTTCTGGGTCGACGTGAGCTTGAGCGCGCCCAGCAGGTTGGCCAATTCCGTGGCCGAAGCCTTGTCCTTGGCTTCACGGCGGAGAGCCGCGTCGCGTTCCTGGGCAACGATGTTCTTGTTGGATTCAGTGGCGGCGACGGCCAGCTTCTTGGGCAGCAGGAAGTTGCGGGCGTAACCCGACGTGACCTTCACGACCTGCCCACGCTGACCGAGCTTTTCTACGTCTTCGCGGAGGATGACATCCATGGGCGTTATCTCTCCCTCTCGTTGCCGCCCGCGAAGGGCAGCAGCGCGATGTTGCGGGCCAGCTTGATGGCCTCGGTGATGCGGCGCTGGTTCTGGGCGTTCAGGCCGGAGATGCGGCGGGGTACGATCTTACCGCGCTCCGTGATGAACTGAGACAGCAGCCGGGTGTCCTTGTAGTCGATGTAATCGATCTTCTCGATACAGATACGATCGACCTTTTTGCGGCGGAAATACTGGCGCTTACCCGTGGCGATGGCCTTGTCGGTACCGGTCGGCCTCTGGGAAGCGGCGATGGGGCGTCCACCCTTTTGTTCAGCCATGGTGATTTATGCCTCCTGTTCCTATTCCTGAGTCTCGGTCACAACAGCGGCTTCGGGCGCCGGGGCGACAACTGCTTCGGCAGGAGCCGGAGCGGCAACCACGGCTTCGGCAGGCGCCGGAGCACCCGGCATGGGCGCACCCGGAGTGGCGGAGGCAGCGGGAGCGGCAGGCATCGCGGCGGTCGGCGCCGGACGTTCCACCACGGGACGGCGCTTGGCGCGCTTTTCGCGCTGCTTCGTCCGCTTCTCCAGCTTCTTCAGCTTCTCGTCGATGCGCACGGTGATCCACTTCATCACCAGATCGGTCACGCGCATGCGGCGTTCCACTTCCTTCACCGTCGCGGCTTCCGCCGAGAACTGGATCAGGGTGTAGAACCCTTCGTTGCGCTTGTTCACGCGGTAGGCGAGCCTGCGCACGCCCCACTTGTCCACCTTGTCGATGGTCCCGCCGGCGGAAGTGATTACCTGCTTGACTTGCTCAATGTAGGCATCAATTTCTTCCTCGGTCACGTCGGGACGAACGATGAAGAGCTCTTCGTAGATCCTCATTCTTCCTCTCTTATTGGCCCCTGGGCGCGGCGGTTGTAAGCCGCCATGGCCTTATCGACGCCCTGGGCGATAATGGACTCCACTGCCGTGCTTGCGGCATCCAGCAGCTCATCCAGTTCCTTCATCTGCGCGCTCTTAAACGGAGCGAGCACGAACCGTGCAGCATCGCTCACCGGATGGTCCGGACGGATACCCAACCGCAAGCGGGTAAATTCGTCCGTGCCCAGACACCGTATGACATCCTTGACGCCATTGTGTCCCCCGGCCGAGCCTCTGGGCCGGACCCGCACGTGAGTCCACGGCAGATCCAACTCATCAAACACCAGAATCAGGCGGTCCGGCTTCAGGCTGTATTTTTCCAACAGGCCCTTCACCGACTGTCCGCTGAGATTCATGAACGTCTGGGGCTTGGCCAGCAGAGCCGGCTTGCCTTCCAACGTCCCGAAACCGACCACCGCCCGGCATTCCAGCCGGCTGAGGCGGATCGAATGGCGCGCGGCCAGACGGTCCAGCGACAGAAACCCGAGATTATGGGGTGTCTGTTCATACTCGGGACCAGGGTTGCCCAGCCCCACCACCAAAATCTCCGGATCCGGCATTCTGCTTTCGACTCAAGGCGGCTGCCCCGGCGAGCGGAACCTTGCGGATCCAATCGCCGGAGCATCAATACCCGGTTGGGCGGCTTACTTCTTCTTCTTCGCGTCGGCCGCCGGCGCTGCTTCGTCTTCCTTCTTGCCCTTCTTGATCACTTCGGGCTCGGCAGTCTTGGCTGCGTCTTCCTCAGTGGTCTCCGCGCCGCCACGAGCCGCGACAACGTGGGAAACGACCTGATCGGCCGCGTTCACCAGCTTCATCGAACCCGTGAGGGGCAGATCGCTGGCGCGCAACGCGTCACCCAGCATCAGGTGCGTTACGTCGATATCGAACTTCTCCGGAATGTCGTCCGGCAAGCACTCGATCTCGATTTCACGGGACACGATCTCGTGCAGGCCACCCTGGGCCTTAACGCCCTTGGGATCGCCCAGCGGATGGACCGGAACTTTGACCCGGAGCCGCTTGTTGAGATCGATGCGCAGCATGTCCACATGAAGCAGGTTGTTCTTCACGGGATCGTGCTGCCAGTCGACCACCATCACGGGCGTGCTTTCCACACCAGAGATGTCGACGTTGAAGATCGTGTTGACGCCCGAACCGGAGTGCAGAATTTTGTTCACTTCCTTGGGGCTGACCGTCACGGCCACGGCGTCTTTGCCGGTGCCATACACCACGGCGGGGATTCGCTGCTGGACCCGCAGCCGCCGGGCCTCGTTCTTGCCCCGCGACGAGCGGGGTTCGGCGGCAATGGTGATGTCCTTTCGCATATTACGCTCCTATCGATTCAGACAAACAACGAACTGACGGACGTTTCCTCGTGAATGCTCTGGATGGCTCGGGCCAACAGGCCGGCCACCGAAAGCACCCGGATCTTGCCGCACGCGGCGGCTTCCGGACGCAAAGGAATGGAGTCCGAAAAAACGACTTCTTTCAGCGGAGAATTCGTGATGTTCTCCACAGCCGGCCCGGAGAGCACGGCATGAGTGGCGCAGGCCGAAACACTGGCGGCCCCGCCGCGTTCGATCAAGGCCTTGGTGCCCTTCACGAGCGTCCCGGCCGTATCGATGAGATCGTCGATAATCAGGCAGTCGCGGCCTTCCACGTCGCCGATGATGTGCATGACATCGGCTTCGTTGGGCTGCTCGCGGCGCTTGTCGATGATGGCCAGCGGCACTTCCAGGCGCTTGGCGATGGCGCGGGCGCGTTCCACACCGCCGGCGTCGGGCGACACCACGGTGAGACGGTCCAGGTCGCCATAGGCGCGGAAATGGTCGATCATCACCGGGGCGGCAAAGAGGTGGTCCACCGGGATGTCGAAAAAGCCCTGGATCTGGGCGGCATGCAGGTCGAGCGACAGGATGCGGTCCGCCCCGGCGCGTTCCAGCATGCTGGCCACGACCTTGGCGGAGATGGGGACGCGCGAACGGTCCTTGCGATCCTGGCGGGCGTACCCGTAGTAAGGGAGAACGGCGGTGATGCGGTCAGCCGAGGCTCGCTTCAACGCGTCGATCATCAGGATCAGCTCCAGAAGATGGCGGTCGGCCGGCGTACACGTGGATTGCACCACGAAGACGTCGTTGCCGCGCACGTTCTCCTCGATCTGGACCCAGATCTCGCCGTCCGAGAAGGTCTTGACCTTGGCTCCGCCCAGCACGGTGCCCAGTTCAGTGCACAGTGCGGCGGCGAGGGCCGGGTTCGAATTGCCGGTCAGTATTTTCAGTCTCTCAGATCTCATTACGCGTACCGGCTTTGGGGAGGCCATGTATGTTCTAATGCGTGTTCTCGCAGGCTCCGCCACAAACGCGCGCGATATTGCACGCGCGTCAACATTGTCGTCGAGAAAACCTTGAGAGGCTCCGTGTGAAACTGCGGAAGGGCTCCCTGAAGCTTGGCCTGGTTTGGAAACACCCCGAAGAGTGCTGCCCCGCTGCCGGAGAGCCGTGCAACATGAGCCCCAAGCCGTTCGAGTTTTCTCCGCCATCGTTTCAGCTCCGGATGAAGCTGAAAGACAGCTACCTCGAAATCGTTCTCCGCGTCAGACGCAAGATACGCCTGCCAGACAAACGACTGGAAAGTATTTAGTTTAGGGGACGCGGCGGGTGAAGTCAACGTGGGGCGTCCGAGGGCTTTAAAGGCTTCGGGGGTCGACACATGAATGGGCGGCGCCAGCACGATCATGGGCTGCGGTTTGGGCTCCGGCAGAGGGTAGAGCTCTTCGCCGCGGCCCAGGCCCAAGGCCGCTCCGCCCACCAGGAAAAACGGGACGTCGCTGCCGAGTTCCGCGCCCATCTCCATCAAATCAGGTAGGTTGGTGTTTTTGCCGGTCAGCGCGGGCAGCGCCAGCAGGACGGCCGCCGCATCACTGGACCCGCCGCCCAGGCCGCCGCCCATCGGCACCTGCTTCTTCAGGCGCATGCTGAGCCGTCCGCGGACCTTCCTGCGCTCGAAGAAAAGGCGAGCAGCGCGCGTCACCAGGTTGTTGTCGATGGCCAGCGCGTCGTCGAGTTCCACCACCGCGCCCTTGCCCGGAGTGAACTTGAAATCGATGGTGTCGTGCAGTCCGATGGTCTGGAAGACGGTCCGGAGTTCGTGGAAGCCGTCCGGCCGTTTATACAGTACCTTTAGGCTCAGGTTTACCTTGGCGTAGGCCCGGACCGTGGCTGATCGGGAAGACACGTTAGTAGTGCAGCACCGAGTAGACTTCCCTGCCCTCGAGCTTCGTCTTCCCGTTCAGGAAGTCGAGTTCGATGAGGAAGCCCAGACCCAGCACCTGCCCGCCCAGCCGCTCAATGAGTTGGGCGACCGCCGACGCCGTGCCGCCGGTGGCGAGCACGTCATCAATGATCAATACTTTCATGCCCGGCTGGATCGCATCCTTATGGACCTGCAGCTTGTCGGTGCCGTATTCGAGGGCATATTCCACGGTCTCGGTCTCGGCCGGCAGTTTACCCGGCTTGCGCACCGGAACGAAGCCGGCGCCCAGGGCATAAGCGATCGCTGGAGCGAAGAAGAAGCCGCGGGCTTCAATCCCGACCACCACGTCGACCTGGATGCCTTCATAGCGGGCCTTGAGCGCGTCGATGGTGGCCTTCCAACCCTCGGGATCCTTCAGCAGAGTCGTGATGTCGAAGAAATTGATCCCGGGCTTGGGGAAGTCCGGCACTTCGCGGATGAGTGACTTCAAATCGGTCATAAGTATGTGCGGAAACTAGTGTTTGATGGAAAACCCATCCGATTGTAGCAGAGGCGCTTCGATCTCCTCGAGGCTGCGCACCTCGCCGAATCGGGGCCCCATGCGGAGCCGTCCGCTGTACTCCGCCAACTGAGCGGGGGTACCGGTGGCGTAGCTCTCCACAGCGCCGTCGTCGCGATTGCGCACCCAACCGGTGACGCCTGCCTGGGCGGCCGCCGTCTGGGCGAAATAACGGTAACCGACGCCCTGTACGCGGCCCTTCACTACATAGAGGCGGGAGATTCGCTGTTCGTGGTGTCTTTCTGTCCTGCTTGCCATGCTACATTCATTATCCGTAGGTGTTCCATCCGCTCCAACTCGTGCCTCACCGGACCCGGCCGAAGCTGATGTGGCCGGTCGCCCTGATCGCCTGCGGACTCGCTTTGGCGCTCACCTGGCAGGGCTTCGAGTTAAAGTCGAAGTCCGCACCGCAAGGCATTGTCAGCTTGGAACTTGCCTCTTCCGGCAAGGCTGTGCAAACAATCCTCGACGAGTGGCGCGGCGACCATCCGGGCATCTCGATGGAAGACAATCTGGACAAGATGGTCCAGGCGGTACCCAAGGGGAAAGACGAACTGGCGCTGCGGCTCACCATGTTTGACTTTATCTTCCTGTTGGCCTACGCGACGGCGCTGAGCATGTCGTGCGTGTGGCTGGCGCGGCGCGCGGGATTGGCGGCGCTGGGCACCGGATTGGGTTGGGCCATCTGGCTGGGCGCGCTGCTGGATGCGGTGGAGAATACGCTGCTGCTGCGGCAGATGAACGGCGCCACGGAGAACTCCACGGCGCTGGCCACCCTGTGCTGTGCGCTCGGCAAGTTCGCCATTTTCCTGGCGGCACTGGGCTTCACGAGCTACGCTCTCTGGAAAACGGACAGCAAGGTTCTGGGCGGGTTGTTCGCCTTGGTCTGGATCGCTACGCTGTATAGCGTCGTGGCTGCCCTTTTGATGTAAAGGGCGGATTGCAGAGTCTGGGCTAAGATGGCAATTGAGCCTATGCCCTTCCCCATTCAACGTCCCCGCCGGCTTCGATCGTCTGAGTCCATGCGCCGCCTGGTGCGCGAGACCATTCTGGAGCCAGCCGACTTCATCCTGCCTTTGTTCGCCGTGGAAGGCGAGGGCATCCGCAAAGAGATCAGCTCGATGCCGGGCAACTACCAGTTATCGATAGAGGAGATCGTCAAGGAGTGCGAGGAATGCGCAGCCCTCGGGATCGGCGGAGTGATCCTGTTCGGGATTCCGGACCACAAGGACGAGGAAGCCTCCGGGGCGTATGACGATGAGGGCATCGTGCAGCGAACGGTGCGGGCGATCAAGCGGTCGGTGCCGAACCTGCTGGTGGTGACCGACGTCTGCAACTGCGAGTACACGAGCCACGGGCACTGCGGGAAGATCGTCGACGGCGATGTGGATAACGATATCTCGTTAGGCTGGCTGGCGGCGGCAGCGGTCTCCCACGCGCGCGCCGGAGCGGACATCGTGGCGCCGTCCGACATGATGGATGGACGGGTGGGCGCGATCCGCGCTGGTTTGGACCAGGCCGGTTTTCCGAAAGTGCCGATTTTGAGCTACGCCGCCAAGTACGCCAGCGTGTTTTACGGACCGTTCCGGGAGGCGGCCGAATCCGCTCCGCAATTTGGGGATCGCCGCAGTTACCAGATGGATCCGCCGAATGCGCTGGAGGCGATGCGGGAAATTGCACTCGACCTGGAAGAGGGCGCGGATATGATCATGGTCAAGCCGGCGATGCCCTATCTCGACATCATCCGGATGGCCAAAGATCGCTTCGATGTGCCGCTGGCCGCTTATCAGGTTTCCGGGGAATTCAGCATGATCATGGCCGCGGCGCGAAATGGGTGGATCGACGAACAGCGGGCGATGATGGAATCTTTGGTGGGGATCCGGAGGGCGGGCGCCGACTTCATTTTGACGTATTTTGCAAAACCGGCGGCACGTCTGCTGGGCTGAGTTTTACAAAGTAAAAAGGCTCCCTCCGCCAGGCGAAGGGAGCCTTTCATGTTGAACTGAGCAGGAATGATCAGGCAGACTTGCGGCGGCGGGCGAAGCCGATCAAACCGAGCAGACCGGCGCCCATGAGGCCCCAGGTGGACGGTTCGGGAACAGCTTCGATCGTCACAGTGGCGCTGTTCAGCTTGCCACCGGTGATGCCCGTGAGCCAACCCAGCGACGTTTTGAAGAGGCCCGTGGGCGCGATCGCCGCGTTCAGAGCCGGGAACTCGAAATCACCATTGGTGAAAGCGCTGTTCGCGGCGTGATTGAACGAGCCCTGCGCCACCACGACGTCGACGGTCGTGGCACCCTGCGTGTACAGCACCAACTTGATGGGACCACTGTTTGCGCCAGTGACATCCAGCCAGAAGGTGATCTTCGAAATGTTGAGCGGGATCGTAACGAACGGATCGTTCGAAAAATCCCAGTTGATATCGTAGGTGTCGCCGGCGGTGAGCGATGTCAGGCCCATCGTTGCCGAGCACACATTTCCGACACACGTTGATGCCGGTGCAAACAAGTTAACAGTTGCAGCGGATGAAACCGCGGCACCCAGGACGAACAGCAGTACTAATTTCTTCAATTTAACCTCTCCTCCATAACCCGCAATGCGCCCGAATACAGGTTTCCCGCGTACAGGGCCACACCTAACCCTATGCAATTCCTTTGATTTGAGCAAGACTATCGAATACGGCGAGCGAACTATCTTTCTACCATATACCTATCGAAGGATATGGTACTGCGACACCTACCGCCGTTTCGCACCGAAACCGAAATACAAACAGCGAAGTCGAGGTGGCCGTTGGATTTTGCGGGGCCCGGCACCCAAAACTGAATCAGCGTGAAACAATCTGCACTTCGAGGGCAGCTTTGCATCGGGAAGCAACGCCAAGCTCCAGGAAGTACGCGTATCCATAATCAACTGGAGCGGATATGAATCGTTCCTATCGGGAGTGGCAGGACGCCGCGCTCAATCGGCGGCCGAACCGAACGGCGAAGTGCGGCGCGGGGTGGACCAGTCATGAAATTTCCGGACAGCTCACCCTCGAATCGCTGATTCAAGGCACCACTGCCTGGGGGTTCTGAAAAAACCTACACATCCAATGGTGTTGTGGATTTCGTCGGCAGATTGCGGAGGGTGGCTGGCCCGCCAGCTCGACAGCATTTCAGCGGGTGCGATCCGATGCCGTCCTTCCATGTTGGCCACCAAATTGCGGCGCTCAAGTCTATGATTCACCTCTGAATGCGCAGAAATGCGCATAGGACTCTAGATCTAGTCGCAATCTCGGCTTGAGGTTCTTGCGACCTAGCCTCGAGTTGTGGTGGTACACTAGTCCTATGATCGTCGCGGGTGGCTGTTTTCCGCAAAGTGTTGAATTTCAGACACTTCGGGAGACGTTCCCAGGCGCATCCTATCGAAAGATAGGCTGTGAGAGTACTCCATAGCTGTAGTATTCTCTCAGAGAAAGTCTTTCGGGACTTTTTCAAGTTTTGAGGAGGAGATTGTTACATGAGAATTTTGCTTGCGACCGTAGGCACGGTGCTGCTCAGCACTGCGTCCTTCGCTGCGCCGATTTTTCTGACCGACACGTTTAGCGTCGGCAGCGCCCAGGCCCAGAATGGTAACCTCGGCAGCCCGATCACCGTGGCGGCATCCCAGAACAACACCCCGATTGCCGGCTACTCACGCACTGTCTTCGTTAAGAAGCTCGGCATCCCGGGCAGCGACCCCAGCAATGTGGGCGGTCTTGTCAACCTGGGCGTGTTCAAGGTTTCGACGGATTCCGACGTAAACGGTATCTCGGGTGCGTACTACGAACCCACTTCCGCTCAGGATCTGACCGGCGCCGCTGAAGCTTTCGCCATCGATTGGGTGAAGGCTGACCTCGCCGGCGGTTCTCTCACGTTCTTCGTCACCAGCAGCACCGGTGGCACCGTGACGGCCCGCATCACTGACGTCCTGAACTCGGCCAGCACGGCATGGTACACCCAGCCGACGAACGTTGCTCCGACTCACACCTATGCGGCTACCCTGGCTCAGATCCTCTCGAACCAGAACGGCTTCAACATTGGCGCAGTCACTGGTTTCGGGTTCTATCACACGACGGCCCTCGACCAGGATTCCCAGTACGACAACTTCGCAGTGTCGACCCCTGAGCCCGGCACCTACGCCCTGATGGGCGCTGGTCTCGCCGCTCTGGCGTTCCTCCGCCGCCGGAAGTAGTTGACTGGTTCTCTCAAAAAGGCCCGGGACCTCGGTCCCGGGCCTTTTTTTATGTCCACACGACCGCCATCCGGCAGCGCGGGCTATAATAAGAACAATTTTTATATGCAGCGCACGCAGAACCCCTCAGAGCTGTCCTCCATAGCGCGCCAGGTCAGGCGTCACATCCTCACAATGATCACGGCTGCCAAGTCGGGCCACCCGGGTGGATCCCTTTCGGCCGTGGAGATTCTGGTCACCTTATATTGGGACGTGCTACGCCACGATCCGGCCAACCCCAAGTGGCCCGAGCGGGACCGTTTCATCCTTTCTAAAGGACACGCCGCTCCGGTGCTTTACTCGGTGATGGCCGAGTGCGGATACACGCCGGTCGAGACATTGAACACGCTCAGGAAGCTGGGCTCCATCTATCAAGGTCACCCGGATGTGCGCTACATCCCCGCCCTGGAGGCATCCACGGGCTCGCTGGGCGAAGGCCTGAGCCTGGCCCTCGGCATGGGCCTGGCGGCGAAGCTCGACAAGTCCCCTTCCCGCGCCTATGTGGTACTGGGCGACGGTGAGATCCAGGAAGGCCAGATCTGGGAAGCAGCCATGTTTGGCTCCTTTCATAAGGTGGATAACGTCTGCGCCATCGTCGACAACAACGGCATCCAGCTGGACGGCTTCGTAAAGGATATCCTCGACCTGTCGCCGCTGGCCGAGAAGTGGAGAGCGTTCGGGTGGCATACTCTTGAGATTAACGGCCACGACATCAGCGCTGTCCAGAAGGCCTTTGCGGAGGCTGCCGAGACGAAGGGTAAGCCCACCTGTATTGTGGCCCACACCGTGAAGGGCAAGGGCGTCAGCTTCATGGAGAACAACCCGAAATGGCATGGTGTTGCTCCGAAGCCGGAAGAACTGGAACTCGCATTGAAGGAGCTTGCCTAACATGCCGGCAAACGTAAAATACGAACTCAAACTGGGCGCTGCCACGCGCGAGGCGTTTGGCAAGACGCTGGCCGAACTGGGCCACGAGAACGCGAATATTGTCGTCGGCGACGCCGACCTGACGAAGTCGACGATGACCACCTACTTCGCCAAGGAATTCCCTGAGCGTCTGTTCGAGTGCGGCATCGCCGAGGCGAACATGGTCGCCATCGGCGCCGGCCTGGCCCTGTCGGGCAAGATTCCGTTTGTGTCCAGCTTCTCGGCCTTCGTCATGACGAAGGGCTTTGAGCAGTTGCGCTGCCTGGTGGCCTATCCGAACGTGAACCTGAAAGTGGTGGGCACGCACAGCGGCATTTCGATCGGCGAAGATGGCCCGTCGCAGATGAGCATGGAAGATCTGGCCCTGGCCTGCGCCCTGCCCAATTTCACGGTGCTGTGTCCGGCCGACGAAGTGGCGACTGCCTGGGCTGTCCGTTGGGCGGCCGAGCATGTGGGTCCGGTCTTCATCCGCACGGGCCGCGTCAAAGTTCCGGTGATCTACCCGGCCGGAACGAAGTTCGAGATCGGCAAGGCAGTTGAGCTCGTGAGCGGCACCGATGTGACGCTGATCGCCACCGGCCTGGTGGTGGCGGAAGCCATTCGCGCCGCCGAGCAGTTGGAAGCCGAAGGCATTTCGGCCCGGGTGCTGGACATCCACACCATCAAGCCGATTGATGAAGAAGCGATTGGCAAGGCAGCCGCGGAGACGGGCGCGCTGGTCGTCGCGGAAGAGCATCTGGTGGATAGCGGGCTGGGTGTGCGCGTGGCGCAGGCCGCGGCCAAGACCCACCCGGCTCCGATTGAATTCGTAGGCTTGACGGAGTTCGCGGAATCGGCCACTCCTGACGAATTACTGGATAAGTACGGTATGCGCGCCGATAACATCGCGGCGGCAGCCCGCCGCGTCCTCGCCCGCAAGAAATAGCCGGCGTTCCGCCGTTTTTCCCACTCGAAATCGCCCGCCATTTACCTTTGGCGGGCGATTTCGTTTATGATGAGCGCGATGGATGTGAACGGGAAGCCGCCGTCGCCGGTCAATCTGGCATGGAGTGGAGCAGATGCAGTCCGCCAGCAGGACAGGCGCCGTGTGAGCCGGAGGCTGCACGACGACCTGGGCCCGACGCTGTGCTCGGCAGGCCTCATGGTGGGTTTGTTGCGCAGCAACTGGCCGGAGCTGAATCGGGAATCCCGGGAACTCCTCGACACGATCCAGGAGGCTTTGGAATCGGCTGTCGATTCCGTCAGGGTTCTGAGCTACCAGTCGGACCCCGGAATCGTGGCTCGTTGCGGCCTGCGCAAGGCGATCGAACTGATTGCCCAGGGCAGGCCGGTGGATTTTACCTTCGAAGCAGGGACCCCCGTATGGTCTTTGGAGCAGGCCGAGTCGCTTTGCCGTATCATTGGTGATGCACTCCTGGCTTGGGACGCATCGGAGCGTCCTGGCCGGTTGCAACTTAATCTTGGGCAGTGCGCAGTGCAACTGCGAGCGCCGGCCGGTGAACTGCTCACAGAAGCAGCGCTGGAAGCCGTCCGCCAGATAGCTGCACGCGCCAACCTTTGGGTGGAGTACCGGGATTCCTCGGTAACGGAGCTCTCCGTTACTCCCGGCAAGGAACCTTGATAGATGCATACCCTGCTGTTGGTGGACGATCACAAGATCATGCGCGACGGTCTGCGCGCGATTTTGAAGAACTCGGGTGAATTTGATGTGGTGGCTGAGGCGGAAACGGGCACGGATGCCATTGCACTCGCGCGGTCATTGCGGCCCCAATTGATCCTGATGGATATCAATTTGCCGGGCATCAGCGGAATTGAAGCGACCGGCGAAATCATGCGTCATACGCCGGAGACGAAAATTGTCATACTCTCGATGCACGATGACGAGAGTTCAGTGATCCGGTCAATCCGCAGCGGCGCGCGTGCCTTCGTGCTGAAGAAGGCCAGCGATCGCGATCTGCTGGACGCCCTGCGGACAGTGGCCCGCGGAGGCTCCTACCTGAGCCCCCAAGTGTCCGATACCTTCCTGGCCCGCGTACAGCGCGGCAATCTCAACGACTCGCAGGGACGTACCCCGGTCCAGGCACTCACCCCGCGCGAACAGCAGGTGATGCGGATGGTGGCGGAAGGCCAGACCAGCAAGGAGATCGCCGTCGTGCTCAACCTGAGCCTGCAGACGATCCGAGGCTATCGGAAGACCCTCATGAAGAAGTTGGGTGTCAGCAATGTGGCCGGGCTTACCCAGGTCGCGCTGGCCAATGGTCTGTCAAATTCGCACGGACCCACCGGCCGCGGCGCCGTAGCCGGGTAAACTGTCTGAATGCAGACTCTCTGGGGCCAGATCGCCGTCGCTGACGCACATGTCCATTTTTTCTCCCGGAGCTTCCTGCGCCAACTGGCGGTCCAGAAGGGTGGTTCGGCGACGCCCAGCGACCTGTGCGTGACCCTGGGCTGGGAACCACCGCCGGAAACCGCTGAGCAGTGCGCCGCGCAGTGGGCGGCTGAACTGGTCCGCAACGATGTCTCGCAAGCCGCCCTCATCGCAAGCCTGCCGGGGGAAGAGGATTCCGTCATGGCGGCGGTGGCGGCCATTCCCGGACGCTTCTTCGGCTGGTTCTTCCTGAATCCGATGGCGCCCGACGCCCGGGACCGCTGCGAGCGCGGCTTCCGCAACGGCCTGAAAGCGGTATGCCTGTTGCCGGCGATGCACAATTACTCGCTGGGCGACGTCCGGGTGGAGGAGATCTTCCGCACAGCCGCGAACTGCCGCGGCACCGTCTTTGTGCATTGCGGGGTGCTCTCCGTGGGCTTCCGCCAGAGGCTGGGCCTGCCCTGCCCCTTCGACATGCGGTATTCGAATCCGCTGGACCTGCATCCCCTGGCGCTGAAGTACCCCGCGGTCAACATTGTGATCCCGCATTTCGGAGCCGGCTTCTTCCGCGAAGCGCTGATGCTCGCCGACATGTGTCCCAACGTCTATATGGACACGTCGAGCAGCAATGCCTGGACCCGCTATCTCACGCCGCCGCCGACCCTGGAGCAGATCTTCCGCCAAGCCCTGGCTGTTGTCGGGCCGCGCCGGCTGCTGTTCGGCACGGATTCGTCCTACTTCCCGCGGGGCTGGCACAAGCTGGTCTTTGACGACCAGGTGAACGCGCTATGGAAAGTGGGCATACGCGGTGACGATGCGGCCGACATCCTGGGCGGCAACCTGCGCAGCCTGATGCGCGGCCGTTAATTCCGTTCAAACTGTTTGAGAGGACTCGCGGGCGGGCGCTACTTCTTTACGAGAGGTCTGCCGCCAACATGCGCTTTTCCCTGTTCAGACACGCCCCGGCACTCGCCGGCACAGGCCAGGAATGCTCGTCCACGCGTTTGCCGAGCCTGGAGTACCCTCTCGACCTTCCGCCGCGTGTCGCAGTCCTGGGGCTCAGCGTGCGCCAGCAACAGGGCATCCACATCTTCCCTGAATGGAACAGCCAGAACCTGAACAAGCTTCGGCCTACCACTCTCGCCGGATGGCAGCAGGACCTGGAGCAGGTGGGCCGCTTGTGCGACTCGGGCCACTTGGCTTTGAGTGACCTCAACTACCCCCTGCTGGTCTTCTCCACACCCGAACAGGGCCCGCTGGGTGAGGTCGCCCAGGCGGAGATGTGGCGATGGTCCGGCGTGCCGGTGTACGAGCAGATCCGCACCAGGGAGGGACGGCTGGTGGCCGTGGAATGCGACACCAGAAACGGCTTCCATCTGGCGGAGGGCAGCCAGGCTGAGGGCGGCGACGCGCCGTGCAATTGCGGCCGGGGGGTGCGCTGGCTTCCGGCACTGGCTGAGTCGACGGCCGCGACACGCTCCATCGAGTCCGAACAGTACATGGCCGCGGCTGCCGGCGACTGACGCCTCGCCTGCCGGCGGTGGCGCGCTGTCGATTCCACCTGCTAGAATTTTAGTCGCTGTGCGGACGTGGCGGAACTGGCAGACGCACTGGATTTAGGTTCCAGCGGGGAAACCCATGGGAGTTCGACCCTCCCCGTCCGCACCACACCTTTGAGACTCCTGGCCGAGTAACTGCCCCGGGCTCACTCCTGGCGATCCGTACTTCCAATTATCCTCTACAGCCTCTGGGGCTGCGCCTGCCGCCTCCCGCCAATCGTGTAGGCTACAACAATGAACCGGCGGGAATTCCTCTCCACCAGCGCGGCGCAAGCCCTGGCGCCCACGCGGCGGCCCAACGTCCTCTACCTGCATTCACATGACACCGGCCGCTATGTCCAGCCTTACGGACATCCTGTCGCCACTCCGAATCTGCAGAAGTTCGCCGAGCAGGGGGTCCTGTTCCGGCGCGCCTACAGCGGAGCGCCGACCTGCAGTCCCAGCCGCGCGGCGCTGCTGACCGGGCAAACCGCGCACGGCAGCGGCATGCTGGGCCTGGCGCACCGCGGCTTCAGCCTGAGCCATCCCGAACGGCATCTGGCGAACTTCCTGCAAGCCCACGGCTACGAGACGACTCTCTGCAACGTCCAGCACGAGACCAAGGCCGGCACGGTGCCCACTCTCGGCTACCAGCGCGTGTTGAAGACGGCGAGCAACCGCGGGCCGGATGCCGCGGCCGCCGCCGTCGAGTATCTGAACTCCAAACCGAAGGCCCCGTTCTTCCTCTCCTGCGGCTTCTTTGAGACGCACCGTGAGTTTCCCGTCGCCGGCCTCAAGGAAGATGCGCGCTATACGCTGCCGCCCGCTCCGTTGCCCGACACGCCGCAGGTCCGCCAGGACATGGCCAATTTCAAGGCCGCCGCGCGCGTGCTGGACGGCTCCATGGGCTCCATCCTGGAGGCGCTGGCCCGCAACGGGCTGGAGGACAACACGTTGGTCGTGCTCACCACCGATCACGGCATCGCGTTCCCGGCCATGAAGTGCAATCTGACGGATCACGGCATCGGCGTGATGCTGATGATGCGTGGGCCGGGCGGCTTCCTGGGCGGCAAGGTCTCCGACGCGATGGTCTCGCACCTGGACGTCTATCCCACGCTTTGTGAGACGCTCGAACTCCCCACGCCGGCCTGGCTGGAGGGGCGGTCGTTAACCCCGCTGGTGAAAGGCGCCGCCAACTCCATCCGCGACGAGATCTTCGCTGAGGTCTCCTACCACGCGTCCTACGAGCCCAAACGGGCACTGCGGACAGCACGCTACAAGTACATTCGCAATTTCGGCGACCGCAAACTGCCCGTCCTGCCTAACTGTGACGACGGCTACAGCAAATCGTACTGGCTAGAGCAGGGATGGAAAGACCGCTACGTCCCGCGCGAGGAGCTCTATGACCTGGTTTTCGATACGAATGAAACCAACAATCTGGTCGCACACCAGATGGTCCCCGCTCCGCTGGAGGAGCTACGCGGGCGGCTCGATCGGTGGATGAAGGATACGGACGATCCGCTGCTGCGTGGACCCGTGGCGGCGCCGCACGGCGCGCAGGTGAACGATCCGGCGGGATTATCACCTCGCGAGCCGGTAATCGTGGTACCTTAACCGGCGGGCAGTTGGAGCCGAAGAGGCTGCCGGCCCCAGGTGAGGCATTCCACGGGGCGATTCCGCTTTCCTGGGTATGTCCGGGAAAGGTGTGTGGTGCGATCTCCGTCCCGGAATCCTTGGAGGAGTCTGAATGTTCAATTGCGATCTGAGAGTCGACATTACGCTTTCTGAGAAAGCCGCCAACGGGCGCAGCCAGGCGTTCAAGGCTGTGGTCAAGATCCGGCTGATGCAGGGCGAGGGTGATGGGGGCAAGTGGGCTCACATGGATACGCGGGATTTCCGGCTGCCGCAAGGCGGAAACTTCGTCATCCTGCCCACTGGGATCCTGCTCAAGGACGGTGGAGGCTGTTTCGCGCTGCTGCTGGGGCTCGGCGTGCCGCCCTCCATCGGCGCTCGGGGTGACCTGAAGATATATACGCCGGGCCAGCGGGACTACAACTCGCCAACGGTCCAATGGCGCGGCAACGGCAAGTGGGAGGTGCTGGCCAAACAGGCCAACCTGCCGCTCAAGGAATGCCCCACCACCTGGGGCAACATGAAGAAGAACTTCAGCAAATACGGCAAGGGCCTGGGTTGGGAGCTTTGCTCTTCCAGCGGCCAGTCGCTCTCCGGCGGAATGGGCGGTCGCGGCATCGAGATCTCGATCATGAGCCGGCTCTATATGAAGCCCGTAGACGACGAGAAGGGCAAGAAGATGGTGGTGTTCAGCTACAACGGCATCGGGGCGGGCTACATGGTCCCTGGGTTTGCCGCCTCAGGCTCCACCTCAGACTTCACGAATGTCGGCACGGAGCTGACGCAGGGCAACCTGCCCCTGGATGAGCCGCTGCGGCCCGAGGAGTTGAACGGGATGTGCCAGGTCCTGTCATTGACTTTCGGAGCCATCGCCGGCCCGGGCGCGGGCTTTGGCGGCGCGGCCAGCGCGATGGGCGTGATCTTCGGCGTGCCGGCCGGCCTGGCCGTGGGCGCCTTCAAGGCCTGCGCCTGGATCGCCGGCCCGGTGGCCTCTGTCGGCAAGGCGGGGGCGAACATCGGCGCCGTGCTCCAGGTGGGCTCAGTTTCCCTGCTCTGAACAAGGCTGCTAGCGGCCCACGGTCCGTTCCAGTTCCGCCACGGCCAGCCGCAAGCCCAGCCGCGCCTCCATCAGTTGCGACTCGGCTTCCGCCAGGGCCGCGTCGGCCTGTTTGCCCGCCAGGATGGTGGTGAGTCCCAGCTCGACCTGATCGCCGCCGATGCGCCGCGCCTCGCGCCGGACAGCGACGGCTTTCTCGGCCACCTGGACCAGGTCCTGCAGGCGCTCCACTTTACGGCGCGCCTTCTCGACGTCGATGGCGTTGCGGTTCCGCAGCCGGGTCGCGTTCAGTTCCGCCTGCTGCAGCAGCGTCTGGCGCTCGCCCACCACAGCCGCACGCTTGCCGCCGTCGAAGATGCTCCAGGTCATCCTGGCGCCCACGGCTGCGTTGTTGGTGGGCAGGAACGGCACGCCGTTCTGGTAGGTGTGCATCCCGAAGAGGCTGATGTCGGGGATGAATTCCGCCTTGGCCGCCGCCACGGCGTGGCGGGCCTTGGTCACCGTTTCGTCCGCTTCGCGCACCTCGGGATTGCCGGCCGCAGCCTGGCTCGTCAAGGCCGTCAGCGGAGCCAGTTCCACCAGCGGAGCCTCGGGGGGCACCAATTCCAATTCCGAGTTCAGGGCCAGGCCGAGCAGGTCGTTCAACTCCGTCCGGAGGTCCGCCACCTGGATCTCCGCATTCAGCACGGCGTTCTTCTGCTGCAACAGCAGGGCCTCGCCCTCCAGCGCCTTCACCTCCAACGCGGCGCCTGTCTCGACGGCGTCGCGAGCCTCTTTCCGGCCCTCCTCCGCCGCCGCCACGCGCGCCTTCGCCGCCGCGATGCGGTGCTCCAGAATCAGGATGCCGAAATACGCCTCACGGGTCTTGAGCGCGATCTCGTTCTCGGCCTGCCGCTGCCGCTGTTCGGCGATGTGAATATCCTGGTCGGCTACATGCGTGCCGGCCCGGATCTTCACAAGTTGTGTGAGCGGCTGGCCCACGGTGGTCATCATGAGGCCCAGGGTGTTGTCGCCCTGGAACAGCTTCAGATCGGCGGCCGGCAGCGCGCCCAAGCCGGGGATCGTACCCAGAAAGCCGGCTGGAATCGCCAGATTCTGCAAACCGCTTGTGTAGACGATGCTCGACTCATTGGAAACCACGGGCAGATAGTTCGCCCGCACCTGGTCGCGCTTCTTCTCGTTCTCCTTCACCTTCAACTGCGCCAGCTTGACTATCGCGTTCTGCGTGCGCGCCAGGGACACGGCCTCGTCCAAAGTGATCTTTCGCGGCTCAGCCTGCAATGATCCCGCGCCCAGCAGGCACAGGGCCAAGAGGGCGGCTACGGGCGCACGGCCCGCGCCGCGGCGCTCGCACACGACATACAACACAGGCACCACCCCGAGCGTGAAGAACATCGAGCAGATCAAGCCGATGGCGATCACGCTGGCCAGCGGGGACCAGAGGCTCGAGCCCGACAGGATCATCGGCGTCACGCCGACGGCCGCCGCAGCCGTGGTCAGGAAGATGGGCCGCAAACGGCGTTCGCCCGCCTCGAGCGCAGCCGCCTCCAGCTCGACCCCGGCATGGCGCCGCTCGTTGATGTACTCCACCAGGATGATCGCGTTTCTCACGACAACACCAGACAGGCTGATGACGCCCATGAAGGCCGTGAAGCTGAACGGATTCCCGGTCAGCAGCAGCCCCAGCACCGCGCCCGGCATGGCCAGCGGGATCGACATCATGATCACCAGCGTCTGCACCGGCGAGCGGAACTGGAACAGCAGGATCAGGAAGATCGCCACGATGCTCAGCGCCATCACCATCTTCATTTCGCCGAAGGTCGTCTGCTGTCCTTCTATCTCGCCGCCATAGTCGAGGCGATAGCCGGGCGGCATCGACATGGCGGCCAGCTTGGGCCGCGCCTGTTTCAGGATCTCCGACGGCAGATGATGCTCACCCGCAATCGCCATCGCCGTCAGCGTACGCACGCCGTTGCGATGCAGGATGCGGTTGGCGCGCCACTCCGGCTTGAGGGTGGCCACGCTGCGCAAGGGAACACGCGCTCCCGTGATGGAGCTCACCACGTAGACATCCGAGACGTCCTCGAAGCGCCGCCGGTAGGATTCGTCCAGCCGCAGCACAACCGGCACGTCGCGGTCGCCTTCCCAGAACGTCGTCACCGGCAGGCCGCTGAACGCCCCGGCCAGTTGCATGGCGATACTGGCGTTGCTGAGCCCCAGGCGGTTGGCCACCTCTTCATCCACGTGCACGCCGAGATCGTAGGCATCCTCGTGGAAATCGTCATAAACGTACTCGGCGCCCGGCGATTCCCGCAGGATGGCTTGGGTCTTGATCGAGATCGCCTTCAATCGCTGCAGATCCTCGCTGCCGTCATCGGAGCTGACGATACGCACCTCCACCGGAGCCTGCATGGAGGTGCCCTGCTCCAACTCCCGAACGAAGATGCGCGCTTCCGGCGCCTGTTGCGCCAGCTCTTTTCTGAGCCGGAACACCAGCGCCGGCGTCTCCTCCGCCGTCTTCGTATTCACCAGGACCTGGGCATAGTTCGAAGCCGTGAACTCGGGCGCCACGTTGTAGTAGAAGCGCGGCGCCGACTCGCCCACAAACGTGGAGTAGTTCTCCACCAGCGGATTGGATTTCAACTGGCCCTCAATGCGCCGGATGGCCGCGTCGGTCGCCTCCAGGCGCGCGCCTTCCGGCAGCCAGACATGGATCACAAACTGGGCGCGCTCCGCCGTGGGGAAGAAGCGCTCCGGCACAGCCGTACCCAGCAGCACGATGGAGACTAAAAACGCCACCACACCGCCGGTCAACGTCAGCGCCTTGTGGCGCATACCGATGACGATCCCTTTGTTATAGAGCCGCTGCATCGCGTCCAGCAGATTGAAGCCGTGTTTCTTCTCCGCTTCCGGATCGTGCAGGCCCTTCTTGATGAAGAACTGGCACAGCCAAGGCGTCAGCAGCATGGCTACGACGAACGAACACGTCAGGGCCACGGCGACGGCAATGGGCAGCGCGCGAATGAACTCGCCCACCGCGCCGCTGATCATCAGCATCGGCAGGAACGCCGCGATGATCGTCGCCGTGGCGGTCAACACCGGCACCACCAGTTCCGTCGCGCAGCGCGCGGCCGCTTCGGGCCGCGGCACACCGCGATCCAGCAGTTCCACATAGTTGTCGGCGATCACGATGGCGTCGTCCACCACCATGCCCAGCACGACAATCAGGGCTGCGATCGAGACCTGGTGCAGTTCCACGCCGATCATGTCCATCACGCCGAAGGTCGCGGCCACGGTGACGGGAATCGCCAGGGAAGCAATCAAAGCCACGCGGAACGGCAGCAGCAGGATCGTGACCAGAATCACCGACCCAATGGCGATGCCGAACTCCCGGATGAAGTGGCTGATGCGCTCTTCCACCACATGCGGCTGATCGGCCACGATGTCGACCTTCAAATCCGGGGGCAGCGTCGCCTTCACGCGTTCCAGCTTGCCGCGGAGTTCGTTGCCGAAGTCGACAATGTTGTTGCCCTCCAGCATCTCCACCGAGATCATCAAGGCCCGCTCGCCGTCGAACCGGCATAGGGTGCGCGGATCCCCTTCCACCCGGTTCACATTCGCCAGGTCGCCCAGGTACACAGGCTGGCCCGTCGGCGACATGTCGATCATCAGCCGGCGGATCTCATCCTCGGTCTGGAACAACCCCGTCGCCTTCAACGGCACGTCGCTATCGGGGGTCTTGAAGTTCCCACCGGACTGCACCACATTGCGGCCGCGCAGCGCCTGGATCACTTTCAGCGGCGACAGCGTGTACTGCGACACGCGCTCAGTTGAACTCGTGATGCGGATCTCTTCCTTCTGCTCGCCCACGCGCGAGAGCTTGGCCACCGAACGCGTCGTGCGGAATTCGTCCTCGATGTGCCCGGCGTAGTCCTTCAACTGCTGGTAGTTGTAGCCGCCGCCATGCAGCGCCAGCAGCAGCGCCACCGTATCGCCGTAGTCGTCGCGCACGATGGGTCCCTGCACGCCTTCCGGCAACTGCGTCAGCTTCAGCTCGATCATCGCGTGGCGCAGCTTCGACCAGAAGACATCCGGCTGGCGGACATGGTCTTCCAACTCCACATTGATCACGCTCACGCCGTTGCGGCTGGTCGACCAGGTCTTCGCTTTGCGCACCTCTTCATAGCGGAACAGGCGGTCTTCCAGCTTGCGCGTGACCTGCTTTTCCACCTGCTCGGCGGTGGCCCCGGGATACAGCGCGATGACCAGGCCCGTACGGATGGTGATCTTCGGATCCTCGCGGCGGGGCATGGTCGAGAGCGCGTAGATGCCGCTCAGGAACACCGCCGCCGTCAGCAGCAGCGTCACCTGGGGATAGTGGAGGGAGGCTTTGACGGGATTCATTGCGCCGCTCCGGTGAGTTGCACCAGGCCGCCCTCACGCACGTTCTGCTGGCCCGCCACGACAATCAGGTCGGCGGCCGTGATGCCGCTGGCGATCTCGATCTCCGCGTTCACCGCCCGCCCCACTTGGACGCGCCGCGCGAACACGCGCTGCTTCTCGGGGTAGTAGACATAGACCAGCGTGGCGCCCTGCGGATCGCGCACAATGGCCTCGCCCGGCACGGTGATCACCTTCACCCGGCTGTCGCCCTCGATCTCCGCCTCGGCGATCATGCCGGCCCGCAGCACCAGCTTCGGGTTGGGCACCAGGATCCGGACGGCGAACGTGCGCGACTGCGGTTCGGCCGCGAAGCCGACCAGCTCTACCTTGCCCGGAAAATCCTGTCCGCCCATGGAAGGGATCCGGATCATCGCCGGCCGGCCCGCCTGCACCTTGGCGATCTCCGCCTCCGGCACGCCCACGCGCACACGCACGGGATTCAGATCCATCACGGCAAACACCGGCATGCCCGCCGCCACCATCTCACCGGGATCCGTTAGCCGCCGCGCCACTACACCGGTCAGGGGAGCAGCCAGGCGGGTATCCGCCACCCGCTTGGCATTCAACTTGACGTTCGCCTGCGCCTGGCGGGCCTTGCCCTCAGCGGCGGAGCGATCCTCCACGCGGGCGCCTTCCTTCGCCTCATCCAGCCGCTGCTGGGCGACGCGCCACTGGGCTTCAATCTTTTTGAAGTCGTTCGGAGCCAGGCTGTGCCGCTCGTACAGCGTCTTCATGCGCTTGTACTCGTCATCCGCCTGCTCGAAGGCAGCGCGCGCCTGCTCCAGGTCCTGCTTGCGAGTGCCGGCCGTTGCCTTGGCGGCCATCGCTGCGGCCGCATCCGACTCGCCCGAGGCAATGTCCATCCCAAATTGGTAGTCTCGCGGATCCAGTTCCGCCAGGATCTGCCCGCGCTGGACAGCCTGCCCCTCTTCCACGAAGACGCGCGCCACGCGGCCCGCCAACTGGAAGCCGATCTCGGCGGACTCACGCGCTTCCACGGTCCCGCCGGCCCGAATCGCGGTCTGGCGGTCGACGCTGGCCGGCTTGCGCACGCGCACCGGCACCGCAGTCTCCTTTGCCGCAACCGGCGCTTTTGACCCACAACCGGAACTCAAACCGGCGGCCGCCAGGAGGGAGACGGCCCACAAGGACTTGGAAATCATAGAGGCTCCCAAAAAGGATGTCAAAATCCTATTTTAGGAGCCTCAGAATGGAAGTTGTTGTAGAGATTAGCGAACAGCCGTACTATTTCCGGCGGCGTGAGTAGTTCGCCGTGATGGTCGAGTACACACCGCCGCGCGGTGTAAACTCGCCCGACACCACAATCTCCCTGGGCGCGCAGGCCTTAATGCAATCTTCCAGGATGCGGTTCACGGCATTCTCCTGGAAGATGCCCAGGTTGCGGTAAGCCAGCCAATACATCTTGAGCGACTTCAGTTCCAGGCAAAGCTTGTCTGGAATGTAGCGGATCGTGATGGTGCCCTGGTCCGGCAGGCCGGTGCGCGGGCAGACACTGGTGAACTCCGGCGTCGTCACCTCGATCCAATAGTCGTTCGAAGAATACTGGTTGGGCCAGCACTCAATCGCCGGCAGAGCCGTATCCAAACCACTGGCGGCATGCTCGTCCGTATAAACCCGCTCTGCTTCGGCCTTGGCCGCCTTTTTCTTTTTGTCTGCCACGTCTACTTCCCTTCCCCCAGATTCTTATCGAGCAATTCCAGGAACATCCCCACGTCCGTCACCACACCCAGAGCCTGCCCCGTACCGCGGTCGCTCAACTTGGTCGCGACGGCGGGATTGATGTCGACACACACGGTCTTCACCCAACTCGGCAGCATATTGCCCACCGCGATGGAATGCAACATCGACCCCAGGCATAGCACCAACCCGGCGCCCCGCAGGTGGCCCGCATAAGCATCCTGGGCCACATTCATGTCGGTGATCGTATCCGGCAGCGGACCGTCGTCGCGCAGGCTGCCCGCCAGCACGAACGGCACGTTGCGGGTCACGCATTCAAACAGAATGCCCTTCTGGAGCTTGCCGCTCTGCACCGCTCCGGCGATCGAGCCGGCATGGTAGATCGCGTTGATGGCCCGCATGTGATTGCGATGCCCGTGCTCTTCCTGGCGGCCGTCGCTCAACCGCACACCCAGCGACGTGCCAATCATCGCCGCCTCGGCGTCGTGGACGCCCAGGGCGTTGCCCGCCAAGACCGCGCTGACGTAACCCTTGCGGATCAGCCCGGCAATCGATTTGGCGCCGCCGGTGTGGACCACCACTGGTCCGGCCACGATCACGATCTTCTGCCCCGCCTCTTTGGCGAGGCGCATCATGGCCGCGGTTTGCCGCACGGCGGTATCCACCTGCCGCTCGCTGGAGATGCCGTTGGACATGAAGGCGAAGGCCAGGCGATCGCGCTCTTTGGATTCGGGAATGACACGGATGCCGCGCATCCCCACCACCACCTCGTCGCCGGCCTTGATGTCGCGCAGGCGCCGGGCCCACGGCTTGCCTTCCGACCAGACGAGCAGCGCGTCCATGCGCTGGTTCTCCACCGCCAGCCATTCGCCATTGCGGCGCACCAGCGTGCGGTGGTTGGTGGTGGAGTAAAAATCTTCCGGGGCGCAACGGTCCCGCTCGACGGTCTCGAAGACCGCGTCGCTGCCGTCGGCCGGAGTGCAACCCAGGCCGATCAACTGGCCCAGCATCTTCTCCAGGTCTTCCGGAGTGGGCGCTTCCACCCTCAGCCGCAACCGGGACGGATCGGAGTTTGTTCGGCCAATGTGGAAGTGCTCCACTTCAAACCGGCCATGGTATTCGACGACGGTGTCGAAGATCTGCTCCATGATGTGGGAGTCGATCAGGTGGCCTTCGGCCTCCACAACCTCCTGGAGCGAAGGCTTCACGTGTTTCTTGGTCATTGTCTATGGATCAATTCGGGGCGTTCTCCCAGGATACCAACACCTGCCGTCTGCCTACGTCGCCAGGAAGGCGCGAACCCGTTCGCGCTCGCCGTCCAACTGCTCCGGAGTCGCTCCAAGTTGTTGCAGAATATACTCCGTCATGGCCAGGGCCACCTCGCCTTCACCGGAGAAGACGTGCGTCGCACCGGCGGAGCGGATGCCTGCGGTTTCGCCATGGAATGCCGAGCGCGCCAGCACCTGGATGGTCGGGTTGATCTCCCGCGCCAGGCGGATCATCTCGGTGGATTCCGCCGTCGCCGGGGCGGTCAGGATCAGGCTGAACGCCCGCTCCAGCCCGGCGCTTTCCAGAATCTCGCGCTGGCTGGCATCGCCGTAAATGGCATGGACACCCTCCGACCGCAGGCGGCGCGCCGTGTCGACGTTCAGCTCGATCACGGTGGGTTCGATGCCGCGCTGCGCCAACAGGCGGGTGACCGTCTGGCCAATGGGGCCGTAGCCGACCACCACTGCCTGGTGCGCGGGGCTCGCCTTCCGCCCGGAATCGTCATCCGCCGGCAGATCCTCTGGATTGAGCCTCCGCCAGAGCCCGGGATGACGGCGCAGCCAGGCCTCGGCCGGCCCGACCAGACGGTAAAGTACAGGATTCAAGGCGATCGAGGCGATAGAAGCGGCCACCAGGATATTGGCGGCGTCTTCCGAGAGGATTTTCAGGCTCTTCCCGACAGCCGCGAGGATGAACGAGAATTCGCCGATCTGGGCCAGGGCAACCGCTACCCCCAAGGCTACCTTCGAGCCGTGATGCATCAGCACCACAATGACAAACGCGGCCAAGGGCTTGCCGATGAGCACGATGCTCAGAGCCACGGCGGCGACACCGGGCGAGTGCAGCAACTGGCGTGGATCGAATAACATACCGACGGACACGAAGAACAGGACGGCAAACGCGTCACGCATCGGCAGCGCTTCGGAGGCGGCCCGCTGGCTGAACTCTGACTGGCCCACCACCATGCCGGCCAGGAACGCGCCCAGCGCCATGGAAGCGCCAAACCAGTAGGCCGAGGCCACCGCAATGCCCAGCGCAATGGCGAGCACCGCCAGGGTGAACAGTTCCCGTGAATGGGTTGCGGCGATTCCGGCCAGCAGCCTGGGGATCAGCCGTCCACCCACGACAAACGTAAAAACGGCAAGGACCCCGATCTTCAGCATCGCCAGGCCGAGGGCCATCGGCAAGCCGGAAGCGTCCTGCGCACCGGGACCGAACAGGGCGGGCAGCAGAACCAGGACCAATACGGTGAACAGGTCTTCCACCACCAGCCAGCCGACCGCGATGCGCCCGGTGCGGCTGTGCAGGTCACCGTTGTCGGAGAGAACACGGGTCAGGACAACGGTGCTGGCTACGGAAAGTGCCAATCCGAAGACGATACCGGAGGGCCAGCTCCAGCCAAAGGCGTGAGCCGTCCATGCTCCGAGGGCGGTGGCGGCGATGCTCTGGCACAGCGCGCCGGTCAGGGCGACCGCTCGCACGGCCAGCAGGTCCTTCAAATGGAAATGCAAACCAACACCGAACATCAGCAGGATGACGCCGATCTCGGCGAGTTGGTCCGCCAGATGACGGTCAGCCACGAAGCCCGGGGTGTGCGGGCCCACGATGAGGCCGGCCAACAGGTACCCCACAATCGGGGAGAGCCCGATCCTATGTGTGAGGTACCCCAGCAGGAGGGCTGCGGAGAGGCCTCCGGTGATCGTGAGAATCAGTTCTATATCGTGAATTCCGGGCCTCCAAGAATCGAATTCAGGGATTACGGCCGCATCGGCCGGTCCCTGGGGACACCACGCCCCTCAAAGAAAAGCGAGGGGGCTGTTTTCAGTCTATCAGGCCCTCCGCCCGCAACTCCCTGCGCATTAAGCGTATGAGATCCTCTCCGGCGGCCGAAGAGAGGTGACAGCGAGCGTAATGCATGACAACACGTTGGAGCATTCAAGCACGAATCTGGTCGGCCTTTCTGGCTGCGCTGATCCTGGGACTGCCATTCGGAGCCATGGCGGTCTGGCAGATGCTGGACTCATCCAGGGACTTATCCATATTGTCCGAGCGAGCTTTGCCGGAGGCGAAGATTGCATTAGAGTTTGAACGCCATATTTTGAACGCCCGCGTACACCTGATCTACTACATGACCATCCAGAAACAGGGGGCCATGGAGAAGGCATGGGGACGGCTGGCGATGGCGGAGAAGGAGTTGCGACAGCTGCGTGCCGTGGTCAAGGCGAACGGAGACCCCGCAGACGACACTAAGGTGGAGGGTCTGGCGCGGGACTATGCCAGGTATATGGCCTGCCTGCGTCCGATGCTGGACAAAGTGGAAGCGGGCAGGAACAAGGATCAGGAGTTCAGCCAGGATCTGGACCGCTGGGCCTCAATCGGGGCGCAGATGGTGCAGGATGCGGGCGAGTTCAGCCGAGCCAACCTGGACTCCGCACAAACGTGGACCTTCGACACCCAATCCCTTGTGAACCGTGTCATCAGGCGAACCACCGTTGGCATCGGCTTGTCATTCCTGTTGGGCTTCGCGATCTGCTTTGTCACGCTGCGCCACGTGAATCGCGCCTTGAGGGAGATCGCGGGTAATCTGGCGAGCGGTGCGGCACAGGTCACCCAGGCCTCGTCGCAGTTGGCCGCCTCGGCGCAATCCCTATCGGAGGGCGCTGTCTCCACAATCGATTCCCTGCAGGCGACCTCCACATCCTGCCACGCCATCGGCGCCATGATCGAGACGAACACAGGCAATGCCCAATCGGCGTACCAGATTGTGGAACAGACTGACCAGACATGCACGCTGGCCGGCGCCTCCATCAACCGGATGATGCAGGTGATGAATGAGTTGCGGGCCGCCAGCGAGAAGAGCTCAAGGATCATTCGGGTGATCGACGAGATCGCCTTCCAGACGAACATCCTCTCCCTGAATGCGGCGGTGGAAGCGGCAAGAGCCGGCGAATCCGGCCTGGGCTTCGCGGTGGTAGCCAACGAGGTCCGCAGCCTCGCCCAGCGCTGTGCCGGCGCGGCGAGCGAGATCTCCGGCCTCATCGGCGACTCGGTCCAGCAATCCAACGCCAGCCAGCAGGAAGCCGCCCACGTCTCCACAGCCATGGGGTCGCTGGTGAGTTCCATCGCCCGCATCAAACCGCTGGTCGATCAGGTCAGCCATGGCGGACAGGAACAGACGAAAGCCATCCAGCACGCCACCGGCTCGCTGGGGGAGATTGAGCGGGTGAGCCACACGAACGGCGCCGCGGCCGAGGAGAGCGCCGCCGCTGCGGAGCAACTGGCCGCACAGGCTCGGACACTGCAGGAGATGGCCGTCGGGCTCAATCGACTCGTCGAAGGCGGCAGTGCTGGGCGGGGTGACTGAATTCGTCTGAAACGAGTCCGCTCCTGACTGCACTATTGCGTATTGCATGTACTAGACGAGGAGCGGACCGATGAAAGACGCATCCAAAGTAAAAGACGTCAGCAACCCCGCCGCTGAAAGCGATTGTTGCCCTACGTTGTCCAAAGATCCTTGCTGTGATGTACTGGACTTCCGCTACCGGCTGCCACACCGCGTGACAGTCAACGAAGCGGCCGGCCGGCCGGCTACGGTCACCGTGGAGGTTACTCTCCATGTCCGCCTCACACGTTGCCCCGGACCTCTTTTCCTGGGGGATCCCGTTCATACCATGACGCTGCTGCCCGGCGAGCAGGTGAAACTATTCACCTCCGACCGGCGGTCGCGTTTCACCTTCGACAGCACCACCAAAGTGAGTTACCGGAATGAACAACTATCGGAAGACCGGTATTTCATGGCGGCGATGCAGAACTCGATGTCCGACCTGTCCGTGACCGATTCGAGCCACGCTTCGAACTCGGAGAGCGGCAAGTGGGACTTCCATGGAGACGCCAGCGGCTCCATTGGCTTCTTCTCCGCCAGCGCGGATACGAATGCCAGTGGCTCGCACAGCGGGTCGTCCACGTCGGACTTCCTGCGGCAGCTCTCCACGCACGCCTCGGCCTCGGCCAACCAGTCCGTGCAGGCCACCCACGCCGCGGCGTCGCTGTCCATTGGGGAAGTCAACTCGCGCACGCACACAGAGGGGGAGTCGGAGGACCACTTCGAATCGTCGTCGCGCACGTTTTCCAATCCCAATCACTGCCACGCCGTCACGTTCTTCTTCTACCGCCTCAACCGCAAGCAGATCGTCAAACTGACGCTGGAGCGGGTGGAACGGCGCATAGACGACCCGGCCGCGCCCACGCGCGCCTCACTGAATCCGCCCGTCTCCCGCGGGCAGGTCTCCGTGGTGCCCACCAGTGTGCTGGCCACCCAGCAGGATCGCCTGGCCGTCGAAGCCATCGGCCGCCAGAGCGTGGCGGCGCAGGATGCCGGCGCGTCCGGCACGACTCTCAGCACCAACCGCGTCTCGCTGGCCGTGAACTCGGCTGCCTTCAACAGCCCGGCGCCGCTCTCGGCCGCCGCCCGCAAGGCTGCGCTGGACCAGGTGGACAAAGACCTGGCCGCCAACGGCCTCATTACCGCTCCGGGCGGTACGGTTTCGCCCGAGGCGCAGAAGCTGTTTGAGGTCACGGTCGAATCCTGCCTGCCCACCCCGGGCCTCATCGTCAAAGGCTGCCTCGACGACTGCGACGTCTGCGAACCCGAAGTGCAGCGCAAGATCCAGTTGGACCTGGACGAGCAGGAACTGCGCAACAAGCTGCTCGCGCGCCAGATCGAACTGCTGGAGAAATCGCAGGAGTACCGCTGCTGTCCGGCTCCCGCGGCTCCGTAACCCTTTCACCCCCGCAACCAACGACAAACCGGGCCCGGACACTCACCAGTGTCCGGGCCCGGTTGTTTCGTTCGCGAGGATCTACACCGCGTCGCTGATGCTGGTGAACGGGAACTCCTTCACCACCAGGGGCGGAGCGATCATGCCCTGCCCTTCTCCGCCGCGCACCCGCACCGGCTTGCCCATCGCGATGGTGTTCTGCAGCAGCCGCACCGGGCTCTCGTTGAACCGGAAGTTCACCACCGGCGAGGTCACCTTGCCGTTCTCGATCAGGAACAGCCCGTCGCGCGTCAGCCCCGTAAACTGCACCGTCTTCGGATTCAAGTTACGGATGTACCAGAAGCGCGTCACCAGCAGCCCGCGCTCCACCGACGCAATCATCTCCGACAACGACTTGTCGCCGCCATCCAGCACCATCTGAAACGGGAACGGCGTCGGAGCCTTGCCCGCCTTCGCGGCCCAATAGCGGTCGTAGAAGAGGTTCTTCACGACACCCTTCTCGATCCAAGCCATGGGCGCCGCGGGCAACCCGCCTCCGCCCCAGGGTAGTCCGGAGTACAGGCTGTTGAAGGGATCGGAGTGCAATGTAATCGACTCCGGAAACAGCTTCTCGCCCACCAGCGTCCCGCCGCCGGGCTTGCTGAGGAAGCTGCGCCCCTCTTCGGCCGAGCGCGCCTGGAAATTGAAGCCCAGCAACTGGATCAGGTCGCCCACCGCGGTCGGCTCCAGCACGACGGTGTACTTGCCCGGATCCAGCCGCTTGGGATTCTTCCAGCGCACGCACTTGTCGATCGCCGTCTTGCCGATGGCCGCTCCGTCGATCTGATCAATGCGCACCGCGGGCTGGGAAGCCCAACCCGAACTGGAGCCATCCTGGGTTCGTATCGTGGTCGAGAGGCTCGCGTCCGTCTGCCGGCCGAAACCAAAATTGCCCTGCTTCGTGGCCGTGGCCACGGCGCTGGCTTCGCGTTCAAAGAACCCGGCCGCCACCAGACCCTGCGCCTTCGCGCCTTCGATGATCGCCCGCACATGCGGGATCATCACATCATTGCGCGCCTTGGCCGTCGACTCCGCAAAATTCTCATACGGCGCGTACTTCTGCGGCCCCAGCGGCGGCACGCGCTCCGGGTTCGGAGGCGAGATCAGCGCCAGGGCCTCGGTCCGCTTCACAGCCTCGCGAATCGAGTTGTCGTCGAACTCATCGATGGACGTATTGCCGGTCTGGCCATCCTTGGCCGACGAGATCGTCATCGATTGCTCGATCGTGTAGCCCGAGGTTGTAATGCCGTTCAGCGCAAACCGAATCGACGCGCTCTCTGAGCTGTTGAGATTGATATTGCACTCCGGAAACGTGGAGAACGACAAAGCCTTGTCGATGAGCTTCTTCGCTTGTTCCTTGGTCATCATGGTGCCTGTCTCCTCGCCCCTAATCGGTCACAATGACATTGATCTGCCGGAAGCGCGCCGGCGAGCAGCCGTGGCTGACTGAATTGATCTGGCCCGGCTCGCCCTTGCCGTCGTTGGCCGCGCCCCACTGCTGCCAGTAACTGGGGCCGGCGATCAGGTCGCACGCCTGCCAGAAGTCCGTCGTGCGCGACTGGTAGGCCACCTGCGACACCATGCCCTGCTTCTTGCCTCCCTTGATCGCCCAGAACGCGTCGCCGCCGAACTGGAAGTTGTAGCGCTGCTGGTCAATCGAGAAACTGCCGTCGCCGTCAATCAGGATGCCGTCTTCCACGCCGCTGATGAGGTCGTCCAGCGAAGTGCCCTGCTTGCCCGGCTCCAGCCAGACATTGGGCATGCGCTGGAACGGCACGCTCGACCAGCTATCGGCATAGCAGCAGCCCCGCGACTCCTTCTCGCCGATCAGCGACGCCTGGTCGCGAATCGTCTGGTAGTGCTTGAAGATGCCCTTCTCGATGATGGGGAACTTCGTAGTCTTCACGCCATCGTCGTCGTAAGCCGTGGTCGCCAGCCCGCGGTCGTTCGTGCGGTCGCCCCACACATTGACGATCTCGCTGCCCACTCGCTCCTTGCCCAGCTTGTCCGGAGTCAGGAAGCTCGTCCCGGCATAGTTCGCCTCGTAGCCCAACGCGCGATCCAGTTCGGTCGAATGACCCAGGCTCTCGTGAATCGTCAGCCACAGGTGGCTCGGCAGCAGCACCAGATCCTTCTTGCCCGCCGTCACGGCCGGAGCGTTCAGGTGCTCGATCACCTCTTCCCTGACGCGCTGCGCGTTCTCGACGAGGTTCATGATCGGGATGTATTCATACCCGGCCGTGACCTGCGGCGGCTGGAAGCGGCGCGACCGCGAGATGCCGCGCTTCATATCCACGGCCGTCCCATTCACCTGCCCATACGTCTGCAGATTGAGCTGCTGGATCGATGAACCCTCGGATGAGGCGAAGTACTTATCCTCGCTGCGGAACGACAGGTTGCAGCCCGCCGCGAAGACGCCCTTGCCCTTCTTCACTTCCGCGGCAGCCGAGCGGATCAGCTCCAGCTTCTGCTCCAGCGGCACGGCGAACGGATCGCTCTCATGCGGAGTCTGCCAGCGATCGCGATACGCGCCCACCGGCGCCAGAACCAGCGGCCGCGACTGCAGCACTGCATTGGCCCGCGCCACGGTGATGGCTTCCCGCGTAATCCGAGCAATCTCGTCTTTCGTCACAAACGGCGAAGCGGCGAAGCCCCAGGCGCCATCGGCAATCACGCGGACGCCAAAGCCGAACGAACCCGTATCGGCGACGTTGGGTACTTCGAGAGTCTTGCCGGTGCCGCGCTCCGGATTCAGCCGCACATTCACAAACTGCCGCCGGTAGCGGATGATGCGAATGTCGCAATAGGTGGCCTTCTGCTTCTTGGCTTCGTTCAGCGCCACCGCGCCCAACGACTCGAGTTCCGCATTCGGTTTGTTGGAACCCGCCGGAGCGGCAAACAGGCGGGTCGCCAGAGCCGTGGCAGCGGAGGATTCCAAAAACGTACGCCTGGTGAGCATCGTGTGTCCCCTCGTGGATTCCAAGAGTATAACCCGTACACCCACCTCTGCGAGGGGCTGACCGTGCTAGCATTCAGCGCTCAGCGATCATCCCCTATCCACTGGCCACCGACTAATTCAAGAGCTGAAAGCTGTCAACCTGCAGTACCCCAGCGCTGCAGTACCCCAGCGCTAGCCATCCAGACGGGAATCCGTGTGCATCTGTGTGAATCTGTGGCCAATGAATGAGGGCCACAGATGGACACGGATCCACACGGATAGCTCAGCACCATCTGTCCTAAGTTACGCACACTGAAAGCTGATAGCCGAGAGCTGACCGCATCCAGCTGCTGGCTCCTAGCTCCTAGCCACCTACTGCAACAGCGGCGCCGTCTGGCTCGCGTCCGTCACACCCGGAGCCAGTTCCATGATCCGCAGATTCTTGAAGTGGATCTCCGCGCCTTCCGACTCCATGCAGAGATAGCCCTTCTTCTGCGTCGACTTTGCGATGCCGTTCACAAACGTGCCGTTCACCGCCAGCTTGATCACACCATCCACCGCCACCACCGTATAGTGATTCCACTGCCCGCGCGGCTTGCACAGGTTGAGAATCGACTTGCTGCGCTCGCCCCGCGGATTGTCGGGCAGCGTCTTCACACCGCCCACACCGAACAGCTCACCATGCACATACGCGATGGGCGGATCGAAGTCCGGCTTCTTGTTGATCTTCACCCAGTCGAGCTCCAACATCTGGATCTCCACGCCGTTCGGCAAGCGGTTGGAGCCCGGAGTCGCGTTGCTCCACGCGAAGATGCCCGAGTTCCCGCCAGGCTCGATGTGCATCCAATCCACTTCCAGGATGAAGTTCTCATACTGGCGGTCGCTGCGCATCACGCCGATGGGATGCCCGGTGCAGATCAGTTCGCCGTTTTCCACTCGCCAGGTGTCCTTTTCGGTATTCACATTCACCCAGCCGGTGAGATCCTTGCCAATCAGGTCGCGCCATTGCGGAGCGGCGGATTGAGCCGTCAGCCACGGCGCGGCGGCCACCAGCAGCAGCGATGCCGAGCGAAGAATGTTCATGAACTTCTGACCTCCGAAGATGAAATGCGGGATTCGTTCATCCAGCATACAATCCAGCGGCGGCCCGGCGTGCCGTTCTTTGCGTCCGCTCTTGACGCCATGCCGCAAATCCAGCAAATTAGAGCAGCGGCCCGCGTCTGGGCCCATCCCTGTCGAGAGAGGTGATCCCCCATGAAGCGGTTCCTGATGACATTGGCCCTATCCTCGCTCGCGGCCTTCGCCGCGGACGTCAGCGGCAATTGGAAAGCGACGGCCGAAGGCCCCAACGGAGCAATGGAGCGCACGTTCGCGTTCAAAGTCGACGGCGACAAACTCAGCGGCGAAACCGTCAGCTCGATGATGGGCAAATCCGTCATCGAAAACGGCAAGGTGGAAGGCGACCAGATCTCGTTCACCATCACCATCAAGTTCCAGGACAACGAGATGAAAATGAACTACAAGGGAAAGCTGTCCGGCGATACCTTGAAGCTCACAGCGGAACGCGCCGGGGGCGAGGCCGGACAGGCCATCGAGTGGAACGCCAAGCGCGGCTCCTAATACCTGGTCAGCGCCGGAATCCCCCAGAGAAACACGGCAAGCCCAAACAGCAGGAACGCGGCGCCCGCGCCCGGCAGGTAGTACGCTTCATTGTCGATGCCGGGCTCCAGCGCCGCCGTCTCCGGATCATCGGGCTTGTACGACACCTCGACATCCTTCCCCATCGGGTACTGCGCCGCGATCTCTGACGCCCACTCCTCACTCGACCCCGCCAGTTGCCCAAACCGCCTTACATTGTTGAACAACGTCTGCCCCTTCACCTGATACCGGTAGATGACGCGCGTGGAGTAGGTCGTGGTGGTCGTCGAATGCCCGTCGTCGTCATGATCTGTCGACGTGCTCGACCCCTCCTTGTGATACAGGATCCGCCCCGGCACAACAGGCCACTTCACGCTTTCCCTCGCGTTCCACAAAGACATCAACCCCGGAGTCAGCAGCGCCGCGCCGATGGCCATGAAGATCGCCGCGAAGATGCCGAGTCCAATGCCCAACATGCCGTTGCCGCGATCCATGCCGTAGTACAACACCACAAACATGATGGCCGGAATGATGAACGCCAACGCCCCGCCCGGCAGCAGCAGCGCCTCACTGTGGAAGCCCGGCCGCGCCGCCGCCACCCACGGTTGCTTCGGGTCATAGACCACCGTCGTCTCGTAGCCCAGCGGGAAGCGCAAACGCCGCAGTTCGGCCTCCGACGAATCGCCCGAGCCCAGCGTCTCGCCGAAGTGCAACGTATCGGTCGCGTACTCCTGTCCGCCCACTGAGTAGCGCAACTGGATGTGGGCGGCGTACATCAGGCTGCGGTCCCGCGACGACCGGCCGGTCGAGACGGACTCGCTCGTGCCGGAGGTCACCACCATGGCCGGCGCCTTAGGCCAGTGGCTGCTGGCAACGCTCCGCGACAGGTTTCGAATACCCGGCACCAGCATCGCGAGCCCGATGAGCGCGAACACTGAGGCTCCGCCGACTACCGCAAAGTCGAAGCCCTTGATTTGCATGACTGTCTACTATATGACAATCCGCGGCTACTTCCGGTAGACCCGGAAATGCGCGGCACGCTTCTGCGAAACCGAGTCCTGCTTCACCTCGATCACGGCTTCATACTCCCCTTCATTGAACGAAGCGTTGCCGATCCTCGCCAGATAGGGGAACTTGCCCTTCTGCTCACCCGCGAAGGCCGAACCGGAGCCCGATCGCGAGTCATCTCGCAACTTGTCTGTAAACGCCAGCGTGGTGATCCCGTTCGACTGACCCTTGCTCAAGATATCCAGCGTCAGCACGGGCTGCTTCCCATTCATGTCCGGGAAGAACGTGAAGAAGAGCTCCAGTTGGAACGGCTCATTGGCGGCAAACGCCGGACTCAACATCGGGGCCAGCCCCTCGCCCTCATAGCTGATGACCGAGTCCCCTTGCATCGCATCAACCGAGCGGTCAAACTTCCGGACGAACATCAGATCGCTCGCGCCCAGCCCGGGTAGGCTATTGGCGCCTTCCGCCTCGCCATTGACCACAGCGGACTTCTCGGCAATGAGATCCTCCACTTTGGCCTCCAGTGCGTATTTAGCGGCGGGCAGTTGGAGTTCCCGGACGTAGTACATCGCTCCGGCTTTACGCGGCTCCAATTTGGCGGCAGGTCCCTTGACGGAATAGTCTTTCGTGCCAGTCCACACGACGGTTCCGTTGGCGTCCTTGATATTCGCCGTCAGCCGCGCTTTGGCCTCGTAACTCCCGCCGCTCGACTTGAAGGCCAGGCTGCGCATCGGAACCTCCAGAATCAGCAGGCCCGTCATGGGGCCCAGCTTGGCACTGATCTTGGCAATCTGGATCGGAGCGGTCTTCACCAGCCGGGCGTAAACCTGCAGCTCATTCGAGGGTGCGTTCGAAGCCGCGGCCGTGGGTTTCGCCGCTACGGCAGCCGCTTCGACCTGCGCCGGCACAAGTGCGCCAAGGGCTTTGTCGAGATCTTCGAAGTTGCGCGCCCACTGCCCGCCGCTGCCCGTCGCCAACGCGTCCAACGCCTGTCCGCCTTCACCCGGAGCTTGTCCGCCGAGTTCCAGCACAAAAACGGCAATTGACTTCGATTTGCACTGCTCCAGGATCTGCTGCAGGCGCGCTTCCCCGTCGCGATTGAACTTCGGCGGGTCGAGAAAAGTTACCAACACCCGTGTGCCTTTGGCTCGGGCCAGGGAATAGGAAGCGACCTCCAACGCGTTTAGATAATCGTTCTGCGTCTCGGCCTGCGCTTCTTTCGCCGCCGCCAACAGGGTCTTTTCCAATTCCGGCGGCTTCATAAACTTCAGCAATTCCTGACCGTCGCGGCTGCCGGCGCGCCGTACTTCCACGGCATGTCCTGCTTGAGAAAGCCAGGTAGTCACCCGCTGCGCCGCGGCGGCAGCGGCCGTCTCAGCAGCCGTTCCACTCGATGGACCAAATAGCAGGGATACAGTCTGGGTTTGTGCCTGGAGCGACGCCGCAATTGGAATTGCGCCGAAAAGGAATAGAAACAGAGGCCGCCATTGCATACCCATAGCCAGGAAGTCCCTCTTGGCCGTCGAGTATTTCACATTTTCCGCCGCGCCGAAAGCCCGGCATCCGGCGATCCCTTATATCGGCACACCAGCCATCCGGGCAATGGCCAGCGCATTCGACTCTTTCGTCACGCCCGGCTTCACCAGGTAATCGAAATCCATCGGATCCGTACCATCGCGGCTGCCCATGTGGACGTTCCGCCCCAGCGTCTCGTCCGCCATCGCCGTCAATGCCAAGTCATGCGTCGACAGCGCACCAATCGCACCATACCCCGTGAGCGTCTTCACCACCGCCGCCGCCGCGATCCCGCGATCGTGCGAATTCGTCCCGCTGAAGATCTCATCGATCAGGAACAGCACCGGCTCGCCGGCCCGCGCATGCTCCAGCGTCAGCTTCAGCCGCTCCACTTCGGCCAGAAACTTCGACCTCCGGTTCAGCAGCGAATCGCCTACCGAGATCGAAGCACAGACCCGCAGGCCCGATAGCCGCAGCCGCCGCGCCCGCACCGGAGCCCCCGCCATCGCCAAGACACTGTTGATCCCCACCGTCCGCAGGAACGTACTCTTGCCCGCCATGTTCGAGCCGCTGACGACATAGAACGAACCCGGTCCCGGCAGCGCTACATCGTTGCGGACACAGATCTCCTCGGCCAGCAACGGATGCCCCAGCGCCTCGCCCTCGAACACCGGACCGCCGCTCACCAGCTCCGGGAACGGATCGCCAGGATGCTCATAGGCATAACCGGCCAGCGCGTTCAAAACCTCGAACTCCGCCCAGTCGTCGAGCCACGCCTTCATCGCGTCCTGGTGGCTCGCGCGCCAGCCCTCGATCGCCATCGTCATCTGCGTCGCATACAGCAGGAACATCGACGGCCCGTAGAACCAGTCCTTATTCCGCTCGTTCAGCCACAGGATCATCCGCTCAATCCAGCGGATCGACGAAGACGCATTGCCCTGCCGCAGGGTGTCCACAATCCGTCTCAGCTTGGCGCTCTGGAACTCCGACTTCTGCAGCAGCTCCAGCCCTTCCCGGAACACGCTGATCTCGACACCCACCGGCTGCAGCGCCTCCACCACGCGCCGCACATCCGGCTGATACGCCAGCCCCAGGCCGCAGTTCACCGGCACGCAGATCAGCACAATCAGGATGACCAGCGACCAGGGCAGCACCATCGCCAGGCCCAGCAGCGCTGAAATTACGCAGACCGCCGTCGACACCACCGCCACAACGCGCACCACCGCCGGAGCCTTCATCACCGGCATCGCAAACCAGCGGTCGAACGTCTCGCGATTCGACTCCTGTGCCTCAAAGCGGCCCAGCAGGCCAATCTGCTCGCGCAGTTCCGCCAGCGGCCGCAGCTCGCGCACGGCGTTCTGGCGTTCGACCGACTCCTCCAGGGAGACATGCTGAGTCAGGTACTCGGCCAGCCGCCGCCTTCCGATGGACGTGCGCGCCGTGGCCATCAGCTCAAACAGGCTGCCCTCTCCGAACAGATCGAGATCGCGTTGAAAGACGTGATCCGCGTTGTCGAACTCGGCGCCCGCATAGCCCTTGCCCGCCCATTCGCCAATCAGCCGCGACAATCCGGACGCCCGCCAGCCCAGCAGCCGCACCGCCTGCGACGCCTCGCCATGACCGCGTGTATAGCGCCTCACGAAGTACGCGACCACCGGCAGCGGCAGCAGCGGATACCAGGCCGGGAACGCCTTCTCTTTCCAGGCCGCCCAGCCCAGGCCCAGCATGAGCACGCACACCGCCAGCAGCGCGGTCAGCGCCGTACCCTGGCGGTCGCGCACCGTCATGAGTGCCCGTTCCGCATCCTCAAGTTTTTTCTGATACTCCGCAACAATCGGCGAACCGTCCATCGCACCCCTTCCGGCCAGCCTATTTGACGGCCAGCCATGCCAGGAACATGCCGTCCGGCTCGACGTCCTCCCAGTAGGAGACCGGTTTCGACTCGACGTGGCGGCAATGCCGCCGCAGCAGCTTTTTGAGCTCCTCGTCGTGGAACCACTTCTCCCACTGCGGGGTCTCCAGCCGCCCCCAGTGCGCGGCGTTCTTGTCGATGATCACCAGCTTCGCGCCCGGCTTCAAGACCCGGCACATCTCGCCCACGGCGCGCTCGATGTCCACCGCGTGCTCCAGGGACTCGGTGGCATACGCCGCGTCGAAACTACCGCTGCGAAACGGCAGGTCGAGCATCGAACCGGCTACGCGATCCAGATTCGCATCCGCGAACCGCAGCATCGCCACGGCCAAGTCCATCGCCGCGACTTCCGCCTCCGGATTCCGTTCTTTCAGGATCCGCGCAAACCGCCCCTTGCCGCAGCCGATGTCCAGCGCCCGGCCCGTCCCCAGGTCGCCGAAGTAGTCGACGATCAGCTTCACGTGGTAAATGCGCGGATCGATCGTGGACGGGAAATGCTCTTCATCCCCCGCCGACTCCTCAAACGAACGCCGGATCTCGTTAGCGAGATCCGGCGTCAGTTCACTTGGCTTCTTTTTCGAAAACAGCTTGTCGAAGAAGCCCATTAGGCGCGGCACAGGAAGATCGGCAGGCCCCGCTTGTTGGAGTAGTTCGGGCGGTACCGCTCGGTGTTGTACATCGAGCCCAGTTCCACCTTGCGCGGTCCCAGCTTCGGATCGGGGATCTCCACCATGTCGAAACAGCCGTTGACGATACCCGTCATCAGGCCGCTGTTGCCTTCGGCCAGGGCGTCCATCGCCATGTTGCCGTAGGTGCACGCCACCAGCTTGTCCGTGAAGTCCGGATCGCCCGAGCGCAGGTCGTAGGTCAGGTCGCTGACGATCGTCTCTTCCTTCGTCTTCGCCTTGATCTCCACCGCCAAGTCGTCACCGACATTGGCCTTCTTCTGGTGGCCATAGGCGTCGGCTTCACCAAAATGCTTCACCTGGTAGCCTTCCCACTCGGCGCCTTCCGACAGCAGCACCAGCGAGTAGTTGGAAGGATTGCTCTTCTTGTCCTGCACCAGCAGGTTGATGAGGTTGTCCAGGTCCACCTTGAACTCGGGGATGACGCAGCGGATGTTCGTCACATACGCGGTGTAGAGCGCCGTGTAGCCGGCATCGCGGCCGAAGATGCGGAAGATGCCGATGCGTTCATGCGAACCCACCGTCGTGCGCTGGCGCTGGATGGCGCTCTCGGCGCGCGTGATGGCCGTCGAAAAGCCGATGCAGTACTCGGTGTGCTGCACGTCGTTGTCCATCGTTTTCGGAATCGCGATGACCTTCACGCCTTCGTCATGCAGACGCCGCGCGTAGCTCAACGTGTCGTCGCCGCCGATGGCAATCACCGTGTCGGCGCCCAGCGCTTCCAGGTTCTTCAGAACCTGCGTCGTGACGTCGAAAACGGTGGAAACCTTGCCGCCCTTCTCAATGTCCTTCGTGGGGAAGGTCAGGCCCTTCAGATGCTCCGGCAACGACTTCATCTTCGCCGGATTCGTGCGCGAGGAGTGCAGGAACGTGCCGCCGGTGCGGTCGATGGTGCGGGTATTCAACGGGGTGAGCGGCAGGATGTAGCGCGACTTGCTGTCGGCATCGTCCAGGTTCAGGTGGGTGAGACCCTCCCAGCCGCGACGAACACCAACCACTTCATAGTCCATGCCGACGCCGCGGTAGGTTACTTGCTTAATAACGGCATTCAAACCGGGGACGTCGCCGCCGCCTGTAAGGATCACAATACGCTTGGGCATTCTCTCTCCTGGGTCTTAAAGATCTAAAAGAATGGGATGGATGAGTCCAATTTCAGTATAGCTGGTCTGCTTTAGGGTTTGCCGCTTGCTTTCACCAGCTCTTCCACGGCCTGCGCGATCACCGGAGCGGCCTCCGGACCCACCGAATTCACCTCGCCATACCAGCGTTTCCTGGCGCCAAAGGTGAACGGCGGCTTCTCGTCCCACTGTACCTTCGGGATGATGTAGCCTATCTCGTCGTTCGCCAACCCAAACAACATCTTATACGGAGCCGTCAGCATACTTTTGATCGGCCGCTCCACGGGAGCCTCCGGAAAGTCCGCCCCGGGGTCCTTCACCACGCCCCCCACGCTCAATTCCGGGTACATCTCGCCTGGAATCAACGCCACTTCCAACTGCGGAACGCCCTGACCACTCAAACGCAGATACCCCACCGGAGCCTTCGTATTCCCTCCGTCCATCGACTGCCGCCCCTTGAACAAACCCGCCTGCGCGGCCATCAGGAACCCCGCATTCGCCACAGGAATCTGTACTAACTTTTCCCGATAGGTAATCGTGTCCAGCGTCACCGCCCTCGCGTCGTGCAGCGCACTATGGACATGCTCGGCCACATACTCGCCCACCGCCTCGGCAAACCGGAACGTCTCGGCCGGAGCCGGCTTCTTCGTCTTCGGATCCACGATCTTCGCGCCCAATGGCGACTGCATCCCGCCCACCGCGCCGTTCACATAGACCACCAGCCCGCCCTCCAGGCTCTCCAGCCGTGCCGTCAAACCCGCGGGCCAGTCCGCCGTGATCAGCGTATTCTTGCTGCCCAGCGTCTCCGGATGGTTCGTCCAGTTCACCAGCGTCGCGATCCGTGCCCGCCGCATATCGTTCACCGCCAGGGCCAGGATCTGCGGATCGTGCACCACCGGCGGCCGGCTGTCGTCGAAATACCCGTCGACATCCTTCGGCGTCACCCCCGCCAGCGTGGCCGTGGCCGGCCGCAGCGTGGACAGGCACTCCTGGATCGCCTCCACCGCGCGCGCCACCAGCAGCGCGTTATACGCCTCATCGATCCCGCTGACACCCTGCTTCGGGCCCCACAGGCCCATCGTGTCGGGCCCCTCGTGGACGTGCGTCGCCGCCACAATCACCGTCGCCCGCGGCGCGCCCGCGCGGATCTTTTGAACATCCTCCCACAGCAGCCCGATCGAGTCCGCCGCGCAAATCACCAGCGGCTTCTCGCCGGTCGATAGCGCGACGCAACGAACCCAAAGGTCGTCGTGGACCCCCGTGGCCGCCCGCCCGGTCCCGAATCCGGCCATATACACAGGCCGGCCGCTCTTCAAATCGGGCGTGATACTGCGCTTGGCCGCACTGGCCATCAACTCGCCGCCCTGCGCCGAACAGGCGCACGCGCACAACAAGGCGGATGCCATCAGGGATCTCATCGAGGTTTACTCTATCGCACCCTGGCCGCCCGCCCAAGCGTTATTGGCCGATTTTATGGATCAACAACGGCAGCGGATCGCTCTCCGGCACCGGCGTCGTGCAGGTCTGCTGCCGGCTGCGCCACAACGATTGCGCGAAATCCAGCAGAACCTCGGCCGACTCATTGTCCGTGGAGCGCATCTGCCGCTCCTTCAACTCGACATCGTCCAGCGCCGGCTGCAGCTTCGCCGTAGCCCCTTTCAACTGGGCGCAGATCCGCAGGTCCGTCTTGGCCAGTTCCAGTACCTTCCTGCTCCGCTCAAACTTCTCCTTCGACGCCAGGCGCCGCGGAGTGGGGTCCAACTCGCTCAACTGGGACGCAAACTCCAGCCGCGCCTCAATCTGGGCATCCCCTGAGCGCAACCGCTGCGCCCTTCGCAGGCTCTCCAGGGCGGCGGAGAACTCGCCCAATGCCATATCCGCCTCAGCCAACCCCGACAGGGCCTCGACATCATCCGGATTCCGCCGCAGCAGCGACCGGTAACTGTCCGCCGCGCGCGCCGGCGCCCCGGCCACCACCAGCAAATGAGCGATCTGCCGCTCCCGCGCCGGGGCCACCTTCGCATCATTCTGAATCAACAGGACCTCGGCCAGCAGCTTCTGCGGTTCGCCGGCCTCGGCCAGGAACTCCGCCAGTTCCATCCTGACCTCGTCCGCAGGACCCGCGCCGGCCCACTTCCCATACACCGCGCGGTGGTAATAGGCTTCCGCTTCCCGGTCATTGCCCAGCTTCACCTGCAAGCGAGCCATCGCCAGATTGGCGTCGCCCGCGTTGGAATCCGCATTCAGCACCGGCCTCAGTTGGGCCTCGGAATCGGACAGGCGTCCGGCCGCCAGCAGCGCTCCGGCGAGCGCCAACTGATACCCACGATTGCCCCGTTGCAGCACATGCGCCCGCTCAATCAGCCGCACCGCACCCGCCGAGTCCCCACGGTTCAGCAACTGCGTGCCTTCCCGGTAGTGGGCCGCCGCCTCGCCGAGAATCTCGTTCCGCTCCAGCCGCGCCAGGAACTGGTCGACGACAATCAGCCCCAGCACGATCGCCAGGACGGACAGGATGAACCCGGGCTTCATCGCGGCCCCTCCTGCGCCACCCCAAACGCCTTGAGGATCGCCGGCAGCCGCACCACGCCCAGCAGTTGCGAGACATTCGCACGGCTCACCACGGGCAGCACGCCCAGGTGATGGTCGCCCATCTTCTCCAGGGCCAGGCTCAGCGGATGGTCTGGATGAACGAAGGGACGCTCTTCGTCCGCCGCCGCAGCCCCCGGTAGCGTCTGCCGGGCTGCCAGCAGTTCCTCAGCCGTCATGCTCGCCGCGTCTTCCAGGACATCCGCGACGCTCAGCCGCGCCATGTGCTCGCGCTCCTCCCCGGTCGGCAGCGATACCCCCTCCTGCTGCGCCAAAGCCTCATAGATGGGTTGCCGCTGCAGCCGGTACGACACGAAGAAACTGATCAGGTTCGAGATCATCAGCGGCACGATGATCGAGTAGTCCCTCGTCATCTCGAAGATCATGATCACCGAGGTCAGCGGAGTCCGCACAATCCCGGCAAACGCCGTACCCATGCCGATCAGCGCATATGCACCGGGATTCGCCGTTACCCCCGGCAGCAGCGCATGGGCCACGCTGCCCACCGTACCGCCTACCATCGCGCCGATGAACAGGCTCGGCCCGAAGATGCCGCCCGCGTTGCCCGACGAGTAACACACCGCCGTCGCCACAATCTTCAGCACCACCAGCAACGCGATGGTCCGCACCGCCATATCCCCGCCAAGTACACGCTCCACGTAGTCATACCCGACGCCGAGCACTTCCGGCAGAAACCAGCCCATCAGGCCCACCAGCAATCCGCCTACGGCCGGCTGCAGCCACACCGTCTTCGCCGGCAAGCCGCGGAACCAGATCCGCAAGCCCAGCAGCAGCTTCACGAAGGCCACCGAAGCCAGGCCGCCCACCACGCCCAGCACTGCGTAGACGACAAACTCGATCGGGCTCACCAACTGGTACGCCGGCACATGGAACAGCGGCTCGTCCCCCAGGATCATGTGCAGCACCATCCACGAGGTCGCCGAGCTGATCACGACCGACCCCAGCACCGGAGCGTGCAGGTCGCCCAGAATCTCTTCCAGCGAGAACAGCACCGCCGCAATGGGTGTATTGAAAGCCGCCGCCAGTGCGGCCGAGCAGCCCACCGGAATCAGCGCCTTCACGTCGTCGCCCTGCAGCCCGCAACGCCGCCCCAGCACGGAGGCGATGCCCGCCCCAATCTGCACCGAAGGCCCTTCGCGGCCCAGCGCAATGCCGCTCGCCAGCGACGTGGAGCAGCACAGAAACTTCCCCAGCACCGTCTTCAGTGAGATATAGCCGTCGTGGATGAAGATCGCGAATTTGGTCTGCGGAATGCCGCTGCCGCGCGCGCCGGGAAAGTACTTCGCCAGCAGCCAGCCCGTACTCAGCGCCCCCAGCACCGGCACCAGGACCCGCCGCCACGCCGCGCCGCCCGGAGGGTACATCCTCGCCGCCAGGCGTCCGGTGAGCAGGATAAACGCAACCACCACCAGCCCCACAACCGCGCCAATGACGAAACTCAGGATCAGGTGGGTCTGTGCGGACTTGCCCGGTTCACGGTCAGACCATCGCCGCATCCAGCGCCCAATGGATTGAAACATGCACTTAACAGGATAGGCACATTCCGCTGGCCTTGCCTGCCTGACACCCTTCGCTGAACGTTCCTCCATCACCCCGGGCGCCAAACAGAACGGGCCGGAAAGGCGCCCATGCCCGTCCGGCCCGTTCTTCCAACTTCGCTGCGGGACTATTCGTCTTCGTCCACTTCGCCAGTAGCCGAAGCCTTGTACGCCGCGATGATCTTATCGGCGTTCAAGGCCGGCACGTAGTCGTAGTGCGAAAACTCCATCGAGAACGAGGCCCGGCCCTGCGTCATCGACGTCAGGTCGTTCTGGTAGGTCAGCATTTCCGACATCGGCACCACGGCGCGGATGATCTGCGTCCCGCCCTTGGTGTCCATGCCGCTGATGCGGCCCCGCCGCCCGTTCATGTCGCTCATCAGGTCGCCGGCATACTCCACCGGACCGGCCACTTCCACCTTCATGATCGGCTCCAGCAGTGTCGGCTTGGCCGCCTCCATTGCCAGTTTGAAGGCCTTGCGGCCGGCGATCTTGAACGCCATTTCCGACGAGTCCACATCGTGGTACGACCCGTCATAGAGCGTCACCCGGAAATCTACCACCGGGAAGCCGGCCAGGTAGCCGCGCGCAGCCGCTTCCAGAATGCCCTTTTCAATCGCCGGGATGAACTGCCTGGGCACCGCGCCGCCAAAGATGTTGTTGACGTACTCGAAGCCGCCGCCGCGCTCCATCGGTTCCATCTTGATGCGGCAGTCGCCGAACTGGCCGTGGCCGCCCGTCTGCTTCTTGTGGCGTCCGTGCACATCCGCAAACCCGCGAATCGTCTCGCGGTACGGAATCTTCGGCTGCCGCAACTCCACTTCGACGTTGTAGCGCTTCTTCAGCCGGCTCACGATCACTTCGATGTGCTGCCCGCCGCTGCCGGCCAGCAGGAAGTCCTTCGTCTGCGGATCCCGGTAGAACCGCAGCCCCTGGTCTTCTTCCAGGATCTTCGCCACCGAGTTGCCCATGCGGTCTTCGTCGTTGCGCGATTTCGCAGCAATGGCATACGCGATCGACGGTTCCGGAATCTCCACCTTCGGATACTCCACCGAATCGCCCTTTTCACACAGCGTGTCGGCGGTCAGCACTTCCTTCAGCTTCGCCACCACGCCGATGTCACCCGCGTGCAGCTCGTTCACCGGCTGCAGCGTCTTGCCCATCGGCACGCTGATGTGCGCCAGCCGCTCCTGGCTCTTGCTCCGCATATCCACCAGGGTCATGTCGTTCTTCAACACACCCGTGCAGACCTTGAAGAAGCTCAACCGGCCCGAGAACGGATCAGCCACGGTCTTGAAGACATAGGCCGTCACGTGGTCCTTGTCCGTGATCGCCTTGAACTCCTCGTGGTCGCCCACCATCGCCTTCAACGACGGATGCTCCGTCGGATTCGGGCAGAACTCCTGCAGGAACTCCATCACCAGATCCGTGCCGATGTTGCGCAGCGCCGAACCGCACATCACCGGGAAGATCTTGTCTTCCTTCACCGCGTCGTGCAGACCGGCCATGATGTCTTCGACCGGCAGCGTGCCGTTCTCGAAGAACTTCTCCATCAGCTCGTCCTTGCCTTCCGCGATCATCTCGATCAGGGCATCGTGCGCGGCCTTCGCCTCATCGGCCATCGACGCCGGAATCGGGATCTCCTTGCCCTGGCCGTCGCCATCCGGCGTATACGTCCAGGCCTTCATCGAGATCACGTCCACAACGCCCGTGAAATCCCGCTCCTTGCCGATCGGCAGATAGATCGGGACGCAATACCGTCCGAAAATCTCCTGGATATTCGCCAGCGCCCGGTCAAAGTCGCTGCGTTCGCGATCCAGCTTGTTAATCAAAAAAGCTCGCGGCAGCGCATACTGCTCCGCGTACTCCCAGACCTTCTCCGTCATCACTTCGACGCCGGCGACGCCATCCACCAGGATCAGTGCGGCATCCGCGGCGGCCATCGAAATCTTCGTGTCGTACATGAAGAGGTTGAAGCCTGGCGTATCAAAAACGTTCAGCTTCTTCTTCTTCCATTCCACGACCGCGAGAGAGGTGGAAATCGTCAGCTTTCTGTTGATCTCCTCATCGTCAAAATCCGTGATCGTGTTGCCCTCGTCAACCCGAGTCAAGCGATTGGTCGCACCGGTGGCAAACAGCATGCCGGCCGCGAGCGACGTCTTTCCGCTATGCCCGTGACCGACGAGGGCCACGTTTCGGACTTCAGTGCTTTCGTATACCTTCACTTGGCACACTCCAAGAGTGGATTGGGCGCCGATTAACAGGACAGGCGTCCGTCTGAGCGGAATCGTATCACAATTGAAATAGAGGAATTGGGACCCGATGCTCCACTATGCCGCAAGGCCCGCCCCGCCGTGCTATCAAGGTGTTTTACCTTCATTCAAATAGGAGGCTGGACCCATGGTTTCCAAAGACACCCTGCTCGCCCACATCGACTACGCCGCCTGGGCCTCACGCCGCCTGGTCTCGGCCGTCGCCGAACTCTCCGATGACCAGCTCCAGCACGACTTCGGCACCTCCGACAAGAGCATTCTCGGCACCCTCGTCCATCTTTACCGCGCCGACAGGATCTGGCTCTCCCGCATGCACCAGGCCGCCGACAAGCTCGTCCTGGGCGACTCGGATTTCCAGCTCAGCGTCGTGCGCGAGCAGTGGCCGGAGGTCTACGATGGCTGGCGCCACTTCCTCGCCGGCCTCAGCGATGAACAGATCCTGGAATCAATCAGTTACCACGACCTGAAGGGCAACGCCTGGTCCACGCCCGTCTATCAGATCGTGCTGCACCTGGTGAACCACGGCACCCACCACCGCGGCCAGGTCTCCGGCTTCCTGCGCACCCTGGGCCAGAAGCCGCCGGTCCTCGACCTCATCGCCTACTACCGCAGCCTTTAAGCTGCTCGCAGCCAGTACAGCCGGCACTCGTAAACTATCCGCACCAGTCCATCCATTTGGTGCCGGTCGTAGATCGCCCGCAACCGGTCCACAAACGCGTCATCCCCCACAGGCACATACGACGCCGACAGCAGCCGCCCCTTCAACCCGGCCCAATCCAGTACCTGTTCGTTCGGCGCCGTCCAGCGCTCCACCGGCGTGGGCGCAAACACTGCCGCGACATTCACCGTCTCTTCCTTATCGGCCGAGAACCGTGCCGCATACTCCGTGCTGCTCTCCACCAGCAACCGCTCCAGCTCCACCAGAAACGGGCTGGCGTTCCGCAGCCGGATGTTCCAGACGATCGCGATCAGCCCGCCCGGCTTCACGATCCGCAGAAACTCCGTCCGCGCCGCCGGCAGGTCCACCCAGTGGAACGCCTGCGCGCACACCACCAGATCCGCGCTGGCCTCGGGCAAGCCCGTCGCCTCGCCCCTGCCTTCCCGCACATCGAAGCCCTGCTGCAACGCCGCCGCGCGCATCGCCGCATTCGGCTCAATCCCGATCACAGAGTACCCATTCCGGACGAACAATTCCGTGGAGATACCCGTCCCACAAGCCACATCCACCACCTGCGCGCCAGGAGCCAGTCCCTCGCTCTCCAACTTCCGCACCAGCGCGTCCGGATAGCCCGGCCGGTACTTCACATAGTTGTCGACTCTGTTGGAAAACCGCTCTGTAGGTTGCATAGTTATCGGAATAGCGTGATGCCCGCCACGCCCGCGGCGCCCGCCTCGACACACGACCCGGCGTTCTCCCACGTGATCCCACCCAGCGCGTACACCGGAAGCTCCACTGACCCGGCCGCCCGCCGCAGCCCCTCCAGCCCCCAGCACGGCCGGTCGTCCTGCTTCGACAACGGCCGGAACACCGGGCCAAACACGGCGAAATCCGCCCCGCCCGCTTCCGCCGCCTGCAATTCATCCAAATCGTGACAGGATACGCCGATCAGGAATCCAGCCGGAGTAATGGGCCGCCACGCCGACGGAGCCATCGACCCGCCCGGCAGATGCGCTCCGTGCGCTCCGCAGGCCAGGGCCACGTCCACTCGCGAGTTCACCAACACCCGGGCGTTCCGGCAGACCGAGACCACTCGGGTCACCAGTTCGCACAGCGCCCGCGCCTCCAGGTCTTTCTCCCGCACCTGGATCATCTCGACCCCCGCCGCATCGCTTCGCGCAATCGAAGCCAGCAGGGCGTCGAGACTACCGGCGCTCTTCCGGTCCGTGATCTGATAGCGGTTCATAGTAGCGCTGCCCCGCGCAGCTCCGGCACAAGGTGCGCCCGTCCACCACGACCTCCCGTTGGAAGCTGATGCCCTCGCCGCACTCGCAGCACGAAACCCGCGGTCCCTTGAAGCCCGGCAGATCCTCGGGTCCGACGCGGACCTTCACCCACTGCACGTCGAACAGCTCGGCCTCGCTCAGCTCGCGGTAGGCCTTCATCTGCTGTTTGTTCTTCTCGAGGATCTCCGGATAGAGCTCGGCCGCCCGCTGTTTGCTCGATTCTTTCGCCGCCACACGCACCGCGCGTCCGGTCTCCAGATCGCAGAACGTGGCCGCCATCTTGCCGAAATCCAGGAACTTCAGCGCGCGCTTGCCCAGCCGGCAGCCAGTCACTACGGTGATGGCGTCCGTGGCGCAGCGGTCGATCTCGACAAACGTCACCAGCCGCTTGCGTTGCGTGCCTGTCGGATCGTCGATCCCCAACAGCGCCAGTCCGTGCACCGCCATGCGCAAACCCAGGATCTGGCCCGCGCACAAATGGCCATGGGCGACAGTAGCCAGTTCTTCGTATTCCGGTAAGGTCTTCATGATTTGAGCTGGCGCAGCGCACTGGGCGGAAACTCTACCACCCATTCCCCATTATGCGACTCGCCATCGAACGAACGTTCGGGCATCTCGGCCACGATGCCGCCCGCGAACTCCAGCCGCACCGTCTGCGTCCGCCTGCTCTGCCGCAGCAGCTTCATCACCACGCCGGCTCCGCCGAACGGTTTCACCCGCAGCATCTCCGCCCGCACGCCTAAGCGCAGATGCGAGCCCAGCAGATGCCCTGGAAAGTAAGGACCCGCGATCTCGAACCCCGGACCGCACCGCAACCGGCTGCTCTTGGCCGCCGGATCCATGGCCACAATCTCGGCGTCGAACACGTTGAACCGGCCCAGCAGCCCCGCCACCTCTTCGGTAGCCGGATGGTCCAGAATCGCCGACGGCGCCCCCGCCTGCACCACTCGCCCGCCCCGGAAGACGAACATCTCGTCACCCAACTGGAGCGCTTCGTCCAGATCGTGCGTCACCAGCAGCATCGGAATCCGGAACGACCGGCGCACTTCCTCCAGCACCGCATAGAACTCTTCCCGCAGCACGAAGTCCAGCCCGCTGGAAGGCTCATCCAGCAACAGGAGCCGAGGCTGCGACAACAGCGCCCGGGCGATCGCGCCGCGCTGCCTCTGCCCGCCCGACAACGCGGCCGGCCGGCTGCCCGCCACTTCCGTCAGGCGGAACCGTTCCAGCATCTCGCCCACCTGCCGCCGCCGCTCCAACCGGTCCAGCCGCTCCGCCGCAAAGGCGAGATTCTCCCGCAGCGTCATGTGCGGAAACAAAGCCGAATTCTGGATCACGTACCCGCAGCGCCGCCGCTGCGGACTCAAAGATAGTCCAGCCGCCGCGTCAAACAGCAGCACATCATCGACCAGGATCCGCCCCTCATCCGGCTTCGCGAACCCGGCGATCGAATCCAAGGTGAGCGACTTCCCCGCCCCGCTGGGTCCAAATAGAACCGCCAGCCCGGCCTGCGTCTTCACGTGGACGTCCAGCGTAAACGGAGCCGTCTCCGCCGAGCCCGCAAACTCCTTCCGAACCCGTGCGTCGATCAATGCGCCGCCTTCCCCACCGACACCCGGCCCAGCCGGTTTGCCAGCGTCAGGCTCACCAGTGCCACCGCGGAGATCACCAGCACCAGCACCCGCGCCACATCGCCGCGCCCGCCTTCCACCGCATCATAAATGGCCACCGAGATCGTCTGGGTCCGGCCCGGGATATTGCCCGCCACCATCATCGTGATGCCGAAGTCGCCCAGCGACCGTGCAAACGCCAGCGCGGTCGCAGCCAGGATCTGATTCCAGGCCAGAGGCAGCGACACCCGCCAAAAGACCATCCATTCGGTAGCGCCCAACGACCGCGCGGCCTTCCCATACCGCCGCGGCACGCTCTCCAGTGCGGCTGTAGAGAATTTAATGAGTAGCGGAGCCGAATGCAGCAGCGCCGCCACCACCGCCGCCTGCCAGGTGAACACCAGCGACTGCCCGAAGACCCATTCGTACAACCGGCCCAGCGGACTCTGCCGCCCCAGCACGATCAGCAGGTAGTAGCCCAGCACCGTGGGCGGCAGCACCAGCGGCAGCGTGACGATGGCGTCGAGGATGTCCTTCCCACGGTAATTCTTCGTGGTTTGCAGCCAACCCAGCCACAATCCAGCCAGGAGGGCGACAATCGTGGACAGCGCGGCAACGCGCAAACTGAGCCACAGAGGAAACCAGTCGATCGCCATGCGGGATTTTCTATTATAGGACTCCAGCGCCCCCTGTCAGTCGTTGTACATTGTTGAGGAGTGATTCGCGCGACAAAGAAGGATCTGGCCCGGTCAAGGGTCCTCCGGGACTCCCTTGGAGCGCTCGGCTACCCCGGCTTCGTAAACCTGTTCACCGAAATGGAAGCAGAATACGAACACGACCCCGCCATCGTCCTGATCGCCGCGCTTTCCTGTGAGAATCTCGACGATCGAGTGGTCGAGGCGCTGCCCTGGCTCATCCTCCGTTACAACGATCTCGATTGGGACTGGATCAAAAAGGAAGCCCGCCAGCGCCAGGCGCAGAACCGTTTAGGCTTCATCGTCAGCCTGGCCCTGCGAGTCGGAGCGTCGACGTATGGCAACACGGAAAAGCTCCTGAAGCTCTCGGCCATCGAAGAGGACCTCTTTGAATATCGCCTGGACAAAGAGGACACCCTCTGCCGCAAGCTCCCGCAAGGCGAACGCCAGTGGATCCGCGAAGCCCGCTCCACCGAAGCCCGCCAGTGGAACCTGCTCACGGACCTGAGAGCACAGGACCTCAGCTATAACGGCGACATTTAGCCAGCCGTCCAACGCGATTTAACAAGGCAACACGTGGGACGGCGGACCCCCAGGTCGGCGCGGGGTCCCCTGACCCCGCCTCATGCCACCTTAGTCCGCCGCGGCCCCAGCCAGACTCCCCGTAGCGACTGACCCTCTCCGCTGGAACCTCGCCTGCAACCCCGCCAGGTACGTATACACCACCGGAGTCAGATACAGCGTCACCACCTGCGAGAACACCAGTCCGCCCACCACGCACAACCCCAGCGGCCGCCGGGCCTCGCCGCCCGCGCCATAGCCAAACGCGATCGGCAGCGCGCCCAGCAAGGCAGCCATGGTCGTCATCATGATCGGCCGGAACCGCACCAGGCAGCCCTCGTAGATCGCCTCCAGCGGTGCCTTCCCATGATGCCGCTCCGCCTCCAGCGCGAAGTCGATCTGCATAATGGCGTTCTTCTTCACGATGCCGATCAGCAGGATCAGCCCCACATACGAGTAAATGTTCAAGTCCAGCTTGAACAACCACAGCGTCAGCAACGCCCCGAAGCCGGCCGACGGCAGGCCCGACAGAATCGTCAGCGGATGGATGAAGCTTTCATACAGAACACCCAGCACGATGTACACCACGACCACGGCCAGCAGCAGCAGGATGCCCAGGTTCTTCATCGACTTCTGGAACGCCTGCGCCGTGCCTTGGAATATGGTGGTAATCGTGGCCGGCAGATGCGTCCGCGACAGCTCCTCAATCTGGTCCACGGCGTTGCCCAGCGACATGCCCGGCCGCAGGTTGAACGACACCGTCACCGCCGGCAACTGCCCGTAGTGATTGATCGTCTGCGGACCCGCCGAAGGCTCCAGCCGCGCCAGCGAATCCAATGGCACCAGTTCGCCCTTGCCCGACTTCACATACAGCCGCGACATGAACGACGGATCCGATTGGTACGCCCGGTCGACCTCCATCAGCACCCGGTATTGGTTGTTCGGAGCGTAGATCGTCGAGATCCAGCGCGGCCCATACGCATTGAACAGCGCGGTCTCGATCTGCTCCGGCGTCACATCGAACTTGGCTGCCCGGTCCCGCTCAATCTGCACCGTCATCTGCGGACTGCGGATCTGTAAGTCGCTGGTCACATCCATCAGCGCCGGCAGCTTCGCCACTTCCTTCTCGAAGGCCTGGCTGCTCTTGTACAGCTCGTCGATATTCGTGCCCAGTAGTGTGAACTGGTACAGGCTCTTGGAGAGCGTGCCGCCCACGCGGATCACCGGCGGATTCTGTAGGAACACCCGCATCCCAGTCATGTTGTTCAGCCGCGGCCGGAACGACTCGATCAGTTCATCGGCGCTCAACGCGCGCTCATGGCGCGGCTTCAGGTGCATGAACATACGCCCGAAGTTCGGTCCGCCCAGGCTGATGTTGGCGCTGCCGCCGCCCACGCTCGACATGAACGACTCGACATTGGGATCGTTCCGCACGATCTCGGCCAGCTTCTTCTGGGTCTCCATCATCTCCAGGTGGGAAGCGCCCTGCGCCGCCTCGGTAATCGCTAGAATCTGGCTGGTGTCCTCGCTGGGAATGAAGCCCTTCGGCACCTGCAGGAACAGCCAACCCGTCGCGACCAGGATGACGAACGAGAAGGCCAGGGTCAGCGCGCGCCGCCGCAGCGTCCACTGCAGGGTCACGTCATAGACATGCAGCATCCAGTCGAAAAAGCGCTCCGTCGTCCGGTAGAACCAGCCCTCCTCGCCCAGCCGGTGAGCCCGCAGGAACCGGCTGCACAGCATCGGGGTCAGTGTCACCGACACCACACCGGAGATCAGGATCGCCACGACGATCGTCACCGAAAACTCGCGGAACAGCCGGCCAAGGATGCCGCCCATGAACAGCAGCGGGATGAACACGGCCGCCAGCGAAATGGTCATCGACACGATGGTGAAGCCGACTTCGCGCGACCCGTTCAGCGCCGCCTCCATCGGTCCCTCGCCGTCCTCCATGTGCCGCACGATGTTCTCGAGCATCACGATCGCATCGTCCACCACGAACCCGATCGCCAGGATGAGCGCCATCAGCGACAGGTTGTCCAGGCTGTAGCCGCACAGGTACATCACTGAGAACGTGCCGATCAGCGAGAACGGCAGCGCCAGGCTCGGGATCACCGTCGCCGAGAGCTTGCGTAGGAACAGGAAGATCACCATCACCACCAGCGCCAGGGTCAGCGCCATGGTGAACTGGATATCCACAAATGACTCGCGAATCGTGTCGGAGCGGTCGTAGAGCACGTCCAGCATGGCCGCCGGAGGCAGTTGCAGCCGGAACGACGGCAGCAACTCCCGCACGGAGTTCGCCACCTCCATCGCATTCGTGCCCGGCTGCCTCTGCACCGCCAGGACAATCGCCCGGTTGCTCTTCTCGTGCGTGTTGAACCAGGACGCGATCTTGTCCTCTTCCACGCTGTCGAAGACCGTGGCCAGCTCTTCCAGCCGCACCGGAGCGCCGTTCTTATACGCCACCACCAGCGGCTTGTACGCCTCGGCCGACGTCAACTGGCCCGTCGCCTGCACCGTCAGCATGCGATCCGGCCCGTACAGCGTGCCTGTCGGCAGGTTCACGTTGTGCTTCCGGATGGCGGCCTCCACTTCGTCGATCCCGATGCCCCTCGCGTTCATCTCCCGCGGACTCACCTGCACGCGCACCGCATACTTCTGCGACCCGAACACCTGCACCTGCGCCACGCCGCTCACCATCGAGATGCGCTGGGCCATCATCGTATCGGCGAACTCGTTCATCTGGTACAACGGCATCGACTTCGAGCTCAACGCCAGGAAGATCACCGGCTGATCGGCCGGATTCACCTTGCGGAACGTCGGCGGAGTCGGCATGCCCGCCGGCAGCAGCGGAGACGCCTGGGCAATCGCCGCCTGTACGTCCTGCGCGGCTCCATCCAGTTCACGGCTCATGTCGAACTGCAGGGTCACGCTGGTCACGCCCAGCGAGTTCGACGAAGTCATCGAATCCAGGCCGGCAATGGTCGAGAACTGCCGTTCCAGCGGAGTCGCCACGGCCGACGCCATGGTCTCCGGATTCGCGCCCGGCAGGCTGGCGCTCACCATCAGAGTGGGGAAATCGACGTTCGGCAGGTCGCTCACCGGCAGCGCCTGGTAAGCCACGGATCCGAACAGCGCAATCGCCAGCATCAGCAGCGTCGTGGCGACGGGCCGGCGGATGAAGATCTCTGAGAAGTTCATGACAGCAGCCTCACTTTCGAGCCCGAGGTCAACCGCAGCTGCCCTTCGGTCACTACCTGTTCACCTGCTTCCACACCACTCTCCACCGCCACCAGGTCCCCGCTGCGCGCGCCCACTTTGACCGTCCGCATCTCCACCGTGTTGTCTGCCTTCATGACGTAGACGAAATCGCCGGACTGCCCCGTCTGCAGGCTCTTCGACGGCACCACGACCGAGTTCGGCTTCTCGGACAGGCGCAGCGTCACGTCCAGGATCTGGCCCGGCCAGAACTTGGCCGCGCTGTTCGCGAACTTCGCCTTCAACTTGAGGGTGCCCGTGGCCTCATCCACCGTGTTCTCGATGAACGCCAGCGCCCCCTCCACCGGAGTCTCCTTCGAACCCTGCTCGGCCACCTTCACCAGCAACTGGCCCGCCCCCATCTTCGACCGCAGGTTGCTCACGTTCTTCTCTGCAATGGAGAACGTCACATACACCGGTTGGATCTGCCGGATCGTCACCAGCTCCACATCGGTGGCCTTCACGAGGTTCCCCTGCTTGACGAGGATGCTGCCCGTCCGACCGTCGATGGGCGACCTGATGCTGCAGTACGCCAGGTCGAGCTTCGCGCGATCCAGCGTCGCCTGGTCCGCCCGCAGCGTGGCGCCGATGCTCTCCAGGGTGGCCTGGTCGGCTCGAACGGCTTCCATCCGCGCCGACGCTTCCGTCCGCGTCTGGTCGGCCTGCTCCTTCGAGAACACGCCCTCCTTGGCCAGCTCCTCATACCGCTTGGCCTGCGCTTCGTAGTATTTGTGCTGGGCCTGATCCTTGGCCAGCGTGGCCTCAGTCTGCTTCAGCAGCGCCTGGTCGCGGGCCAGGCTCGCCTCCGCCTGCCGCACCGCCTGCTCGAACGGCCGGGTGTCGATCTGGAACAGCAGTTGCCCGGTCCGGACCGCATCGCCCTCAGTGAAGTGGACTTTGTTCAACACCCCGCCCACCTGGGACTTCACCGTGATCGTGATGAACGCTTCGACGCTGCCTATGGTCCGCAGCTCCACCGGCATGCTTTGCACGATTGCCGCGGCCACGCGCACCGGAGCCGCCGGAGCCGAGGCCACCGCTGTTGCGCTCTTGGCCGAGCATCCGGCCAGCGCCAGCAGGGCTGTTCCTAAAATCAGATAGAGTCCGGCCCCAGGGCCGCAGGCGGTTTGTTTCCGTTGCATCCAATGCCTCTCAGAATGTCCTAGAACGCCAGCCAGTCTTTGCTGCCGCACGACGGGGCGGCCTGCCGAATGATCCCTGCGAAACAGCCAGGGCTGCGTGCGGCCCCCAGAGCTGCACGGCGATGCCTGGCGGATCAGACCCGATAGCTCTCTAATTTATCAGGCTATTGGACCCTCGCGTAAGGCGGCCCAACTATTTACACTATCTCGATAGGAAATAGTGCAATCGTTTCCCAGTCTCGTGCATCTAAACCGTCATGAAGATGCTTCAATGGCTCGCTCTGTCCCTAATTCTGGCATTGGGCGCCACCTCCTGCTTCGGTCAGGCGGCCGCCATGAACGGCCAGATCGTCGGCACGATTACTGACCCGGCCGGGTCCGTCGTACCGAATGCCACCGTCAAGGCCGTCAACACCGGCACGGGCTTCAGCCAGTCGACCACCACAACCAGCAGCGGCCTCTACCGCTTCAACATCCTGCCGCTCGGCCTGTATGAGATCACGGTCGATTCGGCCGGCTTCTCCACCGTCAAGCGCACCGGCATCGAACTCAACGCCGGCGTCACGGTGACGGCGGACATCACCCTGGCCGTGAAGGGCGTCGCCTCCGAGGTGGTCGTCTCGGCCGCCGCTCCGGTCGTCGACCCCAGCCGGACAGATCAAGGCAGCACGCTCAGCAGCAATGCCATCACCAACCTGCCGCTGCTCTCCCGCAATCCCTACAACTTCATCCTCCAGCAGCCCAACGTCAGCGGCCGCGGCAACACCGAGTTCGGCGTCCCGCGCAAAGTGAACGCCAACGGCTTCACGGGCCGCATCAACTACCAGCTTGACGGCAGCAACAACGTCCAGAGCGACCGCGCCGGCATCCGCCTGCTGCCCATCTCCGACACCTGGGTGCAGGAGATCCAACAGGTGAACAACGGCTTCTCGCCCGAGTTCGGCAACACCGTAGGGACCGTCTTCAACACGATCACCAAGTCCGGCGCCAACGACCTGCACGGCGAAGCCGGCTACATCTTCCGCCGCACGCCCTTCAGCGCCCGCCCCGCCCTGCTCGCCTACAACCGCCCCACGCCCGATGTGAACGTCGACGCGGGCTTTGCCGATGCCGGCGGCCGCCTGGTGCGCGACAAGGTGTTCTGGTTCGGCTCCTATGAGAAGGTGAAGCGCGACCTGCCCAATACCGTCTCCGCCACCCCCTCCGACATCGCCGCCCTGGGCCTGCCCGCCTCCTTCGCCGACGCCATCCCGTTCAACCAGAACGTGACCTTCTTTATGGCCAAGGTGGACTACCAGCTCAACGCCTCCAACCGCCTGTCCATCCGCTACAACGGCCACCGCAACGACTCGCCGTATAACAACGGCGGCGGCCTGGTGCTGGTCGACCGCACCTACAATTTCGTCGACCGCTCGCACGGCGGCGCCGTCCAGTTGATCTCCATCATCTCCCCGCGCATGGTGAACGAGTTCCGCATGCAGATCCCTTACCGGGCCCAGCAGCAGAACCGCTTCGAGGGGACCGGCACCGGCCCGGCCATCACCATCCCGGGTGTCGCCAGCTTCGGCAACTCGCTGGATGTCGGCTTCAACTACGAAGAGACGACGCCTGAGTTCTCAGACAACTTCAGCCTCAACCTGGGCTCGCACTCGCTGAAGTTCGGGGCCAGCTACCGCGGCATCCGCGATACGCAGGTGCAGAGCACCAGCGCCAACTACACGTTCCCCTCCATCGCCGCCTATCTCGCGGCGAAGGCCGGCACCGCGCCCAAGGGCTACACGACATTCGTCCAGACCGTGGGTGAGCCGTCCATCAAGTACAACTCCAACTTCACCAGCGTCTATGGCCAGGACAGTTGGAAGCCGCGCGCCAACATCACGATCATCTACGGCCTGCGCTACGACGTGTACTCGCCGCCCTCGGCCAACAGCAGCTCGCCCTACCCCACCTCGCAGAAGTTCAAGACCGACCGCAACAACTTCGCTCCGCGCCTGGGCATCGCCTGGGGCCTCGGCAAGACCGTGGTGCGCGCCAGCGGCGGCATCTTCTACGACCCGTTCCAGACCGACACCTACCGCAAGTCGATCCTGAACAACGGCACGCCCATCTTCTTCAACATCAGCACCGGCCCCGGCACCTCGTATGCTCCGTCGTTCCCCAGCGTCTTCAACGGCGTTCCGGCCGGCTTCACCCTGTCGCTGCAGGACATCACCACCGTGGCCTCCGACTTCGCCACGCTCTACTCCGCCAACGCGAACGTGAGCGTCAGCCGTGAGCTCGCCAACAATCTGGGCTTCACCGCCACTTACCTCTTCACCCGGGGCAACCGCCTGCCCGTGTGGCGCAACATCAATCTCGGCCTCACCGGCCAGACTCTGGCGGACGGCCGCCCGATCTTCGGCGGAGCCCGCCCCAACGCCGCCTACGGCAACGTGCTCTCGGCCGAGTCAGTGGGCCAGTCCAGCTACAACGGCCTGAACCTCACCCTAAACCGGCGCCTGACGCACGGCCTGGAGGTCTTCGGGACCTACACCTGGTCGCATGCCATCGACGACGCTCCGGAGCAGAACAACATCGATAGCGGCGCCTTCCTGCTGTCGGATCCCACCAACCGCCGCCGCGATCGTGGCAACGCCTTGACCGACCGCCGCCACGCCTTCAACGCGAATGCGCTCTGGACCCCGACCGCCAGCCTGGGCAACAAGGCCGTGAACTACCTGGCGAACAACAACCGCATCGCCCTGGCCGTCGTGATGCAGAAGGGCGAACTGTTCAACATGGGCAGCAACCGCCCCCTGAACGGCGACGCGTCCACCGCCAGCACCTACCAGCGCCCGCTGTTCATCGGCCGCAACACGCTCAACGCACCCGCGACCTATGAGTTCAACCTGCGCTACTCCCGGCTCTTCGCCATCGGCGAGCGCTGGAAGCCCGAGTTCTTTGCCGAGACGACGAACATCTTCAACCACACCAACGTCACCGGCATCAACAGCAACGCCACGGTGGATACGGCCGGCAACATCACGGCCCTGCCGAACCAGGCATGGACCTCAGCCATGGACCAGCGCCTGATCCAGTTTGGCCTCAAGCTGAACTTCTAGACAGAACGCGGCCCCGGGGAGCAACCTCTCCGGGGCCGCATCGCTTCTAGACCGGCTTCAGGACAGTACAGACTGAAGCGCAGATGGGCCCGCCGATATTGAACGTGGCCGCCGCCCGCGCATTCCTTACCTGCAACTCCGCAGGGACCTTCCCCAACAACTGCCAGGCGCTCCAACCGATCATGGCAATGCCCGTCGCTCCGATCGGGTGTCCCTTGGCGATCAACCCGCCCGACGTGTTGATGCCGCACTCGCCATCCGGCCGCGCCTTGCCGTCCACCCAGTACTGGGCGCCCTTGCCCGGCGCCGCCTTCCCAATCACTTCCGTCCCCAGCGCCCCCATCACCGTGAAGCAGTCGTGTACTTCGGCCACGTTGACGTCAGCCGGACCCAGACCCGACATCGCATAGGCGGTGTTCATGGCGCGGCGCGCTCCGGCCGGACGCAGGACATCGCGTCCTTCCTTCTTCAACGGATCCGTGGCCTGGCCCCAGCCGGCGATCTCGACGCAATCGGCCTTGGCGACATCTAGACGGGCCAGTCCTTCCTCGGTCGCCAGGATCAGCGCCGCATAGCCGTCGGTGATCTGCGAACAGTCATAGGTCTTCAACGGCAGGCCGTCCACGACATAGCGGTTGATACCCTCGATCGCCATCGCCTGCGCCAGCGTGATCTGCACCTTGCTCATTTGGGCGTATGGGTTGAACTTGGCGTTGGCGTACTCTTCCACCGCGATCTGGGCCAGGTGCTCCTCGGCCACGCCGTACTCGGCCATGTAGCTCTGCATGACCTCGGCGAAGATGTGCGGGAACACGAACGTCTTCCCGGCCCGCTCGTCCGGGTGGGAGAAGTAGCCCAGCACCTTGCCGATGAGCTTGCCGTCCATCTTGCCCTCGGCGTCGCGCATCTTCTCATAGCCCACGGCGATGCCGGTCTCGCCCATGCCCAGTTGCAGCTTCTGGATGACGGAGAGGACGGCCTGGCCGCCGGAGGCGCAGGCGTTCTCGACAGCCTCCATCGGCTTGCTCTCCAGGCCGGGCACCATGGCCAGCAGGCCCGACAACAGCCCCTGCTCATTCAAGGAGAAGTTGCAGGCCGCGCCGACCGAGGCGACATCCAGGGCCGCTGCTTCCACGCCGATCGACTGGCAAGCGCCTGTCACAGCGTTGGCGAGGATCCCAGGAACGGTCTGGCCCAGCAGCTTCCCGAACTTGGAGGTATGAAACGCGGCTATATAGATCTTCTTCATGGCGTACCTTCATTGTCCCGCCAGGAAGCACCGGTTTGCACTCAGGCCGTCCTGGCGAGCACCTTGGCCAGCACACGGGCGAACTCCTGGGGCCGCTCCTGGTGCGGCACGTGACCGCATTTGGGGATGGTGGTGAGCCGCGCGCCGGGCAACTCGGCCTTGAGCTGCTCAGCGAAAGCCAGCGGCATCAACTGGTCCGACTCGCCCCAGATCAGATCGACTTCGACGGGAAATGCGGCCAGATGGCTTTCCAGCACAACCTCCCTGCTATCGCGCTGCGCGGTCAGCACCCGGGCGAGCGGCCCTCGCACGCCGGAGCGCACCAGGTCATCCAGCACGTAGTCCGCAATGCGCTCACTGCCCGGATCGCGCATCGCCTCCATCAACCGGCGCGCTTCGGCCCGATCCTGCGGCAGCAGGCGCACATCGGTCCGCAGTCCTCGCAGCGGTCCGCCATTCACGGCCACGACGCGCGAGACCTGCCCCGGATTCTCGCCCGCATACAGCATCGCCAGCCAGGCGCTCATCGAGTGGCCCACCAGGATCACGCTGCCGTGCGGAGCCAGCACCGCCTTCAAGCCAGCCAGCATGGTGGCCATGCTCAGCGGGCCCGATACAGGCGCGCTCTCGCCGTGCCCCGCGAGGTCTGGAATCAGCAACTGGTATTGCGACCGGGGAAACTCCGTCAGCGCCTTGGCCCAGATTCCAGCCTGGTCGCCTTCCCCATGCAGCAGCACCACCACCTGGCCCCGCCCGGCCTGCCACACCACCTGGGCGCCTTCCCCGGAGTCGACACTCCGCTTCTGCAGGCCCGCCTGGCCCAACGTCCAGCGGCTCATTGTCTGCGCGTACTTCGATGGCTGGCGCCGCAGGATCAGCGCAACGATGACCACCACCAACCCGATGAATGAAAGAACTGTCGACAGAAACTGAATCACGGCTCATTCCCCATGCCAGAACATTCCGGCACCGGCCTGATTGTAGCCTAAGGCCGGCGGTGCCCTCACTGACGTTGGTCCTAGGTGCCCACTACAACGCCGCCATCCACCGACAGCACCGTACCGGTGACGAAGGACGCAGCCTCCGATGCCAGCCAGACGTAGGCGTTCGCAATATCTTCAGGCCGCCCCATGCGGCCGATTGGCGTGCGCCCCACCATCCCTTGCAGGATCTTCTCGGGCATCTGCTTCACCATCTCGGTCGCGATGAAGCCGGGCGCAACAGCGTTCACACGGATCTGATACTTGCCGAGTTCGCGCGCCCAGGTCTTGGTCATGCCGATGACGCCGGACTTGGTTGCCACGTAGTTGGTCTGGCCAAAGTTGCCGTACAAGCCGACCACTGACGACGCGTTCAATACGACACCGCCGCCGCCCGCGATCATGTGCGGCGCCACGGCCCGGGTACACAGGAACACGCCCTTCAGGTTCACCCCGACCACCGCGTCGAAGTTCTCCTCCGACATCAGGCCGGTGACTGCGCCGTCCTTATACTTGATCAACTGTGCGTCGCGCAGGATTCCTGCGTTGTTGACCAGCACATGTACGCCGCCCCACTTTTCCACGACGGTCTTCACCGCATCTTCGACCGACCCGGCATCGGCGACATTCACTTTCTGGAAGAAGCCCTCCCCCGTGGGCACGGTTTCCGTCACATCCCACCAGGCCACGCGGCAGCCTTCCTGGGTGAAGCGCTCCGCCGTAGCGCGGCCAATGCCCGCCGCCGCGCCCGTGACAATCACCACTTTGCCCTGCAATCCCGTCTCGATCATCGAATCCCTCCTGGCTTAGTCTACCCAGCGGAGCCGTTCCAACGCCCGAGCCTTGAATTCGTGCTTCCCCAAGGCGCGTGCTTCCCCGATAATCAAAGAGCCTATGGATGAAGAGCGCCGCAAACGCGTCCTGATCGTCGACGACGAAGCCAATCAGAGATCCGCTGTCTCCCGCATGGTCGAGCGGTGGGGCTTCGCGATTGAAACTGCCGCCGATGGCCAGGAGGCCCTGGACAAGATCCCGGTCTTCCAGCCGCACACCATCGTCACCGACATCATGATGCCGGGCATGGATGGCATGGAGCTGCTGAAGAGGCTGAACGAGGCCGGAGGTGCTCCGCCGGTGATCGTGCTCACTGCCTTCGGCAGCATGGACGCAGCCGTCACGACCGTCCACGAACTGGGCGCCTTCTGGTTTGTGGAGAAGCCCATCCGCCCGCGCGCCTTCCACGTCCTGCTCGACCGCGCCGTCTCGCACCATCGCCTCTATGAGGACAAGGAACGGCTGGAGCGCCAGTTGAGCAACCGCGGCGTCTTCGGCAAGCTGATCGGCTCCAGCGCGGCCATGCAACAGGTATTCTTCCTGCTGCGCCAGGCCGCGCCGTCCAGCGCCAACATCCTGATCCAGGGCGAGAGCGGCACAGGCAAAGAGCTCGTCGCGCGCCTGGTCCACGACCTGAGCCCCCGCGCGGGCGGCCCATTCGTCGCCATGAATTGCGCCGCCCTGCCGGAGACACTGATCGAGAGCGAACTCTTTGGGCACGAGAAAGGCTCGTTCACCGGAGCCCTGACCGCGCGCCAAGGCTGCTTCGAGCTGGCCAACCACGGCACGCTGCTGCTGGACGAGATCGGCGAGATGCCACTGGCCCTGCAGTCGAAGCTGCTGCGGGTGTTGGAAGACCGCCGCATCCGCCGCGTCGGCGCCGAGCGCGAAATCCAGCTCGATGTGCGCGTGCTCGCCGCCACCAACCGGGATCTCGGAGCAATGGCCAAGGAGGGCAAGTTCCGCGAGGATCTCTACTACCGCCTGACCGTGCTGCCCGTTTCCCTGCCCCCACTGCGGGACCGCCTGGAGGATATCCCGGATATCAGCGAAGCCATGCTGGGCGATCTCAACCCCAAGCACGGCACGCGCATCACAGGCATCCAGCCCGCCGCGATGCAGGCCCTGATGCGCTACCAGTGGCCCGGCAATGTGCGTGAGCTGCGCAACGTCATTGAGCGCGCCTGTGTGCTGGCCGCCGAAGGCGACATCCGGCTGGAGCACCTGCCCGCCCAGATTGCCGGATCGAGCGGCGAGGTGGTCCGCCGGGCGTTGGGCCCCATCCCGTCGGTCACCTTCCAGGTGGGCGCGACGCTGGAACGGGCCGAACGCGACATCATCGAACTCACCCTGATGCACACGAAGAACAACCGCACGCGGGCCGCCGAGATTCTGGGCATCAATCAGAAGACGCTTTATAACAAGCTGAAGGAGTACGGCGAGGAGCCTGGCGAATGATCTCGCTGAAGGCGAAAATCCTGCTGTTCACCACCGCGCTCGTCTCCGCCCTCGTGTTGGCGCTCTCCATCCTCCTGCTCAACAACCTGATCGAGTCGAACCTCCAGAACTCCCTGCGCCTCACGGAAATGGCGGCGCAGCAGACCAAGGAACTGCTACTGCTGCGGCTGGAAGAATCCTGGAAAGGCGGGGCGTCCGACCGGGCCCTGTGGAGCGACGCCATCGCGACAGACCCGCGCCTGGCCGCGTTTCTCAAGAACACGGTGGCCCAGGCTCCGGCGCTGGTGGAGATCTCGATCGCCGGAGCCGACGACCACATCCTGATCTCGTCCATCCGCTCTGACGCCGGCACGGTCCTGCCCAAACGCCCCACGCTGCGGGAGCTGCTGGCCCTGGGCCCCATCGACCGCCTGCAACGTGTTTTTGACCGCGGGCCGGACTACGAACTGCGCATCCCTATCGGCCTGCTGAACGAGCCCGGGACCATCTTTACGATCCAGGTGCTCGTCTCCACCGTCCTGATTCGCGACGCCCTTCAGCCGGGCCTGCGCTGGATCGGCCTGGCGAGCCTCATCACCCTGGGCGTCTCCCTGTTCCTGGTGACGCTGCTGGGCGGCTATGTGTCCCACAACCTGAACCTGATCTCCCAGGACATCGACCTGATTCGCCAGGGCCAGCAGCCGGCAATCCTGCCTACCCGCGCGTCGTCGCCCGAGTTCGCCGCCGTACAGTCGAAACTGAGCCTGCTGGGCGCCGAGGTGCGCGATACCGCCCGCACGGCCGCGGACTTCCGTGCGCGCGTCGCCAACGTGCTGGAGCGCCTGGAGGAAGGCATCCTGCTGTTTGATGCCAACCAGCGGCTGGTGCTCAGCGGCGGCGCCGCCGAGTCGCTGCTGGGGCTTTCACCGGAGAAGCTCGACCTCGACTCGTCACCGCTCGGCCCCCTGGTGCGCTCCGCCATCCAGGACGGCCGCAGCCTGCCGGAGCGCCTGGTGGAATGGCCCGGCCACATTGAGCACCCCCACCTGCTGGTGATCCTGGATTACTTCTCAGACGGCCGGGTGCTGGTGCATCTGCGCGACCCCGAGGCCCGCCAGCAGATCGAATCGCAGATGGAGCTGCTGTCCCGCCTGGACGCCATCAACCGCCTCACCGGGGGCGTCGCCCACGAGATCAAGAACCCCCTGAACTCCATCGCCGCGCGGATTGCGCTGCTCGAATCGATGGTGGGAGAAGAGTCAGCCGAGGCGGAGGAAGAGATCCGCGTGATCGGCGAAGAGGTGCAGCGGCTGGACCGCGTGGTGCGCACGTTCCTGGAGTTCACCCGCCCGGTTGAAGTCGCCCACACCGAGCTCGACATCGTGCGGCTGGCGGCGGAAGTCACCGACTTCATCCAGGCCGACGCCGATCGCCGCCATATTGAAGTGCAATGCACGGCACACCCGGACCACATTTCCGTGTGCGGCGATGCCGACCTGCTGCGGCAGGCGCTGATGAACCTGGCGGTGAATGCGATCGAAGCGATGCCGGAGGGCGGTTCGCTGCGCATCTCGCTGGAGCAGGGTCCGCGGGATGTGCGCATCATCGTGGCCGATACCGGCCCCGGTATTCCCCGGGAACAGCGGGAGAAGATCTTCCAGCTTTACTACACGACGAAGAAGGGCGGCTCGGGCTACGGACTGGCCATGGTCTACCGCGCCATCCAACTTCATGGCGGTAGGATTGAGGTGGACAGCGAACCCGGCCACGGCACGCGCTTCCTACTCATATTGCCCGCATTCACCAGCTGAACACCATGCACATGACGAAGCCACTCACCGCACAATCCGCTCTCGCCCTGCTGCTGATGCTCTCTTCCACCGGTTGCACCTGGTTTGGCCGCAAGCCCAAGGCGCCGGCCACCCCTCCGCAGCCGCAGCCGGTGGTGACCGCCCCCCCAGTGGTCACGCCTGTGCCGGAACCTCCGCCGCCTCAACCGCAGGCACAACCCGAGCCGCCGCAACCGGTGCCGGCGCCGCCCCAGCCCCAGCCGACGCCTGTCCCACCCAAACCCAAGCCGGTAGTGACGACGCCCAAACCGCCAGCTCCGGCTCCGGCCCCGCCGTCCTTTGGACAGATCCTGTCGCCACAGCAGCAGACCGAGTTGAGGAATTCCTACCAGCAGAGCGCACAGTCGGCGCGGCAGGTGTTGATCCAGCTCAAAGGCCGGGCGCTGTCCCGTGAGCAGGCGGAGACGGCCAACCGGATCCGGTCCTTTCTCAGCCAGGCGGACGAAGCGCAGGCGAAGGATCCGGCGACGGCCGCGCAGTTGGCCCAGCGGGCGCAGATCCTGGCGCGGGATTTACAGTCCGCGCTGCGCTGAGGGGATCCAAAGGGGCACGATACCGGCGGAGGGGCCGGACTGAATGGGTTTGTTCCCTCAAAAAGTGGAGATGCGGTTGCTGGCCGGGTGGTTGATTCCCTATTGCACAGTCCGGAATTGATCGCTATTGCCGGATGGCTTTGTTCCCTCATGGAGAGAGAATTGCGCCGCCCTGGCCGGTCAGCGGCCTGATTCCATATTGCAGAGTCTGGAATCGATTCCCACTGCCGAATGGCTTTGTTCCCTCACAGAGAGAGAATTGCCCAGCCTCGGCCGGTCAGCGGCGCGATTCCATATTGCAGAGTCTGGAATCGATTGCCATTGCCGAATGGCTTTGTTCCCTCACGCACGAAGGATTTCCGGACTGGTGGCTGAGTCTGAGCGGAGTCGTGGCGAGGCGGAAACGAACGATGCGAATGTCAAAGAGCGCAGGCCAGACGTGCGGCCCAAGCCGCAGACCGATCCGGAACGGGGGCACAGATGTCCCCGTCCAGGCACCATGATCCACCTCTCCACCTAGCGTTCTTGGCCGTTTGGCCCGTAGCTGCCTGATAAGGCGCAGGTTATATTTCTCCAAATCGCGGACCGCCCTCTGGGGCCGCCCCATTCCGCCGGGTGGACGGGTGCTTTTTCGTCAATCGGATTGCTGGAGCGGCCGCTTCCGCGCGGCCGCCAGGGCTGATGCTGAAATTGCCGACGGGGTGGCAAGAGGGAGCGCTCCGCGCTGTTGAAGGCGCACGGGGAGCCTGTCGCTCACGCTCCGGGACTGGGGGTCGCTTCCTTCGGTTTGGCGGCCGGTGGGGCCGTGCGGGACGCCGTTGAAGACGCGTGGGTGGCCGTGGCTCACTCCGTTGAAGACGCGCGGGCAAAGGGTCGCCCGGATGGGGTCGTTGGAGCCCTTCAGATGGCTATCCGCTCACTCACGTTCGCGGCTCAATTTGCGGCTTCATTCGGTTTGGCGGCCGGTGGGGCCGTGCGGGACGCCGTTGAAGGCGCGTGAGTGGCCGGGGCTCTGCGCAGGAGAGCCCCGGCTCGCACTACTAGGGGACCTGGTAGGTGCCTACCTGCTGCCAACCGGAGTCGCGCATTAGCTCGTCCATGATGCGCATGTAGAGCTTCTTCGCTCCGGACATGGGCGCCTTCAGCGTCAGCGGGAGCTTCAGGTCGGAGCTGAAATTGGCTCCAGCTCCGGCGGAAGCCGCCGCCGTGTTGACGGAACAGGCGGAACTATCCAACGCGGTGGATGCGGCGCCTGGCGCGACCGGGCCCAGGAAGAAACCGACGTCTGAGGAGTACATCCAGAGCATGTTCGCGGCACGATCCAGGTGGACGTAACAGAAAGGCTGACCGCCACCGGTGGAATCCGTCGCGACCAGGAACTGCTGCCACCCGCGTGGGAGCGACCCCTGTTGACCGTACTCGTCCAGGTAGTAGTTCGCCTGGAAATAAGGGAAGGCGGAGACTCCATTCGACGGGACGACGGCCATCGTGGGCAACGGCATGGCGGCCATGGTCCAGGTACCATTTTTCACCCAACCGGAGTCCGTGCCGAAGTAGTCCAAGGTCCGCAGGTAGACATTGTCCGCGGCCGCTGTCTTGAACAGCAGCCTGAGGCGCAGCGTGAGTTGCGACCCGTTCACGGCAGGAGAGGAGTTAAAGGTGTCCAAGGCACAGGCCGAGCTTTGGAGGGTGTCGGAGGGAGTTTGCGGGTTCACCGGTCCCTGGAAGAACCCATAGGCGTCGGAATAGACCCAGAACGAATTGCCGGGCACATCGTAGTGGACGAGGCAGAAGGGCTGACCGCCGCCATCGGGCGACGACGCGACCAGCATCTGAACCCAGCGGAGGGTGTTCGCGCCCTGGGCCCCCTGGAAGACAGCAGTGAAGTTCTGCTTTGAACCGACCCCGGAGGCGGGCGTGACGCTCACCGGTTTCGTGCCGCCGGCGGCGGCCACGAACGAAGCGGTGATATTCAGAGGCTTACTCATGACCACATTGGTTGTGGGCTGGGCGGTGATGGTTGCCCCGCTGAATCCGGTGAAGTAGCAGGGCCCGCTCGGTGTGGCGGTGACGGCAACCGTCTGGCCGACGTCGAAGAAGGAGGCCGATCCGGCCGGGTTCAACGTCACGCTGCCGCAGCCGGCGGGTGTCACGGTCGTGTTTAGCAGGTACTGCGTTTTGTAGTTGGCTGTGTACGTGGCTGAGCCTTGCGGCGCGACGATTGTGCGTACGGACAGATTGCTGTCGCTCCAGGCAGTGAAGACCTCGCGGGTCCCCGGTCCCGTCACATTCGCAGAGCTGGCGCTGAGGGTGTGCGAGCTGCCCGGCTGCCAGGAGAATGATTTCGGAGAAGTATAGGTCTGCCCGTCAACGATCACGGGCAGGTAGGGCGGCGCGGTCGTCACCAGGTACGGAGCGGTGGAGCAGGTCGAAGGCGCCGTCAGCAAGGGGAGGGTGGTTGGCAAGTCAGCGAAGCGGGCCACATGTGCGGTATCGCTTGCCCCTGTCTCGCTGGATACTGGTCCGAGCTGCATTGCGACAGTAGCCGTACCCAAACCTTCAGAGGCACCCGGGAAAGAGATCCAAACCGGGAAATCGAGGTTGCCTTGGCTGCCCGGGTTGCTCTTGAGTACTTCCCAGACCGCGGTAGCGCTGCCTTTGTCGATCGGGAGCACGGCGACAGGAATTCCGTCGAGTGTTTCCGTTGCCGCCACGGGAGCAAATGCCCCACCGGCGCTGGCCGTGAGGCGCGCTTCGTCCAGGCCGTTTGCGTTGGGGGCCGGAACGCCATCCGTGTACGTCACCGCGACTGTGGAGATGTAGAGCGTCGCTCCGGGCGGGAGTCCGCTAAACGTCGCCTGCAGGCGCGTGCCGGAATCGGCCAGACCGGCTTTGTTCAGGTTATTCGTAGCAGGAAAGTTCGGGTTGTAGAAGGCCGAGGCGGTGTTGTAGATGGTACCCGTCATCGCCTGAGAGTTCGGGGTGCCAGGCACGCCGGTTACTGGATCGTAGGTCCAATTGGGCTTGAGAAACGCAGTACCGAACCGTTCGCTAAAACGCAGGTTTGCGAGGCGCTGTTTCGTGACAGGCGTACAGCTTGTGAACTCCACGCCGTTCGGGCTGGTTACGGTTGCATCGCCAGCCGCGTTCCGTAGTTTCGCAAGCAGGGCATCCTGCACATAGCCGACTATCTCATCCGTACCGTTGATCAGGGCGATGCCGGTCGCGGAGACATTCGCCAGCACCGGTGTCGGAATCAGAGTGGGAGACACCGGCAACATGGACGCGTTTATGCGCAGGTTGACGATGCGGAGGCCCCTCTGCCCGGAGTCCCCGGGCGGATCCACCGGCACGCCGTAAAAGACGACGGCATTCGAGGCCAGAACCTTGCCCTGAAAGACATTGGGCCCCTTGCTGCCGCCGGTCCATGTGCAGAGGCTGGGGTCCGTTGTACACGGCACCTGCTGCGGGGCGGAAGGATCGTCGATGAGGAGAAGCGATTCTGTGAACAGCCCTGTCGTCCGACCCGTATAGTCGGCATTGAAATAGATCTGGATGTCGTGGGTGGGCACGGGCTGACCGGCAGGGGTCGGGGTTCCGCCCCAGCAATTGATGACGATCTCTCCGACAGGTGCGGTGATCTCCGCCTGCCGAATCGGGGGCGTGGTACCCGAATTCACCAGGCATTGCAGCGGCGTGGTCTGCCCCACCGCGGTCAAAGCGAGGGCAACCAGAGCGAGCAGGTTCCAGGCGAGCCGCCTGGAGATCGGTATAGGTAAGAGGGTGTTCATTGTCTTTGTTTGGTCAGGATTCGAATTCGTCAGGAGATCTGGAGAGCAGAGAGGGAGAGCGAGCCTGGCCGGGCCGCTCTCCCGGTTTCCTCAGGGGACCTGGTAGGTCCCTACCTGCTGCCATCCCGAATCCCGCAGGAGGGGATCCATGGTGCGCATGTACAGCTTCTTGGCACCGGACATGGGCGCCTTGAGTGTCAGCGGCAGAGTGAGGCTGGAGCTGAAGTCTCCGGCGATGCCTGCCGCGGCAGCGGCGGTGTTTACCGTGCACGCGCTGCTGTCTAGAGCGTTGGAGGCCGCGCCGGGCGCGACCGGCCCCAGGAAGAACCCGACGTCTGATGAGAACATCCAGAAGGCGCCGCCCGCGCGGTCGTAGTGTACGAAGCAGAACGGCTGCCCGCCTCCGGTGGAGTCCGCCGCCACCAGGAACTGCTGCCACCCGAGCGGCAGGGAGCCCTGATTGCCGTAGGCGTCGGAAGCGAACCTCGCCTGGAACAGCGGCGTGGACGAATTGCCGGATGCCGGCGTCATGGTCATCGCGGGTGTGGCTAAAGGCACCTGAGTCCAGACTCCGCGTTGGACCATTCCAGTGTCCGTACCGTTGTCATCGTAGGTGCGCAAGTAGACCTTCCTTTCGGCCGACGACTTGAAGACAAGCGGAAAATTGACAGTCAACTGAGTGCCCAATCGAGTAGCAGAGGAGTTGAACGTATCCAGGGCACAGGTTGAAGCCTGGAGGGTGCCCGAGGGAGCGTGGGGCGCGACGGGTCCTTGGAAGAAGCCGTCCAAATCCGAGTAAACCCAGAAGGCATTCCCGTGGACATCGTAGTGGACCAGGCAGAAGGGCTGGCCGCCGCCATTCTCCGCTGCAGCGATGAGCAACTGCACCCAGGAGAGAGCTCCGGATCCCTGTGCCTCGTTGAAAACCGCGCTGAAAGTCCGCTTGCTCCCCGCACCGGACTCTGGGGTCAGCGTGCCAGCGCCAAGGCCAGTACTTGCGGGAACGAAACTGGCCTGCATGCTCTGCGGTCCCGTCATAATTAAGCCGGCTAAACTGGAGAGCGTCGCGATGCTCCCTGTGAAGCCGGCAAAAGTGTACCCCGGGGACGGTATTGCTGAGAGCGTGACCGCCGTGTCCGGAGCGTAGAAACCGTCCGCCGAAGCCGGCGAGGCCGCGATGGTACCGCCTCCCTGCGGGGAGACGCTCAATGTGAGCTGGTATTGGGTATTGAATCCCGCAGTGTAAACCGTGGGGAAATCGGGCGCGGTGATGGTGTGTGTAGCAGTGCCGGAATCGCTCCACCAGAGGAAGTTGTGGCGGACCGTGGAGCTGGAGAATTGCGGCGTCGTCACGCTGAGGGTGTGAGTAGACTTGGGCTGCCAGTTGAACGAATGTGGCGCGGTGTAGGCCTGTCCGTCGACGGTTACTGTCAGTCCGGCAGGATTGCTGGTCACGACATAGCTGTCTCCGGGGCACATGTTGCGGATTGTGACCAGTTGCGCGCCGTTGAAGGCATCCAGGAACCGGGGCAGCGGAGCCGTTTCGTCCGAAGTCTTCAAAGTAGACACGGGCCCTTGCCGCAGGTTCACCGAGGCTGTCCCGAGTCCAACGGTGTTGGCCGGGTAGGAGATCCACAAGGGGAAATCAGCATTGTCCAATGCACCTGGATTGCTCTTCAGAACTTCCCAGACCGCCTGGGCGCTGCCCTGGGTAATCGGGAGGGCGGCCGCCGGAATTCCATCCAGGACTTCCGTGGCGGTGACGGGTGCAAAGGCGCCTGTAGCGGAACTGATGAGGCGCGCCCGCAATTGGGGGTCGCCGTTGGGCGCCGGCACTCCGTTGGTGAAGGTCACCGGGACCGTGGCGACGTATAGAGTCGCACCTGCCGGCAGGTTGGAGAAGTCGGCCTGGATCCGGCTGCCGAAGTCCGCCAGGCCCGCCTTGTTGAGATTGTTCGTTGCGGGCAGCGCCGGCGAGTAGAACCCGGTTTCGGAATTATAGATGGTGCCGATTGAGTTCTGGGCCTGGGGGGTGGGTGAGGTTTCTGTATCGATGAACGCCGCAGCCGATCGCGGGAGCAGTGCGGTTCCGAAGCTCTTGCTGAACCGCAGCGTCGCAAATCGCTGTTTGGCGGCAGAGACACAATTGGGCAGTTCAACGCCCATGAAGGCGGGCACAACGGTATCCGCCGTCGAGTTCATGACCGCCATGGTCAACGGTTTCTGGATGTAGCCGATCGTCAACTGTGAATTCGCCAGTGCCGGAGAAGCTGCCCCTGCTGTCGCGATGAAAGCATTGACCGTGTTGGGTATCGTCGAGCTGGAAATGCCTAGGGAGGAAGCATCGACGCGAATGTTGGTGAACCGGAAGACGCGGTTCGGTCCGGAACCGGGCGGATCGAAGGGGATGCCCTGGAACGTGATTGCATTCGTGCCCAGCACTTTCGCCTGATAGACGTTCGGGCCGCTTGCGCCGCCAGTCCAACCGCACAGACTGACATCGGTCGTGCAGGGAACGCGGTTTGCCGGCAGGGGTTCGTCGATCAGCAACAATGCTTCGGTCAGAACGCCAGTGGTGCGGCCCGTATAGTTCGCATTGAAGAAAATCTGGAAGTCCACGGTCGGGACTGGGGAGCCGGCCGAAGTAGGGAAACCGCCGGAACAGGTAACCACGATCTCACCCGCGAGGGCCGTGATCTCCGTCGAGCGCATCACAGGCGTAGTCGCTGCCGACGCGACGCATTCGAGTGGCGTTGACTGCGCAAACGCGGGCATCCCCAGGAGGAACAGCAGGCACGCCAGCCCGCGGCTCCCCGCGCTCATTAACTTGAAAGATCTTATATCCATGAATTGCCTTTGCCGGGACTGGGAAAAATCCGTCGGTTATGGAATCGGTTAAGTCCCCACCTGATTCCAGCCGGAGTCGATGTCGAATGCGTCAAAAGCTGCCAATGGCCCCCCTGCCGGCTCCGCGGTGCGCTGCGTAGGGTCGGCACTAGAATCTGCTCGGAGTTGCGCTGTGGGGATGGGCGCGTCCACGGAGACCGGAGATCCTCCCGAGCAAAAAATAACGATGCCGCCGGCAGCGGACGGCATTTTCATCGCATGCATCGGGTGCGATTCCGGAGCTGAGCCCGTGCAGCGCGATGAGGCAGTGTGAGCCCGGCAAGGAAGCCAACTCAGGAGCAATAGAGACAGAATCAAAACGGATCTGAGGGCGAGCGTGAATAGCGCCGCTGGGTATCGAAACCGTTCAGACACAATCCCCCACAGGAAAACGCATGGGCCACTCGCCCGATAGACCGGGGATGACCGAAGAACTAATATACTCCTACGGGATGAATGCCCGCTTGTTCGATAGGCATATTTTCGGAATATTAATGAAATTTACTGCGCATGGCGAGGCTGGTCTTCCCGCATGTGCCTCAGGCAGGTCCAGCCCAAGAGAGGCCCGCCATCGCCTTACTATCGACGGAACATGCTACGGATCAGTAACTTAGAGAGAATAACCTGGAGTACTGCCAGGCTTCGGAAATCAGGCACTGGCGGGCGGGGCAATTGGGGTGTGCGCGGGGCATGTTTAGCAGTGGTGAATCGGCCGGGCCATCATGGATAGTTTCGTACATATTTGAATTCGGTAATCGGTAATAACTGAACGGGCAATTCTGAAGGAGAGTTGCACGGTGAGATTCAGAGATTGCCCGCCTGCCTGCACGCCGGGCTTCGCGGGTATTGAAAAGATTCAGACACAATCCGCACAGGAATAGACAGATTCCACACATCCCGGAGAACTGTGATGGTCGAAGAACTGAATATACTCCCGAGGAGCGAATCATCGCTCGTAAGGTGTATTCCTTTCTGGTTGTTCGATTGAGTGGACAGGGGGAAGCAAAGACAGAAAGTTCATCAGTGCCTCAGGAAAAACTAACGGCCGCTGGAAGCCGCCAGCCGCCAAGGGCTGCCCTGCGCTTCCGGGACAAACTCCACTGCCCCGGGCGATACGCTGGACGGTGCCGCGGAGAGACTGCCGGCCACCGGCGAGATGCGGACGACACCAGGACCGGTTTCCTGCAAGAGGAACGCCTGGGCGGACGAGGCTCCATCGCAAGCGGTTAACTGCAAGCGGTAGCTGGAACGCCCGTTTTGTGCTTCCGCGCAGAGCCCGGAGGCGGCGTCGATGAATCGGACCGGTGCATTCGGAGCATCGGTGACAGGCGCAACGAGCCACTTCTGCCCGGAGCTGGATGCCTCCGCCTGCAACAGCGCACCCGAATCGGCGGCGGAGATCGTGGTGGGTTCCAGGACCTGCCACCGGTAGATCAAATTGGGTGACACCAGCGCCCTGTCAACCAGCTTCAAGCGGGTTTCACCGGGTAGCGCCGAGATCACCAGGCGCGGCCAGTCCGGCACCACCAGGTAGAAGTAAGACCCCGAGAATTCGAGCGCGAAGGCTTGCGTCTGCTGGGAGCCTTCGACATTCGCCTGGCAGGCGCCTTGCGCGATGTCGTAGCCTTTGAGCTCGATGCAAAGACCGTTGTGTTCGTTCCGCAACTGGTAGACGATGGCGCCAGCCCTCTTGACGGGCCAGAAGATCCAACCGTCCGTGCGGCCGGCGCCGGCCGGCAACGCGTGCAACTCCGCACCGGGATAGTCAAGGTTGCCTTGCAGCGTCCACAGCCTGGTAGTCCCTCCGGTGTTCGTGGTGACCGCTCCGCGGCGATAGGAACCGGAGATGCCGATCTCTCCATTCCGCTTGATCCAGGCGTAGCGCGTGCCCTGATCCAGGGGAAACAGGGAGGTCACGTTTTCGGTATTGCCCCCGGTGGAGCCGAGAAAGGCGGCATCGCCATAGGTTGTGACGCCGCCGTCCTGATTCAGCATCCAGTAGCCATTGACCAGGCCGGCCGCGGTGTAGCTGAGCACCAGTCCTGTGTAGTGTTTCTTGAACGAGCCGCCGGTGGAGCCGAAGAAGACAGCGTCGCCGCGGGCGTGCACGCCGCCGTCGTTTTTCAGGATGTAGTAGCCGTTGCCCGATGGCGTCGGTACGATGGCGGTGGCCGTGAGGTCGTATCGCTCAATTGCGTCGCCGTATGGTGTGGCCGTCCCGACGGTCCACACCTGACCACGCCGGCCCAACGCCCACAGTCCCTGGCCGTCGGGCGTGGCGGCCGCGAATGTCACGAACTCCCAATCCTCCGGTTCAAACGGAAAGTTGGTGCAGTTCTGCAGGTGTCCGCCGCACAACTCGCGAGCTCCGCCGCGCGCGTGGATCGAGCCTCTCTTGCCGACCACCCAGTAACCGGCCTTTCCGGGAACGGCGACAATGGTGCCTGGTTCGTTGACGCTTTCATACACCGGCGCACCCCCTCTCGCCTCGGTTTTGCCGGTTTCCACACCGGTTTGCAGTTGAACCCAGGTGCCCCCGTTGGGCGCTTGGGCCGCGCTGGTGAGCCACACCGAGCCGTCATAGTCCGATGCGCTGGCGACCGGCGCCAGCGTCAGGCACGCCAGCAAGGCGGGCATCACAAAGCGGAGCAGGGATGGAAGGATCGTTTTCATTGCTTGATCTCTCTACGTTTCTTGAATGCTTACTGGCCTATGGTGGACGAGCTCGCGGCGCCAAGCCATGGTTTCGGGATGACTTGGATCTCAACCGGTATTTGCCACAGCGACAGGCACTTAGGAGAACGGGTGGCGTGCTCTGGTCACTTCGCCAGGTCCAGGTTCCAGGCTCTGCTGGCAAGCGTGAGCTTGACCCTACCGTTGGCGGCGGAGGCTGCCCCGATGGCGGTCGTGAAGAGAGGGGAGATTCAAGGTGCGCCATCGACTGGCGACTGCAGACGCAGCGTCTGCAACTGGGCAGAGGGCTGGCAGACCGTCTGAGCAGGAGACGGGTCCGCGCCGGCCCAGACCATCTCCGCACAGAATCCGGAGTCGAGATCGACGAACCGGACGGTGGAACCGGCAATCGCAGCCGTGGCCGTGACTACCCTTTTCCGCGGCGGCGTATGCGGTCCGGGCACAGCGGCGGGGGCCAGGGCGCCTGGTCCGCCGGATCACTGCGACTGCGCGCCCGTAGGGACGGCCGTCACGGTTGTCGAGACCAGGGCGCGCCTGAGTCCACGGCCGGAACGAAGCAGCTTCAGGCGCGAACTCGCGCTCTCCTTCGCTTGGAAGTACAGCGGAAAGCCGGCCCACGCGATGTGGGAGTTCGCGCTGCCGGCGGGCTTGAGCGTCACGGCTCCCGCTGATTCGACGGGGTCGCCCATTCGCCGTCGCGGTCCAGACCCAGGACCTGGACTGCTGGGGACGCCAGTTCTTCAAACCGCACCTCGGCGCCTTCTTCGCGGGCATGGGCCGCGGTTCGCCAGCGGAGACAGGCCCACACGACGGCGAGCCCGGGCAGCGCCGGAACGAACAGCCTTGGTTCGGCCAGCGCCTGGCGCTCATACATGACACTCAGGAGGATGGACCAGAGGAGAGCCAGGCCTCCGAGGATCGCCAGATGACCCGCGGCCGCACGCCACGGCCACAGCCAGAAGCAGCAGACGGCCGAGAGAAGCCATAAGGGGCCAGCCGAGAACAGCAGGAGAGAACGGCTGGCGGCCGCCATTCGGACCCACCCCTGGAAGTTCCCCTCCGCGGTTGCCACCCTGCCGGCTGCCGACTTTGCCGGGCGGCGCAATCCGGGGTTTCGTACTTCCGTTTCGCATTCACTAATTTGAGGTCTGTATATCCTTATACTATGCCAACGACAATCGAGCGTTTGTTATGATGGCGAACTGGTCGCCACTATGCATAATATAATCCGGCCTTTCCTTATCTTCACTTTCGCGTTCATTTTTCCTGTCAGTGCCCAGGTGGATATTCCCGAGGGTACGAGAGTACAAGTGAGATTGGAGGAACGTCTATCCTCGGAAACTGCCAATCAAGGGCAGAAGATTCGATTCACCGTGACGGAAAACGTCGAGGTGAATGGCAAGACGGTGATTGATCAAGGAGCTCCCGTAACCGGCACCATTACGGTCGTGGAACCCCGGCATCGGATGGGCAAGGACGGCAAACTTGAGTTTTCGGTAGATCGAGTGGCCAGCGTGGACGGGCAGCCCGTCGAACTACGTTCAGAGAAACAAGGAAAGAAGAATGAAAAGGGCATAACGGGCAAAACCGTTTCCGCAATTACCACCGCACCCCTCATGTCCAAAAAAGGAAAGGAGCGCGCGTTCGAAAAGGGATTGATTCTGGAGGTCTATACGAACGCCGCGATCATCTCGAAGAGCCAAGGCGCCGCTCCGATGGTGGTGAATGGCGCAGCCAGGTCCGGCACCATTGCGGTACCGATCACCTCCGAACCGCCGGGCGCGGAGATCGAGGTGGACGGAATGTTTGTGGGCAGTACACCGTCGACCGTCAAGATGGCTCCCGGTGAACGAGTGGTGAGAGTGAAGAAGGGTGGGCTCGTCTGGTCGCGAAAGCTCAGTCTGCAAGACGGCGTAAACATCACTCTCCACGCGATTCTGGAGGAACCCCGCGCTAGCGCGGAACCGACGGCCACGCCGGTGTCCGATGCAACTGCCGTTCGCCGCGAACCGGCTCCGGAGCCCGCCTCGACAACGCCGGCAGTGTCCAAGGAACTGCCCACTGACCGGTCATCGCAGCAATCGGTGTTCGTGCAGTCCAAGCCATGGCGTATCACCACACTGGACCGTGAGCGCAATTCGATTAGTGGAGCCGTGGAACTCGATGACAAACCGGAGCGCATCCTGACGGATGGACACTTTGTGTACCTCACCCATCTCAAGGGAAAGAACACATTCAGGCTCATCATTGTCGATGCCCAACGCAGCGTCAAGGTGAAGGAAATCCTGCTGGGGTCCATCAGTTGGGGCATTTACTCGATGGCGCTTGAACCCAAACGCCTGGTCATATGGACAGAGAAGCGCGAATGGAGGATCGACAGGACGACGCACGAATTCACAACAGGAGATCCCACGCGCAATAGGGTGGAGAAGATCCTGAAGGGCGACCGGGCGCTGAGCTTCTCGAAAGACACGGAATCAAAGGGAATGCTCGGACTTGGCACGGCCTTCCTTCCGCAGAACATGTGGATTGAAGATCTGAACAGCGCCGAGACGGCCAAAACAATCGACGTTGGCGGACACGTGATGGCTTGGAAGACATCGCGAGACGAAAAGTTGCTCTACCTGTTGGTGCGTTCCGTGAAGCCCAAGGCAAAGGAATTGCTACCCAGGGGTGAGCTCAAAGTATTCGATGTGGCCTCAGCGCAACTACTGCGCACAACTCCGGTTCCAGACAACGCCGAGGATCTCTTCCGGTTTGCGGAGGATGGCCCACTGTGGCTGCAAACGTCGGGCCTCATCCAGAAGATTGGAGACGAGGGCACGCTGGCCAGTGTCAAGATTCCCTTCCCGGCGGGCACCAGATTGAACATGGTCGCTCCGGTGAAGATCGATGAACGGCGGTACGCAGTGACGGTGGGAGGGCAGCACAAACTCGCCGTCCTGGAGATAGAGGGAGGACAGATCGAGAAGACCATTCCTGTCGGAAGAGAATCGGTGCGCCGGTCCAAGGCGACCAAGAGAACCCTGACGGCCATAGCGATCACGGTCGGCACAGCGGCGGCCGCTGGTGGAGCGGTTGCCGGAGGAGCGCCGTCAGCACCGTATCTCATCATGTTCCCCGGAGGCGGCTCCGGCTACATTGACGCTGTGCTGGGGCCGGACAAGGACAAGCTCTATGTGCTGGACGCGGAGAGCGAAGACGTGACGGTGCTGTCGGTGCGCGACTGGTCTGTCTCCGCCACCGTCCCGGTGGGGAAGGATCCGCAAGGTCTCTGGGCGCCGGAAGGCGGGCACTTCATTTATTGCTTCAACATGAAGAACCTCTTCGTGGTCAACATGGACTCCAATGAGGCAGCTGAGAAGATGTCGCTCGACAAGGACGAGCGCGTATCGGTCGATGAAAAGCGGAAGGAGCTGCTGATCATGAAGCAGGACGGACTGGATGTTCTAGACGCCCTGACTTCCCAGCGAAAGCTCATGGTGGCGGATCTTGCTAACGCCCGCATGCGGCTGACGCCGAGCGACTCGGCCTGGTCCGCCTACGGGCTGGGGTCGCAGTTCTAGACGAATTGCGAAGGTGCTATTGGCGATGGACGCGCCAGGCGACCTTCTTAAATGACTGGGGCACTGGGCCCGCCAGTTGGTTACGCCAACTCGTGGGGCGGCCCGAGGTAGGGGAATTCGGGGAGGAGATCGCGATGCGGTTCGACGCCATCGCGGGTCACCCTTCCGTTGGTGAGCAGGGCGATGAAGCCGTCCATCACGTCATCCGTGAGGGTGCGGCCATTGTGCGGGTAAGACGCCGGCTGCCGCGAATCGTAGAAGAGGATATCCGGGAGCAAAGACTCGGCCACTCGTTTGGCTTCCTGGGGCGAATAGCCGCCCGTATGCTCCAAAGAATGCGCGAAGATGGCGGCGAAGCGGGCGTCGCCGGCCGGTTGTGCGGCGAGGTAGTCGGACTTTTGCTCGCCGGTCAGGAATACGGATTGTGAGGGCCGTGCGCCGCGGTCCGCCTGAACCCACGTCCCGCCTCTGCCGTCGAGGGTGCGCTGCCAAAGACCGACAGGGGTAGGGCCGAGGGCCTCGGCGGGCAATTCCAGCACGATGCTGCATACGTCTTTTCCAGCAAAGAAGTCGCGGCCGGTGAATTGGAAATTGTTCAGCGCGCCCTCGGTGTCGAAGAAGAAGGGATCGCTTCGCCAGCCCGCGAAGAAGCGATAGCCCGCGGCTTCGGACACGAGCGCTTCCCGGCCGGTGGAAACCCGCGCCGAAGCGAGGATCGTCTGTCCGCCGGGGCCATCGCCGGCCGCCGCTTCGCCTTGGGCACGGCGCACGGTGGCGACCTGGCTGCCGTCGTTAGTGGACGAGAAGGAGACACGGTAGGCAAGATCGGCGACGGCATCGCCGTTTGTATCCACTTTCAGTTCATACACTGCCTGTGTCGAGAAAGGCTCGCGGGTGGTGGGGCCGGATGGGTTGACGCCGGCTGAGGGATGAACATTCATGACGACAATCGACTTGCCGGCACCGCCGGGTTTCGGGAAGGCGTACAGGTCGGTGAGATCGAGGCGCGCATCGCCGTGGGGAAAGCCGTAGTCAGGTCCAGAGTAATGGTGGGACACGGATCATCCTCCTGCAGTGTTTGACAACCTGTCTCAAGGCAAACGAGGGGCCGCCCTTCCAGTCCCCGCAACTGCCGTGTTTAGAGCCGGGCGCTCGGATAACAAGGGGCAGGCGGGCGGAGGGGTGTCGATAACTGGTGGTGGTGGAGCGACAGGCGACAGCAGAAGCCAGGCGCGAGCGAGGGGCGCGGTCGTTGCCGGAGGCCCGCCTTCCTGCCAGGAAACGCGTTGGTTCTAGTGGGTGGGCTGACGAAGCCGGGCAGCCGTATCGTCAATGGGCAGGCGGGTGATGACGCCCAGTGCAGGATCCGTCTGCCCGTCGGTTGGCGCGTAGCGGCCGTCCGGCTCGCGGACCAGAAACAGCAGGTCAGAGCCGCATCTCCTGGGGTCCTGAGGGTCGAAGAAGACCAGCACTGGTCCGTTTGCGACAGGCTGAGCCTGCGGCCAGCGGGCGTGATGGAGGGCGAATTTCTGAAGGCTCCGATCGCCTTTGAGAACCGCGGAGACCACGAACTGCGTCTCGACTGCCCTATATTTCGCCTGGGTGACCTGCCCTTGCGCATCGAGTGTGGAGATACCGGGCAGAAGGATCTCCTCCGCAGTATCGGTGGTTCGGCCTGAGGCGGTGGCGATGGCCACCAGATCTGATTTGTCGAGCAGTTCCTGGTAGGAGACGATGCGAACGGCCGGGGCTTCCGCCGCGGGGACCGTGAGTCAAGCTGTTGCCGCGAGGATGACGGCAACGGGCAGCGTGAGTACGGAATACCAGCGGCGCCGGCAGGAGGGTGGAATCGCGGGTTTGCTCATCCTTTTTACCCATCCTAGCTCCGCTAGTTGACCCAGGTTGGCTCCGCGCGTCGAGTTGTAGATCGCGTTGTGAGGGCGGGCTTCGAGGCTGTACAGAAGATTAGGGCGTGCCCGGGCGTTCCGGCCCAGACTGGGGCGACTGGTTGGGCCAGGCACCGTCGCGGTCCAGGCCCAGGACCTGGACTGCTGGGGACGCCAGTTCTTCAAACCGCACCTCGGCGCCTTCTTCGCGGGCATGGGCCGCAGTTCGCCAGCGGAGACAGGCCCACACGACGGCGAGCCCGAGCAGCGCCGGAACGAACAGCTTCGGTTCAGCCAGCGCCTGGCGCTCATACATGACACTCAGGAGGATGGACCAGAGGAGAGCCAGGCCTCCGAGGATCGCCAGATGGACTTGGGACTTGCCCGGCAGGTAGGAGCACGTGAACGGGATCTTGTGGAACCCGTGCAAACACAACTCGGCGAGGATCAGGGCGAGGGCGGCAAGGATCGCCAGATGACCCGCGGCCGCGCGCCACGGCCACAGCCAGAAGCAGCACGCGGCCGAGAGCAGCCATAAGGGGGCCGCCGAGAATAGCAGGAGCGAACGGCGGGCAGCGGATAGACACTCCGGCACACGGCGGAGGCCGGTGACCTGGAAGATCCAGTTTCCGCGCAGATCGAGTGGGATCGAAAAGGCGACGCGGGTGCCGAGCATGGCGAAACCGAGCAGGGTGATGGTGGCGGCCAGCAAGGGCTCGTTCACCTGGCTCCAGGGATCGGCCGCCGGAGCGTCCGCCAGTTGATTCGGCGGTCCGCCATTCTTCACCATGGCGATCACCAGTGCGAAGCCGACGCCCAGATAGAAGGCGAGAATGACGCGATGGAGCCGGCTGCGCTGCAGGGTCCGGGCGCTGAACTGGACCAGCGCGGCCCGGACCGAGTGCCCGAAGCCAGGCATCCAGAGGCCGTCGCCGGCGCCGGAAACAATATCCGGTTCCTCGACAATCTGGCGGATAGTGCGGAGGTAAGACAGCGTGTACGCGGCGGCCGTGCCGAAGAAAGCAACTGCCAGTCCGAGCCAGGCCCGGCGCGCCAACACAGCCAGCGCCGGCGATCCGGTCCACTGCTGAAACAGGCCCAGGAACCAATAAGACGGTGACCAGCCGAGCAGCCCGCTGCCGGTGGCATGAACCGTGTCGGGCGGCACCATCGGCTGCAGGCAGTAAACGCAGACGATGACGCAAAAGGCCGCCATCTGCAGCCAGGAGGATGCGCGCAGGAACAGCCGGCGCGGCAGCAGTTGGGCGGCGAAGCCCTGCAGGCACAGCATGCAGCAATAGATGAACGCACCGGCGAGCAACATGATGGCCCAGTAGACGGCGAACATGCGAAGTACGCCGGAGAGGCCGCCGCCCTGGGGCACGCTCACCAGGCCCAGAGAGATTGCCGGCTCGCCCGCGAGCCGCTGCCGAATGTGCAGGGGCAGCAGGGCGCCCAGGAACGAGGCCGCCTGGTTCACCAGGACAACCCCGGCATAGTCGCCCTTGGGGTTGAAGAACGCGTAGCTGCCATAGCCGGAGATGGCTCCACTGTGTCCGTAGGTGCCGGCATTCCTGTCGTAGAACCAGGCAAGAGCGATGCGCGATTCGCGGCTGGCGGCAGCCCGCGGCACCTGGGATAGACGCAGCGCGGGCGAAGCCGCGTGAAGCTGCGCCTCCAGATAGGTGAGCAGGTCATCGGCAGTGGAGTTGATGGCACCCGCTGGAGCAAACGAATCCAAGTCCCAAGGCGGCAGGGGTTCGTGCCGGTCGCCATAGGCCTGGATGAGGCGCTGCCGCCGTTCCGGCGAAAGGATTACAGAGGTATCGCGCATGTGGAGGGGGCCCGTGATGCGCTGCGCCAGCAACTCCGAATACGAGACTCCGGCTCGAACGGCGAGCGCCTCGCCGAGGAGGGAGTAGCCCCAGTTGCTGTAGACGAAGGGCGGAGCGGCGTCGCGGCCGACCCCATGCCTGGCGATGGAGGCCCGCAGGTCGGTTGCATGATAACCGGCAAATCCGGCGGCCACGCTGCGAAAGCGGCCCGAGTGGAAATCATCCGGCATGGGCCCCAAGCCGGAGTGGTGCGTTGCCAGGTCGAGCAGGGTGATCTCAGGGCCACCGGGAGGGGCCACCACCCCCACAGGCAGGAAGGCGCGCAACGGTTCGTCGAGACGCACCCGGCCTTCCACGGCCAACTGGGCCAGAAGGAGTCCCGTGAAGGTTTTGGTGATGGACCCGACCTGGTAGATGGAATCGGGCTGCGCGGCGCCATAGGCGAGGATTCGGCGCTGGCCGTGTTTCAACACTCCAACGACAATGCCCATGCCGCGCGGCAACTGAGGCGGCAGAGCGTCCTTCAGCAGTAGTTCGATGCCGGCCGCATCGGCAGGCGGCCTCACCGGAAGATACCCAAAGGCCGGCATGGTCACCTGTGCAGTGGGCTGAGCGCTGAAGGTCAGCGGACACACCAGACCCGCCGCGGAGTGCAGCAGTAGAACGGTGAGACCCAGCGCCGTACCGGCCGCCGCGACCTTGGCGAGAAACAGGGTTCGGGCGCGCACCGGCAAAGGCGCGAGCACCAGCACGTCGCGGCGATCGGGGAACGTGGAATCCCAACTCAGCACCGCGAACAGCCCGACGACCAGCATCGTGGTGGCGATGAGGAAGTGCTCGACACCCCAGGTTCCAAACACTCTCATTTCCGGCGTCAGACGGCTGGAGGCAACGGCGAGGGCGGGCCCGGAAAGGAAGAAGATGCTCACAAAGATGAGCAGGGCCGCGAACTGACCCAGCAGCTTGTTGGAATCGCCGAGAGCATCCGCCGAGAGGATTTCCAAATCGACCATGCGGAACAGGAACTGGCGGTAGAGCACGCGGAACTGGAGCTTCTCCATGTTGCCCCCTAGGCTTCAATCAGGTCGGCCACCTGGCGCGAGATGGCAGCGGTGTCCTGCTCCACCGCGAGTTGCGAGAAGATCGCCTCCAGTGTCGGAGCCGACATCAGGGTGCGCAGGTGCTCAATGGAATCGTCGGCGACCACTTTGCCGCGATGCAGGATCACGACGTGGGAACAGACCCGCTCGACCGTTTCGAGCTCATGTGAGCTGAAGAGCACCACCTTGCCGCGCGCGGCCAGTTCCTGGATCAGGCTGCGCAGCACGAGGGCCGTCGCGACGTCGAGGCCGGAGAAGGGTTCATCGAGCAGGATGAGGGCGGGATTGTGCAGCAGGGCGGCGATGAGCAGCACCTTCTGCCGCATCCCCTTCGAGTAGGCCGAGATGGGGACGTGGCGGTCAGGGTGCAGCGAGAACAGGCGCAGCAGTCCGTCGATTCGGCCGGCGGTGGGCTTCGCCGCCAGTCCGCGCAACTGGCCCACCATAATGAGGTACTCCAGGCCGCTGAGGTGCGCGTAGAGATGCGGCTCCTCCGGCACATAGCCCATGCGTTGCCGGTAGTCGATGGAAGCGTGCTGGATCCGTTCCCCCTGGAAGCGGATCTCGCCCGAGGTGGCCTCCATCAGACCGGTGATCATCTTCATGGTGGTGGATTTGCCTGATCCATTGGGACCCAGGTAGCCGGTGATCTCGCCGCTGCGGGCGGTGAAGCTCACGTCCTCGACGGCGGCGATGCCGTGAAATCGTTTCGTGAGGTGAAGCAGTTCAAGCATGGCTGCACCCTATGTAGCAAACTACAAACAGGGTGTCAAGTATTATCCTACATAGGGTAGAATGGGCGCATGGCTGCCGAGCTGAAACTTTCGCACACCGCCGCGCTGATCCTGCAGGCGGTCCAGACCGGCGATGGCTACGGCTTCAGTGTGATGGAACTCACGGGGCTGCCCAGCGGCACGGTCTATCCGGCGATGCGCCGTTTGGAGCGGGACGGCCTGGTGGTCTCGCAGTGGGAGGGGCAGGCGATCGCCGACGCCGGCCAGCGGCCGCCGCGGAAGTACTACCAACTGACAGAGGCCGGACAGGCGACACTGGCGGCCTCGCAGCGGCGCTATCCTTTGTTGGCTAAACTGGCCGCGGTCGAGACGGAGCAGGCATGAGCATTCACCTCGCAATGCTACGCAGCGCGGCCTGGCTGGTGCCTGGCACGTTGCGCGAGGAGTGGCTGGCCGAATGGAGTGCGGAACTCTGGCACGTCCGGCGCGCAAGGGAACTGCGAGCCACGGGCTTCTGCCTGGGCGCGTTCCGGGATGCGCTCTGGATGCGGCGCAATTGCCCGCCGGAAGCGCAGCCCGCGCCTTGGCTGGAATCGCCCGCGCGGTGTCTTGGCTTCCTTGGCCTGGCAGCGGCCGTGTGTGCACTCCTTGCATTGCGCTACCACCAGCCCGGCATGCCAGTGCCTGTTCGCGGGCCGATTGGCGCAATGCTCTACATGGCCCTGATGACCGTGCCCATGGTCGCGGCCATTACGAGCCTGGGCCTAGGGTCGTATCCGGGCCAACGCAATGCCTGGCGCTGGGCATTCTTCGCAGCCAAGGTCGCACTGCTGTTGTTCATCGTCTTTGCCGGCGTGCTGAACCTCGCGGCCATGGTGGGACTGAAGGTCACTTCCGGCCCGCTCCACTTCATTCTGATGGGGAACGTCGCCGCATTGCGTTGGGCACTGGTGGACCAACGGCGGCGCTGTCCGGAATGCCTGCGGCTGCTGGCGCATCCGGCGCGCATCGGCGTGCCCTCACAAACGTTCCTTGAATGGTATGGGACCGAGTTTGTTTGCGGGAAGGGCCACGGCCTGATGCACGTCCCCGAGATCCCGACGGTGTCGTTCCGGACACAGAGCTGGACTCATCTGGACCGGTCGTGGAGCGAGCTGTTCAAGTAGGGCGGGAACGAGGGAGCCGGCGGCTGGGGACGGGGTGATCGCAGACCCGCGGTGACGGGCCCGTTGAACGGAACAGGCCATGCTCCAGGATCAGTAGGGCCGCGTACCAAGATCCTCAAAGGGCAGCCGGCTGATGACGGCCATTCCTGGATCGGTCTGCCCGCCGGTAGGCGCATACCGGCCATCCGGTTCCCGCACCAGGAAGAGCAAATACGAGCCGGATCTCTGGGCGAGGCGCGGATCGAAGAAGACAAGGGCCGATCCGTTCACGGCGGGCACTTCCGGCGGCCAGCGGCCATGGTGCAGGGTGAACTTCCGCAGGTTACGGTCGCCCTTGAGAACGGCCGAGACCACGAACGGGGTCTCGACGCCGAGGCACTTCACCTTCTCCGTGCGGCCCTGCCCGTCCATCGTCGAGATGCCCGGCAGGACCAACTCCTCGCCCGTATCCGCCGTCCGCGCGGAGGGGGTTGCGATCGCCACGAGATCGGATTTGTCCAGCAACTCCTGGTACGAGAGACTGCGCACCACCCTGCCCGTTGCTTCCGGCACGGCCAGCCAGAACGCTGCCGCGCCCACGACAACCGCGGGCAGCAACCGGAGACGCCGGAACACAGGGGCAACCGCGGCCAGGGTTCTCATATGCTCCAATGCTAAATCGTCTGGGAGGCCGCTGTACCCCGGCGCGAGACGGTTGAAGGGTCAAGGGATGGGGCGTGCGGAAAGCTGTCACCCGTCCGGCACACGCAAAAAGAGCCGGGAGACTGGCTCCCGGCTCTCTGCCCCAACGAAGTGGGCTATGGTCCCTAGCGCTTGGCCATTGTTTTCACTTTGGGCACCGCCAAGTAGCCGATCACCTGGTCCTTACGGATCTCGTTCACGACCACTTCATAGGGAGTCCGTGCGCCGGAGGTGTAGAACTGCACCGGCTCGTTCACGTTCTTGTCCTTCTTCTCGACCGTCTTGTCGTCGGCCAGGACGTTCATGGTGAACTTGTTCCGCTTCACATCCGTCTTCTTCAGCGCCAGGCGGATCTCGCCGACCTTCTGGGGCTGACCGTTGCGGGGCAGGGTGAATTCGAAGTAGTCCTTCTCACCCAGCTTGCGCAGTTCGCCGAGCTCAGTGGAATTGGTTGCAATCAGGCCACTCATGACGCCCATGTCGCCCGTCATCCGCTTCAGGTCTTCCTTGGTCTGCGACAGGTCGGTCTTGGTGCTATCCACATCGGTGCGAACGGTGCCAACGTCACCCTTGATCCCGTTGAGGGCTTCGTCCACCTGGGTGGACTTCTGTTCGGTGGCCTGCTTGTAGTCTTCCAACTGCTTGGTCAACTCTTCGTTCTTGGCGGTGAGCGTGGTCATCACCCGGCCGGCCTGTTGCTTCGCGGCCCGCTGGGAGTTGGCCAGGGCTTCCTGCCGTGCCTTGGCGACTTCGTCGTTCATTTTGGCCAGGGTCTCGTCGACCTGCGCCTTGGCTACGGTGGCGCTGGTCTGCATCTGGCTCTGCAGCTGTTCGAACTTCTGCTGCGATTGGGCCATTTCCTGGCGTACCGAGGATACCTGATTGCTCTGGTACCACCAGCCTCCGAGGGCAGCCACCAGGGCCACGGCCACGGCCACCTTTGTCACAGTCCCGCCGGAACTATGACGCTCCTCGTTCCGGATCACGGTCTCGTTGTTTTCGTTATAGCTCGACATCCTGTGCATCTCCTCAAAGATTCGTTTCTGGCGCTTTCGGCGCCACGCACTGTATATTGCAGCTGCCGTGCCAAATCGTAAGTCCTGTGTTTTCAATGCGGTTTAAAAATTAACGGGCGGATTCGGCAATTCTGCCCGACCTGCCCGATGGACTACGCAGGCAACTGTACCCGAAGAAACGGGGCAGCGGCTGGCCGTCCCCCGGAACCACTACAATCCAGGCCGGAAAGACACCAGCCGGCACAATGCGAGAACCGGTAAATAGTCGGGGAGAGGCACGGGCAGGGGGGTGAATCGGCCAGTAGTGGGGCATTCGAGCGGAGACGGTGGCGCAATCAGGAGAGAGTCCGGCAGACGTAAAAAGAGCCGGGAGACTGGCTCCCGGCTCGCTGTCCCAACAGAATTGGGCTCTAGTCCCTAGCGCTTGGCCATCGTTTTCACTTTGGGCACCGCCAAGTAGCCGATCACCTGGTCCTTACGGATCTCGTTCACGACCACTTCATAGGGAGTCCGTGCGCCGGAGGTATAGAACTGCACCGGCTCGTTCACGTTCTTGTCCTTCTTCTCGACCGTCTTGTCGTCGGCCAGGACGTTCATCGTGAACTTGTTCCGCTTCACATCGGTCTTCTTGAGAGCCAACCGGATCTCGCCGACCCTCTGGGCCTGGCCGTTGCGGGGCAGGGTGAACTCGAAGTAGTCCTTCTCACCCAGCTTGCGCAGTTCGGAGAGCTCCGTACCGTTCGTCGCAATTAGGCCGCTCATGACGCCCATGTCGCCCGTCATCCTCTTCAGGTCTTCCTTGGTCTGCGACAGGTCGGTCCGGGTGGTGTCCACGTCCGTGCGGACCGTGCCAACGTCACCCTTGATCCCGTTGAGGGCTTCATCCACCTGGGTGGACTTCTGTTCGGTGGCCTGCTTGTAGTCTTCCAACTGCTTCGTCAGTTGTTCGTTCTTGGCGGTGAGTGTGGTCATCACCCTGCCGGCCTGCTGTTTGGCAGCCCGCTGGGAGTTGGCCAGCGCTTCCTGCCGCGCCTTGGCGACTTCGTCGTTCATTTTGGCCAGGGTCTCGTCGACCTGTGCCTTGGCGACGGTGGCGGTGGTCTGCATCTGGCTCTGCAGTTGTTCAAACTTCTGCTGCGACTGGGCCATTTCCTGGCGTACCGAGGATACCTGACTGCTCTGGTACCACCAGCCTCCGAGGGCAGCCACCAGGGCCACGGCCACGGCCACCTTGGTCACAGTTCCGCCGGAACTATGACGCTCCTCGTTCCGGATCACGGTCTCGTTCTTTTCGTTATAGTCCGACATCCTGTGCATCTCCTCAAAGATTTTTGTTGTCTGACGCTTTCGGCGTCACGCACTGTATATTGCAGCTGCCGTACCAAACTATAAGTCCTGTATTTTCAATGAGGTTTCAAATTTAACGTGTCGATTCGGCAATTCTGCCCGAGCCGCCCGGTGTGCTATGCAGGCAACAGTGCCCGAAGAAACGGCACAGGCCCCGGCCGGCCCCCCGAAACCACTCCAATCCAGGCCGGAAAGACACCAGCCAGTTCGGCAGCGGACCCGGTAAAGGATACGGCCGCCAAGCGGCGTGGCTATATCCACTCTTTGGCTGAATCTGGAAACTCGAGTAGTATTACTCATGCAGAGGCTCTGGCTTGTTCTCGCCTGGACGGGCATATGTTCGGCCGCCACCTGGGTGGCGCCTGGTATTGTCAATCGAACGCTCGATTCCGGCGCTCACGCTTCCTCCGCGCTGAAGATCCGCAACACGGGTGCGGCGGCCGCCACCATCACCCTGGAACTGCTGCCCTCGGCCGCCGGACCGGCCGATCCGGTCACCCAGACGCTGGATCCCGGCAGTACGCTGGTAGTCGCCAATCCGCTGCGCGCGCTGTGGAGCCGCGAAGAGGCCGCGGGGGCGATCAAGGTGACGGCGGACCAGGCGCTTGCCATCACGTCGGAGTCCGTCGTCGATTTGCCAGACGGCTCGCAAGTGCGCTCGGGCGGCCTCGTCATGCGCTACCAAGACACCCTGGGCCCGGATACCGCCGGCGACCTGCTCAACTTCCCTGCCCCCGAATCCTCATCCTCCAGCCTGGGGGTCGCGTTTCTCTTGCCCGGATCGGCCGACGTCGTTTCCTACAACGCCGACGGCGCGGAACTCGTGCGCCAGACTGTGGAATCGGCCTCGGCCGGAGTCGTCGAGATACCCGCCGCCAACCTGAGCGCGCCGGGCACGGAGACGTTCCGGTTCGAGATCCAGGTCGCTTCCGGGCGTGCCAGCGCCTACCTGCAGACAGTCGATGCCGCGCGGAACGACGTTGTTCTCGCCGCTGCAACGCCCGAGCCGTCGGGCGGCCCCCGCGTCACCTACCTGGCGCCCACGGCGGGCAGCAAGGTGTCGGTAAGGGTCCTGAATCCTGACGATTCGTACTCCACCGTGATCACCGCGGCGTTCTACGCACCCACCGGCGGCGATCCGCTGGCCACTGCGAAACTGTTCGTCACCGCATCCAAGACACTGTCGATCGAAGACATTGCCGTGGAGACATTTGGCCTCGCGCCAGGTACACCCGGCACCATTCAACTCTCGGCGTCCTACCCCGCCGTGATCCAGAGCCGGACCACGTCGCCTACGGGGCACGGGTCGGTGACCTTGACGGTTCCGGCCAGTTCCGATCCGGCCCAGCTCATTGCACTCGAGCCGGCCGCCACTTTGGGCTTCAGCTCCAGTGCGGACGGAGGAGCCGCGACCCTCACCCTGCTGGACGCGGCCGGGCAAACGGTCGCATCGGGTTCAGTGACGCTCGACCCGAACTCTGCACAAGAAACACCCGCGGCGGCTGTGTTCAATCTCGACGCCATCCCGCAAGGCGCAGCCGTCCTGATCGAAACCACACAAGGCGCCGTCGCCGCCTACGCCCGCATGGCCGGTACCCTCCTGCAGCCCGCCCAGACCGTCGCGGAATATGTCTGCGACGCGCCGTATATCGACCACTTCACCTCCTCGGCCGGGTTCCCCGCCCCCGCCGGCTCCTATGACCTTTCATGGAGCGTGTTCAACGCCGATTCCGTCTCCATCTCGGGCCTGGGGCCGGTGGCCACGACCGGCACGGCCGCCGTCGACCTGGCTACGTCCACGACCTACGAACTCACGGCCACTGGAGTTTGCGGCCAGTCGGTGCAGCAGTTGAATGTGGCAATTGGCGCTCCGCGCCTGACGGCACTGATCCCGGCTGAAGCGAAGCCCGGCCAGACTGTTCGGATGACCGTGGAGAACCTCGCCACAAACGACGCAGTGACCGGCGCGTTCCTGACCTTCCCGAACGGCACGACGGCGGTCGCACAGGTGAACGTCGAGGACGGCGTCCCGGTCTTCACAGTCCCGCTGCCGCGCGACGTGGGCGGAGTGAGTGGCGACTACACCGGTGCAGTCAGCGTGTCCGCCCGGCTGAACGACGACACGCTCACCAATACCGTCAACTTCACCTTCCTCAAATCCACTTATGCGGGCGACGCCCCAGCCGACTTCCGCCAGTGGATCACCAGCAAGGCGGCGGCCGTGCGCGACATCCTGAACCAACTGCACGACCAGCCCGACCTTGCCCCGGCCATCGACGTCCTGCTCGCCGGGCTCGATCCCGACCTTGCCGTGTTGCAGAAGATGGCGGATGATATCGCCGCCACGGGCTCCGCCGTGCTTCCTGCGTTTCCGGCCACCGCCGAGTATCCGAACCCGCAACCCGTCACCGTGACCCGCGCCGACCTCGAGACGATGATGTCGATGATCCACGAGCTCACACCGGCTGAGCCGGAGTCGCCCGAGGCGTGGAAGAACCGCCTGCGCCTCGCCGGGGACGCCGGCCCCTGCCTGACGGACGACCCCAGGTACTCGGTTTGCTACGGCATCGCGCAGATTGATTCCAATTCCCTGCTGGTCAAGGCCTGGAACGCGGCCGGCGGCATCGTCGACGAGATCGGGAAGTTCGCCGAGAAGTTCTCGAAGAACCCGTATATTATGGCGTTCAACCGCATCCGGCGCCTCGTCGGCAAGGCCGAGTTCTATTGCAACCTCTACCCCATCTACCTGGACTCGTTCAACGCACGGCCGTTCCCTGACCCGGTCCCGGTGGGCACGTTCAGAGAGGTCCGCAACGACGGCACGCGGTTCTATGCCCTGCTTAAATCCCGCTGGACGAAGGAACAGGCGGTCGACCAGATCGTGCAGGTGGCCCGCAACTTCGTGCTCGATTCCATCATCAACAGCGACAAGAAGACCAGCAAGGAAGGCAAGGACGCAGCCAAGGAGCAAGCCCGGATCTGGCTCGACTGGCTGTATCAGCAGAGCCGCGACGAGGTCCAGCGTATGGCCAAGCAAATGGGACTCGTCCAGCCGACGCGCGAAGTGCAGGTCTACAAATGCGACCTGAAGACCGTGCAGCCGCAGGGTCTGGGGCGCAACCCACTGCTCGGCCGCGATCAACGGGTGGAGCCGCTATTTGAGTCGAACGGCAGCTATGCATACGGCTTCTGGGGCAAGGAGGACGGCGGCCTCACCTACGTGCAGCTCACCACGTTCCCGAATCACTTCGTGGAACTGACGCCGAACGTCAACGCCCAGCAGCACCGCGGCGTCAAGGGCGGGGTGTACGGCGTGCCGATCGAGGTGGGCCGCGGCGTTTCGTCCCTTAAAGTGACGTTGACGCGCGTGGAAGAGCGCGGCGGTACATACCGCACGCTGGTCGAGACGTACCGCGAGTTCAAGGTCACGACCGAAACCCGCTTCGACTACTCGTTTGCCACCGGCAAGAGTTCCATGACGATGAAGGTGAGCAAGAACGGCCCCAGTTATAAGATCGAGGCCAGTGTCAGCGGCAGCGACCCGGTGGACGTCCAGCCCCAGGGCGGCATGCAGTTCACCGCGAAACTGCGCCGTCAGCGCGGCAACCGGCAGCAGCTGCGCTTCTCGGGACAGGCCTCCGGCACCTCAGACCGCGGCTATGCGGGTGCGTCGATGTACTTCCAGAATGACGGCAGCGCCCCCAGCACCAGTCCGCGCATCACCTACGCCTTCCCGCCCGACATCCTGAACCTCTCGTGGAACATCACCTCAACGGGCGCGCGCACGGCCAGCATCTCCCTGGGCCTGCTGGGCGGGGGTAGAAGCTCCAACGTCAAGCTCACCGGCACGCTGACGCTGCCCGTACCCTAATTGGACACGCAGGCATATGATGGATCTGCGTTCTTCATGCGTCTGCGTATCCGCATTACCGGAGCCGTCCAAGGCGTCGGCTTCCGCCCTCACGTCTATCGCCTGGCCGCTTCGGCGGGTCTGGGCGGCTTCGTTCAAAATTCCATCCAGGGCGTGCTGATCGAGGCCGAAGGTCCTCCGCGCGTGGCGCGCTGGCTGGAACAGAAGCTCAGGGAGACGCCGCCGGCGAACGCCGTCGTCCATTCGTTCATTAGCGAGGAGATTCCGGAACAAGGGATCACTGCCTTTCGAGTCGACGACAGCGACACCAAAGGAGAGCCCGCCGCGTTCCTGCTGCCAGACCTCGCGATCTGCCCGGCGTGCCTGGCCGACATCCGGGATCCGGGCAACCGCCGCTACCGCTATCCCTTCACCACCTGTACGCATTGCGGACCGCGTTACTCGATCGTTGAAGGAATCCCCTACGACCGGCCCCTGACCTCGATGCGGCGCTTTCCGCTGTGCCCGCAGTGTGAGGACGAGTACAGGGACCCGCGCGACCGCCGCTTTCACGCCCAGACCAACTGCTGCCCGGCCTGCGGCCCGCAACTCTCGCTCTGGTCCGCAGACGGCACGGTGATGGCCAGCCGGCAGGAGGCTCTGTCTGGCGCGGTGCAGGCCCTGCGCGAGGGCCGCATCGTGGCGATCAAGGGCATCGGCGGCTTCCATCTCTGCTGCAACGCCCGCGACGCGGCCGCCATCCGCCTGCTGCGCGAACGCAAACACCGCCCCACGAAACCCTTCGCCGTGATGACCGCCGCCTGGCACGTTCGACCCGAAGCAGACCGGCTCCTCCGCTCGCCGCAGGCGCCCATTGTCCTGATCGAGCATCGCGGGCTGCTGCCGGACGAGATCGCTCCAGGCAACCCCTACCTGGGCCTGATGAGCCCGTACTCGCCCCTGCACGCGCTGTTGCTGGACGAGTTCCAGGGTCCCATGGTCGCCACCAGCGGCAACCTCACGGACGAGCCCATCTGCTTCGATGAAAGCGAAGCACTGCAGCGCCTGGCAGGTATCGCCGACGTCTTTCTCATACACGACCGCCCCATCGTCCGGCCCGTCGACGATTCCATTGTGCGTTTCATCGATGGACAGGCCGTACTGCTGCGCCGTGCCCGCGGCTACGCGCCCCTGCCCTTCCCTGCGCCGTACCCGCTGCCGGATATGCTGGCCACCGGTGCGCACATGAAGAACACGGTTGCGTTCTCGCGCGGCAATCTGGTGTTCCTCAGCCAACACTTGGGCGACCTGGAGACGGTCGCTGCCCTGGAGAACCAAGCCCGCACGCTGGACGATCTGCGCCGCACTTACCAACTGGGCCCAAGAGTGGTGGCCTGCGACCTGCACCCCGACTACGGCTCCACCCACGCCGCGCAGGCGATGGGCCTGCCCGTCGAGCCCGTCCAGCATCACGAGGCGCATGTGCTTGCGGGGATCCTGGAACACCGCATCGAGGGTCCCGTGCTCGGCGTGGCCTGGGACGGCACGGGCTACGGCCACGACAAGACAATCTGGGGCGGCGAGTTCCTCGTCTTTCAGGCCAACCGTTTCACGCGCGCCGCGCACCTGCGGCCCTTCCGCCTGCCCGGCGGCGACCAGGCCGTCCGCGAGCCGCGCCGCTCCCTGCTGGGCGTCCTCCACCAGTTCGGCCGCGCGGGCCTGGCGCGCCCCTTGTTCCAGGCCAACCAGTTCGAAGTGCTGCAGCAGATGCTCGTCACCGGCTTGAACAGCCCCGTCAGCACCAGCGCCGGCCGGCTGTTCGATGCCGCGGCGGCGTTGCTGGGCCTCTGCCCTGTTTCCACCTTTGAGGGCGAGGCGGCGATGCTGCTCGAGTTCGCTGCCCGGCGGGCCGAGCCGTGCCCGTTGCCGCCCGCGTCCACAGACTGGCAGCCGCTGTTCGAGATCCTCGCCAACCCGGCCCACTCCGTGCCGGCGCGCGCCGCCTGCTTCCACCACGCGCTGGCCGGCCTCATCCTGCAGCAGGCACAGCATCTCGGAATCGAGCAGGTGCTGCTCACCGGAGGCTGCTTCCAGAACGCCATCCTGACGGAACTCGCCGCCGCCCGCCTGCGCGAGGCAGGTTTCCGTGTCTTCACCCACCAGGCCATTCCCCCGAACGACGGCGCCATCGCCGCCGGCCAGATTCTTGCGGCTGCGTTGCGCCGCCAGGAGCCGTCCCCATGTGCCTAGCCATACCCGGCCAGATCCTCAACCTGCAGGGCGATGACGAGATCACCCGCATGGCCCGCGTGTCCTTCGACGGCATCGTCAAGGAGATCTCCCTCGCCTATGTCCCAGAGGCCCGCACAGGCGACTATGTGCTGGTCCATGCCGGCTTCGCCATTCAGACCATTGACGAGGCCGAGGCCGAGCGCACCTTGAAGATCCTGCGCGAGATGGGCGAACTGGACGAGGAAACCGGAGGTCCGGGCGCCACCGATGCATGAGCTCTCCATCACGGAGTCGATCCTCGAGATCGCGCTGCGCCATGCCGCCGGCCGCCGCGTCGTGTCGGTTCACCTGGTGATCGGCGAACTGTCCTCCTATGTCGACGAGTCGATCCAACTCTTCTGGCAGGAGCTGACGCGCGGCACGCTGGCGGAAGAGGCGGTGCTCCAATTCGCCCGCGAACCCGGCGAGCTGCTCTGCCTCGATTGCGGCAAACAGTTCCCAGTCCGCACCCGCGACTTCATCTGCCCTCACTGCCAGTCCGCCAGCGCGCTGCCGGCCACGGGCCAAGACTGCTACGTTGATTCCATCGAGGTATTCGAATGAACCCCGTCCGCATTCCCGTTGTCGAGAAGGTCCTCTCCGCCAACGACTCCGTGGCCGCCGCCACCCGGGCTCAGCTCGACGCCCTGGGCATCTTCTCGTTGAACCTGATGGCGTCGCCCGGCGCCGGCAAGACGTCACTGGTCGAGCGCACCGCCGCCGCCCTCAAAGGCTCCCATCCCGTGGGGATGGTGAACGGTGACACGTCGGAGGCCGCCTTCGACGCTGAGCGCAGCCAGCGCGCCGGAGCGCTCTCCGTCCACATCAACACCGGAGGCAAGTGCCACCTCGAGGCGGCCATGGTGCGCGATGCCCTGGCCCTGCTGCCGCTGGATCAGATCCGGCTGCTGATCATTGAGAACGTCGGCAACCTGGTGTGCCCCTCGGCCTGGCAGTTGGGCGCCCAGCGCAGCGTGCTGATCGCGTCGATTCCAGAAGGCGATGACAAGCCTTACAAGTACCCCAAGATGTACTCGGGCGTGGACGTGCTGGTGATCAACAAGATCGACCTGCTGCCCTATGTCGACTTCCGCATGGACTACTTCCGCCGCGGCGTGGAGACGCTGAATCCGGGCCTCGTCACCTTCGCGGTCTCCTGCCGCACCGGCGAAGGGCTGGATGCCTGGTTCGACTGGCTGCGGAGCCGCATGGCGTGAGCACGCTGATCGCAGGCCTGGGCAACGTCCTGATGGGCGACGACGCCATTGGCCCGACGCTCATCTATTACCTCCAGGCTCGCTACGACTTCCCGCCGGACGTGGAGTTGAAGGACCTCGGGACGCCCGGGATCGACCTCGCGCAGCATCTGGCTGGGCGCGGTACCGTGATCCTATTGGACGCCATGGTCGATGCGCAGAGCACGCCCGGCTCCACGCGAACGGTCACGCTCGATGACCTGCACTCGAACGCGAGGCCGCTGCCCGGCGACGTGCATTCGCCGGATCTTCGCGAATCCCTCAAGCTGGCGGCACTGCTCGGGGAACCGCCCCAGCGCGTGGTGCTCCTCGGTATCGTGGTGAGCTCCTGTGAACTGGGCAACCCGATGTCTCCCCAGATTCGTGACCGGATGGAGGCGATCCTCGGAGAAGTCACGGCCGAACTGGCAAAGCGGCAAGTCCCATTCACGGCCCGCCCCAACGCCGTCGATCCGGATCTGTGGTGGCAGCACCGACCCGCCTGCTGACCCGCACTCCACTGTCCGCCTGGTCTTCGCCGTTACCATGGGCGCCCGCGATGCCGTGTGTTAGCGTGGAGACGCTCAGCCGCGTCATATCGAGCATTTTTGTAATGAATTCGCGGCTGGAAGCACGAATCGAAGAGGAGCATCACTTGTGCCATCAACCATTCAAACCAAGGGCGGGTTCGAAGTCTCCTGCCCCGACGGCTCAGACCGTCTGGTCGTCAAGAAAGGCGGCCTCGTTCAGCTCGAAATCGATCTGGGAGTGCAGGGCATGAAAATCCAATCAACGGGCGACCTAGTCATCCAGGCGGGCGGCAGCCTTTCCCTCAAATCCGGAGGCAGCATGTCTGTGACCTGCGGATCCAACCTGGTCGCCGCCGTGGGCTCCGCCCTGGACCTCACCATCGGAGGCCAGGGTACGGTCAACGCCCGATCGAACATGACGTTTACGGTCGGCAGCGCCATGAGCATCACGGCGGGCACCGCGCTGCAGTTGACCGCAGGCAATCAGTTCAGCCTGCTGGGCGGCCACACCGTCAACATCAAGAGCGGCAACGAGGTGGCGATCGAGACCAAGAAATTGACGGAAAAGGTGGCCACCGATACGGTGATCGATACGAAGGACTTCGTTCTCAAAGGCGATGGCAAGATCTCGATCAAAGCCGGAGGCGACCTGGTCCTGAAGGGCAGCAAGATCGCGCAGAACTGAGGCGGAGGCCCTGCGCCGCCGCCCGGACGCCAGCCCGCATCGCTACTTCAGCAGGGCGTCGATGGCGGCCTGCCCGATGGCCTCATCCACGGCCGAGGGTCCGCCGCTGATGGCGATGGAGCCGATCAATTGCCCGTCAACCTTGATCGGCAGTCCACCCTGATTGGGAAAGAAGAACGGAAACGCGAGAGCCTCGACATGCCCGGCCTTGACGGTATCGGCCGCGTTCTTGGAGGGGCTCCCGTTGAGGGCGGCATGCCGCGCCTTCCGCTGCGCCCATTCCAGCGTACTGATGGAGGCCTTGTCGCCCTTCTGCAGGAACAGGATGTTGGCGCTGTCGTCCATGATGCAGATGGTGACGCTGACATTCGCCTTCTCGGCCTCGGCCTCGGCGACGGCCACCAGCTTTTTCACGGCGGCCAGATTCAGGTACTTTTTCGACGGAAGCTCCGCCCCGGAAGTGAGTGACATCGCCATCAAGCCTATCGCAACAAGTCGCAGCATGCGGAACAGCCTATCACAGGGAATGTGGATCTCAGTCCTGTAGCTCCAGATTTCCCAGAATCGGGCTGAGCCCTCGCCCCTACGACCGTCCCTTGCCGGCCCGGCCCACCCTCTCGCGATCTACGACTCCTGTTGCGCGAGACGGCGCGAGCGGGCAGATAGACTTCCGAATTGTCCATTACGCTGAAGGTCAGGGCAGGCAGATCGAAATTAATGACACCAGAACAGTTTCCCGAGTACCAATGCTGCTTTTGCGGGTTGATCATCGAGCCAGTCCCACCCGACACCGGATCGCTCATCTACACAACGTGCGCCGGTCAGAAGCCGGAAATGCAGCACGATCAGGAGCTCTTCTGCCACACGCAGTGCTTGCGTGACCGGCTTCACCCGTCCGTCAAAATGTACGCAAGCGACCTGCTGGATCTGGCAATTAGACGCATGCAGAGGAAAGGTCGAGCATAAGCCCATCGCCCATCCCTGGCCAGTGGGCGCACCTTCATAGCGGCCCAACCCCGCCCCCTGCGCTATAGTGTGAATTCCGGTCCATGCTGAACCTCAGTCAGAACTTACGCGAGATGGGCGTCGTTGGCGCCGGCGGCGCCGGCTTCCCCACCGAAGTCAAAGCCAAGTCCCAGGTCGAGTACATCCTCGCCAACGGAGCCGAGTGCGAACCACTGCTCCATAAGGACTTCGAGCTCATGAAGCGCTACCCCGCCGAGATGGTCTCCGGCATGGCGCGCATGATCCAGGTCACCAGCGCCCGCGAAGGCCGCTTCTGCATCAAGGAAAAGAACAAAGAAGCCGTCGACGCCATCACACCGCACGCCAAAGCGGCCGGCATCGAGATGACCTATCTCGGCGACTTCTACCCCTCCGGCGACGAATATGAGATCGTTTATGCCGCCACCGGCCGCCTCATCCCCGCCGCCGGCATCCCGCTGAACGTCGGCTGCGTCGTCAACAACGTCGAGACGCTCTATAACGTCGAACTCGCGGCCAACGGCACCCCCGTCACAAAGAAGTTCGTCTCCATCAGCGGAGCCGTCAAACGCCCCTGCAGCTTCTGGGCCCCCATCGGCTGTACGTTCGCCGACCTTCTCGCCATCGCCGGCGGACCCACCGTCCCCGACATCGGCATCTTCGTCAGCGGCATGATGATGGGCACGCTCACCTTCGACCTCACCGGCATCGTCACCAAGACCACCTGCGGCCTCATCGTCCTGCCACGCGAACACTCGCTGGTCCAGCGCAAGAGCAAGCCCAAAGAGGTGATGGCCCACATCGGCAAATCGGCCTGTGACCAGTGCAGCTACTGCACCGAATTCTGCCCGCGCTATCTGCTCGGCTATGATGTGCAGCCGCACAAGGTGATGCGGACCCTCGGCTTCACGCTTTCCGGCAAAGAGAACTGGAGCCAGTGGGGCGAGCTCTGCTGCTCCTGCGGCCTGTGCACGCTCTACGCCTGCCCCGAAGACCTCTTCCCCAAGGAAGCCTGCGACGACGCCAAAGTGACGCTGCGCACCGCCGGCATGAAGTACGTCCAGCAGCACCCCGTCCGGGCCCATCCGATGAAGGAGTACCGCCGCGTCCCGCAGTCGATGCTCCGCCAGCGCCTGAATGTCGAGGCCTACGAAAGCCACACGCCGTTCGTCGCCGACGAGCCCAAGCCCGCGCGGGTGCGCATCCTCACCAAGCAGCACGCCGGCAAGCCCGCGACGCCCGTCGTGGCGGAAGGCGACCGCATTGAAGCGGGCCGCCCCATTGCCCGCATGAACGACAACGAACTAGGCGCGGACGTCCACGCGAGCATCTCCGGCCGCGTGGCCCGAGTCACCGCCGAAGCCATCGAAATCGAAGCCTGAGCCAAAGGAACAACCAAGTGGCCCGCAATTCCATCGGATTGATTGAACTCTCGAGCATCGCCGCCGGCTTCCTGGTGTGCGACTGCATGTTGAAGACGGCGGATGTCGAACTGGTTCTGGCGCGCACCATCTGCAGCGGCAAATACATGGTCCTGATCCGCGGCGACGTCGGAGCCATCCAGGCCGCGGTCGACGCCGGCAAACAGGCAGGCGACTTCTCCATCATCGACACCTTCGTCATCGCCAACCTCCACGAAGACATCTTCCCGGCCATCAGCGGCACCACGAACGTAGGCCAACTCGAGTCCCTCGGCATCGTCGAATCCTTCTCGGTGACCAGCCTGATCGAAGCCGCGGATGCCATGGCCAAAGCGGCCAACGTCCGTCTGGTGGAAGTGCGGCTGGCAATGGCACTGGGCGGCAAGGCCTTCGCGTCCTGCACCGGCAGCGTCTCGGCGGTAAGGACGGCGGTGGACGCGGGAGCCCAGGTCATTGGCCGCAAGGGACTGCTGGTGAATAAGGTTGTCATCCCGCAGCCCAGGCCGGAGCTACTGCGCGAGATGATCTGAGCCGCGCGGGCCGGGCCGCAAGTGCACCACCCAAACGGCTGACGATTGAGTTCCGACGACGTCATTCCAAACGGTCCCAATCCTCGGGCCGAATATGCGCCTGACTCAGGATGCTCCTCAGTGTGCCAACAGGCACTTCCGTCTTCTTCGGTACGACCACTGTGTCGATGGATGTCAGAGATCGCCGGATGAACTTGACGTGACTGCCCCGCTGACTGGCCTCTACGAAGCCTTTCAATTCAAGTCGACGCTTGATTTCACGGAAGGGCAACGGCTTAAGCCGCGCCAACCTCAACCTCAATCATACGAACCTCGGGCGGACGCGTTGCACAGGGCTCCTCGAAATGCAGTTCCAGCGCCTCTTTGAGATTGGCTAACGCTTCTTCTTCGGTCTCCCCTTGACTGGCGATGTCTACTTCCAGGCATTGGGAAACGAACCAATTCCCTTCCCGCCAGACTGTCGCAGCGAAAGGTCGCTTCATAGAAACATTCTTCCACAACGGCGCAGGAATTGCGCTCCGCCAACTTGGTCGGGTTAGCCGGGGTTGTCAGTGCTCCGATGACAGCCCGCAATCCGGAACCGGCCCATGCTTAGGATTCCGCCTGTACGATGCATTGACTGCATTCGGAACCGGCAGCAGCGCCACTTCACGGCTTGCGCCGGAGAACGGACGGTCAATTCGAACCCTGTTATTCTGCAATGAACCAACAGCATGCTCACAATCGATGAAGCAGCCCTCGCTGCGGTTCAACCCGAACTTGCCGACGGCGAAGTCGTCCTCTGGGCCGGCCGGCCCAACCCCCGGATCCACCTGCACAAGCACGACGGATTCTTAATCCCCTTCGGTCTGATTTGGGGCGGATTGGCCGGATTTATCGCGTGGGTCGCCGCTTCTGCCTGGCTGTCGCAACTGAATGGCGCAACCTCTCCGCTTCCAGTAGTGATTGTCACAAGCGCCTTCGCTTCAATGGGTCAGTACCTGATTTGGGGCCGCTTCCTCTATGCGAAGCGGATGAAGCTCAGAACCCACTATGCAGTAACGAACCAGCGAGTCCTCGCCGTCCAGGGCTTCGCCCGGCGCCGCATGGCCTCTGCTTATATCGACAAAATACATACAGTCGGGCTGGAAGAAGGACCCAACCAATCGGGCACATTGCGCTTTACCGACACCCCGCCCAATTGGGGCATCTTCTCCGCTGACAACCAGTGGCAGGGTTGGAACATCATGTCCATCGGGACCATCCCGGTCTTCGTGGACATCGACGAACTGAAACACGTATACCGCCTCGTGCTTCAACTACGAGCCCAATCACAGTCGCCATTGGTAGGAGCTTAGTCCATTCGGGCTCCGCCCCATTCACTTCGCCTCAAAACTCAAACACATACTCCCTGCAGATCTGCGACTTCAGCAAATCCTGCGTCGAGAAGTACTCGCTCTCCTTCTGCAGCTCCGCCACCAGCGTCGACCGCGGCACTTCCGTATGCGACTGCACACTCCCATGCTTGCCCGGCTTCGTCGACACCACCGTCGTCAAGCGTTCCGGTGCCGGCGTCTCGTGCTTGTGCTCGAACAACGCCCAGAGCGATTTAGGTGTCGCATTCAGACTCCCGTGGTGCCCTACCTTGTAGACATCCACCACCTTCAGCATCTCCTTGATCGGCTCCTGGCTCAGCGCGAACTGCCAGTTCTCGATCTGCGCATCACCGGGAAACAGGAAGCTCTTGCCGCCCACCTGAAACAACAGGATCACGCTCGTGTTGTTCATCGCCGTATCCAGCGAGCGCACCAGCTCCATCAACTGCTCACCCCGTATCTTCTGCGCCCGGCCCACGAACCAGCGCACATTCGCCGGAATTGCGTGCGCTTCGTGCGCCTCGGCATCGGGAAACAGCGGGACCTTCGAATCGACTGACTCGCCCGCCGCCGCCTGGAATTGCCAGAACGCCGCGAACTGCCAGAACTCGTTCGCGTCCCGGTCCTTCTCCTTCTTGATCGACTGCGTCTGCTTCAGGTTCGGCGGTCCCAGCACATGCACGGTCACACCCGGCAGCACCGGCTCCAGCCCGGACTTCGAGCCCGCGTTCACATACGCCGCGCGGCCCTTCTTGCCCATCTCGATCAGGTTCACCACCGCCGACTTGTTCGGCAGGTTGTTGTCCCCCAGAAAGCCCATCTGGCTCGCCATCCGCATCGACAGCCCCAGGTGTTCGTCCCGCGACGCCTCCGCGATCGCCCCAGCCATGCGGTTCATGTTGTGCAGGCTGGCGATGAACGCCTTCGGGTCCGGCTTGCCTCCGGTGAACGTGGTCGCCGTCGCCTCTTCCGCATTCGGCTGGGCATCGGGATCCTCGGTCCAGGGCTGGATCACCAGCCCCGGATTCATGCGCGCAATCACCCCGCCCGTGTTGTCCCCATCGGTCGAAAACCCGCTGATGTGGTCGCGATGACGATGCGTCGCCACCACGGCATCCAGGCGCGCCACCCCATCGGCATCGGTGCACTGCGCCTCGATGTCCTTCGCGATGGCCATCATGTAATCGTCATCGGCATTCCTGGGCGCAGCCGTACTGCCGTAGTCGATCAGGATCCGCCGTTTGAGCTTCGGATACTCAAACGTCAGCAGGAAGCAGTCGCCGAAGCCCACGTTATACGCGCGCAGCGTCAGCTTCGAAGGGCCATTCCCCGCCGCCGCCTTCTTCACCGCAACCTTCTTCGCAGGCGCCTGCTTTGCGGCCTTCTTTTGAGCCGGAGCCGATCTCTTCAACTGGATCTTGGCCATGTTACTCCGCCTCCTGCGGTTGCTCCACATGCTCTTCGTGCGCCGTCCAATCGGCCAGGGCCGCACCGCTGGCCTGCCCCCAACCCGACATCCGCTTGCGATGCATCGCCGCGAAACGCCGCATCTTCGATGCCCCCGGCTTGAAGAACCCGTACTGCCACAGATACTTCAAACGGCGCGTCTGCCGCTCGGCGTTGAAGATCGAATTGCCTACGTTGTACTTCAACCGCCCGAACTGATCGAAGATCATGGCGTTGCCGCCGTAGAGAGTCACCTCCAGGTCCTTGGGCATGCCCTCCGGCTTCTCGATCTTGAGCCGCTTCAACTCGTTGGCACGGATCGTGAGTTGCTGGATGTACTCCACCACCGTCTCGCGCAAGGTGAACCCGTCATCGCCCACCCGCACACAAGGCCGCACCGACTGCACTCGCGTATAAGCGTCTTCATTCAGTTTAAAGGCCTTGCGATTCTCCCAGATAAACCGGAACACCTCGTCGTAATCGCTCTTCATCTCTTCGAAATGCGTGCGGTCGTAGACCACGTGGTGCGCCTTGTCGCCCTCGGGCGGCGGATCCCACGTGCCCGGCTCGCGTTGGCCTTGCGAGGTCGGCACGATGCCATACCCGTTGAAGGACGCGTAGAGCTTTTTGCGGAATTCGTACTTGATGTCCTTCGGGTACATCTCCCAGTCGGCCGTCAGCAGCGCACTGGCGAAGTCGCAGAACTCCAGGTCCGTCGGCGGACAGTAGTCGATGGCCCGTACGCAGATGGTCAGCAGGTGGTCCGCCACCTCCGCGCCCTCTTCGACAGCCCGCTTGCGATCCAGCGTCTTGTCCGGGTGGATGTAAGGCTGCATCCGCGCCACCCACACCTCAAGGAAGACGTTGATGATCGCGGCCACCAGCACTTCGCCTCGCCGGTGGGGCTCTTCAAACTCGGGATCGTGCAGATAATCCTGGCCCGGCAGCAGCGTCACTGAACGGCGCAGCGCATTGCCGCGAATCCCTGACAATTCCTGTCCGAACTGCTCCGCCAGGCCCGTCAGGATCGACTCGCGTAGCGCCTTCAACGTCACATTGCTGGCGTTCATCATCACGCGGCGGCCTGTCGGATCCAGCACCTTGGCGACCACTTCGCGCATTGAAAAGACGCTCAGAATGGCAACAATGTCGGCAAAGCCTTCATGGAATCCGGCCTGTTCGGGAGACGACGGATCAGTGAACCGCTCGCGCAAACCATCCAACAGGGCATGCGTGGTTTCGTGCGCGATCACGTCATGAGCCAGGCAGCCGAAGACGTAGCCCTTGCTCAGCACCTTCGGGAAGTAGCCGAACATCAGCGCCTGGTCATCGGGCGAGTAGAACGCATTGGCGTCGGCAAACGCATGCGGAGCCACCTGGATCTGGTGCCCCGGGAAGCTCCACGCCACCCGCCGCCCCAGTGCGAACTCAAAGCGCGCCAGCGTCCGCATGACGATCGCGTAGGCGTTCATCGCGTGGAAATCCGGGCTCGCCAGCAACTGCGTATCCGTCATCTCCTTGAAAGGATCTGGAGGCAGGCCGTCGGAGTGGTTCACCGGTTTCGGGACGGTTTTGTAGAGAGTGTTGGTGGTGGAGTCGTAGTCGACGACCTGCACTCGATAACCGCGCGGTCCCGGCTCCAACTCTTCATTGGGAATTTCGATCTGTGTCCGGACGATCTTGCCCCCGACTTGGATGCTGGGATCCTGGGCAAAGATCGTGGTCTTGCGAATGGGGTAGTAAGGCACGGCGTCTCTCTGAGTGTGAAGAGTACACGCATCCCGTTACAGAATCCATGGTTTCTTTTTGAATTGACGAAACCGGGTGGATTAATTAACAGGAACTGCCCGTGCCGGGCCAGGAGACGCCCCAAACAGAAGACCGGCGCCCCACCATTGCGGTGCGGCGCCGGTTGCTTGCGGTTTGTCCGGTTTAGAAGTAGTACTTCAGGCCGAACTGGATGTTCCGCGGGTTCTGGATCTGGCCCGTGATCTGTCCGAAGTTGCTCGGAGAGTTGATCGCGCGAGCGGGCGGGCCCCAACTGACGTGGTTCAGGGCGTTAAACAACTCCATGCGGAAGTCGAAGTACTGCCGCTCGGTCACGTTGAACTTCTTGCCGATGGAGGCGTCCATGTTGAAGAAGCTGGGCGCGCGCTCGGTGCCGACGCCGGCCGATCCGAACTGCCCGTTGGCGCCCTGCCCGTAAGCGCAGGTGCCGTCGTTGATTCCGTCGCCGCAGAAGACGAAGCCAGTGCCGAAGAAGGTGTCGACGGACCGGGTGCCCTGGACGACGAAGTCCTTGTAGCGCATGGCGCGGACGTTGCCGCGGGCCGCCTGGCCGGTATTGTCACGGGCAGTGATGGTCACCGGGAAGCCGGAGTGCGCCGAGAAGAAGTAGTTGAGGTTCCAGCCGCCGACGATGAGGTCAGTGACCTTGTTCAAATTGGAGCCCCACTTCTGGCCCTTTCCGATGGGCAGGTTGTACAAACCACCCAGCGTGAAGTTGTTCCGCGAATCGAAGCAGGCCGGTCCGCGATTGGCGAGCCGGTCATAAGCGTTCTGCCAGTATGCGCCGTCGGAGTTGACGCTGCCGCAGCCGTAGTAGCCCAGGTTGTCCATCATGGTCTTGGAGAACGTGTAGCTGCCCAGGAACTCGAAGCCCTGGCTGAGGCGTTTGCGGGTGCTCATCTGCAGGGCGTTGTAGCTGCTGCGGGCCGAGCCCTCGGTCAAGGCGATGTTGCCGACGTTCGGCAGAACACCGACAAGCGGACGGCGGTCGTTGATAGGCGCCCAGTTAGCAAAGGCGCCGGTGCCGGCGAGGGCCTGATTGGCTTCGTGCGGCACAACGAGGTGGCTGCCCTTCTGGCCGACGTACGCGCTGGTCAAAGACCAGGTGTTGGAAACCTGGTATTCCAGCGAGAAGTTGTACTGCTGGGTGAACTGGGGTTTCAGGTCCTGATCCCAGGCGCGGCCCTGATAGAACGGCGTGGAGCCGGTGCGGGGCCCGCTGAGAACACCCGTAGCGGCGACATCGGTGAAGCCGATGGCGATATCGCTGGGGGTGCGGGAATCGTAAGTCACGTTGGATTCGAGGAAGAATGGCGGGTTCAGGGGCAGCCGCAGGTTGGCGCCGGTGCCTTCCATAAAGCTGGTGAACGCATAACCGGCGCGCATCACCATCTTGTTGTGCAGCATTCCGGGCGTCCAGGCGAAGCCGAGACGGGGCTGGAACTGCTTGTAGTAGGGGCGATACAGGGCGCGGCTGTTGCCGTCCTTGCCGGCATAGAGCAGCTTGCCGGTGTAGGTGTCGATGTTGACCTGGCGGTCGGCCACCTCGTAGATGGGCTGGGCATACTCCCAACGGATGCCGAGATTGAGGGTGAAGTCGGAGCGCAGTTTGTAGTCGTCCTGGAAGAACACGGACGATCTCCAGCTACGGTGGCCCCACTTGCCCGTGACGCTGCCGCGGCCTTTGGAGTTCAGGGCGTTGAGCAGGAAGTCGCCGAAGTTGACGCCGGAGTACACGTTGGCATACGTGAACGAGCCGAGAGCGCCATTGTTACCGGCATAGTAGCGGTTCTGCTGATAACGAACGGCCGAACCACCCATCTTGATCAAGTGACGGCCCTTGACCCAGGTCAGGTTGTCGAAGTACTGATACTTGTTGTCCATCGTGGAACCGATGGAGGCGATGCTGCCAATACCCGTCAGGCCGTCACCCAAAGTGATGGAGCTGAGACCCGGGATGGGCTGGCCGCCGCCGATGCCGAAATCGGCATTGCCGTTGGTAAGCTTGCCGGACCAGTCGACCACGTTGTCGTCGATGCCGATGCGGCTAAAGCCGACGCGGAACTCGTTGACGATCGTCGTCGTAAAGGTACGGTTCCAATTGATCACCGCGGTCTGCGTCGGTCCCGTGGTACCGCCACCCATCTGTTCGATGAGGGGATTCAGGCTGGTGTATTGTTCGTAGCGGCCAATCGACCAGCGGCCACTGATGTTGTCTTTATCGCTGAGGCGGTAGTCGAGTTTGACGTCCGCCTGATGGTTCTTCGTCAACGCTGCCGTGCCGGCCTGGTAGTTGCTGGTGATACCTAGCGTGCCCGAGCCGGCCTGATTGGGCAGCGGGTAGTACGTGGGATCAGCGAACAACTTCTTGGCGACGGGATTGGTGATGCGCGAAACCGGAATCTGATTGTTCGGGAATGGGGTGCGGTCCGTCAGGATCGCACCGGTCGTCGGGTCTCGGACAATTTGTGGAGTGGACAGCTTCAGCCAGTCGCTGAGATCACCCGTTCGCCATGCGGACTTGGCCACGCTGGCGGTGGAAGCTCCGCTCGAGCGCTGCTCCGTGCCCTCATAGTCCATGAAGAAGAATGCTTTATCTTTCTTAATCGGACCACCGAAGGTGCCGCCGAAGATGTTGCGCTTGAACGGCGCGCGCGGCGTGAGGTTCTTGTTGCGGAAGAAGCCGTTGGAATCGAGCTTTTCGTTTCTCAGGAACTCAAACACATTGCCGTGGTACTGATTTGTTCCACTCTTGATCGACATGTTGACGATCGCGCCGCCGACATTTCCGAACTCGGCGCCGCCATTGCCGGTGATTACCTTCACTTCTTCGAGGGCATCCACGCTGGGCTGGTAGCCGATGCGGTTATCGATCGAGTCGTTCACATCGATGCCGTCGAGGAGGAAGTTGTTGGTTTGCTCGCGGTTGCCGTTGACTTGCGGCCGGCTGCCGCTGCCCTGGAACCGGCCCGAGGTATTCATTGCGTTCGGGCTGGTGCTGATCGCGCCAGGGATCAGCAGAGTGAGGCTGGCGAAATTGCGCCCATTCAGCGGGAGGGCGGTCAGTTTCGAGGCGCTCAGAGAGTCGCCCGTGGCCGTCGATTCCGTCTGGAGGATGGGCGCGACGTCTTTCACCTCTACGGTCTGGCTGGTGTCGCCGACCTCGAGCTTCACGTCCACGCGAGCGATCTGGTTGACCTCGAGCTTGAACGGCCCGAGGCTGGATTTTTTAAAGCCTGATACTGAGATGGTGAGGCTGTAATCTCCGATAGGCAGGAACGGCAGGTTATAGAATCCTGACTCGTTCGTCTGGGTTTCGGACGAGATGTTCGTCCCTTTGTTGGTCGCCGTCACTTTCGCGTTCGGGATGATCGAACCGCTGGGATCCGTTACCGATCCTGTGATGGCGCCCGTGATAGTCTGCCCTTGAATGCCGACTGGCAGGGCAAGCAGGCCAAGGCAAAATGCCAAGGTCACTCTATTGCAGGTCATTAAGATTTACCCCTGTGTCACGAGACTGTAGCAGGCAATGTTGCCCGAATCAAGGGGTAAGTGCATGAATAGACTGGGACTAGTTTAGGATTTAATAATCTTGAGACTTTCTCGCGGGAATCATTCCTGCGATAGTTGAATTGATTCATCGCCCACTTAGGGGGTTAGCTCTTGGCAAGGTCCGGCTTCGTGGGACGGCCCGCAACCAAGTCTTTCATGGTGTCGGCAGCCCCACGGATAATCGGGTCGCCGTGTCCCACACAGAGCACCTCGGCATGTACCATGTCGCACAGTTTTCCGACCGATTCACGGTTCTGCTTATTGTCCAGGGTGATTTGGGGCCATCCCAAAGCCACCTCCGGCCAGGTCACCACGATATCTCCCGCGATCAGGGCCTTTTTCTCCGGCCAGTAGAAGGTGATGCTGCCGGGCGTATGACCGGGGGCTCCCATGACGGTAAGGGGGCCGATGTGATCGCCATCCTTCAGGTTCTCGTCCACTTCGCAGGGCGGCGGAACGCCGAGGCCCAATACGAAGGCAACCTGCAAGTAGTAGATCTTCAGTGGCTTCTGCGGCCATAGCGTGGTGGTGGGCGGAACCTGGACCTTCTTACGGCCAGCCAGGATGTCGGCTTCCCAGGCGTGGGAGTAGACCCGCGCACCGGTGGCCTTCTTCAGGGCGGCCAGGCCGCCGAAGTGAGACTGGTGGGCGTGCGTCTGGATGATCGACTTCACATCCGACGGCTTCTTGCCAATCTTGGCCAGTTCTTCCAGTACGAGTTTGCCGGTTTTGTCGAGCAGCGTGTCGATGAGAATCAGGCCGTTGCCGTCATCGATCAGGTAGGAGCGGACGTAGCCGCCGCTGCTGTCCCCCAGGGCGTACAAGCCGGGTAGAATCTGCATTGCATCCTCCAGAAAGGGCGCCGGAATGATCCCGACACCGAAGTATGGGTAGGCTAACAGAAACTTAGGAAACAGGATAGGGGGTAGAAGGATGGGAAACGACTAAGGCTTGCGGGCGATGGCCAGCAGGTGCTGGCTGGCGCCGAGCAGGGTTTCCTCGCGCTCAATGCGGCGCAGGACCTCCAGCAGGAACGCCCGGCGGACCGGATCGCGCCAACGGGCTTCCAGGTCGGGTGCAATGTAGGCGGGACCTTCGACCCCGAAGATCTGGGGCTCGACGAAGCCGCCGTGCTCGATCTCAGTGCGCAGTTCGGCCGGCAGGTGGTAGTGGGCGGAGGTGAAGTAAGACGGGTCGCCCGAGTCGTTTTCGTGAATCCCGGAGTCGATTGTTTTCAACAGGATCGGCTGGAACAAGGGATCGTCGATGAAGCCGCGGTTGAGGCCGTCGAGGAAGGCCGTGAAGCGGCCGATGGCGGCAGCGGCCAGGATGCCTCCGCGCTTCAGGACGCGGCGGGCCTCCAGCAAAGCGGAGTGCCGGGCGGAGGGTTCGGCCAGGTGGTAGAGCGGCCCCATTAAGAGGATAGCGTCGGCCTGGTTGCCGGACCAGGGCAGGCGGCGGGCGTCGCCCCTGGTGACGCTGGCGATGCCGGTGCGCTGGGCGGCGATTTCGATGTGGCGGGGAATGGGGTCGAGCAGGTGGGTTTCGTAGCCCTGCGCAGCCAGGGCCTCGGAGTAAGGTCCGGTGGCGCCGCCAATGTCCAGGATGCGGGCGGGCGGAGGCGGCAGGTGGCGGGCGAGGATGTCGAGAGTCCGGGCGAATTCGAACTTACCGGCGGGGGTGGTCAGGCGAGCATCCTCGTCGTAGAGGTCGTAGAATTCGAACACCGCCGGGTCAAGCATACTTCCATTGTCCCATTGGCGGAGGAATTCGCCTACCAGGCGACGGCGGAGCGGTAGCCGTAGGGGTCGGCGCCGGCTTCGATGACGCCGTCGGGGCGGATGCGGATGGCGACCGGGGCGGCTCCGCTGCCGTAGCGGGAACGGATCTCCACGCGGTGCCCGCGCTGCATCAGATCGCGCTGGACGGTCTGGCCCATGCGCTCATCCAGGATCAGGTCAGCCGGACTCATGGCGTGGTTGTCGAAGCTCGAAACCAGGTGGCGGGTCTGATAGCGAGCCGCTTCCACCGCCTGTTGCGGGTTCATCCCGAAGTCCAGAATATCGAGCATGACCTGGAGCAGGGACTGGTCCTGGTTGTCGCCGCCAGGTGTAGCCAATGCCAGATACGGCTTGCCCTGGAACGTCACCAGCGTCGGGCTCAGCGTGACACGGGGCCGCTTGCCGCCGGCAACAGCATTCGGATGGCCGGCGATCAGGAGGAAACTCTGGGCGCGCTGGGTGAGCGGGATGCCGGTGTCGCCCGCGATGACGGCCGGAGTCCACGCACCCGAGGGGGTGGAAGAGAACACGATGCCATCTTTATCGGCGGCGGTGACACAGGTCGTATCGCGCTGCATGAGGGCGTCGTCGATGTTGGCGACCTTGCCGGCATGGGCGGAAGGATGCTCGCCCGTCTTCCCGTTGACGAGGCCCGGGCGGAACTCCGACGAGGCCTTGGGCCCGAGCAACTGGGCGCGCTGGCGGGCGTAGTCGAGGGTGAGCAGTTCGCGCGGCTCGGGTGTGAACTTGGGATCGCCATACCAGGTATCCCGATCGGCATAGGCGAGCTTCAGGGCTTCGACGGAGGTGTGGATATACTCCGGCGAGTTCCAGCCGAAGCGGGTGAGGTCCTGAAGTCCAAGGATGTTGAGCGCCTCGATCATGGAGGGCCCTTGGGACCAAAAGCCGGGCTTATAGACCGTGTAGCCGTGATAGACGCCGGAGACCGGCTCCTCGGGCACGAGGTGGAAGGCGGCGAAGTCCTCGTAGCGGAGGAGCCCCCCATTGGACTTGGAGAACTCGCCGATGCGGCGGGCAATGTCCCCGCGGTAGAAGAAGTTGCGGACGGCTTCGATGGCCTGTTTGCGCGAGGCGCCCTTTTCGGCGGCGATCATGGCCTGGATCGTTCGGGCGAGATCGGGTTGATGGAACAGGTCGCCCGGGCGCGGCACTTTGCCGTCGGGCAGAAACACGGCCTTCGAAGTGGGCCACAGGGCGAGGATGTGGCGGGTGGCCTGGATCTCGCGGACGCGCGGCTCGTCGATGGCCGAGGACTGCGCGAGCTCGAGCGCGGGCTGCGCGACTTCGGCAAAGGTAAGCGTGCCAAACTCCTGCAGGGCGACGAGCACGGCGTCGACCATGCCGGGCACCAGCGCGGCGTGCAGGCCGGCGGTGGGCAGCATGTGATCGAGGCCGTTCTCCTCGATCTCATAAACCTCCTCGGCCTTCAACTTGCGGTTGAGGAAGTAGTCGAAGGTGGCGGCCTTCGGCATGGTGCCGACGCCGGCGATGCTATAGACCTTGCCCTGGGCTGTCCGGATGAGGATGGGCGCCTCGCCGCCGAAGCCGAAGTGGGAGTACTCGGTGACAGCCGCGGCGAGGGTGGCGGCGACTCCGGCATCCACCGCGTTGCCGCCGCGATGCAGGATGCGGAGACCGGCCTCCGTGGCGTAGTCGGACCCGGCGGCGACAGCCCCATGCAGGCCGCGCGCGGAGTAGCGAACCGGGACGGTGGGCCGCTGTGCGGGGAGGAGGGCTGTCCATGCGGCGAAGACAACAAGAAGGTTCTTCAGCATCGGATCTGGCCAGTATAGCGGGCCAGGCCGTTGGACGGGACGCGGGCTACTGCAGTGAGCAGCGGCCTCAGCGAGCGGAGACGGCTGGACTCGGCAGGGTTTGCGTACCCGGAGTCCAGCCGCTGTCGTTGAAGGCGTCGACGGTGAAGTAGTAATCCGTCTCCCGGTTGAGGCCGTGGACGGAGAGTTCCTTCTGGCCGCGCACTTCGTAGCTGTGATAGAGCTGGCCGGGGGCGATGCCGTAGCGGACGATGTAGCCCTCCGTGTCGCGCGACATCGTCCAGCGGATCACCGCATTCCTGGGATCGCTGGAGTCGCGGTGGACCTCAAACGCCGGAGCGGCGGCCGGCGGCTTGCCCTCTCCGCTGCCGAAGAGGCGCAGATCGCGCACGCTGAACGGGCCGCCCGCGGGCATTTGGACATTGGTGAGCCGCACGTAGCGGGCAGTCGCCGGCGTGGGCAGTTGGAGATAGTCGTGGGGGACGTCCTTGAGGTTGCTGGAACGGTCGGCCAGGAGCTGCCAGGTTTTGCCGTCGAGCGAGGATTCGAGACGGTATTGGTGGTGGAGTCCGGCGGTACGGCCCAGGGTGGTGGACTCGTGCTCGGCGAAGTTGACCTGGATGGCTTCGAGGCGGCAGGTTTTGCCCAGGTCCACGCTGAGCCATTCGCCGGCATTGGCGGTGCGGGCGCTCCAGTAGGTCTTGATGTCTTCGTCGAAGGCTTTCTCAGGACCCAAGGTCTCGATGCTCGAGGAGGCTTGCGCCTTCTTGCCGAAGGAGAGCAGCATCCAGCCCGCGAAGGTATCGAGGGAATCGCCCTTGCGATCGTGGGGCGCGGCCTGGGGATAGTCGCCGAACAGGGTATTCATGTGGAGGACGCCGCTGGTGTCGAAGCCCACCGGGAACAGGCCGAGGCGGCGCTCGAACTGGTGCTTCATGGAGATGACCATGGTGGCGATGTGCCAGTAGCGGCCCTGCTTGTCGGCGAAGGTGCCGCTGTGGCCGGCGCCGGTGATGAAGCCGGTGGGCTTGAAGGAGAAGGGGCTGGAGGGAGAGTAAGTGAAGGGTCCGCGCGGGCTGGAGGCCGTGTACACGCCATCGGCGTAGGTGCGGTATTCGGTGCCGGGCGAGGCGTACTGGAGATAGTAGGTGCCGTTGTGCTTCGTCATCCAGGAGCCTTCGAGCCAGGGCCCTTCCTGGAAGAGGTTGCCGGTGGCCGCGCCAAGGTTGTCGTCGCCGCGCCGCTCCCAGCCATGTTGGGCATAGTTGGCGCGGAAGCAGACCCACGGCTCGCCGATGGGCTTGAACTGATTCTTCGCATCGAGCTCCATGCCTGAGATGGCGCCGTTGTAGGAAAGCCCGTAGTAGAGGTAGACGCGGCCATCGTCGTCGGCGAAGAGGTCGGGATCGCCGACATTGAAGGTCTGGCTGACAAACTCCCACTTGCCGCTCTTGGGGTCGGTGGTCTTGTAGAGTCCGATGTTGCAGGCGGTGTAGTAGAGCGTGTTGTTGTAGACCATGACGGCCGGAGCATAGGCCTCGATGGGCAGGTCGGAGGAGACCACGAAGGTCCAGTCGAGCAGATCCTTCGAATGCCAGTAGCCGCCGGACTTGGACGCGAAGAGGTAGTAGTCGTCGCCGAAGAGGACGATGGCGGGGTCGGCTGCCTCGCGGCGGCTGGGCTGGTCGACCATGAAGCGGTAGTCGAGGTTGAGGGGGTTGGCGAAGGTGCGGGGCCGCGCGGGTTCGGCGCCCGGGAGGAGCATCAGCGAAGCGCTTGCCAGGAAGAGGAAGGGGAGAATGGCGTGGCGGCCAGAGGGTGGGATTCGCTGAAAGCTCATTGGATGATCATATCCGGCGGAGGCCGGAGATGGGACGGGATATTGGGACCGTCTCGTCTGGATGAGCGGATTGCGATGGGCGGCCCACTGTGATTGACTCGTGGCATGAATTCGTTCGCCTGTCCGGGAACCGTGCTGCGTAGTTGGGTTTTTGCCGTTGCCGCCGGAGTGCTGTGCGCCCAGCCAGCCGCCAATTATCAGGGGAAGCCCTATCAGGGTCACGCCCAGGTGATTCCGGGCCGCGTGCAGATGGAACTGTACGACACTGGCGGGCCGGAAGTGGCCTTCCACGATACGGATGCCGATAACAACGGCAGTGGAAAACTGAACAAGGGCAACACTCCGGTTGAGCGATTCCGCCAGGACGAGGCGGTGGACCTCTCCTTTACAAAGCCGAAGATCGACAACACCGTGGATGGGGTTCAGGAGAAGGTGGGTGAACTCTACCTGGGCTGGACCGCGCCCGGCGAGTGGGTGAACTACACGGTGGACGTGCAGGTGGCGGGCGCCTATGCGGTGCACGCGCACATGACGTCGCGAACCGATAACGCGCAGATCCGCCTGGCGGTGGACGGGGTGGATGTGACCGGCGCACTGCGGCTGCCGACCACCACGCACTGGCACCTGTGGCGGACGGCCGCGAACCTGGCGCAGGTCCGCCTGGAAAAGGGCGTGCATGCCCTCAGGATTTCCGTCTTGAAGGAGGGCAACTTCAATCTCGACTACCTGGAGTTCGAACCCGCGGCCGCCGCGTCGACGGCGCACGTGTTCCCGGCGGTGGGCGCGATGGACCAGGTAAAGAAGATGGGGCGCGGGCTGAACATCATCGGCTACGACCCACTGTGGAAGGACCCCGCAAAGGCCCGCTTCCAGGACCGGCATTTCCAACGCATCCGGGAGGGCGGGTTCCAGACGGTGCGCGTCAATCTGCACGCGTTTTCGCACATGAACGCCGAGAACCGGTTGAGCGAGGCGTGGTTCAGGACAGTCGACTGGGCTGTGAATGCGGCCGTGGAGAACGACCTGACGGTGATCCTGGACGAACACAACTTCACCGATTGCGGACGCGATGCGGCGGCCTGCAGGCCGAAGCTGATGGCGTTCTGGGAGCAGGTGTCGGAACACTACAAGGACGCTCCGGCGAGCGTGGTATTCGAGATCCTGAATGAGCCGAACGGGCAGGTGACGGTGGAGCGGTGGAACGCCTGGGCGAAAGAGGCGCTGGCGGTGATCCGGAAGACGAACCCTACGCGCAACGTGATCATCGGGCCGGCGTCGTGGAACGGCATCGGCGCATTGAACCAGCTGGAACTGCCGGAAGATGACCGGCACATCATTGCGACGGTCCACTACTATTTGCCGATGGCGTTCACGCACCAGGGGGCTGCGTGGTCGAAAGAGACCGCGAAGCTGTCGGGGGTGACGTGGGGCTCAGAGGAAGAGAAGCGAAAGGTGGACGCCGATTTCGCAGGGGTTCAGGAGTGGTCGAAGGCGCACGGCCGGCCGGTTCTGCTGGGTGAGTTCGGGGCGTACGACAAGGGCGAAATGGACGCGCGGGTGCGGTACACGGCGTACCTGGCACGCACGGCGGAGTCGTTGGGCTGGACGTGGACTTACTGGCAGTTCGACTCGGACTTCCTGGCCTGGGACATGAGCAAGGATGACTGGGTGGGGCCGATTCACTCGGCCCTCGTGCCTCCGAAATAGACCGCGGCTAGGCCCGGCTGACGAAGCGGAAGAAGAGCGCCTGCTTGGAGACGGGCTCGGCGCGGTGCGCGATGGCGGCCATCTGCTTGTCGCTCAGAGGGGTGAAGGCGCGGGCAATCTGCACATTCTCCTCGAGCTGGGCGATGGAGTCGCAGCCCACAATGACAGTGGTGACAGGCAAGGTGAGCGAGTAAGACATGGCCTCGCGCATCGTGAGCGGGCCGGGTGTCGTGGCGATGACGGCGCCTTCCCAGGAGCGCTGCTGCCGTTCCAGCGGCGGCGGCGTCCAACTGGAGAGCAGTCGTCCACGGCCGGGCACTTTCATGCCGATGATGCCCATCTGCTTTTCGACGGCGAGCGGCAGGAGTTCGTCGAGAAAGCTGTAGTGGTATTTGTCGGCGGCGTTTAGCGAAATGAGGATCGTGTCGAAGGGGAAGCGCCGGATGGACTCCACGAGCGCTTCGGGCCGGAAGTGGCCGGTGACTCCGAGATAGCGGACCAACTTCTGCTCGCGCGCCTGGAGCAAGGCTTCCATGGCTCCGCCCTTGGCGAAGACGGCTTCCACGTCTTCCGGCAGGCCGATATCGTGGAGCTGCCAGAGGTCGAGGTGATCGGTGTTGAGGAGCTTGAGCGACTCCTCGAGCATGCGGAGGGAGCCGTCGCGCGTGCGCTCCTTGGTCTTGCTGGCGAGGAAGGCTTCGTTGCGGCGGCGTTTCATGACCTGGCCGACATAGCGCTCGCTCCAACGGTCTTTGCCGCCATAGATGGACGAGGTGTCGATGTAGTTGATGCCGAGGTCGAGGGCGCGATCGATGATGGGGACTGCGGTGGCGTCGTTGTTGGGGCGCTCGAGGGCAGCCTGTCCGCCCAGGCTGAAGAGGCCGGTTTTATAGCCGGTGCGGCCCAGGTTGCGCGTGGGCATGGCGGGCTGTGGCGGAGCCGGAGCGGCGGCGGCCACGCTGGTAGTAGTGCCAAGGAGGCCGGCGACGGTGGCCCCTCCAGCCTTCAGGAATGTGCGGCGTTCGCGAGGGGTGACTTTTTTCACGGTAAAGCTCCTGGGGCAATGACGGGTCCGGCGTGATGGAACCGGCTGGCATTGCGGTCTCACTATATCGGAGTGGGGGGCGGGTGGGAAGAGGAAGTGGCCGCGGAGGCTATTTCTCCAGCAGCCGGAAGCGGAAGATGACTTGCGCCGCGCCAGGCTGGATGGCCTCGGCGATGCGCAGTTCCGCGTAACGCCGCTGATTGGTCTGGACACAGAGATAGAGATCCTTGGGACTGCCGTCCACTCTCAGCCGGCTGCTCGAGTAGCGAGCTTGCACGCAGCCTGACAGACCGGGCTGCACCGAAGTGGGTTTGGCGATGAGGGCTCCGTTCCGGGGTTGGAGGTAGAGCCGGGAGCCGGATGGTTCCAACCGGAAGTCGTGGTCCTGCCCCGAAGGATGGCTTGGCGGCTCGGTCCCATCGCCATCGAGGGTCACCATGCACTCGCTGATGCCGGCGTCGAGGTCTACCGCGCAGTGGGGATCCACTTGCAATTCGCCCTGTTTGCCGGTTTGCGCGGAGGCGAGGACGACAGTGAGAAGAAGCAGCATGCCGGTTAAGGGCACGGTACCCCAGTTCCGCCGTGCAGTGAATCGCATATCTCACGGTAATCCATTGGTGGGGGGGGAGAGGGGCGAGATGGCGGACGAAACGAACTGCCGTATTCTTAGCAGGGTGAATTTGCCAGAAGCTGTCAATAGCCCTTTGGTAGCATTTTTCGGCTTTTCTAAATTGATGCAGTGCTCCAATCGATACAGCCTGTTTTACCCTTGCTTCTCACATAAGAATGACTTCTCTTTCTCTTCGTCCTGTCCGAACTGTATAGGAGCACAATCATCACCGTGACAGTGACTCAATCCTTCGGGCATAACTGAATGTTTTCCGAATATTCGCCTTGAGAGACCGTCGCTGCCTCGATCTTCCGATAAACATCTTTGGATATTCAATCCCGCTACTTATCGACAGATCGGCTCGAAAAAGCCACTTACGGATCAATCATCTCGATGGGTGTTGGGTTATTAAACATTAAGAGGGGTTCAACCCTAACATCAGGAGAAGACGAAATGAGCCGTTTCCGCTTTGTAGCGGGGGCTGCAGCCGTGTGGGCTGCTGCCGCCTTCTTAGCCGTGCCCCTGCGCGCGCAATCCGACCTGGGGTCCATCCAAGGGTATGTGCGAGACCCGTCGGGCGCCACCATTCCGAACGCCAAGGTAACCGTCAACAACGAGACGGGCCTGGAACGGGTGTCGACCACCAACGAGTCGGGCCGCTACGTGATCACGAATATCCCGCCCGGGTTCTACCGGGTGTCGGTGACCGCGACCGGTTTCAAGAAGTATGAGAGCAGCGGCAACAAGCTGGACCCCAGCGCCGCACTGGCCCTGGATATGAGTCTAACGATTGGGGCTGCGAACGAGTCGGTCGTGGTGACCGCCAATTCCGCGGCGCTGCAAACGGAGTCGGCCGCGATCCAGAAGGTGGTCACACGGCAGCAGATCGACAGCCTTGAACTGAACGGCCGGAATCCGATCTTCATGGCAAATCTGGTGCCCGGCACGAGGGGCGGCAATCTCTCCGCGCTGTCGTTCTCGTTCAGCCAGGGGCCCAACAACATCAATGGAGCGAGAACCCAGGACAGCCTCATTACTTTCGATGGAGCTCCGGCGGTCAGGACGCGATCGAACGGAACGAGCCTGGGCTCCGCCGATGTGGATTCCACTTCAGAGATCCAAATTCTCACCTCCAATTATGCCGCGGAGTATGGGCGGTCTTCCGGAGGGCAGATTCGCATTCTTACCAAGACTGGAACCAATGAGTTCCACGGAGCGGCTTATGAGTATCTGCGCAACACAGCGTTCAATGCCAATACGTGGACGAGGAACAATACGCTGGGCCAGGGCTTTGTGCCGCCGTTCCACTATAACCAGTTTGGCTACAACGCGGGCGGGCCTTTCTATATCCCCGGCCGGCTCAACCGGGACAAGAATAAGTTCTTCTGGTATTGGGGCCAGGAGTGGGTCAGGAATCGTTACCTGGACACCAATTCCATGACGGTGCCCTCGATGGCGATGAGACAGGGCGACTTCAGTGAACTATTGAACCCCACTAATGTCTACTACGGGAAAGTAGTACAGATCAAGGATCCGACGACGGGCAATCCGTTCCCGAACAATGTAATTCCCACGAACAGACTGAGTCCCAGCGGCGTGGGCATCCTGAGCGAGTTCCCGAAGCCCAACCTGACGGTGCCGATCAACACGAACCAGTTCTGGTACGCGGCGCTGCCGCATCCCCAGGATCAGCGTAAGGACACACTGGCCGCCGATATGAACCTGACGGACACGCAGCGCATCCAGTTCCGCCGGATGAACTACGCCTTCAACGAATATCAACCACTCGACGGTGGGACGCCGTTCACGCCCAAATACTTCAACCGGCCGAACCAGACCAATTCGGTGAATTATGTCTGGACGATTAGCCCGACGATGGTGAACGAATTCCTGGCCACGGTGAGCCTGGATGATGTCTACATCCCGGTGGATACGGCGAATTTTCTGGACCGCACGACGATCGGGATCAATTATCCATATATATTCCCGCAGGGCAAGCTGATTCCCACGCGCATTCCGACGGTGAATATGACGGGCTTCAGCGGGGTGAGCGGCGGACCGTACCCGTCGCACTCCACCGGGCCGATTTATACATTGTCTGACAGCTTCACGTGGATCAAGGGCAACCACACACTGAAGTTTGGGTTCTCCTTCGAGCGTTCCGGGGAAAACGACAACGACGAGATCAATGTGAGCGCCTGCCCCACGTGTACGAACAACCAGAACGGGCAGTTCAGTTTCACGGATACGCGGTCGGGCCAGCCGACCTCGGGCAACGCGGCCGCAAATGCGGCTCTGGGCCTGTTCGACACGTACTCGGAACTGGGCCAGCGGGCGTACACCATCTTCCGCGGCAACATGTACGAGGGCTTCGCGCAGGACCGCTGGAAGGTGAACCAGAAGCTGACGGTGGACCTGGGCATGCGCTACACGGTGGTCGTGCCCTTCCATGCGCAGTGGGGCAACATGATCGTGTTCGACCCGTCGCTGTATGATCCGGCCCAGGCGGTGCAGGTGGATCCGAAGACGGGCGCGGTGGTTCCCGGATCGGGTGACCGGTACAACGGCATGGTGATTCCCGGCAACGGTTGGCCCGATTCGGCAGCCGGCCGGTTCCCCGAAGCAAATGATCCGCAGTATGCCTACCTGTTCCGCAATGGCGTGTCGTCGGATCACTACTCCGACGTCCGCTGGAATCAGTGGCAGCCGCGGGTCGGCATCGCCTATGCGCTGAACCCGAAGACGGTGCTGCGCGCCGGAGCGGGGCGGTTCTTCACCAAGCTGGGCGTGAGCGATTCCATCTTCCTGGGCGGCAATCCGCCGTTCCAGCCCACCGCCAATGTGTCGTTCGGCAGCGTGGACAATCCGGGCGGGACACAGGCGAATTCCCTGCCCCTGACGGTGACGACGCAGAGCAAGGCGTTCAAGAATCCCGAGTCATGGGAGTGGAACTTCACGGTGGAGCGGGATTTCTTCTGGAAGTCGGTGGTGTCGGTGGGTTATGTTGGCCGCCGCGGCCTGCACCTGCAGCGCGAGGCGAACATCAACCAGCCAACGGTCGCCACGGTGCTGGCGAATCCGGGCGTAAACCTGGACGCGCTGCGTCCCTATGCCGGCTATAACTCGATCCGCGAGTCGGACAATGTCGCGAGCTCGATGTACAACTCGCTGCAGCTGAGCTGGAACCGGCGGTTCGCCAACGGCTTCTCGTTCGGGGCGGCGTACACTTACTCGAAGAGCATGGACGACGGTTCGGCGCAGCGGGACATCATTCCGGACACCTACGATGCGCACAACCTGTGGGGGCTCTCGGACTTCGACGTCACCCACATCCTGATCGTGAACTACCTGTATGAACTGCCGTTCTTCCGTGACCAATCCAAGCTGAGCGGCAAACTGCTGGGCGGCTGGCAACTGAGCGGCATTTCGCAGTTCCAGACCGGGACGCCATGCAGTGTGGCGAAGGGCAACGACTATGCGGGTGTGGGCCAGGACGGCAGCATGTCGTGCGCGGGCCAGTTCTGGAACATGAACGGGTCGCCCACGGTGGTGGGGCAGTTCGCGGCGAACGGGTCGAGCGATCCGAACCAATGGTTTTCGGTGACGAACTCAAACGGGTCGCCCATCTTCACCGCTCCGTCGGCGGGCACGTTTAATACGACGCAGGCGGTGCGGAACATCATCCACAATCCGGGCCTGCAGAACTGGAACATCGGCCTTTTCAAGAGGTTCAGCGTGACGGAGAAGACGGGCTTCCAGTTCCGGGCGGAGGCGTTCAATGCCTTCAACCATCCGAATCTGGGCGGAGCGAACTTTGACCCGACCAGCGCTTCGTTCGGCAAGGTGACCGGCAAGACGGGGGATGTGCGGAACCTGCAGTTGTCGTTGCGGTTCTTCTTCTAAAAGCGAACTAGCCTGGGAGCCGGTATACGCGCTCCGCTGGCCGCCGCTGCCCAAATGAAGGCTGTGGTGGCTGGCGGGGCGCGCATTGTTTGTGGAACCCAACTTAGTACCAATTCCGTACTGTTTTGTCTTGAAGTGAAACGGATCGGAGGATAGGATCACTTAGTCAGGACGGCCGCCGGTTCCGGCTTGTACCCCGGGCTGGGGGGTTTGCAATTGTCTTCCGGGGTTCGGGCCGCGGCGACTGCTGATTAGGAGGGGCCTACGTGAACACTCGTTTCGATGTCGTTCGAAAGGGCGTCAGAGTCGTCTTCTGCGTTCTCGCTCTCAGCCTCATGCTGGCCATGCACCTTGGCGCCAGCGTCATCACTTTTGGAACTTACCAGGAGTTCGGGTTTAGCGATGCCGGCATCAGTGCCACCGGCTGTGATCCGGCGGATCCTTCCGGACCGTTCTGCATCGAGAGTTCGGGTACCGTAGCCGGATTGCTGGGCGCGGCTCCCTGGACCTTCACGGCTCCCGTTGGCGGCGCCGTGCTCACGGTGACCGATGCGTTTCTTTCCGGAGAGCGGTTTGAAATCTTCGACTTCGGCAGCTCGATCGGCCTGACATCGGTGCCGGTGGATAACATCGATTGCGGCGATGATCCGGTGCCGTGCCTGGCGACAGCCGGCGTCAGTATCGGGATCTTCCACCTGGCTGCGGGCAACCACTCGCTGACCATCACGCCTACTATCTCCAACGGGGGCGGGTCCGCCTATTTGCTGGTGGATGCACCCCTGACGAATGTGCCCGAACCCGGTTCGTGGCTGCTGATGGGCCTCGGCTTGACCATGGTCGTCCTGGCGAAGCGCTGGCCTGCGATTGTCTTGCCCCTGAAGCGGCGGCGGAGAATGGGCATCCCCTTGATCTGCCTCGCCATCGCCGGATTCGCACGGCTGGTCTACCAGCCCATTCCGGTGCAGGGGGCAGGGCCCACGATGTTCAGCGGGCCCACCTCCTCCCAGCCGCTGGCAATCACGGCGGATGATGCTTTCCTGGTGGTCGCGAATCCTGACAACAACAGCGTGAGTTTCTTCGATGTGCGGTTGGACCGGAACCGGCGGCTGGCTGAAGTTCCGGTTCAGACGGAGCCGAACGGGGTGGCCATCCTACCCGACGGGTCGAAGGCGTACGCGGCGAATACGGTCAGCGGCACCGTGACGGTAGTCCCGCTCAATTTGAAGAACGGCGTCATCTTCAAGCCCACTAAGCACATCGTGGTGGGCACAGAACCGTATGGGTTGGCGCTGAGTCCGAATGGGCGGAAGCTGTATGTCTCGAATTCACGGTCGGATTCCGTGTCGGTCATCGATACAGCGACCGATACCGTGACGAAGACGATCTTTGGCGTCGGCCCGGAGCCTCGGGGCCTGGCGATCACGAACGATGGGGACGCCGACGATGCCGACGAGACGATCTATGTCACCCAGTTCCTGGCGCTGCCGGTCGCCGGAAAGCTGGACGGTCAGGACGATGCGAAGGCCGGGCACGTGACGGTGATCGCTGCAAGCACCGACACCGTGACTGGCAACATCACGATCAAACCGCTGGCGGACACGGGCTTCCGGGCGACGGGCGACGCGATTGGGCGGGTCCCGCCGGGCGATCCGGGCAATCCTGCGAATTTCACGTTCACCACAGGCGCGTATCCAAACCAGCTCAACAACATAGCGGTGAAAGGCGGGTTCGCGTTCGTGCCGAGCGTGGGGGCATCGCCGAACGGCCCGGTACGCTTTGATGTGAATACGCAGAGCCTGCTTTCAGCGATCAACCGGACAAGCGGCCTGGATGCGGGCCAGACCATCAACCTGCACCTGGCGGTGAAGAACCAGACGGGCAGCCCGAAACTGTTCAATACCCTGCCCTGGGCGCTTGCGTTCAAACACGGGGCGGACGAGGGGTATGTGGTGATCGCGGCCAGCAATGTGGTGGTCAAGGTATCGGTGAATCCGTCGACGGGCGCCGCGGCGGTACGGAACGATCCGGTGAACTCGACGCGCGTGCTGCAATTGCCGGTGGGCAGGAATCCGCGTGGGATCGTGATCAACTCCTCGGATACGCGGGCTTACGTAATGAACTACGTGTCGCGGGACTTGACGGTGCTGAACTTGGCCGGCCAGGAGAGCACGATGGCCACGGTGCTGTCAGCGAAGCAACCGGCGGCCGGGAGCCTGGCCGAGAAGGTCCAGATCGGCAAGGAGCTGTACAACACGTCGGTGGGGGTGTTCGATCCGCCGACCCTGGGGGCGCCGGCGATCACGGGCCGCATGTCGGCGAACGGCTGGGGCGCGTGTGCGACTTGCCATCCGTCCGGCCTGTCGGACAACGTGGTGTGGATCTTTGCTTCGGGCCCGAAACGGACGATTCCCCAACATACGAATTTCGACCTGACGGACCCGAACCGGACTTCGATGCGGCCGTTGAACTGGTCGGCCGAGCGGGATGAGCAGGAAGACTTTGAACTGAACATCCGGGCGGTTTCGGGCGGCGAGGGACTCATCGTGCAAGGTGACGGGGTGACTCCGGAGAGCGCCGTGACGAACCTGACTCCGCTGGCGAATGGCGGGCGCAGTCAACTGAAGGTACGCGGGGTAGGAGCCTGGGATGCGTTGAAGGCGTATGTGCAGTATGGCATCCGGCCTCCGGTTTCGCCGTTCTCGAAGTCGGATCCAAACGTGCTTGCGGGCCGGGCTTTGTTTGTTTCGGCCAACTGCCAGCAATGCCATGGCGGTCCGCAATGGACGACGGCGAAGATCCGGTTCACACCTCCACCGGTCGCCGGGCTGATCAGCGGAGGCGAAGAGATTAGCGGGGAGCTGCGGAATGTGGGGACGTTCAATTCGCTGGCGCTCAACGAGGTGCGGCAGAATGGAGCGCCGCCGCTGGGCGCGAACGGGTATGTACCGCCCTCGCTGCTGTCGGTCTTCGCGTTTCCGCAGTCCTTCCTGCACAATGGCGCGGCAATTAGCCTGGATGAAGTTCTGAATAGCGTGTCCCACCGGAGCGCAGGTACAAGTGGAGTGGACACGCTGTCGAGTCCCGCGGACCGGTCGAAGATAGTGGAGTTCCTGAAGACGATTGACGCGGCGTCGACGCCGGTTCCGTAGCCGCAAGTTCGCGTAATCAGGGCGGGGTTGAAGCTCCGTCCAGCTTAGGATTCAATAAAGAGATGCGTTCCAACTGGATTTCCGCCGGAGTTTCCGCAATTGGCAGCTTGGCGTTGCTGCCGTTTTTGGCGGGACAGATGCCGGGTGATAAGGAGATCTGGGAGAAGGACAAGAATTCGGACACGCCATTGTTCCGGTTCGTGGTTCAGGGCAAGGCCGGGTATATCAACATCGAGGGACGAGTGGTAATCCAGCCGCAGTTCCGGGTTCTGGGAGACATCGGCTGGGACGACTTCCACGAAGGGATCGCCAGCGCCGGATTTGGCGGCCGTTTCTGGGTCAATGAGCAAGGCAAGGAACTGGAGCCTCTGTCCGACGGCTCAGAGCGCACCGGCAAAGCGGCAGAGGGGATGATCCGCACCTATCGGAAGCTGAATGGCTCGAGGCAGGAAGGCTTTGTCGATTTCCAGGGCCGGAGAGTGATCCCCGAGAAGTTTGAAGGGACAACGGAGTTCTCGGAGGGCCTCGCGGCAGTACGCGTTGGCGGACTGTGGGGCTATATCGACAAGAGCGGCGCCTTTGCCATCGCTCCTCGATTTCTGGAGGCCGAACCCTTTTCGGAAGGGGCGGCCCGGGTGATAGCGGAGGGCCCCTGCATGAGTCCGTGGCGCGGTGGCTGCATCATAGGCGGTGTAGCGATTGGAGCCCCGGAGGGTACTGATGTACGACGGGCGAAGTTCCCGGGCTGCCGCTACTCCTACATCGACAAAAGCGGCGTCCCGCTGTTCGAGACGACATACGGATCCGCCGACAACTTCTCGGAGGGACTAGCCAGAGTTTCTGGCGCTGGGGGTTCCGGCTTCATTGACAAGACCGGGACGGTTCGGATTCCACTCCAATTTAGGCACGTCCGTCCGTTCTCCGATGGGATGGCGCGGTTCCTGAAAGGCCGGGACTGGGGCTACATGGACAAGGCAGGGCGGGAAGTATTCCCGGCGCAGTTTGAGTATGCGCAGGACTTCTCGGAAGGCGCGGCCGTGGTAGGCCGTCCGTTTGGGGCTGTGCACTTCATCGACAAAGGGGGGCGAAAGCTGTTCGACGCGGAGTACACCAGGGCGAGCGGATTCCGGTTGGGACTGGCTCATGTCTGTTCCGGGCACGATTGCGCCTATATTGACCGGACGGGCCAGGCCGTGTTCCGGTATCAGAGTGATCGCGAATAGGCAGCGGTTGCGGTCCAGCGGCCTTGTTACACCTCAAAGACTGACTCGGGGTGGCGGCCCGGATATACTCTTGAGTTCGGAGCAGAGCCTGGCGCTGGGATGGAGCCGGGCCTGATCGAGTGGGGCCGGTGCGCCGGATCGACTCTAGAACGCTCCGCCGAATTCTCGCCATGACACGCAAAGACTTCCTCAAATCGCTTTTTGCCGCTCCGCTTCTCGCCGGGGCGTGGGCCAAGAATTCCCTGTTGGGCCAGACGGTGGGTACGGTTTGTCCGCCCTGGCAGCCGGGCGGATTGGATATCCACCACATTGCCACGGGACGCGGCAATTCCACCCTGTTCATCTGTCCCGACGGGACGTCCATGATGGTGGACGCGGGCGCCACGTCGGGCGGTTTGAAGTACACCATTGCGCCGAAGCCGGACGACTCGCGGCGGCCGGGCGAATGGCTGGGGCGGTATGCGAAGCGGCACCTGCAGGCGGCCGGCCGGAATGAGATCGACTACTTCGTATTGACCCACCTGCATGGCGACCACATGGGCGATGTTGTGGCGGAGTCACCCACAGCCCGGTTGGGCGGGTACAAGCTGACCGGCATCTCCGATGTGGCGGAGATTGTGCCGATCCGGCGGATTCTGGATCGCGGGTATCCCGATTACTCTTACCCGGTGAAGCAGGAAGGCGCGGCGGCGCTGAACTATATCGAGTTCGTGAAGGCGCAGCAGAAGAACGGCGCCGTGGCGGAGAAGTTCCGGGCCGGATCCCGGCAGCAGATCCGCCTGCTGAGGAAACCCGCGGATTTTGGCGATTTCTCGGTGCGGAACCTGGCCGTGAATGGGGAAGTCTGGACCGGAGTGGGCGAGTCGACGCGGCACCATTTCCCTGCCCTGGAGACGCTCGCGCGGGCCGATTATCCGAGCGAGAACATGTGCTGCCTGGCTTTGCGGCTGAGCTACGGGCCTTTCGATTACTACACGGGCGGGGACCTGCCTAGCGGCATTAACGACGGCTCGGCGGCATGGAAGGACATCGAGTCGCCCGTGGCGCGGGCCGCGGGTCCGGTGGAGGTGGCGATTCTGAATCACCACGGGTATACGGACACGACGGGTGCGGAGTATGTGCGGTCGCTGCGGCCGCGCGCGTTCATCCTGATGGCCTGGGATTCGGCGCATCCCGCGATTTCGAGCTTGCAGCGGATGTATAGCACGACGTTGTATCCAGGGCCCCGCGATGTGTACGCGACGGCACTGAAGGCCGAGAACAAGATCGCGAATAAGGGACTGGCGAACCTGAAGAGCGACGACGGACATATTCTGGTGCGCGTATCGCCGGGCGGCAAGGAGTTCCGGGTGCTGATCCTCGATAACGCGTCAGAATCGGATCGGGTGAAGGCGGAGTTCGGGCCGTTTGCCTGTGGGTGATTTCGCAGGGGTTTTGGGCGGGACGACGGGCTCGTCCGGTTGATGGCTGGAGCCTTTGGGTTGATCCCACGTTGAAAACGCGTGGGTGTCCGGGGCCCTGTCCATTGAAGACGCGCTGGCAATTGGTCGCGATACTGCCTGAGTGGAGCCTTTCGGTGGCCATCCGCTCACTCACGTTCGCGGCTCCGTTCGCGGATCCGTGCGCTTTGGCGGCCCGTGGGGCGATGCGGGCATCCTCGCAGTCGCGGTTCGGAATGAACGCACGAATGGGCCGATCCGGGTTCGGGCTGGACGCTGGAATTCATGGGTGGCTTCGTTTCGTCAAACCGTGCGAGGCGGCGTTGTGCCCGGTGGCTCAGGGGGAGCCCGTCGCTGAGGCTTCGGGGACTGGGTGAGCGGACGGGTTGGGCAAGCGAGGGGAGCCGACACTATTCGCAACTCGTAGCAGAAGCCGCGCAGCCCCCCTGACGGTAATCAGGCGGTGTGGTTTTCAAGGATCTGGCGCCCGGTGAGGCGGAACGACGGAGATGGAACGGACGAACGCTGGAACCGGTTCGAGGGAACGGAGTGAGAGTGTTCAGGCCGCGGCTTCCACGGCGGGTTTGCCTGCCCTGACTTTCTTGAGCCACTTGGCAGTCAAGGATTTGCTGAACTGGACGGCGGTTTTGGTGCCGGTTGTGAAGCGGACGCGGGCCGTGACCTGGTCGGTATGGGATCCGCTGAAGACTTCGCGGAGTTGCGGAAGCAAAGTCGTCATCTCGGCCATTGGGGTGGATTCGGCGACCGCATGGATGGCAAAGGGACCCTGCAGTTGGAGGGTCGCGCGTTCGGTCTGGAGTTTGCGGAGTTCGTTCATGGCGCGGTAGAGCGAGCGCTCGAGGTCGCGGCGGTAGCGGGCGAAGTGGTTCAGGCGGGCGGCGTCGGTCTCGGAGAAGTCGATTGGGTCCGTTTCGGCGAGGATGGCGGACTCGAAGGTTTCGATGCGGCGGAGGTTCCAGGTGTGGGCGAGGATGCGGTGGAACACCTCCTCTTCGAGACAGGACTTGGGGTGGGTCTCGCGGAGAAGGCGGGCTTCGAGGGCGGCGAATTCGGCGCGGTCGTCTTCTGAGATGTGGGGCGAGCGGGCGGTGAGGCCGTGGCGGCGGGCGTTTTGGGCGGAGCGCGATTTGCCCTGGACGGTGACGGGTCCAGTGGAGAGTTGGGCGTTGGCCTGGTTGGCGGTGAGCTGGGCGGCGGAAGCCATGATGAAAGTCTCCTTAGAAATGCAAAAAGCCGGCAGGAAAGCCGGCGCGATTCCAAGGTAGCTGGCATGGTCAAGGCCGCTTCGCCTTCTCTTCATTGGCGTTGTTGCAAATAAAGGAAATAAAGATCTGCAAACCCTGTGATGGTCTTGCGGCCCCTGGCCGAAATCGGTGGATCTTCGCTCCAAACATGGCCAGAGGCCGAGGGAACAAACACGCGAGCAGCGGGCTCGCTGGAGCTACCATGCGGCCTGCCCTTGCGTCGAGTGGGCCGCATGGCTCCTGCTCATCGCCGATGGCGTGGACGAGCAGCAGGGACGGATTCCGCACTGCCCGTGGCAGTGGACTCGTCACTTTGCGTTGGAGACGAACTCAATGTCCAGGTCGACGAAAATGTCGTCGCCGACCAAGAAGCCGCCGGTCTCGAGCGCCTTATTCCAGGTAAGCCCGAAGTCCTTGCGGTTGATCGTGACGCTGGCGGTAACGGCAATTCGAACACTGCCCCATGGGTCTGGAGTCGGTGCCGAGATCTCGCCCACCTTCACCTCGACGGGCCGGGTAACGCTACGGATTGTGAGATCGCCGGCCACCACCGGACTCCCCGGGCTCCCCGAGATCCCGGTGGATTGGAAATGGATGGATGGGTAGCGCGCAACGTCAAAGAAGTCCGCATTGCGCAGGTGGGTATCCCGATCCACTTCACCGCTGTTTACCGAGGCCGGATCGATGTCAACCTCGATCCGCGACTCGGCGATATTGTCTTTGACCAGATGCAGTGTTCCGGTCCGCACGCGAAAACTGCCGCGGACCCACGCGATCGCCATGTGGCGGATCTTGAACTGAATCGAAGAGTGGGCCGGGTCGATCGACCAGGGCGCGACTGCTACTTCCTGAACGGCTTCGTTTGCCATGTACACCTCTGAGCTTCCTGTTGCAACCGGGTGACCAGAGTGCTCGAAGGTCGAATACAGGAGATACGAGCGAGCTTGTGGGCATCTGGCGGCCCGATGAGTCGAACACCCGACAGACGACCATGCAGCGCCGCATTTGCCAAGCCTCGGCCGGTCAATAGGGACCGTGCCTTTTCGCCGGCTTGGCGCCGCCCGGGTTGACGCCTCGTCCTTCGTCCGCACGACGTGGAAGAGCAATTGCTCTGTACTGACCGCGGCGAGCTTCCGGCGGCCGCGCCAAGGAGCAACCAATGAAATATCCGACCTCTTATCGCAAGATCCTGATCGACGGCCTTTCGATCTTCTATCGTGAGGCTGGCCCCACGAACGCTCCAGCAATTCTATTGCTGCATGGATTGCCTTCGTCCTCGCGGATGTTCGAGCCGCTCTTCCAGCGACTGAGCGATCGCTATCACCTGATCGCGCCCGACTACCCCGGGTTTGGCCACAGCGATTGGCCCGACCCGGCGAGCTTCGGGTATACCTTCGATCGTTACGCCGAAATCATGGACCAGTTCACCGAAGCGATGAACCTCCCGCGCTACACGCTGTACCTGCAGGATTACGGCGGCCCGGTCGGGTTTCGCATGGCGCTGGCGCATCCGGAGCGGGTGCAGGGGCTGATCGTTCAGGACGCAGTGGCCCACGATACCGGTTTGGGCGCGAATTGGAACGCGAGGCGCGCCTTCTGGGCCGACCGCGCTGCTAACGAAGAGAAGCTTCGCAGCAACCTCCTGTCTCTGGCCACGACGCGCACACGACATCTGGGCAACGATCCGAACGTGGAGCGATACGACCCCGACCTATGGACCGACGAGTTCGCTTTTCTCAGCCAGCCAGGCCAGGCGCAGATTCAGAGCGACCTGTTCTACGACTATCGCAGCAACGTGCAGGCATACCCGAAGTGGCAGGAATGGATGCGCCGCAACCAGCCACGTTTGCTCGTGATCTGGGGCAAGTACGATCTCTCGTTCGACTTGACCGAGCCGGAGGCATATCGCCGCGACGTACCAAATGCCGAGGTCCATGTGCTCGAGGCAGGCCACTTTGCGCTCGACACCGCCGCGGACGAAATCGCAGGCCTGGTCGCGGCGTTCTTGCCGCAAGAGGCGCGGAAACTCGCCGCGCAAGCAAAGTAATTGGAGGCGCAGGTGGCCGCAACCACGACGCACTCCACGGGGCCGCAGGTCCATCGATCGAACGCGTATCGAAGAGTGACGCCTGTCCTTCGTTCGCTGGACGTCCTTGGGCAATCGAAGATCTCGCAACTGGGGGCGAACGTGTGTGCGATCGAGACGGACGGCCCTGGAGAGGAGACCATGGAGAGGCTTCTCCCCACTCGGCACCAGGGCTCATTCTTCGTGGCTTGTCATCGAGATCGCAAAGACGCGCCTGCCGCGCTTGCGCACCCGTATCACCAGGGAGTGTCGACCCGCAGTGCCGATCATTCGACACTTGTTGACCGGCAAGCTGCGCCCGGCCGGCTGCGACTTGGGCTAAGCGCTTCAGATTCCCGCGTTTCCGGCGGCTGGAATGCCGCAACAGGGTTTGGCTGGCGGCATGCACTTACAGCCGGCGAGGGGATGGAAACTCACCAGGTGGTTGGCGCCCGGCTAAACCTCGCTGACGTCAGAGGGTCGGCAGCTCATCCAAAGGTGCTGTGCGGCTCAACGATTTCCTGGTGGCAGATTCGCGAACGAAGGAAGATCCAGTCCAACTAAGGAGCAACGAAATGAAAATCCTGATGGTGCTAACGTCACATGATCAATTGGGCGATACCGGCCGCAAGACCGGTTTCTGGCTGGAAGAGTTTGCCGCTCCCTATTTTGTATTCAGGGACGCCGGCGTTGAATTGACCCTGGCGTCTCCGAAGGGCGGGCAGCCCCCGGTCGATCCGAAGAGTGACCTGCCTGAGAACCAGACTACAGCCATGACCCGGTTCAAAGGGGACAAAGCCGCGCAACAGGCGCTGGCGCACACGGTCAAACTGGCCGACATGAAGGCGGAAGATTTCGACACGATTTTCTACGTCGGCGGGCACGGCCCCATGTGGGACCTGGCCGATAATCCCGTTTCGATCGCGCTGATCGAGGCCTTCTACAACTCCGGCAAGCCTGTCGCGGCTGTGTGCCATTCGCCGGCCGTGTTCCATCGCGTCATGTACAAAGGCGCGCCGCTGGTGAAAGGCAAGCGCGTCACCGGGTTTACCAACGGCGAAGAAGAGGCGGTACAGCTCACGAAGGTCGTGCCGTTCCTGGTTGAGGACGAGCTAAAGAGGATCGGCGGCCTGTATGAGAAAGCGGCCGATTGGGAAAGCTTCGCGGTGGTCGACGGCCGGCTGGTCACCGGGCAAAACCCGGCCTCGTCGACGGCCGCGGCCTGGGAGCTCCTGAAGGTACTTGCCGTGAGCAAAGCGGCGTAGGTTCGATTCAGGACGGCTGGGCGGGAGCGGTCGCCGCCGGTTTGAGACGACGTTTATCGAGTCCCTGGACGCCTGGGCTCGACGGGAGCATCTGCGATGCCGGAGCCAGAGCCACAGCAAGGAGCGATGAGATGTTTCGACGTATCTCGATCGGAGTGCTTTTCTGCGCGTTGTCGGGACTCTCCTGGGAGGCACAGGAGAACGCGCGCGCCAGCGACCGCCCGCTCCACCAACCAGGGCAGGCGGTCTTTCGGTCCGTGCTGCCGGAAGATATCGACTGGAAACCGTTCCCCGCCTTCCCGCCATCGGTCCGGCTCGCGGTGGTGGTCGGGGAGCCCTCGACCGCGCATCCCTACGTGGTGAGGGTCAAGGTGCCGTCAGGCGTGAAACTGATGCCGCACCGCCATCCGGAGGATCGGGTCTACACGGTCCTCTCTGGCGTGTTCTATATCGGCCTGGGCGAGACATTCGAGGCGGACAATCTGACCGCGTATCCACCTGGCAGCGTCGTCGTGCTTCCGGGCAACACGTACCACTACCATTGGGCGAAGTCCGGAGAGTATGTCACCCAGGTGACGGCGATTGGACCGCTGGGCCTGGAATACCGGAATGCGGAAGACGATCCACGCCGTGCCGCGCAAGGAGCGAAGCAGTGATCCGTCGCGTTGGTATCGCTGCCCTGGCCGTGGCAGTGCTGGCGCTCTGCGGCCTGCTGCTGCTGGCGCGGCGGAGCGAGATCGGGCCGCTCGGCAGCGCTGCTCAAGCAAGTTTCCCTGCCGCGGATATCGCGCAGGGGGCAGCGCTCGCTGCCGCGGGGCATTGCGCCTCCTGCCACACACAAACCGGAGGACCCGTCTTCGCCGGCGGCTATGCGGTGAATACGCCGTTTGGAAAGATCTACGGATCGAACATCACGCCGGATCCGGCAACAGGAATCGGGCTGTGGCCACTGGAGGCATTCACTCGCGCGATGAGGGAGGGTGTGTCGCGCGACGGATCGCATCTGTTCCCCGCCTTCCCGTACTACGCGTATACCAAGCTCAGCGACTCAGACATCCGGTCGTTATACGCGTTCCTCATGACGCGCACTGCGGTGAGGGCTTCCGTGCCGGGCAATACCCTGCCCTTCCCGTTGAGGATTCGCGCTTTCCAGGAGGGCTGGAAGATCCTCTTCTTTCAGGAAGGGCGCTACCAGCCTAATCGAGCGAGGAGCGATGAATGGAATCGCGGCGCCTACCTGGCGGAGGGCCTGGCGGACTGTTCGGGCTGCCACACGCCGCGGAATGCGCTCGGCGGAGAAGAGAGCCGCCGTGCTTACGCCGGCGCTGGGATAGACGGCTGGATTGCGCCCGCGCTGAACAGCGCCAACCCGTCGCCCATCCCGTGGACGCGCGAGGAGCTGTTCCAGTTCCTGCGCACCGGTTCCAGCCCGCTCCACGGCGCAACGAGCTCGACAATGACCGCGGTCATTCGCGACAGCCTGGCGTTGCCCATAGTTCCGGACTCCGACATTCGGGCGATCGCAGCGTACTTCATCGATGCGGATCAAGCGAATCCTCGCGCGGAGGGAACCGAGTCCAGGATACGAGAAGCGCTGGCCACTTCCTCACTTGGCAGCGGCCAGGAAGACGACCCGGATGCAGCGCTGTATGCCGCAGCCTGCATCGCCTGTCATTACAACGCGAGTTCCGGCCCTCTGGCCGCGCGCCCGGAACTGGCCCTGAACAGCTCGCTAACGATGCCGGATCCGGCGAACTTCATTCAGGTGGTATTGCAGGGTGTCGGCAGCACGGACGGCGCGCCGGGACTGGTGATGCCCGGATTTGCCTCCTCCCTGACGGATGCCGAGATCGCACGGCTGGCAGCGTATCTGCGGCGAACGCGGACCAAATTGCCGCCATGGCGCGACCTGGAGAGCAGGATCCGTGTGATTCGCAGGACGGCGGCCAAGCAGGAATAGCTTGCGTGGACGAAAAGGAGTGACACGAGCATGACCACCATTGAGCTGAACGGCGCCAAGGTTTCCGTTCACAGTCCGGAGAACACGCCTCTGCTTTGGGTGATTCGCGAGGAACTGGGGCTCAGCGGGACCAAGTTCGGTTGCGGGATCGGCCTTTGCGGTGCGTGCACGGTGCATGTGGAAGGGCGCGCGACACGAGCCTGCATCACGCCGATTCGTGCGGTTGCCGGGGCCCGGATCACGACGATTGAAGGACTCGATGCGCAGGGCAGGCATCCGCTGCAAACCGCATGGCTCGAGGTGCAGGCGCCGCAATGCGGCTACTGCCAACCGGGTCAGATCATGCAGGCCGCCACGCTGCTCAAGGATTATCCCGATCCCAACGACGCCGACATCAACGCCGTGATGGCGGGGAATGTCTGCCGTTGCATGAGTTACGTTCGAATCCGCAAAGCCATCAAGCTGGCGGCAGCAAGAATGCGGGAAGGGGCCTCACATGATTAGTTTGTCCGCCCACGGCCTCAGGAACACGCCTGATCCTTCGCGCCGCGGTTTTCTCATCGCCATGATGGGAGCGGGGGTGATGCTGGGATACGCGCGGTCGGGCCTGGGCGCAGTTCCGGCGGGCCGCGCCAGCGATCTATTCGAGCCCACAATCTGGTATGGGATCGATCCCAGCGGGACCGTGACGGTCAACATCGTCCGGGCGGAGATGGGCCAGCATGTCGGTACCGCGCTGGCTCGCATTGTCGCTGACGAGTTGGAGGCCGATTGGAACAAGGTCAGGACGGTCACGGTGGATTCCGACCCTAAGTGGGGGCTGATGATCACGGGTGGCAGTTGGTCAGTCTGGCAAAGCTTCCCCCTGCTCAGCCGCGCCGGCGCCGCGGGGCGCATCGCTTTGGTTGAAGAGGGCGCGAAACTCCTGCGTGTCCACCCAACAGCCTGTACCGCGCGTGATGGCGCCGTGCACGCCAACGGAAGATCGATTCCTTATGGAGACATCGTGGCGCGCGGGGATTTGCGGCGGACTTACACGCCCGAGCAGTTGAAAGGCATGCCGGTCAAGCCGGCACTCCAACGGCGCTTAATCGGCAAGGAGACGATGGCGCTGGATGTTCCGTCCAAGGTCGACGGCAAGGCCCGGTATGGCATTGATGCATCAGTGCCAGGCATGGTCTACGCCCGGCCGAAAGTGCCCCCGACGCGCTACGACTCCAAGGTGGTTTCGGTGGACGATTCGGCGGCCAGGCGCCTGCCCGGCTATCTGCGGAGCATTGCGCTCGAGGATCCGTCCGGAACGGCTCCAGGCTGGGTGATAGTTTACGCCGACAGCTTCACGACCGCGAATCGGGCGGCCGACCTGGTTCAGGTGCGATGGCAGTCCGGGCCCGCCGCCCAGGTGTCGGAGCGCGACCTCCAGCAACGCGCAGCCGAGCTCATTGCGGATCCCAAAGGGGGTTCGCTGATGGTCGACGACGCTGGTGTGGATGCCGCGATCTCGAGTGCGAAGCGCAAGCTGGAGCGGACCTATACGACCACCACGGTCATGCATTACGCCCTGGAACCGGTGAATGCCCTGGCCTTTGAAAAGGACGGCGTGTTTGAGATCCACACCGGGAATCAATGGCAATCGTCGATCCTGCCCGTGCTGGCGAAGGCGTTGGGCCGGAGCGAAGACAAGATCGTGATGCGCAGCTATCTGCTGGGAGGCGGCTTCGGCCGCCGCCTGGATGGCGACTATGCAGTCCCCGCGGCGCTGGCCGCCAAAGCGATGGGCAAGCCGGTCAAGATGATCTGCACACGAGCCGATGACATGCGTTTCGATTGTCCTAGATCCGCCTCACGACAGGTCCTGCGGCTGGCCTGGGGGGAGGGTAACCGGATCGCCGCGATGGAGCATCACGCGGCAGCCGGTTGGCCGACAGCCCACATTGCTCCTTACTTCATGCCGAAGGATGCCAAGGGCAACCTCTACGACCTTTTCGCCATCTCAGGCGCGGACCACTGGTACTCCGTCGGCGCACACAGAGTGCGCGCGCTACGGCACGACCTGGCCGACCGGACGTTCCGGCCCGGGTACCTGCGTTCCGTGGGCGCCGGCTGGACGAGTTGGGCCGTGGAGACTTTTATGGACGAGGCTGCCCGCGCCGCGGGCGTCGATTCGCTGGCGTTCCGTCTGAGTCTGCTCGATGGCGCGGGCCGTAACGCCGGGACGGCGCCCAACTCGATTGGCGGCGCGCGCCGCCAGGCCGCGGTGCTGGCCCGCGCTGCGCAAAAGGCCGGATGGGGGCAGCCCGTGCCGAAGGATGTTGGCATCGGCCTCGCATCGACCTTTGGACAGGAGCGAACCATGCCGACTTGGGTCGCCTGTGCAGCTCGCGTGCGAGTGAACCGGACAAATGGCCACGTTACGGTGGAAAAGCTGAGCCTCGTGATCGACGCGGGTACCATCATTCATCCAGACAGTGCGACGGCGCAGGTGGAGGGGGCCGCTTTGTGGGGCCTGGGCATGACCTTGTATGAGGGCACGGAGTTCCTGAACGGGCAACCGAAGGACACAAATCTCGACAGCTACCGGGTGCTGCGCATGGGTGACGTGCCGGAGATCGAAATCGAATTTATGCCTAGTACGGAGGCGCCAGTCGGGCTGGGCGAACCGGCAACTACGGCGGTCGCGCCCGCGATTGGGAATGCAATCTTCACCGCCACCGGCGCGCGGCTGCGGGATCTACCGATTCGTCCGGCAGCTGTCCTGGCCGCACTTCGCCGGCAGTAGGGTTGGTGGGCGCACGAGTAGGCGTCGCCCTAGCGGATCTGCCTCAGGGGACTTTCCCGATTGGCAGGGCGGAAGCCTACGCCGGTGGTCACCGGGAGGAACTGCCCGTTCTGAATCGCGGTACGCATCCGCACTGCCCAGGTTGCCGGCGTACTCCTGACTCGCGCGCATTTTCTCCACACATCTGGAATTCGGACCGATATGGGTACGCGGAGGCCGCTCTACGTACTCTCGAGTCCTGATCGCCACATTGATTTTGCTGATCGCCGCGCAGCGGGGTACCCTGGCGCAGACGGGCGGCCAACCGGAAGGCCTGATTTCGCGGTATGCGGGTTCTGAGCTGCCTGGATGGCTGAGGCTGGGGGGCGAGGAACGCGTGCGTCTGGAGGCGCTGGGCGGTATCGGTTTCAAGCCGGCCAGCAATGCGTACCTGTTGCAGAGGCTGCGGTTCAACCTGGAGGCGGCTCCGGTGCGGTGGCTGAAGTTCTCATTCCAGGCGCAGGACGCGCGCTCGTTTCTGACGAATGTTTCGCCAGCACCCAGTTCCCAGAAGGATCCGCTGGATCTGCGGTTGGGGTATGTGCAGATTGGTGAAGCGGAATCCGGGTGGATTAGTGTCCGGGCGGGACGGCAGAGCCTGAGCTTTGGCGAGGGGCGGCTGGTGGCGGATCCCAACTGGTCGAATGTCGGCCGGACCTTGGACGGAGTTCGCGTGACTGTTCACTACCGGGGGCTGCGGCTGGATGGGTTCAGCGGCGCATCCGACCGGATCTACACAGATGGCTTCGATACCCCAACGCCGGGCCAGCATTTTCACGGATTGAACGGATTACTGGACCGGTTGATTCCGAATGCCGTGCTGGAGCCCTATGTCTTCTGGCGGCTGGAGCACGATATCCGGGGGGAGAAGGCCGGGCCCGGCCACCTGGATACCAAGACCGCGGGCTTCCGTTGGGCGGGCAGGCTGCCGGCCCGCATGGACTATGGTGTGGAGGTTGCGGTGCAGCGCGGGCGGCAGGCAGGCGAGCCGGTGGCCGCGTGGGCCGGGCACTGGGTGGTGGGGCACACGTTGAAGGAACAGCGGCACCGTCCGAGGGTTTATGTGGAGTTCAACCGGGCGTCCGGCGACAGGGACGCGCGAGACGGTGTGCATGGCGCGTTTGACCCGCTGTTCCCCAGTGCGCATGACAAGTTCGGGGTGGCGGATCAATTCACGTGGACGAACAGCGTGCATGCGCGGTCGGGACTGCAATACAAACTGCGGCAGAACCTGACGATCGGCACGGCTTACAACTCTTTCTGGTTGGCGGACCGCCATGACGGCATCTATAGCGGCGGCAAGGTGGTGATTGGGTCGAACGGCCAGCAGGGCTCGCACATTGGGCAGGAGGCGGACTTCCAACTGCAGTGGAGCGCCACACGGCTCACGGCGGTGGACGCAGGTTTTGGGCATATCTTTCCGGGTGAGTTTCTTCGTAAAGCGGGGCGCGGCTCGGCGTACAACTGTTTTCTGCTGGGCATCACCCAGCGGTTTTGAGATTCGCGAGTGCGGATCCAGAGGGTGACGGGAATAAAACAATGAAAGTATCAACGAAGCTGTATGCGGCCGTCGGCGCGCTGGCAGCGATCGGCCTTCTGGCCACGGGGTCCGGCTTCTGGTATCTGCGCGAGTTGGGACGAGAGTTGGCGGAGGCGACCGGCAAGACCGCCGTCAACCTGGATCTGATCAATGCGACGAGGGCACGGTCGTGGGAGATGGTGTCGGCGCTGCGCGGCACGTTCATCCTGCAGTACCTGAAGCTCGGCAGCGGGGCGGAACAGAGCGCACAAAGGTGGACGGCGGCGTTCCGGCGAGCCCATGCGCAGATCGAGGAACTGCGGGCCACGGTCTCGACCCAGGACGACAATGTGGATCTGGATCGATTTGCGGGCAGCCTGGAGGAGTTCGGCAAGACATCGCAGGAGTATCTGCGGTTGTCGAGGAGTGGGGCATTCGAGCAGGTGGGCGGGCTGGCGCCCGCAATTGCGCGCTTCACGACGGAGGCCGATGAGTCGTTGAACCGAATGAAGGACAGGCAGCGTGGACTGCTGCGCGCGTCGCAGGCGCGGGCGGATTCGTTGAGATTGTGGAGCCAGGCGATCAGCGGCGCGATGAGCGGGGTCCTCGTGCTGATTGTGGTGCTGGTGGGCTTCGTTGTACGCGACATTCACCGGACCCTGGTGGCGGCGGTGAGTGAGCTGGCAGCCGGCGCACATCAGGTGACGGCCGCGGCCGGTCAGGTGGCGCAGGCCAGCCAGTCGCTGGCACAGGGGTCGTCGGAGCAGGCGGCCTCGCTGCAGCAGACGTCCGCCTCCACGGAAGAGGTGAACGCCATGGCGCAACGAAGCAGGGAGAATTCGACCATGGCGGCGGGCCTGGCCACGCAGTCGAGGGAGAAGTTCACGCAGACGGATGCCTCGTTGGACGAGATGGTCGCGGCGATCGCGGAGATCAACACGCAGAGCGACAAGATCTCAAGAATCATCAAGGTGATCGACGATGTCGCGTTCCAGACGAACATTCTGGCGCTGAACGCGGCGGTGGAGGCGGCGCGGGCCGGCGAATCGGGCATGGGGTTCGCAGTGGTGGCGGATGAGGTCAGGAACCTGGCGCAGCGCTGCGGCCAGGCGGCCAAGGACACGTCCACGCTGATTGAGGAGTCGATCGCGAAATCGAAGAAGGGTAAGAGCAAGGTGGATGAGGTGGCGGCCGCGGTACGCAGCATTTCGGCGGACTCCACACGGATCCAGTTGCTGGTGGAAGAGGTGAGCCAGGGCAGCAAGGAGCAGGCTTCGGCGATGGGGCAGATTGGGAAGGCGGTCGTCGAAATGGAACAGGTGACGCAGGGAATCGCAGCCAACGCGGAAGAGGGCGCATCGGCGGCGCAGGAACTGAATGCGCAGGCGGAGACGCTGCGGGATGTGGTGCGGAATCTGAGTGTAATGGTGGGCGGTGCGACGGCACGCGGCAGGAACTGAGGTGGCTGAACTTGTCCGGCCGCTGGGCTGCGGCGGTCAGGCAGCTTGGATCGGAACGGCCCGCCCGGTGAGGGACGGGCCGAAGAGATCAACGAACAGGGCGGATCAGGAACGCAGCCGACGGCGTTTCCAACCGGCCAGCGCCAGCCCGGCGGCGCAGAGCAGATAAGTTGCGGGCTCCGGCACGGTGGAATTCGTGGCATCGGGCCCGTAGGTGAGGCCGGCGGCCGCGTAGCCGTCGCCCAGGATCGGCCCGGGGGTGACCGAACCCGGAGCTCCAGGCAGAATCTCATTCAGCGTGGAGGCTCCAAAGTTGTCGATGTTGATCGCGTAGAAGCCACCGGTGGCCTGGTTGAAGGCCACACCACCGAGGAAGCCGGTGCCCAGCGGCGGTGAGGTGGCAGAGAAAGCCCCAGTGGCGATAGTGATGCGCATGAGGGTGGAGTTGCCCATGAAGTCGTTCACGAGACCGTAGAGGTCCCCGTCAGCTGAACTGTAGGTGAGTCCGCCGGTGAGACCTTCGCGCACCGAGAAGAGGAAGGTGGAGGTATGACCGGCAGGATCGAGCCGGTAGATGCTGGAGTAGCCATTGCTGTCGTTCTGCACGGCATAGAGGCAGCCGTCGGACGGATTCCAGGCCAGACCGCCGAAGAAGCCGTCGCCCAACGAGAACTCGGAGGTGAGGGCGCCCGTCAGATCGAAGGAAAACAGGCTGGAGGCCCCGAGGCCGTCACTGGCGATGGTGTAGAAGCGGCCGGCGGAGGAGCTATAGGCCAAGCCGCCGGTGAAGCCCAGCGAGCCATCGCTCAGCGTGAAGAGCGGTGAAGCGGGACCGGTCGGATCAAACGACGAGACCTGCCTGGGGACTCCATTGATGTCGCCGGAGATGGCATACAGGGTGGCCGCCTGGCCGGGCAGGGTGAGTGCCAGGCCAAGAACGGCGACCGCGGAGAGGGAGAAGATTCGCATGGCTGGGACGCTGTGGGGTTACGGAAGTAAGTCGACCAGGTAGCCGCTGAAGGTGATGTCGCCGGAGGCCGGCACGCCCAGGTTAGCGCTGCGGGCAACGCTGATCTGGACACCCGCACCGGGATCGCAGTAGATGCGAATCAGGCGGGAGGCAATGGAAGTCGCCTGAAGGTTGAGCGAATCCGTGGCGACAGGTGTCTCCAGAGGCATGTAGTACAGGGCGGTGGAATTGCCGGCGGAAGTTGTCTGCAGAGTCACCCGGACGCGCTGGCCCGCCATGGCCGGAATGTCGGCGGTGAAGTACTCGAGCACGAGACGCTTGTTGGCGGGTACGGTATAGAGGTTGGCGGCTGGCAGGAGGTGGGGAAAGTACGACCCATCAAAGAAGGTGACCGCCGCATGCAGGTAGACCGGCTGGCGGGCGCCGAGGTCCTGGTCCTTCACGGGCACGGACTGGGTGGTGGTGTTGGTAATCCGTACGGGCGAAGAGAACTGGGCCTGTGCCGCCCGCGGCAGCAGGGCCGCCGTGAGGGTGAGACCGAGGAACAAAGCTCTCCGAAAAGGTGATGTGGACGTTTTCATGGTTTTCCTTGTGGGCGCCGATTGCGCCGCCTGACCAGTGTGGGCGGCGACACGCGGCAGCGGGCGTTATCGCGGCGTGAATTGACGTTACGTAACGCAGCATATTGTTATTTCTCAATACGATAGGAAGAGGAAAAAGAAGCCGCCCGTTTGCCGGGACGGGGTCCGCTATAATGACGTTTGTCATTGCCGCGTGCTTGCCGGGAGGCTCTGTTCCGTTAAAATCGTCAGAATTTGTGCCCCCGGAGTTGCCCCCGCGGGAAGAAGAAGTGCGCGCGGCGCTGACGCGGATTCTGGCCAGTCCTCGCTTCGCCGGCGCGGAAAAGCTAAGCCGGTTTCTCTCCTTTATTGTGGAAACGACCCTGGCTGGGGCGGGCGCGGAGATCAAGGAATACCTGATCGCGCTGGAGGTCTACCAGCGGCCGGAGTCGTACAATCCGCGAGTGGATTCGATCGTCAGGGTGGAGGCGTCCCGGCTGCGGACGCGATTGAGCGAGTATTACGCAGCCGAAGGCCAAACTGAAACAATCCGGATCAGCCTGAGCAAGGGCCGCTATGTACCGGACTTCGAGCGGCGGCCAGCAGCGCCGCCGGCACCAGAGGCGCCGTTCCCTGCTCCGGTTCCGTCCAAACGATCGTGGCGGTGGGCTGCCCTGGCTGCCATGGTTGCGGTCTGCGGGGCGAGCTTCGCGGGCTGGCATTTCTGGAGAGCGAATGAGCATAGCCGGGATTTGGGCCGGGCGATCGCCGTGCTGCCATTTGAGGACTTCAGCGAGGAATCCGGCAATGGCCGTTTCGCGGCCGGCCTGGCCGTGGAGATTGCGGACCGCCTGGGCCAGGCTGGCGGATTGCAAGTGGCCGGACGGACTTCGGCCGACCGGTACAAGGGGAAATCCGACAGTATTCACAGTATTGGTCAGCAGTTGGGCGTGGGCTCGGTGCTGGAAGGCAGCGTCCGGCGGGAGGGCGACCGGCTGAGGATCACGGCGCACTTGGCCAGCACCAGGGATGGCTTCCACCTGTGGTCGGCTACATACGACCGGACAGCCCGGGATCCGCTGGCTATTCAGGCCGAGGTGGCCAAGCTGATCGAGACGGAAGTGCGTGCGAGGCTGCTGGAAGAAACCACGAAGGCCGCACGAGGCGACGGCAAGGCGGAAGCCGTGCGGCTGAGCCGTGAAGGCTGGGATCGCCTGACGAATGGAACGATGGATTCGATGCTCGACTCGCGCGGCGACGCGGGCGTACCCGGCGGGATGTTCGCGCAGGTGACGGAATCGATCCGGTTGTTTGACCGCGCGGTCGCCCTGGATGCGGAGTGCGCCTCGGCCTACGCCGGCCTGGCGGCTGCGTGGCTGGGCGCGGCTGAGTTCGACGATCAGGCCATACAGCACGTGCGGCCGGCGGCGGAGCGTGCGCTGGCACTGGACGAGCAGTCGCCGCAGGCACACTTTGCGCTAGGCTACCTGAAGTTCTTCCACGAGTGGGATTTTCCAGGTGCGCGAGAGGAGTTCCTGCGGACCTTGGAATCGCGCCCCAGGGACGCGCTGGCCACGCGGTTGTATGCGGACGCGGCTACGCTGACCGGCGACCTGGAATTGCCGCTGGCGCGGCTGCGTGCGTTTGCGGCTACCGATAGGGATGCCCTGGCGATCCATGCCGAGATCGGCATCCTGTTGTACCACCTGCGCCGCTTTGAGGAACTCGCCGCGTACTCCGCCGGGGTACAGCGGGATCACCCCAATTTCGCGTTGAGTTACTGGCTGGGCGGCCTGGCCAACGAGCAACTGGGACGGCTGCAGTTGGCCGAAGCAGGGTTCCGGAAGTGCCTGGAACTCTCGCCCGGCGACCTGCGCGGCAGCCTGGCGCTGGCCCACATCCTGGCGCGAACCGGGCGCGCAAAGGAAGCGCACAAGTTGATCGACGAGCTCGAGTACGGTCAGAACAGAACGATCCGGCCCTATGGCGCGGCGCTGGTCGCCGTCGGGCAAGGGGATCAGGCCGGCACGCTGGAGCAACTGGAGCGGGCGTTCCAGCAGCACTACTCCGGACTCGCCTTCATGAAAGTGGATCCACGCTTCGATGCGGTGCGGTCGAACCCACGCTTCACCGGCATGCTGCGGAAGCTGCGCCTGTAAAACGGGACGGCTGCGGGCCGGGCGGGCGAGATTCCAGGTGCCGATTCGCGGTGTTTCGGATAGGATACTCCGTATGCAGAGTCTCCTGTCCCTTCCTCGTGCCGGCTGCCTGGCGGCGTTGATCAGTCTTGTTTGCGCGACCCAGGGGGCAGCGCAACCGGGGGTCTTCTCCAAAGCGGAGCTGATCAAGTACACGCCGGACTGGAAGGGCGAGCGGTTCGCGGACGGCCGCCCCAAGGTCTCCGACAACATCCTGAAGCGGATAAAGGACGTGAGCCTGGAAGAGGCGTGGGCGGTGCTGCGCAACGAGGGCTTCACGTTCCAGTACGAGGACAACTGGCTGTCGATCCATCCGGAGAAGACGCTGGTCGGCCGGGCGCTGACGGCCTCGTGGATGCCGGGCCGGCCGGATATTCACAAGGTGATCGCGGAGCAAGGCAAGAAGGACGGCCGCATCGGAGGGCAGAATGCCTGGCCGGTGGACCTGTTGCAGCCGGGCGATGTCTATGTCTGCGACCACTTCGGCCTGAAGATCAACGGGCCGTCGATCGGCGACAACGTCGGGAATTCAATCTATGCGAAGAGCGGCAACGGCATCGTGTACGATGGCGCGGTGCGCGATATTGACGGGTTGGAAGAGCTGGAAAACTTCACCTCCTTTGTCCGCTCGTACCATCCCTCGCATCACTTCAGCGGGCTGGGTCCGGGATTGAACTCGACGCTGGTGGGCATCAACGCGCCGACGCGGATCGGCCAGGTGCTGGTGATGCCGGGCGACGTGGTGCTGGGCAAGAAGGGCGGCGTGGTCTTTATCCCGCCGCAGTTGGCTGAGAAGGTGGTGACGACATCAGAAGTCGTGCGGCTGCGGGACATGTTCGGCCACCAGAGGCTGCGCGAGGGCAAGTACACCGCGGGACAGATCGACACACGCTGGGCGGATGCGATCGAGCGCGACTTCTCGCAGTGGCTGCGCGACCACATGGACAAGCTGCCCATCGCGAAGGAGCAGATTCAGGAGATCCTCAAGGCCCGCACCTGGTAAGCGGACCCGACCGTCAGGCCTCGAACCACTTCGAGCCCGGCATTTGGGACTTCCTGGCGGCCTCTTCGTTCATCTCGACGCCGAGGCCCGGACGGTCTGTGACCGTGACAAAGCCTTTGTCGATGATCTCGCCTTCCTTGACGAAGTCGCGCCAGAGCTGCTGGTGGCCGATCCAGTGCCACTCCAGCACCAGGAAGTTGGGCACCGCGGCGCAGACGTGGCACGAGGCCATGGTGCCGATGGGCGACACCACGCAGTGCGGAGCAAACGGCACGTAGTAGGTGTGCGCCATGTCGGCAATTTTGCGGGCTTCCAGCAGGCCGCCGCACTTCTGGATGTCGGGCATGATGATGTCGGCGGCGCGCTTTTCCAGCAGTTCGCGAAAGCCGTGCCGGAGGAAGAGATTCTCTCCGCAGCAGATGGGTGTTTTGGTCGACTGGCGGATGTCGCGCATGACATCGATGTTCTCGGCCGGGACGGGCTCTTCCAGCCAGAGCAGGCGGAAGGGTTCGAGTTCGATGGCGACGCGTTTGCCGGTGGTGGCGTCGTAGCGGCCGTGCATGTCGACCGCCAGTTCGACGCCCTTGCCGAGCGTCTCCCGGACGAAGGCCACTTCCTTCACCATTCGGTCGATCTCAGCGTTGTTGGCGGTCCAGTTCACGCGATCGAAGCGGTTGGGATCCCTGGCTTCGTCGATGTCGATCTTGGCGGCGGTGAAGCCCATCTTCTCGATTTCGTTGAGCTTCTGCCTGGCCAGCGGATCGTCGGGATGATGATTGGCGGAGTCGCAGTAGATGCGTACTTTGTCGCGCACCTTGCCGCCGAGCAACTGGTAAACCGGCAGGCCCACCGCCTTGCCCACCAGATCCCAAAGGGCGATCTCAATGCCGCTGAGAGCCGTGATGTACTGGCCCGACTGGGCTCCGGCGAAGACCCCGGCGGTGCGGATGCGCTCCCACAGTGCCTCGACGTTCAGCGGGTCCTGCCCGATGAGGATGCGGCGGAAACCGGCGATGATGGCGGCCCCGCCGAGGGCGGCGTCGGTCGCCTCGCCCTGGCCGATCAGGCCCTGGTCGGTGTAGATGCGCACGTGAAGCTGGGGTCCATGCACCGTGACGTAGGCGGTGCGGATGTCGGTGATCTTCAGCTTCGGCCGCCCGTGGGGCGAAGTGTTCTGCTGCATGGCGGCGGCGAGACCGCTGAGCGAGAGGGCGCCGGTCGCGCCGATGGAGGCCTGCAGCATGCTGCGGCGGGAGATCAATGACATGGGTGGACCCTTCCAGAAACGGAGTTTCAGCTTCGGAAGTGCCATATTATCGGCTCGCGCCGGAATGCGCAATCAGACGAGGTAAAGATTCAACGGCGGCGCTCCGTTAGCGCCTGGTGGCTGGATTCTGGGCGATGCGCTGGCGGAGCTCTTCAGCAAACTGGAAGTTGCCCGGATTGGGTACGAGGGCCAGTGCGCGGCGAGCAGCATCGACCGCTTCGGGCATGCGCCCGGATTCCGCGTAGAGGCGGCTGAGCAGGGCCAGCATATTGGGATCCCTGCTGCCGGCTAGTTTGACGGCCTGTTCGGCCTGGGGCACGGCTTCCTTCACGCGGCCCATGCGATAAAGGGCGAGCGCCAGGTTACGCCGCGCGTTGGCGTCGGTGGGTTTGTACTCGACGCTCTTCTGCATGTGAGGCAGCGCGCGGTCGATCTGGCCCAACTGCGCCAGGGCAGCTCCGAGATTGGAGTGGGCTTCGGCGTAATCGGGGCTGTACTGGAGCGCCTTCTCGAAGTTGGTCACAGACTCCTCCACACGGCCCGCGCTGAGCAGCAGGCCGCCGAGGTTGTTGTAGGCGTCGGGAAAGTCAGCGGAGAGGGCAATCGCCTTGCGGTACTCCCCGACGGCCTCTTCCGGGTGGCCGGTACGGCTGAGGGCCACACCCAGGCTGTTGTGGATCATGGGGTCGTCGGCATCCTGGGCCAGGGCTTTGCGGAAATCGGCGATGGCCGGCTCCAGACTTCCCTTCCTCAGCTCCTCTTCGGCGACATCGATGAGGCGGTAGTAATCCGTGACGGGCGCGCTGATCTTCATGAGGCCATCCTGCGGGATGTTCACGAACTCCGGAATGTTCACAGCCCGGTTGGCGGCGGTGGAGTTGTCGATGAGGATGGCTGGGCTGTCGTTGCCCTGTTCGTCGATGTGCGTGAGGAAGAGCTGGGTGTAAGGAGACCGGCTCTTGGAAGAGAAGACGAGCCAGCGGCTGTTGGGTGAGAAGCTGTGCCAGGAGTTCATCAGCCGGGTGTTGGCGTTCATCAGCCGCGGTTCACCGCCGGCGGCGGGTACGATGTAGAGCTTGCCGTCGGGCCGCATCAGCAGTCCATTGGCGCATTTGACGAAGATGAGCCAGCGCCCGTCGGGGGAGATCTTGGGGAAGCTGTTGCTCATGCCGTTGTTGGAGGCTCCGGTCACGGGCTGGGCGACGCCGCCTTTGCCGCCGTTGAACGGGATGCGGTAGATCTCGAACTTCATCTGGGTTTCGTTCGGATCGTTGGCGCGCTCGGCCAGCTTCACCCCCGCTGGATAAGGGTCCTTGGCTTCGGCCCGGGCGAAGTAGAGGTACTGGCCGTCCGGGCTCCAGACGGCATTCGTGTGGACATAGCGGGGGTCGTCCGCGCCCGGCAGCGGCTCCAGACGAGCCGTGGCGCGGCTGTACCAGGCCAGGATTCCGCGGGTCGGGTAGAAGACCTGCAGGAAGCGGTAGTCCTTGAAGTTGGCGACGTAGTAGTTGGAATTGAAATCGCGCCGGTAGATGCGGCGCTGATAGTCGGACTCGGCCTTACCGGGGTCGTTGATGGTGGTGACGACGTACTGGCCGGTGGGCGAAACCTGCGACATGAAGCCGACGCGCAGTTTGCCGCCGAGCTTGCCGCGGAAGGCGCTCCAGGCCACCACGTTTTCCTTGGTGATGCTGGTCTGCGGTTTGACGGGGTAGAGCGCGTAAAGGCCCTTGTCGTTGCGTGGCCCATCGAGATCCATGCCCATGGTCTTGCCATCACCGGAGAACGAATGGCAGTTGGCACAGGAGTGCATGCCCTCCAGCACGACGCGGCTGCTGGTCTCGGCGACATTCCTGAGCCGCCAGGCGATGAGCGGGATGGCGGTGGAGGCGAGGGGCTTGATGACGCCCTTTTCCGCATCGGAGGGCATGAGCGGAACATCGCGGTAAAAGATGGGCGCACCGACGGGATCGCTCGAGGTTTTGATGGTTACGCGCCCCTGCGAGACGGGCTTCGCCGGATCCGCCGCGGTGTAGCCGGAGAGGGTGAGCGTCGCCTCGCCATCGGCGGAGTACTTCTTGATGGCGGCCCAGGTGGCGGCATCGGGTTTCCAGGTGTGACCGACGGCCTGTTCCGGCGTGAGCACCGGCGGTTTGTTGGTGGGCGAGATGCAGCGCGGATCGATTCTTCCCAGGGTATAGCGCTCCCCGGCGGAGCGCGCATGGAGTCCCGGCTGACCGCCGCTAAAGGTCACGTCGATCGTCCAAGTGGTGGCTTCCGCCGCCGCGTCGCGCCACTCAAACGTGGGCGAAGGGAATTCCGGAGGGAAGACGGCACCGTTGAGCGGATAGTCGACAGTGATGGCGGGCTTGGCCGGTGGATGGTCCTGTCCGGCAAGGGCCAGCAGGAGCATGGCTCCAAGAGTGACGCGAGCGAAAGTGGAAATCAATGCGGGCATCCTGAAGCCGGTGAGCAGGCTGGTAGCATCTTATCGTGTTTCAGGAACCGGCCCAACTGCCTCTTTTGGCCAACGGAGGAGGGAGCCGCGACCCTTATGTTCCAGCCCGGAGCATGGCGTCAACTTTCGCGCGGATAGTGGCCGCCGCCTCAGGCACATGAAGCACATCGCATTCCGAGCCCAGGATGTGCGGGTGGCCGCACTCAGCCATCTTTGCTTTCAGCTCCAGGGTGAGGCGCGTCACTTCTTCCACAGGCATCACCGAGTCCGAGTAGAACATTTTGGTGGGCAGGTTCCCAAAGAGGACGATCTCTTGCCGAACGACGGCCGCATCCTCCCACAGCTTGCGGCTGCTACCCAAGCTTAGGATGGAGGGTTTCAGTTCGGCGGCAAACTGCCGCACCATGTCGCTGGTGAGCGTTCCGCAATTGTGGAAGATCAGGTCCACACCATGCGCGGCGAGCAGGGCCCGCAATTGGCGGTTGGGCTCCAAGACGAAGCGCTCGAGCAGGCCGGAGCCTCCACGCAGTTGGCGCGGAGAGAGGTAGACGGTATTCGCCGCGGGCTCGCAGACGATCATGGCCTTCGCCCCTGCCGCAATCTGCGCACGTGCGGAACGCAGGACGGTTAGCAGGGCCAGTTGCAGGCAACGCTCCACCAGCCGGACCCCGTCGTCTTCCTCGGCGGTCACGCCGTTGCCCGCCATGGCGACGGGCGCGATGGGATCGGCGACGAGCTTCGTCATCAGGGAAAAGGGCCCGATCAGCATGCCGACCGGCAGTAGACCGGGGCAATCCGCGATGAAGCGGACAGCGCCCTGATTCGCCTGAATCCTGGTAGAGAACGGCCGGGCATCGGCGAGGCGTAGGGCCGGGATGAGCTCACTGGAGGGCGGCTCGGCAAAGTGGAACGAGTCGACTAAGTCCTCGGGTATGCCGCAGAAGGCCAGCAGATCGGCCTTCTCCAGCCGCAAATCCATGAGAGGAAAGGCGAGCGGCGTGTTGTACCGCCTGGCGGCCGCGGCCACCACCGGCCCAAGCCGTCCGGCGTCGAGGAGGACCGCCTCCGGATCCTCCTGCTCCTGCAGGAGCAAATCCGCCCCGACGGGCATTCGCAGGCCCGCCTCCGCCAGATCCAGATAGAACCGCTGATCCATCGCACTTCCCGGCTGCCGGACGCACCCGGCATCCAGAAGCCTATCACCGTCCAAAGAATTCTGTTATCGATGAGCAGGAGCGTGGTCTATCTGAGCGGCTGCGCAATGTGTTGCCGCCAGTTGTCCTGCTGGCCGTATGGACTGGCGCCGCTACCGCCAGGCGCAGCAGATCCAGCGCGAGTTGGAACAGGTTGGCACGCTGTAGCTGGCTTGCTACTGAGCAGCGCCTGCCCAGTAGCCGGGCCTGGCCCGAAGGAGGAAATCGCCCTCGCGTTTGAGCTTCAATTCGATACGGTGGTAGCCCGGCGTCCGGTCTTCGGGGGTAAAGCTAAGCACGTATTGGGTTTGCAGCTCGGAGCCGAGCTTCTGCACCACCTCTTCCAGGGCGGCCTGGCGGGTGAAGGGCATGATGGTTCCTCCGGTGAGCGTCGTCAACACCTGGGCGGTGTTGGACTTATCCAGCCGGGCCAATTCCTCGCCGGCGGCCAGGACGTCAACGCGCTGCTCCGGCGGAGTTGAGCGCGGCTGGCGGTCAAGGGTCGGCGGGCTGGCAGGTTCGTGACGGCCCAGGGTGGAGCGCCGCATACCGATGGGCAAGCGCGTAATGGGATTGGACTTGGTGGTGAATCCCGTGACGAATGCCGAGTAAGTGAACGCGTAGACGCTCACGGCGGAAGATTCGCACATGCGGGCAACAGCTTCCAGGCTAGTCTCGCTGCCCCTGTCCTTCGATTCGGAGATCAGCAGCAGGACATGGCGGGAGTTCGGCCGGGTATTCAGGCGGCCGACCGCTTCCGAAACCGCGTCCAGCATACGGCCAGCCCTGGGTTCGGCCGGCTTTAAGCGGCTGAGCGCAGCATCGATGGCATCATTACTATTAGTGCACTCCTGCAGCCAGTCCACTTTTTCCGAGAAAGTGACCACGGCGGCGCAGCCCCGCTCGCCGATGATGAGCGGCTGAATCATGGCTCCTATTTTTCGAACCTTCTCCAGGACCGGCGCGGAAATGCCCGAAGTCTGGACCGCGATGACGAGGGAAATGGGCGCCAGGCCGCTGCCCAGGGAATCGACGATGAGCTTCTGCGGCTGGCCGTTATCCAGAAGCTGAAAATCCGCGGTATCCAGGCCGTCCAGGGTATTTCCCTTGGCGTCAGTGACCAGGACAGGGACCTGGACGAGGCGGGATTGCACATCGAATTTCTGGGGTTGGGCGGAGGCCAGCAGGAACATGACACCAGTCAACAGCCCCAGCCGGCCAAGGAGAGGGAGGAACGGGGGGGGCGAGTGCATGGTGACCATTAGACGTCCGATAGTCGACCGAAGTTGCGAAGGACTGCTGGCATTCCTCTCTCCGGGGGTAGGATCATCCTGAATTAGGGGCAGTCCTTCGAAATGGCCTTTCATTTGGCTTTGCGGTTGACTTCATGACCGGGCGCAGTTAGTTTTACTGGAGAGGTGGTCTTGCGGTCGAATTCCCGTCTTTTCCCTGCCCTGGCATTCGTCTTTTTTTCCTGTGCACATTCATTTGCGGCGAGCCAGCCCGGCATTGCCGCCGGCAATGGCGCGAATCCTGACCTTTCGATAAACATGGTGCACACCACCAGCTTTCTGCAGGGTCAGATCAATGCTGTTTACCTCATTCATGTGGAAAACGCGGGCACCGCGCCCACGGCCGGCACCATCACCGTGGTCGATTCCATGCCTTCCGGCATCACCATTCTGTCGATGTCGGGGCCAGGCTGGACTTGCGCGGCAAACACCTGCACCCGAAGCGATAGCTTTCCCGCCGGTCAGATGCTGCCCACCATCAGTGTTTTCGCCAGCGTGGCAAACAACGCACCACCCTCTGTCAGCAATATAGTCACGGTTTTCGGCGGTGGTGACACGAACATCGCAAACAACATTGCCAACGATGTGGCAACGATCGCCGCCAACGGCTGGGTGCTGGGTTGGGGCTATGAGGTTAGCCCGGGGAATCATATCCCGGCAGGCCTGAACGATGCTGTCGCAGTATTCCCAGGGCCAAACCACGCCATTGCACTTCGCAAGAATGGCACGGTGGTGGTTTGGAATTACGCCAGCGTCGACACCCCGGCGGCGGTCCGGGCTCTCTCCGGAGTGGTCGCCGTGGCGGCAGGCAACCTCACCGGCTACGCGCTGAGAAGCGATGGGACGGTTTATGCCTGGGATCTATACACCGGAACTCCGGTGAGCAACACTGTGTCGAACGTCGTGGCCCTCGCGGCAGCCGACCAGATTTGTCATGCCCTGAATGCGGACGGAACCTTCAGTACCATCGGCCCTCTCTTCTGGGCGTCCGATTGGTACCCACCGGCCGGCACCGCGAATGTCGTACAGATCTCCGCCCGCCAGAGGTCGTTTGTAGGATTGACCTGGGATGGCAAGGTGGTGAGTTGGGGCGCCTCTGCACCGCCGACGCCCGCTGGACTGGGGCCGCTGGCTCGGGTGGAGGCCCTTGGGGGCTATACGGCCGCTGGCATCCGGCAGGACGGAACCGTGGTCGCCTGGGACAACGGAAGCGGCGAACCCGGCGCCACCGTCCCTTCCGGCTTGAATAACGTGGTGTCGCTGGCCGGAGAAGCTTACGCGATGGCCCTCAAGGCGGACGGGACCATCCAGGCGTGGGGTGTGTCCGGTGAGAACCAGGTCGAATTCGCAGCCAGGGTTTCCCAGGCTCGGGCCCTCGTAGGCAACGGCTCCTATGCCATGGCGATCCTCTCAGCTCCACCCGTCAATGTCACGGTACAGGCACGGGCTGCCGGCGTGGATCTCGCCAGCCCCCTTTACGGACAGCCGCAGCTCATTTTTGACGGCATCCAGTTTGGCACCTCGCGCACCTTCCAGGTCGCGCCAGGGAGTTCGCACGACATTGCATTCCTCCCCCCTGACCCCGCCAGCAGCATCACTACGCGGTTCTACTTCAAGAACTGGAGCGATGGCGGTGCGATTGCGCGCACTGTGTCCGCAGCGGCCGACACAACATTCACAGTCAATCTCGGCACGCAGTTCAGGCTCGACACCTCGGCTTCAGCCGGCGGGGCGATCAGCCCGGCCACGTCATTCCATGAAGCCGGCAGCTCGGTCCTGATTAAAGCAACACCCCAGGCGGGCTATGTTTTCTCCTATTTCAGTTGGCCGAACACTATCGAGACCAACAACCCCACGCGGATGACCATGACGGCGCCGATCAGCATGACGGCGAACTTCGAAAAGCCCGCCGGCCCGGTAGCCCGCCTCAGCCTGGAGCAGGTGCACAAACCGGTGCAAGGCCAGCAGAACGCAGTCTATGTCGCCCGGGTATCGAACGTAGGCGTGGCTGACTTGAGTGGCTTCAATCTGTATTTCCAGGGCATTACGGTGGTAGGGACCATCGGCACGGGCTGGACCTGTTCCGGCAAGGCATGCAGCCGCACCGATTCGTTGCCGGCGGGGCAGAGCTTTCCGGCCATCCTCGTGGTCGCCGCCATCGACAAGACGGCAACCGGGAAATTTACGGCGACGGTAAACGGATTCGACGAGGCTAATTTGCGGGCTATCACCGCCTCAGCGTCCTCGAGCATCTCCGGAGCAGGTAATGCGGTGGTGGGATGGGGGGACAATTCATCCGGACAAGCCGGACCGCCGTCCGGGGTGTCCAACCTCGTCGACGTCTCGGCTGGCTTCAAACACAGCCTGGCGCTGAAGGGGGACGGCACGGTCGCCGCCTGGGGCGACAACTCGAAATTGCAGACCAGCGTGCCGCCCGGTGTCTCCAGCATCATTGCCATCGCCGCCGGAGGGAACCATAACCTGGCGCTGAACGGCGGGGGTGGGGTGATCACCTGGGGTGACAACACGAGCGGACAGACCTCCGTGCCGGCCGGCCTCTCCAATGTCATCGCCATCGCCGCCGGCGCCAATCACAGCCTCGCCCTGACCAGCCAGGGCACAGTCATCGCCTGGGGCGCCAACGGCAGCGGGCAAGCGTCTGTCCCTTCCAGCGTCATTGACGCAGTCTCCATTGCAGCCGGGGGAGACCACTCGCTGGCCGTACTCAGAAACGGAACCGTGGTCGCCTGGGGCAGCAACGCCGCCGGAGAAAGCACCGTACCAGCCGGCTTGAATAGTGTGAAATCCGTCTCGGCCGGCGCCGAGTTCAGCCTGGCGCTGAAAGACGATGGGACGCTGGCCGCCTGGGGCACCAGCCCCGCGTCGATCCAGACCGGGATTCCAGCCGATCTCGCCGCGGTCCGCGTTCTCGCCGCCGGCGCGTCGCACGTCCTCGCCCAGCAATGGGATGAGACGCTGCGCGCGTGGGGCGACAACGCCCACGGCCAGACCGTCCTGCCCGCCGGACTCACCCTCGTCGACGCTATCGCCGCCGGCAGCGCGCACAGCCTCGCCATCGCCTCGGCGCCGCCCCTCGTTGACATCACATTCGCAACCCAGCCACAAGGCGCTGTTTATGTGGTCGACGGCGTCAGCTACTCCTCTCCACAGAAGTTCCAGTGGCCGGCGGGCAGCAGCCATTCCGTGGCCGCCTCATCACCCCAGTCGGCGGCGCCCGGTACGCAGTATGTCCTCCAGTCATGGTCTGACGGCTTTGCCGGCACCTCCCGGACCCTCGTGGTGGGCGCACCGCAGGACTTCGGCCTCTATTTCAAGACAAGGTACCTGCTGACGACTTCCGCCACAGCCGGCGGCAGCATCATCCCCTCCACCGGCTACCTTGACGCAAGCAGCCCCATGGCGGTCATTGCGGTCCCGGATCCTGGATTTGTCTTCAGCGGTTTCAGCCTCGATCTGACCGGTTCGGCGAATCCCCAGTCGCTCACCATGTCAAAGCCCGCTACCGTCACCGCCCGGTTCACCGCCGTCAGTCCGCAGCCCCCATCCGTCGATCTGTCGCCCACCACGGGTTCCGGAGCCTCCGCCTCGCTCACGGCAACCTATCTGGCCCCGCTCGGGTACCAGAACCTCTCCTGGGTCCAGTTGCTGCTGGCCGCCGCACCCGACGGCGGAGGCCAGCCCTACTGCTTCATCCACTTCGATGTCCAGGGTGATGCGTTCTGGGTCTACGGCGACGGCGGTTTCTTCGTCGGACCCGTCGCCCGCGCCGCCACCAGCGCCCAGTTGCAGAACTCGCTCTGCGCGCTCAATACGAAGACATCCACTGTCACCGGCAATGGCGTCGCGCTCACCCTGAAGGCCGATGTCGTGTTCAAATCAGCCGCCGCCAGAAACATCTACCTGCGCGCGTACACCCAGGGCGATCTCGACACAGGCTGGGTCCTGAAAGGCACGTGGACTTCCGCGGCCATCCCCCTGGGTTCGAAGAGTGTCCTGCCCGCTTCCGGCTCCGCCGCCCAGCCGAGCTTCGCGGCCTCGTTCACAGATCCGGCTGGGTTTGAAGGGACCACCGCCGGGTGGTCACAGTTCCGGGTGGCCGCCGCTACCGATGGAGGCGGGCAACCCTTCTGCTTCGTCCACTACGACCGGGCGGGCAACGGGTTGTGGATGTACTCCAGCGATGTCGGGTTCTTCCTGGGACCGGTCAGCCCGGGCGCAGCCTCCACACTCCTCGACAGCAGCGCCTGCGCCGTGAAAACCTCCTCCACAGCCACCGCCCAACAGTCGGGCGCCTTGCAGGTAATCATCTCCCTCACCCTCAAGGCCCCCATGGCGGGACCAAAGAACCTCTACCAGCGCAGCCTCGATCCCTTGGGACGCGATTCCGGCTGGATCAAAACCGGTACATGGACCATCCCGTAAAACCACAAATCCGCGCACCCGGTCCAAATGGCCCTTCGTACCCGCTACAAACAAATTCTAATAATGTAGTACGCTCCCGGCCCGCGAGCCCCATGAGATTGAACGGCAATACCGCTATTTATCTGTAAGCAACCTTACGTTTCTCACGGCGTTTCCACGCCCGCCGGGCCCGGCAATAGCCTCTTCCGCGCCGTTTTTGCAAATACTGTCCGCGCCCGATATGCGCACGCTTACGTGTCAAAGTTGTACAGATTCGGCGTATCGGTTGACTTAGTCCGATTACGCATGTAGGTTTATTCCAGAGGTAGCCTTGCGCTTCAATTTCGGTCAATTTTCCAGCCTGGCACTTTGCCTTTTTTCGATCGGACATTTCCTAGCTTCGGGTCAAACTCAGGACCCCCGCGCGGCCGCCGCCACGCACGACGTCCTGGCCGCCGGCTCGCCCGGCCCGGATCTCTCCGTCAACCTGACCCATACCAGCGCGTTTCTGCAGGGCCAGACTAACGCGGTCTACCTCATCCGCGTCACCAACGAAGGCGGGACCGCCACCACCGGCACCATCTCCGTCGTCGACATGATGCCCTCCGGCATCACCATCACGTCGATGTCCGGACCCGGGTGGTCGTGTCTCTCGAACACCTGCAACCGGAACGACTCCGTACAGCCGGGCCAGATGCTGCCCACGATCACGGTGCTGGCCAGCGTGGCGGCCAACGCGCCCCCGTCGGTCAGCAACATGGTGACTGTCTCCGGCGGCGGGGATCCGATTATTACGAACAACATCGCCAATGACGTCACGACCATTGCCGCCGAAGGCCGCCTGCTGAGCTTTGGGTACTACTACTCACCCTCCTCCGGGACGCCCAAGGACCTCTCCGACGTGGTGGCCGTCTCCGCCGGTTCTGACCGGGCGCTGGCCTTGAGGAAGAACGGCACCGTCGTGGAATGGGCCAACAGCGGCCTCCTGAGTTCCCCCGTGGCTCAGGGTTTGACGAACGTGGTGGCGGTTTCGAGTGGCTACTACTACAGCTTTGCGCTCTTGAGCGACGGCACTGTCGTCGCCTGGGGCTACGGTTCCACCGCACCGCCGGCGACAGGATGGTCGAATATTGTCGCCCTCGCAACTGCCGACGCTTTCTGCCTGGCTCTGCGCGCCGATGGCACGGTGAGCGGCGTCGGGACCGACAACAACGGAGAGTTGTCGATTCCCTCAAATCTCTCCAATGTAATCCAGGTTTCCGCCAACAGCGGAATGGTGCTCGCCCTGCAGTCGAACGGGGCGGTCATCCCCTGGGGCATCTACGCGCCGCAAACTCCGGCCGGACTGGAACCCCTCACCCGAATCGCGGCCCTCAGTTCGGTCACCGCGGCCGGCATCAAGGCTGATGGCACCGTCACAGTTTGGAGCAACAACCCGAATCAGCTCACCACCATCCCTTCCGGGGTCAACAATATCGTAGACATTACGGGCAAGCAGCTCGTCATGGCCGTGAGGAACGACGGCACCGTGAAGGCGTGGGGCAATACCGGCTACGGACTCACGGAGTTTGCCGCGAACCTCGCACATACCAGGACAATCAGCGCCTCCTTTTATTACGGACTCGCCATCCTCGACAAGGCGCCCGTCCTGCTCAAAATCCAGACTGCCGCAAAAGGCCTCGATCTCACCAGCTACTACTACTATTCGGGTCCACTCGTCACTTTGGACGGCGCAGCCCTCACGATGCCTTACTCAGCACTGGTAGCGCCCGACAGTACGCACACCATTGCCACCGCGGTCACGCAAACACCTAGCGGTGGGGGTATCCAGTTCCTCTTTGCCAATTGGAGCGACGGCGGCGCGGCTTCCCACACCGTTACGGTCCCGGCCGACACCTCGTACACCGCTAACTACACGGTCAAGTTCCAGCTGTCGACCTCAGCCGGCACGGGCGGAACCATCAGCCCCGCGCCCGCTTCCACATTCTACGACCCCGGCACCACGATCCTGGTTCGGGCTACGCCGTCGGCCGGGTATGTCTTCTCTGGCTTCTATCTCAGTTCAGCCGGAACAGAGCAGAACAACCCAACCCGGGTGGAGATGAGCGCGCCTGTCAGCATCACGGCCAATTTCCTTGCGCTAAAGGACGCCGGCCTGCGGATTTCCCTGAAACCCATGCGCCAACTGGTTCAGGGGCAGCAGAATGCCGTCTACATCGGCCGCCTCTTCAATGACGGCCCAAATACCATTTCTGGACCCCAGGTCCAGTTCTCCGGGCTCACCGTCGTCAGGATGTCCGGCACGGGATGGGCGTGCGCCAACGCCACCTGCTCCCGGACTGACTCGCTCGCTCCAGGCAAAGCCTACCCGGCAATCCTGATCATCGCCGCGGCAGACTCCACTGCCACCGGGACAGTGACGCCAAGCCTCGCTCTCAACACATACCCCTACAACAGCGCGGCCCGAGCCCCGTCCAAAGTCTACGGGGCCGGCAATGCCGCCATCGGTTGGGGCAACAATGCCTCTGGACAGGCGACCGCCCCAGCCGGCCTCACGAACCTGGTCGACATAGCCGGCGGCATCAGCCACAGCGTAGCCTTGCGCGGCGACGGAACGGCAGTGGCCTGGGGCGATAACTCGAGACTGCAGACGACTGTGCCCGCCGGCCTCGTCAACCTGGTCGCCATCGCGGCCGGGGGGAATCACTCCCTGGCGCTGATGGAACTCGGCAAAGTAGTAGCTTGGGGCGATAACGCCAGCGGCCAGTCCACCGTCCCTGCCAACCTTGCGGATGTGATCGCCATCGCAGCCGGAGCCAATCACAGCCTCGCGCTCACCGGCAGCGGAACCGTCGTCGCCTGGGGCGCCAACTCCAGCGGCCAGTCCACCGTCCCCGCCACGGTGAAGTATGCCGTGGCCATCGCGGCCGGGGGCGATCATTCCCTGGCCGTCCTGCGCGACGGTACGGTCATCGCGTGGGGTAGCAATGCCGCCGGGGAAAGCACTGTGCCCTCGGGCCTGGCCAGAGTGGAATCTGTCGCCGCCGGCACTCAGTACAGCATGGCCCTGCTGGATGACGGTGCCGTCATCCCCTGGGGCAGCGTTCCACCCTCCATCGTCAGCGGCATGCCCGCCGGCCTCACCAACGTCAGAGTCCTGGCAGCCGGGGGCGCCCATGCGGTCGCCCTCCAGTGGGATCAGACCCTGCTGTCGTGGGGCGTGAACACCAATGGTCAAACCTCTGTACCACCCGGCCTCACCCAAATCACCGCCGTCGGCGCCGGCGGCACCCATAGCCTGGCCATCGCCGCCACACCAGCCGTCGTCAATGTGTCGTTCGCTACAAATCCTTCAGGTGCCACCTTCACCGTCGATGGTGCGCCCTACACCACCAACCAAAGCCTCCAATGGACCTACGGCAGTACGCACACCGTCACCGTCCCCTCCGCTCAACCCGGCCTGACGCCCGGATCTCAGTTCGTGCTCTCCAGTTGGTCAGACGGCTCTTCCCTCACCACCCGCACGTTGACGGCGACCCAGAACGCATCCTACACGCTGACGTTCAAAACACAGTACGCGCTCACCACCTCAGCCTCGGCCGGCGGCACCATCAGCCCCGCCACTGCCTACTTCGATGCCAACAGCACCGTCACCATCAGAGCAACCGCCAATCAGGGCTATGCCTTCGCGGGCTTCGGCGGCGACATCTCCGGCTTGTCGAATCCGCGCACCATTGTCCTGAGCAAACCCCTAAACGTCTCGGCCACCTTCGTCGCTCCTCAGGGTAAAGCAAAGCTCAAACTCGACCTGCGGCATACCAGCGCCTTTCTGCGCGGTCAGACCAATGCCGTCTACCTCGTTAGAATCGCCAACGATCCCACGGGCGGCTCCACCTCGGGCCAGGTACAAATGACCCCCACCGTGCCCTCCGGACTCCAGATCACCTCCATGTCCGGACCCGGCTGGACCTGCACGGCCAGCTCCTGCAGCCGCGGCGACGTGCTCAGCGGTGGACAGTCTTATCCCGCTATCACCGTCCTCGCAAAGATCGACAACCTCGCGCCGAGCAGCCTCACCTTCCAGGCCGTCATCTCCGGCGGCGGCACCTCGGGAGTAACCACCGCCAGCGATACCGCGGCGGTCAATTCCATCGCTTACCCCATTTACTGGTCCAACTATTACACCTACTACTACAACACCGATAAGCCCTTCCCCGAAGGGCTGAATGATGCGGTCGCTGTCGCCACAGGCAACAACTTTAACGTTGCCCTCAAGAAGGACGGCACGGTCGTAGCTTGGGGCTCAAACTCGAATGGCGAATGCAACGTGCCCGCCGGGCTGACAAACGTCGTCGCCATTGCCGCCGCAAACTACTCCACCGTGGCTCTCAAGGCCGATGGCACTGTGGTTGCCTGGGGCACCAGCCAAGTGGTCACAGGTCTACCAGCCGGCCTCAGCAATCTCGTCGGCATCGCCGACGGCAATGATTATGCCATCGGCCTCAAGGCTGATGGCACCCTCGTGACGTGGGGACAACCGTCTTACTATCTGGATCTAACGGCCATCGCCCAGGTTCGCAACGCTGTTGCGGTGTCCGCACAATACAATGCCCTGGCCTTGACCGCCGATGGCATCCCGGTTTCGCTCAGCACCGAGTCTTCCTCCCTGCCCCCACCCTCCCTTTCGAATGTGGTCTCGGTATACGCCAACTCTGGATACGGCGCCATCACGCAGGATGGCTCACTCACCTTGTGGGCTAATTCGAACAACTCCACCGTCCCCGCCGACTGGGTGAATCTCTCCTCCGTCGCCCTCGGCGGCAATTGCCCCCTGGCGCTAAAGCAGGATGGCACCCTCTCACAGTGGAACTGTTCCTTCTCCTACACCACCACCCAGCCGAAGGACGTCCCCAACGTGACGGCCCTGGTCGGCACCGGCGATCGCGCCATCGCCCTCACTTCGACACCCCCGCAAGCGCAACTCAGTGTCAGCGCTGGTTCCGGCAGCTTCACGGTCGATGGCACCGTCTATCAGCAGCCCCAAACCTTCACCTGGCCCTATGGCAGCGTCCACTCGATTTCCGCCTCCTCGCCAATCGATGGCGGAGCCGGCATACGATCCGTGTTCTCAAGCTGGTCCGATGGCGGAGCCATCTCTCATAGCTTCGTCGCTGCATCGGCCAACTCAATGCAGCTAACTGCCTCCTTCAAGACTCAGTACTACCTGACGACCAAGGCCACCCAGGGTGGCACCATCAGCCCGCCCAGTGGCTGGTACGACGCCAACTACACGCTCGTCTTCGCCTCACCCGACCAGGGCTACACCTTTAAGGACTTCACCGGCGCCACAATACAGAGCGGAACACAGGGCTATCTGTACCTCAACGCCCCCACCACGGTAACGGCCAACTTCGTCTCTCAAACCACCGGGCCGAAACTGGCCATCACCAGCACCCATACCGGCAGCTTCACCCAGGGCCAGCAAGGCGCTACTTACACCCTCACCGTCAGCAATGCCTCCGGGTCGCCAGCCACCACCGGCACCGTCTATGTCACGAATTCCCTGCCCGCCGGCCTGACAACCATCTCCATCAGCGGCAATGGCTGGAGTTGCCAGAACATGACCACCTGCTACCGGTCCGACGCCCTCGCGGGCGGCTCCAGCTACCCGCCCCTCATCGTCACCGCGAACGTCGCCATCAACGCCACCTCCCCGCAGGTGAATCAGGCCACAGTCAGCGGCGGCAACTCGCCGCAAGCTTCCGCCACGGATTCCACGGCCATACTTACCCTGGTCAACCTCACCAGCAACCCCAGCGGGATGACCATCGTGGCCGACGGCACCTCCTACACCACCCCGAAATCCCTCGGCTGGGCGGCCGGGTCCTCCCACACCTTGAGCGTCGGTTCACCCCAGACCTTCGGCAACACGCGGTACTCCTACCTGAGTTGGAGCGACAGCGGAGCCCAGTCCCACAACGTCACTACCCCGAGCGCGTCCACCACCTACTCGGCCAATTTCAAGACGCAGAACAAGCTCACACTCGCTGCCACCGCCGGCGGTAGCATCAGCGCCTCTCCGGCCTCAGCCGATGGGTGGTATGACACCTCGCAGGTCCTCCAGATCACCGCTACGCCGGCAGGCCTCAACACGTTCTCCGGATTCTCGGGCGACCTGATCGGCACGGTAAACCCGCAGTCCATCGCAATGGTCGTCCCCCGCTCAGTGACGGCGAACTTCGCAGCCGTCAATCCGCAGCCTACGGCAGTGAGCGTCTCGCCCGCGTCGGGCTCCGGAACTTCGGCCTCGTTCACGGCCACCTACTCCGCCGGCCTGGGCTACCAGGATCTGTCGTGGGTACAGTTGCTCATCGCCACGGCTTCCAACGGCGGCGGCCAGCCCTATTGCTTCGTTCACTTCGACGTCCAGGGCGACTCGTTCTGGGTCTACGGTGACGGCGGCTTCTTCGTCGGACCGGTCAAACGCGGCACCACCAGTGCCCAGTTGCAGAACTCGCTGTGCGCCTTGAATACCAAGACCTCCACGGTCACCGGCAACGGCACGACCCTCACCGTGAAGGCCGACATTGTCTTTAAGGCGGCCGCCGCGAAGAACGTCTACCTGCGCGCCTATACGCAGGGCAATCTCGACACCAACTGGGTGCAGAAGGGCACCTGGACGACAGCGTCCTCCGCCCTGGGCGCAATGTCAGTCCTGCCCGCTTCCGGCACCGGCTCTCAGCAGACCTTCGCAGCCTCATTCACGGATCCCATCGGCTTTGAAGGAACCACGGCCGGGTGGTCGCAGTTCCTGGTGGCCGCGGCCACCGATGGCGGCGGGCAACCCTTCTGCTTCGTCCACTATGACAGGGCGGGCAACGGGTTGTGGATGTACTCCGGCGATGTCGGCTTCTTCCTGGGACCGGTAAATCCGGGCACGGCGTCGAATGCGCTGACCAGCAGCGCGTGCTCGGTCGATACGTCCGCATCCACCGTTACCAATCAATCCGGCACAGTCAAGGTGAGTGTTCCGGTCACGCTGAAGGCGCCGATGTCCGGAGCCAAGAACCTCTACCAGAGGAGCCTCGATCCGCTGGGCCGCGACTCCGGTTGGAGCAAGGCCGGCACCTGGACGATCCCGTAAAGTTCCGCACGGCCGGGCTGGCTCTCCGTGCCGGCCCGGCCGTGCTGTGTTCTTTGATCCGCCGGTTCCCTGCGAAATCCGCTTTCGCCTGGTTAGAAAAGGAAGTTCATGATTCGCGCCAGTGTTTGTCGTGTTTTGCTGTTGGCGGCCACGCTCAGCCCGACCCTCCGCAGTGAAACTCCCGGCGTTCCCAACCTGACTGTCTCGCTCACCCACACCTCCGCCTTTCTCCGTGGTCAAACCAACGCGGTCTACCTGATCCGCGTCACGAACGTAGGCACGGCAGCCACCTCGGGACCCATTTCCGTCACCGACGCGCTGCCATCAGGCCTCACCCTCACCTCGATGACCGGTCCCGGCTGGACCTGCCTGGGCAGCACCTGCACCCGCGCCGACATCGTGCAGGCCGGCCAGATGTTGCCGACCATCACCGTCCTGGCCACTATCGGCGCCAACGCCCCAAACTCCGTCAGCAACACGGTCACCGTCGCTGGAGGCGGCGATCAGAATGCCGCCGACAATTCGGCCACCGACCTGACGTCCATCGCCTCGGAGGGCTGGCTGCTGGCCATGGATGACGGCACCGATTACACCTCGGGACTCTGGGTACCACACGACGTCTCCGATGCGGTGTCCGTCGCGGCATCGAAGTACGGGGGCATCGTCCTCCACAAAGACGGCACCGTCTCGGCCTGGACGTTCAATTACCCAGGGAACCTCATCGTCCCCAGCAACCTCACCGGCATCGTTGCCGTAGGTGTCACCTACTGGAACTTCTTTGCTTTGAAGAGCGACGGCACCGTCACCGGCTGGAGCCCGTGGGCCGAAGTGCCGGATACCACCAGCCTCACGGACATCGTCGCCCTCAGCGCGGACCCCTGGATGACGTATCCCGTCATCGCGCTCCACGCCGACGGCACTGTCACTGCGCTCGGATACGGAACCAGCCCCGAACTCACCGTGCCTTCGGGCCTCACAGGTGTCGTCCAGGTCAACACCAACTCCGGCTGCGTCGCCGCCGTCACCGCCCAGGGATCGGTCGTCACCTGGGGCAGCGGCGTTCCGCCCACCCCCGCCGGACTCGGTAGACTCACCCAGGCCGCCTGCCTTGGCGATTACAGCGTTGCCGCCATCCGACCCGACGGAACCGTGGTCGCCTGGGACAAGTACGGGACCAGCGCCGTGGCGAAAGTCCCAGCGGGCCTGGATCACGCCGTCGCGCTCACCGGAGCTTACACCTTCGCGGCCGCCGTGCGCGACGATGGCACCGTACAAGCCTGGGGCCGAATCCCAGGCGGCCTCGGCTTCAATTACTTCCCTAATGCGCCGCAGGCGCTCAGCACCCTCACCCACACTCGGTTGCTGGTGGCTACCATGGACTACGCCGTCGCAATCCTGTCCGCGAAGCCAATCCTCCTGCACGCCACCACTTCGGCCCCGCCCCTGGCCGATACCAATGGCCACCTCGTACACGGTGCTTTCTTCATCGACGGGTACCGGCCCCACTTCGGGCCGTTCATCTCCCTGCGGGTTTCGCCCGGCAGTACCCACACCCTCTCCACTGAGGCTACCCAGGTTCCCGATGGCGGAACCGTCCGCTTCGATTTCGACAGTTGGAGCGACAACGGCCCGGCCACCCACCAGATCACTCTCGGCGACGCCGATGCCAGCTACTCACTGGTTTGGAAGCCGTACTTCCTGCTTGAGACGATCACTAGCGTCGGGGGAACCGTCACACCGGAGACCGCATTCTGGCCGGCTGGCGCCCAGGTCCAGGTCACGGCCACGCCAGCCGCGGGCTACACCTTCACTGGATTCTCGGCCCCGCTCAGCGGAACCGCCAACCCGCAGACCATCCTTTTGTCCGGCCCCTCCTCCGTCACCGCCTCGTTCATCGGCTCCGGACTGGCGCCACCTGTCATCGATTCCCCCGGCTATCTCGGATCCGACGCCACCGCGTATCTCAACCCCCATTTCACGCCGGGCACGCCGGACCAGCAACTCGCCTGGGTGCAGATTCTCTTCGCCGCGGCACCCGATGGGGGCGGCCGGCCCTTCTGCTTCCTCCACTATGACGTGCAAGGCAATGGCCTCTGGTTCTATGGAGACCAGGGATTCTTCGTCGGTCCCCATGCCCCCGGCGCCGTCACGGGCAATCTTCGCAATGGCCTTTGCGCGGTGAGTACAGAATCCACTGTGGCGAGCTTCTACCTCAGTACGCTCACTGTAGCCACGAATATCACCTTTAAGTCCACTGCCGCGTTGAAGGTCTACTTCCGCGCCTACACCACCGCCGGAGTCGACACGGGCTGGATTCAGCGCGGCACCTGGTCGGCCAAACTGCCCGCGCTGCCAGCGATGGCCGTCTCTCCGAACGGCCAGTCATCCGTCAGCCCTTTCTTCAGCGCACTGTACCCCGACCCGCCTGGCTTCGAAGGCGTCAATCAAGGCTGGGCCCAGTTCCTCATAGCCGCCGCCCCCGACGGCGGAGGCCAGCCCTTCTGTTTCCTCCACTACGACAAGGCCGGCAACGGGCTCTGGATGTACTCCTCCGATGTAGGCTTCTTCCTCGGACCCGTCGCGCCGGGAACGGCTTCCACGGACCTCGACAGCAGTGCATGCTCCCTCAACACGGCCTACACCTCGATTAGCAAAGCCAGTGGGCTGTTCTACATCCACTGGCCCGTCACCTTGAAGCCCCCCATGTCCGGCCTCAAGAACATCTATCAGCGCACCCTGGACCCCACGGGCCGCGACACGGGCTGGGTCCAAACCGGCACCTGGACAATCCCATAACAGGCGAGTGAGTCTACGGCCGCTCTGGCAACACCTCGAGATAGTCGAGGGCCGCCTTCTCTCCGCCGTCCGGAGTGCCCTCCACCCGGATCACATCACCCGGTCGCAGTGCGATGCCCGTCACGCTGCGCCGGGTGGACGAAGAACTGTCGATCTTCTGTGTCGGGACCCAGTTCGACGCGGTCCATTCATCCACAACCTGCTCTCCGACCTTCACCCGGTACCGGGCATTGCCATTGTTCTGGTCGAAGTACTGTACTCGAACCGTGTACCAGCCCGCCTTGCCTTCAAAGCGGGTCGCGGCCGAACACTCCGCCGCCTGACAGGCCACGGCTTTTCCACCCGAGCCGCCCTCCCAAGGAGTCACCGGCGTCTCCGCATAGCCCTCCAGCGTCATGGCCTCGGCCTCAATCCGGCCCGGTTGATGCCCGACCCGGCCCTTCGCATCCGCAATGCCCGACGCGCGGTGGAACCAGTTGTTCACCGCATCGCGCCAGACCTGCGCCTGCCCGGCGTGATACTCCAACTGCGCCAGCACCTCGGCATAGCGCCGCTCGTCCACGCGCCCCTTCAAGAGCTTCCAGGAGTTCACATAGCCCTCCACCGAGACCGCGCCGTCATAGTGCAGGTCGTAGAGCGTCTGGATCACCGTCTTGCCCGAATGCAGCATGTGCGTATACGGCACGTGGTGGAAGAACAGTAGCAGTTCGTCAGGACAAGTCGCCAGTGACTCGTAGCGCTTCGCTACCGCCGGCCGGTACTGGCCTGCGTAGCCGGTGCCGGTCGCCACCGTGCGGTCCATCCCTGCGCCCTTCTCATCAGACCGGTGCCATTGGCCCCAGCCGTTGCGTTCCGATGCCTCCACCGACACGCCGTAGTGGTTGCCCACAATATCAGTGAGGGTCTGCAGCCCGAGCGGGCCGGTGTAGTCCTCAAACACCCGCCACGACTTCAACTGCAGCGACTCGATGGTCTGCACAACCTGCGGATCATTACCGAAGGTCAGCCGCGTCCACTCGGCCGCAATCTGCTGCGACGTGAGGTCTGGATTCCAGGCCAGCCGTCCATAACCGTACAGATTCGCCTGCGACATGTGGTTGCCCAGCCAGTTGGCGTCCAGGCCCACATTGGAGACGCCTACAAACCCGCCGGTCGGGCGCTGGAAGACTTTCCCAGCCACCAGGGCCTTCACCGGAGTGCCGGCGCCGCGCGCCTGCATGTCGAAATCGAGCGCCTCTTTCCACATCGGAACCAGGAACACCAACTGGCGGGCCTGCCCGAAGTACTCCTGGGTCACCTGCAGCTCGATCGCCTGGTTGGTGTGCTCCAACGCTCCGAACAGTGGCGAGGCAGGTTCGCGCACCTGGAAATCGATGGGACCGTGCTTGATCTGGATGACGACGTTGTCGTCGAACTGGCCGTCCAGGCGGTTGAAGTTGTCGTAGGCGGCGCGAGCCCGGTCGTTCTTCAGATTGCGCCAGTCCATGTGGTGGTCGTAGACGAACCCGCGGTAGAAGAACAGTCCGCCGTGCGGCTTCAAGGCGCGGGCGATGACGTTCGCCGCGTCGGCATGGGTACGCCCGTAGGCGGAAGGTCCGATGCGCCCTTCCGAATCCGCTTTCAGCAGCAATCCAGCGAGATCGGGCACGGCCCGGTAGAGTTCGTCCGTCTTCGCCTTCCACCAGGCGGCCACGCCGGCATCCAGCGGATCGAAGGTCGCCAGGCCGCCCACTCGCTGCGGACTGCCGAAGTCAACGGACAACACCAGGCGGACACCCCACGGCCGGAACGCCTCGGCGATGCGCGCGATCTGCGGCAGGTACTCTGCAGTCAGGATTCGGGGATCGGTATTGACGTTGTTGATGGAACAGCCGTTGATGCCGAGCGAGGCAAGCAGGCGTCCGTATTCGCTGACGCGGCTCAGGTCCTCGCGCACGACGCCCTTGTCCCAGAAGATGGACCGGCCGCCGTAACCGCGTTCGATGGTGCCATCGAGGTTGTCCCAGTGGTTCACCCAACGTACTGGCGCGTAGGGCGCGGAGTGCTCGTTGAGCGCCTCCATCGCCTCGCCCAACGCGATCTTTCGCAGCAGGGCGAAAGTGCCGTAGAGCACTCCACGCTCACTGCCCCCGGCAATGGAGAGGTGCCGGGCCGTACCTGCAGTCCGAAGACTGAGCGCGTAGCCGTCCTCCGCCAGCGGATTACCGGCTGGAGTTCCTGGAACCGCCTTGCGGACAGCCGGGTCCAGGCCAAGGACAATGGCGCCTTCCGCCGGAACTGTGGAGCTGACGCGCAGGGTGACGCCGAGCATGCCCCTGATGCCGCGAATCAATTCGCGCTGGGCCGTCTGCTCGACGGGCGAGTTGCCGAGCACGACCACGACCGGCGGCAGGGTGTTCACGTAGCGGCGGGCGGCCGCGGCATCCAGCGCTGCGTACCTCAGCCAGGCATCCGCTCCGGTCTCGGCATGAAGTCCGGCCAGGGGCACCAGGGCCCACAACCACCGCAGTTTTCCGCTCATCGATCCTCCCACCAACGCCGCTAAACCGATTCAGCCGATCCTTCCAGGGCATCCGGACGGCATACCCGCCCACCGCAACCACTGCCGGCTGGCGCTCAACTGTATAGTGTTATCCCAATAAGGGCCGAAACACAATCCAAGCGGCCGGTTCCGGCCGACCACTGGGCGCTGCAAGGCGCCGCACAGGACTGAATCCGTTCATTTGATAGTTCAGCGGCTGGCTTCGAATTCGCGTGCCGCCTCCACCAGAGCCCGGATATTCTCCGCCGGCATGCCCGGACTCGCGCCTCCGCCCAGCGACAGGATCAGGTTCGTGCCGGAGGTCTTTCTCAGCACCTCGAGAGCCGCCGCTTTCACCGCTTCGGCGGTACCGCGCACCCCGAGTTCCAGCGGAGAGACATTCCCCATCAGGCACATCCGGCCGCCAGTCCTGCGGGCTGCCTCGGCAATGTCCACCTTGTGGCTAAAGTTCAGGACGTCAAAACCGGTGTCGGGCAGGTCGTCCAGGAACTGTTTAATGGCTGCGTCGTTGTGGTAAACCTTCACCCAGTCTGGTGGGAACGCGTCGCAGATCTTCTTCAGGTACGGAGCGGCGAACTGGTTGTATGAGGCGCGGGAGAGGAACCCAACTACGTCGTCCAGGATGAAGATGCCTTCCACGCAGGGGCCGATCGCTTCCGCCTGTGCCTTCAACCACGCGATGATCCCATCGGTAACGAAGCACAGCAGGCGATGCACCCCCTCCGGATCATCGACGATGTTCGTCATCAGGTTGTTGACGTCATGCACGAAGGCGGCGGTGCAGAGCGGACCGCGGGCGGCGACCACGGGGATCGTGTAGCCGGCATCGAAGATGCGCTGCTTCTGCATGCGGTAGCGATGCAGCGCCAACGACATGAAGCCGTCCCGCCAGGGATCGATGGGGACCATGTGATCGAGATCGCCCAGGCGGTGCAGGGTCGCGCTCTGGCTGGGGGGCTGGTCCGGCTGGAAGGTGATGCGCGCCCCCATCGCGGAAGGCTCGATCGCCATGCCATACTCCACCCACCAGGACGGGAACAGCGTGACTTCCGGAAAGTCCTGGGCCACCTTTAGGTTGGACTGGAACCAGACTTCCGGATCGAGGAAGTAATCCAGGTGGTTAATGCCGAGATACCCGGGCATCCAGGGGCTGTCCACAATCAGGGCGAGAGGAACGGAATCCACGGGCTGGCGTTTGGCGGCTTTCTTGAAGGCGTCCCACTGTTGCTGTCGCATTGGCTTCCTTACGGGCGACCGTGTCGCGGTGGCCTCTGGCGATGAGCCGGGCTATTTCCGGCTAATCAGGCCTGCAAGTATCATAATGGAGCGCGGGAAACAGTGGGGCGCATTCAGGCGGAGGGAGTCTGGATGGGAGCGCAAGGATGCCGCCCCATCCAGTACCAAGTGTTGTCGTTTTGAGAACCTGACGCCGAGGCCTCAGCCCTGGTTCGATTCCCGCAGCTCAACGAGCCTGGGCTCATCTTTACGGACGCGGGTCACTGGGTCGGGCTGCCCCTTCAGTTCGCGAATCACGGCTTCACCCGTCAAGCGGCCGCTCTCCATTGCGCCCTGAATGCTGGGCGTGGAGCGATGGTCGCCACACACATACAAGCCCGCAGCCAGTCTGGACGACTGTTGCCACTCCATGGGCGAGACCACCGGCAGGCCGTGTTCGATGCGGTACATCCGCAGCAGGCGCCACTCATCGGCGACCAGGCCGTACCAGTGACGCAGTTGGCCGCGCACCATGCTAACCACCGTCTGGTCGTCCCGGCTGGGCCAGCCGAGCACGGTGATACTCACCAGTTGCTCGCCTGCGGGCGCATATCCGGGCGCCACAACATTCATCACCGCCAGGTTGTTGATAGGACCCCGGCTGCTGCCGCTCAGCACGAGCATCGGCTCCTCAACCGGCGACTCTTTGGCCGCGAAGTAAAGAGTGCAGACGCTGCGTGACGAAATGGTGCGATCAAAACCCAGCAGGCGCGAGGCTTCCGGTCCTTCCGTCGCCACTACCACCTGTTTTGCCGCCAACACTTCGCCCGTGGAGAGCTTCACCTGGTTGAGGCCGATGGAATGGACACGCTCATTGAAGCGGATCGAACCTTCCGGGAGAACTTCGGCCAATTGCCGGGGGATGGCCTGCATGCCCTCGGCCGGAACGGCGGCGTCGCCTTCGGCGAACATCTTGAAAACGAACTCAAACAGCCGGTTGGAGACGGTCAGCTTCGGGTCCAGCATGACGCCGCCGATGAACGGCTTGAAGAAGCGGTCGATCATGGGCTGGGAGATCTGGCGCCGGCGCAGCGCCTGCATCGTGGAGATGTCTTCTCCCTCGAAGATCTCCTCGATCGTTTTCCGCAGGACAGCGCTTCGGATCCGCGACAGCTTGAACTTATCGGCAAACCCGCCGATGGGCGAAAAAAGGCTGGTCATGAAGGCGCCAGGTTCGCGCCAGGGATCGGGAATGCGGAAGAAGCGGCCGTCGGCGCGAATCAGCGCACCAGGCGCGAAAGCGCACAACTGCAGCCGGTCGTAGTCCAATTGTTCCAGAGCTTCGGGATATGCGGTGAGCAATACCTGGAAGCCACGATCCAGCAGAAATCCATCAACTTTTTCAGTCCGGACACGCCCCCCCACACTGTCCGACGCCTCAATCACCTGGAATGAGACGCCTTCCTTCTGCAATGCCCGCGCACAACAAATGCCGGCGAGCCCAGCGCCGACGATCAATACATCTGGATTAGACATTTCGCTCGATACCTGAATCAGGTCCCTGGGCAGATCCGCGTGATTGCCGGATCTTCCGAAGCACCAGAAACTCTGAAAGATTCTCGCCCGTCAGTAACCCGACTAGTTTCTCGCGTTTGAACACCAATGCGCAATTGCCGGACTCACCCATCATTAGAGCGGCCTCGGAAAGCTGCATCTCTGGAGAAAGCCGCGCGAACGCCCGATCCATGGCTCCGGCGACATAGGAGTCCGGCCCTTCGGATGCCATCGCTTTGAGCAGAGCCGTCCGGTTCAACAAACCCACGGTCTCCTCTCCAGAAAGCACCGGGAAATCCTGCTGGGACGTGGCCAGCAGAAGGTCGGCTGCATCGCGGATCGAATGGCCATGCTGCAGAGTGCGGAAATCCGTGATCATTGCGTCCAAAACAGTCGCGCCCCGCATCAGCGCCTGGGCGGATGTCGCCATCACTTCCTGTGTAGCACCTACATAGACGATGAAGGCGAAGAAGATAAAGATGAAGTTCGAATTTAACAAACCATACAAACCCATGGCCGCCGCCACTACGGTGCCGATTCGGGCTGTCAGGCGTGTGGCATCTTCGATCGGACGTTTTGCCGCGAGCAGGGATCTCATCACCCGGCCGCCGTCCATGGGAAAAGCAGGCAGCAAATTAAAAAACGCTAAGACAAGATTTGTAACTGCCAGCCTGCCGGGAAGATTGGCATCAGTCGATGCCCGCCAATGGCTTAGCTCCACCGTGCCGCCCTGCGAATAAGTCCAACCGAGCAAACCGGCGCCCAGCACGAAGTTCACCATCGGCCCGGCGAGGGCTACCCAGAACTCCTCTGACGGCTTGGGCTGCCGGGCCAGCTTCGCCAACCCGCCCAAGGGCATCATCACGATCTCGGTGGTCTGAATGCCAAAGTGGCGTGCGGCCAGGGCATGTCCAGCCTCATGCAGCAGGACGGAGGCAAACAAGCCGATGACGTACAGGGCCGTACCCGCAATGGACTGCGTGCCTTCCGAACCCATGAAAATGAGCCAGATGACCAGCAGCCAGAAGGTGAAGTGGAAGCGGACCGGGACACCGAACAGCCGAAAGAGCCCGACCGAGCCTGGTGCCCGACCGTCGTTCACCGGCGAAGTATTGGGTTCTTGCATTAACAAGCAATCATAAACCGGCTGGCGGCAAAACGCGATCAGGAGTCGCGGAGCTCAGGTGCGGCATAGTCCCGGCCGGTGACCAGGGCCAGGTAATCCGGACGGTCCGCCGGGCTTTGGTGGCGGTAAGTGCGGACGATTTCGCCATGGAACAACAGGAAGGCGCCCGGCATTTGAAATGCATCGCCGACAGGGCGGCCCATGCCGTGGCGGCCGAGGATGCCCACTTGGAAGGCGCGCCACCATACCTTGGGGCCGAACAGGTCCAACAGGCTGCCTCGGGACAAGGCGAAGGCGCGGTAGAGGGTGCGCTCCGGATCGCCGATGCGGGGAACATTCTCCAAACCATAGTGAGTAAAGAAGTTCGCCGCATGCGGTTCGCGCCCCATGTGCACCAGAACCAGGCGAGCGCCCTGGGCCTCCACTTCGGGCTGCATTCTGGCCAGGTCGCTGAGCGCCTCACGGCAGAACATGCAGCCGGTATGCCGCAGAAATACGAGCAGCACCGGCGTCAGCCGCGAGTGCTCGTCGAGCGTGATGCCATACTGCGTCTTACGCCGCAGGGCAAACCGTAATACATCGGGCGAGACGGTGCGCCGGATGCGCAGCATCATCTCGTGCGTGGCGTGCAGCAGCACCGCGAACGCGAGAGTCCATACAAGATTGTCGAGAATGACGATCAGCCAGGCAGCGGGATCGAGGCGATGCCGGACAATCTCCAGGCCGAGTCCTGCGCCAAGGGCCACCTTCGCGAGAAAGCCCATCAGAACTACCGGCCAATGCCGGAAAACGTGGCTGGCGGCGAACAGGAATCCGGCTCCTAACGCGGCGGTCAGCAGGGCGGCCGCGCCGAGAAACTCGAGCGCCACTTGCGGAGGAGCCGGTTGGCCGGGAATCAGGTAGCGCAGCAGGATGGCCGGGAAAAAGAGGCCGATGACCGCGAACGCAAGATGCCAGGTTCCGGCGGCGCGCAGCAACCACTTCATCCAATCCGGCGGCCGCTCTGTGAGGTAATGCATGCTGTTCCGCAGGTATGATGCACGTCCGGCCGGGCCTGCATCAGAATCATCGCACCCTCACAGACGGCGCCCGCGGGGGGCCAGTTCGTAAAGTTCTGGTTAAGTCGCTCAGCGCCGCTATTCGTTGGTGGCCAGGAACTCAAGCACGCGTTCGCCTGAGCGCTCGATGGGGTCGGTACCCGATAGCGAAAGATCGGCGAAGTCCTGGCAGGGGTAGATGAAGGTGCGCGCGCCGGGCAGGACACTGGTTTCGAACTGCCACTTCACGCTCTCCGGCGTACGGGCGCGTTCGCGGATGTCGCGATAGAGCCGCCGCTCCAGGCAGACCGCCTCCGGCGCCTCGACGTACAGTTTGAGTGACAGCAGATCCCGCAGTTCGGGCCAGTAGAGCGCGAACAGCCCTTCCATGATCACGCACGTGCCGGGTTGGATGATGTCGTCCCCAGGCGTCCGGGAGTGGGTCTCAAAACTGTAATGAGGCGCATGGATTGGCTGGCCGGACGCAAGCGCCCGGGCATGTTCCAGGATGGCGTCGTGGTCGACGATGTGGGGCTCGTCGAAGTTTGTCTTCTCCCGAACCTCCATCGGCAGATGGGAGAGGTCGAGGTAATAGTGGTCGAGATTCAGGACCCGCGCGCCGGTCCTGGCGGACAGCCAGCGCGCGAGTTCCGTCTTGCCGGAGCACGAGGGCCCGGCGATTCCGATCAATTTGACCGGTTGGGACTGCCTGTTCACTGCTTACACCCTCGCGGCCGTTTGCATACTCTGCGCCGGGGGAGGCGGCGGCGCCTGCAGTCTCACGCTCACCAGTTTCGACACGCCTTGTTCCTGCATGGTGACGCCGTAGAGCATCTCGGCCGCCTCCATCGTCTTCTTGGCGTGGGTGATCACAATGAACTGCGTTTGCGCCGCCATATCCTTCAAAAGATTGGCCAGACGGCCTACGTTGGCTTCGTCGAGCGGAGCGTCGACTTCGTCCAGGATGCAGAACGGGCTGGGCTGGTAGTGGAAGATCGCCATCAGCAGCGCCACCGCTGTCAGCGCCTTCTCACCGCCCGAGAGCAGCAGGACGTTCTGCAGCCGCTTGCCGGGCGGCGAAGCCACGATTTCGATGCCCTGGTCGAGCGCATCGCCCTCGCCGGTCAGGCGCATCTCGCCTAACCCGCCGCCGAACAACGACTTGAACATGTCGCGGAACTTGTCGTTGATCACCGCGAAGGCCTCGACGAAGCGCTTGCGCGACTCGCTGTCGATCTCGTTGATCGCCTTCTCGGTGTCGCGGATGGAATCGAGCAGGTCCTGCCGCTGGGTGTTCAGGAAGTCATAGCGTTGTTGCGACTCCTGATACTCGTGGAGCGCCTCCGGATTCACCGGGCCCAGGGCGTCGATCCGCTTGCGCAGTTCCGAAACCCGCTCTTCGATGTCCGAGACGGCCATTTCGTCCAACTCGACGACGGCCGGCGCGGTCTCGCCTTCCGCCACTTCCGCCGGAGCGGCCGCGGCCTGCGCCGCCAGTTCGGCCACTGGGATGTCGAGGTCTTTCCTACAGGTGTCGTCGAGGAACTTCAGCTCACTCTGGCGGCGGACCAGGTTCAATTCAATCTGGTTGCGCTTGTCGTGTGCCTCGGCCGACGCCTGGCGGGTGGTCTTGATGTTCTCTTCGCTGGCCGCCAGGGCGGCGCGCTGGCCGGTTTCCAACTCGGCCAACTCGCCCACGGTCTTCTCGAAGAACTGCTGCTCGTCGCCCAGCGACGAGGCACGCTCTTCGAGCTGCATGTTGTTCTCGAGGAAGCGGTTGCGGGCCACGCCCAGGCGCTCCATCTCGGCCTGCAGGCTCTGCCGGCGATTCGTGACCTCGCGGATCTGGTTCTCGAGACGGGCCGAGGCGTTTTCCACACCGCGGCGGCGCTCGTCAAACCCGGCCAGTTCGACGCGAAGCACAGAGTGCTCTTCGGCGAGCAGATTCACTTCCTGCTTGAGCGATTCGAGGTCGGCGCGGCCCTGTTCGAGGGACTGTTCCACCGCGACCCGCTGCTGCTCGCGCTCTTCCACCAACGCCTGCTTCTGCTGGCGCTGCTCCATGCTGCGGGCTGCATCGCGCTGCAAACGCTCCAGTTCCACGCGGGAGACAGAGAGCTTCTGGGTGGCGCGATTGAACTCCTCGGAGATCTTGCGCATCTCCTGGTCGAGGACCAGGGTGTCTTTCTCCTGCCGCTGCTGGTCCGTGCGGAGCCGCTCGAGCTCTTCGCTGAGAGACTGGATCTCGCCGTCCAGTTGATCCAGCGTCTCCTGGGCGGTCGCCAGTGCGTTCTGGCGGACCTGGAACTGGCCGCTGATCTCGCGCAGTTCGCGCTTCAGGGCGAGGGGGCCGGTGCCGGTCTTCTTGCCGCCGCTGACGGCGTGGCCGCTGTAGCAGACCCCGTCGGGCAACAGGAAGAAGAGATCCGGATACATCATCGCCAGCCGCTGGGCGGAGTCGCGGCCTTCCGCCAGGAAGCAGCGGGCCAGGCGCGGCAGCAGCGCGGCCGGAGCGTTCGTCAACCCGTTCGTGAAGCGGATGCCATCACTGAGCCGGCCAACGATCCCGGTTTCGGGACCGATAGCCGGCTCGTGAACGGGGGAGGCGGCGACAGCAGTACTGTCACCGTTAAGGTGGGGTTCCACGAGGAAGGTAGCCCGGCCGTCGAGGTCGCCGCGCAGGACGTCGATGCCGCGCTGGGCATCGTCCCACGTCTTGACGACCACGTACTCGAGCTCTTCGTGGAGGAATTCTTCGGTCGCTTTTTCGAACTTCGGATCAGTGAGATCGACGAAGTCGGCCAGCACGCCGGCAGGCTTCAGGTCCTGCGCCTGGCCGCGCTCGATAGCCGTAAACAAACGCTTTACGGATTCGGTCGTATACGCGCGGTGGGAAAGGATTTCTTCCAGCGAGTCGCGGCGTGCGCGCAGGCGGGAAGTCTCGGTCTTCAACCCGTCCAGTTGGCGGCGGGTCTCCTGGGCGCGGGCCCTGCGCTCCTGCAAGTCAGCGTCCACGCTCTTGCGCCGGGTCTGGATGTTCTCCAGCTCCATCTGGCGGTTGGCGAGGCGGATGCCGAACTCTGCTTTCGACTGCTCGAGGCGGGCCAGATCGGTGATCGCCGTCGTCTCGTCGTGCTGGACGCGGGCCGTATCCCGCTGCATGGCGGAGAGATAGGTGTCGATCTGGCCGACCTGGTTTTTGAGCTGGGAGCTCTCGCCCAGCAGGCGGACCACCTGCTGGCGGGCGGACTCGAGACCGCGTTCCCGCTCCCGCAGTTGGGCCTGGAGCGAGTCCTTTTCCTCGTTCTTCGCCATCAGCCGCTCGCGGGCTTCGCCGGCCTGCACCTGCAACTGCTGAAGCTGGGCGGTGAGGTTGGTGCGTTCCTGGTCGAGTGCTTCCAGGCGCTTGTACATCTCCTCGCTCTCGCCCTCGCCCTGCTGCAGGCGCTGGTCGATGCCGCCGATCTGGCGGGCTTGCGATTCGATCTGGCCGCGCGTGCGCTCGGTTTCGATGCGGACTTCCGCCAGGCGCTTGCGGGCTTCGGTCAGGTTGGCTTCGGTCTGGTAGAACGTCTCGCGAGCGGCGGCGAGCGACTTTTCTTCTGTCTCTACGCTGGAGTGCAGTTCCTGGTAGGTGCGCGTGGCTTCGCCGAGTTCGAGGGCGACGCGGGTCGCCTCCCGCTCCAGCAGGCGGTAGCGGCCGGTGAGGGCAACGCGCAACTGGGCGTCGAGTTCAGTCTTCAACTCCTCATAACGCTTGGCTTTACCGGCCTGGCGTTTGAGTGAATTCACCTGCCGGTTGACCTCTTCCAGGATGTCGAAGACGCGGGTCAGGTTCTGCTTGGCGCCCTCGAGTTTGGCTTCCGCCAGGCGGCGCTTCGTCTTGAACTTGCTGATGCCGGCGGCCTCTTCAATAACCGCGCGGCGGTCGAGCGGCTTGGACGAGAGGATCTGGCCGATGCGGCCCTGCTCGATGATGGCGTAGGATTCCGGACCAAGTCCGGTACCCATGAAGAGGTCCTGGATGTCGCGCAGGCGAGCCTGTTTGCCGTTGATCAGGTATTCACTTTCACCCGAGCGGAACAGACGCCGGGTGATGGTGATTTCCTGTTCTTTACCTGGCGAATGAAGAGAGAAGACATTGGCGCGTGCGGCGCCATTTGTCCCATTCGCGTGCCCGTTTGTGGGTCCGGTGGTAAGCGGCTCATTCGCAGGGACTTCGATCACTTCGACCGGCCCTTGGAAGGGCACTGCGTCCACTGGCGTTTCAGCGGCGGGCTCGACGGCCACCGGGGCGGCTTTGGCGCCCTTCGACGGCTTGGCCTGTTCGGGTCTTGCTCCGGGAATCACGACACTGCCGGTGGGGTCGACCAAAACCATGGTGACCTGCGCCATCCCGACAGGTTTGCGGCCGTGGGTGCCGGCAAAGATCACGTCTTCCATGCGGGCGCCGCGCAGCGACTTCGCCGATTGTTCGCCAAGTACCCAGCTGATTGCATCGCTGAGGTTGGATTTGCCACAGCCGTTGGGGCCGACTACGGCGGCCACGCCACGACCTTGGAATCGCATCTCGGTGCGGTCACAGAAGGACTTGAAGCCCTGGATTTCAACGCGTTTGAGTGTCAGCAAAGGCGTCTTCCTCTCAATGGAATGCCAGCGTTTCGACGCGCACCCAATAGGGAGCCGCCACTCGGGGGGGTACTTCCGAGAATACACCGCCCAAAGAGAAAAGGCAAGCACTATGCCGCCAGATTCAGCGGTCGGTTTTCGGCGACCACTACTGGTAGTGGTCACAAGGAAAACCTGTGGGAAATCAGGGGGAAACTGCGCGCTCTCAACGCACTTTGACCGCTCTATCCGCGCTTGCATCATGTGCCGCATTCAGAATCTCCTTCAAGCAATTCATTGCAATGACAATGCACTCCGGTATTCACTCCAAACAGCAGCAGACGGTCCCAGTTGGACGAAATCCGCCGGGCAGAAGTTGCCTCGGCAGCCGGACAACAATTTCTCTTCACGAAGAGCCGCGAGAGCCCGAGCCTGGCGCAGGGCCGCGAATTACATTGACAAAAGGTCTGATTTCCCGTAATTTCTACTGAAACGTACAGCACCCGCCAACCGTCGCGAGGTGCCGCCCCACCCACGTCGCACCTGAGCTCCCCAGATTCGTCGCCAAGACGCAGGTCAAGGCGGCTTCCGCCAACCAGGCCACACCTCAACAGGGAGATCCATCCATGGAAACGCAGAAGTTCAGCCGCCGGAGCATGGCACGCATGGCCGCGCTGCTCACGGCAGGCTCCAGCTTGCCCTTTTATAATGAAGCCGCTCTCGCGCAGGAAGCGCAGCGCGGAGTTTCCCGCGGCGCGATGCCGGCGGATGCGGTCCGCATCAGTTCCAACGAGAATCCGCTGGGGCCATGCCCCGAAGCACTGGAAGCCATCTACAAGATTGCAAAGTATGGCGGACGGTATCAGCCCTTCGGAGAGACCGCCGCTTTCATCAAGACGGCAGCCGAAGTGGAAGGCGTGAAACCTTCCTATATTGCTCCGTTCGCCGGATCGAGCGATCCACTGCACCGGACCACGGTCGCCTTCACCTCGCCGGAGCGCAGCTTCGTGATGGGGGACCCGGGCTATGAGGCCGGGGCGCGCTCGGCTCAATTCATCGGCGCCAAGGTGCACCGGATTCCACTGAGGAAGGACTTCTCGCACGATGTCGAGGCGATGTGCAAGGCTGACCCGAATGCGGGCGTCATCTACATCTGCAACCCGAACAACCCGACGGGCACGCTGACCTCGCGCAAGGACATTGAATATGTCCTGGCCAACAAGCCGAAGGGTTCGATCCTGCTGTTGGACGAAGCGTATGTCCACTTCTCGGAGATGACCCCGGCGTCCGAGCTGGTGGCGGCCGATAAGGAAGTCATCATTCTGCGTACCTTCTCGAAGGCGTACGGAATGGCGGGCATCCGGGCCGGCATGGCGATCGCCCGGCCGGACCTTTTGGAGAAGATGCGTCCGTACGGCGCCGGTATGCTGCCCATCACCGGGCTGGTGGCCGCCACGGCCAGCATGCAGGTGAAGACTCTGGTGGCGGAGCGCCGCAAAATCAACAAGGACATCCGCGAGGATACATTCGAGTTCCTGACGGCGAAGAAGTTCACATTCGTCCCGTCGCAGAGCAACAAGTTCATGCTGGAAGTCCACAAGCCGGGCATGGAAGTGGTGAAGGCCCTGGCGGCCGAGAAGATCTACATCGGGCGCGTCTGGCCGATCTGGCCGACGCATGTCCGGGTGAGCATCGGGACGCAGGACGAGATGAACAAGTTCAAGACGGCGCTCGTCAAGGTGATGGCGTAAGCATCAGCCTTCAGCAGTCAGCGATCAGACGGCACCTTCCAGCCGCTGAGCGCTGACAGCTGAAAGCCAATCGCCCGGCGATTCGCAGTTTCGCTTCCACCCACATGTTTGGGCCGCGTTGGGGCGGCCCTCCCCTTACAGATAGTGTCGACGCTCCCTGTCCGGAGCGACCTCCCAGCCGCAGTGTGCCTGGCCGCACCCGATTTCACTTTTGGAGAAACCAGATGCGATTGCTGTCGTACTTTGTGTTGGCATTACTACTCTGTGGGGAGACCCTCTCCGCCCAGAGTTTCCAGGGGAGCCTGCGCGGACGGCTGACCGACGAGAGCGGAGCCGCGGTGCCGGATGCGAAGGTCACTCTGCGCGATGAGGCGACGGGGATCACCCGCAGTTCATTAACGAGTTCGGCGGGCGAGTACACGTTTCCATCCCTGAATCCGGCCACCTACACGGTGGTGGCGCAGGCGCCGGGGTTTAAAACGATGGAGAAGCTGGGGGTCGTGGTGGCAACGCAGAGTGCGGTGACGGTGGATCTCACGCTGCCGCTGGGGCAGGTTTCGGAGAGCGTGAACGTGACCGAGGAGGTGCCGTTGATCGAAACGGCCAACGCGTCGACGGGCCAGGTAATCGACCGGCAGAAGCTGGAGGATCTGCCGAATCTGGGACGGAATCCCTTCATGATGTCGAAGCTGTCGCAGAACGTGGTGCAGGTGGGCAACCCGAAGTTCAATCGCATGCAGGATCAGTCGGGTTCGTCGCAGATCTCCATCGCGGGCGGACCAGTGCGGGGCAACAACTACCTGCTGGACGGGATTTCCATCACGGATTCAACGAATCGCGCGGTGATCATCCCGTCGCTGGAGGCGGTGCAGGAAGTGAAGGTCCAGGCCAACACGTATGACGCGGAGATGGGCCGTACGGGCGGCGGGACGTTCAATACGTTCCTGAAGTCGGGTTCGAACCGCATGCACGGCAGCGCGTTCGGCTACCTGCGGGAGACTGAGTGGCTGGCCAATAACTTCTTCTCGAACCGTGCGGGGCAGCCGAGAATCGACCAGCCGTTCCGCAACTATGGCGGATCGATCGGCGGTCCTATCCGGATCCCCAAAGTGTACGACGGGCGCAACAAGACGTTCTTCTGGATCTCGGGCGAAGCATACCGGCAGACCGAAGCGGCGGGGACAGCGCTGGCTGTGCCGACCGCGCGCGAACTGGCCGGCGATTTCAGCCAGAGCAAGGCGCAGGCCGGCGGGCTGCAACTGATGTACGATCCGCTGACAAGCCGGACGGAGAATGGCGCTATTGTGCGGGACGTGTTCGCGGGCAACATCATTCCGGCCAACCGGGTGAGCAAAGCAGGGACGAGCCTGGCGGCTTACTACCCGGCGGCCACGCGCACTGCTGCGTTCTACGGCGACAACAATTTCGACGCCACGGTAGGCGCCTATAACCGCGCCGACCAGACAACCTGGAAAGTGGACCACGAAGTCACGCGCTGGTGGCGGGCGAGCGCTTCCTACCTGCACTACGGCAGCCGCGAACCGGGCAACGCGTGGTTTCCGAACATCGCCTCGCCCAACCAGGGCGTGCTGTACCGCAAAGTGGATGCGACTCAGTTGAACAGCACCCTGACGCCGACGCCGACCATTGTGGTGGCCCTGCGCTATGGCTTCAACCGCTTTCCGAACTTCAGCGCACCCACCAGTTTTGGCATGGACATGACGAAACTGGGCTTCCCCACTTCCCTGCTCTCGCAACTGCCGGTGCAGGCGTTTCCCAGTGTCACGATGTCGGATCTGGTGAGCTACGGCGGCGGAGGCGTGTCGCAGAACGTCTTCCACTCGCGTACCTTCGCGGCAAGCCTCTCGAAGTTCGCCGGACGGCACAGTTGGAAGTTCGGGTTTGACTACCGCGTGCTGAACCACGACGGGTCGCCGACGGTGACTCCGGGCTCCTACAGCTTCAGCGATGTCTTTACACGGGCCACACCCACAAGGACCACGCTGGGCACCGGTTCCTCGCTTTCGGCCCTTCTGTTGGGCTATCCGGCCTCGGCCAGCGCGACGCTTTCGACGAATGTCTACAACTACGTCCGTTACTACGCCGGCTTCGTGCAGGACGACTTCCGCGTCAACTCGAAGCTGACGCTGAATCTCGGCCTGCGTTACGAGCTCGAGACGGGCATCGGCGACCGCAACAACAACTTCGTGGTGGGCTTCAACCCGGACAAGACGAATCCGCTGCAGTCGACGGTGACGGGCCTGACCTTGAAGGGTGTGGTGATGTACGCGGGGGTAAACGGAAACCCGACACGGTCGGGCGATCCGAACAAGAACAAGTTTTCCCCGCGCATCGGCGTCGCCTATTCGTTGAACTCGAAGACGACACTGCGCGGTGGGTATGGCATGTTCTGGGCGCCGATTCCGTTCAGCCTGCAGGATCCCATCGGTTACACGCAATCGACGCCGTATGTCGCATCGATCGACAACAATGCGACGCCGTCGGGCACTTTGGACAATCCCTTCCCGACGGGCCTGCTGAAGCCGGTGGGCAACTCGGCGGGGGAAATGGCAGGTATCGGACAGGGCATCTCCGCATACGACCTGAAGGCGCGCTCGACGCTGGTGCAGCAGTACTCGTTCGACATCCAGCGGCAACTGGCGGGCGGTGTCGCCCTGGCACTGGGCTATGTGGGCTCGAAGTCGACCCACCTGGTGCAGGGGACGGGCAGCATCAACATCAACCAACTGGCTTCGCAGTATCTGTCGCTGGGTTCGACGCTCAACCAGTCTGTGGCGAATCCCATGGCGGGCAACGGCGGCCAGTTCGCCGTGGCGAGCACGACGATCACACGCTCGCAGTTCCTGCGGCCGTTCCCCGAGTTCACGAGTGTCTCGCTGCAGAACTCGGATGCAAGCCGTGCCCTGTATCACTCGTTCTTTGTCCGAGGGCAGAAGCGGTTTGCGACGGGCATGAGCTTCGTGGCGACCTATACGTGGTCGTTGAACCAGGACAGCGCGTTCTCGGGCGCGGGGAACGTGTACAGCGGCCAGGCGGGTACGGCGCAGAACAACTACGATCTGGATGCGGAGTACGGCCTCTCGACATCGCACACACCGCACCGGCTATCCACGGCGGTGACGTATGAACTGCCGTTCGGCAAGGGCAAGCAGTTTCTGACGAACAGCCGGATTCTCGACTATGCGGTGGGCGGCTGGAGCCTGAACGTGGTGGGTACGATCCAGAGCGGCTACCCACTGGCGATCACGCAGGTGAACAACAACGCCGTCATCGGTACGTCGGTACAGCGTCCGAACGCGACGGGCCTTTCACCGGTCACACCGGGGGCGCTGACCGACCGGTTGGACAACTACATCAGCACGGCGGCGTTCAGCCAGGCCGCGCAATTCACCTTTGGCAATGTGAGCCGGACGATCGGGATGCGGGGTCCGGGGCAGATCAACTGGGATGTTTCGATGTTCAAGACATTTCAGGTGACTGAACTGTTCAAGGCTCAGTTCCGCGCGGAAGCCTTGAATTTCACGAACACGCCATTGTTCTATGGGCCCAACACGCAGTTCGGCAACGTAGCGTTTGGGCGCATCACGAGCCAGGCCAACTTTTCTCGCATGGTCCAGTTGGGAGTGCGTTTCCTCTTCTAGCAGGACCGGCGTTTGTTTCCGGTTTGAAGTAATAATGCTGGCCTGGTCCACCCCTGAGACCGGGCTTGGGACGCGGTGCATTGTAGCTCCCCTGCGATGCACCGCTCTTTTTTTGTCCGCGCTATTGTGGAATGCATATGGCTGAACCCTGGCTGAGTGGAACTCTGGGCGAATACCACGCCGTGGTGCGGGCTGTGCTGCATGGGCTGCAGCAGGCTCAGGAAGATATCGAAGAGTGGACGGACGATCTCATCGACGAGGAGTTATGGGCGCGGCCCAGCGGACTGGCTCCGGTGGGCTTTCAGATGCGGCACATGGCCGGCAGCATCGACCGGCTGCTGACGTATGCGCGCGGTGAGCAGTTGAGCGCCGGACAGTTGACCATCCTGAAGGCAGAGATGGAACCGGGCGCGGGGCGCGGCGAGTTGCTGGCGCTGATGGAGAAGACGTTTGCGGCGGCTGCGGCGCAGGTGCGCGCGACGGATCCGGCGACCTTGATCGAGGCCCGCGGAGTCGGCCGGAAGGCCCTGCCGACTACCGTGGGCGGATTGCTGATTCACACGACCGAGCACACGCAGCGGCACGTGGGCCAGTTGATTGTGACGGTCCGCGTACTGCGCGCGGCGCGCTAAGACGGCTGTTCCGGCTGCGCCACCGGCGGGCGGCGCAGCGAGGAGATCAGTGCGACTGTTGCGACCAACACGTTGGAGACGATGACGGGCATCGACTGGATGAGGACACCGTAGGCGATCCAAAGGACGGCTGCTGTGGCCTGCAGACGCCGCAGCGCACTGGGTCCCTTGAGAAAGTACGAGGCGGCAAACGTCCCCGTGGCCACGTATCCGAGCAGATCTACGCCTTGCATGGGGCTCCTTAGGCGAACTGAGCCGCGGCGGCGCCGTGCTCGGCGATGGTGAGCGTGTCGGTGCGCACCTTGTTCCAATCCTGCAGGGCGAAGCCGTTGGCGGTGAAGAAGGCGCGGATGCGGAGGGAATCCCAGCCGGCGACGTCTTCCAGGATGGGGATCAGCACGCTGAGCGCGTCGTCGCTGAGAATGGTGCGGCGCGCGATCTGGCTGATGAACTTGGCTTCGGAGACAGCGATGGTGAGACCTTCGTGGCGGTTCACGTTGAGCATGACGTGCACGTCGGAGCTGCCGTCGCCCACGTAGACCACATGGTCGTAACTGATTTGGAGCGAGTTGCGGAGTTCTTCCAATACTGCCACCTTGCCGTAGCCGGCCGAGACGCGCAGCACTTCCTGGATCTCGCCCGTTTCCGGATGGTAGCGGAACTTGGTGCCGTAGATGTTCTCGGGCGGCACGATGCCTTCGAGGGCGGATTGAATGACTTCCTCGGGAGCGGCGGAGACGACGTAGAACGCGAAGTTGCGTCCATCGATATCCTTGAGCAGCTGTGACAGGAGGCGGATGTTTTGTTTCAGGCGAATGTGCTTGCCGACTTCGTAGAGGTGCTCTTTGCGGACGCGGCGGTACTCGGGGTCGTGCAACAGCAGATAGGCGAGTTCCCCGCCCTGCTGCACCATGTGGATGCGGGACAGGCCCTCCACCTTTTTGATGAAGTCCTTGGTACCCAGCAGTTCACTCAGGACGATGCCGGAGTCGTTGAAGCTCAGCGTTTGGTCGAAGTCGGTGGCAAACAGATACTGCTTTGCGGTGTTGGTGCGTTCCTGGATCATATTCGAGAAAACTCCTTTCCTTCGGGCCCGGCGACACTAGGATCGCGCGAAGAATTATCAGCGCGATGTCGGATTCGTTACAGTTCGAGCGGGGTACAGTCCGTAGACACCTCGGCCTGGAGAAGGCTTGTGAACTGAAATGAAATACGGGGAGCTTGTGGCGGCGGGGCCTTGCGGGAATTACATCTCTATTATAGCAGACGCGCGGGCTCGGCCCAAGGATTCAGCCGAGCCCGATAGATAGGCGAATAAACAACAGTATCGTCTTTATTTACTTCACGTTGAGAGAAGGCCACACGGGCTTTCTCTTCTCGCGGAAGGCGCGCACACCCTCGATGAAATCAGCGGAGCGAAAAGTCTTGGCGCGAAATTCGGCAGCCAGGCGGCCAGCCGTTTCCCAGCTCATTTCGCGGCTCTTCTGCACGAAATCGAGGCCGCGGCGGAGAGTTTCCTGGCTGGCGTGGGCGAGCATGCGGGCGGTATTTGTGGCGCGGTCGTCCAGTTCGAACGGCGGGACGACTTCGTGGACGAGGCCATATTGCTGGGCTTCATTCGTGCCGAAAATACGGCCGGTGAGCGAGAGTTCCACCGTGCGCCGTTCGCCGATGGCGAGGGCCACGGCGCGGTGGATGACAAAAGGCCAGAGGCCGACACGGATCTCAGTGAGGCCGAAGTTGGCGCCTTGCGCGGCCAGCACGACGTGGCAATTGGCCAGGAGTCCGATGCCGCCGCCGAGGGCGCCGCCCTGGACAGCAGCGACGATGGGCTTGTGATAGTGGACGCCGAAGGTGAAGAGCTGCTCGTGAATCTCCATGCGCTCTGGTGCGTCCGGCTGCAGGGCGTCTTCGAGATCCATGCCGGAACAGAAGATCTGGCCGGAACCGTCGAGCAGCACGCAGCCGACGGTGCGGTCGCGGCCGGCTTCCCTCAGGGCCTCGACCAGATCGCGGCATAGCTTTTCGTCGAGGGCGTTGCGCTTTTCGGGATTGTTCAGTGTCATGCGAAGAACACGTTCCTCGCGCGAGATCATCAGTTGGCTCATGAACTTGCTGTTTCCGTTTCGATTTCGAGGCGCAGCAGGGCCGCGCCGAAGGTCTTCCCCTGCGCGTCAACACGCAGAGTCACCGTCCCGCCGCCGCCCAGGGCGCCTTGCAGGACGAAGTTGAGGGCGTGGACATTGGGGAGTTCGTACCGCACAACCGGTCCGCGAACACGGGAGCCGAAGAACGAGTGTACCTTTTCGGCCGTGAGCTCGCGAAGCAGCAGGGCATAGTCTTCCGGACGCCAGGCGATGACGCCGATGTTGACGGTGTCGCCTTTGTCGCCGGAGCGGGTGTGTGCGAAATGCGCGAGTGGGGCTTTCAACTGAGCACCTCGACTTGCGGCGTAATCTCCTCGCGAGGCAGCAGCGCGGGCCAGTAGGCGATGACTTCGCGCACCGCCGGGCGTCCCTCGCCATACCCGGTTGCGCCGGGCGGACCGCTGAGCACCAGCGGGATCAGTTCGCTGGTGAAGCGGTCGACGTCCTTCTTGGATGGACCGCGCGCGCCAATGCGGAGCATCACTTCGGGCGGATCGGCGATGGGCGGCGCGGCGGGTCCGTGGCAGGAGTTGAAGCCCACGAATTCGCTGTAGATCTCCTCGAACTGGAGGCCGAGCTGCGCCAGCCGGCCGCGCACGATGCGATCGGCCGCGTAAGCTTTTTCAAGGGCTGAGGGCCAGCAGTAGACCAGGCTGCCCTGCGCCTTCCAGCCGGCGTGGTAGCTGATGGAGGCTTTGAGCTGGGCCGGCGCGGGGGCTCCGGTGGCGCCGCTGATGCGGACACAGTCGGGGCCGGCATCCTCAATCTGGACGGACGTGAAATCGGCAACGCAATCGGGCGTGAAGTAGGCGCGCGGATCGCCGATTTCGTAAAGCATCTGTTCGATGACGGTGTGCCGGTTGATCGCGCCGCCGGTGCCGGGGTGCTTGGTGATGGTGCAGACCCCGTCAGGGGAGGCGTCGATGATGGGGTAGCCGATGTTGGCGGGATCGGCCATGGTCTGCCAGTCGACCTGGGAATTGCCTCCGGTGCACTGCGATCCGCACTCGATGATGTGTCCGGCGATGGTGCCGGCGCAGAGGAGATCGACATCGCTGGGACGCCAGCAGAACTGGTGGATCATGGGCGCCAGGGCCAGCGCGGCGTCGGCGCAGCGGCCCGTGATGATAACGTCGGCGCCGGTGGAGAGAGCTTCAGCAATGGGGAAAGCTCCAATATAGGCGTTGGCGCTGGTGACGGCGGAGCGGACATCGGAGAGCGGCGCGCCGGTGTCCATGTTGCGGAGTTCGATGCCGCGGGCGAGCAGGTCGTCCAGTCTCGGGTAGATATCGTCTCCGGTGACAATCGCCACCTTGAGTTCAGGGGCGAGGGCTCGTACCTGCGCCGCGCAGGCGTGCGGGTTCACACCGCCGGCATTGGCGATGACCCGGATGTTGCGCTGCTTCAGGCGCGAGGCCAGGCGGGCCATCAGCGGAGGGAAGTCCCGGGCGTAGCCGAGCTGGAGGTCGGCTTGTTTCTGCTTCTGCAGGATCGACATCGTCACCTCGGCCAGGTAGTCGAGCGTGAGGTAGTCGATGGGTCCCTGTTCGACGAGATGGACGGGCGCGTCCAGCCAATCGCCCCAGAAGCCTTGCCCGTTGGCGATACGGATCATGATCCAAGAACCTCCAGGGCGGTGTGCGCGCGGTGGCCGGAGGCGCAGGCGCATTCGAAAGCGAAAGCGAGCAGCAGGCGGGTCTCCAGGGGGTCGATGATGGCGTCCACATGGCCGCGCGCGGCGGCATAGCGGGCATCCAGCCAGCGGTCGTAGTCGGCGCGGGTCTTGTCGATCCGCTGCTGCAACTCCGGCGGCACAGGCGACGCTTCGGCCTTCAATTTGTCGAGTTCCACACCGTGGACAGCCTGGACCGCGGAATCCCCTTCCATCACGCCGATGCGGGCAGTGGGCCAGGCGAAGGTGAAGTTAGGATCGAAGCCCTGGGCGGCCATGGCATAGTAGCCGGCGCCGGAGGCGTGATTCAGCGTCAGGATGATCTTCGGGACCGTGGCGCAGGCCATGGACTCCACCATCTCGGCTCCGGCACGGATGATGCCGGCGGCTTCGGCGTCGGGGCCCACCATGAAGCCGGAGACGTCCTGCAGGTAGAGCAGCGGCAGGCTGCGGCGCTCCGCATACTCGACGAAGTAGGATACTTTGCGGGCGGTTTCGGTGTAGACGATGCCACCGATGCGCGGCCCGGCATTCGACTTCAGAAAGCCGCGGCGATTGCCGATGACGCCGATGGCCCGGCCGTGCAGGCGAGCTTCGATGCAGTACATCTCGGGCGCGAAGTCCGGCTGGAATTCGAGTTGGGGGCCGGCGTCCAGTAGCCGGTCAAGGATTTCACGGATGTCGTAAGCCTGGCGGTGATCCTGCGGCAGGATGTCGTAGAGATCCTCGGCCGGCTTAGCGGTATTGGTGCCCTGCTGGCGGGCCGGAGCGGCGGGGAGTCCGGCGATGCGCTCACGAATCTGGCGAAGACAGTCCGGATCGTCGGAGGCGGTGAAGTGGGCGACGCCGCTGATGGTGGTGTGCATGCGCGCGCCGCCCAGCGACTCGCTGTCTGTCTTCTGGCCGGTGGCGCCTTTGACCAGGTTGGGGCCACCCAGGCCCATGAAGCTGGTGCGTTCCACCATGTAGATGACATCGCTCAGGGCCGGTAGATAGGCGCCCCCGGCGATGCACGGGCCCATGACGGCGGCGATCTGGGGGATTTTCAGGACGCGCCGCATCAGGGAGTTGTAATAAAAAATGCGCGCCGCCCCGTATTGCCCAGGAAATATTCCATCCTGCAACGGCAAATTCACACCGGCGGAATCCACCAGGTAGACGATGGGTAAGCGGTTGCGCATCGCGATCTCCTGCGCGCGCAGGATCTTGGTGATGGTTTCAGGCCACCAGGCACCCGCTTTCACGGTGGCATCGTTGGCGACGATGACCACGGGGCGGCCTTCCACACGGGCCAGCAGGGTGACGACTCCGGCGGCCGGAGCCTGTTCCTCGTAACGGTCCCAGGCGACCAGGAGACCTATCTCCAGAAGGGGGGAAGATGGATCGGCGAGGCGCGCAACTCGTTCACGGGCCGTGAGTTTTCCATCGCGATGCTGCTTGTCGGCCTTGGTCTGTCCACCACCCTGGACAAGCCGCTCCTCCAGCGCTCGCAGTTGCCGTAGCAGAAGGCGCATACTGTTATCAGGCGTGCTCGTCCCAGGAGTCACCGACCACTAGTGTACGGCAAGCGCGCACGCTGAGTAACATTCGCGAAGGGGGCCGTTTCGCTTTGAAGTTTTTTGAACCCTTTGCGATACTGGGTGAGTCCGTACAGTAAAGAAGCTTAACCTTCCTGTGGCTCTTCGACAATTCGCATCGAAGTGACTCCCCGTTGAAGTTCTCTTTGACGTAACAGAGCACAGGAGAGGTGTGTCGACTTAGGAGAAGTATCTGTGAAGGAAAAAGGTGTCGTGAAATGGTTTAATGCCGCGAAGGGCTACGGCTTTATTCAGCGGCATACGGGGGAAGACGTGTTTGTCCACTACAGCGCCATCCAGATGTCTGGCTACCGGACCCTGGACGAGGGCTTGGAAGTGGAATTCGAACTAAAGACCGGACCCAAAGGCCTTCAGGCTGAAAACGTTACGCGAGCATAGTTAAGGCTCTTATCCAGTATCGGCGACGGGTCTCTCCAGAGGGGCGGCCCGCGCCGATCGGCACCCGCAAAGCTCTCCGTGCAGCGTGCGCCGGCAGGAACCATTATCCTGTACAGGAATGGGCTCTAGGTTTCGCACAACGCTGGGTCGTTGGATCGTACCCTCCCTGGCAGATTTGCTGCTGGCGGCGCTTGTTCTGCGCCCCTATCTCCTGCCGGGCGGCCTGGAAGAACTGCTGTCGGACGCAAGCGTTTGCATGCACATCCGTACCGGCGACCTGATCCGGGCCACTGGTTCCTTGCCTCACACAGATCCCTTCTCATTCGCGCTGCCAGGCAAGCAGTGGTTCGCCTGGGAGTGGTTGACAGAACTCGGGTTATCGCTGCTGCACTCCTCGTTCGGATTAGCTGGCGTGGCGCTGCTGGCCGTTGCCTTGATGGCAGGAACGTCGGCCCTCATATTAAGGACCAGCCTGCGGCGCGGTGAAAGCGCTCTAGTCGCACTGCTTCTGACGATGGCCGGATTCCAGGCGTCAATGAATCACGCCCTGGCGCGCCCGCACCTGATCACCTGGCTGTTTCTTGCTGTTTCCGTAGCGATTGTAGAGAGGGAAAGACGGCGGCCGTGGGGCGGGTTCTGGCTGTTGATCCCCCTCGCGGCGCTCTGGGCCAATCTGCACGGAGGATTCGCGATTCTCCCCGTCTATCTGGCTGTGGTGTGTACGGGACTGGGGCTCGAGGCGCTGTGGAACCGGTCGAACTGGCAGGGTGTCTGGCGGATGGTGGCGTGCGGCCTGATGGTGGGTGCGGCGACCCTGGTGAACCCGTACGGCATCCGGCTGCACCAGCATCTGATCGAGTTCGTCTCCTCGCCGTGGGCGATCCAAATGATCGAGGAGTATCATCCGCCCTCGCCGTCCCTGGGAGAACAGTATTACTGGTTCGTGGGGCTGGGCCTGGCGGCGGGACTCGCCGCGATCTCGGCCTTACGCCGGCGCAGGGTGAGCGATGCGCTGGTTTGCCTGGTCTTCCTGATCTCGGCTTGCAAGTCGGCCCGGCATATTCCCTTGTTCGTGATTGCGGTGACGCCCATCGTTGCCGGTGAACTGCGCTGGCTGTGGGACGTGGCGAGGAGCAGGACGGGCCGGCGCGGCACGGCGGAGCACATCCACAAGATGGATCTGGGGATGCAGCCGCAATTCGGCCGGCATAGCGCCTGGCTGGCTGCCTGTTTCGTGATTGTGCTGCTGCTGAGGGGACCAATGGGGCTGCCGTCCAACTTCCCCGAGAAGCGGTTCCCGGTGGACCTGGTTTCCGCCAACAGGGAAACCCTGCGAAATGGACGAGTCTTCTCGACAGACGCCTGGGGCGATTTCCTGATCTACACCGGGTACCCCGGCCAGCATGTTTTCATCGATGGCCTACAGGACTTTTTTGGACCTGCCCTGGCGGAAGACTATCTGGAGATGCTGGCGGCAGGCCCGCGGACCGACGAGTTGTTCCGGCAGTGGAAGTTCGATACGGCCCTCGTGCCGGCAAAGCAGCCAATAGCCAAGTGGCTGAAGTCACAGAGCGATTGGCGGGTGGTGTCGGAGACGCCGCTGGCGGTCCTGCTGGTGAAGGAGAAATGATGCGGATTCTTCTACCGCTGTTCTGCCTCGGCGCCTTGTTGGCGCAGACACCTCGCCCCAGGGCCCGCGAAGCCGGGGTAGTCACAGGACGGCTGCCGGTTGGCCGCTGGAACGCCATCACCGACGTGGCGGGGGTGCGCGTGGGCCATGCGACGCGCGTGCGCGGCGAGAATGTTCGCACCGGCGTGACGGCGATTGTCCCTCACAGTGGGAATCTCTTCCGCGAGAAGGTGCCGGCGGCCGTTTTCGTCGGGAATGGGTTCGGCAAGCTGATGGGCTCCACGCAGGTGGAGGAACTGGGTGAACTGGAGACGCCGATCCTGCTCACCGCCACCCTAAACGTGCCTCGCGCAGCCGATGCCCTCCTGGAGTACATGCTGGGCTTGCCGGGGAATGAGCAGGTGCGCAGCATCAATGCTGTCGTGGGTGAGACAAACGACGGCTACCTGAACGACATCCGCAGCCGGCCGGTGGGTAAGGACGAAGTCTTCGCGGCGCTGCGCGGCGCCCATTCCGGGGCGGTGGAAGAAGGAGCCGTGGGCGCCGGCGCCGGCACGGTGGCCTTCGGATACAAGGGCGGCATTGGAACGTCCTCCCGCGTTCTGGGCCAGTACACGGTGGGCGTGCTGGTGCAATCAAACTATGGCGGCGACCTGATGATTGCAGGCATTCCCGTCGGCCGCGAGCTGCGCCGCGCGGGCCAGGGCTCAAAGGACGGCAGTTGCATGATCGTCATCGCGACGGACGCTCCGGTGGATGCACGGAATTTGAAGCGCATGGCGGCGCGGGCGATGCTGGGACTGGGCCGGACTGGTTCCTCGGGCTCGAATGGCAGCGGCGACTACGCCATCGCATTCTCCACGCACCGGGGCGGCTCACCGTTGGTCTCCAACGACGACATGACACCACTGTTCGAGGGCGTCATTGAAGCGACGGAAGAGGCGGTGAACAACTCGCTGTTCAAGGCGGAGACAGTGACTTCGAATGGGCACACCGTCGAGGCGCTGCCGGTGGAGCGAGTCCTCGATATCCTGCGCGCGCACAAAGTACTCAGCAAATAGAAACGCCACACTCCAAGGGGAGCATGGCGTCTTTGGATCAACGATCGGCTGACGGTTAGGGAGCCGGTGTGCCCGCGGGCTGTCCCGTGGAAGGACGGACCGGCTTGTTCAGCGGAGCCCCGGGGAACTCCAGCACAGGTTCCTTCAGGTTCGACGGCAGGATGGTTTCCCGTGTGCCCAAGTCGAACATCGTCCAGATGATGAAGATCGATAGGAACAGCAGGCCGCCGACGAAGATCACGGCGTTGAACTTGTCGTGGCGCAGGTGCATGAAGAACAGCGCGACGAGCGAAGCCTTGATAGTCGCGATGATGAGGGCGACCACCGTGTTCATGGACCCGAAGTCGATGTAGGAGGCCTGGACCGTGATGACGGTCAGCACCAGCAGGCCCAGCAGGACGGCGCCGTAGGTCTTCGGACCGGTAATGTGTGCGGCGTGCGAAGCGGATTGAGACATGGTTCCGGGTGGTCTCCTCTAGGAAATCAGATACATCAACGGGAACAGGTAGATCCAGATGAGATCGACCAGGTGCCAGTACAGTCCGGTGACATCCAGCGGCCCGTAATAATCCGGGCCGAAATCGCCCCGCACAGCCCGGAAGATCAGCCAACTGATGACGACCATGCCCAGCAGCACGTGGATACCGTGCAGGCCGGTCATCATGAAGTAGAAGCTGAAGAACAGGAACTGGCCGGGAACGGTGTCGCCCTCATGCGTGTAGTATTTGCCCGGCAGCAGCCCTTCGTGGAACTTGTGGCTGTACTCGGAATACTTGACGCCCATGAAGGTGGCGGCGCAAAGCAGGGTGATGACCAGGAACAGAATGACCAGTCCCTTGCGTGAGGTCTGCGCGGCCCAGATCGCCATCACCATGGTGAAGCTGGAAAAGAGCAGGACGATGGTGTTGATGGCGCCCATCGTGCGGTCCAGGTGGTGGTGAGCCGCCAGGAAGGCCTGCGGGTGGCTGGCATGCATGATGCCATAGCCGATGAAGAGGCCGCCGAACATCAGGATTTCCGTTACCAGGAACAGCCACATACCGATCTTGGCGGTATTGAACTGCTGGTCCATGTCACGGAAGTGATGCTGGAGGAACGGCGAGTGCCCGTGATCGGCGCTGGTCGTATGGGTCGCAGTACTCATGATATGCGTCTCTTGAAGAACTCCGTCGATCCTAGTGGATGTGCTCCTCCACGCCGACGGGCGCGGGGTTGGCACGATAGTCATAGGGGCCGTGCTGCAGGACGGGCTGGCCCTCGAAGTTGTGCGTGGTGGGCGGAGAATCGGTCTCCCACTCCAGCGTGCGGCCGCCCCAGGGGTTGGCCACCATGCTCTTGGGCTGGCGCAGCGAAGCCAGCAGGTAAGCTCCGATCAGGAACAGGCCGGAGGCCAGAATCCAGCTGCCGATGGTGGATGCCACATGGAGCGACTGGAACTCAGGCAGGTAGTTGTAATAGCGGCGCGGCATGCCGCGGCTGCCCAGCACGAACTGCGGCAGGAAGGTCGCGTTGAAGCCCAGGAACACCAGCGCGGCGCCGATGGCGGCCAGGCGCTTGTTGTACATCCGGCCGAACATCTTGGGCCACCAGTAGTGGATTCCGGCCAGGAACGCGATCAGGTTCGATCCGGCCATGACGTAGTGGAAGTGTGAGACGACGAAGTAGGTGTCGTGCAAGTGGACATCGGTGGAAAGAGCGGCCAGGAACAGGCCGGTCAGGCCGCCGATGGTGAAGATCAGCAGGAAGCTGATGGCGTGCAGCATCGGCGCTTCCAGCGAGATGGAGCCGCGCCACATGGTCGCAATCCAGTTGAACACCTTGATCGCCGAGGGGATAGCGATGAAGAAGGTGATGAAGCTGAAGATCGCGCCGGCGAACAGGCTCATGCCGGCGGTGAACATGTGATGCGCCCAGACCAGGAAGCCGAGCAGCGCAATCGCAACCGAAGAGAAGGCGATGGCCTTGTAGCCGAAGATTGTCTTCTTCGAGAAGGTGGGGATGACTTCCGAGATCACCGCGAACGCCGGCAGAATCATGATGTACACGGCCGGGTGCGAGTAGAACCAGAAGAAGTGCTGGAAGAGCACAGGATCGCCGCCCAGTTGGGGATCGAAGATACCGATGCTGAGCACGCGCTCCATGCAGAGCAGCAGCAGCGTGATGGCGAGCACCGGCGTGGCCAGGATCTGGATGAGCGCCGTGGAGTACATCCCCCAGCAGAACAGCGGCATCTCGAACCAACCCATGCCGGGCGCGCGCAGCTTGTGGATCGTGGCGATGAAGTTGACGCCCGTGAAGATCGAACTGAAGCCCAGCACGAACGCGGCCAGGACCATCAGGGTGACGCCGCCGCCAGTGGTACTGGAGTAGGGCGTGTAGAAGGTCCAACCGGTGTCGACGCCGCCCAGCGCGAGGGTCGTCACAGCCATCAGGGCGCCGGTCCAATAAACGTAGAGGCTAGCCAGGTTGAGTTTCGGGAACGCGACGTCCTTGGCGCCCAGCAGCAGGGGCAGCGCAAAGTTGCCCAGAGCCGCGGGGATCGCCGGAATGATCACCAGGAACACCATGATGGCGCCGTGCAGGGTGAACACCCGGTTGTACATCTCAGCCGTCATGATGGTCTGCTTGGGCGTCAGAAGCTCAATGCGAACCAGCAGTGCGAAGATACCGCCGACCAGAAAGAAGAAGAAGACGGACCACATGTACATCAGGCCGATGCGCTTGTGGTCGACAGTCGTCAGCCAACTGGCCAACCCTTTCGGGTCATCCAAATAGTCGCCGTGGTGAGCGGCGTGACCGTTGCCGTGGGTCGTTAAAGTATCTGCCATTCCGTTGCTCCTGTTACTTCACCGACTTGATGAACTCGATCACGCCCAGGATTTCGCGCTCGCGCAGGAGACCCTGGAACGTCGGCATGATCGGCTCGAAGCCCTGTACCACCACAGCCTGAGGCTGCAGCACAGACTGGCGGATGTAGTTGGCATCAACCGTATAAGGCTTGCCGTCCGCACCCTTGCCCGTTTCGCCCCAGATTCCCTTCCAGGAGGGGCCCTGGCCGCGGGTGCCGTCCAGAGAGTGGCACGTCGCGCAGCCCTTGTTTTCGTAGACCAGCTTGCCGAGATCCTTCAACGGCATCTTGCGAACCTGTTCGTCGCCTTCGCGCAGGAACGTCTCGTACTGCTCGGGGGTGTCGACGAAGATGCGGGCCAGCATGTCGCTATGGCCCTTGCCGCAGTATTCAGCGCAGAACACCTGCTGGACGCCCGGCTCAGTCGGGGTGAACCAGAGTTCCGTATAACGGCCCGGGATCACGTCGCGCTTCAGCCGGAAGCTGGGCACAAAGAAGCTGTGAATCACGTCTTCGGAGTGCATCACGAGCTTCACGGGCTTGTTCAGCGGCACGTGGAGATCGTTCAGTGTACGAGTACCGTCCGGATACTCGAACTGCCATACCCACTTCTTGGCGGTGACGACAATCTCCATGGAGTCGTTCGGCGGAACCCAGGCTTTGACATAGCCTTTGAAGCCCCAGAAGAAGATGCCCATCACGACGAACAGCGGGATGATGCTCCAGATGAGCTCCATCTTCGTGTTGTGCGTGATGTGCGGCGTCACCTCCTTCGCTGAGCGCCGCCGCCATTTCCGTACGGCGTACAGGATCAACGCTCCGTTGAAGAAGAAGAAGAATATGGTGAGGTAGACGATGAACATATAGAGTCCATCGACGTCACCGGCATGTGTGGCCGCCGCTTTGGGCAGCATCCAGTTCTGGAACCAATTCATTTCGCAGTCACCATAGGAGGGTGGTTGAATCCAACCCGGCGTTCACGTCGCCACAATCGAAACAGGACAAAACCGAAGATCAACAGCGCCAGCGCGCCACCGCCGCGCATGAAGTTGCGCGCGAACAGGACGTAGCCGCGGGAGGCTGGATCGTAGTGGAAGCAGTAGAGCAGAATACGGTCGCTGACGCCGAACTTCTCGCTCGCGGCTTCCGTCAGCGCCATCTGAATGTCGAACGGCTTGAAGTTGACGCCGTAGAGGTAGCGGCTGATCATGCCCTCCGGTGAGAGCACGAAGATGGCCGCCGCGTGAGCGTACTGGCCGGTGGCCGGATCCCGGCGGTAGCCGAAACCGATCTGCTTGGCCAGCTTGGCCACGTTCTCCTGATGGTCCACCAGGAAGTGCCAGCCGGAGGTCTCACGCTCGTAGGAGTTGAGGTACGACGCCTTCTTACTGCGGGCCAGGCCGAAGTTCTCAGTGGGATCAATGGAGATGGTCACCACTTCGAACTCGTTGCCGATGGTCCACTTCAGCTTGCGGAAAGCCTGCGTCTGGCCGTTCATGACCAGGTTGCAGAGCATCGGGCAGGAGTAGTAGACAAGGTTCAGGACGACCGGCTTACCTTTGCTGAAGTATTCCTTCAGCGCGTGTGGATAGCCGTCTTCCCCGATGAACTGAAGGTTGAGATCGATCTTCTGACCCAGGTGTTCGACGACATCAACGCCCGTCAGTTCCCGCGGCGTCTTCTCGTCTTCAGACTGGGCCAGCAAACCGGAAGCACCCGACATCAACAGCACGGCGGCAGGCACAACGGCCAGGCGGCGAAGACGCGTGAGCGCCTGCGCGCCGGGGCGCTGCATCCTTTCGGTTTGTGCTGTCTTCAGAGTGAGCATGAAAGAGTCCCTAATGGGCCGCCTTATGTTCCGTGGCGGCCGGCTTGGCGGGCGTGGTTGCGGGCGCCGCCGGGGCAGCGCCTGCGGGAGCGGTTCCGGCCGGTGCGGCGCCGGGTGCGGGAGCATTGGCTCCGCCGGCAGCGCCACCGGGCAGTTCATCCTTCACGGCGTACGACTTGGTGTTGTAGTTCACCTTGCCTTCGCCGAATTCCGTGGCAACGATGTCCATCGCGCGATCGATCGGGATCCGAACAATCCCCTTCTCTTTATCGATGTACGAATAGCGATGAAGTTGCTCTTCTTCCCGATCGTGAATCGCCTGCAGTTCCTTGCTGGCGACGCCGGTGTACTGGTCGTACTCCACGCGCTCGTAGGCGACCGTGTAGAGCCAGTAGACGCCGATGATCATGGCAATGAACAGGCCCATGACGGCCATCGAAACGATGGCGATGAGGCCGGCCTTTGCGTCGCGGCGGTCGTAGTCGACACCCTCGACCATGATGGCCGTCTCGGGCATTGTCGGATCGTGTTCCTGATTCGGATCAAGCATCTTCGATACTCCAGGGGCCCTTAGACGTTATGGAACGCAAGACACTGGTCGAGCCGTGGATCGCCCACCGGCACCAGCGGTTTCTTACGCAGTCCGGACCAGAACATCAGGCCAAATACACTACCCACGGCCAGGAAGGCCACGGGATCCATCCAGCTCACCTGCGGACCCTTGCCGTGCAGCACCGGCATCACCTGCCAGTAGATGTCGAAGTAATGCATCAGCATCAGGTAACCGGCGAAGAAACCCAGCACCTTCAGGTTCCGCTTGCTGGCGCGGGGCATCAGCGCGAAGAACGGGATGAAGAAGTGGCAGAAGATCAAAAACGGCCGCCAGTTATACCATCCGCCCGCCAGGCGCCGCTGGAACCAGGCAACCTCTTCGGGCAGGTTGCTGTACCAGATCAGCATGTACTGCGAGAAGGTCACATACGCCCAGAAGACAGTCAGCGCGAAGAGCCACTTGCCCAGATCGTGGTAGTGCTCGTCCTTCACCGAATTCTCGAGGTAGCCGGCCGACCGCAGTCCAAGGCAGATGAGGATCAGCGCGGCCATGAAGGCCAGGGCGCCGCCGGCCAGGAAGTACACGCCGAACATGGTGGAGTACCAGTGCGGGTCCAGCGACATCACCCAGTCGTAGGCAGCCAGCGAAGCGGTGAGGAACAGCATCAGCAGGCCCGGTGCGCTCCAGCGTTCGGCGGCCTGGGTGTGCTTGAGTGAGCCGTTGTCATCCTGAGCCCGTGAGATCGAGTAGAGGCGCCAGGAGAAGAGAGTCCACAGGCCCAGAACGATGAAGCTGCGGATGATGAACCACTGGTCGTTCAGGAAGCCCAGCTTCTTGGAGAGGGTGGGATCCTTGGCGGCCGCGGCATGCGTCCACTCATACATATAGTGCGTGCCGAAGATCACCGGCAGCACCAGGATGAGGGCCACAGGGATGGTAAACATGATGTTTTCCATCAGGCGGCGCACCGTCACGCTCCAGGCGGAGCCGGTGAGGTGCTGCACCATCACATAGAACATTGCGCCCAGGGCAATGGACACGAAATAGGCGAAAGCGACGAGATAAGAGAAGTGGAACTGTTCGCGATTCGTCGCAAATCCGGCGGCCAGAGCCAGCCAGCTTACCAGCGCCACGAATACCAGCGAGTTGCGGACTTTGGTCCACGTCTCGGGCGCCAGGAAGTAGTTGTCGGTGACTTGTTGATGATCGTGATGCGCCATGGGTCTGCTTACCTCACCTTGGCCTGGGAGTCGGCCGGAACATCGGCCATGCTGCCGCGCCACGAGCGTTGCAGCGCCCGGACGTAGGCGACGATGGCCCAGCGGTCTTTCTCGGAAACCTGGAAGCGATAGCCCGGCATGGACCGGCGGCCGTTCGAGATGACGTGATAGATCTCTCCGTCCACCATGCCGACGATCCGCTCGTCGTGGATGTTGCCGGGGACCCAGGTCGCCTTGCTCGGAACAATGCCGCGGCCGGAGCCGGTGCGGTCATGGCAGGGCGCGCAATAGGTATTGAACTTCACCTGGCCGTGGAGCAGCGTTTCCTTAGTCAAGGGCAGCGGGTTCTTCGCGACATACGTATTGTCACCGGCGACGCCCGTCGCCAGCGTCTCGTCGGCGCGGTACATCTCCTGCGAGAGCGTGCCCGCCACCGGACGGCGGCTGGTGCGGCCATCGGCGAAGAAATCCGAGTGCATCTGGGGCTTGTACTTGTCCTGCCGCTTCATGTCCGGGAAGACCCAGATGGGAGGCTGGCGGGAAGGAAAGTTGGAGCAGGCGCCCAGCAGTGAACTGGCTGCGACAACCAGCAGCATTTGCGCGATGCGTCGAGAATCCATGGGCATCAGGCCTCCACCAGTTCCGTGTGGCGGCTGCCGCACGAATCCAGGAAGGTCTTGACCTCCTCGGCGATAAACTTGGGATCTTCTACTTCCACGGCCAGCAGGAACCGGTCGTTGCTGGCGCCTTCGGCCTTGGAGTAGTTAAAGAAAGCGTGATAGTAAGTGGGCAGCCGGTTCAGGTGGAGCATCCCGAACACCGCGCCGAACGCGCTGAGCAGCACGCTCAGCTCGAACATGATCGGCACCGAAGGCTCCAGCGCGAACAGCGGCTTGCCTGCAACTGAAAGCGGATAGTCCACCGCGCCGGTCCACCACTGCAGCAGGACCGCCGAAACGAGACCTGTCAGGCCGCAGCACATCACGATCTTGCCCAGCGGCGAGCGGGGCGCGCCCAGCGCCTCGTCGATGCCGTGAATCGGGAACGGGGTGTAGGCTTCCATCTTGGAGAAACCCGCCGCGCGCGCCGTACGCACGGCCCGCAGCAGATCCTCCGGCGTGTCGAAGTTGGCGACCACACCGTAGTGCTTCACCTTCTTCGATTCACTCTCGAAGCCGGGCAGATTGAGCCGGGCGAGAAGATTGGTGGCCATTAGTGCGCGCCTCCCTTCCCGGCCGTGGCCGGTTGGGTGTTGATCTGGTGATGAAGCACGCCCTTCACTTCGCTGATGGCGATGGCAGGCAGGAAGCGGAGGAACAGCAGGAACAGGGTCAGGAACAGGCCGAAGGTGCCGGCGAAAGTCCCGATGTCCACCCACGTGGGTCGGAAGTAGCCCCAGCTCGAGGGCAGAAAGTCACGGTGCAGCGAGGTGGCGATGATCACGAAGCGTTCAAACCACATGCCGATGTTGATGAAGATGCACAACACGAACATCACCGGAACCGACGTGCGCAGCTTCTTGAACCAGAAGAACTGCGGCGCGATCACGTTGCAGCTGATCATCGTCCAGTACGCCCAGCCGTAAGGACCGAAGGCGCGGTTCATGAAGATGAAGCGCTCATACTGGTTGGCGCTGTACCAGGCGATGAAGAACTCGGTGGCGTAGGCGAAACCCACGATCGTGCCGGTGGCCAGGATGACCTTGCACATGTTCTCGAGGTGCTTGATGGTGATGAGATTCTCCAGGCCGTAGATGTAGCGGGCCAGGGTCATCAGCGTGATCACCATCGCGAAGCCGGAGAACACGGCGCCGGCGACGAAGTAAGGCGGGAAGATCGTTGTGTGCCAGCCGGGCAGCACCGAGGTCGCGAAGTCGAAAGACACGATGGAGTGCACTGAGAGCACCAGCGGCGTCGACAGGCCGGCCAGGATCAGGTAGGCCAGTTCATAGTGGCGCCACTGTGAAGCGGAGCCGCGCCAGCCCAGGCTGAGAATCCCGAAGATCGTCTTGCGTACCGGGTTTTGCGCACGATCGCGTAGCGTGGCCAGATCGGGAATCAGCCCGACGAACCAGAACAGCGCGGACACCGTCGCGTAGGTCGAAACCGCGAATACGTCCCACATCAGCGGGCTGCGGAAGTTCTGCCACATGTGCAGGAGCTCATTGGGCGCCGGCAGCAGCCAATAGAATGCTCGCCACGGACGGCCAGTGTGGAAGAGAGGATAGATGCCGGCGCAGGCCACGGCGAAGAGCGTCATCGCTTCGGCGGCGCGGTTGATGGAGGTCCGCCACTTCTGGCGGAACAGGAACAGGATGGCCGAAATCAGCGTACCGGCGTGGCCGATACCGATCCACCACACGAAGTTCGTGATGTCCCAGCCCCAGCCGACGGGTACGTTGTTGCCCCATACGCCGATGCCGGTGAAGGCAAGGTAAGTCAGGCAGACGCCCAGAAGGCCCAACAGCGGCAGGGCCACGCCGAAGAACACCCAGTACCACTGCTTGGGGGGCGCGGTCTCCGTAATGACGCTGATCTGCTGATTGACTTCCGCGTAGGTGGCGCCGCTGGTGATCAGCGGCGGATTCAGTTCCATTCTCGGGTCGAGTGCGAGGTCGGCCATGAGTTATGCCAGCTCCGGATTGGGATTGCGCATCTTCGCCAGGTAGGTGGTGCGCGGCTTGGTGTTCAATTCTTCGATCACGATGTAGTTGCGCGGCTGCTTCTTCGCCTTGGCCACGCGGCTCTCGGGATCGTTGATGTTGCCGAATACGATTGCATCGGCCGGACACACCTGCTGGCAGGCGGTCAATACTTCCAGATCCTTGATCTGGCGGCGATTCTCGGTCTGTGACTGGATGCGGGCGCCTTCAATGCGCTGCACGCAGTAGTTGCACTTCTCCATGATGCCGCGCATGCGGACGGTGACATTCGGATTGAACACCATCTTGCGCGACTCAGGCACGTCTTTGTTCCAGTTGAGGAAGTTGAACCGGCGCACCTTGTAGGGGCAGTTGTTCGAGCAGTAGCGCGTGCCGACGCACCGGTTATAGGCCATCTCGTTGATGCCTTCCGGACTGTGCACCGTCGCCGCCACCGGGCAAACCGACTCGCAGGGAGCCTTCTCGCACTGCTGGCAGGCCATCGGCTGCATCACGGCCTGCGCATCTTCCATGCTGCCCGTGAAGTAGCGATCCATGCGGATCCAGTGCATTTCACGGCCGCGGTTGATCTGATCCTTACCCACCACCGGGATGTTGTTTTCCGCCACGCAAGCCACCAGGCAGGCGTTGCAGCCCGTGCAGGCATTCAGGTCGATCGACATGCCCCACTGGTAGCCCTTCGAGTAATCCCAGCCGGCGAACATGTCCTGCACCGGCTCGCCGTGCTCTTCGTGCAGAACGCCCGGCTCCTTGGCGTACTCTTCGATGGGCAGTTCCTTCACGATGTCCGTGCGCATCAGGTGAGTGATGGGCTCTTCCAGCGTGTGGTGTTCCTGGGTCGTCACCAGTTGGTAATTCTCGCCGGCCTTGCGAGCCTGCACGGCCGCCATGTGGAAGCCGGCTAGGGTCCGCAAGCCTTCCGCTCGGTGTCCGACGTTCTGACCCACCCGCCCGCAGGACGACCGGCCATAACCCAGCGCCACCGAGATGGAGTCATCCGCGTGGCCCGGCATGATCATCGCCGGCATCTTGATCTCTTTGCCGTTGGACGACAGCGTCAGCAGGTCGCCATTCTCGACGCCCAACTGTAGGGCCGTCTTGCCGCTGACCAACGCGGCGTTGTCCCACACGACCTTCGTCATGGGGTCCGGCGCTTCCTGCAGCCAGGCATTGTTCGCGAAGCGGCCATCGTACGGACCAGCCGAGGGGTAGAACACCACCTCGAGTCCGCTCGACGCCGGCTTGATCGCAGCCTGCACGGCCGCCAGCACTTTGCCGGCCTCCGCCTTGGCGTCCACCGGAGCCTGCTTCGTCCCCTCAATCACGCCATCGTGCAGCGCCTGGTTCCACTTCTTCGCGGCATCGGCGCCCCACTGCGCGGTCCACGACTTCTTCACGATGTCGTAGCCCTTGCCTTCACCACCCGCAATCGCCGCCGCCAGTTCCAGCACGCTCTTGCCGCCGTACAGCGGTTCGATCAGCGGCTGCTGGATGCTTGCCGTGCCGTCCAGCGCGCGGGCATCGCCCCACGCTTCGAACGGATGCGATTCCGGCAACTGCCATTCGGTCGAGGCCCAGGTCTCGTTCTCATCGGCGGTCAACGACACCGTGGCCGGAACCTTCTTGATCGCATCGGCAAAGGCGAGATCGGCCGGCAGGGAGTAAACCGGATTGCCGCCCAGAACGAACAGCGTCTTCACCACACCGGAGTTGATGTCGGCACTCAACTGCTTCACTGCGTCGAGCGACGAGGCCGGATCGACCACCGGCTTCGTGTAGACCACCGTCTGGCCCGTATTCCCCAGCGCCTGGTTGATCAGGGCGACTAGCGCATGAACCGCCGCCGGCTGCCGCGGACCCGCCACCACAATCGACTTGCCCTTCTTCGCCGCCAGATCTTTGGCCAGCGAAGCAATGAACTTCTTCGTCTTATCGGAGTCTGAACCGCCCAGCACCTTCAGCTCGGTGCCACTGATGTTCAACTCCTTCGCCAGGGCCAGAGCGAACGCGCCCGCGTCGGAAGACTTGAGCCGCAGCCGGTGATCGGCCATCGCGCCCGTGATGCTGAAGTTGGATTCCGCCACATACAGGCGGTTGATCTCCGCCTTGGGATCTTCCACCTTGCGGCGCGACGAGTACAGCTTCGTCGGCTGCACCGTCAGGGAATCCAGGCCGAGGAAATCAAAGTCCAGTGCGAAGACCACGTCGGCCTTGTCGTACTGGTAGTGCGCTTCCAGCGGCTGGCCGAAGGCCATTTGCGCGCCCAGGCGGGACTCGTCGGTGCTCACCGAGTTGTACTCCACCCACTGCGCTTTCGGATACTTCTTGAGAATCTCGGCCTTCTGCGCCGCAACGGCAGGTGAGTTGGAACGCTCCGAGAGAATCCGCAGACCGGAGCCGTCACCCAGCCCGGCCGCCTGCTGCTTCCACCAGGCGTTGAACTGATCCCACGAAGACTTCTTGCCCTTCTGCGAGACACTCTTCACGCGGTCAGGATCGTAGACGTCCAGCACCAGCGCCTGCGTATGCGCGCTGGTCGCGCCCAGCGAGTAAGGATGCCGCGGATTGCCTTCCACCTTGATGGGGCGGCCGTCAAACGACTTCACGATGAGGCCGACCGCGGCGCCGCCCACACTCGCCACCGTGGCGTAGTGAACCGGCACTCCGTGGACGTAGCCCTCGATGCCTTTCGACATCGGCAGGATGTGCTCCACCGGGCGGCGGCAGGCCGTCAGGCCGGCCAGGCCGAAACCAGCCGCCATCAGCTTCAGCAGTGTGCGCCGCGAGCCGCCCGAAAGCATCTCTGAGGCGCCATCCTGGAATTCACGCTCCGCCCATTCGCGGAACTGCGGAGTGTCGGCCAGTTGGTCCAGACTCCGCCAATACTTTTTGCCAGTCAGGCTGGTCGGGTTGATTTTTATGAAATCGTTCATCGTCTCGCACCAGCGGATTATCGATGGCACCCTGAGCAGTTCGTCGGAGGGTGGATGCCTTTGGCCTGGATCAGCTTCGCGCCCAGCTCCGCCGGGTCACCTTCCGGTTTCCAGTCCAACTTCGTCACATACTCAGTGGGCCGCACATTCGGAGCAGCGTTGCGATGGCACTCCAGACACCACGCCATCGATAGCGGCTGCACCTGGCGTACTTCCACCATTTGGTCGACACGGCCGTGGCAGCTTACGCAGCTCACGCCGGACGTCACATGCGCCTGATGGTTAAAATAAACGTAGTCAGGCAGCCGGTGGACCTTCACCCACGGGATGGGCTCGCCGGTCGCATAGCTGTCGCGAACCATCTGGAGCTTGGGGCTCTTCTCCTTCACCCGCACATGGCAATTCATGCAGGTTTCGGTCATCGGGACGGCGGCGTAGCTGGACTTGTCCACTGTGTAATGACAGTAGAGGCAGTCCACGCCGAGGTTGCCGGCATGCAGTTTGTGGCTGTAAGCCACAGGCTGCACGGGCGTATATCCGGTGTCAAACTGCTTAGGGTGCAGCAGATAACCCATCACGGCTCCGGTTGCCCCGAGAACGAGGACGATTGCACCGGCGGCCAGACGCAGTTTTGTGTCGAACTGCTTCGAGAAGATAGCACTCATGCCAGGATGTCTTTCAGAACCAGTCCAGCCTCAGCCCCTCTGATTTGGCAAGGCGGGTTTGCACTGCTCCGCGTGCGCGGAGAGCTTACATGATTTTCTACCATAACAGTACTATTTACGCAATAGGAGCAAGAATTCTTGTCTGGCAGTAATTCGATGCGCTCGGACCCCGACGGGACTCAGCCGATTGGCGGAGTTCCTGGAATTCCTGCCAAGGTCATGGAACTGCGCCCGCTCACCGGCATCAGCCGCCGTTTCGGCGACCTTCGCGTCCGCCCGAAACTGATGGTTCTGCACAACAGTTTCTTCCTCATCCTGACCTGCGCTGTCTACTTCACCGTCATCCACTTTGTCGAAGTCCGCATGGAGCAGGCCAAGGCCCGCGAGCTCACGCTCATCTATAACTCTTTCTCCTATCTCACTCCAGACAATGGAGAACAGGAACTTCGTTCCTACGGCCTGAAGACCGGTAACGCCGACGACTTCGGCCTCTCCGACGACGCCCGGGCCTGGATGACCCGCTACCCCGGCCGCATGTGGCAGCACCAGCCCACCAGCGAGCACATCTACAAACTGACGCCCGGCACCAACCGCTACTACCGCCTCACCCTGCCCCTCAGCTTCTACAGCGGCATGGTCGCCTCAGTCGCCGTCGGCGCCTTCGCCGTGCTCGGCATCATCTATATCTTGGCGGTGCTCGTGCTCGAACTCGTCATCATGCCGCGCTACGTCTACCAGCCGCTGCGCCTCTTGCTCGAGGCCGACCGCGCCACGCGCGAGGGCGACCGCGAGGCCGAGATCATCGACGAGAGCTTCATTCCGGGCGACGAGATCGGACAGATCCTGCAATCCCACAACGTCACTGTCCGCGAACTCCGCAAGCATGAGGACGACCTGGAGCGCGCCAAACGCACCCTGGAAGCCCAGGACCGCCTCGTCAGCCTCGGCATGCTCAGCGCCAGCGTCGCCCACGAAATGAACACCCCCCTCGCGGTGCTGCACGGTTCTGTTGAAAAACTCATCGAAACCGTGGACGATCGCGCCGCGCAAGCCCGCCTGGCGCGCATGATCCGCGTCACCCAGCGCCTGCGCCGCATCAGCGAAAGCCTGCTCGACTTCGCCCGCCAGCGCCGCCAGGAGATGGGCCCCGTCGAGTTGCGCCCCGCCATCGACGAGGCCTGGCAACTCGTCGCCATCGACGAAAAAGCAGGAGCCGTCCGGTTCATCAACGACATCCACCCCGGCCTCAGCGTCACCGGCAACGCCGACCGCCTGAACCAGGTCTTCGTCAACCTCTTGAGGAACGCGCTCAACGCCGTGCCCGATTGCGGCGGCGTGATTCGAGCCGCCAGCCGGGCCGGTCACATCGATGGCGGACCCGCCCACTCCATCACCGTCGACGACAACGGACCAGGCATCCCCGCCGAAGTGCTGCCCGAGATCTTTGAGGCCTTCGTCTCCACCCGGCTGGATTCCTGCGGGACCGGGCTGGGCTTGACCGTCGCCGAAGGCATCGTCCACCAGCATGGGGGCACCATTGCTGCTTCAAACTGCAAATCCGGCGGTGCCCGTCTCGAAGTTTGTTTACCCGCGGCGCCCGTCAGCGGAGAATAGATTCAGCAAACGAACCCAATGAGCGCGGAACAGATCGTCACCAATCCTTCCCTCATCGACATCGCCGTCCTCGACGACGACATCGATTTCCTCACCTACGTCGAGGACTTCCTGAAGGACGAAGGCCTCTACCGCGTCCGGACCTTTGACAAGCCCGATACGCTATTCGACTCCGCCGACGACCACCGCCCCGACATCGTGCTGCTGGACATGAAGATGGGCGAGGTCCGCGGCGACAAGGTGCTGGAGCAACTGGTCACCCGCTACCCCGGCATCTGCGTGATTATCGTCACCGGCTACCCATCGCTGGAAGACATGCGCGCCACGTTTCGCATGAAGGTGTTCGACTACCTGGCCAAGCCGTTCTCGCTGGCTCAACTCCGCCAGTCGCTTTCGAATGCCGTGGAACAGTTCGGCCTTGGCCGCACCCTGCCAGACCGCCTGCGCGAGAAACTCGGCCACCGCATTCGCATCCTGCGCGCCGAGCGCGATTGGTCGCTGAAGGATCTGGCTCTCTCCTCGAAGCTGAGCGTCAGCCAGATCAGTTCCATTGAACGCGGCGCCAACCTGCCCTCCATCGAAAGCCTGTTAGCCATCTCACGCGCCTTCGGCCTGAAGCCGAGCGAGATCCTGGCCTCCATCGAGTTCTAAGGGGATTATTCGTACCGCAGGCACGACGCCGGATCCACTCGCGTCGCCCGCCATGCCGGCAACAGCGCCGCCCCCGTCGAGATCAGCATCAGGAACAGACCGGCCGCCACCGTGGTCGCCAAGTCCGCAGGCTTCAACCCGTAGAGCTGCGACTGAATCAGCCGGCCCGCGAACAACGCCAGCGGCAGTCCCGCCGCCAGCCCCGCGATCACCATCCAGGCGCTCTCGCCCAGGATCATCCCAAGGATGGAGTTACGATCCGCCCCAATGGCCACTCGGATCCCAATCTCGCGCGTCCGCCGCGCCGTCGAGTACGACAGCACTCCATAGAGGCCAATCGCGGCCAGGCCCACCGCCAGCAGCCCTAACGCGGTGGACAGCATCGCCAGCAGCCGCTCCGCTGCCAGGGATTCGTCAATCTGCGCGTCCATCGTCGTCAATTGGTCGACCGGCAGCCGCGCGTCGGCCGACTGGATCAGCGAGCGCAGTTGATTCTCCACCAGCTCTGGAGACGCTGTACTCCGCACCTGCACCCACGCACTGCCGGGCATACTGTCCGCCGTAGCGGGCAGGTAGATGATCGGCTCCGGATCCTCGCGCAGCCAGCGGTACTTCGTCGTCCCCACCACGCCAATCACGCGCACCTTCCGCCCGCCGCCATAGGCCAGCGGCTTCCCTACCCCGTCGCCGCCCAGGTAGCGCTTCGCAAACTGTTCATTCACGATCGCCGGAGCCTCACCCACCGTCCGGTCTTCCCTGGCGAAGTCTCGCCCCTGCCGGATCGGGATGCCCATCGTGCGGAAGTAGCCGGGACTCACCGACGTGTAGTATGCCACCGGCGGCATGCCCTTGGGCGGCACATACCCCGGAATCCGCATCACAAAAGAAGCCGCCGATCCGGTGAGGATGTTGATCGTCGCGACGCTGGCGGACTGCGCGCCCGGCAACCCCTGCGCCCGCAACAGCAGATTCTGCATCGCCTGCGCCGCGCCGGCCTCGGAGTAGTTCAGCCGTTCGAAATCCACCTGCGCCAACACGACATGCTGCGGCTGGAACCCCAGGTCGATCGCTCGCAGGTTGTGCAGCGTTCGTGACAGCAGACCCGCGGTGAAGATCAACGCCACGGAGACCGCAATCTGCGCCGAGATCAGATAGCGGTAGCCCAGCGCACGTTTACCCGCCGCGAACAACGTACCAGACTGCACCAGCGGCATCGGATCGGTCCGCCACGCTCGCAGCGCCGGCAGCAGCCCAAACAGGAGCCCTGAACCCAGGGTCACCGCGGCAAAGAAGCCCAGCACCATCGGATCCGGCTGCACATGCTGCGTCAGGTTCTCCCTCTGCGACCCCATCAGGCCCAGCAGCGCGGCAATGAAGAACTGTGCCAGCCACCACCCCACAGCCCCGCTCACCAGCGAGAGCATGAGGCTCTGCACCAGGAACTGCCGGATCACCGCCCAGCGCGTCGCACCCAGGGCCACCCGGATCGCCGCCTCCCTGGCCCGCTCAATCGACCGCACCAGCCACAAAGCCGCCAGGTTCGCGCAAGCCATTAGCAGGACCAGCCCCACAATCGACAACAGCAGCAGCACCGGCCGGCCCAACTTCTCTTTCTCCGAACCCGTGCCCTGGCTGCCGTCCCGCAGGATGAAGTTGTCCTTGTCATTCATCTTGAACCCGATCTCCCGCTGCAATCGCAGCCCCACCGGATTCAACCGCAGCCCGGCCGCCTGCATCGACACCCCCGGCTTCAACCGTCCAAGCATTTGTAGCCAGCCAAAATTGTCGCGAGGAGTCCCATAGAAAGTCTCCGCCCAAGCGGTCGGAATCTGCAGATCCACCCGCCCGTGCAGGGCCGCGCCTTGAAACCCAGGCGGCGTTACGCCCACGATCTGGAACGCCTCCTTATCCAGCACCAGCTTCCGGCCCACCACATCCGGAGCGCCATTGAAGAACGTCCGCCACAGCCGGTCGCTGATCACGCACACCCGCGCCCCCTTCTCCACCCGGTCGTCTGGTTCGTCCAACAACCGGCCCAGCGCAGGCCGCACCCCCAGCATGGAAAAGTAATTCCCGCTCACCAACTCGGCCGATACCGTCTTCCGCCGGTCGCCGTCCACCACGTCCCGCTCAATCGTGGCGACGGCCAGAAACTCTTCAAAGCCCGTATCCTGCTTCCTGATGCCCTGAAAGAAGTTGTAGGAGAAGCAGCAGTTCTCCATATGGAATGTCTCGTTGTTCTGCCGCAGCAGAATCAGTCGCGAGGCATCCCGCACCGGCAGCGTCTTCAGCACAATCGCATTCACAAACGAGAAGATCGCCGTGTTCGCTGCCAACCCCAACGACAGCGACCCCAGCGCCAACAGGGTGAACGACGGGCTTTTGCGTGAGGTCCGAATGGCGAGACGCACGTCCGCCGCCAACTGCTCCAGCCAGCGGAACGCCCACAGGTCATGACTCGACTCCCGGTATCCGGCCGCATTCCCGAAACGCCGCCGGGCCGCATACTCTGACTCTTCCGGCTCGACGCCCTGCGCCCGCAACTTGCGCGCCCGCAATTCCATGTGCAGCCGCATCTCCTCGTCCAGCTCCTGCTCCAACTCGGTTCGCCGGAACAGGTGGGTCAACCGCCGCCACAGTTCTTTCATGCCCATGGAATTCTCCTCTACGCCGGCTGCAGGATCCGCGCAATCGCAGCCGACACCCGCTGATACTGCGCCAACTCTTCGTCCAACCGCGCCCGGCCCTCGTCGCTCAACGTGTAGTACCGAGCCCGCCGGTTCTCTGCGGTCTTGCCCCACTCCGCCAGCAGCCAGCCCTTCAGCAGCATCCGCTGCAGCGCCGGATACAGCGACCCCTCCTCCACCTGCAGCACATCCGAGGAGAGCTCCTGGATCGACTCCGCAATCTCAAAGCCATGCAATTTACCGTGCCGCGACAGCGTGTTCAGGATCAGCATGTCCAACGTGCCGGGCGGGATGGGGTCTCGGGAGGTTCGTTCGAGGAGTGACATAGAGCGTCTATGCAAATGACATAGACAGTCTATGTCGATCTCGAAAGCGATGCAAGAGGCAATCCATTTTTGTTACCTGCCCCACCAAACTGCCCGTCGTGATTGGCGATACCCTAAAGGCCAATGAGCGTTCGAAGTCTCCTGCTCGTGCTGGCGGCCACTGCCGCGCTGCGCCCCGCCGAGGCCCAGGTCATCACCAAGCCGGCCCAACCCAACAAGTTCATCGAAGCCGTGGGCCGCCGCGCCGCCCTCCTCGGACACGAGGACGGCACCTTCGAAGCCTGGACCTATCCCATCAAAGTCCTGCGCGACTTCCAGCTCTCCGTCTTCGTCGACAACGCCCTCGAGCCCACACCCCTCAGCGGACTGGCGGAAACCGTGGAGGTCCACCCAGGCCACGTCACCATCACGCACATCACCGGAGCCTTCACTGTCCGCCAGACCTGGGTCGCGTCCCTCGACAAACCCGCCGTCGCCATATTGCTCGACATCGACACATCCAAGCCCCTCAAGTTCCGCGCCACGTTCATTCCCGAAATGAAGCCGATGTGGCCCGCCTCCTTCGGCGGCCAATCCACAGGCTGGAACCAGAAAGACGGCGTCCTCACCTTCACCGAAGGCATGGGCCGCTTTCGACCGGTACTCGGCAGCCCCCGCTTCACTCGCATCAGCGAGCAGATCGGCCACCAACTGCCCGACCGCACGGTCATGATCGAGTTCGACGTTGAGAAGAGCGGCCGCGTGCCCATCGTCATCGCCGGTGCCCGCGCGGATTACGACGAAGCCATGAAGGAGCCCGGAGCCCTCCTCGCCGCCGCCGACACCCACTTCGCGGCGTTCCTCAAACGCACCACCACCATCCAGGCCGAAGGCTTTACCGCCGCCTACGACTGGGCGCGCGTCGCCATCGAAAAAGGCTGGGCCTGCAACGACGGTGTCGGCTGCGGACTCGTCGCCGGCTGGGCCCCCTCCGGCCTCAGCGAGCGCCCCGGCTTCGGTTGGTACTTCGGCGGCGACACCATGATGAGCGCCTGGGCCATGCAGGACTACGGCGATTTCGAAGGCGCCCGCGCCGCGCTCGAGTTCCTGCTCGACCATCAGCGCGCCGACGGCAAGGTCATGCACGAGTGGACCCAGTCATCCGCCCTGCTCGACTGGCCGAAGTACCCCTACGGTTACTATCACGCCGACACCACCCCGCTCTTCCTCTTCAGCGCCGCCCGCTATGCCCGCCAGGCCGGAGACCTCGAGTTCGTCCACAAGCATTGGGCCAGGTTCGAGCAGTCCTACCGCTTCTGCCTCACCATGCTGGACGGCGACGGCCTGCTCTCCAATCTCAAAGGAGGCGCCGCCGCCGTCGAAACCGGAGCGCTCAGCGGCAAGGTCGTTCGCGACATTTATCTACAGGGAGCCTGGATGGCCGGCCTCGCCGGCTTCGCCGACCTGGCAAAGTGGCAAAACCAGCCCGCGCTCGAGTCCGAAGCCCGGACCCGCCTCGCCAAGGCCCGCGAAGCCATCAAATCCTGGTTCGTCCCCGAAAAGAACATCTTCGCCTTCGCCCAGCTAAAAGACGGCTCGCGATACGAAGCCAATTCCGGCTGGCAGGGCCTGCTGCTTGCCCGCGGCGGCATCGACCCTGCCCTCGCCGCCAAGGCCACGGCTTCCCTGGCTCTGCCGGCCCTCGCTACCCCCTGGGGTACACGTATGTTCGCCACGGATAGCCCGTTCTACAACCCCGTGGGCTACAACGACGGCAGCGTCTGGCCGTTCGTCACAGCCCAAGCCACCCTCGCCCTCTTCCGCCACGGCCAACCGGCCGCCGGCTACCGCTACGTCTACGGCATGGCCCAGGCTACAGGCCTGAGCGGAGCCGGCTTCATCAGCGAGTACTTCAGCGGCGACCGTTTCGCCGAGGGCCCGCGCGCCGTCCCTCATCAGCTCTTCAGCTCCGTCGCCCTCGTGAATCCTCTCCTCACGGCCATGCTCGGCCTGATGAGCGACGGGATCGCTGGAGAAGTCACCGTCGCGCCCCAGTTGCCCTGCTCCCTGGGGACCGTCCGTTTCCAGCACTACCGGGTCGGCCGCAGCATACTCTCCGGAGAGATGCGGCCCGCAAAGCCCGCTACCTTGATAGACATTCAGGTGGAAGGTCCGCCGGTCAAAATCCTACAGGACGCACGGCCCTGCTTCGATCTGCCGCCCCTGAAACCTCTCACGCCCGGCCAGCGCGGTGAGTAAGTACCTAGATTAGGTCCGCCCGCCCTCGCATTCTGGGCATGCCCAGGGCGTCCCAGCACCCTGCGCGGTTTGACGCTAGAATGATGATAAGTCGATCCTTGTGAATCGATGTGGCCGATTCACACCAAGGTGTGGCGGTGAAGGTGTTGCAGCGTTCCCCAATGGGTACAAGGTATCTTAGTACGTCGTACTTAGGAATTTCTAAGGTTAACGGCCCGTGGTTCTAAGGCAGTACCTGCATTCTCAATGGTAATGGGACTCCTTAGAATCAAGTACGAGGTTTGAAAGGGGACGATCATGAACGTTGTGGCGCCGCACCAGCATGACGAACTGGATGGAAGGGACGCAAAGCCGGCCATGAGTGACCAACCCGAAACCGAAGCCCGTAAGATTCGAGTCATGATCGCAGACGACCACCCGATTGTCCGGGAAGGTCTGCGCAAGTTGCTCAATCTGGAAGACGACATTGATGTCGTGGGCGCCGCGGCCGATGGCCGCGAGTTGATCGAACGGGTCGAAGAGCTCATGCCCGACGTCATCCTGCTCGATCTGCGGATGCCCAATCTCGACGGCTTGGGCGCCCTCCAGACTCTCCAGCACACCAGTTCGAAAGCGCGAGTCATCATTCTTACCGCATCGGAAGACAAGAACGAGTTCGTGCAGGCCATGAAGCTCGGTTGCTCCGGCATCGTGCTGAAGCAGACCTCGGCTGACCTGATCGTGAAATCGATCCGCAAAGTCTACGCCGGCGAAATCTGGCTCGACTCGCACACCACCGCGGCCGTCATGCGGCAGTTCGCCGCTCCGGGCGAGACCTCGCTCGGCCCAACGGCCAGCAAAGCCCGCGAACGGTCCCCGCTCAGCACCCGCGAACGCGAAATCGTCGCGCTGGTCGCCCAGGGCTACAAGAATAAGGAAATGGCCGAGAAGATGTTCATCAGCGAGCAGACGGTCAAGAACCACCTGCACAACATCTTCGACAAGCTCGGCGTCTCCGACAGGCTGGAATTGGCCTTGTATGCCATTCACAAGGGCCTCCACCTGCAGCAAAACGAACGTTAACTACAACTCTTCTCAGCAGTTACAGTCTACGGGCCGCCCCTCAACCGGGCGGCCCTTTCTGTTTCTGAACGAAGATGTAGAATTTTTCCCCTAAATCAGGACCTTCCCCTCTTGCATTCTTCCTACCATAGGCCTACGATCAGACTTGGAGGATAAAAAGATGCGCTTCTCCCTTACATTCCTAACTATGACCCTGCTGGTGGCGCTGGCTGCTCCTCCGCTCCTGTTGGCCCAGGATTCCATACCCCGTTGCACGACCGTTGAGCCGGCTAGCGGCAAGGTCGGCACCGAGTTTGTAGTCACTGGCGAAAATCTCAGCAAAGATACCGTCGCGAAGCTTTATCTCACCGACGGCACAGCCGACATTGAAATCCCCATGAGCGAACAGACGGCCACCACGATCAAAGCAAAAATTCCGAACTCCGCCAAAGTGGGTGAGCGTTACAAGCTCATGATCCTCACCAAGGGCAAGGAACCGAAGCTGATTGAGCAGCCTGTCCGCTTCGAAATCGAATAGGCGCCCAGCCGCAAGTACCGACAGTTCACGATAAGCACTTTGTGTGCCGATCTAGCCTGTTAAGATCGATAGAGCCGGAGCAGTCCGGCTCTATCTGTTTCTATGGTGCCTTCCAACCACGCCTACGATTACGATCTACTGGTGATCGGCTCCGGCCCGGCCGGGCAGCGAGCGGCGATCCAGGCTGCGAAACTCCAGAAGCGCGTCGTGCTGGTGGAGAAGAAGAGCGTCCTCGGCGGCGTCTCCGTCAACACAGGCACCATCCCTTCCAAAACCCTGCGCGAGGCGGTGCTCGACCTCTCCGGCTACCGCTCGAAGGAGTTCTACGGGCTCTCTTACTCCGTCAAGCAGCGCATCACTATGCAGGACCTGCTGCAGCGCGTCGATACCGTCATCCGTCACGAGATTGATGTCACCCGCGCCCAACTGCTGCGCAACCGCGTGGAAGTCGTCAGCGCCACCGCCTCCTTTGTCGACGCCCACACCATTCGCCTGGAGTACGTCGAAGGCGGCGGCCAGCGCCTGCTCACTGCCGACAAAGTGATTGTCGCCGTCGGCACGGAAGCCACCCGCGATCCGCACATCCCGTTCGACGGCCATCGCGTCCTCACCAGTGACGACATCCTGGTGCTGAACGAGCTGCCGCGTACTCTCACGGTCATCGGCGCCGGCGTCATCGGCTGTGAATACGCCTCCATGTTCGCCGCGCTCGGCGTGCGCGTCACCCTGGTGGACAAGCGCCCGCGGCTCCTCCCCTTCGTCGACTGCGAGATCATCGACACCCTCGCCTATCACCTGCGCGAAAACCGCGTCACCTTGCGGCTGGGCGAGAACGTCCACGGCATCGAGCTACTGGAAGACGAATCCGGAGAACGCGTCCGCATCGTGCTCGACAGCGGCAAGCAGATCGTTACCGAAAAGGCCCTTTACTCCATCGGCCGCACCGGCAATACCAACCGCATCCACCCTGAAGCTTCGGGCCTCAACGTCGACGACCGCGGCCGCATCACCGTCAACGACGATTACCAGACCAACGTCCCCAACATCTACGCCGTCGGCGACGTCATCGGCTTCCCCAGCCTCTCCTCCACCTCCATGGAACAGGGCCGCCTCGCCGCCTGCCATGCCTTCGGCGTCCAGGCCAGCAGCGTCCCGGACCTCTTCCCCTACGGCATCTACACCATTCCCGAAATCTCCATGGTGGGCAAGAACGAGGAAGAGCTCACGCAAGCCGGTATCCCTTACGAAGTGGGCAAGGCCCGCTACCGGGAAATCGCCCGCGGCCAGATCGTCGGCGACACCACCGGCCTGCTCAAGCTGCTGTTTCACTTCGAAACCCGCCAGTTGCTGGGCGTGCACATCATCGGCGAAGGCGCCAGTGAACTGATCCACATCGGCCAGGCCGTGCTGGCCTATGGCGGCAAGGTCGACTACTTCGTGAATACGGTCTTCAACTATCCCACTCTCGCCGAGTGCTATAAGACCGCTGCCTTCGATGGCGTCAATCGGATCGGAGGCGGCGCGGACCCGATCGCCCCCTCCAAGCCAACTGACTAATCCCTACTGCTGCTGCATCTGCTCCTGCTGGCGCAGCAGGTCTTCCGGCGTATTCAGATCGCGCTCCACTTCGGCGTCCCACTCCGTCACCATCTCGGCCAGTTCCGGCGGCAGCTCCTCACAGGAGTTTACGCCCACGGCCACGGTCAGCTTGGAATCCGCTTTGCCCTTCAGCACGCCGCGCGTCGGCGGAACGTCCGCATAGTCGCGCCCGATAGCGGTTCGAATGTGGCGTTCACCAGCAATCAGGTCATTCGTCGGATCGAACCCAGTCCAGCCCAGGGTTGGCAGGTAGGCTTCCACCCAGGCGTGCGACGCCCCGTCCGACGAACGGTCGCGGTCCTCAGCCCGGTGAAACAGATAGCCGCTCACATAGCGCGCCGGAATCCCCAACTGGCGCAGGACGGCGATCATGACATGCGCCATATCCTGGCATACGCCCTTGCGCAGCTCCAGTGCCTCGTCAATGGGCGAATCCACGCGCGTCGATTGCGGCACATACTCGAACGAGTTGAAGAGCTGCGTGTTGATCTCGCGCACCAGCATCAGCGGATCGTCTCGCCGCTCGATGCCCAGCTCCTTCATGAACGCGGCCAGCATCTCGGAAGGCTTGGCGTAGGTGCTGGGCAGCAGCTTGGGCCAGAAATCTCCGTCTTCCACATCCCTGTCCAGCGCAGCCCAGGCGTCGGGCGCCAGAAAGTGGGGCAGCTCTGGAAACGGCTTCATCTCCACCACGCTCTCGGCCGTGATCTGCAGGTTGCGGTGCGGACCCGGAATCCCGAAATGGTGAATCGAATTGCCCAGATGGTCGCGATAGGAGTGGATCTGCGCTTTGGGCGTCACGATCACTTTATAGTCCAGGCAGCGCTGATTGCCTTCCGTCCGCGGGTGCATGCGCAATTCCATCAGGCTCTCGTACACCGGATCGCTATACGCAAATCGGGTGAGGTGTCGGATGCGGTAATACAAACTCAAGCCTCCAATGCCGTTTCAACGGGATACGAGATGAACGCCTTGTAGATCCCCGAGTGAATCTCTGTCGTCTGCCGCTTCAGATCCGACATCATACCGTGCAATCCATTGGCGATAATCTCATCGATCTGTGCGTAGCTCAGCGCCGAGCGCCAGCGCCCCGTCACGCGCTGCGCCTTCGCCCCACGCCGGCTGGGCGACACCGCGCTGATGGCATCCAGCGCCGATTGCACGCGGTCCGCCGAAAACCGGATCGAATGCGGGAAGGTCTCGTTCAACACCAGGAACTCCGCCACACGGTCCGGCGCGATCTTCGCCGTGTACACCTTGCAGTAGGCCTCAAACGCGGTGGCACAGCGCAACAGCCCAATCCACTCCAGGTAGTCCGCTGTGTCCGGACCCGCGTCCGGCCGCATCGCGGCATCGCCAGAGAAATACTCAAAGTGCACGTCCACCAGCGTCGCCACCGTGAACGCCCGCTCCAGAAACCGGCCCAACTGGATGAACCGCCAGCCTTCGCCATGGCCCGACGTCGAATCCGTCACGCCCTGGAACAACAGCGAGCCCTCTTTGACGGCATCCAGGAACTCGCGCGGATCGCCCGTCCACAAATCGTCCTGCGCCGCCGTTTGCACCTCGTGGTAGAGCTTGTTCAGGTGCTCGAACATCTCGGAACTGATCTGCTCGCGCACCTGCCGCGCATTGTCGCGCGCCGAGCGGATGCAGCTGATGATCGACACCGGGTTCGACTGCTCAAAACAGAACAGGTGCAGCAGGCTGTGCGGATCCAGCTCCTGCGCCGACGACTTGTCCATCCCCAGCGACTCCAGCACGCGGGCCCAGCGCCCGAAACTCGCGTCCTGGGGCTGCTCCAGCTCCAGATTCATGTGGACGTTCACCACGCGCGCCGTGTGCTCCGCCCGCTCCAGGTAACGCGCCATCCAGTACAGACTGTCCGCAACTCTCGAAAGCATTCGTTCCTTCCTCTGAAGTCTGCAACCCGCCGGCAGCCAACCGTCAGTTCCCTATCCGCCGCCTAGTCCGCCAGCACCCACGTATCCTTGCTGCCGCCGCCCTGCGAACTGTTCACCACCAGCGACCCCTTGCGCAGCGCCACACGCGTCAGCCCGCCCGGCACAATCGTCACCTTTTCGCCGGAAAGGATATACGGCCGCAGATCGATGTGCCTCGGCTCAATCGAGCCGCCCTCGATAAACGTGGGCGCCCGCGACAGCATCAACGTCGGCTGCGAGATGTAGTTACGCGGATTCGCCAGGATGCGCGACCGGAACTCGCTCTGCTCTTCCCGCGTCGAGTGCGGCCCAATCAGCATGCCGTAGCCGCCGCTCTCGCCCACCGCCTTCACCACCATCTTGTCGAGGTTCTCCAGGGTGTAATCCCTCGAATCCTTCTCGGCCATCAGGTAGGTCTCAACGTTGTTGATGATCGGGTCTTGCCCCAGGTAGTACTTGATGATCCGCGGGACATAGGCGTAAACCGCCTTGTCATCGCTGACACCCGTGCCGATCGCGTTCGCCAGCGTCACATTGCCCGCCCGGAACGCGTTGAACAAACCGGCCACGCCCAGGATCGTATCCTGCCGGAACGCCAGCGGATCCACGAAGTCATCGTCGATGCGCCGGTAGATCACGTCCACCCGCCGCAGCCCGGCCGTGGTCCGCATGTACACCGTGTTGTCGTGCACCAGCAGGTCGCGCCCCTCCACCAGCTCGATGCCCATCTGGCGCGCCAGGTAAGAGTGCTCGAAATACGCCGAGTTGAACACACCCGGTGTCAGCAGCACGATGGTCGGATCCGTCCGCCCCTCCGGCGCCAGCGACCGCAGCGTCTCCAGCAGCGCATGGCTGTAGTGATCGATGGGCCGCACGCGGCATTCCTGCAACTGGCCCGGGAACACGCGCTTCATCACCTGCCGCGAGGTCAGCATGTAGCTCACGCCGCTGGGCACGCGCAGATTGTCTTCCAGCACCGCGAACTCGCCCGACGGCAGCCGGATCAGATCCGTCCCCATCACCGTGACGTAGTTGTTGCGCGGCACATTCACACCGCGCATCTCGCGCCGGAAGTGCGGGCAGCTGTAGATCAGCTCGCGCGGCACCACCTTGTCGTCCAGGATCCGCTGGTCGTGGTAGATGTCGTGCAGGAACATGTTCAGCGCCGTGATGCGCTGCGTCAGTCCCTGCTCGATGGTCGACCACTCTTTCGCGGTGATGATCCGCGGCAGCAGGTCGTGCGGAAAAATCCGCTCCGTCCCTTCGCTGCGGCCATACACCGTGAAGGTGATGCCCTGGTGCAGGAAGCTTAAATCGGCCGCCTGTTTGCGGCGGCGCAACTCCTCGCTCGGCATCTCGAGAATCTTGTCCAGCAAAAGACGGTAGTGCTGCCGCACCTCCCCGTCGTTCGTGAACATCTCGTCATAACTCGAGTTCAGAAGATAGTTGTGAAACGGGGCTGGGAGAACGCTTTCCACCATGTCGTGATAACCCTTACTTCCGCCACAGAGGGTGCGTTCGACAGGGAACGGATAAGCGGGATTGTAGCACGCCGGACACCTCTCTATTCTGGATGTAGATGAAGAACGTTCTAGCCATCCTACTGGCTGGCGGCGCCGGTGAGCGTTTGTACCCCCTCACCCGCGACCAGGCCAAACCGGCAGTACCCTTCGGCGGCATCTATCGCATCATCGACTTCACGCTCTCCAACTGCGTGAATTCCGGCCTTCGCCGCATCTTCTGCCTCACTCAATACAAATCACTCGAGCTCACACGCCACCTTCGGGAAGGCTGGGATCTCTTTTCCGGCGAGATGGGTGAATTCATCGAAGTCATCCCACCCATGCGCCGCGTCCACGCCGACTGGTATCTGGGCACTGCCGATGCCGTCTATCAGAACCTCGAGAGCATCCTGATCGAAAAGCCGTCGCAGGTCATCGTGCTCTCGGCCGATCAGATCTACAAAATGGACTATCGCGAGATGCTCAGTTGGCATCAGCGATACGACGCCGAGGTCACCATCGCAACCCTCCAGGTACCCATCCCCGACGCCACCCGCTTCGGCATCGCCGACATCGACCCGGTCTCCTACCGGATCCACGACTTCGAGGAAAAACCGCAGCACGGCCATCCCGTGCTCTCCCCCTTCGGCGAAAACATGGTGAGCGCCTCCATGGGCATCTACATCTTCAACACCGATGTCCTGCTCGAAGCCTTGCGGGAAGATGCCGCCGATGAGAATTCGTCCCACGACTTCGGCCACAATGTCCTGCCCAACCTGCTGCACCGCCGCCGGGTCATCGCCTACGACTTCCGCGACCTCAACAACAAACGCGTCCGCTACTGGCGCGACGTCGGCACCATCGACTCCTACTACGAATCCAACCTGGACCTCGTCAGCGTCCTGCCGGAGTTGAATCTCTACGACACCGGTTGGCCCATCCGCACGCGCATGCACCAGGCGCCGCCGGCCAAGTTCGTGTTTGCGCAGGAAGGGCGCCGCATGGGCGTCGCCACCGATTCGTTCGTGTCGCCCGGAGTCATCGTCAGCGGCGGCCGCGTCCACCGCAGCATCCTCTCGCCCGGCGTCCGTGTCAACAGCTACGCCGACGTCGACCACTCCATCCTGCTGCCCGGAGCCAACATCGGCCGCTATTGCCGCATCCGCAAGGCCATCATCGACAGCGGCGTCCATCTACCCGAAGGCGCCACGGTAGGCGAAGACCCGGAGCGCGACCGCGCCGCCGGCTATCACGTCACGGAAGGCGGAGTGACCGTGGTCTTCGAACCTCACGACTAGCAGCAAAACCCCGCGCCGCCCGGCCATCCGGCAGGAGAGTCAGGCGGCGCGAACCGCCCTGTCCCGCCCGGCCATCATCGGAAGCAGTTAGCCAGCAATCGAGGAACAGTCAACCAGCCATGGAGGAATAGTCAGCCAGCGATCGAAAAGCCGCAACAATTGGGACGGCGGACCCCCTGGTCCGCGCGGGATCCCCCGATCCCGCACACGGAACCCCGTACCAGCCCCCCCTACAGCCGCGCCGCAGACCTTGCCCGGGCAATCTGCCCAAACCGGTCATTCCGGTCACCCGCGTACTGCAGGAACAGATCGTAGTCTCTCTGTGCCTCCACCTGCTTCTTGGCCGCCAGCGAAACCTCCGCCCGCGTGTAGAACAGATTCGGGTAAATCAGGAAGTCGTAGAGCAACTGCTGCTCCTGCGTGAGGATCGGCCAGCGCCCGCTCACCAGGGGCGCGGCCTGTGCCGCCTGCCCGCTCTGCGCCAGGCACAACGCCAGCAACTCACGGTAAGGAGTCTCCGTCCCGCCCGTTTGCTTCGCCAGCAGGCCCTGCCAGGCCTCGGCCGCCGGCTTCCAGGCCCCTCGAGCGGTCAACCCCAAGGCACGAGCTTCGGTCTTGAGGCCCTCATCGGAAATCTGGACCAGCTTCGAATCCGGATCCAACGCCAGCGTGGCCACCGCCGCGTACACCCGCTGGGCCGGCGTCGAAGCTGTCGCACGGGCCGTCCGAGCCGCCTCTTCCGCCCCGGCCGCATCTCCGTCAGCCAAAGCGTGCAACGCCAGCACCGCCGCCGCAAACGGAGCCACCGGATGCCCCTTCTGCGCCGCAAAAGCCTTCATCCGGTTGCGCGCCTGCACCGTCTGCCCGAACAGATACTCCCACCGCGCCTTGCTCAACTCCAGCCAGGCGTCGTTCTGCTTCGCACGGTCGTCGAAGAACCGCTCCAACGTCGCCTTCGCCGCCTGCTTGTCCCCGTTCATCCAATGCGCCAACGCCGACTTCTCCAGCGCCGCGCCATTGTTGTACTGCTTGTCCTTCTCGTAGGAAGCCTGGAACGCCTTCGCCGCCTCGGCAAACTGCCCGCTCATCAACGCAATCTCGCCCAGGGAATCCTGGGGATTGGCCGTCACGGTATCCAGCCGGCCATACTGCTCGATCGCCGCCTGCGCTTCCTTGAACTTGCCCAGGTAAGCCAGGGTGTAGGCGTGGTTGTTCCAGAGCTCCGGCCGCAGCGGCGCGGCCTGCACAGCCCGGTGCGCGGCCGATTCCGCCTTCTCGAACTGCCGCAGCGCGACGTACACCTGCGACAACTGCAGCAACGAAGCCTGGTCGCCCGGCATCGCCTGGGCGATTCTCTCCAACGCATCTGCCCGCTCAGTGAGACTGCGCGTCAGCACCGCCTGCGCCAAGTCCAGGCGCGCCCGGCTCAGGCTGCTCATGCCTTTGCCCGTCGTCCGGCTGCCGGCGACGGCCTTCAGAACGCCGTCGACGTCGCCGTTCTTGCTCAGGCGCTCCACCAGCCCCTCCCAGCACCAGCCGCAGGAGGAGTCCGAGGCCACCGCCTTCTCATAACCCGCCACCGCATCCTGCGCGCTGGTGGCGCTCATCGCCGCCGCCATGCTGCGCGCCGCCTCGTCATTGTGCAGATCCAGGACACCCGCCTTGGCGCCGGCCGCCACCTGCGAGACCACCACCGCCGTGATGCCCGGAATCAGGTCCACCCAACGCGTCTGGCCTGCGGGTAAGTCCTTCTGCGCCACCACTTCACGGCTTCGCGCATCTTCCACGAAGGCACGCACCACGGGCCCCGCGGCCGAGCGGGTGAAATACCCATACACCAAGTGCGTCGCGCCCAGCGAAACCGCATCGTTCGCACTGTTCGCGGGCATCGGGCTGACGTTTGGAACGGTCGCAAACTGCCGGCTCGCGGCCAGCGGGATCAACCGCTCCGGCCAATCGAGCGCGGCATCGCCTGTCTGGTTCTCAAAAGGCAGGAACGCGACCCGTACCGCTGCCGGCTCAGACACGGCGGCGGGCTTCAGCCGCTTCCAGAGGAACAGTCCGGCTCCACCGCCCAGACCAATCACTACCACCGCCCACAGCAACAGGCGTCTAGAGAACACGCGGCTCCAGCTTCATCAGGTCCTCAAACTCCGGTAGACTCCGCAGAGTCTCAAACTCAGAATCCTGCATGTACTTCTTGCGCTCCTTGAAGCCCTCTTCCAGGGACTTCCGGATGTACAGCAGCGCCAGTTCCGTCCGCCCGGCCTTGGCATACGTCTTCGCCAGGTAGTAGTGGAACTTCGCCCGCTCCGTCACTGAGCGCTCCTGCAGCAGCACGCCGTGCGAACCCCGGCTCTCAAACACCTCGGGGTCGATCGACATAGCCTTCTCGTAGCTCTCGGTCGCTCTCTTGTAGTCCTTGCGCGCAAAGTACGCCGTGCCCAGGTTCGAATACATCGAGGCGGACTCCGGCGAAATCTTCAGCGCCCGCTGGTATGTCGAAACCGCGCGGCGATAGTTCTTCTTCGCGTAGTGAATCGTTCCGAGATTGTTGATCGCCTCGGCATACTTCGAGTTCAGCTTCAGGGAACGCTCGTAGTATTTGCGCGCCGTGTCCAGGTCGGACATCTGGTGATACGCAATCCCGACTTTGTTGTAAACAACTGCATTCGGCGGCTTCGTTTCCAGGTAGGTCTCGACGGCCTCCCGGTACATCTTTCGCGCCATGAAGATGTCAGCCCGCGCCTCCGGCGTCAAAGGGGATGCAGCTTGTGGGGGAACCACCGGTTTGGTGTCGCGCACGCCCGCACGGATATCCTGGGCCGTGGCGGCTGCCGGCAGCGTCAAAGCGATGAATACAAAGGAACCGATCAGGCGGTTGGACCACATAAGGCCCTCCTCGATTCAATGGACTACTTAAATATAGCCCGAAACCAGCCGCCGATACCCTTCTTTTCAGGCTTTGGTTGCGGCTGGGCAGGTTTTGCATCTGCAACAGGTTCTTCCGCTTTGGGCCTCGACGGGCGGGATGAGGAGTGCGACCCGGAAGAAGCGGGTGCCTGGGCGGCCGCCGCCGGCTCCGGAGTGTCCCAACTGGCCACCTGGGTCCGGCCGCCGCCGCCGTGCAAATGGCACAAATCCACGGGTTGCGTGCCGGCGATAAAGACCTCGGGCCGCGGATTCGGGCAGGCGCCCGTGGCCAACTGTCCGCTCAACGGGTCGATATCCACCGTCGCAATTCCATCCGGAGCTTCGAACTGCTGGACGCCCCGGTACTCCCGGTAGCGGTGCCCCCGCTTCATGAACTCCGTCCAGATGGGCAGCGCCGCCTGCGCGCCTTCCAGCGGCAGTTCCTGGTTGTCGTCGAAGCCAACCCACACAATACAAAGCAGTTTCGAGGTGAATCCGGCAAACCACGCATCATGCGAGGTACCTGTCTTGCCGGCCGCCGGCAACCCGAAGCCGCGTGCCCGTGCGCCCGCGCCCGTGCCCGACCGCAGCACCTCTTCCATCAGGTTCACCACCATGTAGGCGACACGCGGATCCAACACCCCACGACGCACCGGCCGGTATTCGTGGATCAGCCCGCCCGAGGAGCTGCGGACTTCCTTGATCAGATTCTGCTTGGTGTACACGCCGCCGTTCGAGAAGATCGTATACGCACCGGCAATATCCAGCGGCGTCACTTCATACGAGCCCAGGGCCAGCGCCGGCGTCGCCCGGACGCCCTCCATCCCTGCCCTGCGCGCCAGGTTCGCCACGTTTCCATATCCGGCCATCTCGGCGAACTTCACCGTCGGAATGTTCATCGACTTCGACAGTGCCTGGCGCATGTTCACCAGGCCATAGAACGCTCCGTGATAGTTGCCGGGCTCATACTCCTGCCCGTCGTAGAAGAACGTCGTCGGCTCATCCACCACCTGGGTCACCGGCGTGACCGACGCATTCTGCCCTTCCAGCGTCGTGCTCAGCACGCTCGCGTAGACAAAGGGCTTGAACGCCGATCCCGGCTGCCGCTTCGACAACACCCGATTCAACTGGCTGGCTCCGTAGTTCCGCCCGCCGATCAGTGCCTTGATCTCCGCCGTGTGCGGATCCAGCACCAGCATGGCCACCTGCGCCTGCGGATACTTCTTCTTCCGCTTCGACAGCAGGCTGTCCACCTCGGCCATCCCGATGTTCACGGCTTCGACCGCGTCCCGCTGCAACTTCATGTCCAGCGTTGTATAGATCCTGTACGAACTCGTCTGGAAATCGATGTCCGAGAAGTTCTCCTGCAGGTCGTCGTTCACCAGGTCCACAAAGTACGGGGCATCCGTCGATTCCGCCCCACCCTCCACGACCTTCACCGGAGCCTTGGACGCCTCGATGAACTGCAGATCGGTGATGAACCCGTTCTCCCGCATCAGCTTGAGCACGATGTTCCGCCGCTGCATCGCCCGCTCAGGATGCCGGTAAGGATTGAAGTAGTTCGGGCGCTGGATCAGCCCGGCCAGCAGCGCCGCCTCTTCCAGGCGCAGTTCCCGGATGTCCTTGGAAAAATAGACCTGCGCCGCTTCGCCAAACCCGTGGACGGCGAAACTGCGGTGCTGCCCCAGATCCACCTGGTTCGAGTAGAACTCGAAGATCTGTTCCTTCGTCAGCTTCTGCTCAATCTGCAGCGTAATCAGGATCTCGGCCGCTTTTCTGGAGGCGGTCTTGTCCTGCGTCAGCCACAAATTGCGAGCCGTCTGCATGCTGATGGTCGACGCACCGTACCGCCGGTTCTGCGTCACATCCACCCAGGCCGTCCGGATGATGCGCAGCGGATCGAACCCGGAATGCTCGAAAAACCGCTTGTCCTCGATCGAGATCACCGCGTGCACCAGGATCTGCGGAATGTCCTCGTAGCGCACCAGCCGCCGCTTTTCCCGCTTGCGGTCGAACAGATTGGTGATCAGTTCCGGATCCAGGAAGTACCGCTGCCGCTCCGTGTTATCCCGGTTGGAGATAATCCGCGTCACTGTGCCGCCGCTCAGGAAAACGACGCCCGGTTCGCTGTTGATGTACGCATCGACGCCGGGGAAGATCTCCACGCCGTCCTGCCGCACGTGATACCAGCCCAGCCGGTTGCTGCGCGACTCAGTGTATCCGCGCCGCTTCAACGCGCCCACCAGCTCGTCCGCGGAGAGGCTGTCGCCCACCGCGATCGGTTCCGGCGTGGCAAACAGCTGCGCCGTCTCAGTGAACGGCCCCTCTTTCAGCTTCTGGTCGATCAACCGCGAGTACTTCACCCAGTAGTAGCTGAAAGCGCCGACGAAAACGATGAGGGCGAGGGCGCTGATGCCCAGCAGCGATTTTCCAACAGGATGTAGAAAGAAGCGGACGAGGAGGGCTTTGCGGGGGACCTGTATACGCACGGAAAGTGGATCTCGCCCCTATTGTCGCACGCCGTAATTACTTGCGGCGGCTGTCCAGTTCTTCCAGTTCCTGCCACATATCGCGATGAGCCTTCCACTCCGGAGGCCGTTTGCCCGAGGTGTGAACCTCCGGCTGCTCCAGCGTCCCATGGCCGTACGGGCAGATCGATTCCGTCCTGGGTGGATTAAACAGAGTGGCTTTGCTCCAACTGCCGGATTCCACCGGCATCCGCAAACGCCTGAGGCACGTCCGGCAGCGCCCCTTCTGGTCCCAGACGATCAGGTAGACGAAACTCGCGGCAATCAGCCAGAACAGGAACATCACGCTGGTCCACCGCAGATCCTGGGGAAATGCCTTGACCTGCTGACGCATGAAAGTCTCAGGCGGCGGCATGATCGCTGAGACGCCCCGCCACAGCAGATCCAGCACAGCGGCCCCGGCAACGAGCTTCGCGACGAAGTAAGTCCAGTACTTCATGCGCCTCCTGTCTTCACCCGTTAGACGCTGGCAGGTAGGCGGTAGTTCCGAAAAGACTTGCAAATTCAGGAGCGCAGCAGATTCCGGGCCACAAAGAACGCGTTGGCCGGCCGTTCCGCCAGCCGCCGCATGAAGTAGGGATACCAGGAATCACCGTAGGGCACGTAGAGCCGCAGCCGGAATCCCTGCTTCACCAGCATCTGCTGCAAGTCCCGCCGCACCCCGTACAGCATCTGGAACTCGAACTCGTGCGGCTTCCGGCCCGACCGCGCCGCATGCGCCAGAATCCCGTCGATCATCCGCGGATCGTGCGTGGCCATCGCCGGATAGGCGCCCTCGTCCAGCAGCATCACCGCCAGTTGCAGATACCGCGCATCCACATCCGACTTCTTCGGATACGCCACCTCCGGCGGTTCCTTGTAGGCGCCCTTGCACAACCGGATCGGCACGCCCAACGCGCACATCCGCCGGACATCTTCGTCCGTCCGGAACAGATAAGCCTGCAGCACGCTGCGCATGCAGCCGTACTCGCGCTGGAAGTGCTGCACCAGGTTCAGCGTCCGGTCGACGTACTCGCTGGCCTCCATATCGACCTCGACCCGGCTCCCCATCGCCTGAGCCTTCACCACCAGCGCATCCACATTCCGGCGGCACACGTCCTCGCCCAGATCCAAGCCCAACTGGGTCAATTTAATGGAGATCGTAGCCGGCAGCCCGGAGGCGGCGATGGCGTCCAGAGCCTCGTCGCAGAACCGCCGCGACGTCTCGGCCTCTTCCACCGTGGTCACATTCTCGCCCAGGTGATCCAGCGTCGACATCGTCCCGGCGTTCTGCAGTTCCTTCACCACCCGCATCACGTCGTCCAAAGTCTCCCCAGCCACAAACCGGCTGGTGAGCTGCTGCGCCCGGCTCGAAGTTTCAAACCAATGGCGCAGCTTCTGATGACGGGAGAGGAAGAGAAATGTCTGCCTTAGCATACCTGGAGGTCTCAATTCCAAGGTACACGAGATGAGCACCCACCGCCTCGGGGTGGTGCTCATTTAATCCAGTTTCAACCTCAACGGCAACCGGCCATTTCGGCGCTTTGCACCAAAACAGAGAACCCACCCCTCCGTTTCTCGTATCTTAGGAGTGAGATGATGCGTTTTCTCGGTCTGCTGCTCGCGTTCCTGTTCGTGGTGCCGCTCATCCGGAGCATCCTCGGCTTGCTGGCGCGCGCCTTCACTTCGTTCGCGTTCAAAAACACAAGCCAGCCGGCCGGAGCCAACCCCCAACCGCCCCGCGTCCCGTCCGGCGGAACCCTGCGCAAGGATCCCGTCTGCGGCACCTACGTCAGCGAAGCCCTCGCGCTCAAGCGCGTCTCTTCCGGCGAGACGTTCTACTACTGCTCGGAAGAGTGCAAGAAGAAGCACCTCGCCAAGGCCTGATCACTGGCACGGCTCCAGGTTCCCCAGATTCGGCAGGGACGCCCAGCGGTAAGGCCCGTTCGCCCGGCACTCGATCTTCTTACCGTTCAATCGGATCAGCTTCGCCGCCGGAGCCGTAATCCGCACCGCGCCTTCCAGCGTCCCTTCCATGAATAGATCCACCGTCGCCCCGTCCGCCGACCAGTCCACTTGAATGGGTGTAGTTTGTGACCGCTTCAGCAGCTCCGTCTCCGCGATCCCGGAGAGAAACAACTGCACCGGCTTCCCAAAGACCTGATGCAGCACGGAGAACCGCCCGGGCTCCACATGGATCCGGTCGTTCATCCCTGCCCCGTTCACCAGGAACTCGTTCGGCGCCGGGCTGGAAAACTGTAGGACATAGCCACCCTGGGTCATCGGCTCATAAAGCGCCGAGAACCGAGTCGACACCGCCTGCCTTCGCGCCATCAGAAACGGCACCGGCACCTGCAGGTCCGGTCCCAACCCGGTTCCGGCAATCACGATGCTCTCTGGAGACCCGATCATATGAACGACCGTGCCAAGCTGCTGCTGCCGGATGATCTCCGACCAGTCTGCATCTCCGCGGTTGGCGGCGGGATGGCTCAAATGCTGGTACCCGTTCAGTCGCGACAGCCCAATCGCCTGATCCCAGCGCAAATCTCCGAAGATCTGCCCATAGTTGTGGTACATCCAGTCGAAATGGTGCTGCTTTCCGTCAGCAGCCTTCACGTCGAACAGATCCAGTGTGTACCACGGCGTATGCACCAGCGTCCTTTCCAACTCCACGCCTGGATACGCATCACCCGCCGACACCCGGATCGCAGCCGCCGACGGCAACGCAATCCACTCCAACAGCTTGCCGGTCGCCGCCGCCTGCGGCTTCTCATCCACCGACACCGTGTTGTGCGCGATCGTCATCTTGTCCCAGGTGGCATGCGTCGGAGCCGCGTACGCCTGTGTCCCCGGATCGGCCGCCTGCTGGGCTCCATTCCAGTAACTGTTGATCGTCAGCTTGTCGAAATGCCCGTGACCGCCGCCGTGCGGGCCAAACTTGACGGCAATAACATGATCGTTCTCGCGCACCCGCAAGGTCGCCAAGCCCGCATCCGGCATCAGGTCGCTCACCGCCGCAACCGGCGCAACCTCCGGCAGCGCGTCCGCACCCCAAAGTACAGTTTCCAGGTCGGAACTTGCCTGCCGCGCCAGCGGAACATACCGGCTGTCGCCGAACATTCGATACCCGATGCTGTAGTGCTTGGCATAGGCCGCCAGCTTCACCAGCCCGGAGTCGTTGAAGTTCGGCAAGGTGCCATCCGGGAACACCGCCCGCAGCGGAGCATCCAGCATCTTCCGGAACGCCGCCGCCTCGGGCAACGCCAGCCCGGCCCGTTTCGCCATCTCGATGCTGAGCATCAGCGGCTCCACCGAAAAGAAGTGGTAGCCCCACGAGCCCTCGAACCACGGCCCGTCCGGAGTAATGCTCTCCCGCATCTGGAACTTGAAGCCGCCCGGCCCGTCCAGCGCCGCCCGCACCAGATCCTGATCCCCCACCGTCAACCCGATCGCCAGCAGCGCGCAGTTGTGCCAGCTCTGCCAGTTGCTCTTGCCCCGGTTGTTCCCGGTCAGAATCACCGCCGCATTCTTCAAAACTGAACGTTCGAACCCAATTCGCTCTTCCGCCGTCATCGTGTCCCGCACGAGGTCGTACCCGAACACGAGCGGCACCAGCCAGCTCGCCTCGGACAGCGTCTGCGACATCACTCGCGCGCCGGACTGCGTATTCAACTTGTTGTTGTTGTCATGAATCGGCAGCGTCGGATACAAAACCGTATAAGCGTTCACGATCCGCCGCGCCTTCGCCGCGAACTCCGCCCGCCCGGTAAGCACATATGCCAGCCCCAGATCCCGCACAGCGGCTGCATTGTCGCCATTCCGCTGCATGTAGACCACGTTGTCCACCGGCCAGCCGTGGTAGTCCTTCCCATCGACCGGGCATAGATTCTGCCCCCGAGTCTGCTTCAAGCGCGCACCATGCACCGGACAGACATAGGCGTGCGACCACCCCGCGCCTTCCGCCGGCAGGGCCCACTCCTTCAGCCCGTAGTTCTCGACATGCGCCGCCGGCCAGTTCTCCGCCCTTTGAATCAGCCGCTGCACCACCGGCTGGGCCGAGGCCTGCGCCTTGATGCGCGCCACGTCCGCCCGGTTCAGCAGAAACCGCGGCTCGGCCGCCGCCGGCAGCGTCATCAGAAACAGCAGGATCCAGGCCACGGGACTATCTTAATCCGCCCCAGCCAGCAGGCTACCCCCGGCACGTCTTATATTGGTCCCCATGAGACTCGCGTTGATAGTGTTGGTCGCCGCCTCAGCGTGGGCGCAAACGAGGTACGACATGCTTCTCAAAGGGGGTCGTGTCATCGACCCGAAAAACAACATCAATGCCCTCATGGACGTCGCCGTCAAGGATGGCCGCATCGCCGCCGTCGCCCCCAACCTCCCGGCCTCTGACGCCGCCAAGGTGCTCGACGTTTCGGGGCTGATCGTCACGCCCGGCCTGGTCGACATCCATGCCCACGTCTTCACCTCCACCGGCATCGCCGACGCCTGGGCCGGCGACAACAGCGTCCGGCCCGACGACTTCAGCTTCCGCACCGGAGTCACGGCCATGGCCGACGCGGGCAGCTCCGGCTGGCGCAACTTTGAGTTCTTCAAACTCACCGTCATCGACCGCGCCAAGACCAAGATCTTTGCCTTCATCAACATCGCCGGCCTGGGCATGATGACCAACATCGTCGAGCAGCACCCCGAGGACATGAAGCCCGAGGAGCTGGCCCGGCTCGCGAAGAAGTTCCCCGACGTCGTCGTCGGCGTCAAAACGGCTCACTGGGAATCGCCCGCCTGGACCGCTGTCGACAAAGCCCTCGAAGCTGGCCGCCTGATGAACAAACCCATCATGGTCGACTTCGGCTACTTCAAGCCCGAGCGCCCCTACTGGCAGCTCGTCACCCGGAAGCTGCGCCCTGGCGACATCTCCACTCATGCCTTCCGGGCCACCGTCCCGTGGATCGACGCCAACGGCAAGATCTTCGACTACTTCCAGCAGGCCCGCGCCCGCGGCGTCATCTTCGACACCGGCCATGGCGGCGGCAGCTTCGCCTGGCGCAATGCGGTTCCGGCAACCGCCCTGGGTTTCTATCCCGACACCATCTCCACTGACCTGCACACCGACAGCATGAACGGAGCCATGATGGACATGCCCACTACGATGTCCAAGTTCCTGGCCATGGGGATGCCGCTGAACGAGGTGATCCTGCGCTCCACCTGGCGTCCGGCCCAGGTCATCCATCACGAGGAAGAGGGTCACCTGACCGTCGGAGCCGAAGCGAACATCGCGGCCTTCGCCCTGAACGACGGAAAGTTCAATTTCATGGACTCCGACAAGGGCACCTTCCCCGGCAAGCAGCGCTTCCAGTGCGAACTCACCCTTCGAGCCGGCAAGGTCGTATGGGACTGGAACGCCCGCAGCGGAGTCGACTACCGCACTCTTGGCCCAGCCTATGGAGTGCGCGCCGGCGAGAGCATCGTCCTCCCGCCGCAGCATTAGGGAGAGTTAATTCGCTTCGGTAATCACGGCCGCCACGGGCCGTTCCCCTACCGGGATCATGGTGAAGAGCGGAGCCGATTTCGCCCGCCCCGGGGCAATCGCCCTCACTCCAGCCGGCCCGCCCCAATCAGCGCGGCCTTTATGGTCGCCAGCGGCAACAACAACACCAGCGGCGCCTCCGCCATCGGCACCGCCCCGTAACGGGCGTACCACGCGGCCACTCCTTCGTTTTTGGCGTCAATGAGAAGCGCTACCCCGCCGACCTCCGCAGCCGCCAGAACGCAACGCCGTCCCGCCGCCAATAGCAACTGGCCCCCCAAACCGATGTTCTGGAATCGGCGGTCCACCGCCAGCCGGCCCAATCGGAAACACGGGACGTCGTAGCGCGCCAATCCCCGGCGCACCACCTCCGGTGTCTGGGCATAGCGAACCGATGCGGGACTGACCGAGTAGAACCCCAGGATGGTCTTGTTGTCGCGATCGTCAATCGCCAGAAAGGTCTTGGCTCCGCTCAGTTCATGGCTCTTCCGGGCGTAGCGTTGCAGAAACTCGTCCAGCGCAGGCTCGCCGCACTGGAAACTGTCGCGATCGTGTCGCTTACCGATTGGCTCTTCGTGCCATGACGGAACCGTCATTTCCGGCGCGGCAGCGCCTTGGCCGCCGCCAGCAGCCTCTCGTTCGGCGCCGGCGGGTTCTCCAGAAGGTCCAAAACGCGTAGGCTGTCTCGCTCCGAGAGCTCCACCTGTTCCGCTTCCGCAATCACCGACTTCGCCGCCTTCAACGCATGTTGCAGAACGAACTCCGTCAGGTCGGTGTGCTTCAGCGCCACGGCGCGCAGCAAAGTAACCTTATCCCGCGGACGAATCCGCAGGGACATCCGGCTGTTGTCTTCCACTGGTGTCCTGGGCATGGCAGGCCTCTGTACGCATTCAAATTGTACGAATGCACTCGGCCGGGGTCAACCGACCCCCTCGGTAATCACGGCCGCCACAGGCCGTTCCCCTACCGGAATCATGGTGAAGAGCGGAGCCGATTTCGCCCGCCCCGGAGCAATCGCCGCAATGCGAATGACCGCCAGGTCGCCAGACGCCCGATTCAGCACCAATGCGTACTGCTGGTCGGGCGTCACTACGATGGTGCCCGGATCCATGCCCACGCCCGTCACCGCCACCACCTTCTGCGTGGCCACGTTGAAGACCGTGATCGAACCCGCCTCGGGGTTTGCCACAAACAGGTAGTTCGCCACCGAAGGAGCTTCCGGTTGTGAGGAGATCGCCATACTGCCCGGCCTGCGTCCGCTCAACGAAGTTTGAGCGATCTCGGTGCGGTAGACGTAGGCGATCACCACGGCGTCCCGGCCCGGTCCGGTCAGGAACAACTGCCCGCCGTCGGGCGTCATGCACATGTGCTCGGGACTCAGCGCCAGCGGCAACTGGGTCACAATCACACGGTTTGCGGTGTCGACGAAAGTCAGCCGGTGCGCCGCGCTCTCGGCCACAATCACGAGCTTGCCGTCGCTGCGGAAACGGACTCCGCCCAAGCCTGGTTCGAGCGCAACCGGCGGCAGCGCGCGCCCGGCGGCAAGGTCCACCAGAACGAGGGAGCCGTCCTCCAGCGTCACCGCGCCCAGGCCCGTCTGCTTGGACAGATCGAAAGCAACCGGAGGCGCCGGCAGCGCAATCGGCTTCCCTGCCCGGAAGGCCGTCAAGTCCAGCGGCGTCAATTGCGCCGGATCCTGCATGAGGCACCACAGCTTGCCGCCCTGGGCCAGGGCCGCCAAGGGCACGCCCGGCAGTTTCAAGCCCCGGGTTCGCTTCCTGGCCTTGGTGTCAATCTCTTCCAGGGTCTGGCTCTTCGGCGCCAAGGCGTAGATTAGGGCTTGCGCCGGATCCGGATGGCGTACCAGGGCGGAGGGGGGAGCCGGCAGTTCGATCCTCGACTTCACGGCGAAGGCCATCAGGTCGACCGCCGCCACGGCAGGGGTCCCTGCCGTCGCCACAAAGGCGAATCCGCGATAGCCGGAGCCGGGCTGCGTATTGCAGCCGGTGAACAGGGCCGCTGTGCCTGCAAGGCCGCCACCCAGGATGGTACGCCTGGAGATCACAGGAAGGCGGTCGTCTTGATGCCGGAGATGTCAAAAGTGCGGCGGCAGCGAGGCTGCTTGCACTGCGCCTTGTCGTCGAGCAAGACCATATAGCTCTGCGCTTTGGCGAACTTCGCCCGGTCCCGCTCATCGGCGCCGCCCGGCAGCCGGTCTTTCTTGGTTCGCACCAGCCAACGCAACGGATAGTCATCCATGACGCGGCAGTACGGACAGTTCAGACGCGCCGCTTTGGTCGCCTGGGATTCGGAGTAGAATAACCGCTCGTCCACAACCCTTGATCATCGCACAAAATAGAAGATGTGACAGCCTCTGCCATCGTTCTCACCGCCGCCTTACTTTCGTGGCGGGCCGACATCGAAGCCAAGTCCGGCACGCAGCTCTACGTCGCCGTGGTGGAACACGACGACGCGGCCAACACCTACACCCTGGACCGGGCTACGCCGAACCGGGCTCAGTTCGCTTCCTATCTCAAACAGGAGGGCTTCCTCGACCAGTTCAGCCGCATGTATTCCGTCATGATCCATCACAAAGAGGAGGGCCGGAACGCCTTCCTGGTGATGCTGAACGGAGCGCGCCGCAAGGAGTGGTCCGGCAACGAGGAGGCGCTGCTGGCGCACGAATTCGGCCATGCCTGGATCAAGGCGGAAGGCTATCCAACGCCTATCTTTGTCAACAATCGCTGGGCCTGTGTCGGCATCCACGCCGGCGACATCACCCAGCACGTCCTCATCCGGACCGAGATGGAGCGGCGCGGCATCGACCACAAAACGTTCTGGCTGAAATCGCTGGAAGAGGCGTCGAATCAATTGGAAGCCGGCCCGCCGCCGCCGGAAAGCGACCGTTGCCGGCGCGTCCAGCAGGTGGCCCAACTGGTCGACATCGCCCTGGGCCTGAAGCCCGGCGAATGGGTGGGCCAGGAGAAGTACGAGCAGCGCGTCCACAAGGCCATGCCCGAGGTGGAAGGCACCACCCGCGAGGTGGTCGAATACATGCGCAAGCACAACATGGTCAACCGGGATGAACACCGGGAAGCCCTTAAATTTGTGTTTGAAAAACTCAAGGATCTCGCTTACGCGCGAACGAACGACTATCGGGTCTATGTTACGCTCAAGAGGTACCCGCACGTCACGTGATGTGGTGCGCCCAACAGGGCGCCAGTAAATCATTCCACGACATGAACATCCGCTCGCTTTTCAGCCTTTTTTCTTCGGACCTTGCTATTGACCTGGGGACGGCCAACACTCTGGTTTTTGCCCGGGGCAAGGGGATTGTCGTTAACGAACCTTCGATCGTCGCCATCAACAAAACCAACGGCGAGGTCGAGGCGGTAGGTAAAGAAGCCAAGGACATGCTGGGCCGCACGCCCGGCAATATCGTGGCCATCCGCCCCATGAAGGACGGCGTCATCGCCGACTTCAAGGTCACTGAGCGGATGCTGAATTACTTCATTCAGAAGGCCCACGGCCGCAAGATGCTCGTCCACCCGCGCATCGTCATCGGCGTCCCCAGCGAAATCACACAGGTGGAAAAGCGGGCGGTCATCGACTCCGCATATCGCGCCAAAGCCAGTGAAGTCCACCTGGTGGAACAGGCCATGGTCGCCGCCATCGGCGCGGGCCTGCCCATCACGGAACCTTCCGGCAACATGGTGGTCGATATCGGCGGCGGTACCACCGACGTGGCCGTCATCTCCCTCTCGGGTATTGTGTACGCGCGCTCAGTGCGCGTGGCCGGCAACGAGATGGACGACGCCATCATGCAGTACTTGAAGAAGAAGTACAACTTGCTGGTCGGCGAGCGCACCGCGGAATCCGTCAAGGTTCAGGTCGGCAGCGCCTTCCCTCTGGACAAGCCGCTCACCATGGAGATCAAAGGGCGCAACCTGATTGAAGGCGTCCCGCGCACCATCCTCATCAACGATGAGGAGATCCGCGAAGCCCTGGGTGAATGCGTGGCCACCATCATGAACGCCATCCGCGTCGCCCTGGAACGCACTCCGCCCGAACTCAGCGCCGACATCAGCGACCGCGGCATCGTCCTCACGGGCGGCGGCGCCATGCTGAAGAATCTTGACCGCCGCATCCGCGAAGAGACCGGACTGCCCGTTTCCATCGCGGAAGATCCGCTGGCCAGCGTCGTGCTCGGCACAGGACGCATGCTGACCGATTTCAAACTCCTGCGCCGGATTGCGATCGAGTAGTTCCTGGGCGGGCCGCTCGCTCTGACTTAGGCTATGGAAACGTTCCTCAGCCGTTACCGCAACCTGAGCGTTTTGCTGGCGCTCATCGTGGGGCAGTTGTTGTTGCTCGCTTACCAGGTAAAAGCGCGCGAAGACGTGCGCCTCATCCGCCTGTGGGCGGTCACGGCGGTAACACCCCTGGCCCGTGGCATCGAGTGGGTGCGAGGCGGCACCGGCGGCTTCTTCACCGGCTACATCTTCCTGCGCGACGTCCAGGCGGAAAACCAGCGGTTACGGCAGGAAGTGGGCCAGATGAAACTGCGCAACCAGTTCCTGACGGCCGAACTGACCACCGCCGATCGCGCCAAGGCTTTGCTCGAATTCCGCAGCCGCATTCCTTCCAAGACCCTGCCCGCGCGCGTCATCGGTACCGGCACCGGAGCCAATTCCCGGGTCGTCTTTGTCGATCGCGGCTCCAACGATGGCGTGAAGCGCGGCATGGCCGCCATTACGCCGGACGGCATCGTCGGCAAGGTGGTTGCGGCCTATCCGATGGCTTCGCTGGTGCAGTTGATCACGGAGCAGGGTTCGGTTGCGGGCGTCGTCTCGCAAAAGAACCATGTCCGTGGCACCCTGAAAGGCCAGGGCACCACCAACTGCATCGTGGATTACGTCCAGAACGAGGACAAACTGGAGCCGGGTGAATGGTTCTACACCTCCGGCGCCGACCGGATCTTCCCGCGCGGCCTGCCCGTGGGCCAAGTCAAGATGGTGCGCGAAGGCCGCGGCGGCAAGGAAGTCGTCGTCACCCCCAGCGCCGTCACCGGGTCAGTGGAAGAGATGCTCATTGTGATCGATGGCGTGCAGGGCCTGATTCCGGAACCGGAGACGCCGGCCTCGCCGCAGATCAGTATCCTGCCCGCTCCGCCGCCGATGCCGGGTGAGGATCAGCGCGTCGCACCCAGTGCCGCCGGAGAAGCGGCCGGCGCCATGCAGACCGACGCCGACAAGCTCAGGGATAAATACCGCCGCATCGGCGAAAGCCAGGGGGTGGACATCGGGTCTCCCGGTCCGCTGGCCGACTTCAACCGCAACCCGCCGGCCCAATCCGCACAACCGGCACCGAATGCCGCCACCACTCCGGGCGCTCAGCCGCCGGCCGGTGCCCGCACGGCACCTGGCGCGCAGCCCCCTGCCGCTCCTAAACCGCAGGAGCCCCGTAAGCAATGACAGAGTACGATGACCGGATCCTCCAGGCAGGCCCGCGCAAAGCCAAGATCTCCCATTTCCGTCCGGCGGCATACATCATCATTCCGCTCATCGCGATCCTGTTTCAGGTGTACGTCCCGCGTTTCGTCGATTTCCTGTCCTATCTCGAGCTTCCGCTGCTGGTGGTGGTCTACTTCTCGCTGATGCGCCGCCAACCGGTGGCCGGCGCCGTGATCGGGACGGTGATCGGGCTGGTCCAGGACTCGCTGTCGCAGCACCCGCTAGGGATGTTCGGGATTGCCAAGACGCTGGTGGGCTACTTCTCGGCCTCCATCAGCATGCGCTTCGACGTGGAGAACAACGCGCTGCGGTTCATCCTCAGCTTCTTCTTCTTCCTCTTCCACCAGGTCGCCTTCTGGGTGTTCGCGCGCGGGTTGCTGGGCCAGAATCTCGAGCTCCAGATCCCGCAAAGCATCATCTTTGCTTTCCTCAATGCCGTAGTAGCCGTCCCTCTGTTCCTGATAATGGATAAACTGAGGGTTGAGGAACAGTAAGGAACTCACGTGAAACTGATTCCGCAGGAACGGCAGCCCGATGCGTCGGTCACCCGCCCACTGATCCGCGACGACACGAAATTCGCCGCCGGCAAGATCGCGGTATTCCAGTACTTCGCTGTCTGCGTTTTCGTCTTTCTGGCCCTGGGTTACTGGGACCTGCAGGTCCGCAACGAGGAGTTCTACCTCGAAAAGGCCTACCAGAACCAGATCAAGAGCCTGCCCATCCCTGCCCCGCGTGGAAAGATTGTCGATCGCGACGGCCGTGTCATCGTCGACAACCACTCCTCTTACCGGCTCATCCTCTCGCGCGACAGCCTGCGGGAAGAGCATGTCATTCCCATCGCCGCGGGCCTCAACCTGGACGCCAACGATCTCTCCGCCAAAATCCGCCGCTTCCGCCGCCAGCCGACCTACTTCACGATTCCGTTGAAGGAAGAGCTGACCGCCGACGAACTGACCTTTGTCGAAGCCCACAAGGGCGCCGACTCGTTCCCGGAGATGGAGCTGATCAAATCTCAGTTCCGGGTCTACCCCAGGGACGGCGTGGCCGCGCACCTGCTGGGGTATGTGGGTGAAATCAACGAACCCGAGCTGAACTCCCAGGAGTGGGCCAACCACAATCCCGGTGACGTCATCGGCAAGTCGGGCATCGAGCGCTTCTATAATGAGCAGCTCACCGGCGTGGACGGCCAGCGGCAGGTGCGTGTCGACAACCGCATGAACACCAGGGAGGTTTTAGGGATTACCGAGGCGCAGCCCGGCAAGGACCTGAAGCTGACCATCGACCTCGACCTGCAGGTGGTGGCCGAGCTCGCCATGCAGAACAAACGCGGCGCCGTGGTGGCTCTGGACCCGCGTACAGGTGAGGTACTGGCCTTCGTCTCCACGCCTGCGCCCGACCCCAACCACTTCGTCGGACGCATCGATGCCAAGGAGTGGGCCGCGCTGGCAACCGACCCGTATAAGCCGCTGTTCAACCGCGCGCTCGCGGCCCAGCAGGCGCCCGGATCGACATTCAAACCCATCATGGCGCTGGCCGCGCTCGAGGCCGGCATCATCGACGAGAACTTCACGGTTCAGTGCAACGGCGGCGCCAACTGGTATGGCCGCTGGTTCAAATGCCACAAAAAAACCGGCCACGGCACGGTAAATCTGAAAACCGCCATCGCGCAGAGCTGCGACGTCTTCTTCTATGCGGTGGGCAATAAACTGGGCATCGACAAGATCGCAGAGTATGCCGAGATGGCCGGCCTGGGCCACAAGACCGGCATCGACCTGCCGGGTGAGAAGGAAGGCGTCGTGCCCTCCTCAAAGTGGAAGATCCGCACGCAGCGGGAAAAATGGTACGCCGGTGAGACCATCTCCGTTTCGGTGGGCCAGGGCGCGCTGACCGTCACTCCGCTGCAACTCGCTCACGCCATTGGCGGAATTGCCACGGGCGGAGTCTGGATGCGGCCGCACGTGGTCAAGGAAGAGGCGGGCAAGGCAGGCAAGCTGGAACCGGCCCGCAAGGCGCAGCTCAATCTGGACAATGTAAACAAGGTGATCGCCGGCATGTATGCCGTGGTGAACGAGTGGGGTACGGGGTCCATGGCGCACATCCCGGGGATCGAGCTTTGCGGCAAGACCGGCACCGCCCAATTGGCTTCGAATGATCTGTTGAAGAGCCGCGACATGGGTGAAGCGTTCCGGGATAACGGCTGGTTTGTCGGCTTCGCCCCGCGCAACTCCCCAGAGATTGTGGTGGCTGCTTTGTATGAGAACGGCGCCCACGGCGACAGGGCTTCGTGGATTGTGCGCGACGTCGTAAAAGCGTATTTCGACAAGAAGGCACGGTTGAACAAACTGCAGCAGCCCACGCCCGGCGTGGCCAGCCTGCTCAGCCGGCCCGGGGAGATTGCCCGCTAGTGGCCAGCTACCGTTCGTTGCGTGATCTCGACTGGCCGCTGTTGGCCGTCACTCTCTCTATCTGCGGACTAGGGATACTCCAGATTTACAGCGCCACGCTCGACACGGCCTGGCGTTCCGCATGGTGGAAACAGCTGCTGTGGTTGGCCGTGGGCTTGCTCATGATGTGGTTGATGACCAAGATCGACTATCACACCTTACTTGGTCAGGTTCCACTGCTTTACGGCATCACTTTGACTTTATTAGTGGTTACTCCGTTGATTGGAAGGCTGGTGTGGGGTTCGAAGCGCTGGATCCCGGTCGCCTTCGGCTTTAAGTTTCAACCTTCGGAGTTTGCCAAACTAGTGATAGTATTACTGGTAGCCCGGTATCTGACCGAACTGAAGAGCGACCGGTTGGAGGTTCGGGATCTGCTGAAGCTAGGGGGACTGGTAGGACTTCCATTCACCCTGGTGGCAGCACAGCCGGATCTTGGCACGTCCCTGACGTATGTGCCGATCCTGTTGATTGGGCTGTATTTAGGTGGTGTCCGCTGGCAGCATGCGGCGACTGTTATCGCCCTTGCGGCCGTGCTGATGCCGGTTGGCTGGTTCTTCCTGAAGGACTACCAGCGAGCCCGTCTGGAGACGTTCATCGACCCGATGAAGGATCCGATGGGTAAGGGGTACCAGGTGATCCAGTCGAAGATTGCGGTGGGTCATGGAGGGATTTGGGGTTGGGGAGTCACACACGGCTCTCAGACTCAGCTTCGGTTCCTGCCTGTGGCTCATACTGATTTTTTGATTTCGGCTTTCGCCGAAGAGCATGGGTTTGTCGGCATTCTGGTCGTGTTGGGGCTGTATTTCCTGCTTCTGATGCAGATTGTGCAAAATGCACAAACGGCGCCAGACCGGGCTGGAATGTTCATCTGTATGGGAGTTTGCTCGCTGTTGCTGTTCCACCTTCTGGTGAATGTGGGGATGGCAGCGGGGCGGATGCCGGTCACTGGCATTCCGCTGCCCCTGATGAGCTACGGGGGATCGAGCATGTTGTCGGTGTTTATGATGCTGGGCCTCGTTAATAACGTACGGCTACGGCGATTTGTTTCGTGACGCGATATTGAGTGAGTGGGCCGGAAGGGACGTCCCTCCGGCGCCAGGTGACAATTCAGCATGTTTTCGAGAGCGGTTTTGTAGAAGCCGCCGCTGTGTATTCGTCTCCGGACGCGAATAGCTCTGGAATGATCGAGTTGCAGTCTTGGGAAGAGAAGAGTTTCTTGAATTGAACGGCGCGCACGGGGCCGATTTCGAACCCCGGGTTGTAGCGCTCCACCTGAGCCCGAAGGTTGGACCCAGTCTCTCGAGTTCCTCCACTCCCGTCGCGCACGGAGAGCGGAGGTTGTTTGATGTCATCGAAAGAGCTGGTGATCAGCCAGAACCGCCACGAGAGCAAGGTGGCGATTCTCGAAGACGGCCAGTTGGTTGAAGTTTTCTTCCAACGCGCCAACGAATATTCCCTGGCCGGCAGTATCCACAAAGGCAGGGTAACCCGCGTTCTTCCCGGCATGCAGTCGGCTTTTGTCGACCTGGGCCTGGACCGCGACTGTTTCCTCTACGTCTCGGACTTCTTTGAAGAGAATGCCGACGAGATCGACAAGGTTGGCGACGAGCGCCGAGGCGGCCGGGAACGGGAGCGCGAAGGCGACCGTGACCGCGATCGGGACCGTGATCGAGGCGGCCGAGGCCGCGATCGGGACCGGAACCGCAGCCGCGAACAGCATGCCCCCGCCCCGGTGGAAGCCGCGCCTGTCATTGAAGAGTTTGAACCCGCCGAGGTAGTGGAAGCCGTAGCCGCCGCTCCGGAAGCCGTGGCCGAGGCGCCTGCCGCCGAAGGCGACGCCGCCGCTGATAAGAACAATCAGGACCGTCGGGGCCGCCGCTCGCGCCGCCGCCGCCGTGGTGGACGGGGTTTCCCGGATTCCAAGTACGCCACCGCTGGTGAACCAGGCAACGAGCCGGTCGACGAAGTCGAGCCGGAGATTCCAGAACCGGTCGCGGCTGAGATCGAACACGAAGCGGAACCGGCGCAAGCCGCTCCCATTGAGGAAGTCGTCCTGCTGCCGGGTGAGTCGCTCGCCAAGTACCGTCGGGCCCCTCGTCCCGAACCGGCCCCCGTGCCGGTGGTGGCCGAAGCGGCGCCCGTGCAGGAAGCTACACCCGAACCCGAGCCGGAACCGGAACCCGAGCCCGAAATCATCCATGAGCCGATCGACCTGGACGAGTTGCAGGCCGCGGCCGAAGAAGCGGCCGACCAGGCAGCCGAACAGATCCTTGACCGGGTGGAAGAGATTGAGCACCGCGCCGAAGTAGCCGAAGAAGCGGTCAGCCAGGAAGCGGAAACGGTCGAGGAAGCGGAAGAAGAAGAGGACGACGAACCCGCCGCCTCCGATTCCGAAGAGACTGAGATCGAAGCGGTGGACGATCACGAAGACGCGATCGCCGCCTGCGAAACGGAAGCTATCGAGCCGGCCGAAGGCGAAGCAGCGGAAGTGGTGGAAGGCGAAGTCTCCACAGAAGAACCGCAGAATCAGAGTGCAACGGTCCGCGAACAGAGCGGCCGGGCTCCGCACCGCATTTCGCGCCGCATGCGCCGCCGTGGCCGTGGCGGCCGTGGCCAGGAAGCGCCGGGTACGGAAGCGCCGCTGGAAGCCGCGCCGGAAGCCCCGGTGGAGCGAGTTGTCGAGCGTCCGGTGGAGCGGTTTGAAGCCCGCCAGCAGCAGCAGGCGCCGCCGGAACGGCGCGATCGTGAACGCGAGCGCGAGCGTCCGCCCATCCCATCGATTGCCGACCTTCTACGCGAAGGTCAGGAAATCATCGTCCAGATTGCCAAGGAACCGTTGGGCCAGAAGGGTGCGCGCATCACTTCGCACATCGCCATGCCCGGCCGGTATGTCGTGTATATGCCGACGGTTGAACATCTTGGCGTTTCGCGCAAGATTTCCACCGACGAAGAGCGGCAGCGGCTGAAGCGCATCCTGCAGAAGCATCGCGAGGGTGTGGCCGGCGGTTTCATCATGCGTACGGCTGGTGAAGGCCGCAGCGAGGAAGAGATCGCGGCCGACATGCAGTTCCTGGCCGCCCTGTGGCTGGACATCAAGCAGAAGGCTGAAAAGCGGCGCGCTCCGGCCCTGCTCCACCATGACGTGGAAGTGGTGCAGCGGCTCATCCGCGACCAGCTCACCGACGGGTTCAAGGCCATCTGGGTCGACAACGAAGATCTGTACGAACAGGTGCTGCATTCCGTCGAACGGCTGGCTCCGGCCCTGCTCCCGCGGGTCAAGATGTACACCCGGCCCGAGCCGATCTTCGACGCCTTCGGCATCACGCAGGAGCTGGAAAAGGCCCTGCGGCCTAAGGTTTGGCTGAAGTCGGGCGGCTACATCGTCATCAACCAGACCGAGGCGCTGGTCGCCATCGACGTCAACACCGGCAAGTATGTCGGCAAGTCGAACCGGCTGGAAGACACCATCGTCAAGACGAACCTCGAAGCGGTGAAGGAAATCGTCCGCCAGATGCGGCTGCGCGATCTGGGCGGCATCATCGTGGTCGACTTCATCGACATGGACGAGCGCAAGAACCGAGCGAAGGTCATGCAGGCGCTGGAAGAGGTCATGCGGATGGATAAGGCTCCTTACAAGATCCTTCAATTCAATGACTTCGGCCTGGTCGCCATCACTCGCAAGCGCGTCAAGCAGTCGCTGGAACGGGCGCTCTGCTCGGCCTGCCCCACCTGCGAGGGCGCGGGCTATGTGAAGAGTGTCGATACGGTGATCAGCGAGATCCTCACCCAGGCGCAGAAGTACGCCAAGGTTGTGGATACCAAGGACGTCGTGCTGCGGGTGAACCCCGAAGTCGCGAAGGAGATGAAGTCGGTCTCCAACCAGTATCTGGAAGAGCTGGAAGAGATTCTGGGCCGTCCGGTGCTGGTGAGCGCCGATCCGTTATTGCACCAGGAGAAGTTCGACCTGGCGTAAGCTATCAGGGTGAAGAGATTCGCCTTTTGTGTGATCCTGCTGGCCGCTGCGAGCATCGCTCTCAGCGGCCAGCGGCTTTTGGTATACAGCGAGTTCCAACGGGTGAAGCCGGATGGCGAAGTGGTCGCGGCCGACCGCGTCGAGCACCGGCGCGAAATCCTCTCTCCTGCTGTCCTCCGCAACGCGTACACCACCTTGCGAGTGGTTGTCGAGTCGCCGCCCGGCCAGCCGTACCATCTCTATGTCGGGCAGAATCCTGACGATACGGTTCAATGCACGCTCTACCAGGAGGAGTACACCCGGGTCGGAGCGGAATGGGTGCCGGACAAGGTGCGGATGGTGATGCTGCCGCACAGCGCGGTGCTGGGGACTGACCAGAAGGTTCAGACCTACCTGCTGGACGTCTGGACGCCCGAGTCCACGCCCGCGGCCCGTTTCCGCCTGGAAGTGCAGTTGAATGTGGGGGACCGCTGGATCATCTACCCCATGGAAGTACGGGTGATGAAGGAGGCCGGTCCGGGCCACACGCTGCCACCGGAAGAACTGCCGCCCCTCTCGCCCCGTGTGGACGAGGCGGTGAAGGATTCGGCCTGCGATTTCCTGCAGGACACCCCGGCGCAGGGCGCCGGCGGCATGATGGGACGCACCATGGCGTTTCTCATCCGGAACGTGCGCCAGGACCTGCGGCTGGCCCAGTCGCGGCCCAAGGCGGATGTCCAGGAATTGTTCCTGCGCTTGTCGGGATTCCCGGCGGTCGACGCCCTCTGCAAGGGTAGCCAACCGGCTCCGGCGGGAGCCGAATGGTGGCTACGGGTTCGTGACAATTTCTACCAGGGACTACCGGTTCGGTAAGCCCGGCATGATACACTAGCAAAGAGCTCGCAATGATGCCTTGATGGCGCGGATAGCGCCTCCCGAAGGGCGTCAAAGCACCCCAGGAGAGGTGGCCGAGTGGTTGAAGGCGCACGCTTGGAAAGCGTGTATACGGGAAACTGTATCGAGGGTTCGAATCCCTCCCTCTCCGCCAGATAAGAAGTAAAGTTCGAAATCCTCACTCTAAAACTAAAGGCTCCCCGGTTCTTCCGAGGAGCCTTTCTTCTTTGCCCATTCTTCCCGACAAAACCCTCGAAGGCGGCCTCAATCCCGGTCCTTCTAAACTCAGCCTCCCATCCGTGTGTATCTGTGTCCATCTGTGGCCCAATGTCCGAGTTCCACGAACGAGAAGAACCTCTCACCTATTGGAGCGCAAATCTTAGCCACAGATGAACACAGATGTACACAGATTGCCAGAAGGAGGGAGTAACGGGAGAGGCCGGGTGACCCATGCTGAATGGCTTAAACTTTCGTACTCGTCCATCGCGGAACTTCTCCTTTCGTGTGCTTGGCGGCTCACGTATCGGAGTTTCCGCGATGGACTCCTTGAATTGTCAAACTGCTACTGCCTCCCCGGCAGAGCCGGGGGGCCTCTCAATTTTGGCTAGAACGTCAGGCGCGCACCAAACTGGACCACTCTGGAGCCGTTGCGCGAGGTGATGATGCCGACGCTGGCCGGAACGCTGATGTTCGTGCCGGGATTGCCCAGGTTGGCGTGGTTGAGGACGTTGAACGCCTCACCCCGCAGTTCCAGGTTGATCCGCTCGGTCAGCGAGGTCATCTTGAACAGGGCGGTATCCCAGTTCACCGAACCGGGTCCGGTGATGCTGTTCGGCGCCGAGTTGCCAAACGTGTAAGCAGCCGGCACCGCATAGGCTGCCGGGTTGAACCACTGCAGTTCGTTCTTGAGGGCGGCTCCGGGATCGCCGACAATGTCGGCGCGGCCGCTGGGCCAGCCGGTCTTGTTGCTGTTGAACGAGACGGAGAGGAAGTTGCCGCTGGCGAAAGTGGCAATGCCGGCTACCTGCCAGCCAGAAACCAGCTTGTTGGTGATGCCCGACACGTTGGACAGCCAGGGCTTGCCCTTGCCGACGGGCAACTCGTAGATGTAGTTGGCCACCAGGTAGTTCTTGACGTACTGGGAGCTGTTGCCGCGGTCCAGCCGGGTGTTGGTCCAGGTGGTGGGCAAGGCTCCATCGTAGGGTCCGCCCAGCGCGCGGGTGAACTGATACTCGGCTCCGAAGCTGAGGCCGGAAGCCGTGCGGCGGGTGGCGCCCAACTGGAGCTGATTCAGGGCCAGGTTGCGATCCGACTGGTAGTAGTAGATGTTGCCCCAGGGCTGGTAGGCGCGGCGGGGTTGGACGGCCAGCGAGGACGGCAGCGGATCGTTGATATTCACGGCCTGTACGAAATGGGTCGCTTTGCTGCCCACGTAGGAGGCGCGGACGGCGGTGTTGCGCACCGGTTCCCACTCCATCGTGTAGTTCCACTGCTGGGAGTAGCCGATGCGGAAGTTCTTGTCGACCGCGTACAGATTGGGCGGGCTGCTGGTGGAGGACGAACCGGTGCCGGCCCAGGGATCGGACCAGGTCAGGTTCGGCACGCCGGTGTTGCTGCCCAGGAAGGTCTGGGAAGCGCGGAAGGGCGGGTTCAAGCCGAGGTCGCGCAGGTCGACGGCGCCGTCGTATTCACCCATCACGTTGTAGTAGATGCCGTAGGCGGCGCGGATGACGAGCTTGGCGCTGCCGAGCGGGCGGAACGCCATGCCGATGCGCGGGGCGAAGTTGCGGCTGCCCAACTTCATGTAATTGGAGCGGTCGAGGCCGAGCTTGGCGGCGTCCACCACCGGGACGACTCCGGACCAGATGGGATCGGCCGTGCCACTGATGACCGCCAGGGCGTTGGAGCCGCGATCCCAGACGGCGAGGTCGTTGTTCTTTTCCCAGGGAGACTGGTAGTCGTAGCGGAGGCCGACGTTGACGGTCAGCCGGTTGGAGACGCGCCAGTCGTCCTGGGCATAGGCGGAGAAGCGGTAGTTCACGTCGTCGAGGACGAAGTTGCTGGTCGCCCGCGAGCTGGTGGAGATGTCGCCCAACAGATAGTCGCTGAAGGAGTTGCCGGTGTAGCGGCCGTCGAAGGCGAAGGAGCCGCGATAGGGCGAGGAGTTCTGGCGGTTGACCACATCGACGCGAGCGAAGTCGATGCCGAACTTCAGGCTGTGCTTGCCGCGCTCCCAGCTCAGGTTGTCGGAGAACTGGCGCTGGTGGTTGACGTCGCCGGAGCCGGGCTGATCGGAAAGCGTCTGGAAGCCCGTCATGGAGATGGTGGGCAGTCCGCCCAGGCCTTCCAGCGGAGGCGTGGCGCCGGGAATGATCTTGCTGGGATCCAGATCGTGATTCTGGGGCATGCGGTAGTCTTCCCAGTAGTTGAGACCGACGCGGGCGACATTGGCGATGGTGGGGGTGATGACGCGCGTGTATTGGGCGGCCAGGTTCTTGCTGCTGATGCCGAAGCCGTCCCAGTTACCGAAGGGGACTCCGCCGCCGGCCGTGCTGTAGGGTCCGTTCTTCGTCCAGAAGTAGCGGACAGAGACCATATCCCGATCGGTGATCTGGTAATCGCCGCGGGCGGAGTAGCGGTCGTTGGGCTGGTGCTGCGGGACATTGGCGACGAAGTTCGTGCCCAGGCCGGCAGTGCCCTGCCCCGGCTGGTTCGGATCCGGCATGTACTTCATGAACTGCTGGGAAACCGAACTGATGCGGTTGGAGGGGATGATGTTGCCGGCGAAGGGTGTGCCGCCATTGAGAGGATCCTTGATCACGGTGGTGGGCAGCAGGTTGCTTAGGTCGCCGGTCTTCATGGCCGCGCGCGGCATGGACATCTGGGTCGTGCTGGACTGGACCAGCCTGAGCCCTTCAAAGGATCCAAAGTAGAACAGTTTGTTCTTGATGGCCGGGCCCCCGACGGAGCCGCCGTATTCGTTGCGGTTAAAGGGCGGTTTGGCCAACAGTTGGGCCGAGTGGGTCTTGGCGGTGGCGACGGCGTTGCGATTGAATTCGAACAGGGTGCCGTGGACCACGTTGCCGCCGGACTTCGAGGCGATGACGACCTGCGCGCTCTTGCCGAACTCGGCCGGCGCGGCGTTGGCGATGACCTTGAACTCGGCTACGCCGTCAAGGGAGAGCATCTGGCCCAGCAGGCGTTCGCCGATGGCGTCGTCGTTCGAGACACCGTCAACGGTCTGGCCGGTGCCGCCGCGATAGGCGGCTCCCGCGATGGCCGGGTTCGAGCCCGCCTGCTGGACACCCGGAGCCATGGCCATCAGGCCGTTGATGCCGGTGCGGCCGTTCAAGGGCATGGAGCGGACCTGGTTGCTGTCGACCACGTTGCCGACGGAGGAGGTCTCGGACTGGACCATCGGCGCTGTGGCTTCGACATCGAGGGTGGAGGTGACGCTGCCCACTTCCAGTTGAAAGTCGATGCGCGCCGTCTGGTTCACCAGGAGGACGATGCCGCGCTTGGCCACACTCTTGAAGCCGCCGGCGCTGGCGGCCAGCCGGTAATTGCCGGGAATCAGCCGTTGAAATACGAAGTCGCCTTCGTCGCCCAGAGTGCGGACTTCGGTGATGCCGGTGCTTTCATTTGTTAATTCGACGCGGGCTTGCGGGATGGCGGCGAGGGTCGGATCCGTCACGCGTCCCACGATGGTGCCGGTTGTCTGGGCCCATAGGGTCGCCGATGCGAGATACACGCCCCAGAGCCATACCCTGCTCATGGATTTCATGGTGTAGTCCTTTCGTGGTGGTCGCAACTCGGGTGCTCTGCGAATGCGCGCGGGGCGATGCCGCACGGGACGAGCCGTCGATCAACCTGCAAAGACTGAGGGACCTGCTCCACGCGGGCACAAAGGAAAGACCCCGGCATAAACCGGCACTACTGCAATTCTGGGCCTTTTCCTACACCCGAGTTCAGTGGTTCACGGTGCATTTCACCGTCAAACGCATGCTATACTCTTGAAAGTAAAGACCCCCTTCGCGGCTATCCTGCCTCGGCGGGGTCCAGGTGAAGGTTACCAGTAACGGTCCCGTTAGCCCCTGGACAAGCGGTTCCGAGACGCGCTGAGGTGTGGACCGGGATGGTCCCGGCCGAAAGCTGCAAGGATTGGTTTGATGTCGACTTCCTCTGGCGCCCGAGATGCCCTCAATCCGACGGACCGGGCCAGAGTCGAGAGCGATCCCCGCTGGGCCGTCGTGCAGCGCATCCTCGCCTCCCCCGGATTCCAGAAGTCAGCCCGCCTTTCCGCCTTCCTGCTGTACGTCTGCGAGCGAGCCATCCTGGGCCGGGTGGACGAGGTGAGCGAGCAGCACGTCGGCAGCCACGTCTTCGAGCGGCCACCCGACTACAACGCCAGTGAGGACAACATTGTCCGCTCGCACGCGCGGCTGCTGCGGAAGAAGCTGGACGAATACTATGCCGACGAGGGCAGCCATGAGGCGATTCGGATCCAAATACCCAAGGGGGCCTATCTACCCGTCTTTGGTACAGTATCGGATCCGGTGCCGGAGGCGGCGCTGGAGATCGCGCCGGCGGTGCGCCCACGCCCTGACCTGCGCCGGTGGGCGGGCGTAGTCCTCCTGGTGGTGATCGCGGGCTACGCGCTTTACCGCTGGACCAGGCCGTCGCGCCCGCAGATCCTGGTGCGCCAGTTCTGGGGCCAGGTTTTTAGCGCGGAGCGGCCGACGATGGTGGTCTCTTCCGATACGGCGCTGGTCCTCTTCGAAGGCTATACGCACAGTTCGGTCACGCTGAGTGAATACCTCGCCCGGGATTTCTGGCAGAAGTTCCAACCTCAGCCGGACATTCAGGGGAACTGGATTTCCGGGCTGCGCGACCGTCCGTTCACGAACAACGTCGACCTGAGCTTCTGCTGGCGGCTGGCGCGGCAGCCGGACATCGATTTCCGGCGGGCGGTGGTCCGGCCGGCTCGCGAACTGGGGATGGCCGACCTAAAAGGATCCAATGCCGTCCTGATTGGAGCGCGCCGCGCCAATCCCTGGGTGGAGCTGTTCGACCAGAAGAACAACTTCCAGGGCCTCTTCACCGAAGAGATCCGGGACTACATCCAGAACCGGGCGCCGCACGGCTCGGAACTGCCGCTGTACCGGTGGAGCCGGGGGGCTAGCGCCACCCACTCCTACGCACTGATTGAGTTCAATCGCGGGCTGACCAGCAACGAACACGTCCTGATTCTCTCGGGGCTGAACACGCCGGGTACGGAAGGCGCGGCCGATTTCCTGCTGAACCCTTCGACCCTGGGCCGGTTCCTGGAGACCATCACGCTATCGGACGACCGCGTGCCGCATTTCGAGCTGCTGCTGGGCGTCGACAACATCAATGTCACGGCCCCGCGCGCGGAAGTCATGGCCTATCGGGTCCAGAAAGACTAAGCGGCCAGCCCGGAAGATTACTCGTGGCGAACGGCCAGTAGGGGGTCGATCCTCGTGGCCCGGTGGCCGGGCAGGAAGCTGGCCGCCAGCGAGACCAGCAGCATCAGCAGAGCCACGCAGGCAAAGGTGAGCGGATCGCGCGGGCTGATGCCGTAGATCAGGCTCGCAAACAGCGGTCCGGCCGCGAATCCGGCGGCAAATCCGGCGGCGATGCCGATGCCCGACAGGCGGAGGCCCTGCCCCAGGATGAGGCGCAAGGCGTCCCACCGCTGGGCGCCGATGGCCATGCGGATGCCGATCTCGCGGGTCCGGTGAACCATTGTGTAGGAGATGACACCGTACAATCCGACGGCGGCCAGGATCAGGGCAATCAGGCCGAGGCCGCCCACCACGGTGGCCGCCAACTGCTGTACATACATGTTTGAGCGGACGACCAGGCCGAGGGTGGAGAGGGTTAGCACGGGCGCCCGCCGCAGTTGCCGGAAGGCGTAGCGGGCGTCCTGGGCGATCACCTCCAGCGCGTGGCCACTCCCCATTTCGCGGCTCCTTTCCGCCAGCAAAGTCTGATTCCCGAACTGCCGTTGCGCCAGGTAGCGGGCTTCGTCAAGCGGCCGGTGCATGTTGTTACAGCGGACGATTACGTGCGAATTGGTCAACAATGGAAGGACGCCCATGCAACTGCTGCCTCCGCCCGCAGAACTGTTGATCTTCGTCACCGCCGCTGTCGTGCTGTTGGTGATTCCAGGACCGGCCGTGCTGTATATCGTCGCGCGCAGTGTGGACCAGGGGCGGCGGGCGGGCTTCGCTTCCTGCGCCGGGATCTCCTCGGGCGGGCTGGTGCATGTGCTGGCGGCGACCTTTGGCCTCTCTGCTCTGCTCGTCTCGTCCGCCATGGCGTACTCTGCCGTGAAGTATGCAGGGGCCGCGTATCTGATCTACCTCGGGATCCGCAAACTGCGGGAGAAGCCGGTGACCGGCGAGGTTGGCCATGCGGCACCGGCGAGCCTGCGCAGGATCTACGCGCAGGGGGTGGTGGTGCAGTTGTTGAACCCTAAGTCAGCGCTGTTCTTCTTCTCGTTCCTGCCGCAGTTTGTGAGCCCGGCGCGCGGTCCGGTGATGCCGCAACTGCTGGCTTTGGGCCTGCTGTTCGCCGCCATGGGGTTTGTGAGCGACTGCCTGTGGGCGTTCACGGCCGGAACGGCCTCGGGGTGGTTGCGCGGCAATCCGGCGTTCCTGAGGCACCAGCGGTATGTGTCGGGATCGGTCTATATCGGGCTGGGCCTGGCGACGGCGGTGAGCGGCTCGCGAGCGTCGATCCGCCACTGATCGGCGCAACTTGTTACAGCCCTCTTACTCAGACAGCTATATACTAGGACATCTGAGTATGAGGACAAGGTAACAGGGCATGTCATTCTGGACGCGCATCACGAATGTCTTCCGCGGAGAGCGGTTGAATCGAGACATCGACGAAGAGTTGGAAGCCCATGTGGCGGAGGCGGTGGTCGAGGGCCGGAATGAAGCCGAGGCCCGGCGGGCGTTGGGGGCCGCACTGCGGCTCCGCGAGGAGAGCCGCGATTTGCGGCTGCTGCCATGGCTCGATTCGCTGCGGGCGGATGCGGTGCTGGGGTGGCGGCAGTTGATGAAGCGCAAGGTCACTTCCGCTTCCGCGATCCTCTCGCTGGCGCTGGCCATCGGCGCCTGCACGGCGGCCTTCCGGCTGGTGGACGCCTTATTGTTGCGGCCGCTGCCGGTGGCCGAACCCGAACGCCTGTTTGCCGTCTCCTATGAGAAGCCGGGACGGGACGGACGGCCCGGTGTTTACGACAGTTGCTCGTATCCGATGTTCCAGCGCTGGCAATCCGCCCTGAATGGTCAGGCGGAACTGCTGGCGATCTCCTACCCCCAGCGGGTCGACCTGGCGTACGGTTCAGACCAGGAGATGGAGAAAGCCCACCGGCAGTACGTTTCAGGACGGCTGTTCCCTGCCTTCGGACTGCGCCCGGCGTTGGGCCGCCTGCTCTCAGAGGACGACGACCGGAAGCAGGGCGCGAGCCCCTACGTGGTGCTCTCATACGATTACTGGCAGCGGCGCTTTGGAGGGGACCCGGGCGTGATTGGCCGGAGCCTGCGCCTCGACGCCGGTTTCTTCACCATCGCCGGGGTCGCGGAGAAGCGTTTCACTGGGGTGGAGCCCGGCACGGTCACGGATGTCTTCGTGCCCATCACGATGAAGAACCCGGCCTCTCTGGGCAGCGCCAATTCATTCTGGTTCCACACGATGGTGAGATTGAAACAGGGCGGCGCGGCGGAACCCGTGCGCGACCTGCTTGCCGCTTCCTACAGAGCTTTTGAGGAGGAACGGCTGAAAGGTTCGTTCCAGGTGGCCAAAGCGGGCCCCGTGGTGGAGGCGACGCTGAACCTCGAACCGGCAGCGGCGGGCGCTTCGCGTATGCAGAGGGAATACCGGCGCCCGTTGACGGCGTTGAGTGTATTGGTGGCGCTGGTGCTGTTGATCGCCTGTGCGAACGTGGCGAATCTGATGACGGCGCAGGGGTGGGCACGAGGACGCGAGATGGCGCTACGCGTGGCCATCGGCGCGGGCCGTGGCCGGCTGGTGCAACTGGTCCTGGTGGAGGGCGCGTGGATCGCCGGGCTGGCGGCGGCAGCGGGTGGTGTATTCGCGGCGTGGTCGGCGCCGTTCGTTGTGAGCATGATCAATCCGCCGGACGATCCGGCCAGGCTGGTGCTGCCCGCGGATTGGCGGGTGTTCGGATTCAGCCTGCTGCTGACGCTCACGGTGACGATTCTGTTTGGAGCGATCCCAGCACTGCGGGCGGCGGCGGTGCACCCGGCCGGCGCGTTGAAGGGCGGCGCGGATCCGCACTCGCGACGCAGGGTGATGAATGCACTCATCGCCGCGCAAGTCACGTTCTGCTTCCTTGTCCTCTTCGTGGCCGGGCTGTTCGCGGCCACCTTCGACCGGCTGAACCGGCAGCCTGTCGGCTTCTCTCCTGATGGGTTGCTTGCGCTGGAAACAGTGGCATCGAGTCCGCAACTGCCGGCTTTTTGGAACCAGGTGGCCGACCGGCTGCGCTCAGTGCCTGGCGTGGAGTCCGTTGGAATTTCGGCCTGGCCGATGCTGACCGGCGAGATGCGGAACCACCGCATTTCCATAGGCGGCCACGCACCGGGGGACGCACTGGGCTTCACGCTGGCGGTTTCGCCCGGCTGGCTGGAAACGATGCGGATCACGATGCTGGGCGGCCGGGACTTCCGGCGCGAGGAGATGGACCCGAGCGTCGCGATCGTCAACGAGACGTTTGCCAGGCAGTTTTTCCAGGGCGAGAACGCGCTGGGCAAGTCGTTTGAAATGATCGAGGGCAAGGGCGTGCGGATCAGGGTACAGATTGTCGGCCTGGTGCGCGACGCAGCCTACCGCAACCTGCGGGAATCCATGCTGCCGGTGGCCTACCTGCCGTTCCAGACGACCGACCAGGAGGGCGCGCCGGCGCCGCTGACCCGGGGTACTTTCCTGGTGCGCAGCAGCCGCCGGGCGTTGATGGAGTTGGCTCCGGTACTGCGGCAAGCCGTTTCCAGCGAACGCAGCGAGTTCCGGGTCAGCAATCTGCGGACGCAGGCGGAGATCGTGCGGAGCCAGACCGTCAGAGAGCGGCTGCTCGCCATGCTGGCACTATTTTTCGCGGTGGTCGCCCTGGTGCTGGCGGGCGTCGGGTTGTACGGCGTGATGGACTACACGGCGCTGCAGCGGCGGCGCGAGATCAGCATCCGCATGGCGCTGGGCGCACGCGGAGGCGATATCGCGGTCCGGGTGACCTCGCAGATCTATTCGATGGTGGCGGTGGGCGCCACGGCCGGGCTCGCATTGGGCGTGGCGTCGGTCGGTTCCCTTGAATCGTTGTTCTACCAGGTGAAGGCCACTGATTTGCCGGTACTGGCCTTTCCGTCCATCGCACTGTTGGCCGCGGCGTTGCTGGCCTCGATGCCGGCTGTCGTCAGGGCGGTCCGCACCGATCCGGCCAGGACGCTGAGGGCGGATTAGGTAGCCGGGAAAGGAATCTCCATGTCGTTCTGGTTGCGGCTGTCGAACGTGTTCCGCGGAGAGCGGTTGAATCGCGAGATCGACGAAGAGTTGGAGGCGCACGTCGCCGACGCGGTGGCTGAGGGCCGGAATGTAGCCGACGCCCGGCGCGCGTTGGGGGCCGCACTGCGGCTCCGCGAGGAAAGCCGCGATCTGCGGCTGCTGCCATGGCTCGATTCGCTGCGGGCGGATGCTGTGCTGGGGTGGCGGCAGATCAGGAAGCGGAAGGTCGCTTCCGCGGCGGCGATTCTGTCACTAGGCTTAGCCATGGGGGCGTGCACGGCGGCGTTCCGGATCATCGACGCACTGCTGTTCAGGCCGCTGCCGGTGGCACATCCAGAGGAGTTGTACGCGCTCCAGCGCTCCGGCTTCGGGTTCACCGGCAAGTTCGAGACCGACGACGGCTGGGCGTATCCGGCATTCCGCCTGATGGCGGAGGCGGTGCGGGGCCGGGCGGAGTTGCTGGCGTTGGGCTCTGTCGAGCGGGTGGATGTGAGCTTTGCATCTGAGGACGACATCGAGAAGGCCAATGTGCAGTATGTCTCGGGGCGGATGTTTGTGTCGTTCGGGTTGCGGCCCGCGGTGGGGCGCCTGTTCGGCGGCGCCGAGGACGATCTGTCGCAGCCACAGCCCTATGCGGTGCTATCGCACCATTACTGGACGCAGCGCTTCGGAGGGGCCGCCGACGTGGTGGGCCGGAAGGTGCGGATCGGGACGAAGGTCTTCGAGATTGTAGGTGTGTCGGGTCAAGGGTTTACAGGTACCGAGCCGGGCTCGGAGGCCGGCATCTTCCTGCCGGTGACGATGCACACCGGAGCACGGGAGGCGGGCTGGACCTGGATGCGAACGCTGGTGCGGATTCCGCCCGGCACGGCGCCGGAGCAGATTGTTGCCCGGGTGGCCGCAGTGTCGCGGGCGTTCGAAGAGAATCGGGCGAAGGGCTACCGGGGCCTCACGCCGGCAAGCATCCAGCGGTTTCTAGACCGGAAGGTTGAGATAAGACCCGTGTGGGCTGGGGTGTCGTCGCTGCAGAAGGAGTACCGGCGGGCGCTGCAGGCGATGGCGGTGCTGGTGGCGCTGGTGTTGCTGATCGCCTGCGCGAATGTGGCAAATCTACTGGCGGCGCAGGCGGCGGCGCGCGCGCGGGAGATGGCGTTGCGGGTCTCCATCGGCGCCGGGCGCGGCCGGTTGGTGCAGCTTGTGCTGGTGGAGAGCGGCCTGATGGCAATATTGGCGGCGGCGGCGGGCGGCGCATTCGCGGCCTGGGCCGCGCCGTTTGTGGTCTCTCACATCAACCTGCCCGACGATCCGGCACAACTGGCGATGCCGGTGGACTGGCGGGTGACGGGGTTCGCCTTTGCGCTGACGGTGCTGGTGGCGTGCCTGTTCGGGCTGGCGCCGGCGCTGCGGGCATCGGGGGTGCAACCGGCCAGCGCGCTGAAGGGCGGCTCGGATCCGCACTCGCGGCGCCGGCTCATGTACGGCCTCATCGCGCTGCAGGTGACGTTCTGTTTCGTGGTGCTGTTTGTTTCCGGGCTGTTTGTGGAGACGTTCCACAAGCTGTCGGAACGGCCGATGGGCTTTGTGCCCGACGGGTTGCTGGTGGTGGATGCGACGCCGAAGCAGCCGCAGCTTCCGGTGGTGTGGGAGGAGCTGACCGGGCGGATCCGGGCGTTGCCGGGCGTAGAATCGGCGGCGACGTCCTGCTGGCCGCTGATCGGCGCCATTGGTTGGAACGGTTTCGTGTCGGTTCACAATGGGCCGCCAAGCTCCGTGCCGGCGTACATGCTGGCGGTGTCGCCGGGCTGGCTGGAGACGATGAAGATTCCGCTTCTCGACGGCTCGGACTTCCGGCCGGACGCCGTGGCGCCGGGCGTGGCGATCGTCAATGAGACATTTGTGAAGACCTTCTTCCCCGGCGAGCGGGCATTGGGCCAGACGTTCCGGCGAGTCAGCGATCAGTTCCAAATTGTGGGGATCGTGCGGGATACGCCGTACCAGGGGCTGCGCGCGCCGACGCCGCCGTTGGCCTTTTTCCCGCAGCATGAGCTCGACAAGAAGGGCGAGTTGCGGCCGGTGCGCAGCATGTCGTTCTTAGTGCGGGTGAAGGGGGATGCGCCGCTGGGCCTGGCGCCCGCGTTGCGTGCGGAGCTCGCCCGGGCGCGGCCGGATTTCCGCGTGACCAACGTCCGAACGTTCCAGGAGATACTCGACGGCCAGACGCTGCAGGAGCGGCTGCTGGCCCTGCTGGCGCTGTTCTTCACTGTGGTGGCGCTGCTGCTGGCGGGCGTGGGGCTGTATGGCGTGCTGGATTACTCGGTGCTGCAGCGGCGCAAGGAGATCGGCATCCGCATGGCGATCGGCGCGCGGGTGGGCGACATTGGGCGGCTGGTGACGGGGGCGACGCTGCGGATGGTGCTGGCCGGATCCGCGGCGGGCGTTGGGTTGGGTTTGGGCGCGGCGCGTTGGATTGAGTCGCTGCTGTTTGAGGTGAAGGCGTCGGATCCTCGGATGCTGGTGCTGCCGTGGCTGGTGATTGTCGTGACGGCGCTGGTGGCCTCGATGCCGGCTGTCGTGAGGGCGGTCCGCACCGATCCGGCCAAGACGCTGAGGGCGGATTAGGTAGCAGGGAAAGGAAACTCCATGTCGTTCTGGTTGCGTCTGTCGAACGTGTTCCGCGGAGAGCGGTTGAATCGCGAGATCGACGAAGAGTTGGAGGCGCACGTCGCCGACGCGGTGGCTGAGGGCCGGAACGAAGCCGAGGCCCGGCGGGCACTGGGGGCCGCACTGCGGCTCCGCGAGGAAAGCCGCGATCTGCGGCTGCTGCCATGGCTCGATTCGCTGCGGGCGGATGCGGTGCTGGGGTGGCGGCAGATCCGCAAGCGGAAGGTCGCTTCCGCGGCGGCGATTCTGTCACTGGGACTGGCGATCGGCTCGTGCACAGCTGCCTTCCGTATCATCGACGCGCTGCTGCTGCGGCCTCTGCCAGTGGAGCGTCCGGGCGAGTTGTACGCGTTGACGCGCACGGGCTTCGGCTTCGACGGGAAGTTCGACGTGTCCTACGCCTGGGCTTATCCCTCCTTCCAATTGATGTCGAAGGCGGTGCGGGGGCAGGCGGAGTTGCTGGCCCTCGGGTACGTCGAGCGCGTTGATCTCACTTATTCGACGGATGGGGAGATGGAAAAGGCCAATATCCAGTATGTCTCGGGGCGGATGTTCCCGTCGTACGGTCTGCGGCCGGCAGTGGGCCGCCTGTTCAGCGGCAATGAGGACAACATGGCGCAGCCGCAACCTTTCGCCGTGCTCTCCTACGATTACTGGTCGCGGCGTTTTGGGCGGGATCGCGGCGTGGTGGGCCGGCAGCTGCGCATCGGCGAGAAGGTTTACGAAATTGTGGGGGTATGCGGCGAGTCGTTCACCGGCACTGAACCGGGCAGGGTGACCGGTGTATTCCTGCCGGCGACGATGTATGCAGGCGCAAGAGAAGAGGGTTGGACCTGGCTGCGGACCATGGTCAGGATTCCTCCAGGCCAAGCGTTGGGACCGATCCGCGACAGGCTGGCCGCGTCATCGCGAGCCTTTGAGGAGAATCGGGCCAAAGGGTTCGAAGGAATAACGCGCGCAAACATCCAGCGGTATCTCGACCGGACGGTTGGGCTGCAGCCTGCCTGGGCCGGGCTGTCCAACCTTCAGTTGGAATACCGACGCGCCCTGGGCGCCATGGCCGTGCTGGTGTTGCTGGTGCTGCTGATCGCGTGTGCGAATGTCGCCAACCTGATGACCGCCCAGGCGGCGTCACGGGCGCGGGAGATGGCGCTACGCGTCTCGATTGGCGCGGGCCGCGGCCGCCTGGTGCAACTGGTGCTGGTGGAGAGCGGCCTGATCGCGGTGCTGGCGGCCCTGACCGGCGGAGCGTTCGCCACCTGGGCGGCTCCCTTTGTCGTCGGCAGAATCAATCGGGCGGACAACCCGGCCCGGCTGGACATGCCGGCGGACTGGCGGGTGATGGCCTTCGCCTTCGCACTGACACTGCTGGTGACCGGCCTGTTCGGACTCGCCCCGGCGCTGCGTGCTTCCGGCGTGAAACCGGCTGCCGTTCTGAAGGGCGGCTCGGATCCGCACTCACGGCGGCGGTTAATTCATGGTTTGATCGCGCTGCAAGTCACCTTCTGCTTTGTCGTGCTGTTTGTTTCCGGACTGTTCGTGGAAACCTTCCGGCTCCTTTCGGAGAGGCCGACAGGATTTGCAGCCGAGCGGCTGCTGGTGGTCTATGCAACGCCAAAGCAACCCCAGCCTCCCGCTGTGTGGGACGAACTGGCCCGGCAATTGAGGACAGTGCCGGGCATCGACGCCGTGGCGTCGTCTGCCTGGCCTCTGTTGGACGGCATGGCCTGGAACAACTTCGTGTCGGTGCATGGTGGTCCACCGAGTTCCGAGCTCGCCTACTTCCTGGCCGTCTCACCCGGCTGGATGGAGACGATGAAGATCGCATTCCTGGAAGGATCGGACTTCCGGCCGGATGCCGCGTCGCCTGGCACCGCGATCGTAAATGAGACGTTCGTCAAGACTTTTCTCCCGGGAGAACGGGCGCTGGGCCAGACATTCCTGAAATTCCGCGACCGATTTCAGATTGCCGGAATCGTGCGGGATACCCCCTACAAGGGACTGCGCGGTCCAGTGCTACCGCTGGTCTTTGTCCCGCAGCATGAACTGGACAAAGATGGCCAACTCATGCCGATCCGGCAGATGGCGTTTCTGGTCCGGACCCAGAGCGACCGGCCGTTTGCGCTGGCCGGGTCCCTGCGTTCGGAGATGCGGCGGCTGCGGCCGGATTTCCGTGTCACCAACATCCGCACGCAGCAGGAACTGATTGAGGGGCAAACCCTGCGGGAGCGGCTGTTGGCCCTGCTGGCGGTCTTCTTTACCGTGGTCGCGCTCTTGCTGGCCGGGGTGGGGCTGTACGGGGTGCTGGACTATTCGGTGCTGCAGAGGAGGAGGGAGATCGGGATCCGGATGGCGATTGGAGCTCAGGCGGCGGACATCGGCCGGCTGGTGACTTCGGTGTCGTCGAGGATGTTGCTGGCCGGTTCGGCGGCGGGCATCGTTCTAGGTCTGATATCGTCGCGGACGATGGAATCGCTGTTCTACGGAGTGAAGGCGACAGACCCGAGGATGCTGCTGCTGCCCTGGCTCGTGATTGCCGGGACTTCGATCATCGCGGCGGTACCCGCGGTGATCCGGGCGGTGCGCACCGATCCGGTGACGAGCCTGCGGATGGAGTAGGCGGCCAAAAAGCTGGCAGGTCGCTGACTTTACACGACTTAACAATACGAAGGGTCAATTCGGCTCGAACTCATCGGGGCCTCGTCGACAAGAAGGGTAGAGAAGCTCCGATCCAGACACGATCCGCCTTCTCGGAAAGATTGAGCAGTTCCATGATCAGTTTCGTTGGAAGCGCAAATTCAGCATACGATTCACTGTCCTCGACGGAGACGCGTTCGAAGATGGTCGATCAGATGTTCGAGAAAGTTGACGTGAACCGGGACGGCAAGATCACGAAGGACGAACTATCGAATTCGATCGAGTCCGACTCATCCGCCAGCAGCAAGAAACTCAGTGCAGACCAGATCTTCCAGGTCCTCGACTCGGGCGGCAAGGGCTACATCACTAAGCAGGATGCAGCCGACGGCCTGGAAAAGATGGCCCAGAAGATGGAGCAAGGAGGCGGAGCCCCGCCGGCCGACGGGGGGAAGCAGGGGTCCGGCGGCTCAGGATCCGGCGGCGGCAGCTCCAGCAGCACCACCTCCTCCTCTTCGAGTAGCGAAGTCTACGACCCGAAAGACACCAATCAGGATGGAAAGGTCTCGATGCAGGAAGAGGTCGCCTATGCCTTGAGCCAGTACACCAAGGCGGAGAAGCTCCAGACAGCCCCGCAGGAGACCTCGACGACGACCTACGCGTAGCCCGGGCCGTTCTACCAGTTGGTCACAGACCCATCCGGCCGCCGGTAGATCGGCGTCGGCTGGGTGTTCTCCGTGATCTCCGCCAGCAACGTGAGCTGTTTGGTGTCGACCTCCACGCCAAGACCGGGCCGGTCGTTCGGCCATAGCTTGCCGTCGCGGAAGTCGAATGCCTTGGGCAGGTAGGGCGTGCCGCTGATGGCCACGCGCGGCAGCATCTCCATCAGCGCGGGTCCCGAGAACGAGCCGCACAGGTGGACGAGGGCCGCTTCGGAGATGGGTCCTGTAAAGTGCGGGATCAGGCCGACGTAGTGCGTTTCGCACAGAGCGGCGATCTTGACGAACTCCGTAATGCCGCCGACATTGGGCACCGTGGCGCGGCAGTAATCGATGAGGTGGCCTTCGATCAGCTCGTTCATGTCCCAGCGGGAGCCGAACTGCTCGCCCACGGCGATGGGTACCTTGGTCAGCCCGCGCAGGGTCTTGTAGACCGCCGGGTCTTCCGAGCGCACCAGATCCTCGACGAAGTAGGCGCCTAGTCCTTCGATGAGCCCAGCCAGGCGCACGGCGTCGGTCATGTCGAAGCGAGTGTGGAAGTCCACCGCCCAGCCGCCGTCCTTCCCTGCCCCTTCGCGCGCATCGCGGCACATCTGGGCGGTGCGGTTCACCATCTCGAAACGGTCGTAGGGCTGGCTGTCGGCCGGGCCGACGCGGAAGGCGCGATAACCGTCCTTGATACAGGCGGCGGCGGTTTCCTTCAGCGTGGCTTTGGGCGGATAGCTGGTGGCATAGCACTCGATATGTTCGCGGGTGAGGCCGCCCAGCAACTGGTAGAGCGGCACGCCGAGAGCCTTGGCCTTGAGATCCCACAACGCCATGTCGATGGCGCCGAGGGCATGCAGCTTCTCGCGGCCGGCCGGATAGAAATAGCCACGAAACAGGACCTGCCAGATCTCCTGGATGCGGAAGGGGTCCATGCCGATGATGGCCGCCGCGCACTGCTCCAGCGTGTCCTTGGCGCCGCCTTCGCCGATGCCGGTGAGTCCGGCGTCGGTCTCGATCATCACCACGTTGGTGCTCTGGTTGAAGAGACCGGGCACCTTGCTCTTGCGCAGCGCCGCGTCGCCGCCGGTGCCGTAGTAGAGGACGCGTTTGATCTTCATGCCGGACTTGCGCGCTGGCGCCTGGGCGGCCGCGGCAAGGGACGAGGCTCCGGCGGCTGACGCGCTCAGGAACGATCTGCGTTTCATGGATTCAGCTCCTCCAACGGATGATGCGGACGAGGCACGGGGGCTCCGCGAACAGATCCGGCCTTATATATCTATCGCAAATCGTACAGCTATGGGAGGAAGCGTTTCAGGTCGACGTCAACGAACTCGGCGCGGCGGAAGCGCTCCTTCAAACGGTAAGGCACCGTGCAGTCGAAGATCGTCTTGCAGGAGGTGGCGTCGGCCGGAATGCTGGGGCTGAAGTCAGGCGACTGGGAAGGGTCCAGCGGATGGCAGCGCACACCGGGAATGAAGATGGTACTGACGTCGCCCTGGTAGCGCGTGGTCATCGCCCACAATACGTCGTTGGTGTCGTACAGATTCACGTCTTCGTCCACGAGGATGACGTGCTTGAGTTCGGGAAACGCCGCGAAGGCAGTGAGGGCGGCCTGCCGCTGGCGGCCTTCGTCGCTGGGCGCCGACTTCTTGAATTGCAGGATCGCCAGGTACTTTCCGCCTCCGGCGGAGTGGCAGTAAACACCCAGCAGTTTGCCCGGCATGCTGTCGTTCACCAGCTTCAGAATGCTGGCTTCGGTCGGAATGCCGGCCAGGTTCACGTGCTCTTCGCCCGGTCCGATGATGGTCTGCAGGATGGGATGAAGACGGTGCGTGATGGCTTTGATCCGGATCAAGGGCAGCGACGGCTGCGCCTTGCCCAGATAGCCCGGGAACTCGGGCATGCAGAAGCCGGTGTTCGTCTGCACATCTTCGCGGATCCGCTCATGCGGCAGGATCTCGCCTTCCAGGACGATCTCGGCCCGCGCGATGGCCTTGGCGTTGACCGAGACGCACTGCACCAGTTCCACCGGGCGGCGCCGTAACCCGCCGGCAATGGTCAACTCGTCGAAGCCGAGCGGCGTAGTGGGCGGTTCGAAACAGGCCGCGAGATAGACGGCCGGATCCAGCCCCATGCTGATGGAGACCGGCAATGCCTCGCCCCGCGCCTCAGCCTTGATGCGAAACGCGTCGATGTGGCGGCCGGGTACGAAGTAGACGCTCAACAGATCGGGTCCCTGCAGGCAGAGGCGGTGGATGGTGACGTCGGATTCGCCGGTCTCGGGATCCTCGGCGCGGATGAGGCCCATGTTGAAGTAGGGGCCGGCGTCCTTCAGGGTATTGGTGGGCGCGGGAATGAGGGTGCGGAGGTCGAAGGGCGGATGCAGGACCACCTGCTGGCAGGGCGCATCGGAGGCGGGAATGACGACGGGCGTGTGCGGATGATTCAGGGCGTCCAAGAGGTCAAAGGGCAGGCGCTCGACCGTGCTGTTCAGCAGCAGGGCGGTGCGCAGGCGGCTGGCCAGGACGCCGGTTACCACGGGCATGGTGTAGCCTTTCACCGATTCGAAGAGCATGGCGGGGCCGATGCGCGTGGGCGGCATGACGGGCGTGCCCGCGCCCACCAACCGGTAGACGCCGGCGAGTTCGGCAACGGGATCCACGGGTTCACGCGTCGAGACGAGTTGCCCCGGGATCGAGGCCAGGAACTCAAGGGCGGACCGAAGGTCCACAATATCGGTGGCCCGCGAAACGGATGGCGCAACGCTCGTCGGCATATGAGATTCTCCCGCCAGCTGGCGGCCCATCTGTTCCGGCCGCCCAGTCACTACCATCTTAAGGAAACGGAGCGCCACTGGAGCGCTCCGGCGGGCCTTTCAAAAAGTGCAACCCGGCGGGGCGGCGTTCGTCCTTCGATATGATAGTTTGTGAGCAGCAATGAGAATTGAACCCGCCGTCCGTGCCGGTGTTTGCGTCATCGGCGTCACCCTTACCGCGTTTTGTCTCGCCGCGCAGCCTCCCAGTGAAGTTGAGCAGCCGATGAAGTACGTTCTAAAAGAAGCCCAGCCTGTACCGCCCAGGGCGGCCCCAGCCGACTATTCGGCTGCGGGCAAAGCAGGCAAAGTCACCATCGCGGCCGACTTCACGGGCCACGGCTTCCCTGGCCCCAGCGGTGTGATGAATTCGGAAGAATACGTCATGGTGGAAGTAGGGTTGTACGGCGCGCCGGGCGACCAGTTGAACATTTCGATCGACCACTTCTCCCTGCGGATCAATGGGAAGAAAGTGCCGCTGCCCAGCCAGCCGTACGGCCTGGTGGTGAAGTCGCTGAAGGACCCGGATTACGAGCAGCCGAAGAAGCAGGAGTCGAAGTCGAGCATCGGCGGCAGCGGCGGCGGAGCCCAGGGCGACCCGCCCCCCATGCCAGCCAAACTGCCTATCGAGGTCGTGCGGTCCATCACGCAGCGTGCCCAGAAGGCGTCGCTGCTGGAAGGCGAACGGACCCTGCCGCAAGCCGGGCTCCTGTATTTCCAGTACCGGGGCAAGACCGAAAAGATTCAGACCGTCGAACTGCTGTACGACGGCCCGGCCGGCAAGGCCACGATCCCGCTGCAGTAGGCAGATCCGTCCAGATACAGGAAAGGCTCCCCGAGTCCACCGGGGAGCCTTTTCCGTTGTGTAGGCTGGATTACTTCTTGACCTTGACGGCCTTGGGCTTGCTGGGGTTCGTCACCTGGATGTGGTTTTCCACCGAGAAGACGCCAGGCACGCTGTTGGCCTGCATCACCGCCACCTGCTGATCGGCCGCATTGTCCACGACTCCATCCAGCGTGACATTGCCGTTGTTCACGATGATGTGAATCGGATGCCAGCCGATGGGCGGATCGTTGGTAATGCCGCCAGCCACGCGCGCCGGGCTGATCCACAGCGGGGTGCCGCGGCCGGGATTGTAACGGCTGAGAATCGGGTGATAGTAAATCGCCACATAGGTGCGAGCGCGAATCACGTCATCATTCGGAGACAGGGACAAGACTTTAATCTCGTTCATCACATTGGTGACGCCTTCAATCTTCTTCACCACGCGCTCCGCTGAATCTTTCAAGATCGGCCGGGACGCGAAACCTCGCAATGTTACCGTGTAGTCCTTAATCTGGTAAGTGATGCTGTCGAAGACACCGTAATCAGTGAGCGACAGAATCTCCTTCTCTACCTGGCGGGCCATCTGCAGTACCGACTGCGGAGTCTGCGTTTTCTGGGCCGCCGCGATGGGATCCTCATCCTGCTTCTGTGCAAAGGCAGGGGCGACCCACAGCATGGCAGTGAGGGCGCCGCCGATTAGAGCTTTCGTGCTTTTCATGCTTTCCTCCTCTGAGCCAGCCCAATGCTATCTGGTCTCACACCCTTGAGATGAACGCATTGATAACTAGGTTTCGATAAAGAGATCCGGATCCGCATCGATTAGGGAGGCGGCCGGGCGATGAAAACAGAAAGTTAGCAGAATCGCGGATGTAAGCGGTTTTATTCCGCCCGCACCGGAATAACCGGCTCCCGGATCAGGGTGGATTCAGATTATCCGCGGCGGAAGCGCCCGGGCGTCGAAGGGCCGCGCTTGACGGTGGCTGGATCCACAAGCCGGCGGCCCGGTACGCCCTCGATGAGGGGGGTGTTCCTGACGGTCGCCGCATTCCGGGCGGGCTTGGCCAGGGCAATCAACTCGGCGCCAGTGAGGTCGCGCCAGACGCCGGGCGCCAGGCCCTCGATGGTCAGCTTGCCGATGCCCACGCGGACCAGTCGCAGCGTCGGCAGGCCCGCGGCGGCTGTCATGCGGCGTACCTGGCGGTTGCGCCCTTCGGTGAGGATCAACTCGAGCCAGGCGGTCGGAATCAGGCGGCGGAAACGGATGGGCGGATCGCGCGGCGGCAGCGACGGCTCGCCCTCGAGCATTCGTACCTGGGCAGGACGGGTCTTGCGGCCCTGGATCTCGACGCCCTGGCACAAGGCGGCCACGGCTTCCGGAGTGGGCGTCCCCTCCACCTGGGCCCAGTACGTTCTGGGATGCTCAAAGCGCGGATCGGTCAGGCGATGTTGCAGCGCGCCATCGCTAGTGAGCAGTAGCAGTCCTTCGCTGTCCGCGTCCAACCGGCCGGCGGCAAACACGCCGGGCACGTCGATGAAGTCCTTCAACGTCGGACGGCCGGTGCCGCTCTCGTCGGTGAACTGGGTCAGCACCCCGTAAGGTTTGTAGAACAGCAGGTGGCGGTGCGGCTGAATGTCCTTGGAGTCCATTTCGGTCTTCCGTACGGGCATTAGCGCAGTTCCCGCTTCAGCCACTCGACAACCTTGGGCTTCCAGGTGTGCCAGGCGGGATCCTTCTCCATACCCTCCACGCCGTGCGGAGCGCCTTCGATCAGCAGCACCTCACAGCGCGCGCCCGCAGCCTTCATCTGGTCGCACATAGCGGGCGACTGCTGCCACGGGACAGCCTTGTCCGCCGTGCCGTGAATGAACAGGAAGGGCGGCATCTTCTTATGGATGTAAGTGGCCGGTGAGGCGGCCTTGTAGGTGGCGTCGCTGCCATCGGGCAGGAACTGCTCGAGGTTCTTCGATTTGCCGCGCTGCTGGTTGATGAGCGGCAGATCATTCAGACCATAGAAATCGACTACCGTCTTCACCTTGACCTTGCCGCGTGCGCCCGCCAACGCCACCAGGTGCCCGCCCGCCGATTCGCCCATGAGGGCGATGCGTTTGGGATCGATGTTCCACTTCTTCGCATTGGCCTGGACCCAAGTCACCGCGGCTTCCACATCTTCCACCGCCGCCGGGTATTTCCACTGCGGCGCCAGACGGTAGTTGATGGTGAACCAGGCGATGCCCGCGTCGGTCAGAGTGGGGAACCACGGATTGATGTACGTCCGCTTGGTGCCCGCGTTCCACCCTCCGCCGTGCACCAGGATGACGGCCGGCTGCGCCTTGGCGCTGGCCGGGATCCACGCATCGAGGGTGAGCGAGACCCCGGCCGGCTTGGCGAACTCGACATCCTTCAGGTCAGTGGCGGCTGGTGGCGGAGCGGCCCACAACGTAGAGCAAGCCAGCAGGACGAGGGCGGCGGCATGGAGTTTCATTTGGGTCCATTGTGCGCCGCCGGGCCCGGCCGGGTCCAGTCGGACCCGTGCTAGCGCGGCATCGCGACGGTCTTCGGCTCCAGGCCGGCCTTGGCCAGCGCCGCGTAGACCACGAAACCGGTGATGAAGCTGTAGAGCACCGCCGGCTGCGAGAACTCCTGCACTTCCTTGCTCACCGGCAGGAACGGGATGATGCCCACGAAGAAGCCCACGGCCCAGGCGCCGTAGCCGGCCCAGTTGATGCCTTCGCGCGGACCGGCCCACTTCTTGCCCGAGAGGAAGTAGTCGGCGGCCATGGCTCCGCAGATGGGGCCGAATGAGGCTCCGACGATGGTGAAGAAGCCGACGAGGTTCTCGGCCACGCCACTGACGGCCAGGATGATGGCAACGGTCATGCCCGCCATGGTCGAGCCCATGCGCGAGACGCCCGGCAGCATGGTGGAGAAGCTGTTGCCGGCGATGAACGACGAGAAGCAGGCGGGCGGGATCGAAGCCAGCGTGAACAGGAAGAACATGGCCGTGGCCAGCGGTCCGCCGATGCCGGAAACCACGGCGTCGTAGTTGTAGCCCTGGACGTTCGGCATCATCACGCGGGCCCCGGCGACCGAGACCAGCGGGAGTCCGCCGGCAATCATGATGGCGGCGACGATGCCCACCAGTCCGCCCCATTTCACATCGCTGGTGTTGCGGGCGTTGCTGCCGAAGTCTGTGCCGGCGGCTCCGGCTGTCGCGAAGAAGCCGATGACGATCTGCAGCAGCATCGTGAAGGCGACGAACGAGTTCGGCTCGGACGGCACGTGACCGGAGATGCCCGGCGAGACTTTCACGAAGACGACCAGGATCATCAGCAGCGGAATGAAGTTTAGGAACGTGGCGATGCGCGCGACGTACTGGATGCCCATCACCCCGATCCACGCCATCAGGTAGCCCCAGATGACGCCCGTCACAATGAACGGCATGGTCCCCGCCTTGGCCTCGATGCCCAGCGCCGTCAGGACGAACTTCGTGGCAAAGAACGTGCCCACCGCCAGCCAGCCCACCTGCAGCAGGCCCATCAGCAATCCGGGCATGGCGTAGCCGCCGCGCGTGCCGAACGTGGAGCTGCCGATCACGTACAGCGGGTACCCGGTCTTCATGCCGAGGATGGCCGGCACATAGTAGTACAGGGCGTAGCTCAGCAGGCCAGCCGCGGCCAGGGCCAGCAGGCAGACCGTCAGTGTGCCGCGCGTGATGGTTCCGGCGGCGATGGAGTTGTAGAAGGCGATCCAGAGGAAGACGCCTGCATAACTGGGAGCGGTGTTTTTGTACCACGGGGCCCGATTCGAGACGGGGTTGGGTACGGCTTTGGAGAGGTAGTCAGGCAGCATACAAGGCTGCCGAATCTTATCAGAACTTCGAGTGGAGTGCGCGGGTGATGCGCGGACAGGCTAATGGATGCGGGCCGAGAGATTAGTCATCATCTTCTCGAACTTCACGCGCTGCTCCGGCGTGAGCACATGCGTGATGCGCTGTTTGCCATCGGAGCGGAAGTCGTCCATCTGGCCCTGCAGGTTCTGGTAGTAGAGGACGAACTCGTCCAGCACGGTCTCAATCTGTACGGCCTGTTCCGGTGTGAGGTTGAGTTCCTTGCGCATCATCTCGAGCGTCAGCTCGCGGCCGCCCTCTTTCCAATATGGCCCGGAAGCGGGCCGGTTGGCTGTCAGGCGCACGGTCAGCGCACCGGCTGCCGCGCCGCACAGGAAGATGGTCAGCAACAACATCACGATCCTGGGGTTGTGCCAGGAGGGCCGGTTGTCGGCAAGACTGGATCGCACACTCACCTTGAAATAATACTCCCCGCGGCTAGTCGGACGAGACGGGCAGAGCCGAAGCGGTGGCGCCGGTACTGTAAGTCGCCAGGTTCACCAAAACCACTTCGCGATCGTGGCGAGGATCGTCGCCGCTGGCATGCGGCAAATCGTAGCCGGCCATGATCGTCATGGGATCGCTCTCGGTCGCTGTGGAGCTGGAATTCGTCTGGAACACAGCCGAGGTGAGGACTACGAACAGAGCCAGTGAGGCGTACATGAGCCGTTTGCCGAAGGCCGGCTCCAGGAAAATAGACCAGAACGAATTGCCGGTTTGGGCTTCGATGCGATCCATGACCCGGGCGTAGAAACCCGGTGCCGGCTCGGCATCCGCCGGGGCACGCAGCGTCCGGAGCAGGGTCACCTGTTCAACCAATTGACCCACTTCGTCCCGACACTCCGCGCACACGCTCAGATGACGTTCCAGACCCTGGTATCGATGCGAATCCACCTTACCGGAGAGGAAGTCTTCAAGTCCGTCCTCGATGGGCTGATGCATAACCGTCTTCCCTCAAAAGTATCCGTTGCTCGGACTCCTGCTTAGGCCGCTGGTCTCTTTCCCTGCACCGTCCGGCTCATGTCGCCCGGTCCGGCCGCCAACGTGCCGCCGCTTTCAACCCCGTGGGGAACTAAACCCCTTGGGATTATCATACCCGGACCACTCGTGGTTGCAAGTGGTTCCGGTGAATCCTATTCCGCTGTCAACCGGGCCCCTGAACCCCGGGTAAGCCTTTGCGCCGCCTTCAATAGCTTCTGGCGAGCGCGAAATAACTTCACTTTGATCGTATTCTCGTTCATACCAGTCATTGCCGCCAACTCCTCAACGGAATGACCTTCCACTTCTTTAAGCATCATCAGGTTCCGGTCTTCCTCGGAAACCTTCGATAAAAGCTTGAGCACCAGGTCGCGCTTGGCAAGGGTGTCATCGGCGGCGGGCGTACCATCGGGCTCGCTGCGCTCCATGCTCACCGCGTCGTCTTCGCTGAAATCGCTCTCGTATACCAGCTTCCGGACCTTCTTCTTGCGCAGGTAGTCATAGCATTCGTTGACCGTGATCTTGTAGACCCAGGTGAGCAGGCTGCTGCGGAAGTCGAAGCTGTTGATCGAGAAGTAGACTTTGGTGAATACTTGTTGAGCGATATCCTCGGCGTCGTTGCGATTGCGCAGTATGCCGAAGATGATGGAGAAGACCTTGGACTGGTAGCGTTCGACGATTTCGCCAAAGGCGAGTTGGTCGCGCGCCTGGACTCGTTTGACCAGTTCAGCTTCTTCGGTCTTGCGGTAATCCACTCGCGTTTTACCCTGACGGGAGGCCTTTGCCATTACCCCGGCATCGGGAAGCGGTAGCACGCCGGTGTAGCTGCTCATACGCCCTAACCGACGCACGCCATCCGAGTCCGGTTTCAATTGATTCCGTTACGTTTGAGTCACTTCGGCGCTCACACCGGCGCCGATGGAATCAGGATGTGTTTAACATAGCAGATCCACGCACCCTTTGGCTCGCCGGCCGCATCTTCTATAATGAAAACGTGCACCGGATCCCGTGCTACCATGAGGATTCCGGACTAAAGTGTAGGAGGTCGACTAACGCAATGATTACATTGACCCAGACGGCTGTCGGCAAGGTGAAGGAAATCCTCGACGCACAGGAACCGAAACCCGAAGGGCTCCGCATCTCGGTGGTCGGCGGCGGCTGCTCAGGCTTCAGCTACTCCATGGCCTTCGAGAACGCCCCCGGCATGCTCGACAAGACTTATAAGTACGGCGACCTGAAGGTGTTCGTCGACCAGGCCAGCATGCTCTACCTGGACGGCGCCGAGGTCGACTACGTGGAAAGCCTGGAAGGTTCGGGCTTTAAGTTCAATAACCCGCAGGTGAAGTCCACCTGTGGCTGCGGCTCCAGCTTCAGCGTCTAATCCGGCGCGGCGGGCCGTTTCAGTGAAGGATCCAAGGGCGTGCGGGACCAGTCAGGTTCCGTGCGCCCTTTTTCGCGTCCGCAGTGCTCCAGGAGTTGTTCATGCCCAACGCCCCCCAGCCCGGCCTTGATCTCGGCCACCTCATGACCGAACAGATCAATGCCGCCTCGGCCGGTCTCGATACGCTACCCACCGCTGAAATGCTGGCGGTCTTCAACCGCGAAGACCAGCGGGTCGCCCAGGCCGTGGAGCAGGAACTGCCCCACATCGCCCAGGCTGTCGACGCCATCGCCGGCGCAATCCGGACCGGTGGGCGGCTCTTCTACATCGGCGCCGGCACCAGTGGCCGGTTGGGCGTGCTGGATGCCTCGGAGTGTCCGCCCACCTTCAACGTCCCCGCCGGACTGGTGGTGGGACTGATTGCCGGCGGCGACACGGCCCTGCGCAACGCCGTGGAAGGCAGTGAGGATTCCGGGCCGGCCGGACGCGCCGACCTGCAGGCGCACGGCTTCACGAAAGCCGACGTCCTGGTTGGGATTGCCGCCAGCGGACGCACGCCCTATGTCCTGGGCGCCATGGCCCTGGCCAACGAACTCGGCGCCGTCACGGTTGCCATCGCGTGCTCCCCAAACTCCGCGATCGGCGCCGCGGCGAAGATCCCCATTGAAGTGCTTTCCGGACCCGAGGTGGTCACCGGCTCCACTCGCTTGAAGGCAGGCACCGCCACCAAGCTGGTACTGAACATGCTCTCTACCGGAGCCATGGTCAAGCTGGGCTACGTCTACTCAAACCTGATGGTGAACGTCCAGCCGACCAACGAGAAGTTGCAGGACCGCGCCATCCGCATCGTCATGGCGATCAGCGGCCTCGACCGCGAAGCGGCGGCATCAGCCTTGGCCGCCTCAGGGCGCGATGTCCGCCTGGCGATTGTCATGGGCAAGCTGGGCCTGTCGCGCGAGCAGGCAGCCGAAAAACTCAAAGCCAGTGGCGGGCGGGTGCGCGAAGCAATCGGTTAGAATCGGGGAGTCATGAAGCACGCCACTGGATTCCTCGCCATCGTGAACGATGCGAAAACGCGCGTCCGGGAGATCGACATCCCGGCCTACCTCGAGATGCAGCAGGCCGGCACGCCGCACATCCTGATCGACACCCGCGAGCAGAGTGAGTGGGCCGCCGGACACATCCCCGGGGCCATCCACCTGAGCAAGGGCATCATCGAGCGCGACATCGAGGCCCAGGTGCCCGACACCGGCGCCACGCTGGTTCTGTATTGCGGCGGCGGCTACCGCAGCGCCCTGGCCGCCGACAACCTGCAGAAGATGGGCTACACCAATTGCATCTCGATGGATGGCGGCTGGCGTGGCTGGACCGAGCGGTCCCTGCCCGTCGAAAAATAGCCGGCTCAGTACGCTTTGAGCAGCGTGATCAGCAGGCGGTAGCCGATGTGTGCCAGGGCGCCGACCTCCAGCACGCGCACGAAGAACACCACCCGCTCGTTCATGAACTCGAAGCGGATGAATAGCGCGCAGACAACTGCCACGTAAACGACGTAGGGATTCAGAACCAGCTCGTACGAGTTCAGGTACAGCACCAGCATGAGATAGAACAGCAGGGGCCAGCTGTTCTCCAGGCGCATTCTGAAACGGCTCGTGCCGATCCAGGTAGCACCCATTAACAGCCCGAAGGTCGCGAGCAGCCCAAAGTTCCCCATACGCCAAACCCAGCCACACCAGCTAGAAAGTCCATAATACGCTGGTGTAGCCTGTGTTTGCGCGGTAATTCTGCAACGGCAGGAGATCTTCCCGGTAGCGGTAATACTGATACCCGGCGTTCCACCGAAGCTTGGGAAGAATCTTTACTGAGATGCGGGCCAGGGGCGCATCAAACTCCATGGGGAACGTCTGGACGGAACGCAGCAGCGCCAGCGTCGACCCGCCCGGCGTATTCCCACCCGCATCCCGAGTGAGGCTGAGGCCGGCATACAGATCCACCCGGCTCCTGATCGAGAAATGGGCGCCCAGGTGCCCGGTGTGGAGATTGCTGAGGAACAAAGACTGGTCGCCATTGATCTGTGTCGAGGCCAGGAAGTAGGCCAGGCCGGTGGCCGTGTAGGAATGCAGCTTCGAGTAGCCCGCATCCACTGAGACCCAGTCGCGCGGCGTCCATGAGCCGTCAAACGAGTACTGCCGGGTGCGGGCGCTGTGCGCGAACAGGGATGTGGAGTTGTTGTTCGTGTACGACCGCGCCAGCGCCGAGAGCATCAGCGGTCCATGCCGGTACAGGGCTCGCGCCGAGACGGCATGGTAGTTCTTCTCGGAGGTCGGGAAGAACGGCCGGTCCTGCCGGCCCAACTCGCCATCCACCGCCACGGTGAACGGCTTCCAGGGTTTCAACCGGATGCCGGCCACGCCCGCATTCAGCTTGTTGGTCTGTTCCGTACGCACGGCAAACGGGAAGTTCTCGACCGTCACCTGCTCCACACTGCGGATCTGGCGGTTGGAGTACTGGTAGCCGCCGCGAAACGTGATCCACGGCTTCGCCTGGTATTGCGCGTCCGTGGCATTGGTGATGTTGCGGATGCCCAGGTAGTCGAAATTGACGTAGGTCGTGGTGAGGGAGGCGTTCTCCAGCTCAACGTAGGTCGAGTCGCCCTCCATGCGCGTGGAGTGGAACCCGGTGTGATTCGTGATCGTCAGCTTGGAGGTCGGAAACAGGCTGAGTGTCAGGTTTCCGGTGGCAATGGGGCGCCGCGCGTTGCCGCTCACCAGCACCTGCCGGTTGCGTGCGCCGCCAAAACGATCGGTCCCCAGAGCGGTCTCATCCAGCGCGAAATTGCGGCTGCCGGCCGACCATGAGAATCGCCCGTTCACCGCCCAATGCTCGCCCTTCTCACGGAACAGGTTCAACCGGAACGATGGCGTCGTGCCCTTGTAGGGGTTGGTGCGCTGAAAGTCTGTAAGTTTGGTGCGGTCCACCGGGTTATTGCCGGCCGAGGCGCCGTCCAACGAGACCGGCATCTCCTCCCGGTAGAGCTCCCACGACTGCATCCAGTTCACCTTCACTCCCAACAGCTTCAGCTCGTTCCCATAACGAAACTCGTTCTGCCGCCGGTGCACCTGGGCGAACAGCGGAAACTCGTCGCCCCGGACGTCGAACACGTTCACGGTTGTCAGCGCGGCGCCCTCCTGCAGGTTCCGGCTGAAACCGAGGAAGAAACGGACGCTACCCTGCGGGAATAGGGTGAAATCGTGATCCTGCATCTGGCGGTTCGTGTCGATGGCGTGCTGGCCGTTGGCCACAGCCAGCGCGGGATTGAAGTACTCGCTGGAGCGCCAGACGAGGTCGTATCGGTACAGTCCGTTCTTTGAGATGCGGAGGTTCGCGAACTGGTAAGGATCATTCCCCAGCCCTTGCGTGGACAGCACCAGTTCGTCCATCCAACCGCCGTGCCCGTCCCGCGAACGAAGCGCCAGGCGGCTGCCCAGCAACCGGATTCCGTTGCCGTAGTTCACGTCGCTGCGGTACTTGCCGAGATTCCCGTCGACGTCGCGGAACCGGTAGCCCAGTTCCCACGACTGCAGCAGGTTGTAGTTGCCGTAGTTCACGCCGCGCGCTTCCCCCACCTTTTCATCGGTGGGCGCGACCGGCGGCTGCGCCCACAGCAGGCAGCCGCAGCCCAAAACCATGCCCCAAAGCCGCGTTCTCATCGCAGGAACCTCTGATCGGCGTTGGAGCCGTGGATTCGAATGTGGCACGTCGTACAGTTCCGGAATCGCGGGTCGGCCATATTGTGGGTTGGCGGCGTCAGTTGCACGCCGTCGGCGTCGCGTCCAAACGAACCCGCTCCGTTGTGGCACTCCAGGCAGACGGTGAACATGACCGGCCGCTTCAGCATCCTGGCGTTGGCGGTGCCGTGCGGCACGTGGCACGATGCGCAGCCCTCCACCCTCACTGCCGGGTGCTCAAAGGCGAACGGCCCACGCTTGTCCGTATGGCACTTCAGGCAAGGCTCCTCGTTGTTGAGAGCCGTATCGACCATGCGCGGCCGGGCGCCCATGCTCCAGTTGGCGGCGTTGGCCCCGTGCGGATTGTGGCAATCCGTACAGTTCATGAAGCCTTCGTTGACGCGGTGCTTGAAAGGCTGCGAGAACTGCGCCCGCACGTTGCCGTGGCAGCCGTAGCACACCTCGCGCTGCTCCTTGGCCAGCAGGCCCTTCTGCGACTTGGATTTGTGAATCGAGTGGCAGGAGTTGCAGCCCACGGAGGCCAGCGAGTGCGACGAGCGCCGGATGTTGGCCCGGCCCAGGCTCTCGGCGTGACAGCGCAGGCAGGTATCCAGCACCTGCTTGGGCTGCATCACGGAGAAGGCCGAGATCTTCGACTTGTCGCCCTTCGCCGCGACGTGCTCGCTACCCGGACCATGGCAGCCCTCGCAGCCCGTCTTTTCGGGAGGTTCCTTGCCGCTGCTGATTGTCTTGTAATGCGGATTACGGTAGAAATCGACGGAGAGGCCCGGGTGGCACGTCTTGCACACCGCGCTGCCCACGTATTGGGAAGCCGCCAGCGTGGTCGCCGCCCCGAGAGAAATCTGTGCCGCCGTCGCCAGCAGCCTGATCCACCAACTGTTGCCCGCCATGCCTACCTCAATAGACAAGGCCGGATCGCGTGCGGAACACGATCCGGCCAAAGTCTCTTAAGTTGTACGCCAGTTCCAGCCGGCGAGCGCCGGGCTTCGCCTACCAGACGTAGGAGAGGGACACCGTGGGGACGATGTTGAATAGCCAACCGCCCAGGCTCCCGGTGACAGGAGTAATGACGTCCGTGGGCATCTCGTTGAAGTAGCCGCGAACTTCGCCACGCAACTGCATGTGGGGGCTGAGCGCCACGCGCACGCCGCCGCCGGCCGTCACAATAGGCTTCCACTGGCTGGTGTTCGTCAGCACAGCCAGGTTGCCCAGCGGCTGCAACGCCACAGCGGACCCGGTGCCCGTGAACTGCTTCATACCGCCGCCCACCAGAAAGTACGGCCGGAACTTGGCTTCCTTGTTCTTGTTCGTGTAGATGTGCACGTCGTAGTGAATCGCCTGCGAACGGCCGCCCATGGTGTAGCTTTTCCCCAGGCCTGCCAGTTCCATCTGATTCGACATGTACGAATACCGGACTTCACCGCCCAGCCGGCCGCCGATCTGGCCGACAAAGCCGCTGAAGCTGTATCCGGGCTTGAACTTGGCGCTGATATCGCCCGATGGCGTTGTCAGCGTCTTCGAGTTGTACAACGAGGCGCCACCACCCACCCCGACTTCAAAACGTTGTCCGTATGCCACTGACGACATTAGTGTAATCATGCCCGCGGCGATCATCAGCGAAACGATCCTGGAACGAAACATAGCGATCCTGCTTTTTTTCTTGTTTTAATGTTGATGCGAGCCAGGCCCGTCACCCGCTGTGAAGCCTGGCCGAAGTCCTGGCGGAAAGGGCAGTGGAGCGGCAACCCACTCCACTGCCACCGGTCTAGTCAATGACTCGGACGTTGACTGAGCTCGAATACCCACCCTGCTGGATCTGCATGGTCTGATTCATGCCCTTGGGCACCTTGAACGGCACCGTCACCTTGATTTCGTAGACACCCACCTGGCCCGATACCAGCTGTGAGGCGACCACCGGCAGTCTGTAGCCGTTGATCGTCACGCTCGGATCGGTCAGCACGACCGGCGCATCCGCCGGAGCCGGCGTACCGGCCGGAATCTCGGGATTCGTGATACCCATGCCGGTGAGGTAGATCACCAGCTCGTCGTTGCTGCGGATGGGATTCGAAGGAGTCACCACTTCGCCGTTCGAGGAACGAACCACGGTGGGCACTTCGTAGTCGGCGGCCAGGGTGGTGCGGAACACGCTCGGCGCGTTGGGCAGCACCGTCAGATTGTAGTTGTCGCTGACGCCGCCGGGCGTCCGCAGCACCATCGTCACATTGCCTTCCGCCTGGAAGGGCAGTTGAGCGTTGATCTGCGTAGGTGAAACCATCAGCATCGGGACAGAGAGCCCGTTGACCGACAGGCAGCTTTCGCCCAGCGCGGTCGGCAGCGGAATTTCCTTGGTCGCCAGGTTCGTGGCGCTCAGGTTGCTGCCCTGCACGATGATCAGGCCGCCCGGAGCCACCGCCGTGGTCCTGTCAGCAGCGTTCACCACACGATCGATCTGCGGAATCGCGACGGCTGAGTCGTAGTTCCAGGCCAGAATCGTGAAGCCGGAGGTCGTCAGGTTCACCAGGGCCGAGCGGTCTGGCAGGGTGGCCAGGGTGCGCGTAAAGACGGCGCCGGTCGAGCCCAGCACGGGAGCTTCCACCATCCGCGTGGAATTGCGGCCCATGCCGCTGGCCAGATCGACCCGCTGAATCACGCCAGGGCTGTAGGAATTCGCGGCGCCGGTCCGGTAACCGGTCTGATCGATGAACACGAAGCCGGAGGAACTGCCCACCGCGGTGTCAAACTCAGCTACGGGCACCAGCGAAGCGTTGAACAATGTGGTGCCGATGACGAACTGATTGAAGCTGGAAGCCGCGAACGCGCCGCTCAGGGCCGTGAAGTCCTGCCGCGAAACCGTAAACGCATCCGAGTTCGCGTTGTACAGCAGCACATGCCCGTCGGACATGGCCGCCATGATCGAACTCCCGTTGGCGGAGGCAACCAGTGCCGTGTTGAGGGCGATGCTGTTTTCGTAGACGCCCAGCGTCGGCAACTCGGTCGCCGTGCGGCTGAACAGATCCACGCGATCGATAGTGTGTTTGGGGCCGGCAACGCGCGTTGCCGCCAGAATCGCATTGGCCGAAGCCGCCAGCGTGCGGGGATAGTGCCCGAACGGGAAGCGGATGGGCGCCTGCTGCTCCAGCGTCTCCAGGTCGTAGACATTCGCATACTGCGAATTGTCGTTACCCACCAGCAGCAGCTTGCGGTCGAACGTCAGCGCCATTGACGTGGGCGTATTGCCCGTGCGCAACGTCGCGATCTGTGTGTAGTTGCTGCCATCGAACACCAGCACCTGGTTCGTGTCCTGGCGCAGGACGAAGAAGCGGTTGCGGAACGGATCGGCCACGATGTCCACCAGCTTGCCCGGAACATTCTGGAACGTGCCGCGCTGGTCGGGATCCTGCAGATTGATCAGCAGCCGGACGGACGAAGGGATGTTCACGGCCGTCGCCGATTTCACCGAGATGGTTGCCGTCAGCGTCCCGCGCTGATTCTGGAACGAGCTCGGGTCGATGGCCACTTTCACCGTCATCGGCGTTTTGCCGCGGCTGGGCGAAATGCTGACACCAGAAGAGTTGCTCGAAAGCGAAAAGTCGGTCTGCCCACCGCTGGGATCGACAATCGTGAGTTCCTTGGTAATCACACCCTGGCTGCAGAAGCTGTTGCGGAACACCAGGTCCGGCTGGGCCGCCACGACTCTCGGACTGCCGGCCAGATTGCCTACCGGCAGGATCATGACTCCACTCTGCGAGAGTGCGTACATGGTCGACCCGTCGGAGGACAGAATGCCCTTCCCGGCCAGATGCTCGGGCAGCTTGATCTTTTCGCGGACTGCGAGATTGTCGGCGTCGACGATGGTCAGAACCGGCGCGGGCAGGGTCGTGTCCGGCGTATTGTTGGTGTTGCCGGAACCGGTGCCCGTATCCGTGGTGGTCACGGCCTCCGGCACTTCGGCGTAAACGATGCCGCGATCGGAATCGATGGCGTGCGAACCAACGTCCAGCAGGCCTCTCGGATTCGCAAACTGGTTGGTCACGCTCACACGGTCGAACATCGCCCAGCCGGCCAGGTAATAGGAGCCGTCCCGGGAGACGCTGATGGCCCGGGGACCCAGCGGCGGAACCGCCACATATCCACCCGAGCTCACTGTGCGCGTCGAGACGTCATAGGTAAACAGAATTGTGTCCGTGACACCGTGAATCACCAGACCGTCGCCCGACGCCTGCACCGAGGCGCCCACAATCTCAGTCGGATAATTCGCCGGCGGCTGCGGCAATGTCTTCGCCGTCACACCCGCGATCGTGTCCAGCACACGCATGGTGCCCAACTCCGGATCGAACAGGAGGAACTGCGAGCTTGTCACAACTAGCGCCTGGCCGTCGATCCCGAAGGCGACGCCAAACGGCGGGTCAGCCAGGGAGAAGGTCTGCTTCGCCCGGCTGTCCAGCTCAATCACCGAGAGCGCATTGCGCGGAGTGCTCGGAGTCGTGAAATTGCCGTAGTGCCCTACCACCAGGTAGCGGCCATCCGGCGACAAGGACAGCGAACTCGGCTGCGAGGCCACATTGATCGACCGCGTCAGTTCGCCAGTCTGAGCCGAAACAACGTCAACCCGGTTCGCGGTGAAGTTCGCAACGTACAACAGGCCGCGAGGTTCATCGAGAACCAGGTCGGCGGAAGCACCTCCGAGCGCAACAACCTTCCCGAAAGTCTGGCCCCAGGCGCTCGTTGCCAGGACCATTCCGATTGCCGCGATCCACCATCTTGACGTACGCATCGTACTCTCCCTCACTCCACAAAAATCGAACAAATTTTATCCGGTCAAATCCAGCGGTCATGGCCCAGCCTCCGGCCTTCCGGCTCTCTCCCGGCCAGAGCCATGCCCCGCTGGATCGCATCCAAGTCTTTTGCCTCAAGTTCCGGGTGTACCCGGTTCGAGGCCCAGGCAGGAATCTACTCGTCGGATTCCTTGCCCTTGCGGCGCATGATAATGACGCCGAGAAATACAACGGCCAGAACGGCGCAGGCCACGCGAACGAGTGAAGTCGTTTCCATTTGAGATTTCTCCTTTTCCCTATCCCGCGAACAACCAAATTAAACTTCGTGAGGCTTCTCTTTGAAAGAGACCACTCACACGCCAGTCATCATGGGGATCAACTCCCGCATGATCTTGACAGCCACCGGTCCAACCGTCACCACGAACAATGACGGCAAAATGCAAAAGAAGATCGGGAACACCAGCTTGACGCCCAGCTTGGCCGCCTTCTCCTCGGCGATCTGGCGCGCCTGGACTCGCATGAAGTCCGAATGCGCGCGCAAGCTCTGCGCCACGCCCGTACCGAAGCGGTCCGCCTGAATCAGGACGGCGACCAGCTTCTTCAAATCGTCAACAGCCGTACGTTCCGCCAGGTTGCGCAACGCTTCCGGACGCCTCTTGCCGGCCTTCAGCTCCAGGTTCACCATGGCGAACTCTTCGCTGATCTCGGGGTGCGCGTGCTCCAGCTCCTTGGCTACCTGCAGAATGGCCTGATCCAAACCAAGTCCTGACTCCACGCAGACGACCATCAGGTCGAGCGAGTTCGCCAGGCCGCGGCGAATCTCTTTCTGCCTGCGCCGCGACATCAGCGACACATACTCGTTCGGCCCGAAGAAGCCCAACCCGGCAGCGGCCAGCACGGCCGCGCCTTTGTTGAAGCCCTCGGCCGAGGAATTCCAGACCACCGCGGTCATGATGAGCGGCAGGGCCACTCCCAGGACGACCTTTGCTCCGTAGAGCATCCGCAGCGAGTTCGGCCCTCGCATGCCAGCCCGCATCAGCCGGCGCTGCATCACCGAAACGTCCTTGGGTGACGCCGGCAACACCGTGCCCAGCCGGTTCAGCATGTCCCGGAACACCAGGCTGGGGTGCGTTGGAATCTCCTCTTCTGAGTTGATGCCGCCGCCCGTCACACGCTCAATCGCTTCCTTCGGCCGCAGCCAGAGCTTCATCCCCAGCAATGCGATCCCGATCGCCACCGCCAGAAAGACCACGAAACTGAGAATCATTGCCATGGACTAGACCTCGATATTCACGATCTTCTTGATGATGAGATAGCCGATAATCTGCAGCCCGACCGCGCCCAGCGCCATCATGTTGCCCACTTCCTCGCGCACAAAGAAGGTCACATAGTCGGGATTGACCAGGAACATGATTGCCGCCACCGCGCAAGGGATGGACGAGAGAGCCATGCCCGTCATGCGGCCGTGCGCGCTGATGGCACGGATCTTGCCGCGCAACTTGAACCGTTCGCGGATGACGTACGCCAGTTTGTCCAGAATCTCGGCCAGGTTGCCGCCGGTGCGCTTCTGCAGCAGCACCGCCGATACGAAAAAGTGAACGTCCAGCGAAGGCACCCGGACAGCCAGCTTCTGCAGCGCCGCATCCAGCGGCAGGCCAAGGTTGTGCTCCTCAAAAGTGCGCCGGAACTCGCCCGCCAGCGGCTCCTGAAACTCACGGTGCAGCATTTCCAGGGAAACCGAGAACGCGTGCCCGGCTCGCATCGAGCGGGCCACGAATTCCAGACTCTCCGGAAACAGTTCTTCGAACTTGTGCAGGCGCTGTTTGCGCTTGTGCGTGACGTACATCAACGGCAGGAATCCGGCGGCCAGCGCCGGCAACACGGCCAACGACTGGAAGCGGGCCGGCAGGAACAACCACCCCGCGGCGAAGCCGGCCAGGAACAGCGCCAGGCACATGTGGATCAGCCGCGCCACTTTCCATTTCAGGCCCGCCTGGTCCAGCAGCGTCTTCAACCGGTCCTGCAACTGGTAGCGATGCAAGACCCTCAGGACGTACTTGCCTGTGATCTTGTCCTCTTCCGTGATGAGGGGGATCGCCGACTTGTCGCCCTTCTTGCCGCGCCCCAGCCGGTTCGTGCCCAGCAGCCGGTTCTTAATCTTGTCCGCATCGGCGCTCTTGAAGGCGTTGGACAGGATCCACCAGCCGCCGGCGACAGCAGCCCAGATGACAAGAAGGATGAGGATGAAGTTCATGATCCTCAGATCTCCACTACTTCGTCGAACAGGTCAGGCCGCAGGCGAATGCCGGCCGCCAGCAGCTTCTCGTAGAACTTCGGCCGGATGCCGGTCGCCGCAAAGCGGCCCAGCACGCGTCCCTCGGGCGACAGTCCGCGTTTTTCAAAGACGAAGATGTCCTGCAGCGTCACGACTTCGCCTTCCATGCCCGTCACCTCGGTAATGTTCGTCACCCGGCGCGAACCATCGCTCAAGCGCGCCGCCTGCACCAGAACGTGCACGGCGCTGGCGATCTGCTGGCGGATGGAGAGCAGCTGCATGCTGGCGTTGGCCAGCGAAACCATCACTTCCAGACGGCTGATGCCGTCGCGAGGTGAATTGGCGTGGATGGTGGTCAACGATCCGTCGTGGCCCGTGTTCATGGCCTGCAACATGTCCAGCGCTTCCGCGCCGCGGACTTCGCCAACGACGATCCGGTCCGGACGCATACGCAAGCTGTTGATCAACAACTCGCGCTGGCGGACCGCGCCGTGGCCTTCCAGGTTCGGCGGACGCGTTTCGAGGCGGGCCACGTGCGGCTGCTTCAGCTGCAGTTCGGCCGCGTCCTCAATCGTAATGATGCGTTCCTTGGGATTGATGAAGAAAGAGAGCGCGTTGAGCAGGGTCGTCTTACCGGCGCCCGTACCACCAATGATGATGATGTTCAGGTGGGCCTTTACGGCCGCTTCCAGCAGCTCCATCATGCCGCGAGTCAGCGCCTTCTTCTCCACCAGGTCAGCCGGCATCAGCTTGTCCTGGGAAAAGCGGCGGATGGACATCAGCGGCCCGTCCAGTGCCAGCGGCGGAATAATCGCGTTGACGCGGCTGCCGTCCAGCAGGCGGGCGTCGACCATCGGCGTCGATTCGTCAACGCGGCGGCCCACCTGGCTGACAATCTTGTCAATGATGCGCAGCAGGTGCTGGTCGTCGCGGAAGGTGACGCTGGTCAACTCCAGCAGGCCCTTGCGTTCCACATAGACCTGCTTGCTGCCGTTCACCAGGATGTCCGAGATGGTCGGATCCTGCAGCAGCGGTTCCAGCGGGCCCAGTCCGAAAACTTCGTCCAGGACCTCTTCGCAGATCTGCTGCTTCTCCAGCGCGCTCAGCAGCGTCGGTTCGCTGTCGATCAGCGAGATCAGCGCCGAGCGAACCTCACCCCTCACCCGCTGGTTGTCGATTGTCGCCAGCGCTTCGAGGTTGATCTTGTCCAGCAGCTTCCGATGCAGGGTGAACTTGAGTTCCTGATACTCCGGCTTCAACGACGATTTGGGCTTCCCGGCATTCTTCAGAAGCCGTTGTTCCCAGGAGATCGGCTGAGCCGGTTTTTGATCCATCGTCGGAATCATGCTGGTCCTCTAAGATTCTTTCCGGGCAGCGTCTGCTGCCTACTCCTAATAGATCGGCCACCCTCGCAAAAAACTTGAGAGGCCATTACCCCTCCGACAGCGCCGGCTTCGTTTCCATTACTCCGGAGCCGGTCTTCTTGTCGCTCTGCCCCAGGCCCGCGATACGAGCCGAGAGCTGTTCAATGCTCCGGCCCAGGTCACAATCGGCCGGCAGCGGTTCAGCCCGCGTCACCACTTTGTGCAAAGCATAGTAGTCGTTCGGAAACGACGCGAACACCGAGCACGTGAAGATCTTCTCCATGTCCGCGGTCGAGATGTCGGCCTTCCGGTTCACCCGGTTGACCACCATCTGAAACCGGTCCTTGCCGTAGCCCAACTGGCCCAGCATGGCGACGGCGCGCCGGGCAAGGTGCAGGCTGGGCAGCTCCGAAGTCGAGACGAGATACGATTGATCCGCCTCCGACAGCACAAACAGGCTCAGCCGGTGGAATACCGTGGGCAAGTCCACCACCACCCAGTCGTAGAGCATGCGGGCATACTCCAGGACGTCGTGCAGACGGCTGAACTCGATCGAATCCGACATGGCCGTATCCGGCGCCGCCAACACATCCAACCCACCTGCGTTCACTACAAACGAGGACCAGAGACCCGGATCCAACTGCTCAGACCGTTCCAGGGCATCCATCAGCGAGTACGTCGGATTCACCTTCAACGCAAACGCAATCGACCCGCTCAGGATGTCGAAGTCCGCCAGCAGCACCCGCTTCCCGGTCATCCGCTTCAGGCAGTATGCCGTCTGCGTGGCCAGCGTCGAGGCCCCGGATCCAGGCTTCGCCGACGAGAACGTGATCACCTTTCCGAAGTCCTGCTTGGAGTGGCCCTCAGGCTCCCGCATGCGGCAGATCCGCGCCGTTGCTTCCTTCTGCGCCGCCACGTCGAACGGCTCATACAGGAACTCACAAGCCCCTGCCCGCAGGCTCTGAATCAGCACCTGGGGATCGTTGTCGTTGTGGACCCCGATCACCTGAATCGCCGGCTGGAAACCAGCGATGAACCGCATCAGCCGGAGCGCCACATTCAGATCTGTGGCGACATCCAGCAACACGACCTCAGGTTGTATCTGCCTCAACCGGATCTCCAGCGTCTGCTCCATCGGATAGCTCTTCAGCTCCGACAGAACCTCGAAAACCCTGGATTCGGCAAGCGACAACTGAAGGCGTCGGGCCATCTCGCGGTCCTCTGCTATGAGCAGAGCCGTCAATGATGGCTCTCGAACTGTGCCACGGCCCTTCATGCGATCTCCAACATGTGTGTTTGTACGCGTCTCGGCCGCGGTGTTACTTAACTGGTGCGGTCCGCTTCATCGCATCCTTCTGGATCTGGGCCGGATCACCCTTGATGATCTTCGCGCCCGAACCGGTGTTGGACGATTGCGGCATACCGTTCGGCAACATCATCGGATTCAGGAAGCCGCCCGGCAGGCTCGGCATCAGTTTCTGATCCGCCGCGTTAAGCGGTTCCACAAACTCAGGCGTCACCAGCACAATCAGTTCCGTCTTCTGGCGGTTCTCATTGCGGCTCTTGAACAGCTGCCCCAGCAGCGGGATGTTGGCCAGGCCCGGCATCTTGGCAAATACTTCATTGGTGCGGTCATCCACCAGCCCGCCAATGATGAAGCTCTGCCCGGGTCCGAGTTCGATCGTCGATTCCACACGGCGAGTCGCCAAGGCGGGAATCACGAATCCGCTCACCGACACGGCGTTCGCCAGGTCGATGGTGGAAACCTCAGGCTTCACGTACATCTTCAGCGTGCCGTTCTCGGTCAGCGTCGGATTGAACGTCAACCGGATGCCATACTCGCGGAACTGGATCGTCACCGCGCCCGAATTCGCGCCGCCCTGCAGCACCGGAACCGGGAACTCGCCGCCCACCAGGAAGCTGGCTTCCTTGCCGTTGCTCGTAATGAGATTGGGCTCGGCCAGGATCTGGAGCATGCCCTGCTGTTGCAGCAGTTTCACAAACGCGGCCAGGTTCAGGTCCGGCCGGAACGCGAAGACGTTGAGCGCGTCCGTAATGCTGAACGAATTCTCCCCACCGATCGAGTTCGCCTTGATTGAGCCAAACTGGCCCGTGCCGACGCTGCCCACCGTATTCAGGGCGCCCAGCGACGTAAGGTTCACCGCGAACTGATTGGAGTAGTTCCGGTTCAACTCGGCAAACTTCACCCGCAGCATCACCTGCTTCTCAATCGGCCCGGCCTTCACCCTCAAATTGTTCACCACGCTCTTGGCCATCGGGGTGATATAGGCCACAAGCCGGTCGACCACAAGCTGGCTCGACACTGTACCCGTGATCGAGATGGTGTCCTTGGCGCTGGCTACCTGGATGTCTTCCTTCGGGAACGCATCGCGGATCAGCTTTCGTGCCGGCTCCAGATTCTGCTCCACATTGATGTTGTAGAAGTTGCGCTGTCCCGACTTCGCCCAGATCACCAGCGTCGCGGCGCCAAGACCCTTGGCGTGCAGCAGGATCTCCCGCGTGGAAACAGGCACGTAGTCCACTACTTCCGGATTCGACGTCGAGATCCGGTTCACATCCTCCGGGTAGTCGATGACCACGCTCTTGCCCAACGTGACGCGGATGTCTTCCGCCCCACCCTGCGCGTGCAGAGCCTGTGCTCCGGATACCACGATAATGGCCAGCCCAACGGCCAGGCCAAGCGCGAGTTTGACGATTCGTTTCATGGCGCTTACTGGTTCCTTCCGGCGTCGTCGTTCGATTTCTTGCTGGCTACGTTCTCGACTCTCTTGTCGATGCCGCGAATCGTAATGATCTGGTCAGGCACAGGAGCCGGTGGCGGAGCGGCCACGGGCGTGGCGGCCACGGCCACGGGCTGCGGCCGGGGCCGGGGCCGCCTGGCCACCAGTCCATCCGGATCGTCCGAGTTCTGCCCATTCCCGCCACCTGTCATCCGGCTGTGGCTGCCATATAGGGTCGAAAGGCTCAGCCCTTCCGTCTTCTCGATGTTCTGGTCGCCGCCGTTGCGCAGCACCAGTTGGATGCGGCCTTCATTGCCGGCCAGCGTCAACAACTCAGCCTGCTGCGGCGTCACCAGCACGGTCACGTTCGGCGCGTCCACCGGCTTGCCCGACTGGTCGGTCTGCATCATCTGGCCCGATGACAGCACCAGGATGTTCTGCAGCACCGTCTTCGTCACCGTCGTCCCATTGCCCGGCGGATGGCCCGTGATCAGCACGTCCACGCGCATTCCAGGCAGCACGTAACCCGCCACGCCCACCACGTCGTTGACGCGAACCGTCACGGCTCGCATACCGACGGGGATGATCGGCGCCAGGCCTACGCCGCTGCCGCGCTGCGCCAGGCGGCCTTCGCTGATCGGCTCTTCAGCCAGGATCGAGGACACCACCGGACGGTCCAGCACGTCTTCCGGCTTGCTGAACGCACCCTTGGGGAACGCCTGCACTGGTACCTTGATCACCTTCACGTCCGCCGTCTTCACGGTGAGGCCCACCGGCAGCGGCCGCGCGGCGATTACCATATCTCGCAGGTCGCTGACCTCCTGCTTCTTTGGGCCGTTGGCCCGCGAGGTCATCTGGTAAAAGATGCTGCTGACAACCAGAGCAAACACCAGACTCACCCCGAGTACTGTTAGAAACCTGCGATCCATTTTCTTGCCTCCTGATCCATGGCCTTGACCGTCGCCGGTATAAGGCGCTTTGCCATCCAATTTCGATGTCCAGCCCCGTGGGCCGTGGATCGTGTCTCCACTCCACCGCGTTGCACCATCGATAGGCCCGCGGAGTTAAGCTGCCGGACTCCACTTCCGGCTCGCCTCCACAGTGCCAGCGGGCAGCCTGTACCACCGGCCGCCTCCATCGCCTTCATCACATACGCCTCCGGGAACGTCCGCTCCGCGCATACTCGGAGCGCCGCTCTCTGACAGGCTCCAGCGGTCCGGGCAACAATGGCCCCGCCGCAAAGCCCGTCGCCAGCGCGAAGGAGATCAAATCCTCGCCTGAGGGCAGCCGCCATTCGCAGTCCGCCGCCATGCCGCGAGCCACTACATTCGCCAGTGGTGCTTCCATCTCCAAACGGGATATCGCCGTGCCGGGGGTCATCAACGTCTCCTGTGCATCTTTCGGCTGTCTCAAGGATTTTCATTAGCCCCCGCATCCGTGTTTTCAATCCTGGCCCGGGCCTCTCCGACCCCCTCCGCCGCACGCCGCCGGAACACGATCGCCTTGCCGTCGTCTTCCACCACCTGCCACTCGCCCGATTCCTTCAAAACCGTCGCCAGCGGCGATTTCACCTTCAGCAGGGCCGCCGTGAAGCCGTACTTCCGCATCACGTCCCGCCAGCGGTATTCCCCGGCCATCATCTGCGCGTATTCCTTCGTCAGCGCCTCGCCGTAAAAGTCACTGCGCCCGTCGAAGAACACCTTTTGCTGCGGATAGAACTTGTAGATCAGGTAGTCCGCCCATTGGTCTTCCGTCGCCACCCGCGACGTCTTCAGCAGGTCCGCGTGCCGCGCCGCCATCTTGGTCGGAAACCGGAAGCTCGGAAAATCCGTCGGCCAAGGGATCGGCAGAATCGGCAAGGCAATCAAAATAAAGGGGATCACTGCCCAGACGCTGGTCCGTTGCAGGCCCGGCTGCGCCTCGCGCGCCAAACCCTGCAGAATCCCCAACGTCGACTTCTTCCCTGCTCCGCTGGTCCAGGCCATCCAGGCTCCCTGGATCTCATCGGCCAGAAACGGCAAAGCCAGGGCTACAAAAATGGGAATATGCCGGGCCGACACTAAGGAGGAGTGCGCCCAGAACAGGATCAGCAGCGGCCCGACGAACTGCTTCCGCCGTAAGGCCCACCCGGCCCCCACCAGCGAGGCCAGCATGATCAGCTCGAACTGCGACATGTTCTCTGACCGGAAGCTCGGCGACTGGAACTCGCTCACCATATCCTTGATCCAGCCGACGCTCAGGTACTCCGCCATGTGGGCATGCAGCCGCCACCCATACGGGTTCAGCAGCGACGCCCCCACACAGGCCGCAGCCAGCAGAAGATAGCGCTTTACCGTCGCCCATTGCGCCGTTCCGAACCACGCCTCCAGCGCCGTCCCCACCGCCACCAATCCCAGAATCGAGATCAGCGCCAGCCACCCGCCATGCAGATTCGTCCACACGGCCGTCACCGGCACCAGCGCCCAGATCCACTTCGTCGGCTTCTTCAGATCCGCCTGGATCAGCCAACTGCACCCTGCCACCAGCAGCAGCGTCCAAAGATGCGGACGCGCCAGCAGATGCACCGTGGCCGACCCGAAGCCCATCAAGGCAAGCGGTAATGCAATGAAAACATTAGCCCCACGCCACACCATGTGGCGGAAAATCAACCCGCAGAACAAAGCCGAACAGAGGATGCCGAACAGCAGCACGCCTTTCATCCCCGCCGCCGAATGCATCAGCGAGAACAGAATGTCCGACAGCCACTCCCACGCAAACCACGCCTGGCCCGGCTTTGTGAACGAGAAAATGTCGCCGCTGACAAACTGGCGGTGCTGCAGGATCCAATCCCCGGTCCGGATGTGCCAGCCCGTGTCGCCATCAAAGAGCAACAGGCCCGTGCCGCCGTCCGCCAACCCGAAGAACCAGAACGGCAGCGACACAAACAGCAGGTCGAACAGCGAGGGCCACAGCCACCGCGCCAGGCCGCCCTTTTCCATCGCACCGATCCCGGTTCCCGGCACGGGCAGCGCCGCGCTCTGTCCCGCCATGGGATTGCTGGAAGTGGCCATGTGACCGCGAGATCCTCCTGAGGCTGGGACCTGAGAGGTCCCTCAGGTTTAGATCGGCGCGGAGAGCGGAAACAATTAGCCCACGGCTACTTCCTGGGCAGAAAGAATAGGGCCTTCTTGTCCTCGTCCGCCAGCCGCCATTCCGGCGCCTGGTTCAGGACGCTCGCCAGCGGACTCCGCCGGTCCACTAGAAATGCCGTAAACCCATACTTCTGGGTGAGTTGCCTCCAGTTGTAAGGGGCATTCAGCAGATTGCAGTAATCCCGCGCCAGCTTCTCGCCATAGAAGTCGCCGCGCCCATCCACAAACACCTTCTGCCGCGGAGACGACCGGTAGATCAGATAGTCCGCCCATTGATCCGAGGTAAACACCCGCGCCCGCGCCAGCTCCTCCCGGTGCCGCTCCACCATCTGGATCGGGAACGACTCCGCCGTCAGGTTGTCCGGCCACCGGATGGGCGCCCACGGAACCGCCAGAAACGGCAGCACGGCCCATGCACTCGCCCGTGCGATCGCCGGCTGCGCATCGCTGGCCATCCCCCGCAGAATCCCCGCCATCGACTTCTTCCCCGCCCCGCTAGTCCAATCCCGCCACAGCCGGCCCAGTTCCTCCGCCACCGCGGGCAGCGCCAGCGTCAGGAACAGGGGAATATGCCGCGCCGAGACCAGGCTCGAGTGAGCCCAGAAGAGAATCAGTACGGGCCCCACCAGTTCCTTGCGCCGCACCATCCGGCTCACCGCCAGCAGCGAGCCCAGCAGCACCAGCTCGAACATCATCATGTTCTCTGAGCGGAACACCGGAGACTTGAACTCGTTCGTCAGCTCCTTCACCCACGCCGCGTTCAGGTACTCCAGGACATGCGCATGCAGGTGCCACGAGTACGGATTCACCAGCGACGCCGCCAGGCACGCGCCCGCCAGCCCGGTATACCGCCACACCGTCTTCCATTGCGCGGCACCCAGCAGGGTCTCGGCCGCCTTCGCCGCCGCCACCAGCCCCAACACTGCCACCAGGGCCAGCCAGCCGCCGTGCAGATTCGTCCAGAGCACGGTCAACGGCACCAGCAGCCAGATCCGCCGGCCCGGACTCTTCAGATCCCGCTGGATCAGCCACCCCGACAGTGCCAGCAGCACCATCGTCCAGACATGCGGACGCGCCAGCAGGTGGACGCTCGCCGCTCCAAAGCCCAGCATCGCCAGTGGAAACGCGATGAAGATGTTGGCGCCCCGCCACACCATCTGCCGGAACAGCAGCGCCAGGTACACGGACGACAGCGCAATCGTCAGCAGCACCAGCCCCTTCATCCCCAGGGCCGAGTGCAGCCCCGAATACAGCACGTCGCTCAGCCACTCCCACGCAAACCAGGGCTGCCCGGCCTTGCTGAACGAGAACAGGTCCTCGCGCACAAACTGCTTGTGTTGCAGGATCCAGTCGCCCGTGCGGATGTGCCAGCCCGTATCACCGTCCGACAGCAGGGACGACGCCACATCACCCGAGAGTCCGAAGAACCACAGCGGCAGCGCCACCACGATCACGTCGAACAGCGACGGCCAGAGCCAGCGCCGCCAGGCGGAGACCCTCGCGGCCGGCATCGGCGCGCTGAGCGTGCCCGAGTCATGACCAGGTGTCGAAATGTAAGTGGACATGGCGGGGCGCTCGTCTTCGCGGACCGCATCCGGCGCCCGCTATCTATCCAGATCGGCGCCCGGCCCGCAAACGTTTAGCCTGCCATCACCATTGCACCAGCCACACCGCCGCTCCGGTCACGTACATGGCGGCAAAGCCGATCGCCACGCGCAGCCCAAAGGCGCGTCCGCCGCTCGAATAGGCCACCACCGCCTTGAAGATCGCATTGGCCGTCAACGAGATCAGGACGCCCGCCACCGCCAGCCACGACGCCGTCTGTCCATCCCGCAGCAGGCCGCTCAAGGTGAAAGCGATCGCATCCACATCCACCGAACCGCCAATCGCGCTCGATGCCAGCAAGCCCGAAGTGCCAAACTCCGTCGTCATCCCCCGAGCCACCAGCCGCACCAGGGCAAACAGCACGCCGAACTGGATCGCCGGCAGCAGCCGCAGCGGGTTGCTCAGCTTCACCGCATCCGGAGCCGGCACCGACGGAGCCGTAATGCCCCGCCTCAACCAGTACGTCGCCGCCACTCCGGCCAGCGTCATCACGCTCAGCAGCGGGACACACGCCAGCGCCAGCGGACCTCCGGCCAGCCACAACAGCGCCGCCACTCGCGGAAACTGCACCGTATTCGCCAGTACCGTCGCCATGGCCAGGCTCCGGATTCTCTCCGGTTCCTCATGTGCCTGCCGAGCGAACGCAGTCGTCGCCGCCGTCGTCGACCCGATCCCGCCCAGCACCGCCGTCAGCGGCAGCCCCCGCTCCTCCCCCAGGAACTTCTGCAGGAAATACCCCAGGTAAGAGATCGAACAGACCAGAATGACGAAAATCCAAACCCGGCGCGGTTCAAAGAACGCGTACGGACCATAGCTCCCCTGAGGCAGCACCGGCAGGATCACGAAAATCACGGCCAGGAAGCGGAGTGTGTCGAAATACTCACCCTCCGTCAGCGATTCCAGGAAGAACTTGCGCAGCGGCTCCCGGGCATCCAGGAACAGCGCCAGGATCACGGTCAGCGCAATCGCCAGCTCAGACCCCCAACTCAGCCCCGGTGTCGCCGTCAGCACACACAACAGAAAGGTGACCACCGCCACGATCTCGGTCGTGATGCCCGTCCGGCCCGGGGTCTGGATCCGGAAAATCGCCACCAGCGCCGTAAACGCCAGCAGCGCCGTGCACGTCAGCCAAGGCACATTCAAGATGCCGCACACTCCGCCGGCCAACCCGATGCCGATGAAGTCCCGCAGCCCCGCGTGCCGCTCCTTCCGGTCAGTCTCCCGTTCGATGCCGACGATCAGTCCAATCAGCAGCGACTCCCCCATCGCGATCCAGGCCGGAGGTAGATGATCCATAGCTTCCGGCCCTATTCTGCCTCATCCTGGCTTGAAAATGCGACCCCTTCTGCTCTACCCTTGGTTCGATGCAAGCTCCACTGTCTCTTCGCGTTAGCGCCTGGGTACTGTTTGCCATGGGTTTGGCCCATACCCTTGGCCATATTGCGCTGCTCAAGCAGTGGCGCACACCGCCTGACCAGAAGACACACGTCCTGGTCACGACCATGAACACTTTCATGCTCGGCGACTATCCCATCGACCGCAGCATGACCAGTATTTATCTGGGCTTCAGCCTGTTCGTGGCCGCAACGCCGATGATGATGGCCGCGCTCGTCCTGGTGGCGTCCAAAGCGATGCAGGACGACCGCCCGAACCTCCGCCGCCTGACGCGCATCTATCTGTCCGGCCTGCTGGTGCTATCGGCCATCTCCATCAACTACTTCGTGTGGCCGCCCACCATCTTCCTGCTCACCGCTTTCGGCTTCGCCGCCTGGGCCATGGCCGGGCTGCGCAAGGCGTAGCCCAACGGAATCTCGTAACGGGACTTACTGTTCGCGAGGCAGCCTGCGCGCCTCTTCACTAGCCCGCCTGGCTTCTTCCCTGGCTCGACGCGCCGCTTCCCTCGTCTCCTGGCGCGCCTGCTGCGCGGCTTCCCGCACGGAATCCCGCACTTCCTTATGCGCCTTCTGCGCCTCGATCTTAGCCTCCCGCGCCGCCTTCGCCAGCTCTTCCTGTGCTTCCCGAGTCGACGAGTTCACTTCCCGCGCCGCGTCCCGCACTTCGTGCGCAGCCTCCCGCGCCGCCTGCCGAGCTTCCGTCGCAGCGTGCCGAAAATCTTCCCGCGCGTGCTGGCGGTCGTGCCGGGAGCAACCCCACACGCAGCCCAACAGCGGAACCATGAGGATAAGCAGGATCTTCACTCTCATCTCGCTCTTCTCTTTCATACGCACGGCCGGCCGGAATTGTTCGGCCCGAATTTACCCTAAACGCAATCCCAAAGGTACACTCCGGATTCTACTATTCCACCCGCAGCGAACCAACCATCGGCATCCGTACCGCCGCCCGCGCCGTCACCCACGCTCCGCCCAAACCGCCCCCAAAGACTACTACCAGCGCTCCAAACATTCCCAGCACCGGCCAGCCCGAGCCCTCCCCCGCCAGTGCCGGACCCACCGCCACCAGCGCACTCAGGAACCCCGCCAGCAAACCCGCCGCCAATACCGCACCCGTCTCCATCAGGATCATCCTCGACAACTGCCGCGGTTCATACCCCGCCGCCCGCAGCATCGCGAACTCCCGCCGCCGCTCCCACACATTGCGCATCATCACGACCCCCAATCCGGCCGTCCCAAGCAGCAAGCCCAGAGCCCCCAGCACCTGGAACGCGCTCAGGTACGTGTTCTCCACCCGGTGATACGCCGCCAGCCGCGCCCGCGCCGGTCGCACCGCAAAGCCATACCCGCTCAGCGCCTTCTCCAGCGGACCCGCCGCCTCCAGCGGACCCTGCAGCAGAAACACCCGCCAGCCCGTCACGTGCGGAAACAGCCTCACGAAGTTCTTCTCGCTGATCAACAACTCGCTCTGGAACACACTGCCCTGCAGCGCCGCCACCAGCCTCAACCTCAACGGAGGAGCCCCCTCCCGCGCCACCTCCACCTCATCCCCTACCTTCTTATGCAGCACGTACGCCAGCGAATTCTGGTCCACAATCGCCGGAATCGTCCCGCCATTCATCTGTGATTCCAGCAACAGCCAGGGATTCGCCTGCGTCTCGGCCGATTCGCCCGTCGACGCCGTAAACTGAAATCCGTTCGCTTGCAGGAAACTCACCGGCACGCCCAGGATCCGCGGATCCTTCGGAATGTACAGATTCAATCCGCTCACGTCATCGCCCGGCCGCAGCCGGAAGCGCGCCCACTTCAGCGGCCCCGCCGCCTGCAGCCCCAACTGCTGGACGCCCTGCCTCGTCCCCCCGTCGTACACCAGCGGAGCCTGCGACTCCGCATACAGCGCATACCCGCCCGTCCCCTCCAGCGTCTCTTTCTGCCGGAACGACTCCATCGCCACCAGCAGGAACGCACACGGCGCAATCAACGCCAGGCTCAGCACCGTCCGCCTGCGCCGCCACGACAGGTTCCGCAACGCCAGCCGGAACAACGCGCGCTTTCCGGGAATCGCCACCAACGACGGATAAGGCTGCCGCAGCAGCCAGTCCATCCAGATCACCAACGATGCCAGCAGGCTGGCGCCCGCCGCGAAAAACCCGGCCCGCGACGCAATCGTGCGCAATAGCGAGAGCCCGATCAGCCCGAATGCCAGCAGCAGCGTCGCCCAGCCCACCAGCCTCAGCCACCCCGGAGCGCCCTGCTCCGCCGTCTCCTCAATATGGAACGCCTTCGGAGCCAGGCCTTCCCAGTTGCGCATCGACATCCAGACACCCAGCGCCGCCGCCAGCGCCCCGGCCAGTGCGCCCTCCGTCAGCAGCCGCCCGTGCAGGCTCAAATGCAGAAACTGCGTGCCCACCGCGCCATTCCACCAGTTCCGCAAACCAATCAGGATCCCGGCCGCATAGAGGGGCGCCAGCACCACACCGGCCACCACGCCCGCCCCCACCACCACCAACCCTTCCACTTCGAACAGGCCCCGTAGCGAATCCGGCGGAAACCCCAGCGCCAGCAGCAGCCCGGTCTCCCGGTCCCGATGCTCCACCCCCAGCCGCAGGATCAGCACCATCACCAGAATCGCCGCGAACACTAGGAAGCAACTGAAATAGGCAAAATACTCGCCAAAGTCGGTCGACCCCGCCGCCGCCTCCAGGCTCTGGCGCCGCACCGCCTGAATCGTAAACAACCCGGCCAGCGGATCGATCTCCGACCGCAGCAGGTTCCGCAATTGCGGCTCGTCCTGCATAAACCGCACCGACGTGTACGACCCGAACCGCGTCCCCCACAACTTCCGCCCGGCCTCCAGCGGGATCCACGCCTTCGGTGTCGTCCGGAACAGATCCCAATACATCTGGTCGCGCGGCCGGATGCGCCGGACGTCCATCGCAAACGGGGCCGCCCACTTCGCCATCAGCTTCTGGTCGGTGAAGCCGGGCATCGGCGGCACAAAGTCCCTGTCCGCCGCCAGCCCCACCATCGGGACGATGCCGGCCAGCTCGAACTCCGCCTTCGTCTGCCTCGGAGCCCAATTCGACTCGCCGGCCGCGAACTCCAGCGTCACCGTGTCCCCCTGTTTCACCCCCAGGTCCACAGCCGCCCAATCGTTGATCAGGATCGCCGGCTTCTTCGTCTTTGGCAAAGGCTTATCGTGATGGATCTCCGCCATCGAGGCATCATCCAGGGCCGCCACCACCGAATAGGGAATCGAATGTCCGCCCGCCGCGATCGTCCTCACCCACGACACCAGCGACGGCCGCGCCAGCACACCCAGCTCCTTCGCCGTATCGATCGCCCGGTCCGCCATCCGGTCGTCCAGGATCGTGCTCTCGTTCTCCAGCACCATCTCGTCCGTCGACGCGCGATGCCGCAGCCGCAACCCCACATCCTCCATCTGGAAACGGGACTTCAACCGCGCGGCCAGTTCGGTGCCGCCGCCCGACCCGGCCAGCAGCACCAGGTTCACCTCGTTCGGAACCCCCAGTTCATATTGGAGCCAGCCCAGGGGCACGAACACCGCGCGCACGACGCCCTGCTCCGCCTGCAACGAGAAATCGCCCAGGCTCTCCGGCTGCACCGCCTGCGCCACCTTCACCTGCAGCACCGACGCGGTGACGTCCTTTGTACCCTGCGGAGCCTCCCGCGGAATCGTCACGGGCTTCTCCACCAGCAGGGAGATCCCGACACCCGCCGCCGCGCCCAACTCAGCGGCCAGCGCCGGGCTCAGATAGGCTTCACCGCCCGCCGGCGCATGTCCAGCCCGCCCGTGGAACTGGTAGAAAGAGTCGTCGACCCCATACACCATCACGTTCGCGCCGCGCCCGGAGAGGCCCATCGACGCCCGGCCTTCCGCCGCCACCAGCCCGCAACTCCGCCACTCCGGCCGGAACAGCCCGGCCACCTGATGCCGGAAGTACCCTCGGGAAGTCAGCGCGTACTCCGTCGCCCCCAGCCGGTGCGTCACCAACGCTCGCAGACTCTGGCGCACGGAATGGCCTGTCAGCAGCGCGCCCGTGATCACAGCCGTGGCCGCCGCCGCGCCCAGCGCCGCCGCCAGGTGCGACCTCCGGTAGAACACCATCGATCGCCACAGGTACTTCAGCCGCGTCACAATCGGCCATCCGTCAACAGCACCCGCCGCGACAGCTTCGACGCAATCACCTGGTTGTGCGTCGCCAGCACCAGCGAGACGCCATATTCCTGGCGCAGCTTCTCCAGCAGCTCCGCCACCTCGTTCGCCGGAGCGCTATCCAGGCTCCCGGTGGGTTCGTCGCACAGCAGCAGCTTCGGCCCGCGCACCATCGCCCGCGCCACCGCCGCCCGCTGCTTCTCGCCCGCTGAAAGCCGGGCCGGCATCTCATTCAGCCGCCCGGCCAGCCCCGCCTCTTCCAACAGCTTCCGCGCCCGCTGCGGACCCATCGTGTCCTCCGGCCCGATCATCAGAGGCACCATCACGTTTTCCAACACCGTCAACTGCGGCAGCAGACAGTGGTCCTGGAACACGAAGCCCACCTGCTCATTCCGGAACTTCGCCTGCCCGGCATCGTCCAGGGCAAACGGGTCCACTCCGCCCACCTTCACCGTGCCGCTCGTCGGGCGGTCCAGCGTGCCCAGGATCTGCAGCAGTGTCGACTTCCCGCTACCCCCCGGACCCACCACCGCCACCCCTTCGCCGTCCCCTAACTCCAACGTCACGCCGCGCAGCACCTGCACCGCTCCACCCGGACTTTCGAAGGTTTTGGTCAGCTCTCGCACTTCGAGCATGAAGATCCTCGCCGCGGAATGGCCGCGTCATTCTGGCCAATACGCCGATTCGCTCCGCTTATGTTAGCGAACCCCCGGCGTCGCGCGCAGCCGCTTCACCGCTCCTGCGGCAAAAAGATGTCGCTCTTCACCTCGCCCCGCTCGAATACAATCTTGTCCGATTTCGGCGACCACGTCGGATACCGCAATAATCCGCCAGCGAGCCGTTCTCCGTCAGCCGCCTCGACTTCTTACTGCGCCGTGAAGTCCAGAATAGATTCCACACGCCGTCGCACAACCCTGTGTACGCAACCCGGGGCCCAGCCCGCCGGCCAGGCGTGCCCACCCTCAGTCGCAAGCCCACCTGGTAGATACTCGCCGTGCCCTGGTCGCCCTGGCTCACAAAGTGCAGAGTCCGGCTGCGGGTCGAATAGGACATCGCGCCCCCTCGCCCTCGACCGACCACAACTCCGGCCAGACGATCCGCGTGGCGCTCATAAAGAGGATGCGGCCATCCTCCGTCCAGATTGATGGGCCTCAGCCTCTAGTCATACGGGCAGCAGTTCCGCCCGCTTGGCCAGAATCCCCTGGCTGCAAATTGGGTTCGTCCGTCTCAATCACCAGCAAGCGGGCATCCTGCCCGGCACTCGCCCGGAGGACGGCCTGCTGGCCACTCGCCACTTCAGCCGGGTGTACGTGCTGGGCGATCGCGTCGCGTTCGAGCCCTAGCTACTTCAGGATCCCGTTCACCACCGAGGCTTTCTCTACGCCGGTGAGGCGTTGGTCCAGGCCCTGGTACTTGTAAGTAAAGGTTTCATGATTGATCCCGAACTGATGCAATAACGTGGCTTGCAAATCACGCACATGCACCGGATCCCGCACGATGTTGTAGCTGAACTCGTCCGTCTCGCCGTGCACCGTGCCGCCCTTGATCCCGCCGCCGGCCAGCCACAGGCTGAAGCACCTGGGATGGTGGTCGCGGCCGTAGTCCTTGTCCGTCAGCTTGCCCTGGGAGTAAATGGTGCGCCCGAATTCCCCGCCCCAGATCACCAGCGTGTCGTCCAGCATCCCGCGCTGCTTCAGATCCTGTACCAACGCGTACGAGGGCTGGTCGACATCCTTGCACTGCGAAGGGAGGACCTCCGGCAGGTTTCCGTGGACGTCCCACCCGCGGTGATAGATCTGCACAAACCGCACTCCGCGCTCCATCAGGCGGCGAGCCATCAGGACGCTGTTGGCAAACGTCCCGGGCTTCTTCGCGTCGTCCCCGTACAGCTTGTAAGTCGCTTCGCTCTCTTTACTTAGGTCAGTTAGTTCAGGTACGGACGACTGCATCCGGAACGCCATCTCGTACTGTTCGATACGGACCCGCGTTTCCGGATCGTGCAGCCGGTCGAACTCCATCTGGTTTAGCTGGCCCAGCCCGTCCAGCATCTTGCGCCGGACCTCCGGCGGCACCCCGTCCGGGTTATTGATGTACAAAACCGGGTCGCCAGCCGCGCGCAACGCCACACCGGAATACTGGCCCGACAGGAACCCCGAACTCCACAGCCGCGCCGAGATCGCCTGGACGTTCGCCTTTGGATTGGAATGGGTTGCGTTCAAAACGACAAATGTTGGCAAGTCCCGATTCATGCTGCCCAGGCCGTAGGCGATCCATGATCCAATACAGGGCTTGCCGGCGATCATAAACCCGGTCTGGATGAACGTCATCGCCGGTTCATGGTTGATCGCTTCGGTGTGCATCGACCGGATGATGGCGATGTCGTCCGCCATCTTGCCCATATACGGCAGCAGCTCACTGACATAAGCGCCGGACTGCCCGCACTGCTTGAAGTTGAATACCGACGGCGCGATGGGGAACCGGCTCTGGTTCGAAGTCATCGTGGTCAACCGCTGGCCCTGCCGGATGGAGTCCGGTAAGTCCTTATCGAACCACGACTTCATCGTCGGCTTGTAATCGAAAGTCTCCTGCTGCGGCGGAGCCCCCACCATATGCAGGTAGATGGCCCGCTTCACCTTCGGCGGGAAGTTCGGCAACTGCGGCTTGGCGGCATCGGCGCTGAGAAGCTGCTGCAATGCCAGCGCACCGAAACCCCGCGCGCCGCCGGCCAGCAACCGCCGTCGAGTGATCTCGTTCATTTCGTCAGCACCTCGTCCAGATTCATCAACTGGTTGGTCACCATCGTCAACGCGGCCAGCTCCACAACCGGCACCGCCGGATCGGCTTTGCTTGCGCCGACATGCACCAGCTTCGTAGCGTCCGCCGGCTTGGTGTCGTAATACTTTAAGAATTCCTTGTAAGATGCTTTGACTACAGCTATTTCATTGTTGCTGAATGGCCTGTCGAGCAGGTTCAGGGCGACGTAGCTCAGCTGCCGGTCGACATCCGACTTGGCGCTCTCCATGGCTCGAGTGGCCAGCGCCCGGGCCGCCTCCACAAACTGCGGATCATTCATCGTGACCAGCGCTTGGAGCGGCGTATTCGTCCGCTCGCGCCGGACCGTGCAGGTCTCCCGCGTCGGCGCGTTGAAGATCTCCATCGACGCCGGCGGGGCGCTGCGCTTCCAGAACGTATAGAGGCTGCGGCGGTACAGCTTATCGCCGCTATCCTCCTTATAATTCCTGGTGTTACTGCCGTCCATCGCAACCGCTTCCCAAACCCCGGAGGGCTGGTAAGGCCGCACGCTCGGACCGCCGATGGTCGGCGTCAGCAGCCCACTGGCCGCCAGCGCGTAGTCGCGAATCATCTCGCCTTCCATGCGATAGCGCGACCCGCGGGAGAGTAACCGGTTCTCCGGGTCCTTCTCCAGTTTCTCGGGTGTCGTCACCGCCGCCTGGCGGTAAGTCGAAGAGGTCACCAGGAGCTTGAAGAACTTCTTCACATCCCAGCCATTGTCGCGGAACTCCACCGCCATCCAGTCCAGCAAGGCCTGGTTGACCGGACCCTCGCCCTGCGACCCGAAGTCCTCTGCTGTCTTCACGATACCGTCGCCAAACAACTGCTGCCAGAAGCGGTTGACCGTCACCCGGGCAGTTAGAGGATTCTCGGGCGACATCAGCCACTCAGCCAACCCCAGCCGGTTGTGCGGCATGCTGCTGAGCATGGGCGGCAGCACCGACGGAGTATTGGCATCCACCTTGGCCCGCGGCTGATCGTACATCCCTCGATACAGGACATGTGCGAAGGGCTTCTGGTCGTTGCGCTCCTCCATGACCAGTGAGATCGCGTCACGCTTCCGGATCGCCCGGCGTTCCATGTCCAAATCGTGAAGCTCTTTCGATGCAGCCTGATACACAGTGTCTTCATTCAGGCGGTTGAACAGAGCGAGGGAGGCGGGTTCGCCGGGGTTCAAGAGGGAGGCCTCCTGCAGCGACAGTGCCTGGTTGAAGATGCGGAAATCGGCGATCGCGCCATCTTCATCCCGCTTCGGATTGCCCAGTTTCAGTGGGACATCTGCCTTAAAGCTTCCGTTGATGGTCGCGCCTGCATCTCGCTGTGTACCAATCTCTTTCTGATTCAGAAAGAAGCGCACTCCCAGCGCCGCGCCGGTTCCGTCATAGGCCATCACAAGGTGGTTCCAGGTGCCCGGAATCACCTGATCCAGGTGGCCGCCGCGAACCTCCATCGACTTCCCTTCATCCCCATAGAACCGCATACCCACCACACGTCCACTGACAAACAGCATCCAGCCGCGGTTCTTCTCTTTGGTATCCAATTGAGCAGCAATGGTATAGGTACTCTCGCCTTGCGGGTAGTAGAACCACGCGCTCAAGGTGAACGGATCCTTGACGTCGAGGGGCACCGGCGACAGTTCGAGCTGCGAGTTCGGCCCAAAGTGCAGGGCCGTCCGCCCCGGCCAGGGTGATCCTCCGAGCGACAAACCCTTTGCAAATGGCATGTTAATCGCAGCTCCTTCAGACTGCACTTGAATTGCGCCATTTGGCTCCACGGCCAGTCTTGCCTTGGAGGGACCCGGCTGAGCACTACCCGTCAACGCCTGCCGCCGGTTCGTCAACTGCTCGACCAACTGGGCTTCACGGCCTCGGATGGCATCCCAGCGCGGCCGGTCCTCTTCCTTCGGCACCACCACAATCGGCGGCGTATCCGAGATGTTGCCATCCATGATGTTCTGGGTGGTATTGCGGAAGAACGCGCCCAGGGCATAGAAGTCCTTGGAAGGAATGGGGTCGAACTTATGGTCGTGGCAGGTCGCGCAACCTACGGTCAGGCCTAGGTATACGGCTCCGATCGTGTCGGCCCGATCCTTGGCATAGATGGCATCGTACTCGTCAATGATGATGCCGGCCTCGTTCGTCGTCACGTTGCAGCGCTGGAAGCCGGTGGCGATCTTCTGCTCCAGGGTCGGATTCGGGAGCAGGTCGCCCGCCAACTGCTCCTTCGTGAAGCGGTCGAACGGCATGTTGGCGTTGAACGCCTGAATCACCCAATCGCGGTACGGCCAGATCTCACGGTAGTTGTCGATGTGGATTCCGTGGGTGTCCCCGTAGCGCGCCGCGTCCAGCCAATAACGGGCCCGGTGCTCGCCCCAACGAGGGCTTCCCAGATACTTATCTACTAATTTTTCGTATGCGTTAGGCGATGAATCTTCAACAAACGCTTCGACCTCCTCCGGTTTCGGAGGCAAGCCGGTGAGATCCAGCGCCAACCGCCGGATGAGGGTTCGCTTGTTGGCCTCCTGAGCCGGAGCCAGCCCCTGTGCTTCCAGTTTCGCTAACACGAATTGATCGATAGGGTTACGGACCCACCCGGTATTTTTGACCGCAGGCAGATCCACCTTGACGGGCGCGGAATAGGCCCAATGCTCTTTCCACTCGGCCCCCTGCTCGATCCAACGCTGCAGCGTTTCTTTCTGCTCCGCGGTTAAAGTCTTATGCGAGTATTCCGGCGGCATCCTCTTTGCAGCAATCGGGTTATTGATTCGCTGCAGAAGTAAACTCGCCTTTGGGTTCTTCGGAACGATCACCGTGCCGTTTTTGCGCTGCGAAAACGCCCCTTCGCGGGTGTCCAGGCGCAGTCCCGCCATACGCGTGGTCCGGTCGTTGCCGTGACAGTGGAAGCACGCGTCCGACAGGATCGGCCGCACCTCCTTCTGGAAGTCGACCGGCTTCGGCGGCGTAGCAGCATGGGCGCCGGCCGCCCAGAGCAGAGCGATAACGCAAACAGTGCGTGTCATGGAAGATTGGGGTACGGATAGTATATCGCCACTCTCAGTGAAATGAGATATTCTGTGACTTGCCTTTGTCGGTCATTGTCCTCTAACTCGAAGCGGCTGAATCCCTCCCCGGATTCCTAACGAAGCCTGCGGTGTCTTTCGAGGACAACTCCATTGCTTTCCACATATGGCTGGTCGCCCGAGCGGGCTGACCAATTCGCAGAGTGGCATCTGCGCGGCTGCGTGCCCGGCCGCGTCCTGCGCCAGGAGTACGGCTCCTGGCTCATCCTGCTAAGTGATACAGAACATTGGGTCCGTCACGCCCGGAAGGGCTTGGCGCCGGTGACCGGCGACTGGACGGCCGTCCGCTCCACGCTCGACTGCGTGGAAGCGATCCTGCCCCGACAAAGCCTGATCGAACGCAAGGCGGCCGGCAAACGGCCCGAACCGCAACCCCTGGCGGCCAATGTCGACTTGGCCTTCATTGTCATGGGGTTAGACCATGACTACAACCTCGCCAGGCTCGAACGCTACCTCATCCTGGTCGAGACCAGCGGAGCCCGGGCCTGCATCGTGCTGAACAAAAGAGACCAGCACCCGGCTCCGGATGCCTGCGTCCACGCCACCCGCGCAGTAGCCCGCGGCGCTGAGGTGGTACGCCTCTCTGCCCTGCAAGACGATGTACCTGCCCTGCTCGGGGGCGTATTGGGGCTGGGTGAGACGGCCGCCCTGCTGGGCTCCTCCGGCGCAGGCAAGAGTACGATCACGAACCAGCTATTGGGTTCGAACGTTCAATTGACCCAAGCGGTGAGAGAGGACGACAGCCACGGCCGGCACACGACCACCCGGCGGGAGCTGCATCTGCTGCCACAAGGTTGGTTGCTGATGGACCTGCCCGGCCTGCGCGAGGTGATGCCCTGGACGGACGAACACGTCGAGGTGCGGTCGTCCAAGCTCAAAGCCGAGCTCGAGGAGCTGCGGGCGAAGCGGGCCATGAGGAAACGCTTCCTGCAGTACCGTGACACAAAAAGCCGGTGGTAGCGGTGCGGTTCACCGTCACTTTGCGGACGGTTTGCCGGTGCGAAGTTCGAGGTAGTGCGCTCCGATGCGGCGGCCGGCGAGCTGGAGGCTTCCCTCTATGTTCGCCGGCCCCTGGGGGAGGACCACTTTCGACAGGACGACCTGTGTCGCTCCGGCCGGCACGGGCACCTCCTGCCGGACCGAGCCGCAGGTGAGGATGGCGGTCGCATCCTGGGTCGTCGGGGGAAAGCGGAGCGTCACTTCGAACGTTGTAGTACTACGTACGTCGATTTCATAGTGACCCAAACCGTCCGCATTCCAGGAGGCCTGCGGTCCCCGCCAATCCTGACGCGAGAGGATCACCGGATTCTCGTGCGGCGTCCCGACAAAGATACGCGGCGGAGCGTAGCCGCGTTCGGCCGAGACGTCGGCGAACCAGGCGTCGTATTGATAGCGGAGCTTGCGGGCGATCGCGGGTTCCGCAGCGGCCAGGTTCTTCGATTCGCCCGGGTCGTTGGGCAGGTCGTAGAGCTCCGGCTCCCGCTTATCGGTGCCGACCAGCTTCCACCTGTCGGTCAGCACCGCGCAGTTGCGGAACGCCTCGGGAGCATCCCCGCGGTGCCATTGGAAGTAGAGCGACCGCTCGACCGGCGGCGCAAGCAGGGACCGGCCGTCGATCTTATGGTCCTTGGGCGGCGGCACTCCGCAGGCGTCGAGCACCGTCGGCAGGAAGTCGATGTGGGCGGCAATGCGCGCGTCCTTCGTACCCGGCTGGATCTTCGCGGGCCAGCGCAGGAAGCTGGGCACCCGGATTCCGCCTTCATAGGGCGTCGTTTTCAGGCCGCGCAGTCCGGCGTTGAACCGCGGCTGCTGGGGCCCGTTGTCGGTCATGAACCAGAGCAGCGTGTTCTGCTCCAGGTTCAGCCGGCGCAGGTGCTCCATCAGGCGGCCGATGTTCGAGTCCAGATTCGCGACCATGCCATAGATCCGGGCCGTCGTGTCGTCGAGGCCTGCTTTGCGGTAGGGCTCCGCCCACTCCTCCTTGATCTCAAGCGGGGTGTGCGGAGCGTTTGTGGAGATATAGGTAAAGAATGGCTTTCGCCGGTTCTTCTCAATGAACTGCAGCGCCTCGTCGAAGAAGATGTCGGAGCAGTAACCCTTGCGGATGGCGCGCCGGCCGTTGAGTTCCAGCGGCGGATCGAAGTAGCCGGTGTTGGGTGGCGAGGCGGGCTGGGCCAAGCCGCCGCCGCGCAGGGTGAGGGCGGTCTGGAAGCCCTGATCCATCGCGCGCAAGGGGTAGTTGTCGCCCAGGTGCCACTTGCCGAACAGGCCAGTCTGGTAGCCGGCCGCCGCCAGCGACTCAGCCACGGTGACTTCACTGGAGTGCATCATCGAGCGGCCGAGGTAGGTATCCACCACTCCGGTGCGGTAGTTGTAGCGGCCGGTCATGAGGCACGACCGCGTGGGCGAGCAGACCGGCATGACGTGAAACCGGGTGAACTGGACGCCCTGCTGCGCGATGGCGTCCATATTCGGCGTGCGCAGGTTCGGGTTGCCGTGCAGCGAGACGTCGCCGTAGCCCTGATCGTCGGTCAGGATGAAAATGACGTTCGGACGGGCAGGCGCGGCCTTGAGGACAGCCGGGGCGAAGGCGGAAGCGAGGGCGGCACGGCGGGTGAGCATTTTCGACAACGATACCACCGGGACGAGGCGGGTGTAGATATCCGCATTGTTTCGCATACTAACGACTTCCTGATACGTCTAAGCCGGAATGGAGAAGCTGATCAAAGACGTTCGCCATGCCCTGCGCATGCTGGCCCGCAGTCCTGGCTTCACGGCGGTGGCAGTGGCCGCGCTGGCCTTGGGGATTGGCGCGAATACCGCGATCTTCTCCGTGGTCAATGGGATCCTGCTGCAGCCGCTGCCCTACAGCGAACCCGACCGCATGGTGCGCCTGGCGATGAAGTTTCCGGACGGGAACGGCTACTCCATCTCCATCCCGAAGTACGTCACGTGGAAGGCCAACACGCCCGGCTTGGGCTCCATCTGCGCGTACAACAACACCGGCCCGGGGCTGAACCTGACGGGCGGCAGTACGCCTGAACAGGTGAAGGGGATTCACGTCTCGGCCGGCTATTTCCAGGTTTTCGATGCCGCTCCCGCGCTGGGCCGGGTCTTCTCGGCTGAGGAAGACCGGCCCAATGGGCCGATGCTGGCCGTGCTGAGCCACGGCCTCTGGCAACGGCGCTTTGGCGGCGACCCGTCGGTGATTGGACGCGTGCTCGTCATGAATGGCGAGGCCTACTCGGTGATCGGCGTGCTGCGCCCCTCGTTCCGAGCCTATCCTCCCGCCGAAATCTTCCTGCCGCTGCAGGCGGATCCGAACTCCACAAACCAGGGCCACTACCTTTCCGTGGCGGGCCGGCTCAAGCCGGGTGTGCAGATTGAGGCGGTGCAGGCCCAGATGGCGGCGGCGGCGGAGCGGTTTCGGGCCACGTTCCCGAAGTCGATCGGCAAACAGGAGTCAGCCACGGCCGAACCGCTGGGCGAGGCGATGGTGGGCGACGTGAAGAAGCCGCTGCTGATCCTGCTGGGGGCGGTGGCGCTGGTGCTGCTGATTGCGTGCGCGAATGTGGCCAATCTGCTGCTGGCGCGAGCGACGCACCGGTCCAGGGAGGTGGCGATCCGGGTGGCGCTGGGCGCGGGCCGCTGGCGCATCATCCAGCAACTGCTGACGGAGAGCATCCTGCTGGCCCTGATGGGCGGGGGAGCCGGGTTTGTACTCGGGGCGTGGGGGGTGCGCGGGCTGATCGCGTTGAGCCCAACCGGCCTGCCGAGAGCCGAGGAGTTCGCGCAGTCCACCGTACTGGACTGGCGGGTCCTGTTATTTTCGCTGGTGGTGGCCATGGGTACGGGCATCCTGTTTGGACTGTTCCCTGCCCTGCAGATCTCGCGGACCGACGTGCACGGAACCTTGAAGGAGGCTTCGTCGCGTGCGGGCACCGGCCGCCGGCACTGGGCCCGGAACACGCTGGTGGTGACCGAGATCGCGCTGGCGCTGATCCTGCTGGTGGGCGCGGCGCTGCTGATCCGGACCTTCACGGGGTTGAGGCAGGTGCAGGCCGGGTTCAATCCGCATCAGGTGCTGGCGTTCGAAACATCGCTTTCGGGTTCAAAGTACAAACAGACGGCCCAGGTGGAGCAGTTATCCCGGGAGGTGGTGCGGCGGCTGCATACGGTGCCGGGCGTGACGTCGGCGGCGATTGTGCCGTTCCTGCCGTTGGAAGGCGGCTTCGGCCTGGGCTTCACGGTTGTGGGGCGGCCGCTGGAAGGCGGGGCGGAGTCGACTGGCGGGGCCACCTGGATGTACGTGTCGGATGAGTATTTCAAAGCCCTGGAGATCCCGGTAGTGCAGGGGCGCGCGTTTACTGAGCGGGATACGAAGCTATCGACGCCTGTAGTGGTGGTCAACGAAGCCTTCTCGAAGCGGTTTTGGAAGAAAGGCAGCCCGATGGGCGAGCGGATCGACATCGGCCGGGGCATGGGGCCGGATTTCGCTGAAGAGCCTCGCGAGATTGTGGGCATCGTCGGGGATGTGAAGGAGCGCGGACTGGGCAGTGACGCTCCGCCGGTGATGTACATCCCGCTCTCGCAGTTGAAGGACAGCTTCATGGCGCTGAACAACTCGATGGCGCCGCTGAGTTGGGTAGTGAAGACGTCGGTGAATCCGCTGACGGTGAGCGCGGCCGTGCGGCAGCAGGTGTTGGAGGCCGACAGCGGCGTGGCGGTGGCGCATGTGCGGGCGATGACCGATGTAGTGGGCGAATCGACGGCTCGGGAAGACTTCAATATGACCCTGCTGACGCTGTTCGCGGCGATTGCGCTGCTGCTGGCGGCCATCGGGGTGTATGGCATGTTGTCTTACTCGGTGCAGCAGCGGGCGCAGGAGATCGGCATCCGCATGGCGTTGGGCGCGCGCGGGGCGGATGTGTTGAAGATGATTGTGCGGCAGGGCATGTTGCTGGCCGGGCTGGGTGTGGTGATCGGCCTGGTGGGTGCATTTGGGTTGTCGCGCCTGCTGGCGTCGCTGCTGTATGGGGTGAAGCCGCAGGATCCGCTGACGTTCGCCGTGGTGGCGGGTGTGCTGCTGCTGGTCTCGCTGGTGGCCTGCTGGATTCCGGCCTGGCGGGCGATGAAGGTGGATCCGGTGATCGCGCTGCGGTATGAATGAGACCCCTGAGTCCTGCTACTGTGTAGAATTCGGGTACTGATTTCATTTCAAACCGAGGTAGCAGCGATGCAGGTAGTAGCAGGCGTGGACCTTGGCGGCACGGCCGTCAATTACACTCTGATTAACGCGGAAGAGCAGTTTTTGATCGACGGGTTGCAGGAGCATCCGGCGCGATCGAAAGAGGGTCCGGAGATCTGCCTGCAGCAGATCGTGGACGGGCTGCATATCGCGGTGGAGAAGCTGGGCCTGACGATGGACAACGTCGCCGTGGTGGGCCTGGACACGCCGGGTCCGGCGAGCGCGTCGGGCGTGCTGAGCGCGGAAGGCTCGACGAACTTCGTCCACGCGAACTGGGCGTCGTATGACATCCGCGAGAATCTGGCACTGAAGCTCGGCAAGCCGGTGTCTTACCTGAACGACGGCAACGCGGGCGCGCTGTGGGGCCATTTCTCCCTGTTTGGCGGGAGTTCGGGGTCGACGTCGATCTCGGCGATTGTCGGGACGGGCCTGGGCGGCGGCGTCATCATCGAAGACAACGTGGTGAAGGGCCGCAAGGGGTTCGGCGGCGAACTGGGCCACGTACTGATCCCTTACCAGAGCATTCGCGGGATTGAAGGCATTGTGCCGCAGTGCAATTGCGGACGCGTCGGCGATCTGGAAGCGCTCTGCTCGCTGACGGCGATTGAGAAGACGTTCCTGCCGTATTTCTTCCAGAAGTTCCCGGGTCATGACCTGGAAAAGCTGGGCGATATTCACAAGGCGGCGAAGGCGGTGCGCGGGCTGGCCGAGAAGGGCGACCCGATGTGCAAGGAGATCTTCCGGGTCCAGGCCCATGCGCTGGGCGTATTCTTTGACGAGATGGTGAATACGTTCGATCCGGATGCGCTGATTGTGGGCGGCGGAGCCATTGAGACTTCGGTCGAGTTCCAGCAGTGGTTCATCTCAGAGATCCGCGCCGGCATGCCGGAACAGCGCGCTGAGCAGGCGGATATCCCGATCCATATCATGCCGAATGGGGATACGGCCGGAGCCCGCGGGGCCGCCGTCGAAGCGTTAAAGATTGCGCGGCAGGGTGGACTGATTTAGTCTTTCACCAATTTGAATGACGGCGCGGCGGCGGGATGACTCGCTTCCGTGCCGTTTGTGTTTTCAGGAGACGGCGGAGGGACTTGGCCTGGGACGACGCCTGGTTTCGTAGCGAAAACCGCGCTTGCCATACTCTTTTATACAATTACAGACGCGTTCACCAATTTTGTTACATCTCGTATTTATTTCGTGAATATTCGATGGAACACTACAGGATTCGGGACGGTAATCCGATTTCTTGGGGTGTCGCTATGTCCTACATCGAATACGTAACTTCCGGCGATCCTGCGAATGATGTCCTGCCCGAGCTGGCGCGGACCAACCAGTTCAGCATGGAGGATCTGCAGCAGAACCGGGCCGGACGAATCAGTGATGCGCAGTGGATGCGGCTGCTGTTCCGCTCGCTGCGGCCGGTGCGCTACACCGGCGGAGCCCTGCTGGGCTGGCTGTTCTGCTGCTTTATCGTGAAGGCCCTCGTGCCGGATATTATCTTGACGATTGCGTCCTATGTGGGCGCAAAGGGCATCGGTATTATTTTCGGAGGCGCGACACTGGCCTGTGTCGGCGCATTTCTGGTGTCGCTGTTCAGCAGTGCGCGGACCATGTCCCTGCTCGTGTTCGACCTCCGGGACGGGAAGGCGGTCTGCCTGGAAGGGCGCGTCAGGCACAGCCGTGAGGAGGAAGAGGGCTTGGGAATGGCGCGCTTTCACGGCGAAAACCATACGAAGCATTGCTATGTCGTCAAGGATGATTACTTCGAAGTGGACGAGGATGCGTTTAAGGCGTTGCCGGACGGGCTGGTGGCGCGGGTGTATCACACGCCTCGGAGTAAGTTGCTGCTTTCGATTGAGCCGAGGTAAACGGGTTGGCTGCTCGCCTGACGGCTGGGGGGCTTTCGGGGGCTCCACCGCTTACGGACGTGCGCGGCTCAATAGGCTGGGCGGCGTGGGGTTACTCGAGGGCGGCCAGGATCGACGGCAGATAGCGATTGGGATCCCAAGTGGCTCCGGTGCGGGTGAGGCCCATGCGGACCATCACCAGATGATAAGTCGGCACGATGATTACCAGTTGCCCTTCATAGCCCTGGAACGAGTAAGTGTCGTCCGGCAGGAGCGGCCACTGGCGTTCATTCTCTGAGCCGCGGTTCAGCCAGACGTGGGCTCCATAGCTGCCGTGGGGCGCGGCCGGGGCGGGGGTTGTCGCAAATCGGGTCCAGCCCTCCGGCAGCAGCCGGCGGCCCTGCACCATTCCATCGTCCAGGAACAACTGGCCCAGGCGAGCCCAGTCGCGGGCGGTGGCGTAGGCGAACGAAGAGCCGACGAAGGTGCCGCTGGGGTCGACTTCCAGCATCATGTGGCGGGCGCCGATGGGATCGAACAGCGCCTGCCTCGGAAAGTTCCAATAAGCCTGCAGGTCACCGTGGAAGGTGTCCCGGAGCAGACGCGACAGGATATTGGTGGTCCCGCTCGAGTATTGCCACTGCGTGCCGGGCGCGGCCTCCAGCGGCATGTCAGCGGCGTAGGCTCCGGCGTCCGGCTGGCGGAAGAGCATGTTGAGGGCGTCGGCGGGCAGGGCGGTCCGGGTTTCGCGGAAAGCAAGCCCGCTGGACATGCGGAGGAGTTGCTCGGGCGTGATGGCGTGGCGCGGGTCGGAGGCGCTGGCCCATTCCGGGACCGCGGCGGGCCGGCGGATATCCAAGGCTCCGTTGGCTGTTCGCAGGGCGAGCAGGGCGTTGGTGATGCTCTTGGCCATCGACCAGGAGAGCAGCGGCATGTCGCGGTGGAAACCGGGGGCGTACCGCTCGGCTATGAACTGTCCGTCGCGCATGACAACGACCGCGCGGGTGCGCAGGGCGTGAGCGCCGCCCGGTTCCTCGAAGGCCATCTGGAGAATGCCGTCGATGTTACTGGGCGGGAGAGGGGTCTCCGGCTGCGGCGGCGGCGCGGGTTCAGGCAGAGGCTGGGCGCGTAGTGCGGCTTCGGTGACTCCGTTGAGCAGCGTGCAGCTGAGTCCGGGACGATGGATGGCGCGGCGGGTCCAGAGTCCCAGCAGCGAGACGGAAGCGGAGGCTGTTTCGACAGAGAAGCGCTGCAGCGGGGCGAGCGGGTTGTCCGGGCGGAGGTCCTGCTCGATCACAGCCTGGGGCGTGCGGCGCGAGAGGAAGACATCGGAACAGAGCGTTTTGGCGGCGACGGCGTTAGCGGTGGAAGCGACGGAATGAGCGACGAAGCCAAGGGCCGCAAGGGTGAGAACGAGGGCGGCGAGCAGTGCGTAGCGAAGTGTAGGCCGGCTAGGCATGAGCTTCCAGGACCGATGACAGCATTGAAGTCAGGTTAGCATCGGGGCGTGCCACGGCTCTGCCGGGCAGCGATGCTGAATATGCAAGCCGGAACCGAGAACCAAAGTTGGGACTAAGTACCAGTACCCGTTACCCCGCCTGCTCCATTCCGGACTATCAGGTAGACGGCATATCCTCAAACAGGGTAATTGCAATGTCTGAGAAACGTGAAAAACAACGCCGGACTTCAATAGGCAAGGTTCGATTGGCCTGGGTGGACAATGGCGGCGCCTACTATCAGGAGAAGCCCAATCTGCTGAATTGCTCCGATTCGGGGATTTGCGTCATGCTGACCCGGCGGATCGCGCCGCAGACGTTGGTGGGTGTGCACTCAGAAGATCACGGACATATCGCAAACGCGGTGGTGCGGCACGTCACCCAGCACGGGCTGCGCTTCCGGATTGGCTTGGAATTTCCCTCAGAAGTAGCGGGCGGCCTCAGCAAACTCTAGTTGTTGGGCCTGCCGGCACTAGTGTTTCAGCAGGGAGGCCCAGGTTTTAGGTCCGACAATGCCGTCCTGAGTCAGGCCGCGGACGCGTTGAAAGTTCATGACGGCCTCTTCGGTTTTGGGTCCGAACTTACCATCGACGACGAGGTGCGCCCCGGCCGCATTCAAATGCTGCTGGAGTTGAACGACGTCGGTGCCGGCCGCACCGTAATCCAGCACAGCCATGACGGAGCGCCCCGAGCCGAAGCCCGAACCGCTGCCGGACCGGCCGGGAATCGCCGTGGATTGCGGCGGGATGGCGTCTCCGACGAGATGGCGTCCTATTTCCAGTGCGACGTGGACGTGATCGGTATGTCCGCCGATGCGTTTGGGGTCCACAGGACGTCCGTCCTGCAGCCAGATATTCAGCGGCGCGAAGAAGAGTTCAAAGATGGGACCGCGCGGGCGGCGGGCGATGGGCAGCAGGACCTGGGCGACTTTCGGGGCGTCTGAGTCACCCACGCCGTAGTCGCGGGCGAGGCCGCGGTAATGGTACGACCCCGGCTCGTGCTTGCCGCCGTTGGTTTGTTCCTGTGTAGGCGGCCCAATGCGAACGGAGCGCCGGTGGAGGAACTCGTCGATCTCCTGCCAGGGTTGGGTGAAGGTCTTTGGCGCGCGGCGGGTGGTCTTGTGCGTAATCTTGTGCGCGGCGGCGGGTCCGGCCTGATTCTTCGGCATGTGGCGGCCCGGTACGAGCGCCGCGTGGCAGTGATCCATGTGCCCGCCGATGCTGCCGCCGGGTACGCGATTGCCGTTGACGTACCAGATGTTGAGCGGCCCAAAGAAGAGCTCCGCCAGCGGTGAATGGCGCATGCGCGCGATGGGATGCAGGCAGCGGGCGACAGCGGCGGCATCGCTGTCGTAGAGGCCGTAGTCGCGAGCGGTACCGACGTAGTGGTAAGAGTTCGTGGCGTGGCCGCCACCAGTGGTTTGCCCCGTCGTGGGCGGACCGATGCGCACACCGTGGGCGCGCAGATAGTCGTCGATCTCCTTCCAGGCATCAGACATGATTCCCCCTTGTTCCCCCAGGCGGCACAATGGCCGCGCCCTGCCCCATTCACGCCGGCCGTTCCGAGACTGGTCCAGCCGTCCCCAGATTCACTAGTCGCCGTTCAGGAAACTGACGAAACGCCAGCTTCCATCCGGCTGCTGTTCAAACGCCGCGCGCCACTGACGGTAGCCATCCTTCGCCGCTTCCGGCGGAGCGAGTTTGACCTTACCCTTTAAGCCCCACTGCGGCGGCGGCGTGTAGTCGACGATATCCTTGGCCGCGATCTCCTGCAAGGCATCCCAGCCTTTGATTTCAGAACGCCCCCAAAACTGGAAAGCGTTATCCGGGGTGGGTGTTCCATCACCGAATGTGTATTCAAATTTCCCAGACATCAGCGGGCGCAGGCGGACCGGGTCGCGCGCATTGACGGCTTTCCGGAATTCCGCTTGAAATGACTCCCAGGAAGCCGGGGCCGCGGCTGTCTGCCCGGCCGGTTTACCGGGCGCCTGGGGCGCCGTGGAGCAGGCGGAGAGAAAGACAGCCAGCATCAGGCCGCAGATCGAGGGCTTCATGATGAGGGAGAATAGCACGACTCGGCGCGAGCCCCAAGGATTTTACGTAAACCCGCACAGGTGCGACGGGGGTTGTGTTGCCGTGGATACACAGGTTGCACTAGGCTGGGCTAAAGCACGCCGAAGCGCGGCAATACCAAGGAGATAGAGATGCCAGACGAAACACAAATCACAGGTGCGACCCGGCGGGAATTCGTGGCCACGGCGGCGGGTGTGGGCCTCGGCTTGACAGCCCTGCAATACAAGGCGATGGCGGCTCCAGGCGCCAGTGACAAGATCCGTGTGGGCTTCATCGGATTGGGCGGCCAGGGCACAGGGCGGCTGAACGAATTCCTCAAGCATCCGGACGTGGAGGCGGTGGCCGTCTGCGACGTCGACCAGAAGCATGTGGAGCGGGCGGCGGGCATCGTGGAGAAGGCGCGCGGTGTGAAGCCGGAGATCTTCCACGACTACCGGAAGCTGCTGGAGCGCAAAGACATCGACGCCGTGATGGTGGGCACGCCGGATCACTGGCATGCGCTGCCGACCGTGCAGGCGTGCCAGGCCGGCAAAGACGTCTTCGTGGAAAAGCCGCTGTGCTACTCCATCGGCGAAGGCCGCGCCATGGCCAATGCGGCCCAAAAACATTCGCGTGTGACGCAGATGGGCAATCACATTCACAACGACCTGCCGAACTACCGGCGCGTGGTGGAGATGGTGCAGTCCGGCAAGTTGGGCAAGATCAATCGCGTCTACTGCGCCATGGCGAGCGGCGAAAAGTCGCTGGGCAAGCCGGCCGACACGGCTCCGCCACCCGAGCTCGACTACGATTTCTGGCAAGGACCGGCGCCGAAGCGGCCGTATAATCCGAACCGCTCCCATTTCACCTACCGGTATTTCTGGGATTATTCCAGCGGCTATTTCATCGACTTCTGGTGCCACTACGCGGACGTGGCGTACTGGGCGCTGGACCTGAAGGCTCCGAAGAATGTCTCGGCGGCCGGCGGACGCTGGCTGGTGGACGACAACGCGGAGACGCCGGATACGCTGGAAGTTCTCTATGAATACCCGGAGCTCGTGCTTTCCTGGACATTGCATCCCAAGGGGCGGCCCGGCTACGAGCACATGGGCAGTTGCGTGATCTTCGAGGGCACGGAAGCGACGCTTGTCACGAATTACAACCGGAATGAGATCTGGGCGAAGGGGAAACTGGCTCCGGATTTTCCACGGCCCGAGCCGAGTATCCCGAATTCTCCGGGCCATATCCGGGAGTTCCTGGATGCCGTCAAGTCGCGCAAACCCACCACCTGCAACATCGACTACGGTTACCGGCTGACGAAGGGTGGGCTGCTGGGTGTGATCGCGTTCCGTACCGGCGAGCGCATCTACTGGGACGATCAGAAGGAGAAGATCATCGGCAAATCGAAGGGGCATGACCTGGTCTCGCGGAAGTACCGCAAGCCCTGGAAGTTGAGCTAGACCCATGCGAGCCGCGGTATGGGCTCCGATCGTATTGATGGCCGGACTGGCGGGCGGGTTGGTTGGACAGCCCGCCGCTCCGTTCTCCCACGGGCCGTTGATGGTTTCCCAGAATCACCGGTTTCTGCAGCATAAAGATGGCACCCCGTTCTTCTGGCTGGGCGACACGGGCTGGCTGCTGTGCCAGCAGTTGACTCGCGAAGAGGCGGAGAAGTATCTGGCCGACCGGAAGGCGAAGGGCTTTACGGTGATCCAGGTGATGCTGCTGCATACGGCGGCGGACCGCAACGCGTACGGGGCTCCGGCGCTGGTGGAGCGGGATCCGGGCAGACCGGCCGAGAAGCCGGGCCATGCGCAGGCGGGCTACGACTACTGGGATCACGTGGACTGGGTGCTGGCCGCGGCGGCACGCCACGGCCTGTATGTGGCGATGGTGCCGGCCTGGGGCACCCTGGTGAAGAAGCGCGAGTTGAACGACCAGAACGTGGCGGCGTATGCGGGCTGGCTGGCCGCGCGTTATAAGGACCGCCCGAATGTTATCTGGATGACAGGCGGCGACATCCAGGGCGATGTCCATCACGAGGTCTGGCGCAGGATGGGCCAAGCCCTGCGCCATGGCGATCCGCATCACCTGATCACGTTCCATCCGTTCGGGCGGACGCGGTCGGCGACATGGTTCCACAACGACCCGTGGCTGGACTTCAATATGTTCCAGTCGGGCCACCAGAGCTACGAGCAGGACACAGAAGGCCCCGATCCCAAGGGTGAAGACAACTGGCGGTATGTCGCCGAGGACTACGCGCTGACGCCGGTGAAGCCGACCATCGACGGCGAACCTTCGTACGAGCAGATCCCACGCGGCCTGCACGACAAGGCGCAGCCCCGCTGGAACGAGAACGATTGCCGGCGGTATGCCTACTGGTCGGTGTTCGCGGGCGCGTTCGGGCATACCTACGGCGACAACTCCGTCATGCAGATGTTCAAGCCGGAGGACAAGGATCCGTCGTTCACGCCGAAGAAGCCGTGGTACGAGGCGCTTGACGATCCAGGCGCGAGGCAGATGCAGTACCTGGCGAAGCTCGTGCGTTCGAGGCCGTTTTTCGAGCGCGTGCCGGACCAGAGTGTCGTAGCGGGCGAGAACGGGGCACGCTATGAGCGGGTGGCCGTCACTCGCGGCAAGGCCTACCTGTTCGCGTACACCTACACCGGCCGGCCCTTCGAGTTGAATCTCGGAGTGCTGCCGGGCGAGAAACTCATGGGCTGGTGGTACAGCCCGCGGGACGGCAAGTCGAAGTCGATTGGACTGCTGAAGAATGAGGGAGTGAAGAGGTTCACGCCGCCCGGCACGCCGGCCGAGGGGAACGACTGGGTACTGGTGCTGGATTCCGTACAGCAGGGCTTCCCTGCCCCGGGCACGGTGCTGAGCGGCGACTGAGCGAGGGGTTCAGCGCATCTTCGTGGTGACGATGGGAGCCAGCGGCCACTCGTCCATGGTGATACGGCCGTCGTGGTTCCTGTCGAGTTTTCGCAGGACGGCGGGCGCATTGCGCATCTCGTCTGAGGAGATTTCGCCGTCGTGATTGGTGTCCAGGGCCTGGAGCAGCGGGTGCAGGCGGACCAGCGCTGCTTCAGAATCCGACGCTTCCGCACTTTGCACGATATCCAGCGTGTAGGAGCCCTCGCCGCGTTGCCGGAGAATGCCGTATTCGGCTGCGGTACGCGTGGGGTAGAGGGAGCGCTCGGCGCGGGTCTGCGAAGCTGGAGCCCCAGGACTGGCCGGTGCCAGGGCCGCTTGCTCGCCTGCGGGCGGCGGAGCTGTGGAAGCGCGAACCGGCGCGAAATAGTCGTCCGCGGTCAGGCGGCCATCGCCGTTGCGATCCATGGCGTGCAGCGCGGCTCCGGCGTCCGCGATCTCCTCGGCTGAGACGACCCCGTCGTGATTGGTGTCAAAGGTCCGTGGGGACAGCGCCAGATACACGATGGAGCCTCCTGTCCGGGCCGCGGCCTGGGCCGGTGGCGGAGCGGGGGTCCAGGTCGCCGCAGTGGCTTCGCGCGGAGCCGGTGGGCGCGGCTTGGAGAACGCGTTCTCATAGAAACGCAGGATGCGTACCCAGACGGAGTCGGTCCCCACGTCGCTATGGTTCGAGGAGCGGCCGCCGCTGGCGCCGCCCCCAAACGCGATGGCCGATTGGCCGCCTTCCACACCAAAACCGGCGGAGCCCGCCACGGCGCGATTCGAGCCGGAGAATGTGGTATTCCAAGGTCGGCGGCCCTGCCCGTGCCCTAACGCGAAGCCCACCAGCGCAAACGCGGCCAGAGCCACGAGTCCGCCATTGAACAACGCGCTCTTGGGTGGCATCGACTGATCGGCGCAGTAGAAGACCGGCACTCCGTCGCTGGAGGCCAGCGGCGCGGACTGCGGCTCGGGTTCGTTCTCGCGCAGCAGCCACTGGCGGCCGAGCGAGACGCAGGCGTCGCTGAAGAGCGGCCAAGGCCGGCCGGAGCGGGCCGTTTCGTCGTAGATCGAGAGCATCTCATCGCCATAGCGCGTGCGGAACGTGCCGGGATGGAGACGCAGTATTTGAACATAGAGAGACCGCAGCATCACGCCCTCCCGAATTTCGTGCGCGCCAGGCGGAGCTTGGCCGCGTGCACGATCGCTTCCATCCGTTCCACCTCGGCGCTGAGCACTCCGCGGCCCAGCGAGCCCAGACGATAGTACCGGCGGCGCGGGTCGTCGTCGCCTTCGCGGGCTCCGGCCTCTTCGACGAGACCCTGCGTGGTGAGCCGCTGGAGATTGTCGTAGAGCGTACCGGGGCCAAGCTTGTACTGGCCATTCGACTGCCGCGCCACCTCCTGCATGATGGCGTATCCGTGCAGTTCGCCCGCGCTCAGCGCAAGCAGGATGTGCAGCGACGCCGGAAGCAGCGGCAGGAACTTCGTGGGATCCGGTTTCATGGCTCGGCTTCCGTTATATCGGAATCCGAGTGAGATGACAAGCAGTTTAATGCGGAAGCTGGAAAGAATGCGTTATACTGGCATTTCATGCAGTCAGCTCGGAACATCGCCCGGCATCATCACCATCATCATGGGGTGGGCGGGCGTTCTTTGTCCTGAGCGAGGCAGCGCAGGAAAAGATTCAGAGCCCGCCCGGTCCGGCCAGGACCAGGCGGGCTTTTCGTTTGCTGGAGTAATCGACACTATGGATCTCGACTTCAATAAGACCGGCGGCATGATTCCCGCCGTTGTCCAGGATGTGACCACGGGCCGTGTACTCATGGTCGGTTTCATGAACGAGGAAGCGTTTCAGAAGACCGTGGCCACGGGGCTGACGACCTTCTATAGCCGCAGCCGCAACAAGCTCTGGACCAAGGGCGAATCGTCGGGCCACACGCTGGTGGTGAAGTCGATCCAGACCGATTGCGACAAGGATTGCGTGCTGGTGCAGGTGGAGGCGCAGGGACCGGGCGTCTGTCACGAAGGCTACCAGTCGTGCTTCTTCCGGACCCTGGAAGAGGGCGAGTGGAAGATCACCGAAGCACAGACCTACGATCCGAAAGCCGTTTATTAACGCCAGGAAAGCGCACACACCCATGAAACTCAAACTCGGCATCCCCAAGGGCTCACTGGAACAGGCCACCGTGGATCTGTTCCGCCGCGCCGGATTCAATATCACCACCTCGTCCCGCTCCTACTTCCCGTCGATCGACGATCCGGAAGTGGAGTGCATGTTGATCCGCGCGCAGGAGATGGCCCGCTACGTCGAAGACGGCGTGCTGGACGCCGGCCTCACCGGACGCGACTGGGTGATTGAGAACGACTCGGAAGTGGAAACCGTAGCCGACCTCATCTACGCCAAGCAGAGCTTTGGCAAGGTGCGCTGGGTGCTGGCCGTGCCGGAAGCCTCTCCGGTGAAGACCGTGAAGGACCTGGAAGGCAAGATCATCGCGACCGAACTGGTGGGCGCGACGAAGCGTTACCTGGCCGCCAACGGCGTGACCGCCAAGGTGGAGTTCAGCTGGGGCGCGACCGAAGTAAAGCCTCCGGAACTGGCCGACGCCATCGTGGAAGTGACCGAGACCGGCAGTTCGCTGCGCGCGAACAAGCTGCGCATCGTCGAGACGGTGATGGAATCGAACACCCAGTTGGTCGCCAACAAGTCAGCGTGGGCGGATGCCTGGAAGCGGCAGAAGCTGGAAGACATGCGGATGCTGCTGCAGGGCGCCATCAACGCGCTGGGCAAAGTGGGGCTGATGCTGAACGTCAATAAGGAGAATCTGGAGGCGGTGCTGGGTGTGCTGCCGGCCCTGAAGAATCCGACGATCAGCCCGTTGAGTGACGGCCAGTGGTTTGCCGTGAACACGATTCTCGATGAGTCGACCGTGCGCACCATCATCCCGCGGCTCAAGCAGGCGGGCGCGGAAGGCATCGTCGAGTATCCGTTGAACAAGATCATTCTGTAGGAGCCGCGCATGCTACGAATCGTCGAATCCAGGCAGGCCGGGCGGTTGCTGAAGCGGCGCGCGGCGCGGATGACGGAGGCGGAAGAGGCCGTACGGCCGATTCTGGACGCAGTAAGAACTCGCGGCGATGCCGCGCTGCTGGAGTACGCGCAGAAGTTCGACAAGCTGACCCGCAAGAGCGTAGCGGTGCCGGGCGCGGAACTGCAGGCAGCGGCGTCCCGCCTGTCGCCCGCGTTTCGCAAAGCGGTCACGACCAGCGCGAAGAACGTCAAAGCCTACGCCAAGCTGCAACTGCCGCAGGTGAAGAAGACCCAGCCGTCGCCGGGGTTGAAGCTGAGCCAGATTGTGCGGCCGCTGGATTCGGTGGCCGCCTACATTCCGGCGGGCCGCTATCCCCTGCCCTCCACGGTGATCATGACCGTGGTGCCCGCGCTGGTGGCGGGCGTCGAGAACATCATGGTCTGCTCGCCGCGGCCGGTGGACGAGATCTTCGGTACCGCCTCGATCCTGGGCGCGACACGGGTCTTCGAGATGGGCGGAGCGCACGCCATTGCGGCCTTTGCCTACGGCACGAAGACCGTGCCACGCGCGGACCGCATCGTGGGTCCGGGCAACATCTATGTGGCCGCGGCCAAGAAGCTGCTGGCCGGCGAGGTGGGCATCGACTTCGTTGCGGGCCCGACGGAGATCCTGATCATCGCCGAAGAGGCAAACCCCGCGTGGCTGGCGGCCGACATGCTGGCGCAGGCGGAGCACGATACCGACGCATCGGCGATCCTGCTGACGACTTCGCGTTCGCTGGCCGAAGCCGTGGTGGCCGAAGTCGAGAAACAGCTCCAGACACTGCCGACCGCCGCCACCGCGCGGGTCGCGATCGATAAGAACTCGGCCGTGATCCTGGTGGCCGATTCGGCCGAGGCGGTGGAACTGTCGAACCGGTTTGCGCCGGAGCATCTGTCGATCCACGACGCGAAGCTGCTGCCGGGCATCCGGCATGCCGGCAGTGTGTTTGTCGGTGCGACGAGCCCGGAAGCCGCGGGCGACTACGCGTCGGGTCCGAACCATGTCCTGCCGACCTCCGGCGCGGCCCGGCTGCGCGGCGGGTTGAGCGCGGCCGACTATGTGAAGGTGATCTCCGTGCAGGAACTGTCCGGCAAAGCCCTGCGGGCGCTGACTCCGGCCATCACAACGCTGGCAAGGGCCGAGGGTTTGGAAGCGCACGCGCGGTCAGTGGAGGTGCGCAATGCCTAAGCCGAGACCGGCCGTGGTGGAGATGGCTCCGTATTCGCCGCCGGCGTCGGGCCGCGACGGCAAGCTGCGCCTGGACTTCAACGAGAACACCGTCGGGTGTTCGCCGAAGGTGCTGGAACTGCTGCGCGCGAAGCTGAGCGAAGAACAGTTGACGGTCTATCCGGAATATGAGGCGGCTCGGCTCGCCCTATCGGATTACTTCCAGGTGCCGCAGTCGGAGTTCCTGATCACCAACGGCACCGACGAAGCGATTCAGGTGTTGATCAATACGTATGTCGATAACGACGACGACGTGATCGTGCTGCACCCGTCTTATGCGATGTACCGCTTCTATGCCGAAGTGGCGGGCGCGAAGGTGCGCGACATCCCTTATCGCGCCGGTGATCTGACGTTCCCCATCGATGAACTGATCGCGGCGATCCGGCCGGATACGAAGGCGATTCTGGTCTCGAATCCCAACAACCCGACGGGGACGGCGATCGGGATCGGCGACATCGTCCGGATCCTGGCTGCCGCGCCCAATGCGGCAGTGCTGATCGACGAAGCCTACTACGAGTTCTACGGCGTGACGGCGCTACGGATGACAGACCAGTATCCGAATCTGTTCGTGAGCCGCACGTTCTCCAAGGCCTTCGGCATGGCAGCGCTGCGCGTGGGCTGCCTGTTCTCCCAGAAAGAGAACGTACAGTACATGCACAAAGCGCAATCGCCTTACAGCGTAAACCTGCTGGCGGCGATTGCGGTGCGCGCGGCGGTGGAAGATCGGACCTACGTCTCGAACTACGCCGCACAGGCCGTGGAGGCACGCGAAGCGCTCTATCGCGGCTTCGAGAAACGCGGCATCGCCTACTATCCCAGCCAGGCGAACTTCGTGCTGTTCCAGGCCGGCGCGCAAGCAGTCCCGGTGCGTGACGCACTCAGGGCGCGCGGCATTCTGGTGCGCGACCGCAGCTACGAACTGGCAGGCACGGTGCGCGTGACCGCCGGTACCACCGCCCAGGTGGCGCGGTTCTTCCAGGCACTGGACGAGGTGTGGAAGTGAAGGACTCGCTACTCGTCTTCGACATGGACGGAGTGCTGGCCGAGGTCGGCGATTCGTACCGCGAGACGATCGTACAGACCGTTGCCCACTTCACCGGCCAGCAGGTGGCGCGCGAACGAATCCAGGACTACAAGAATCAGGGCGGCTGGAACAACGACTGGGCGCTCTCCCAGCGACTCTGCCAGGACCTCGGAGTCGACGTCCCCTACGAGGAGGTGATCGAACGCTTCAACCTCATCTTCCTGGGCGACGACTTCAACGGACTGATCCTGAAAGAACAGTGGGTGCCGCGCAACGGCCTGCTGGAGCGGTTGAGCGAGCGCTACGACCTCTCCATCTTCACCGGCCGTCCCTTGAAAGATGCCGCGCACACGCTGCGGCGCTTCGCCTCCGGCATCGTGTTCTCGCCGATGATTACGATGGAGAGCGTGACGGAGCACAAGCCCGCGCCGCAGGGGCTGCACCTGATCCGGGCGGAACGTCCCGATGCGAAAATGTTCTATGTGGGCGATACGGTGGACGACGCCCGCAGCGCGCGTGCCGCCGGAGTCCCGTTCATCGGCATCGCCGCGCCGGCCAATCCCCGGCATGCGGAACTGGTGGACGTACTGAAATCAGAGGCCGCCATCGCCGTGCTGGATGACATCAATCAGTTGGAAGGAGTTCTGCCATGAAGCGCACAGCCGTCATTGAACGCATTACGAAAGAGACGCAGATTCGCGCCAGCCTCACCATCGAGGGCAAGGGCCGCTACGAGATCTCCACCGGAGTGCGCTTTCTCGACCACATGCTGGAGCTCTTCTCCAAGCACGGCGGCTTCGACATGTCGCTGATCGCGCGCGGCGACCTCGACGTCGACCAGCACCACACGGTGGAAGATGCCGGCATCGTGCTGGGGCAGCTTTTCTCTAAGGCGCTGGGCGACCGCAAGGGCATCAACCGCGCCGGTTACTTCGTCCTGCCAATGGACGAGACGCTGGCCGTGGCCGCAGTCGACCTGGGCGGGCGTCCGTATCTTGTCTACGAAGACCGCGTAAAGACGCGCCTGGTGGGCGACCTGCAATCCGAACTGCTGGAAGACTTCTTCCACGGCTTCACCACCCATGCCGGCGCCAACCTGCACGCCAAGATCATGCACGGGCGCTCGAACCACCACAAAGTGGAAGCGATCTTCAAGTGTTTCGCGCGGGCGATGAAGTTCGCCTGCTCGAAGGACGCTCGGCTGAAGGACGAACTGCCATCCACGAAAGGACTGCTGTGATCACGGTCGTCAATTATGGTGCGGGCAATTTGCGGTCGGTGGAGAACACGCTCGGCGAGATCGGGGCGACCTATCACCTGACGCAGAGCGCGGCGGAGATCGAAGCGGCGGAGAAGCTGATCCTGCCCGGTGTCGGCCACCTCGGACAGATGATGCGGGCCCTGGATGAACTGGGCCTGCGGGACGCTCTGGTGCGGAAGGCGAAGTCCGGCGCACCGTTCCTGGGCATCTGCCTCGGACTGCAGGCAATGTTCGAGGGCGGCGAAGAGGCTCCGGAACAAAAGGGACTCGCATTGTTTCCAGGGCAGGTCGGCCGGTTTCCGATGGACGCCCGGGTCCCGCACATGGGCTGGAACGAGATCGTGCCGCTGGGCTCCCCGCGGCTGCTGCGCAACATCGGCCCGAAACCGTATGTCTACTTCGCGCACAGCTACTACTGCCCGCTGAGCGAGGCCACCGCCGCCACCTGCCACTACACCCGCGACTACACGGCGGTGCTGGAGTCCGGCAACATCTTCGGCGTGCAGTTCCATCCGGAGAAGTCCGGACCGCTGGGCCTGAAGATCGTCAAGAATTTCGTGGAGCTCTGAACATGCTGGCCAAACGCATCATTCCCTGCCTGGACGTGACCGGCGGCCGCGTCGTGAAGGGCGTCAATTTCGTCGGGCTGCGCGATGCCGGTGATCCGGTGGAGCTGGCCGACCGCTATAACGAACAGGGCGCCGACGAACTCGTCTTCCTGGACATCACGGCCTCTTCGGACGGCCGCGACACCATGGTGGACGTCGTGGCCCGTACGGCGCGCAAAGTCTTCATCCCGCTCACGGTGGGCGGCGGCATCCGCGAGGTGGAGGACGCCCGGCGCATCATCCACTCCGGCGCGGACAAGGTGAGCGTCAACACGGCAGCCGTGCGGCGGCCGGAGCTGATCACCGAGGTCAGCCACGAGTTCGGCGCCCAGGCGTGCGTCCTGGCCATCGACGCCAAACGCAACAGCAAGGGCGGCTGGAATGTCTACACCAAGGGCGGCCGCGTGGACGAAGGCATCGACGCGGTGGAGTGGGCGGCGCGCGGCGAAGCCCTGGGCGCCGGCGAGATCCTCCTCACGTCGATGGATACCGACGGCGTGCAGGACGGCTTCGATTGCGCCCTGACCCGCGCAGTGTCACGCGCCACACACATCCCGGTGATCGCCTCCGGCGGCGCGGGCACGCCCGAACACTTCATCCGCGTCCTGACCGACGGCGAAGCTGACGCCGCACTGGCCGCCTCCATTTTTCACTACGGCACATTTACCGTGGATCAGTTGAAAGCCGAGCTCGAGAAGGCCGGCATTCCGGTGAGGAGAACCGCTTGATTATTCCGTGTATCGACCTGCAGGACGGCAAGGTCGTTCAACTGGTACAAGGCCGCGAGAAGGCGCTGGAAGGCGCCGCTCCCCTGGAGATGCTGGAGCGTTTCCGCGACTTCCCGGAGATCCAGGTGATCGACCTGGACGCCGCCATGGGCCGCGGCGAGAACAACGCAATTGTCGAGATGCTGGCCGGCAAGGCCCGCTGCCGCGTGGGCGGCGGCGTCAGGACTCCTGAGCGCGCCCGCACGCTGGTGGAATGCGGCGCCGACACGGTGATCGTCGGAACGTCAGCGTTCACACAGACGGGCGTGAACCATGAACTGCTCTCGGCCATCTCGCAGGAAGTCACGCCAGAACGCGTGATGATCGCCATCGACACCAAAGGCGGCCGCATCACGGTGAAGGGCTGGACCGCCAGCCTGGACCTCACAGCCGAGCAGGTGATCGCGCAACTGGAGCCCTACTGCGGAGCCTACCTGGCGACCTACGTCGACAAAGAAGGCATGTTGCAGGGCACCGACATCGATTGGTTCCGCGGCTTGCGCGCCGCCACGCGGAAGAACATCACGGCCGCCGGCGGCATCACCACGCTGGACGACATCCGTCAGTTGACTGCGCTCCAAATTGATTGCGCCCTGGGCATGGCCATTTACACCGGCCGCCTGGATCTGAAAGAATTGGCAGCGTTGAACGCCCAATGAAATTGAAGGCCTGCATTGCCGATGTCGAGACAACAGGTCTCAGCAACACGACGGACGAAGTAGTCGAACTGGGACTCGTCCTGTTCGAGTTCGACCATATCAGCGGAGAAGTCTACGGAGTAGTGGACGAGTACACCGGCCTGCGCGATCCGGGCCGCCCGATCCCCGCCGGCGCCACCGAGGCGCATGGTCTCACCTGGGACGATGTACGCGGCAAGGCCCTGGACGACGCAGCGGTGCGGAGCATCTTCGCCCGCAGCACCATGATGATCGCCCACAACGCGCGCTTCGACCGCGGCTTCATCGAACGCATGTACCCCGAGACGCGCCGCCTGCCCTGGGTCTGCTCGATGGACGGCGTAGCCTGGCGCAACAAGGGCTTCCGCTCCAAGGGCCTGCAGGAACTGCTGCGCCATCACAACATCGTGGCCGAGGCGGCGCACCGTGCGCTGGACGACGCCCGGAATACACTGCTGCTGCTGTCGCAGAAGCAGGGCGACGGGCGAACCTATCTGGCCGATCTGCTCGCCCGTGTGAAGTAGACTCCACCTCAAACCGCGTCCCGGCTAGAACGATCCGGTCACCACTTTGGGCGTATAGCTGATCGCGTATGGACCCGTGTTGCCGAACCGCACGCGGACGCTCACCGGTGTGCCCGCGGCCAGCGCGTTGCGCGAGACCACCAGGTAAGGACTCCCGGCGATGAGCCCGTCGGCGTTCAGCAGCGTCACGCCCGGCGGCAGATTCGTGAACTGCAGGTAGACCGGGCCGGCAATCGGAGCAGTCCCGTTATTCAGTACCCGCACGGCGCCCGTGGCGACACGGTCCACCGTGCCGAAGTTCAGGCGGGTGGCCGCGAGACTGCATTGGGCCGTGACATCGACCGTGTCAGGCAACCGCAGGTAGGCGACTTCGCCATCGTGATCGGAAAGCCGCTCCGGCCGATTCGGATCGTTGCGGTAGCTCTCCGGGAAGTCGGCGTCCACATGCGCGACAGCAAACCGGGTGAGCCGCTGCATCAGGTGGCCGTTGGCCAGCATGTGGTCGAGCGACTGGGCATTGCCGTCGAAGCTGTAGCTGTAGCGGCCCTCGGCCGGCAGCGTGTCCTCCAGCTCAAACAGATCGGGATTCAGGAGATCAGGACTGGCCAGCACGACCTGAGACAAGGGCGCCGGAGTCCCCTTGATCGTCCCGATAACATCGACGTAGCCATCGCTGGCGCTGAAGGCGTTGAAGTCGCCCAGCAACAGAATGAGTTCGCCGGGATTCGCCTGCTGGCGCGACTGCACCAACCCCGACAGGTACTCGGCCTGTGCGCGGCGCTTGGCGCGGATGCGGCCGCCGTCGGCCGGATCGTCCACCCCGGTGAGCGAGCGCAGATGGTTGGCGATGATCGTCACGGGCAGCGCCGTCGACGAACCTGCCTTATTGACCCGAACACGCAGCACCAGCGGAGGGCGGTCGTTCAACAACGCCGGCGTGCTGCTGCCCGGATCCTGGTAGGTGGTGTCCTTGCCATACTGCACAACGTCCACCACGGCGACCTTCGTGGACTTCACCAGGAAGCCGACATCGATCCCGCCGACGTCGTTCCCTTCCACCAGGTACGCCTGATACCCGGGATTCGCCTGCCCTTGCGCCACCGCATCCGCATTGACCTTGGCCGCGACGCTTTGCAGCGTGGAGAGGTTCTCCATCTCGGCCACGCCCAGCACATCGGGCGATTTCATGACGTTGCGGACCAGCAAGGACAGCTTGTTGAGCCGGTTGTTGAACGCGGCCTGTGTCAGCGCGACGTCACTCACCGACGGGTCGTTCACCGTATCGAAGAAGCGCTCCACGTTGAGGCCGCCCACAGTGAACTCATCCGCCGCGGGATCGGGCACGGGCACGGCCGCAGCCACGCCGGACACCGCTGCGTTCACGCCGGCCTCGGGCAGCAGCGTGTAAGTCCGCAGGCCATAGTCGAGCACGCCCACCAGACCCGCGATGGTGGCGCCGGAAGTGACCTCCAGCAGCGCGGCGCCGGGCTGGGCTCCGCTATCGATCCGGATCCTCTCGGGGTTGCCGTCAAAACGCGGCACGCAGCACGGCGAGCCCGCCGGCAGCGGGTCCGGCACCTGGACACCCGCTTCGCGGAAGGGCCGTTTCACACCGGCCAGCACGCCATAGAAGACGCCGTTGGAGGTGGAGGTCGCCGCCGCTTCGTTGACGCTGCCCTGGGTGGGCGACACGGCGGTGAGCGAGTCGATGCGCACCCGCATGCCTTCGTACTTCTCCAGGTTGTCGAGGCTGTTCACCAGCGTGTCGGCGGCGGTGATCGTCACGGCCGGCGGCACCGTGCCCGCGCCCATGAGCGTAACTTTCGGCGAGCCCGCGATCTCGGTCATGGAAGGGCTGGACGGATCACTGGAGGGAACATACTCCTGCACCTGTCCGCTCACGCACACGTCGTTGCCGATCGCCGCCGCGCTCGGAGGAGCGCTGGACGTGAAGACGAACACGCCATCGGAGGTCGCGGGGTTATTGTCGCCCGGAGCCGGCGACTGCACAAAGAACCCATTGGTCCGCAGGCCGGTGACGACCCCGCGCGTAACCACGTTCCGCCCGGTGACCGGCGAGGTGGCGGTGCTGCCCTGGATCTGCCAGATCTCATGGGTCAGGCTGCACGTCGGAATGTTCGAATTGACGGTGAGAGTAAACGTGCCATCGGAGGAGTTGGCGGGGTCGGCCGCATCAGTCGCACGGACGCTGATGTTGAGCGTGGCCGCGCCCGTAGGCGTGCCGGAGATCAAGCCGCTGGCCGTCAGGCTCAAGCCAACCGACGGCAGCCCGCTGAGCGCGCTCCAAGTGTAAGCGCCCGATCCACCCGCAGCCGCAAGCTGCTGGCTGTAAGCGGCGCCCACCGTGGCCTCCGGCAGCACCGCATCCGTCAGGATCCGCACCGGGGTACTCACTCCGCACAACTGCGTGGGCGAGGCCGCATTGCGCGGCGCCGGAGCCCCCGTACTGAAGTCGGCGGCATTGTTGTTGGTATCGACGCACCCCGCTCCGGCCCGGAACAAGGCAGTGGTGTTGCTGGCCGCGGGCGCTGGTCCTGCGCCCTCGTAGTAGTTCGCCGTGCCAAACCCGACAAGATCGAGGATCCGCGCCACCGAGGCCGCACTGCACGCAGCGCTGCCGCCATTGCAATCGAGCGCCGCCGTACCCGAAACCAGCGCCACCTTCCCGCCCGTCGCCGAAAGGTTGATCGTACCCGTCAGGTCGGGAGCCGGCAGGTCCGCCCCGGTGGTGCCCGAGCTCATCTTCACCAGGAAATACTGGCCCGCGTTCAGCGACCCCGACAGCAGGGTGATCTGGCCGCTGGTCGCTCCGAAGTTCCCTGTGCCGGTCGCGCTGGTGTACTGCAGCGACAGGCCATCCAGCGGCACGGTCGAGGATCCGGGATTGAACAGCTCCACATAGTCGCTATTCAGCGGAGCCCCGCTATTCCCGCCCCCGCCGTACACCTGGCTGATGACGACCTGGGCATGGGCGGAAGCGGCTAGGAAGGAGAGGAGCAGGAGGGAGGAGGCGGTTTTGAGCGATGACATAAGAGTGGGCCGGACAATCCAGGGAACAGGACGCCGGCAGAGGGAAAGGCTGCCCGCGGCGCGCCGGCCTCGCCGCGGGCGATTCGGTTCAGACGGCTAGACGCCGTAGTCGAGCAGCGCCTTGCGGCCCAGCTTGATGCCCTCGAGTTCATCCAGCTTGCTGCCTTCAAACTCGATGCCGATATAGCCGGAGTACTTCGACGCCTCAACGACCTTCAGCATCTTCGGGATGTCGTAGACCTCTTCGGTGTTGTTCGGTCCATCGAAGTGGCACTTGAAGCTGGCGCCCTTGGCGTAGGTCATCAGCTTGGTCACCGCAGCGTAGCGGTCGATCTCGGTGGGGAAGTTGCCGAAGTCGGGCAGGGTGCCGAAGTTGGGCAGCGACACTTTCTTCATCAGCGAGAGCACGACATCGGGATTCGACGAGATGCCGCCGTGATTCTCGATGATGATGTTGATCCCCGCGGTCTTGGCGTAGCCGCACAGGGCCGTGAAGCTCTCCGCGCAGTAGCCGAGGAAGGCTTCGATCTCCGCCGGAGTCGTGGGCTGCTTCTCCGGGTACATGTTGGTGCGGATGGAGTGGCACCCCACCTCGGCCGCGGCGTCCACCCACTTGTGGTGGTTCTTGACGGCCTTCATGCGCTGGGCCTTGTCGGAATGGCCCATCATGCCTTCGTCATCCACCATGATCAGCACCGGCTTGGTGCCCGTGTCCGCCATGCGGCGCTTCAGCCTGGCGATGTAGCCGGCGGTGGGCGAACCCCAGAGCGTGTTCACGAACTCCAGGCCTTCGCAGTTGTTTTCCTTGGCGATGCGGGGGAAATCGAGATTCGTGAGTTTGCCCTGCTGGATGGCCTTGTGAATGGACCATTCGGCCAGGGATACCTTGAATCGGCCAGGGGCGGGGGCGGCTAAACCAGCCAGCGGAGCGGCCAGGAGGGAGGAGAGGAGATGACGGCGGGAGAGGGTCATAATCGTTCGCTGAGAACGATTATGACACCAACTCTTTTGGATGAGAGACCCAGTAATCGGGAGCATGCGAACGCATGGCGTCGTGGTCGCCGTAGCCCCACGCAACACCACATGTCTTGACGCCGGCGCGGCGGCCGGCTTCCATGTCCGGAGCGGCATCGCCAATCATCAGGCACTCTTCCGGCCTGACCCCGAACAGCTCCAGGGACTTGGTGATCACGTTCGGCTCGGGCTTCGACGGGAACCCGTCGGTGCCCTGCACGTGGTTGAAGTGCGAGACCAGGCCGAACTGCGTCAGGATCGCGCGCGCCGTGTCGCTGCTCTTGGTGGTGGCCGTCGACTTCAAGCCGCCCAGCGCGGTGAGCATCTCCGGCACGCCGTCGTAGATGCGGGTCGTGCGATGCTTCCGATTCAGGTAGATCTTGCGGTAGCGCGCCAGCAGTGCTTCATTCTGCTGGCGCGTATTGTTGGGCAGTACCTCTTCAAAGAGGTCGAACAGGTGGAAGCCTACAAAGCTGCGAAGGTAGGCTTCGTCGAGATCAAAGACGCCTTCGGCACCCAAGGCTTCGCGAACCGCGCCGCAGATATCGGACGCGGAGTCGAGCAGGGTGCCGTCGACGTCAAACAGGTATACGCGGTAAGGAGGGATCACGCCGGTTGCGGACGCTCCCCGTCAATCAGCGGCGGATTCGCGCGCCGGACTTCAGGCCGCAGCACTTCCTGGTGGCCCTCATCCGGTGACTCGCCCACAATCGCGGACTTGCCCGGCTTCCCGGCGAGAATCGCCTTCACTTCTTCACCGTCGATGGATTCGCGTTCCAGCAGGGCAATGACAATCTGCTCCAGCGCCCAGCCGTACTCTTCAATGATCGAGTGCGCACGCTTGTCGGCGTCCTCGACCATCTCCTGGACGGCCTCGTCGATCTTGATCGCCGTGGCTTCGCTGAAGTCGCGATGCTGCGCGATTTCGCGGCCCAGGAAGATCTGCTCGTCCTTCTTACCGAAGCTGATCGGACCCAGGCGGCTCATGCCGTAGTCGCACACCATCGCACGGGCCAGTTCCGTGGCCTGTTCGATGTCGTTGCGGGCTCCGGTGGAGAGTTGATGCGTGTAGCGCCATTCACCCAGGCGGCCGGCCATGCAGACCGTCAACCGGGACTCCATCTGAGCCTTGCTGCGGTTCAGCACGTCGCCCGTCGGCAACTGCATGGTGATGCCCAGCGCGCGGCCGCGCGGGACAATCGAAACCTTGTGCAGCGGGTCAGCTTCCTTGATTAGCGCAGCCACCAGGGCGTGGCCGGCTTCATGGTAAGCCGTGACCTTCTTGTCTTCTTCCGTGAGGATCATGGAACGCCGTTCGGCGCCCATCATGACCTTGTCCTTGGCCAGTTCGAAGTCCGCCATGGTGACGACCTTGCGGTTCTGGCGGGCAGCCAGCAGCGCGGCTTCGTTCACCAGGTTGGCCAGGTCGGCGCCGGCAAAACCGGGGGTGCCGCGGCCAATCACCGAGAGATCCACGTCGTCCGACAGCGGAGTCTTCTTGGTGTGGACCTTCAGGATCATCTCCCGGCCCTTCACGTCAGGCAGGCTTACCACCACGCGGCGGTCGAAGCGGCCCGGACGGAGCAGGGCGGGATCCAGCACGTCGGGACGGTTGGTCGCGGCCACGAGGATGACACCCTCGTTCGACTCGAAACCATCCATCTCCACCAGCAACTGGTTGAGGGTCTGTTCGCGTTCATCATGTCCGCCGCCCAGGCCCGCTCCGCGGTGCCGGCCGACAGCGTCGATTTCGTCGATAAAGATGATACAGGGCGCGTTCTTCTTGCCTTGTTCAAAGAGGTCGCGGACACGGCTCGCGCCGACGCCGACGAACATCTCGACAAAGTCGGAACCCGAGATCGAGAAGAAGGGAACGTTGCCTTCCCCAGCGATGGCGCGGGCCAGCAAGGTCTTGCCCGTACCGGGAGGTCCGATGAGCAGGACGCCCTTCGGGATGCGGCCGCCGAGCTTCTGGAATTTCTGGGGTTCGCGCAGGAATTCAATGATCTCCTGCAGCTCTTCCTTGGCTTCTTCCACGCCGGCGACGTCTTTAAATGTCACTTTCTTCTGCTGCGAGCTGTGCATGCGGGCTCGGCTCTTACCAAAGCTCAAGGCCTTGTTGCCGCCGCTCTGCATCTGCCGCATCATGAAGACCCAGAAGGCCAGCAGCAGGACGAAGGGAATCGCATTGATCACGACGGTGATCCAGGTGCTGGAGCTGTTGTCCTTGATGCGCACCACCACGTTCTTCTCGCGCAGCAGGTCATACACTTTGTCGTAGCCCAGCGGCACGACGGTGTGTAGAGGGGTCTTATCGTCCATCTGCCCGCGGACTTCCGTGCCTGCGATCTCGACTTCCTTAACGCGGCCGGCCTCCACCTGTTTGAGAAAATCAGTGAAGGACAAGTCCTGCACGGTCCGGGCGGTGTTCTGCTTGACCACTGTCCAAAGCAGGATGGCCACGCAGACCAACACGACCCAGAAGATTGCTGTTTTGACGTTCGAGTTCATTCCCTCTCCAACGCGCTTAGAACCGGTTCAACCGATTGTAACGCTATTACTTCAGACGCATTCCGCGGCCACTTTGATTCACTGGCCGTCCGTAACTTCTACTTTGGAGCCCACTTTACCCGCGAATTCCCTCAACCTCACCCACTCGCAATACACGCCGAGTGCCTGGACCTGCTGCCGCCCAGGCGGCTGCTCCAAACCTCCGAGCCCAAACGATGCGGCCCTTCGATACGATCATCGGCCAATCCGGCCGGTTCCATGAGGGCACCCGCTCCGACTGCATCAGGTGCTTCAACTTCACCGGTCTGTCCCGCCCTACTGGTTGATACGTATCACCAGCGTGCAAGTTCCTAAGGATCAGAGGAAAAGACAGACGATCGAAATCCAACCAATCTCTGCCTACATTATATAGGCATTCCGCGCCGTCCGCCGGGGGTGGGCAAACGGTTGCGTCCTCAACCACTTCCAGCGTCACCGGCCCGGCTGAGGCACGGCCGGGTTCCGGCAAGCCGATCGCCCAATCGGCCGCCCGCTCCAGTTCCGGCGGCGCCAGCCTGAGCCATTCAAACGATCGCCGCGCCGTCACGCCCGGCAACACCGCCTGCCCCTCCCCATCCGCCTGCAGGACGAGCCGCAGCAACCGCTCGACATGCTCCTGCGTGAAACGCCTCAGCGAACCGGCCGTCCGCTCCAGGCCCAGCCGCAGGACGCGCCGGATCAGGGCCGGATGCAGCCGCCGCAGCTCTATCGTGTTGAAAATGTACGGATTCTCTCCGGTGATCGAGCGGCGGAAGGCGTCCTCGACACTCTCGCGCCAGTAGTCTTCTTCTGAGGCCGCGATCGAGGCCAGCCGCGCCAGCGCCCGGCCGGAACCGGCGCGCACGTGCTCCTCCAGATCGGGCAGGATCCGCTGCCGCAGGACATTGCGACGGAAACGAAGGTCAAGATTCGACGAATCTTCTCTCCACCACAGCCCCTGCGAGCCCAGCCACTGCCGGACCTCCGCCCGCTCTACCTCCAGCAATGGCCGGATGAGGCCCTCCGCCGTGACCGGCAGAATCCCGGCGAGCCCGCCCGGTCCGCTGCCGCGCACCAATCGAAAGAGCACCGTTTCCGCCTGGTCGGAGAGCGTATGCCCGGTCGCCACCCGGCTCAAGCCCAGAGTCCGGGTGGCCTCCGCGAAGAACCGCTGCCGCGCCCGCCGCGCTTCCTGTTCCAGATTGCCGTGGGTCGTGTCGAGTTCTGCGCGCTGGATGGTCCAGGGCAGGCCCCACTCCTCCGCCAGGGACGCCACAAACGCGGCATCCCCGTCTGATTCCGCACCCCTGAGTCCATGATTCAGATGTAGGATATGGAGCCGGAACCCCAATTGGCCCGCCAGCGCCCGCAGGACTCCCGCCAGGCACACTGAGTCGGCGCCGCCGGACACGGCGACCCCGGCCACGTCACCCTGCCGCAGCATCTGGTATTTCCCGATGGTCCGCGCGACACGTTGCAGCAGCATCGTGCCTCCATTGTAGAAGGGCACCCCGCTCCGCTTAGTTGTGCTTCGTGAAGCCGACGTTCTTCTGCCCGCTCAAGCAGTTGTAGATGGTGTCGATCCAGCCGTCGGTGGTGATGAACGCGCCGGACCACTTCTGCCACGCCGCCAGCGCCTTTTCCTTCTTCAAGTCATTGGCTGACTTCCCGCTGTCCATGCCCTGTTTCACCACGTCCCGCGTCTCCTTCAGCATCTTCACGAACTCTCGGACGTCGTCGATCGATGCGATGGCCCCGTGCCCGGGGATCACCTTCACATTGGCCGGCAGCAGGCCGATCGCCTTTTCCATGGCGTCGATCATCCCATCGATACTGCCGCCGCTGTCGACATCGATGTAGGGAAAGCCATACCGGACGAAGTCGTCACCCATGTGGACCACGTTCGACTGCGGGAAGAAGATGATGGAGTCGCCGTCCGTGTGACCCGAGGGGAAGTGCAGCGCCCGGATATCCTCGCCGTTCATATGAACCGTAACGTCGTGTTCAAACGTGACCACCGGCAAGGCGCCTTTGGGCTGCACCGGGTTGGCCGGCTTGCCGGGCGGCGTAGTGCCCTGCCCCATCAGGCGCTTGCGAACATTGTCCTGGGCAATGATGGTCGAGCTGCCGCCGAACTCCAGATTGCTGCCCGTGTGATCGCCGTGATAGTGAGTATTGATGACAAACCGCACCGGCTTATCAACGATGCCCCGGAGAGCCTCGCGGATCTTGCCGGCCAGCGGCGCGAACTGGTCGTCGACAATGACAATGCCATCCTCGCCGGCCGAGACGCCGATATTGCCTCCGGCGCCTTCCAACATATAGACGTTGCCGGCCACCTTGGTGACCTTCATCTGCACCTTGCTGAAATCCTGCTGCTGGGCCACCAGCGGACAGACAGCCAGGAGAACTCCCACCAGACTCGTGAATCGCATGGGAGAAATCATCGCGCGTACTCGAGGAATTCACAAGGGGCCCGCTGGACCATGCGCCAGCGGGCCCCTTGCCATCAACTCGCCTTGGCCAGCCGCTCAGTCAACTCATCCCAACCCTGCAGCAGCGTATCGGCCCCGGCCGCCGCCTCGCCCTTGAGGTACCAGGTGTTGGTGAGGGCCGTCGTGTCGCCCCACTTCTCGGCAAAGAGCCCCACCGTCCCGCCGTGGATTGAATCCAGCCCAAGAATCAGGTAACCCGGATCCTTCTGGAAGACGATGGCTCCGGAGACGCTGGCGCCGCCGGGTAGTGTGGCCTTGTACTGCCCGGATCCGGTCTCCTCATAGGCAAGGGCCGCCTTCAACTCCGCCATCAACTCGGCCGGCGGGCGCTGGATCATTGCCATTTTGTTCACGGTTTGCGCAGGCAGTTCGCGCGTGTTTTCGAGGTCGTGCCGCAGTAGTTGCAGGAAGGAAGACCAGCCCCCGCCAGAGGATTCGTACTCATTGTCGAACGAGGCGTCCGCCCCGAACCCCGAATGCACCAGCCGCAGCGTTGTCTTCCCCGCCCCACCTTCGATGAGGAACTCCACCACACGCGGCCCCTTCGCCCCGTGATCCTCTGTCCAGGCCAGACGCTTGCCGGGTTCCCAGGCCGTGATGGGCGCCGTACCCTCCATGCCCGGGCCCCAGGAGATGGTCACCTTGCCACCCTCGCCGGGTTCCACCCTCGCAATCGGCGCGAACCAGCGCGTGATCTGGTCGCCCTCGCTGATCGCCTTCCAAACCTGTTCCGGTGTCGCATCGATCTCTACACTCAGATCGAGATTCCGTTTGCCTTCGCTCATGCCTTCCTCCCTTAGTCGAGTTGTGCCCCCTCGGGGCCGTCGTCCTGCTGTTTCGTGATGGCTGGATAAGCGCCGGCGACAAACCGGAAGATCCGGCCTTCGGGCGACGCCGAGTCGTGATAGCGCGCGGTCAGCCGCGCCAGGGCCGTCGTCAATTCTTCCGAAAAGGCATGACGGTCGGCCGCATTGCGGAAACGTACCTCGGTCTCTAGCGTGAGGGTCGACAGCCGCTGGCCCGCCCGGCGCGACCGCAAGCCCAGCACCGCCAGATCGCGAATGATGCGAGCCGCGGCCGCAACCAGATAGGCGGCGGAAAAGCGGTCGCGCTGCACCTCGGGCGTAGCGCCCAGCTCGCCCAGTGCTTCGGGGCTGATGAGATAGGACTGGGCCGTCGCCTGGACGATCCGCTCCACGCAGTTCCCTTTGCGCCGCTCCTCGACGAAGCACAGGAAGCCCTCTTTCTCGAGTTCGCGCAGGTGATAGTTCACCTGCTGCCGCGGCAGATCGATGTGCCGGCCAATGGAGGAAGCCGACTGCGGCTCCCGCAGCTCGTGCAGGATCCGCAGGCGCACAGGCTGCATCATGGCAGCCGCACGGGCCGGATCGCGGACTATTTCGAGCTGGGGCAAGGCCGCCATGGATCCGTTCCAGTTCAGCACCGAATACTTTTCTTGTCAAGACGAATATGTACGTCGGTAGGCCTCTCGACGAACGGCTCCATGGATTTGGCTCCGATTTGTCATCGAACTGGAACGGTTTGCTACTAGCCTGATGGCTTGACCTCCCCGCGGCAGACTGAGAGCCTGGGCGTCGCCTTGCGGCGCACGCTGAATGAGCCGGCGGACGTACTCTGGTCCGGTTGGCATTGGAAGGCCGCCCTGCTGAGTGCCACAGTCCGGGCGCTGCTCTTCCTGGCCGCCACCTTGAGATCGGGTTGGCGCGCCGCGGCCGGTGCAATGGCCGTGGAGTTCTTACTGAGGGTGGCCACCACAGGATTTTGCGGGGCCGTCACACAGTCGTTGCGGCATGTTCAACCGGCGTGGCACGGGGCGATGGTGAGCCTGGTGGCGCTGCCCTTGGGATTGCAGGTTTTGGAACTGGTCCTGCACATCCTGCGCGGCACGCCGCACTGGCGGACGGGGCTTTGGGCTTCGACGGTCTTCACGATTCTGTCAACGCTCTTCCATCTGCATTGCACACGGCAGGGCGCCTACCTGACGGGCGCCGGCGGGACTTCGCTGCGAGACGATCTGCGGCGGACTCCGGACCTGGTGGCCGGGTTTCTGCGCGTCGGTCTGTGGAAGGGATAAGCCATCCGCTTGGAACAGAAACAGGCCGCAATGTTTCCGCAGTTTCATCGATTCTCCATCAAGCTGCAAGGACCCTTCGCTGATCCTGGTCCAGATGAGTGCGCGGCGCGGCCGGCCTGATTCGCGGCGCCGAGGGAGGTAGAGTGAACCGGACCAGAATGGACCTGCACTGGCGCGAGCCCAAGGCGGCGGCGCGGTATCGGCGAGGCGTCTCGCTGCACAGCCACACGATGCACTCGCGGGAAACGTTGTCGTTCATTCCCAGGCATGTGCCGCACATTCCCGTGCTCGGCCCCCTGGTGAGCGCACAGGAGCGGCGGTATCGCGAGCGCACAGGCCGGGCTCTCGACTATACGAGAGCCTGGTGGACGCCTCCGCTGGGCGGCCCGCAGGCACTGGAACTGGAGACCCGGCAGATCACTGAGAAGCTGGGCCTGGAGGCGCTGGTGTCCTTGACGGACCACGACAACATGGACGCTCCCAGGCTGTTGACCGTGGTGGAGCCGTCCAGGATCGTGCCGCACTCAGTGGAGTGGACGGTGCCGTTTGGGCCGTCGTTCGTGCATCTGGGCGTCCACAACATTCCACATGGCCCGCTGCCGGCACTGGAGGCGGGCATGCGCGAATATACACAGAGCCCGGACCCGGCGCTGCTGGCTGGCCTGCTGGAGGAGTTGAGCTCCGCCCGCGAGACGCTGGTGGTGCTGAACCATCCACTTTGGGACGAGGCGTGCATCGGGGCGGCGCGCCATGCGGCGTTGATCGCGGGCTTCCTGCACAGGCACCGCGGCTGGATCCATGCGCTGGAGTTCAACGGGCTGCGGCCCTGGAGCGAGAACCGGGCGGTGTTGGATCTCGGCCTGGACTGCGGCTTGCCTGTAATCTCCGGCGGAGACCGTCACGGTTTGGAACCGAATGCGGTGGTCAACCTGACCCACGCGGCGACCTTCTGTGAGTTTGTGGACGAGGTGAGGACACACGGCGCCAGCCACATGCTGGTGCTGCCGCAGTTTCGCGAGGCGTTCCTGCTGCGATGCTTCGAGGTGCTGCGCGACGCGCTGTGCCACCTGCCGGATGCGGCGGGCCGCGAGTCGTGGGCGCAGCGAGTGTGGTTTCAACCGGAGCAAGGCGAGCCGGTGACCATCGCCGAGTTGTGGGGCGGCGAAGGCCCGGCCGTGGTGCGCTACTTCGTGGGCCTCGTACAGTTGTTCAGCAACTCCAGGGTGCACGACATGGTGCGCGCAGCGCTGGCCGGCAGCGAGGAGGCGGCCCTGTGATCCCGCGGGTCGCGTTCTTCACTGACAGCTTCCATGAGGTGAACGGCGTCGCCTTGACCAGTCGGAGCCTGCACGAGTTTGCGCGGCGGCGTCAGTATCCGTTCCTGTCGATTCACTATGGAGCGAAGGCCGCGCTCGAAAAGCAGGGTGAGTTCTGGATCGCGGAGTATGAGCGCAGCCGTTGGCGGCTGGGCCTGGAGCGCGACCTGTCGTTCGACCTGCTTTGCTGGCGGAATCTGCCGGCCGTCTTGAAGCTGTTGCGTGAGTTTGAACCGGATGTGATCCACGCCACGGGCCCTGGCGATATGGGGTTGCCGGCAGCCTGGCTGGCGCATCGGTTGGGTGTGCCGCTGGTGCTGTCGTGGCATACGAACGTACACGAGTATGCGGGCCGGCGATTGCGGCGGATGCTGCAGGGTTGGCCAGGCTCACTGGCCGGGCGCGTGGACGAGCTTGGGGAGCGGGCCGCGTTGGCGCTGACCGCGCGTTTCTACCAACTGGCGCGCGTGCTGCTGGCGCCGAGTCCGGAATTGTGCACGTTGCTGCACGAGCGCACCGGGCGCCCGGTGCGCCTCATGAGGCGCGGGAGCAACCCCGAGACGTTCCATCCTTCCCTGCGCGCACGGCCCGTGGAGGCGGACGAGGTGCTCATCGGGTTCGTGGGGAGGCTGTCGCCGGAGAAGAATGTGCGGCTGCTGGCTGCTCTGGAGGAGGCCCTGGAACGGGTGATGCCAGGCCGCTACTCCTTCCTGATTGTCGGGGACGGCAGCGAGCGCGCATGGCTGGAGTCGCGGTTGCGGCGGGCCCGATTCACCGGAGTGCTGCGCGGGCCTGAGCTGGCCCGGGCCTATGCGGATATGGATCTGTTCGTGTTTCCTTCGGAGACCGACACATACGGGAATGTTGTCGTCGAGGCCATGGCGAGCGGAGTCCCCGTCGTGGTCACGGGACGAGGGGGTCCGCGGTTCCTGGTGCGGCCGGGTGAGACGGGCCTGATTGGCGCGACCCGGGAAGCCTTTGTCGAACAGGTTGTCAGGCTGGCGCTCGACAACAAACTGCGCTGGGGGATGCGGCAGCCGGCGCGAGAGTTTGCGGAGAGCCAGTCCTGGGACCGGGTGTTCGAGGGGGTGTACGCCGCGTACGGCGAGGCTGTCCTGGGACAAAGGATGGCCGAGGAACGGCTGGGTGGCGGTGGGCGGTCAGCCCTGCCCGAGGAAATTTGAGAGTCAGGCGGGAATCCCCTTGCCGCCTTGCCGGTGACGCCCGGGCGTCGCCTGACCAATATTTGCCAGCGCCCGATTGGGCGTACGGCCCAATCCTCGGCGACCGTGGGCAGATGCGGGTTTGCCGCTCCAGGCTCCCTTCCTGAGGAGATCACAAGCGCAGGCCGGCTGCATCAATCTCGGCCTATTCCTCCGTTAAGTCACTGAGAGGCAACGGCGGCCCGGCTCGCAATTCGGAGAAATTGCCAGGATTCCGCCAGACATTCCCACATTGACCCTGCTGGATTTCCCGTGCCCGGCGCTGGCCGCCCATTGCAGCGGAACCCGAGCGGGCGTCCACGTGCAGCTTGTGGGGGGGACGCCTGCTGGGCGCCGGAGATGTTCATGAAGACAGCGTACGAAGGGACGGCGGACAAAGTGGTTCAGACTGGTATTTGCGGCCTGGATGAGCTCCTGCTGGGCGGGATTCCGAGGTCCAATGTGATTCTCGTCGAAGGAACAACCGGCACGGGCAAGACCCTGCTGGGTACCGAGTTCATCTACCGCGGGATTACCGAGTTCAACGAGCCCGGAATTATCGTCGTCTTCGAAGTCAGCCCCGACAAGCTGATCCGGGACGCCGCCTCGATGGGCTGGGAGCTGGCGGCACTACAGGAGCAGCACAAGCTACAGATCATCTTCACCAGCCCCAGCGTCCTGGATCAGGAGCTGCAAGCGGTGGATAGCCTGTTGCTGGAGACAGCATCCGAAATGGGGGCCCGCCGGATCTTCATCGATGGCATCGGCCTGCTGCGTCGATCGCCCCTGATGATCGGCGCAATCACGGCGGCCGGACCAGGCTCCTACCGGGAAACGCTCCAACAGCTCCTCGAAGGGCTCGACCGGGTGCATCTGACGACGATGCTCTCCCACGAAATCGGGACCTCCCCCGATACGCTGATGACGCTGGAATCGGCAGGCGCCCTGGCCGACACGATCATCCGGCTGCGGCGAACGCTGTTTAACCGGCGAATCCTGCGCAGTGTGGAGATCGTCAAGAGCCGCGGCCAAGGCTATGACCATGGAGAGCACTCCCTGGAAATCGTGGACGGCAAGGGCCTGCAAATGTTCCGCCGGGTCCAGGCGCCGCTGCGCCTGACTCTCGCCCAGCCCACCTCCAAGGCGCGGCGCTCGGCCATCGGAGTGGAGGCGCTGGACACATTGCTGGGCGGCGGAATCCTGGATGGGTCCACCACCATGGTGGTCGGACTTTCCGGCGTGGGCAAGACCGTCCTGGGCACGCAGATCCTGCGGCAGGGAGCGATCAACCTGAATCTGAAAGGGCTGCTGATCTCACTGGATGAACACCCCGCGCAGATTGTCCGCAATGCTGAAACCATCGGCCTGGATCTGCAGGCCCAGATCGACAATGGCACCATCCACGTCCTTTTCGACAGCCCGCAGGAACTGAACATAGACGTCCATTTCGCCAAGATCGTGCGGACCATCGAGGAGCACAATATCCAGCGCATGGTCATCGACGGCATGACGAGCTACAGCACGGCCCTGGTCGACCAGGGTGTCTACCGCGACTTCTTTCATGCGCTAGTGGCGTACAGCAAGCACAGGCTGATGACAACCTTCTTCAGCTATGAGAACCCCGAGTTTCTGGGGCTCTCGTCCTTCATGCCGGATTTCCCCGTGAGCTCGATTGTGGACAACATCATCCTATTGAGCCTCGTGGAGATCAACAGTTCGCTGCGCCGCTGCCTCACGGTCGTGAAGTCACGGGGCAGCAAGCACGAGATCGATAGCCGGGAGTATGTGATCGGACAAGGCGGCATCACGCTTCTACCCTTCGACGAGCAGGTTGCCAGTGTGCAGCCGCTCTCCAAATACTCCGGCATCCTGAGCCGGGCTCCGAGCCGGCTGACCGTCCCGGTCCTGCCACTGAACAAAATATGAGTGCACACCGAGCTCCCTTCGGCCTCACCCCTGGCGCGGCTGAGATCCTCAGGGCAGATGCCAGCCTTTCCGAGGAGGAGTATGGCTATGTCCATCTCTCTCCGGAATGGCGTGCCGAGCTGTTGGATCCGGCCGGCTGGACCACGGTGCTGGAGACGTTTGCCCGCACCATGAAACTGGCCGTGGCACTGTCCGACCCGGAGGGGCGCCTGCTGGGCGAGTGCCACAATCCGCAGCCCGTTTGGACCCTGGCGCAGAGCGGCCAGGGGAAGTCCGGCGATTCCGTGTGCCCCTTCTGTCTATTGAGCGCCGGGCAGCACTGCCGAGCGGCCGAAGAGGCCCTGAAGACAAATGGCGTGTCGATGGTGCAGGACCAGGCCGGACTGGCTCATATCGCGGTGCCTCTGTGCCTGGGCAGCCAGCACTTGGGCACGCTGATTGCGGGGCAGGTCTTCTGCCGCTACCCCGAGCCTTTGCGGCTGCAACGGGTGGCCAGAGACCGGCAGGTCTCGCCGCAGGAGTTATGGGCAATGGCGATCCACCAGGTACCCATAGCGCCGCCCACGCTTCAGCTGTATGCGGGCTTGCTGATGGCGCTGGGCCAGGCGTTTCTGGGGCAGCGCTATGCGGCGATCCTGCAAAGACGACTGGCCCAGACGAGCCAGCGGTACCGCTTGTTCTTTGACGGCGTCAAGGACTACGCCCTGCTCACGGTGGACCCGACCGGCCGGATCACCAGTTGGAACAGTGGCGCGGAGCGACTGTTTGGCTACCGCGAGGGCGAGGTGATGGGCCAGGACGCCAGCCTTCTTTCGGCCGCCGACGGCGTGCCCGCCGAGGGACTGCAGCAGCCGATGTCCGAGGCGGATGCTTCCGGCTGGGTGGAATGGGAGAGCTGGCGCGTGCGGAACGACGGTACGCGCTTCCTGGGCACCAGCGTCCTGGCTTCATTGGGACACGGCGAGACGCGAGAGTACGGAGTCTTGATTCGCGATGTGACCGAGCTCCGCCGCTCCGCCCAGGAACTGCAGCAGGCCCAGAAGATGGAAGGCATCGGGGTTCTGGCCGGCGGCATCGCCCACGACTTCAACAACCTGCTGACGGGCGTCATGGGCAGCCTGACGCTGGTGAAGGACAACCTGTCTCCGGACGACTCCGCCTATCCGATCATCGAGATCGCTGAGCGCTCCAGCGTCCGGGCGGCCGAACTGGTGGCGCAGTTGTTGGCGTATGCCGGCAAGGGCAAGTTCGTGATCAGCCGCTTCGACTTGTCGGCGCTGATCTCGGAGATGCTGCCGCTGATTGCCGCCAGCATCCCCAAGACGGTCCGGATGGAACTCGAACTCAAGCCGGAGCTGCCCTGGATGGAAGCGGACGCCAGCCAGATCCGCCAGGTGGTGATGAACCTGATCATCAACGGCGCGGAGGCGATTGGCGAGGAAGGCGGCACCGTCCGGGTGACAACCGGCCTCGTGGGCGAGGGAGCGGACATCTTCCTGCAGGTGAAGGACACGGGATCCGGCATGAGTGAGACCACGAAGGCCCAGATCTTCGACCCGTTCTTCTCGACGAAGTTCACCGGGCGCGGCCTGGGGCTGGCCGTCGTATCGGGCATTGTACGCGGCCACAAGGGCGCATTGCAGGTGGATAGCATTCCCGGCAAAGGGACAACGTTCACGGTCTCCTTCCCGGCGGTGCCGGCGGGTATCCTGCGGGTGGCCGATGCGCCGTTGTCGAAGGTTCCACGGGGTACCGGAACGATCTTGATTGCCGACGACGAGCCGTCCCTCACACAGTTGGCCGGACTCATTCTGAAGCAATCCGGGTATACCGTGCTGGTTGCCGCGGACGGACACGAAGCCGTCGACCTCTTCCGGCAGCATGCGGGAGAGATCCGGGCGGTGTTGCTGGACATGACCATGCCCGTGATGGGCGGCCAGACGGCATTGGGATTGATCCGGGCGATCCGGCCCGAAGTGCCCATCGTGCTATCGAGCGGATATAGCGAGACGTTCGCACGCGAGGAACTGGCCAGCGAGGTGACGGCCGGATTCCTGCAGAAGCCGTACACCGCAGCCCAGCTTTTGAAGGGCATCCAGCAGGCGATCCAGCAGGACCACTAGCCGCCACAGCGAGAGAGAGAAACAGGGAGGGGGACGGTCCGTCCCGACCGAGCTACCTTGAGAAGCCAGCGCGTGCATCAGCACTCTATCCCGCCACTGGACGGCGGTCCGCGGTGTCCAACCGAGAGCCGTGCAGGCAGGCTGGTCACAGCCCCCGCCAGCTCCGCCAAGCCCTCCTTGTCTGTCGCGAAGCGTCTCTTTGCGGACGTGGCAGGGTGGTTGCGCTCCCGCAAACAAGCCAGCATTAAAATATTTTCATATAAAACGGTAGTACTAGTACTAACGCGTGTATACTCGGGCTGGATCGATAGATCCGTCTCACGGAGGATCAGTGAAATTCAGTCTCGCCCGCCTCTGTTCGCAGCACTTGCTGTTAGCAGTTTGCCTGTTGCTGGTAGTAGCAGCAGTACCCAGTCATGCGGCAACCGTTGTTCTTTACCCTTTCAGCGCGAACTTCAGCGCCAGCGTCGTTGGTTCCGGGGTAACGGAGAACCTGGATACCTCCCACATTCTGTCTGGCACCAGTGTTGGCAACGACGGCTTCGGCGTGGTGCTGGAGGCCTATCCGAATAGCGGCAGTACATCGGCGGGCCTCGCACTGATCAACAACAGTTTCTTCGCTGTCACGCTCGGCCTCACGCCGGTGACGTTAGGCCAACTGCATGTGGCGTATGAAGTCGGCAAGGGCGGATCCTCGGACCCGCGCGGCTACTTCGTTCGTTCCAGCCTGGACGGTTACACTTCGGATCTCATCAACCAGGTTTTGCCGGGGGGCTCAGCGGCCGCACCCGCGCTGCAGTCTTTCGATCTCGATGCGTCGGCAGAGAATGCCATCACCTTCCGGTTTTACCTCTACACGCCGAATCCCGGAGGCAATTCCGTGGATTTCCGGAACCTGCTGGTCACCACTTCCTCCACCCTGCCGAGTGGCAACCCGGTCCCGGAGCCCACAACTTGGGCATTGAGCGGACTGGGGCTGGCCGCCGTGGCCGCCTGGCGCCGCCGGCGAGCCTAGCCGGATGGGGCCGAGGTCGCGCAACTGGACCTCTGTCGCCACAGGCTGTTCGTAGAAGCGAATCCATTTGGATGAAAACTCCGGGCTCCAGGGCCCGGAGTTTCTGTTTCATGACCCGAACTCCGGCCGGCTGCCCGGCAACCCGGGAGGGGCTTTCACGGTGCCACTGCTCCTGCGGGATGAGGGGCGGCAGCGGGCAAGAGGCACGCGGCGCGACTGTGCCGACGCCGGTGCGCTGCCCGAGTCTTGTGAAATTGACCGGAGAGCCCGTCCCGACCGGGTGCCTCTGTCCAATGACCGTGTGCATCGGCGCTTTCTTGCCGGAGTGCCCCCATCGACCTGTCAGCCTGTGGCGGCAGCCGCGCGGACGCGTTCGCACCGAAGCCGGTCTCGCGGGACTTCCACCAGGAACTGCCGGGGTGGGGCGGAAAGAGGGAAGTGGGTTTGTTCCCTCAAATTCGGCGGTGGGTTCGGGGACGGCGGGCTGGCTGGCCGCCGGTTCCGGAGCCGATGGGTTTGTTCCCTCAAAAATTGCGGTGGGTTCCGGCGGGACGGGCTGGCTGGCCGGCGGTTCCGGAGCAGATGGGTTTGTTCCCTCAAAATTCGCGGTGGGTTGGGTGGCTTCGGACCCGGACGGCTCGCAGGAGGCCAGGAGTTCGGCGAAGTGGTCCAGGCCGGTGGGGGTGGCGAGGATGGCGGCTTCGACGCGGCGGAGGCGCAGCTGGATCCAACCGGCGTAGCGATTGAGGGCCTGAATGAAGCCGTGCTGGCGGAGGACCCAGTCGCGGGCGATGTCCTCGTTGCCGCGGCCGTATTCGAGTCCGGCGTTGAAGAGGGCGCGTTCGCGGCTCTCGTGGAGGGTGAGGTGGCCCTGGAGCATGTGCCACTCGTACGTGAGGTCGCGCAGGGTGGGATCGGCCAGGTTTTGGGTGCGGGCCTCGGCGAGGGCTCGGAAGTGGGCCTCGATGCGGGGCGGCATGCGGTGGTCTTCGCTGTAGGCTCCCGTGCGGCGGGCGTTGTCGGAGACCTTGGCTTTGCCGGCGGCGGTGCGGGGGCCGGTGGATTTGCGGGCGTTGGCTCGGTTGGCAGCGAGGCGCTTTTCGGAGATTTGGGTCAGGGGCATGGGGTGGGTCCTTTCCGGGTTCCTGTTCGGGAGTGCCTTGGGTTCAGTGCACCTGCTGGATGGGGCGGAGGGTCAGCAGGCCGGTGTCCGGGAAGGCGCCAGCGTCAGGTACGGGGCTGTTCATGTGAAATATCCTCTATACCCATTCTTAGGGGGCGTGGACCAAGGATCTAGGAGAGGAATGTCTGCAATTGGCTGATTGCATTGGAGAAGATTTTTTTGATCGTCGTGTGATGAAAGAAGCTCAATGTGGCAAAACGGGGGAATACTGCGGGGGAAGGCGGAGCTTCGTGAGGAGGGTGTGGGGGTGGGCTGGAATGCGGAGTGAGCGGCTGCTCGCTCGTGAGGTCGGCGGCCTTGACTCGCTGCCCTTCAAGATCGCGACCCGTCCCAGTGGCCATTTCGATGGGTTAAATGCGTACTCCGGGATACTTTATGGTCTAAGGATGGGTGTGATTGTGCCCTGTATGTTATTGCATTCAGGCCAGTTGCTGGACTGTAGAGGACGAACAGGTATCCGGACTTCGAGCGGGCAAGCGTCGGACGGCGAGTGGACTGAGACTGTAAGGCTTTCCTTTTCAATGGCTTGTGGATTGGTACACTTCATGGGCGTGCATATCGGCAGAATGCGTATGGCCTCCAACAGGATCTTGATATCGGCAATCTGCTTATCTGCGGCGGGAGAGACGGCGTATCGAGCGCGGTGTCTGGAGTCAGATACGAAAGCCATGGCGATCCTAGCCTCCGGGAGATCTTAGCACGTACGCAGCACGGGGACGTCCTGTCATTTGGCGAATCGCCGGCAGTACGGGGGCACGGGGACGGCACGGGGACGTCCTGGTCTGTCGCTTCGCGAAATGCCGCAAAAGCATCCATTCTCGACGGTAATGAATGACAGGCGAGGCTTCCTCAGGTTGTCTACCACGAACTGTGCGAATATGCCGGCAAGAAGCTCGCATGGCGGCTGCTCCTCGCCAGGACTTCGGCTGCTGAGAACAGCACCCCGTCAGTTTGGATCACCAGGTCTGGTAAGGCTTCCGATATTGGAATTCTGGAGATTCCGGTATTGAATATCTGCGGAAGAAAGCGAGCGTGACAGACGAGGACGTCCACCATCCACGGTCCTGAGCCGTGATGCGGGCAATGACGTGCAGGCGCTCTACCGCAGCTCAACTAAGTCAGGAACTTTGTCAGGAACTCCCACTCTGGCCCTGTGGGCCGCGCCAGTAAACCTAAGGGAGCCTCTGCCGATGCCGGAGTCCTTGAAATCCTCCGAGACTCTCCATTCCGAGAGTGCACTGGAGCCTCGGGATGGCCGCACCGGGCTCCCGCCACAAACGGGAACCGCGAACCAGTCCATTCTTCAATGACTCCCTAATTACCACTCCCACGCAGATGAGCTATCAGCCACCGGCATGCGGTGCGGCAGCAGGGCGAAGTTCTCGCGTTGATAGATCGGCTCAGATTCTCGGCAAGAAACCGAAACCGGTCGATCGCGAGCCCACCGCCATGGTTCTCGTTTCCAGCATCTTCAGGCAGATTCCGCATGCATTCCCTCGCAGCGAGCGAGCCTCGCCCGCTGGCCACGAGCGCCCACTCCCCTTCGCGGCACAACCGGTTGGAGCGCCGGCTGGTCCGCGGCGTCTTCCCTGGCTACATGCCCAGTAGCGAATTGCCTGACGGCACGGGCTGTTGCGCCAGGTCCGTGCGTTCGAAGAACTGGAACATCAGCCACAATCCCAGCAAGGCGGCCGAGAGGGCCAGTCCGGCCAGGACGGCTCCGTTGGCAGGCAGCAGGTGAACCGCCCACGGAGTCAAAGCCACGCCCGAATGAGTGACGGACTCACTCCAGAAGGGCATCGGGAAGATGAGCGGCAGCAGGGGAGCAATCATGAGCAGGACGAACGTCCCGCCCCGCCAGCCCTGGCCCCAGGAGAAGCCGACCGGCACCAGCGCGATCCACTGCAGGTAGAGCACTATCAGGATGAGCATCACCTGCTCGGCCAGCGCCGCGTGCAGCAGATTCCCGCTGGGCATGCGAATCCAGGGCGCGTCCTGGTTTGCCGTTTCGGCCACCGGGACCGCCCCCACAACGGACAGGAATTGAAACGGTTCTGCCAAAGGTGCCCACAACGACCCCGGCGAGCGTTCAGATACTGTGCGTACCGGCCGTGCACTCGCTGCATGACTTCAGCTAGGACGGGCGCCTCGTGCGGTACGGCAATCAGGTGTATGTGATTGGCCATCAGGCAATAAGCCAGAATCGGGAGGTTGCTGACGGCCGCCTGTTCCCTTAATAAACTCAGGTAGGTCAGCCGGTCACGGCGGGAATGGAACACCGACTGGCGGTCGATACCACGTTGAGTAATGTGATGCGCTACACCGGGCGCAATGAATCGAGCGGATCGAGGCATTCTGATCAATCAGTACGCTGCAGGATGATTATTTCTCATTCAAATACGAGAATGACAGGCCAGGGCGTCCACCCTCCAAGTTTCTGGAGAGTGGTTTTCCCTTGACAACTACTTATCATGGATGTCCCCATTCCTTTCTTTTATCATGGGTTTTCCTGTTTTTTCGATGATCGTGGAGTTGTCCGCTCGAGACGGAGAACAGTGCGAATTTCCACATCATCGCCGCATACATGCGAAATCTTCGCAGCAAGCCATCCTCTCTTCTGTATCGTGCCTTGCAGCAACTCTCCTCTTCTGCAAACGCGAAAGACGCGCCCATACTCATCGCTCACGGATGTCCCCGGCCTTTTTGCAGCGTCGGCAAACTGTGCCCCAGAAATAGGACGGCCTTCTTCATCCTGCACTCTCAGCAAAGCAACGATGTCGGCCGACAGGGCCAAGTGGTCACATGCTCGGTCGTCATATACTACCGACATGCGAGCGCTATTAGGCCATCGTGCTTTTATATTTCTAAGCAGTACGGAGCCACAAATATCATTGCCAACTACTATGTCGATTGGCATTAACGGTCCATCGCAAAAGCGAACAACTCCGTATTTATCACTAATACTCTCATAAAGTGTAGTCCGATGCTCACCAATAAAACCGACGCCAACGCCCGCCATTGGCCTGTGCAGTGAGGAGCGAACGGTCACTTCAAACGCGCAAAAGGATTGACCAAAGGACTGACCTCCTGCGATCCCAACCAGAGCTACATAGAGAAACACACCTCGAGCCACCCAGGTGCAAGGCATTTTGTCGAAATAGACAAGCGTGCTCAATAAAGGCATTTGTGGACAATCTCCAAGTTTGCTTTTCTAGTCTCAGCGTCGCTTGTTTTTTCTATTGTCACTTGATGACGGAGTTCGTGAATAATGATCATTTCACCAAGCTGAGAGGAGCTCAAGCGAGTAAGCAAAGCCCTGTTCATATATCCGAGAAAGTTATATGGACGACCCGTACTGGTTGTTAGATGCGAGAAATCATCCCAGTTATTGTAGTCGAGGTTGATATTAATCGTGCCGAAGCCCTTTGTATTCGCCGCAGCTGGCTTGTCAGCGGGAACTCCGTTATTGACGACTATATTCCCCAGGTGGAGGTAGTTGAATTTCAACCTGTCGAACCATTTCTGTGCCGCATCAGCACTACTAAAACCGAGCAATTCGAAGCAGTCCTTCTTCCCGAGATCAGCACGCGCGCGCTGGGTGGCGGCGAACGCACTGTATGGAGGATCCGGCTCCTCAGCAGGAGCCGGTGACGGCTCGTATCCGGGTGTCCCTCCCCCGGGGCAATACTCAAACATCGGGTCACATTCAAATGGGTCGCAACTCTGGTACTCGGCGGGACAAGGCCCTCCGGGAGCTCTCATATTCAATCCCCGTGGATCTAGATAATTCACCGGGTCATTCGCCACATACGCATACATATTCCAACTTTGAGGATTCTCCCCCATTCTGATTCCCTGATATGGATCCGCCGTTGTGAACCGCCCAAACTGCGGTGAGTAATATCGATTCTGAGCGTAATCGAGGCTACTAACCCCGTCCCGGGTATATGTCGCAAACTTCTCGCGGTCAGCGCTGGCGTTCCCCGACTGCTGTTCCCCATAGGGGTAGTAGCTCAAGGACTCAGTCCCGCTTTTCACCACACTCCCGAGTCTGTCGGTCACCATGGAGTTTGCTCCGCTGCCGATCAACCGGCCAGAGAACCAAACCCGGATCGACGCCGACGAGAAGTACTTGTGCCCGTTCGCCTTCGTGCCTCGCTGGTACACGCCCAGCAACTCTCCTCCGAGGCCGTAAAAGAACGTCTCCACCGTTCCCGTCGGGCGCGTGATCTGAATCCGCTGATTCGCTGCCGAGTACATGTACCCCTCGGCTCCGTTGCCCGTCGTCACGGTCGCCATCCGGTTGAAGAGGTCGTAGGTCGCCGTGCCCGAACCGGTCCCGAAGCCCGTCATGTTTCCGTTGGCGTCGTAGGTCATGCCTGTTCCGGTCATCCGGTTCGTCGCCGGGTCGACAGTGAATACGGCCGACGGCCCCGTGCCCTTCGTCCTGTTCTGCTGCAGGCGATTGCCAAAGCCATCATAGACCCACTCGAGGCCCCACTCCGGTCCCGTCGTCGAAGCCGCGATCAAACGCCCCAACTGATCGTATTGATAGGAGACCTCTTCGCCACTCACGTTGTCTTTCCGCGAGGTGATCCGCCCGTCGTTGGCGGTCGCCGAGTATCGATACTCGATGTTCGATCCGCGCCCTGACGCCTGCGTCAACTGTCCCAGACCGTTGTAGGTGAACGACTCAGTGTCGGAGGTCCCATCCGGCTTGTACACCACCATCTGGGTAATCTGCGCAGCCGCATTTCGCAGCGCACCGGCCCGACTGCCGGGCGCAATCGGATATGTAGAGTCGCGTAAGGCCGACACTCCCATTGGGTCGTAGAAATAGGTCAGGGTCCGTCCCGTCTCTGCTACTGTCCCATTGAGGTTGTAGACATCTGGATACTTCATGGACGCCATGCGCCCCTCGGTGTCATACGTGTAGTTCGCCTCCAACGGTGTGTCGTTGTTCTGGAATTCCACTTTCTTCTTCGTGATGAGACCGCCCACCGAGTATTCGTACGTTTCCACCACTGGACCCAACGTCACCGTGCTCAGCCGCCCCTGCGCATTTACACCATTGTCGTAGAAGTAGGTCGGCGACTGGGTGTAGTCATAATTCGTCCATCCGACTGGCTTCACATACACGCCCACCAGCCGGCCATAGCCGTCTCGCCCGTACATCGTCACGACACCTGTGGCGTCCGTCTTCGTTGCCACTTGGCCATCCGCCCCGTAGGTGTAGGTAGTTGTGCCTGTTTCCGGCTGAATCACGCTCGTCAACTGGAACAGCGAATTGTAGTTAAACGTGCGAGTCTGCGTCGTCGCCCCGCGCGTCATCGTCACGGTCCGGAGTTGATTGAAAAGATTGTAGGTATAGTCGGTTTCCACCTCCTGCGGCTCGCTACCTCCCGGGATATAGGCCGGATTCGGTTCGGTCACGTGCACCAGGTTGCCAAAGGCATCCATCCTGTATTTCTTCCAGATCGGCTTATTCGTATCCCGAACCGGCGACGTCACCTTCACTGTATTCCCTTCGTAGAGGTAAGTGGTCTCCCCCGCGCCATCAGGCAGGGTCACTGTCACCGTTCTGCCGCGTCCATCGTAGGTGTACTCCGTGTACTTCGGTGTCACACCCGGCACGTAGGGCATAGAGACTCGCTTCAGTTTGCCGGTGGGCGAGCAGGCACAGGGCGCATATTGCGTGTCCTTGATCGAGAGAGTCGAACCAGTGACTCCAAGTCGGGTCTGGACCACTCTGCCGAATCCATCGAAGTCCGTGGAGGTGATGCCAACCGCGGAACTCGAGCTGGTTGTGTTGGTCCAGTAGTTATACTCGGTAATCCCGCCGTGCGCATTTGTGGCCGTCGCTGGCCGCTGGATGGAATCGTAGGTAAACGACGACGTCGCTCCGTTCGCGCCGGTCGTCTGAGTCAACCCAAGCATCTGGTTCCACTGGTAAGAGGTGGCGAGATTCGTGTTGTTGTTAGGCGTCGTCACCGCGGGAAGGGCATATTTCGTAGCCGCCGTCAGTGAGAACGCCACCTCCTTCGAGGTCAGCGGCTCTCGCGACCGGATCACGTTGCCGGCGATGTCGTAACTGACGCACACATTGGGCTTGCCTAACTGGGAAACCCAGGTCGGCAGGCCGCGATCCGTCTTTGTTGTTCCAAAGGCTGAATCATGGAAGGTGATACCTGTCGCATCGGTCAACGCCACGCTGGAACTGCCGCAATCCGCGCTGCCCGCGCCGTCGTACTTAAACTGGGCCGAAGTCACCGTCTGCGTTCCCGCCGTCACCCCGACGCTCTGCACGCGGTCATACATGCCCTGGCTCGCCATGGTGGTATCCATCACCTTCCAGGCGCGCCGGGCCGGCGTGGTCAGATCCCCGTAGTCATACTGGCGCTCTTCCGTGGCATTCAAGTATCCGTCGCGAGTGAATTCCACCTTGGACACCTTTTCGTTGCTGGTGCCTGGGTCGAGCCTGGTGGACGTCCCCTTCCACCGTTCCGCTCAGTTGGATCCCGCATCCGCAACTTACTTGTCGTTATGGACGTTCTCTTTCTTCAGGCTCGGCCACCACTGCTCTAGCATCTGAAGAGTCTCGGAAGCCCCCTTTACGATTCTCGCATCCGGATATTTCCTTAGTTTATCGAGAAGCTCTTTGGTATTTTCCGGAGAAGACAATATACCGGATGCGTATGCGGACGGCCACAGACCACTTACAAAGGCTTCGACATCAGCTATCCCTACAGGAACTAGCAACAATTCACTAACACAACGCCCCGGCGACATTCCACGGCAAAAACCAGGCTCATGAGCCCCATTCCACACTTCCAAATTATAGCGTGCTACATCTCCAACGGATCGATATATGCCAGCTTCGGCCCTCAGGAAATAGATCCTCCGTTGACCAGCGACGGGAATATAGGCCGGCACTCCTGCACCGACATCACTTTCTTCACTCAACTCGAACAAATAAAACTCCATCGGATTCGCAGGGATCGCGCCTTTGATTTCTTGCTCAACATCGATACGGATTCTGGTCAATTCGGTTTTTACTTGAGCATCGCCATGTGACCTCTGAGGCTGACCAATCTTATCCACCGAGAGCACCCGGCCGAGGACAATTAGTGGAGCCGCAGAGGCACGCTGCAGCCACTTCTCGAATGATAGCTGCCTCTCTGATGTCTGCCATTGATCGCGGAGCTGAGCGGGATGCGAACAGGCGGCCATTTGCCCAAAAATCACAACCCCTGCGATAATGTCGCGACCTATGGGCATGGCGTGTAAGTCCCCGGGATCAGTTTGCCGCTGGAATCGATCTTCCCACCAATGTCGCCATTTATAGAAACGTACCCGGGGTGTTTTTCGATGGTCAATTCCTGTCGATCACCACCAAAGGCGCCCATCACAGGAACTCCAACTGATACGCCATTAATCATCGCCGTGAAAGATTGAGTCGAATACTGATTCGGCTTACCACCCAAAACCGAGTGCGTGTCTATAAATAGACCTGGAGCCGAAGAAGATGGTGAGTCTGGTCCAGTATTGGGAAGATCTCCACGAACATGCTCCCAGATTACCGCCGGGTATCCCATCGGGGAGGGCATTCCTTCCTCCATAAATTTAAGGCGATACGTAATCTCCCTTGTGACGACCCCGCCCGGCGTCGTTGGGACATGATAACAATCTGCCGGATTACTCCCAAGCCCCTCCACCACTAAGAAGTAGGTACGAGGTTTTTTGAGGATAATTGATGATGCTTCCAGGAAATCAGGCATCATCATCGCAAGGAAGCCTCTGCCGCCGATGGCTTGACCGCCTCCGCCACTTGGCTCTTCGTCTCCGCCGATGGGTCCGCCAATGGTCCCGCCCCTCATCTCCGCTACCGAACGCCACAGGCCGAGGGGATCATAGTAATTGACTGGATCATTTTCCACATACGAATAGCGATTCCAGCTTTGAGGATTCGAGGCTCGCCCACTCGCCCTATAAGGGTCCGCCGTGGCAAACCGCCCAAACTGCGACGAGTAATAGCGGCTCTGAGCGTAATCGAGGCCGCTTAGTCAGGGTCAACTTCTGGAGCGGTCCCAAGGCCGACATGGAAAACAAGCGGATGGCTTCTGACCTTCACTACGCCGCCGCTCGCTCCGGGCCTGCACTACTATACGGTCATCGTCGACGGCGCCGAAGTCAGTGACCCCGGCAGCACGGCGTATTTTGGCGGCAGCAAGTGGGCCAGCGCGGTAGAAGTGCCTGAGGCCGGAGCCACCTACTACTTGCCACAGGATGTTCCGCACGGGCAGGTGCGCGAGATCTGGTACAACTCCAAGGTCACCGGCACCTGGCGTCATGCTTTGGTCTACACGCCCCCGGGCTATGACGCGCAGATCAAGGAACGCTACCCGGTGCTCTATCTCCAGCACGGCGGCGGCGAGGACGAGTCCGGCTGGACACGGCAGGGCAGAGCCAATTTCATCCTCGACAACCTGATCGCCGCCCGCAAAGCAAAGCCGATGCTGGTGGTGATGGCGAACGGTTACGCGCGCCGCGCCGGCCAGACGGTGCCCGATCTCCGCGGAAAAGGGTTTGGCTCCCCGAGATGAGAAAGGTGATGCAGGACATGATGACGGCGTTCGAGGACGACGTCACCCAGGCGCTCATCCCGTACATCGATTCCAACTTCCGCACCCTGACCACGCGCGAGCATCGCGCCATGGCCGGTCTCTCCATGGGCGGCATGCAGACCTTCCACGTGACCTTCAATCACCTCGACCTGTTCACCTACATCGGCGGCTTCAGCGGAGCGGCCAATGCCTTCGCGGCGGGCAGCGACAAACTCGACACGAAGACCGCGTTCAATGGAGCCATGGCCGACCCGGCCGCCTTTGCGAAACGCGTCCACCTGCTCTGGTTCGGCGTCGGCACCACTGAGCCGGAGCGCATGCGGCAGGGCATCCAGAAACTGCACGCCTCCCTCGAGGAGGCCAAGATCCAGCACGTCTACTACGAGTCGCCCGGCACGGATCACGAATGGCAGACCTGGCGCCGCGACCTCCAGTAGTTCGCCCCACGGGTGTTCGTTGTTGTGGAATCCACTTTCTTCTTCGTGACCAGACCGCCCACCGAGTATTCGTATGTTTCCACAACTGGGCCCAACGTCACCGTGCTCAGCCGCCCCTGCGCATTCACGCCATTGTCGTAGAAGTATGTCGGCGACTGGGTGTAGTCGTAATCGGTCCAGCCTACGGGCTTTACATGGGAGGGGGACGGCCTGACTCGCCCCAACGCCATTATTGCACTCGTGATTCATGCCGATGCCGTACGGCTTGGAGGCTGAGCGCGGATGAGCAGAAGGGTTCATTGCCACTGGTCAACAGGCGGCCAAGGTCCGCGCCTCTTCGTGAGGGTGACTGGTCCCTTCGGCGCCTGGCGCTTTGCGCGCCTGCTGCTGAAAGCGAACGCTCTCGCGAAACGACTCATCACCAAGGGGTTGGCCGGCGTGTGTCGACTGCCGAAGGCGGCGATACTCCGCTTCCGGCTCCGGCATCCCAAACAACTGCCGCCAATTCTCGACTCCTCCAGACCGCCGGAAGAACTCCATATCGAGGAGACGGCGGCGGTCGTGGCCGCTGAAATGAGCCTCCGCGCTCGACCACTCGTAGTCGACCGGTTGCTCCGCCAGGCCTGCCCGCATAGGATTTGATTCGACATACCGGATGGCGGTCCAAAGATGAGAAGGACCCATCGGACAGGAATAAAAGCGGTTCTGCCAGAGATGCCCGCAGCGAGCGCGCCGGGCATTGAAATACTGCGCGAAGCGACCATACACCCGCCGCAGCAGGATGGCCAGGGAGTCCTCTTCCGGAGGGACCGCGATCACGTGTATGTGATTGGGCATTAAGCAGTAAGCGAGAACCGAGACGTCCGCAAAGCCCGCCTGCTCACGCAGGAGATCCAGATAAACCAGGCGATCGGTCCGAGTACGGAAGACAAGTTGGCGCGCGGTTCCGCGCTGAGTGATGTGGTGGGCCGCGCCGGGCGCAACGCATCGGGCAATCCGGGGCATTCTGATGACAAAGTGCAGATGGGCCTGCTGAATTCTCAAGCAAAACTCGGTTGGGACGGGTCAGTGGACCGCCCCCCGTTCGTGAGACACGGAGTTTTGGGACAGGTTACCGTTCGCCGACAAATCATTGCCAGCATTTCTATTCTCAGGCATGCTTATCCCGGCTGGTGAAGCGGCGGTGGGCTCTGCTGGAGAGCACCCCACCAAGGAATAACCGGCCGGGGACTCATCGGAACGATGGGCCAACGTGATCCTCCCGTCGCGTTGTTCTCTGGGCTGCGGGGCCGACCTTCGGGAGGCGGTTCCCGCCCCCAGTGTTGTGCTTCGGCTTCGCCTGCTCGGATCGATAGATCCCCTCATGCCTTGTAAAACTCAAGCACGGCCGCCAGCGGTGCGGCCGAACTGTTGAGTTCCTCGAACTTCTCAGGAGTACTGTATCCCAAAGAGGAGTGCAGCCGCCGCTTGTTGTAATACTCATTCAGAAAGGGCCCTATCTGAGCCTGCAATTCTTCCATATTGCGGTAGGCTTTTCCATTCACCTCCTCGGCCTTGAGCGTTTTCATGAAGCTCTCACAGGTGGCGTTGTCCCACGGGTTGCGGGCTCGGCTCATGCTCGGCACGACTCCATGCTTCTTCAGCGCCTTGTAGTAGTCTTCTGTCGCGTACTGAATACCGCGGTCAGAATGGTGGACTAATCCGGCTGCCGGCTTACGAGCCTCCAGGGCTTGACATAGCGCCTTCAGCGCCATTTCGGACTGCAAGGAACGGCTCAGATTCCAGCCGATGACTTTTCTTGACCAGGCGTCCAACACCACGGCCAGAAAGACGAATTCACCTTTCAGTCGGATGTATGTGATGTCGGCTATCCACAACTGATTGGGGCCCGTTACTTTCATTCGAGCCGCCAGATTGAGGTGGATGTGCAGTCCATGCTTGCTGTCCGTGGTCGGCGGCCGAAACGCCTTGCGCCGAACCGCGAGCAGATTATCGAGCCTCATCAGACGGGCGACCCGCTTGCGATTGACCAGCCGGCCTTCGTCCTTCAACTGGCGCGCTACCCGCCGGTAACCGTAAAAGCGATTCGCCAGGGCGATGCGCTGGATGTGATCCCGAAGCTCCATTTCTTCGCTGTCTGGCTCAGCGGCCTGCCAGGCCCGGTAGTAACCGGCCCGGCTGACCCGGGCCAGCCAACACATCCATTCCACCGTCAATTTGCCTTGCAGCGAAGCTACTGCCCGGATTTGGTCGTAGACTCCACCTCGGAAATCGCCTCGCGTTTCCGGCGTCGTTCCTCGATGTGCTGCAAGGCACCTCTGAAAAAATCCAGTTCCTGCGCTTGCCGTGCAACCAGGAGTTCCAAAGACTCCACCTTGCGACGGAGTTTCTGTTCTGCGGGAGACTCGGGTTCTGCCGGACGTGCAGCCTTGCCGGAGCGCTTCAGATCGGCCGCCAGTTGCTCGGCCTGGTCTTTCCAAAGGTAAAGGAACTTGCGACGAATGCCGAGATCCCGCGCCAACTGCGTCACGTTGGTGCCGGCCTTCATTCGTTCCAGAGCGTCTCGCCGGAACTCCGGCGAGTATTTGAGCGGTCGGGGCATAGGAGTTCACCGTTCGATTCATTGTGTCCCCTTTGACCGTGTCTCAGATTTGGGGGGCAGTCCATCAGGCTGACCCCCTCTTGCGGTCATTCATGGCGGTGGGCCGTGTTAGCCTCCCTTCCGCAGTTTGAAGCCCGAAAGCACTAATTTCTGCCCTATCCGAGAGCAGAAACCGGCCGAGACAAGGAGTTGGTGTTTTGTTTTCAGCGGCCAGTGCCGACACACCAATTCGGAGGCGCGTGTAGTGACGACCAACCCACTTGAAAGCTCGGCGATTATCCGTAGGATGGCCGTATGTACCTGCGGCGCTGCTATCGGCAGAAGGATGGCAAGCGCCACGCCTATTGGGCGCTGGTAGAGTCCTATCGCACCGAGCGCGGTCCGCGTCAGCGTGTTGTCGCCTGGCTCGGCCAAATGGATGAGAAGGGACGCTTGGGGGTTCATCAGCAGGCCGAGGATCCCCCAAGTGTCCGGCAGCAAGGCTTGTTCGAGCGACAGGAACCGGAGTGGGTCGAGGTCGACCTGCGTCGCGTCGCGGTGGAGCGGAGCCGGCAGTTCGGCGGAGTTTGGTTGGGCCTGGAGCTCTGCCACCAATTGGAGCTGACCGACTTTCTCCAACGCACGATACCCTCCGGCCGTGAGGATGTTGCCTGGGCTGTCATGTCTTTGGTGCTGGTGTTGGGCCGTCTTTGCGACCCTTCCAGTGAACTCCACCTGGCCGAGCAGTTCTACGAATCCTCAGCGCTCAGCGATCTGCTGGGCGTCCCAGCCGCCAAGGTCAACGATGATCGGCTCTACCGTGCCCTGGACCGGCTGTTGCCACACAAGAAAGCGTTGGAACAGCATCTGAAGCAGCGGCTGGGCGAGTTGTTCGACCTCGACTACGACCTGCTGCTTTATGACGTCACCAGTACTTACTTTGAAGGAGCAGCGGAAGGCAACGAACTGGCGCAACGCGGCTACTCACGCGATCACCGGCCGGACTGTAAGCAGGTGAACATTGCCTTGGTGGTGAGCCGTTGCGGTATGCCGCTGGGCTACGAAATCTTTGCCGGCAACCGGGCCGATGTGACAACGGTGGAGGAGGTGGTCGAACACATCGAGGCGCTATATGGCAAGGCGAACCGGATCTGGGTGATGGACCGGGGCATGGTGAGTGAAGACAATGTCGAGTTCCTGAAGAAGGGTGGGCGCCGCTACATTGTCGGCACACCGAAGGGCATGCTGAAGCGGTTCGAACAGGAGTTGTTGGCCAAGGAGTGGAAGCAGGTGCATGCGGGCTTGGAGGTCCGGCTGTGCCCGGCTCCGGCGGGCAAGGAAGTGTTCATCCTCTGCCGCAGCGCGCAACGGACGGAGAAAGAGCGAGCCATGCACGATCGATTCGAGAAGCGGATCGAGGAGGGCTTGCAGAAGATCGCGGCGGCATGCCAGAGGGGGCCGCAGAAGGTGGGTGCGATCGAACGGCGGGTCGGGCAACTGTTGGGTCGGAACACGCGGGCGGCGGGGTTGTTCAAGGTCAGCGTGGAGGCAGGCGAAGGTGGGCGCGTGCGGTTTGCGTGGGCCAAGAATGAGGAGTGGCGGGAGTGGGCGCGGCGAAGCGAAGGCTGTTATTTGCTGCGCAGCAACGTGATGGATTGGAGTCCGGAAGAACTGTGGCGGGCTTACATTCAGCTGACAGAAGCTGAGGCCGCGTTTCGGATCCACAAGACGGATCTGGAACTGCGGCCGGTGTAGCATCAGAAGCGGTCACGGGTGGAGGCGCACATTCTGGTTTGCTTCCTGGCTTACGTGCTTTGGAAGACGATGGCCCAACGCTGTCGGCAAGCTGGGCTGGGCCAGGAACCACGGAGCGTGTTTGAGGAACTGGCCGGCATCGCGATGGTGGACGTGGTGATGCCGACCAGAACCGGGGTAACGATTCGCAAACGCTGCATCAGTCGGCCGACGGAGCATCAGGCAATCCTGCTCCAGAGGCTCGGACTGAGCCTGCCTTCTTCAATGGAAAAACACACATTGTAGTGACGACCAGCGCATATCGGTGTTGAAAACAAAGGTGTTTATTCACCGAACTGCGGAAGTCGGGTTAGGCTTTCCCCCTCTCCCAGTTCCCGAAGTCCTCCATCGCGTCGCGACGACGTCAATACTACTTATCCGGTGTGCCCATTCGCGGCGCACCGCCCTCCGAAGAATATACTGTGCATAGGGCCGATTCCGGCGGGGGCGATGGCACGCGGCAGACCATTGTCTTGGAGTTGTAGTACTCAAGGTGACTTGGCGGGAGGAGACCGGGTTGGAAGGGGTCAAACACTGGAAACGCCGCGTCGTTGATGAACCACGGATTGTTCCTCACTTTGATCCATATCTGATCGAAAGGCAGTTCGCCCAGCATCGAGAGCAGTCGCTTTCCGGTGAGCTCATTCAGTGGCTGGTCTGTTTCAATCCAAAACTTAATATTCTGTTGTCGCATCGACGGGACGCTGGTCACGTTTATTCTTAGGATACGCTCCGCTCCATTTTCCGTCAGTAGTCCGTCTTCGCTCCTCTTGCCGAATGCGATCCGGCGGACCTTTCCGTTGCCCATACGGATCGAAAGCAGGCCAACTCCACGCACGGCGACAAGACTAGCAAACCTCCAGTCCTCATTGATTCGCGCGTCGTACTCCTTCTTCCATAACAGATATGGCACGTCGTTCACAATCTTAGCATTCCAAAAATAACGCAATTGCCTCTCGTCAGTGGCATAGAATACATTAACAATGGGGCATTTTGCTTCTCGGAGAAGTTTACGAGCTGACCGGGCCAGCACTTTCTCCGTGAACCGCTCTTTCGGAATTATAATGGTTGCGAAGTAGTGTGACGAGGAGGAACTACTCCCTATAATTCGCTGCCCCTGTAGGATCTGACATAGTAAGATTATCACAACAAATCGAATAGCGAGCTTCATCTATGAGCCTTCTATGGTTTTGGACAATTCGCGCCAAGCCACTGAGTGATCGCTGAACTAGAGGTCTGACCGGAAGATATACTAATCCCTAGATCTTTCGCCAACTCATTATCGTCTTTATTCAAAATAGAATGTAGCGCTTCATGCAGCAGGACCAGATGGGGATCGCCTCCAACTTCGGAAATCTGAGAGAATGCGGCGGTGAGAATGATGTTGTTTGTCATTTTAGTGCCCGCAGCATCTGTCACGGTTAGTACGAAGGCCGTAACGCTCGAATTGGGATTGTTTGCTATCATACTGGCGGCCAACCCTCGAATACTCTGGCTTCCGCTTAGTCGTGGATCCACTTGATTCAACAACAGGAAGCCTTCAGCGAGAGTGGCGTCGTAGAATTTTAAGTTCTGGATGTTTGAGCGAAGGGTCCCCATGTAATTTGAGAGTGCGTTCTTGCATCCGGCAGAAAGGGTGTCGAGTTCGGTCGTCAACCACCCTCGCATCTTAGCGGTCGTCACATCCGCGGATTCTTGCCCTGACAAGATGAGTGGAGGCAGCGCTGGTGCTGCACCCGGCTCCGGCTGTTCAAGTCCAGGGCCAGTGGCAGGCACCCACCAATCGAGGTCGCCGCCTCCTACTTCTGACTGTGAATCCAACCACCCTTGAATGCCAAAGTCGTCGGGCGCACTAAATCTGCACCACCAACACAGTCCACTCGAATCATTGCGATTGATCGGGTCGCTGTCGGTGTACGAATACCGGTTCCAACTCTGTGGGGCCCTTGGTCTTGCGCTCCCACCATACGGATCCGCACTCGTAAACCTCCCCCACTGCGACGAATAGTACCGATTCTGAGCATAATCCAACCCACTAAAACCATCCCGCGTATACGTCGCGAACTTCTCGCGATCCTCCGTCGTGCTCCCCGGATTCTGATCCCCATAGGGGTAGTACCTCAGCGCCTCACTCCCATCCTTGACGACACTGCCGAGCCGGTCCGTCACCACTGAGTTCGCCCCACTGCTGATCAGCCGGCCTGAGAACCACACTCGAATTGACGCTGACGAGAAGTATTTGTGCCCGTTGGCCTTGGTCCCTCGTTGGTACACACCGAGCAGTTCCCCTGCCAAGCCATAGAAAAAGGTCTCAACCGTCCCATTCGCTCGTGTCACCTGGATCCGTTGATTCGCCGCTGAGTAGGCATACCTCTCCACATTGCTTGCATCCAGCGACATCGACACCATGCGATTGTCCACATCGTATGCGCCTGTACCGGCACCGGTCCCAAAGGACTCGATGCTACCATTTGCATCATACGTTACTCCGCCCCCGCTCAACCGGTTGGTGGCCGGATCTACGCTGAACACCGCGGCGCGCCCGCCTTTCGTCACTTCCTGCCTCAGCCGATTGCCGAAGCCATCGTAAGCCCACGTCAGGCCCCACTCCGGCCCGGTGGTTACTGCCTCTATCAGTCTTCCGAGTTGATCGTAGGTGTATGAAACCTCCTCTCCGCTAATGTTGTCTTTTCTCGACGTAATCCGGCCGTCGTTGCCTGTTGTCGAGTAGCGATACTCGATGTTCGAACCTCGGCCTGAGCTTTGCGTCAACTGCCCCAAGGAGTTGTAGGAGAATGTCTCCGTCTCAGAAGTCCCATTGGGCTGGCAGACCACCATTTGGGTCAATTGGCCAGCGGCATTCCTTTGTGCCGTCACCCGCCAACCAGGCGATGTGTAGGTGGAATCCGTCAGCTTCTGCGGGCCCATTGGATCGAAGTACTGATAACCCAGAGTCCGCCCCACCTCGGCCACGGCGCCACTGCTGTTGTAGACATCCGGGTACTTCAAAGAGATCATCCGGCCGAGAGTGTCATACGTATAAAGTGCCTGCAGAGGAGTATCGTTATTCGGGAATGTGACACTCTTCTTGCTTACCAGACCGCCCGCTGTGTACTCATAGGTCTCGGTGGCCGCTCCCACAGCCACGCTGCTCAGTCGGCCTTGGGCATTCACGCCCGTATCGTAGCCGTACGTTGTCGTTTGGGTAGGGTCATCCACCGGCGCCCCTGAGGGTTTGCGATAGATGGCGCCCAACCGTCCGTAGCCATCCCGCACGTAAGTGGTTACATTGCCCTTCGCATCGGTCTTGGTGCGGATCTGTCCATCCGTCCAGTAAGTGTAGGAGGTTGTGCCGGACTCAGGCTGAACCACGCTTGTCAACTGGAAGAGAGAGTTGTAATTGAAGGTGCGGGTCTGCGTCGTCGTGCCCCGCCTCATCGTCACGGTCCGCAGTTGATTGAAGAGATTATAGGTGTAGTCCGTGATGACTTCCTGTGGCTCGCTTCCGCCCACAGTGTATGCGGGGTTCGGTTCGATCACGTGCACCAGATTGCCAAAGGCGTCCATTATGTATTTTTTCCAAATCGGCCGCGTTGAGTCCCGAACCGGCGACGTTACTAGTACTGTATTCCCTTCGTACAGGTAAGTGGTCTGCCCCGCACTATCCGGGAGTGCCACCGTCACCGTCCGACCACGGCCGTCATACGTGTATTCAGTGTACTTTGGCGTCCCGCCCACGGCGTAGGGCCGGGATACCCGCTTCAGCTTGCCGGTCGGCGAGCAGGCGCAGGGCGCGTACTGCGTATCCGTAATCGACAAAGTTGCACTCGGGGAACCGACTCGCGATTGAACTGTTCGGCCGAAACCGTCGAAATCCGTCCCCTGAGATCCGGCATCCGTGGCCACAGCCGTGGAGTTCGTCCAATAGCTGTAGGTGCTCACCCCGCCGTGGGCATTCGTGGTAGTGGCCGGCCGCTGGATCGAATCGTACGTAAAGGACGAAGTCGCCCCATTGGCGCCCGTAGTCTGTGTCAACCCGAGCATCTGGTTCCACTGGTAGGAGGTCGCCAGATTGGAATTGCCGTTCGGAGTCGTCATAGACGGAACGGTGTACTTCGTTGTCTCATTGAGTGTGACCGCCACCTCTTTCGAAGTCGAAGGCTCGCGCGATTTGATCACGTTGCCGGCAATGTTGTAACTCACGCACACGTTGGGCTTGCCCAACTGCGAAACCCAGGTCGGCAGCCCACGATCGGTTTTTGATGTCCCGAAGGCCGAGTCATGGAAGGTGATGTTTGGCGCGTCGGTCAATGCCACGCTGGAACTGCCGCAATCCGTACTCGCCGCGCCGTCGTACTTGAACTGGGCGGTGGTCACCGTCTGTGAACCGGCGGTGACCCCAACGCTCTGGACGCGGTCATACATCCCTTGGCTCGCCATGGTGGTATCCATCACCTTCCAGGCGCGCCGGGCCGGGGTGGTCAGATCCTCGTAGTCATACTGGCGCTCTTCCGTGGCATTCAAATAGCCGTCGCGAGTGAATTCCACCTTGGACACCTTTTCGCTGGTGGTGCCTGGGTCGAGCTTGGTGGTAACCACGCTGGCATACGGATTCTGGTTCGAATTCACCGTCCAGGTGGTTTCCCAGCGGACCAATGCCCGCTGCGACGGGGTCAGGACCCGCTCCTCTTCCTTCGTAGTGAATCCGAAGTATGCGGAGGAGACGCTGTTGTCGAAGTACCAGACGTGGTCGTTCGCGCGGCTGTTGCCGGGATCCACTATGGTCCGGGACAAGTGGCCTGCCGTCGGGACCGAGCCCGGCGCGGTAATCTCATACCAGTATTCGCTGCAGCTCGTGCACATCCGCAGCCAGCGATTATTCACTTCGCGGAACCGCTGCTGATTCCCGTACAGAATGTCGGTGTAGCTCCAGCGCAGCCGGCCGCCACGCGGCATCGTCACGTTGTCCAGTTCGCCGGAATTGTTCGTGGCGTAGGCAAACGTGTGCGATAGGCCGAGGCCCATGTGCGTCACCGTTGTGAGCAAAGTCGTCGTCCCGAAGGTCCCGTACGGGGAGAAAGGCGACTTCAGCGTCTGCCCCGTCGAGTAAGTGAACTCGAACTTCTGATCGGGGGCGATCAAATTCGTGATGCGGATCAGGTGTGGTACGGCATCCGTGTTGTATTCGAACTGGAAAACCGCGCCGAGGTCCTGCGAGGCCCGGATGTCGGCGATCGTGGCAATCCGGCCGCTGGTGGAACCCGCCGGCGCCTGGCTCCCCTGCATGTACTGGATCTTCGTCAGGTTTCCATTGCGATCATAGAGATCCGTGGGATACATCGTTCCGGCGTCGGCCTCGTTACCGCCAGAGAGCCCGTAGAAGCACCAATAGCTGCCATCCGGGAACCAGAGCTTCTGAGTGGAAGCTTCAAATCGAACCAGAGGGCCTTCCTTGGTGCGCCACTTCCCGCTTTCGTTCACATCGAGGTGGTACTCCGCTCCGCTCGGGTCGGTGTAGGTGTAGTGGTGAACCGTGACGGAATCGCTGTAGCTCGGCTTGATCTTCCCGGGCGTCATGATCCAGCCGTAGCCATAACCTATGTCCTGGCCGGAGTTGTAGGTTCCTGACTGGTCCTGCTTCCAGTTCTGGGAGTTGTAGCTGAGGCCCAGAGGCAGTTTCCAGCCGTTTCGACCCACGGCGGTGATCAGAGGCAAGGCGAAATTGACATTCCCGCTGAACAGCCCAATATTCTCGCCTTCGCCGCCCCAATAGGAACTCGTCGGGCGGAGGCCGCGCCGCATCCATTCGGGTCCGCTGTTGGTGGGGACAGTGACGGTCTTGTTGGTTCCAGTGCTCCAGTTGTTATGGAAGTCGACGGCATAGATCGTGTAGGTGTAGGTGGCGGTGGGGGTAACGGTCGTGTCAGTGAGGGGGGTACTCGGGGTCTCCGACAGGTAGGCACCATTCCGATAGAGCACGTAGCGCGCCGTTCCGGTACCGGAGTCGGACGCGCCAGCCCACGAAAGCCCTACGGACGTCGGCTGTGCGCTGACGACAATCGAAGCGCCGCTCACCGGATTCGGGGCTGTGACATCCAATGCACCCAAATCGACGCTGTAGAAACCATTGCCCGTTCCGGCCATGCCGTCAATCCCCAACCCGGAGTTGTAATAATTCGGGAATGGCGTGGTGATCGGGCCCACTTTCAACACATTGTCCAGATACACCAGAACCCCGGATTGCGTTGTTACCGACCTCATCTGCATGCCGTCATGGCAGCCAACCGATTTGGCGGCATGCTGCGTGAGAACGCCTTGATCTCACGACTTCACCACAATGGTGGCCGAGCAGTTGCTGCCGCTGAACACCACGTTGGTCAGGGCAACCTGGATGAACGATCCCTGTGGGTTGTACTGGTTCAGGGAAGTGTCAGTCGATGCTCTGTGCAGATGGCTGTAAACACCCGGTGTATATATACTGTCGCTTGCCGTCAACTTCAGAGTGGAGTGGACTTCGTTTGGACTTGCCGGGGCCAGCATCACGAACACGAAACCCGGCGAGGGGGTTGTCAGCCAGCCTTGCGAGGTGCTGGTCGAGCCGGCGACGGTCCAGTAGGAAGTATTGACTCCACTGGGATTGTTAAAGACCTCGGAATAGTAGTACGTATATGCCCATGCGGGCACGGCGAGGAGGGCCAACAACGCGAGGCGCCTCATTGGTTCTTCCCCCGCGCTTTTGACAATCCGAGAAACTCATCCAGATCGAAATCCGCTTTCTTCTTTCGGATCTCCGTTTCCAGATCCGTTTTATTGGACTTCCCTGTATCGAATGAAACCGCCCCGTCTTCACGAGAGGACTCGATCTCATCCAGAAGCCTCAATGCGGCGGCCGTTGGCCTGCTGGTGCTGAAGACGGCAATGGCCCATTTCCCGTCGTCGCTCACGACAAACTGGTAGTCCAGCACTTCGCGCTGCACCTTGTCAGCAGGGCTCGCGACGAACTTCGGACGCCGCGGGTCGTCAGGCGTCCCCTTGCCTACCAAGGGCACGACGGCGATCACCTTACGCCCGAGAATTCTGGATTGAGCGTGCGTCGGGGGAGAGAATCCGAGTAGAAGCGATAGAAATGCTCCATAAGTCCAGAGGCGTAGGTGCGGCGAAGGCATGGGCAGAAACTATCACGCCAGCAGACAGCAATACAACACCTCTGCTCCACGGCATTCCGTCGACAGACTCCAATTCAATGAATCCAATGGAGAAATGATTCTTCAATCGAATCCTAAAGCAGGCCGATGGCCTGTTGGCCTTTACGCTACCAGCCGACTCAATCCATACGAACTATTCATTAAATCGAAACCAGCAGCAGGTCTTTGTCTTGCGGACTTCCCGATCCGATTGAGCTGCGCCTCAATGACTGTTGACCCGACCGGCCCAGGCCGGCACCGGCGGGCAAGGAGGCCCGCAAGGCCCTCTGGCGGCACTCACCGAACCGAGCCAAGGTGGCGACGGGAAGGGGGACATCCTGAGAGTCTGTCACAATGAAAATCTTCCGAATCTAGAATAAATACGTTTCGAGGACAAGAATATCCGTAAGTTGTTGATTCCTCGTCGCAATTGGTTTATTCCGACAGGCTCCCGTCCCCCTGCGCTGTTTGACGACTCCCCCGTAGTCCCACAGCCCTACTGCGATAAAGGCTTCGACCCAGCGAAGGGCCGGCTGAGTGACAACACCCGAGGTCGTAAGTGGAGACCGCCCCGCGCTGGATTCCGTGTGGATGGAGACCCGTGCACCGTTGGAAGAGAACCGGACAACTGGGTTCCGTTCTCAGGTGGTTGGTGTTGAAAAGGAGTCAGCCTGTCCCCCGCCTCAGCCTCCTTGTCCCCCTCCTGCATGCGGCCCAGGACCTTACTCCGGCTCTACCTTCAAAAGCGGCACTACGAGGGTCTTCCGTTCACCTTCGGCAACCCTTAGCTGTGGCGCACCTGCCCGGTGCTTTTCCATAAGGATGTCTGGCCTCATGAACAGCGGCCAACTGGATGCGTCCAAGGCGAACACGTGGTAGACGCCCGGCGGAACTGAGGTCAGCACGGCTTTGCCAGTTGCATTCGGCTCGGAGTGGAGCGCAGACTCGGCATCCGGAATGGCGCCGCTGTCGGGCAGGAGCGTGACCATCACGGGCGGCAGCCCGCCAGTTGTCGTTTCGAATGTGACCTCGACACGGGCACCTCGCGGACTCAGCACAATGGCCAAGTCCGACACGCCCAGCTCCACCGCAAACCGCCTTCCCGTCAATCTACGTCCTGCCAGCGATACATCCCTCACATACCAGCCTTCCGGAAGTCCTTGGAGCCAGTAATCGCCGATGCCGTCCGTCAGGTTTGCCTGGAACACCCCGTTGCTATCCACATTGACTGGGGACCCGCCCAAATGGAGCCGAAGCTTCGAGAGGTCAGCGCTCCCGGTTCCATCGACCGTAATCCGTCCCCTGATTTCGAATCCGGTGGTCAACTCCAGTTCGATGTTCGAGATACTCTCATCGCGAACATTGAGCGTCAAGGGCTTCGAGGCTCTCCCTGTCTTGGGGTCCGATGCAGTCAGGACGTATGCTCCAGGCAAGGCCTCCAGCTTGAATGTCCCGTCCGGTTTTGAAGAGGCAGCCTGCACCATGGCTGAGGTAGCAAGTCCCAACTGGGTCGTACGCCGGAGGCTCAACGATGGGCCGGTACCAGCGGGCGCCGGTTTGATCTTTCCGCTGATGGTAATTGCAGGTTGGATCTTCAGATGAATATCATTCAACTGCTTCGTTTCCCCCGCTACGGTCTCTACCTGCTGTGCCTGCTCTATGGAGGTCGCATCCGGATAAAGGACGAGTCCAGCGGTCTTCGGCCATCGATAGCGTGAAGAAGTGCCGGCTGCACTTTCTTCGTGGGTGCTGCTGTACTCAACGGCCAGATAGTGTTTCCCGGGCTCCACATCCGCGACACGGTATTGGCCCAGATCATCCGTCACCGCGAACGCGTCGCTCTCATAAAACGGGTCCTGACCCGGTAAGCTCTGCCTCTTTTCCGTCCGGACAATCGCATGACTCACCGGATCGCCGTACTGATCGATGACCCGGCCGGCCACCACACCTAGCGGCATCATCTCCACAGTCACATCAGTTTCGGTCCCCGCGTTCAGTTCAATCCTGGTGCCCATGATCGCACCGCGTGCCATACGGTACCCATTGCGTGCGACGTTCAGGAGATGCCCACCGGCAGCAGGTGACCGCCCGGCGAACACTCCGGCGCGGTCGGTACGGCCAGAGATCCGCCGAGCACGATCTTTGTCCAGCACAACGCTCGCGCCGCCGACCGGGCTCTTGTTGATGCTGTCGACGACATGCACCCGGAAAGCCAATCCGGGCTCGCTCTGTGCGCATATCAGTTGCGTGGCGAGGCAGGCGAAAAGAATCGGAGTGATCTTCATTGCTGTGGCTTTGGTCCGACTATGATGATGAGCTTCCTGGCCGCCGAAGACTCACCGATCTGCAACTTCCAGTCTTTGACTGGTTGTCCGCCCAGCGTCACACTTCGAATGTCCAAGCTGCTGAAGGAGCTATGGAATCGAAGATTGTACTCACCTGGCGCCAATGCAACCGAGAATCTGCCATTTTGGTCTGGGTGACCTGTTTCCATGTGCATTGCGGACAACTGGCCGCTGCGGTTGAAGTAGACTGAGCCGAACTTCAGATCGTGCGGTTGCGAGCCCTCCACTCGGATCTCGGCGTCAATTTTTGGCATGGGGCGCAACACAATGTCGATGTTTTCCAGGTCCCGCCCACGGACTTCCACCGTCGCGAGTCCGAACTTCGGCGTATCAGGATCCAGGGTTTGCGCCGATATCGTGTAGGTGCCTGGGCCGAGGTCCGGGATCGCGAACGTTCCATTCCTTGCGGTGGCGTCGTGGCTGCCTTCGCCGGCGTCCCCCATGATCCAAAGCGATGCCTGTTCCGCGACGCTCCCTCCCTCTGATCGGAGACTACCGCGGATAGTGGCGGGAGGAGCAGGATCCAAGATAAAGTTGATACCCGATAGCGCGGAGCCGGCCTTTACGGGAACTTCAGCAGGCTTTTCCGCCCCTCCGTAATAAGCTGACGCGATCGTCAGCGGCATCGGGTCAAACTCGCTACTTCGCCCTTCACGGTAGGTCCCTCGCACCTGGTAGAGGCCGGGGTCCAGACCGGACAGGCGATATTCCCCCAAGTCATTTGTTTGCGCCGTGCCGGCCACGTCGAGACCACCTCCCGGGGCCTGTGAAATCAGCGCCTGAATCGTTGCGCCCCGCAATGCCTGACTGAGACTATCAGCCACCCGGCCGGTGATGACACCTTGCCGATGGACTTCGATCAGCAGCTCTTTCTGATCTTCGAAATCGGATCGTTCCAATTTGTAAAACCGATTGGTATATCCGGCCCGGTGCGCGATCAATGTGTAGTCGCCGGCCACGAGGCCGGAGAATTGAAACCGGCCTTCACCGTCGGTGAATTCGTCCCACTGGTTCTTGGATGTATAGACTTTAACGGCCGCCCGACGAACTACTTCGCGCGTCTCGGCATCGACCACTCGCCCGAAGAGAGGGGCGCGTGACTCGGGAGCGGGCGGTACCTGTTGCGCTGTCACAGCACAACAGATTGACAGGAGAACGACCAGCCACGTTTTCACTCATGCATAGGATATTTGGAAATCGCCCCCAAACTCAATCACCCAGAGCGTACAGAGGCGAGGGAGGAGGATCCAAATCGCTCACTTCGCGCGCGTTGGGCAGCCGGATTGGTCCCAAAATGGTCGACGTCCGGCGAATCTGGGAGAGGGGTGCCTTTTTCCTATTTCTCTCCTTTTTGGGACCTGGCAGCCCGTGACGGAAGTCGCGCAGCCGCGGGACTCCCGTCGCGGGCTGCTAGAGATTGGCCCATTGGGCCGGATTTTTCGCAATCTGGTTCCTGGCTTCGGTGGCGATGTGCTCGACGGTGAAGCCAAACCAGCCGCGGAGTTCTTTCAGGGGGCCAGAAGCTCCGAACGTCTCCATGCCCAGGCTGCAGCCGCGCAGACCGACATAGCGGCTCCAGCCGAAGGTGGAGGCGGCCTCCACGGAGACGCGCGCGGTGACGGCCGGCGGCAGTACGTTGTCGCGATACTGCGCGCTCTGATGCTCGAACAGATCCCAGCAAGGCATGCTGACGACACGGGCCCGCACGCCGTCGCGCCGCAGCACTTCAAAGGTCTCCAGGCATAGCGCCACTTCGCTGCCGGTGGCCAGCAGGAGGACGTCCGGACGGCCGCCGGGCGTGTCCGCCAGGATGTAAGCGCCGCGCAGGAGACCCTCGGCTGGGGCATATTGTTTGCGGTCGATGACGGGAATGGCCTGCTTGGAGAGGACCAGCGCAACGGGCTGGTGGCGCTGACCCATGACGATTCGCCATGCCGCGGAGACCTCGTTGGCGTCGGCCGGCCGGATGGTCATCAGGTGCGGCGTGGCGCGCAGGGAGGCGAGCTGCTCGACGGGCTGATGCGTGGGGCCATCCTGGCCAAGGCCAATGGAGTCGTGGCCGAAGATGTGGATCACCGGGATCTCCATCAGGCTGGACATCCGCATGGCGCCGCGCATGTAGTCGCTGAAGATGAGATAGCCGGAGCCGAACGGACGCAGACCGCTGAGGGCCAAACCGTTCAGAATGGCGCCCATGACGTGCTCGCGCACACCGAAGTGGAAGTTGCGGCCGGCCCGATGGTTGGCGTCGAAGTCGCCGGCTCCGGGAAAGCACAGCCGGGTGCGGATGGAGGTGCCCAGATCGGCGGAGCCGCCGAGTAGCCAAGGCACGCGCTCAGCGACCTTGTTCAGGGCGATGCCAGAAGCCTCCGAGGTCGCGATGCCTTCCGGATCGGCGGCGAAGGTGGGGAGGGTTGCGTCCCAGCCCTCGGGCAGCTCGCCGTGCAGCAGGGCGTGGAGTTCGGCGGCTGCCTCCGGGTACTGCTCAGTATAGCGGTCCAGCATCTCCATCCAGGCATTCCGCAGTGCGGCGCCGCGCCGGCCGATGTCGCGCGCGAAGTGTTCCCGCACGCCTTCCGGCACAAAGAACTCGCGCTCATCGTGCCAGCCCCAGGCCGCTTTCGCCATGTTTGCCTCGCGCAGGGTGAGCGGGCCGGCATGGGCGGCGCGGGTGTCCTGTTTGCCGGGCACGCCCCAGCCGATGTGGCTATCGATGATGATGAGCGTGGGGCGATCCGCCGTCTGGCCGGCGGTGGTGAACGCCTGGCCGAGAAGCTCGAGGTTGTTGGCGTCGGCCACACGCACCACGCGCCAGCCCTGCGCGAGGAAGCGGTGCTCGACATCTTCGCTGAAGGCGAGACTGGTCCGGCCTTCATTCGTGACGTGGTTGTTGTCGTAGATCCAGCAGAGGTTGGAGAGCTTCAGGTGTCCGGCGAGGGAGGCCGCTTCGGCGGAGACCCCCTCCATCAGGCAGCCATCGCCGCACAAGGCGTAAGTGCGGTAGTCGAATAGCGGAAAACCGGGCCGGTTGAACCGGGCGCCCAGCCACTGGGCGGCGATCGCCATGCCCACGGAGTTGGCGACGCCCTGGCCCAACGCGCCCGTGGTCGTCTCGACGCCCGCGGTGAGTTCGTACTCGGGATGGCCGGAGCAGTGGCTGCCCAGGTGCCGGAAGTTGCGGATGTCGTCCAGGGTGACGGTGAGTTGGCTGCTGCGCTCGCCCATGCGCCGCACGGCCTTCACCCCGCAGAGATAGAAGAGCGAGTACAGCAGCATGGAGGCGTGACCGACGCTCAGTATGAAACGGTCGCGATTCGGCCAGGCCGGGTCCTCCGGATCAAAGCGAAGGAATTCCTGCCAGAGCGTGTAGGCCACGGGAGCCATGGCGATGGGCGTGCCTGTGTGGCCGGATTGAGCGGCATTGACGGCGTCGACAGTGAGGGCGCGGATGGTATTGATGCAGGTCAGGTCAAGGCTGGTATCAATGGATTGGGTCGGCATGGAATGCTCCTGGTGGCGGGCACAAGGCACGCTCGAATTCGGCCGTTCCAGCGGAGCCCGAGCGGGCGGGCGATCGCCCGGGAACGACACCAGCACAGGGGCGCGCGGAGCGAAAAACTGATCAGGCTGAGTGAGGCGGTGCCGTCCGGTTGCCTGGGGAAGATCCGCCGCGTGCCCGGATCGGAAAACGTGTCGAAGCCTGGTTCCCTGGCGGGCGCTGGAATCAGCGGCGCATCGCAGGTCCGAAGAGTTCGTACCCGGTCAAAGGCATCCTCGTCTTCCTCGCTGAAGACCACAGCAGACCGCGGCCACCCCAGCCGGCTAAGGTCCCGGGTGACATTGTTTCCCGGCGACGCCTGCGCTGGAGGGCTGAAGGGGCGTGGTCCACGACTCGGTGGCCGGAAAAGGAACCGGGGCCGGCGGCGCTCCGGGTTTGGAGCCCGTAGTGAAGCCAGCGGGCAACGTGATGCCAAATGCGTGGCAAACGCCTTGTGGCGTGAAGAGGGGTTACCCATAGGGTCTGTTCGTTCCCTTACTTACAAAGCGGCGTGGGCCCGGCTGTCGCCTCTCTCAGCACGCCTGACGCGTTATACGGCGGTCTTACTGTCTACGACCATGGCCGCCCTCTGAAACTCTTCGATGGCCGCCCACACCGAGACCGATTCCCTGCCCCATTTGGGCGAGATCGACCATATTGTGCGCCAGGAAGACATACACAGGTTTCTCGCTGGGATCTGCCTGCCACCAGCCTCTGAAGGCGCCAGGCCAACTCACCGTCCCCGGGCTGCCCCGCCGCATGAAGTCGGGTTGATCGCTCTCCGGTACCACCGAGACGCCCAAACCGAATCCACGTCCCACGGCGAAGGGCCGCTGCCCGAGCAACCATGTGTTCTCGCGCTGGACCCCGGTCAGTTGGTTACTCATCATCATCGCAACCATCGAAGCCATCACGGACCGCGCAGCCGCTGCAGTGGGCCGTCTGACAGGGATGGCTTACACGCTGACTCACGAAGAGCTTCGAGCGAGAGTGGCTTCCGTCACGGCGGGAAGTTACGAGTTCGGCGAGCAATGGCTTCGGGAGGTCGTGAAAGCGGAAGAATTGCCGATGCCGGCCGGCCAGATGGTGCGCGGACTGCACGCTCTTACAGAGGGATTGGTCTTTCAACGGCTATTGACGCCGGAACTGGCCCCCGACCAAGTTATCCGCGCTGCCTTTGGCGCGCTAGCGAAGAAGCAACGCTAACAGCCTCTGGCCGAAGTCGCGCAGCGGGTGGGACTTCCGCCGCACACTGCCCAACCTGGCTTGCTGCAAGATGGCGCGCGAGGTTTGCGTCACAGCGTGCCGCTGGTTGGCATCGCCATGGCCGGGTTGCCCTTTGACGGGAAACGCCCTCGCGCGGAAGTGCTCCGCGATCTTCTTCTCGACTACCGGACCAGCGGCCCGGAGAACGCGCTTCCGTGAACCGGCCGATTCCGTGCTCTCCTGGGCGCGTTTCAAAGGACGGTGCGCTCGATGCAGCCGGCAGGCCGTCCCGTCACCAGGTGCTCCACCACAGGTTACGGATGGGACGCGCGATCGCGCTGCGTCACGTTGCTTTTTGGCATATGCGTTGCATCGGCAGAAGTCGGTGACGAGGGGGCATTGGCGCGGAGGAGGATCCGGAAGCAGGTTATTCACTCGTTATTGCCGGCGGATAGGCGCACCACCGTCCCCTTCCCTTGGTGGCCCGGCTACACGTCGAAAACGCGTTCCGGATGTTGGCGCGCATACTGTATCCAGGCCTCGTAGATCAGGGACTCATCCCGGGCAAGATCGGCTATTGCCTCAGCCCGGGTGTCCAATTCTTTCCCGCGTTCCTGGAGTCCCGATTGATTGAGAATGTCGTATGGGTTGCCATCCGCCTCGGTGCAGTGTGACAGCAGAGGAATCATCAGGTCCCTGGCTTCGGCAAAGCATCCTGCCAATTCGTGCAGTCCGAGTTCTCTAAGCCCCGCTTCCGTTGCCGCGACCAGGCCGGGTTCCCCGAAATTGCCAAAGTGCCACGTGATGCTGTCGAGAGCGAGACTGATATCGAGCCAGTGGGTCGCGGCCATAGCCCTGAGCCCGGGTGAAAGGTTCGCGATATTTGCCGCGAAGGCACCATCCTCGCCGTAGGGATCGCCGCTGGCACGCTCTGTCAATATGCGCTGTATCGCTTCCAAGAGATCAGCGTCGCTCAGTTCGAGCACTTGCCAAGTCCGCCGGCTGCTGTCTGCGTCCATTCACGCATTTTATACAACTTGATGCGTACAGCCGGCCGGTGATTTCCCTCAATAGCACTGACGAGACTGTGGTCGAAGCTACGTCTTTGCCGGAGGCTTTGCCGCCGGAGAAGAGTCCCCCGGATTCTCGATCCTTGCCGCACTCGGAGAATGGCTACGATTGGGAATTGGCTAAGCAAACGTCCAGGTGTTTACATGCGGGTCTCACCCACCTACGACTCGAGGATCGGCCTCGGCAACCGTTGGCCCGGACGCTGGATGATTCTGCTCTCCAGCGCTGAGTCTCCAAGCACCCGGTGACCACGCATTTTCGGGAGAGGATCCTGGCGATTGCCTGCGTCCGGCGCCCCCCGCTCGGGGTCTCCCCAGGCGGCGAGCAACTCGCTCCGCTCCGGTTCGACGGGCAAACTAGAGCAGCCCCACTCACTCACCGTGCCGGGGATCCTCACAATGCCCAGCGCGGACTGGATGCCGGCTCCACAGCCAATGCGGCTGGACCGGGCGGCTCGGGCTTCGCCTCTCTTCCGGCTTGACAGTCTGCCCGGCTGCATCCCAGAATTGATGTCTGGAGCACTTCAGGGTGCCGCCAACTCGCGGAAAGGGCTAAGCCCGCCTGAATCAAGTTCGAATGACGGAAGGAACGACTGTCCTTTCAGCCCGAAAATGCGAGTCATCGGGCGCAACCGGGCTCATTGCCCCATGAAAGGAGGTCGTCATGACCACTGTTCCCGCTCCCGGGCACCCCTCCATCGAGAACCTGAGGAAACAGGCCAAGACCTTGAAGAAGGCCTGGCAGGATCGCGAACCAACCGCCCTGCTCCGCATTCGCGCCGCGCATCCGCGCTTTGCCTCCGCTTCCGAAGCGGAGCTTGCCGCCGCGCCGCCCAAGCTCACTGATTGCCAACTCGTCATCGCGCGCGAGTCCGGCCATCCGAGCTGGCGCCACCTGCTCGTTTGGGCGCAGACCGCCAACCAGGATCTGGCCCACGAGTTCGTCAGCCTGGCCTGTCTCTGCTACGACGATCCACACTACGACCACCGCTCGTTACACGCCCGCGCGCATACGTTGCTGCGAAAGAATCCCTGGTTGGCGGAGGCGGACATCTGGGCCGCGACCTCGGCCGGCAATGCGGAGGCGGTGCGGTCCATGCTGGCCTCCTCGCCGGAGTTGGTGAACCAGCCGGGTCCTCACGGATGGGTACCGCTCATCTGCTGCTGCTACTCCCGCGTCAAGCCGTTGAGGCGGGCACACTCCACGCTGGAGGTGGCGCGTGTGCTGCTCGATCATGGAGCCGACCCCAACGCCTTCACCATGAAGGGCAACGCCGATGAGCGCCTGGACCAGACCGCGCGCCGCTTCACCGCGCTGACCGGGCTGTTTGGCGGCGGCTCCACCGGACTGGAGAACCAGCCTCCGCACCCGCGCTGGCGCGATCTGGCGGAACTTCTCCTGCAACGCGGAGCCGATCCCGCCGACGAAGAAGCACTGGACCATGGCCACTTCGACAAGCGAGGGTGCCTGGAGCTTCTGCTGCGCCACGGGCTAACCGCCGAGGCTCCTATCCAGCGCTCAACTACCGCGCACCGGCTTGCCGCCGGCACCATTCTCGGGCGGGCCCTGTGCCTTGCCGCGCGTCTCGGGCAGTCCGATACAGTCGGCCTGCTTCTCGCGCACTCGGCCCGCGTTGATGAGGAATTCGAAGGACGGACCGCGTGGGCGCACGCGATGCAGCGGGGCCACATGGACATCGCCCGCACACTGGAAGCGGCTGGAGCCGTGCCGGCCGCCCTGGAGCCCGTCGAGCAATTCGTGGCACTCTGCATGGCCGGCGAGGCGGAGGGCGTGCGCGCCCTGATAGCCGCCCATCCGGGGCTCCTCGACCAGGCGCCCAAAAACATGGTCATGCGCGCCGTCAACTCGAAGCGCAAAGAGGCGGTGATTCTGGCGCTCGACCTCGGGTTCGATCCCAACTGGCTGGAAGACAACGCCCCCCTGCACAGCGCCGCCTGGTCGGGCAATGAGGAGTTGGTGCGGACGCTGCTGGCGCGCGGCGCCTCGCTCACGCTGAGGGAACCCTGGTACGACGGAACGGCGATCGGCGGCGCGGAGTTCTTCGCGCACACGCGTCTGCGCGACAGGCTGCTGGACGAACCCGGCATCTGCCTGTTCGACGCGCTGGAGTTCGGCCGGCTCGACCGCGTGGCGGACATCCTAGCCCGCGATCCGAAGGCGCTCGACCACCCGTTCGCCCAATGCCTCTCGCGGCCTCCGAAGCCGGAAGACTGGGTCACGCCCCTGGGACGGATGGTGGAGCGTGGCAATACCGAGGCCGTCCGGGTCCTGTTGCTCCACGGTGCGAATCCGGCTGTGGGCCTTCCGGACGGCCGGCCCCTGCTGCAGGTAGCACGGGCCCAGCGCTTCCCGGCCATCGTGGAACTCCTGGAACAAGCCGGCGGATCCGAATAGGCCTCCCGACTGGGTCAAGAGTGGTGCGCCTTCAGCCGCAGCCCGTAGCGGATCCTTCAGCGGCACCGTCAGCAGTTCGACCGGGTCGCCGATCTTCGCGCAGACGGCGAGGAAGGCCGGCCTTCCGTCCGGGGACGGGATGGCCGCCTGATCGCGTGAACCCAGCTTCCACTCCACTTTCCCTTGCCGTCTTTCCCGGCCAGGAGCAGGCTTGGGGTGGCGCACAGTTTACTTGACCAACTTGGAAGTCGTGAGTACGATATGTGGGAGAGCAATATATGGCAACCAAATCAATTGACGCCGAGTGGAAGAAGGGGAGCGCGGAGTTGTTGATCCTTTCGTTGCTGGAGGGTATCCCGCGGCATGGTTACGAGATCAGCAAGCTGATTGAGCATCGCTCCGAGGGAGGCATCCGGTTCCATGCGGCGTCGTTGTACCCGTTGCTGTACCGGCTGGAGAAGCGTGGCTGGATTCAGGGGCGTTGGGTGGAGAAGAGCGGGCAGCGGCGGCGACGGTATTACCAACTGACGGCCACTGGCGTGAAAGTGCTGGCAGCGCAGCGCGAGGGATGGCAGGCGTTTGTAGCGGCGATTGGCCGGATCACAGGAGTCGAAAATGCCTGACTGGCAACAACTGATTCGTGAGCAACTGGCGAGCCTCCACCTGCAGCCGGAGCGTGAGGCGGAGATTGTCGAGGAGTTTGCGCAGCATGCCGAGGATCGTTACCAGGAACTGCGCAGCGGCGGGCAAGAGGAAGCCGAGGCGGTGCGGATCACGCTGGAAGAGCTGAGCGACCGGGAGACGCTGACGAGCGGACTGCATGGCGTGGAGCGGCGGGAAGCGCGCGACCGGGTGCTGCCGGGGAGCGGTTTGTGGAGGGACGTGCGATATGGATTCCGCAGCCTGCGCAACAGCCTGGGATTCAGCCTGGTCGTCATTGCGGTGCTGGGCATCGGCATTGGCTCGAATGTAGCGATGTTCACGGTGGTGGATGCGGCATTCCTGCGGCCGCTGCGGCTGCCCGAACCGGAGCGGCTGGTGCAACTCCAGGAGACGCCCCCCAGTGGCGGCAGCATGCCCGTCTCGTATCCGAATTTCGTCGACTGGCAGAGGCTGAGCCAGTCGTTCGAGTCGATAGCGATTGGCGGCTCATTTGAGGAGACGCTGCGGCAAAGCGGCGGCTACGAGCGGATTCGTGTCGGGTATGTGTCGGCGGACTTTCACAAGACGTACGGTGTCCCGCCAGCGATCGGCCGCGGCTTCGCGGAGAGTGACGACCGGGCGGGCGCCGAGCCCGTCGCGATTCTGTCCTACCGGTTCTGGCAATCGCACTTTGCCGGTGATCCGGGCGTCACCGGGCGCACGCTCCAGATCGATGACCAGATGTGGACGATTGTGGGGGTAGCCGGCTCATTTCAATGGCACCGCGGCGGGGATGTGTTTGTGCCCATCGCGTTCGGCCAGAGCAAGTATGGGCTGAGCATGCGGGAGAATCACAGTTCCACCGGTGTGATTGCGCGGCTAAAGCCCGGGGTGAGCGTGGTGCAGGCGCGGACCGAGATGCAGCAGATCGCCGCACAGTTGGCGAAGCAGTATCCAGGCGCCAACGGGGGCAACAGCGCCAGCGTGGTTCCGCTGCGGGAGTTCATGAGCGGCGGCATCCGGCAGCCGGCGTTGCTGATGTTCGGAGCGGTGGGCTTGCTGCTGTTGATTGCCTGCGCGAATGTGGCGGGCTTGCTGCTGGCGCGCGCCGCGGTGCGTCAGCGGGAGATCGCGATCCGGACCGCACTGGGCGCGAGCCGTCTGGAACTGGTGAGGCAGCTTCTCACGGAGAGCCTGTTGCTGGCGCTTGGTAGCGCGTTGACGGGGCTGGTGGTGGCGCGATTGAGCTTCGAGTGGCTGTTGACGGTGTTTCCGGCGGCGGAGAGCCTGGGCGGAATCGGGTTGGATCTGCGCGTGCTGGCGTTCTCAGTGGCTGCGGCGGGCCTGACGGCGGTGCTCTTCGGGTTGGCTCCGGCGATCCAATCGACGCGACTGAATGTGGCGCAGGCGATTCGGACAGGCGGCCGGGCGTCGCGCGGCAGTTCCGTGCGGGGGCGCACGCGGAAGCTGCTGGTGGTGGGCCAGGTGGCGATGGCGGTGGTGCTCTCGATTGGCGCGGGCCTGCTGGTGCGCAGCCTGATGGCGGCGTTCCAGACGGATCCGGGGTTCCGGCCAGAACATGTAGTGGCGGTGCCGATCCAGCCGCCCGACCGGAAAACGGCGGACCTGTCGGACAATGCCCGGCTGCTGCGCGAGGTGACGGACCGGCTGGCGGCGACACCCGGGGTGCTGGCGGTGGGCGCGATTGATCAGATGCCGTTCAAGAATGTGGATTCCTACGGTGACTTCTACCGGGATGACCGTCCGGTGCCCGCTCCGGCGGCGATCCCGAATGCGATGAAGGCGTCGGCGACGTCCGGGTACTTTGCGGCCATGGGGATTCCGCTGCTGAAGGGGCGGCTGTTTGTTCCGGCGGACGGATACCTGCCGTCCCTGCCGCGCGACCTATCCCGGGTTCTGGCGTATCTGCGGACCGTGGAGATGGCGGCGGTGATCAACCAGACGATGGCGAGCCGCTACTGGCCGGGCGAGGACCCGATCGGCAAGACTTTCCGATTCGGGCCGCCGTCGATGAAGGGGCCGCGGGTGAGGATCATTGGCGTGGTTGGCGATTCGCGGCAGCACGGGTTGGACCAGCCGATTGAGCCGCAGTACTATTTCTCGGCGAACCTGTTCCCGATTCTGAGCGCCACGATTGTCGTACGGACCTCGCGGGAGCCGGCCGAGATCGGGTCGCTGATCCGGACGATCGTGAACGAGAACCAGCCGGAAGCGATGGTCACGCAGGTGGAGACGCTGGAGACCATGATGGATCGAAGCCTGGCGGGGCGGCGAAACAATGTGCTGTTGTTGGGCCTGTTTTCGGCGATTGCGCTGCTGCTGGCGGCGTTCGGGTTGTACGCGACGATGGCCTATACCGTGGCCCAGCGGACGCAGGAGATGGGTTTGCGGATGGCGCTGGGCGCGGCGGCGGCGGATGTACGCGGCTTAGTCGTGCGGGAGGGTTTGGTGCTGGCGGGCGCAGGTGTGGCGGTTGGCCTGTTGGCGGCCGTGGTGGGCGCGCGTGTGCTGGCCAGCATGCTGTATGGAGTGGCGGCGACGGATGCGACGACCTATGCGGGCGCGGCAAGCCTGATGGTGGCGATTACCTTGGCTGCGAGTTATGTGCCGGCCTGGCGAGCGAGCCGGGTGGATCCGATGACGGCGTTGCGGAGCGAGTAAGGTACGTTTGACGGAGACCTCGATCGGCCAGGCGATCGCCAGATGGTCGCTTTAGCTGCGCGAGGTCCCCGCCTTTCGATCATGCCGCCAGCGGTGATTTCCTCAGAAGTCGCCGCGCGCTTTGCCGCCCGCTGGGATGGAGGTGATGGCCGTCCCGTTGAAGCGGAGTCCCAGCACGCTGACGCTACCCGTGAAGTTGGTTGGTTTGGTCACCGCGAACTGGACGGTGCCCCGATTGCCTGCGAACTGCTCGAGGCCGGGCAGCGATCGCAGGGTGGTGGCCAGTTTTCCGAAGGGTGGCAGGTCAACCGAAGCGGTGCCGATCACCTTCCCGTTTTCGTCGGTCGCCGTGATACCGACTGTCGTCGCTACCGGACTGGGATTCAAAATGGCGGCGGCTGAGATAAGGCTGTTCCTGTCGTCATAGACCAGCATCTGGAACTGGCCGCCGACACCCGCGAATTGCACCACCGCCTCCTGATCGGGCGCGCCGGGCGTACTCTGCCGGAACACGCCGTACCCTGTAATGCCCACCGGCAAATAGGCCGTTACGTAGCCTTGCACCAGGGATCCCACATTGGGAGCCTCAATGACCGCGGAAGCGCCTGGCTCCAGGTGGATCGCCTGGGAACTGCCTCCAATCGACGGCACGGTCATCGGTTTGCCGTCGTCGCCAGTGAAGCTCACAGGAATTGTCAACGCCGCGGTGCTGGTATTGGAGAAGTAGAGCGCCGAAGCCCAGCCGCCGCCAAAGGCGAACTGACCCAGGATTCTCCTGAGCCCTGGCGCGCCCAGCATCAGTTGCAGGTTCTGTTCCGGCGTGAGCACCGTGCTGAAGACCGCAACCTCGTTTACATTGCCTTCAAAGGCATCGTCGCCGTTCGCGGCGCCTCCGATCGTGAAAGGCGCCGAGCTTTGGATGGGGCCGGCGCTGATGTTATCGACGACCGTGGTCATGGCAAGCGGCACGCCGTCGGAATAGAGCCGAACGCCACTCGCCTTGCCGCTGCCGTCGTAGGTCGCCGCCACCAGATGCCAGCCTCCGTCGTTGACCGAGATCGTGCTTTCCACGCTCAGTGTGAGGTTGTCGCCCGAGACGAAGACCAGGGCCAGCCTGCCGCCTGCCTGTGGAGCCCCCAGGCTGCCGTTGTCCACGAGGAGGCCCCAGCCCGTGGCCGCCTGCGGGTCGAACTTGGCGGCCACAATCATGTCTCCAGGCGTTTGCCGAATTGTCCTGATCCAGGCCAGGATCGTCATCGGGTGGAGCGCGTCGAGATTCAGGGCGGAACTGGAGGGCGCTGGTATCGTCACGAAGGATGGGCCGGAACTGTCGAACACCGCGGCGGGCGCGGCTCCGCTCCCTAGCGGCCCCACTGCGCCAGTGAAGGTCAGGTTGCTGCCTGGGGAGCCCGCGGCGCCATGGCCCGAGGCATCGTTGGCGTTGCCGTGCAACGGCCAGTAGCCGATTGGCTTCATCGCCAGCAGGTCAGTTGAAAACTGAGTTTGAGCGGCCAATAGCGGCGCCACCGAGAGCGCCAGAACCAACTGCGCAAAACGCATCATGAACCCCTCCTGCCTCGTGGATGACGTTGACCGTGGCTCCAGTCCTCATATGAGGCGAATTCAGGACCGGTCCCAACGGCTGCGACTCTCACCTCTTGAGGCAGCCGGCAGCAGGTGTGCCCGCCATGCCGGCCGCTGAGAGTGCAGCCCCCGGAGGACCTAAGTATACTGGGCAAAGATCCGACTGGTCCCCTGGATTCCTCCTGAAATTATTCTGAAGAAACTCTCGTCCGCGCGGATGTGCTTGATATGGCACGTTGTTTCGAGTTTGGAGACTTTCGCCTCAACGAACGGGAAAGAACGCTCCTGCGTGCGGGAGTGCCGGTGAAAGTAACCCCCAAAGCCTTCGATGTGCTGTGCGTGCTGCTTGGCAGCGGCAACACGCTGGTGGAGAAGGATACGCTGCTGCGCATGGTATGGGGCGATGTCCACGTCGACGAGGCGGTGCTCGCCCGGGCCATTTCCGACCTTCGCAAGGCGCTGGGCCAGACCGAGCGGCAGGAGTGGATCGAGACCGTACCGAAGTTCGGTTATCGCTTTGCGGCCGAGGTGCACGCACCGCGGATGGAAGCGCCGGGGGAAGCGAGCCCGCCTGGAAAGTCGCGGCTGTGGTTACAGGCCACCGTCCTGGCGATCATCCTGGTGGCGATCCTGCTGGCTTGGGGCGCCACACGGCCAGGCAACCGTATTCACCGGCTGGCGGTGATGCCCTTCCAGGTTGTCGGGGGACCGGCGCACGACGCTGCTCTCAGTGTCGGCCTGGCCGATGCCCTGATCACGCGGCTCAGCAACCTCGACGGCCTGGTTGTACGTCCGTTGTCCGCCGTCCGCCGCTTCGAACTGGATCCCACCGACCCGTTACAGGCAGCGAAGCAGTTGGATGCCGACGTCGTGCTGGAAGGCACCGTCCAATTCAGTGAAGGTTCCGTGCGGGCGGGCATCCGGCTGATCCGCGCCACGGACGGCAAAGCCCTTTGGGCGGAGAGCATCGAATCGCAGGCCAACAGGCTGTTTGCCCTGGAGGATTCCATCGCTGAAGAAGTGGCCGCCAAGCTCGCCCTCCACCTGCAGGCAGCGTCTCTCCCAGGCGGCACCCCGCGCCGCGAACTGAATCCCGAGGCGCACCTGCTTTATGTTGACGGCCGATACGAATGGGGCAAGCGGTCCCGCGAGGGCCTGGAAAGAGGAGCCGCCTTCTTCCGCCAGGCAATCGAAGCGGAACCATCTTATGCGCGGGCATTCTCCGGACTGGCCGATTGCTACCTGTTGTTGGGCGCATATGGCTACTACCCCCAATTGGAGATGCTGCCGAAAGCCAAGGTGACAGCGCTGCGAGCCCTGCAACTGGACCCGGACCTGGCCGAAGCGCATGCCACGCTGGGGCTCATCAACGAAAACCTCGACTGGGACTGGAAAGAAGCGGAGCGGCAATATCGCGAGTCGATCCGGCTGGCCACCAACTACTCCACCGCGCATCACTGGTACGCCGAGTTTCTGTCGATTCTGGGGCGATTTGAAGAATCGGGCAGCGAGTTTGCGCGTGCCCGCGAGATCGATCCCATCTCACCCATCGTGCAAGTCGACGAGGCGCAGCTGTATTTCTTTGAGAGGAACTACGGCCGCAACCTGGAGCTGTTGGAACAGGTCGCCCGGCACGAGCCCTCGTTCGCGCTGGCGAGGGAGCGCATTGCCTTCACTTACATGATGCTGGGCCGGGAGGAAGACGCATTCCGCACAGCCATGACGCTGCCCGACTGCGCGGCCAACACCGGAGACTGCCGCCGCATCTGGACCGCCTGGCTGCCGCGGCGCGACGCGTCCGCTGCCCGGGCCGCACTGCAGCAATTGGAAGCCGACGCCCTCGCGGGCCGCGTGCCGCCGCATGTGGTCATGTTTGGGCACCTCCGCCAGACCCACGAGAAGGAGGCGCTAGACTGGCTGGATCGCATGGCGAGCAGCCACGCGGTGTGGCTGATCACGGCGAAAGTGAATCCCATCTTCGACCCGGTTCGCCAACATCCCAGGGCCAAGGCAGTGCTCGCCAAGCTGCATTTGATGTAGCCGGCTGGCCAGCGACCCTAGGAACTTCTGCCACTGGCTGCCGGCTATTGACGTGCCCAACCTGAACGATTACGCCACGGCGTGACTCATTTGCCGGCGGCTCTGCTCGCAACGCCTGCAGAGCTTGGCGGACTTGGCCATGAATTCGCCGCTGCTGTCCAGCCGCTCGCCTTCCTCCGCACACGCCAGACACAGCGTTGCGCAGATCTCGCAGTACTGGTGGTGGTAGTCGCTCATGCGGAGAAGGAAATCCGCGCTGGTGGCACAGGCCTGCGCACTATCAGCAAGCAGCCGCTGGTGCTGGGGGGCAGCGTGTTCCCCGCCCCCATCAGGCAGTGCTTCATGGTTCCCACGCAGACAGGGTGACAGCGCAGGCAATTCTTGGCGCAATCGCGCATGCCCTGCTCAGGTGGCTATTGTGAGGCATCTTGTTTCTCCGATTCTCTGTTCGGTGTTTGATCTCCCTCTGAACAGATGGCGAATGCCATCACTTCCCGGCGATCGCCGTTCTGGGCTAGGTGGATGATAGACCGGCGGAACTGTAGAACAGCGAGGGTGGCTTTGTCTGAGTTCCCGGCTGATTTCTCCCAATTGGAGGCCAGGTTTTGGTCATTCGTGCTGGGACGGGTCCGGTTGAAGGGCATCCCGGGTTCGCAGGGCCTTGCCCCTTAGCACACGGACTTCCGTCACAGCCTCCTGGACTAGAGTACAGTTCTTTGCCCTCGAGGGTGAATAGTAATGCCCTCGCGGCAGGCTTACGATTGAGCCTCACGAGTAATGGTCACGCTCGAATGATGTACGCAGTCAACGAGCACAACTGAAAACCGAATGCAGCAGCTTGCGGATTGAAGTACCTAAAGAGGCATGAAGTATGGTGCAACACTACCAAATCGATACTCCGACCCTGGTTTTGACAGTCGAGGGGATCGCGAGAATGCTAATTACTATTCCCAGTGACTCGGTAATTGAAGTGCCGCGAACACTTTACGGCCGGCAGGGCCTCATCGAAGTGCAATTCAACGGCACGACGGTGCTGATGTTTGCCGAGGATATCAGGCAGCGAGGAAGACGAGTGTCAAAGGTATCTGCTGCGAGGCAGTCCCCCAATGAACAGGAGGCCTAGGTCATGCCGAAAACTCTCAGCCAGCAGATGATGGCCGCGGAGGATGGAATTCTCGGCCCGGCGCATCAGGGAATCCCTCACTGGACCACCGGTATGGACAACATTCCGGACGACAGTCGGATCGGGGGATGCAGTTACAAAGAAATCGCCGCCCTCGCGTACCAACTCTGGAACAGCCGGGGGTGCCCCATCGGCTCCCCGGAGGAGGATTGGTGCCGAGCCGAGAGATGGTTACGAACGAAAGGTATAGTGCAGAGCGATCCGCCCTCCTCTGAATGAAGGACCTCCGGCCTATTTGGGCAAGTGGCGCGGACGGATATGCACGATCCGTCCGCGCGGGCCGGAAGCCGCCGTTGTTGAGCAGAAAGAACAACGAAAGGAGAACATAGTGAATCTTCCACGCGATCAGCGACTGGAACTTGAGGAATCGTGGCGATCGAAGCTCCAGGCTGCATCGGTCCGCTTTCATGCCGCCACTGAAAGGTACAGGCGCATGCTTGAGGAGCACAGCGACGAGCTGGCGATGATGCCGGCATCCACCGATGCCGTGGTGCGGGCATTGCAGGAGGAATCGGAGGCCCGGGTCGAATACGGGCGCATTCTCCGGATGTTCACCGACTTAACGATGTACGACAAATTCCCGGAAGGAGAGTCGGCTGCCGCCTCGGGCAGGAGGTAAGGATTTGTTGCTTTCGGCACTCGGAGCCGAAAGAGGTGGCGCTGCGAGGCCGGGTCCTTTCGGAGGCGATCCAGCCGGTCCAGCGCCACCAGGCGGGGGTGCGCGGTGGCTTTCGCGAGTGGACGGGAGAAGAGGCCGGTGGACTCGCGGTTCTGTGTGCCGCGTCCGGCGAGGGGACTGATGACCAGTGAGACCCAGAGCAGACGGAAGGACGAGCCAATGGTGCAGATTCTGCTCGTCTCGGAAGCGGGCGAGGATCATGAGTCCTTTAGAGAGCTCCTTGCCGATCCAGCTTGCGGGCTGCCTGGGGACGGCCCGTGGGTCCTGCGTTCCCGTCATTCGATCGCTTCCGCGCTGGCCGTGCTGGAGGGTCACCCCGTCCCGATCGTGCTCTCGGCGTGTGAACTTGGGTCTGACACGTGGAGAGAGATGCTGGACGCGCTCGCGGCATTTTCCCGTCCGCCTTTGCTGATCGTGATCTCGCGGCTTGACGACGAAGGGCTTTGGGCAGAGGCTCTCAACCTGGGGGTTTATGACCTGCTCGTGAAACCCTTCGACGCAGACGAAGTCGGGCGGATCCTCGGTCAGGCGTGGCGGCGCTGGGCGGAGCGTGACGAAGCCGAAGCGGCCAAGAGTCCTCGATACAAGACGGCTCATGCTTCCTGAGGGATCGGCTTGCCTGGGTAGCGGCCATCCCGACTTTCCGGTCTGGAGTGGGGTTGGCCGAAAAAGGAAGAGGAGAGCCGGCCGGGGGATCGGCTGCGGACGAGGGCGTCCGCCTTACTCATGGTGCTAAGCCTTGGCTTTGGAGTGGGGGGTGGTTGCGAAGTCATCGCTGCCGAGAACACTGGGACGGCCCCTGTTTTCACCGCAACCTTTGCCTTGTCTCCATTTACGGGTTTCTCCGAATTGAATTCACCGTCTTCTGAGCGCGTAGAAACGCGCGGCAGAGTGCGCCTGCAGGCGAGCAATAGACGCAACATTGGCATTCCCCTACCGCTATTCCCAGGACTCCGGCCCGGCAGAGGTGAATAAAACCTTAGGTGCGCAGTCAAAGTTGACGATTCTGTACTATTATAAAAACCATCGCAACCTATGACTGCGGAGCAGCCATTGAAAGCAATGCCGGCGGTTGTGGGAATCGGCGCAGGGCCCGGCGGTCTGGCGCCTCTCAAGGTGTTACTTGAGCACGTACCGGCCGATAGCGGACTCGCCTTGGTCATCGTGGCCCAAGTGCCCGCAGATCAGGGAGCGCCGCTTGCGGACTTGCTGCAGCCGCACGCGCGCTTTCCCGTTGAGGAGGCCAGCCAGGCAACCCCGATCGAACCGAATCGCGCCTACATCATTCCGGCGGACGCGGACCTGATGGCGATTCAAACCCATCTGCGGTGGACCCCGCTGGAGGAACGGCGGCGGGAGCGTGCGCCGATCGACCATTTGCTGCGCATGCTCGCCGGCACGTACGACGGCCATACCATCGCAGTCATCCTCACGGGCAACGGATCGGACGGCACACTCGGCATTCAGGATGTGAAGGCCAACGGTGGCGTGATCATCGTGCAGGACCCCGCCGAGGCTGAATACGGCGGGATGCCGAAGAGCGCGATCGCGACCGGCCTGGTGGATCTGGTGCTGCCGGTGGTGGAGATTCCTGAACGGATTCTGCGCTATGTGCGTGCGCGGCCTAGCCTGCGTGTCCCGGCAGAGACCGAGGTGGTCCCCCAGGGTGAGACGTTTCTGTTGAGCAAGGCATTGGCGGTTCTTCAAGCGCGGACCGGCCGTGACTTCAGCCGGTATAAGCGGACGACGATGCTGCGCCGAATTGCCCGGCGGATGCAGTTGAACTCAGTGGAAGATCTCGCGACGTACGTGGAGAGGCTGCAGGAGCAACCGGAGGAAGTGCGTGCCCTGGCCGAAGACCTTCTCATCACGGTGACACGCTTTTTCCGGGATCCTGAGGTTTTCGAACGGCTGCAACGGGTGGAAATGGAACGCCTCTTTACAGGAAAAGGGCGAGCCGACAGCGTCAGGGTGTGGTCCGTTGGCTGCGCCACCGGGGAAGAAGCATACAGCCTGGCGATGCTACTGGTGGAGGAGGCGGAAAGACACGAAGTCCCGCTCCGCATCCAGTTGTTCGCCTCGGACCTGCATAGCCGGTCCCTGGAAAAGGCTCGCGAGGGCTTCTATCCGAGCGAGATTGCGACGGATGTGGGCGCGGAGCGTTTGCAGAGGTTCTTTCAACGGGAGGCTGGCGGCTATCGCGTCCGGAAGGAACTCCGCGAACTAGTGGTGTTCTCTTCCAACAACCTGCTGACCGACGCGCCATTTTCCCGGCTGGACCTGATTTCCTGCCGCAATCTCCTGATCTATCTGGAGCGGGAACTGCAGCAGGAGGTCATCGAGCTGTTCCATTACGTGCTGAGGCCTGAGGGACTACTGGTCCTGGGCTCCGCCGAATCGATGAACCCAACGGAGCTGTTCCAGGAGGAGGACGAGAAGCTATGCCTTTTCCGGAAACGCAGCGTTCCGTCCCGACGGCCCCGGTTGCCGGTCTTTCCGTTGACCCAGGCACGTTTTTCAGGGAGCGGCGGCGCATCCGCCGAGATTCCCGGATTAGCCACTGCGCATGGCAAACAGCACCAGCAGATGGTCGAGAAGCATGCCCCCCCCAGCCTGCTGGTGGGAGCGGACAACCGGGTACTGCACCTCTCGCCGAACGTGAGCCGTTACCTGCTGCGTCCCGAGGGGGAACCGACACAGGATGCCTTGGAGATGGTGCGCGAGGAGCTTCGGCCTGAGCTCCAATTGGCGCTCGAGGAGGTGAGAGCAAACCGGGCGAGCTACGATTCCAGGCCGATTGCCGTGCGCTTCGACGAACAGAAAATTCCGGTCGTGTTGAGAGTGCGTCCCTCCCTCGAGAGCGAGGAAGAGGGGTTGGCCCTCGTGATTTTCGAGGAGCGCGAGCGCTTGAACCCGACAGAGGAAGGCCGCAAGCCGGGGTGGGCGGACGTACAACAGATTGAGGATCTGAAGCAGGCACTCCAAACGGCTCAGCAGAGCCTGGCGGACATTACCGAGGCGTATGAGAGCGGCAAGGCCGTCATGAAGGCATCGGCCAAAGACCGGCAGTCGACCACCGAAGAGCTGAGGTCCGCCATGGAAGAGCTGGAGACTTCGAGGCAGGAGCTCCAGAGCATCAACCTGGAGTTGCAGGCGGCCAACCAGAAGACCCGGCGCAAAGTGGAGGAACTGGATTTGCTCTCGAGTGACCTGCAGAACCTGCTGATCTCCACCGACATTGCGACGTTGTTTCTGGACCGTGATCTGCGAATCCTGCGATTTACGCCGAAGCTCGGCGATTTGTTCAATGTCCGCGGGAGGGACCGTGGCCGGCCCATCTCGGATTTGACGCACCGCCTCGGTTATGACGACTTGCGGCGGGATGCGGAAACCGTGCTCGGCGGGCTTGTTCCCGTCGAACGCGAATTGCAGGATGATGCCGGGAAATGGTACCTGACGCGCATCCGTCCCTACCGAGATAGCGATGATCGGATTAACGGGGTTGTCGTCACCTTTGTCGACATCACGGACCGCAAGGATGCCGAACGCATGCGTCTTGAGATCCAGGCGAGACAGCAGGCCACCGCGACCGAACAAGCGATACGCAAGAAGGAAGCGGAACTGGCTCGTGTTTCCAGGACGCTGATGGTGGGGGAGCTGGCGACTTCCATCGCGCACGAAGTCAATCAGCCGCTGGTCGGCGTGATCACGAATGCGCAGGCGGGCCTGCGCTGGCTGGAGGGGGCAGCTCCCAATATCGACGAGGCGAGGCAGTCCCTGGAGCTGATTGTGCGGGATGGCAATCGAGCGGGCAATGTGATCCAGCGGGTTCGGGCATTCGTGAAGAAGGAGAGCAGCGGAGCAGCAGCTCTCGATCTCGGCCAGGTGGTTCGAGAGACGATCACGCTGCTGGAATTTGACATGGAACACAAAGGAATCAGCCTGGTTCTGGACATCTCTGAGGGGTTGCCGTTGATCCACGGCGATCGCACCCAATTGGAGCAAGTCATTCTGAACCTGGTGATTAACGCAGTTGAAGCGATGGCCGGTGTAGAGGACCGGCCTTGTGAGTTAGTGGTGAGTGTGAAGAGCGCAGGCGCGGCGGGTGTTCTGGTTGCAGTCGGCGATTCCGGCACTGGGATGGATCCGAACCACATCGACAGAATTTGCGATGCCTTCTTTACGACCAAAGCCAATGGCGTTGGGATGGGGTTGTCCATTAGCCGATCCATTATTGAAGCTCACGGAGGGAGAATATGGGCAACTCAGAACGACGGCCCGGGATTGACCGTGCAGTTCAGCTTGCCGGTGGACGCCACGAATCCTCGGTGAACCCAGAGGAAGCCACGGTGTACGTGGTCGATGACGATGTATCGGTGCGAGAGGCGATCAGGAATCTGTTGCGCTCGGTTGGCCTGAAGGTGGAAAGCTTCCGAACGGCGCAGGATTTTCTTGTGAGTGATCCGCGCGGCCTGGGGTGCCTGATTCTGGATGTGCGGCTGCCCGGTGCGAGCGGCCTGGAACTTCAGCGGCAGCTCATTGAGAGGAACCGCGAGATTCCAATTATCTTCATCACGGGGCACGGAGATATTCCCATGTCGGTGAAGGCGATCAAAGCGGGCGCGGTGGAGTTTCTCACCAAGCCCTTCCGCGATCAGGATCTGCTGGATGCGGTTCAGCAAGCCATTGATCGCGATCTGGAGAGGCGGAGCCGGGAACAGGAGATGTCGGACCTGCGGGAGCGGCATGCCTCGTTGACGCCTCGGGAGCTCGAGGTGATGAGGTTCGTGGTTCGCGGGCTCATCAACAAGCAGATTGCCTCCGAAATGGGTGTGACGGAGTCGACTGTGAAGATGCATCGGGGGCAGTTGATGCTGAAGATGAAGGCGGAATCGCTGGCGGACCTGATTCGGGCGGCGGAGAGGTTCAGCCAGGCGGAAGAGGGGTGAGGGGGGCTGTTTTGAGGACGCGGGCGTAGCCCATCGCTTACGCTCCGGGACAGGGGAGGGGCGGGCAGGCTACGGGGCGGGTCCTTGTGGTTGACCATGGGTTCGACCGCGGACCAGGGGGTCCGCCTAACTGTACGGGTGCCGGGGTAGAGGAGCGTGGTTCGAACTTTGGGGATTGCTGGGGTTTTGGGGCCTCCGGGGAAGTGGTTTGGGTGTCCGTGGCCCGATCCTTTCCAGTCGCGATTCGCAGCAGGGTGGGGACCCCTACCTGACGGGTCGGGGTTCGGAGAGTGATCGGTCCCCGGCGGTGGTGCTGCGTTGAGACTTCCTCTGGTTTGGCGGGGCTTTGGGCCATTGGGCCGGAGTCCTTGGCGGGACTTCCGCCTCGAACCGCTGTGGACGGAGGCCCCGCCTGCATCGACCACTCCGAACGATTACGCCACGGCGTGACTCATTTGCCGGCAGCTCTGCTCGCAACGCCTGCAGAGCTTGGCGCACTTGGCCATGAATTCGTCGCTGCTGTCCAGCCGCTCGCATTCCTCCGCGCACGCCAGACACAGCGTTGCGCAGATCTCGCAGTACTGGTGGTGGTAGTCGCTCATGCGGAGAAGGAAGTCCGCGCTGGTGGCACAGGCCTGCGCACAATCAGCAAGCAGCCGCTGGTGCTGGGGGGCAGCATGCTCACCCCCGCGCATCAGGCAGTGCGTCATGGTTTCCACGCAGACAGCGTGACAGTTCAGACAATTCTCGGCGCAATCGCGCATACTTTTGCCCAGGTGGCCATTGTGAGGCATCTTGTTTCTCCGATTCTCTGTTCGATTTTTGATCTCCCTCTGAACAGATGGCAAATTCCATCACTTCCACCGAGCCCAGTTACCTGTCGCTTACCCACACTGTAGGTGGATTCCCTGAGCAGGGCAACCGTATCGCGTGGAATGTGGTGAGTGGGAGAAAGTATTGGAGTCCCGGGCGTGAGTTGCGGACAGCTGCAGCCGGGGGCTAAGCCCATCGCGGAATTAGACCTGGACGACCCAGTTTCCAGTGGTTTCACAGGGTATGCGTCTCGTGAACGTCGGCCGGGGCGGTCGAAGAATCGGGACTCGCATTTGTCCCAGAGGCCATTTCGGCGATTTGATTCCGCCAGGATGTGAGCCAAGGTTCGGCAAAATCCGGTGAAACAGGCCAGGCTGAGGTGCACCCGAGAGGCATCCGGCACTGGCCAGGGCAAGCCGACGTTGCCTCTCGACCTACATTGGCGGTCAGGCAACTCCGGCTACTATGGGAGTTCCATGCAAGCGAAGGTCAACCTGCCGCTGTTGTGCCACGATCTCGAGGCTCCGGCGGCATTCACGGCAGAAGGGCTGGTCCAGTCCCTCAGAGCAGCGCGCAGGCTGGCCGCAGTCCCGGTTCCTCCCATTTGCGTCCTGGATTTCGACGGCGACCTGACCGACTGGCTGGTGCGCCACCGACTCGTCGAGCCCTTCGAACCCTGGGCCTGCTTTCACACCACGATGTACTGGTTTGAAGCAGAAGGCATCCGCTGCGGAATCATCGCCCGCACGATCGGCGGACCGTACGCTGTCCTAATTGCCGAACAACTCCATGTCTGCGGCGCGCGCTTGATCCTTGGGCTCACCTCGGCGGGCCGTGTCTCACCGACACTGCCCCTGCCGAGCCTGGTCATTCCGACGAGCGCCGTGCGCGACGAAGGAACCTCGTTTCACTACCTGCCGCCGTCGGCCCTGGTGGGTGCGCCCACTCCGGTGAACGATCTGCTGGCCGAAGAACTCCGTCCCCTGGGGATCCCGGTCGCTCAGGGCTGTGTCTGGACCACGGACGCGCCCTATCGCGAGACCGAAGACGACCTCCAGAAACATGCCAACGGCGGAGTGCTTGCGGTCGAAATGCAGACGGCCTCCCTGTTCGCGTTCGCAGCGGCAAGGGGAGCCCGTGTCGTAGTGGTCGCCCACCTGACGAACGCAGTCGACCACCAGGAGGAGCAGTTCGACAAGGGCACGGACGAAGAATCGTTCCTGCTGCTGAAAGCCATGCTTCGCGCGGGCAGGCGCTTTCTGACGGCGCAGTGAGAATGAAACTCAGGGAGCCTGAGCCCATTCGTCCATGGACGCTGCAGGCGTTCGCGGCGGACGGGATCCGGTGAATTCCAGCACTGGTGCCGGACTTCCGGTTTGCGCAAGACTGGAAGCGTGGCAAGTGATCCAGTGAGTCTGCGCACCAGTGTTCGAGAAGCGTATTCCAGCGCTTCAACCGATCCGACAGCACGCCATCCATTCCCGATCGGGGCGGAGTTTGCGCGCAGCCTGGGATACCCGGATGCGATCCTGAACTCGATTCCGGGCGGCTCGCTGGAGAGCTTCGCCGGAGTTTCCAATGTCTCCGTCTTCGCCTCCCTGCCGGAGTCGAGCACGGTGGTGGATCTCGGCTGCGGTTCCGGCTTGGATACTTTCATTGCAGGCCAAAGGGCCGGTTTGCGGGGCCACGCAATTGGTATCGACTTCAGCGAAGCGATGCTGCGCCGCGCCAATGAGTCGTGCCGCCGGCTCGCCTTGAGCAACGTGGTTTTCGTCCAGGCCTCGGCCGAGCAGTTGCCCTTGCGTGATGCGTCAATCGATCACGTCCTGGTTAACGGCATCTTCAACCTGAATCCCTTTCGCGACCAGATTTTCCTCGAACTTGCGCGGGTCCTGAAGCCCGGAGGCTCTGTCTTTGGAGCGGAGCTGATCCTGCAGGCCCCGCTGGAAAGCACCGCTCGAACCGGAGCGGCCAACTGGTTCTCGTGAGTGGCCGGCGCGAAGGAGGCGGTCGCTTTCTGTGATGAGTTCCGGCAGGCCGGTTTCCGGGACGTGAAGATCGTGCGGACCACTCGGAACGCAAGAACCAAGAACCCAGCCGTGCTGGCCGCGGAGATTGTAGCCATCCGCTGAACGCGGCCATTCCGGATCGGCACCGAACGGGATCTGTGTTTGGCGGAGCACTCCGTATCGCCTCGGAGCGAAACCGCTGCCACGGAGGCGTCCGCCTGCTTCTGCCGAATGCTCCGTAGAAGCCTGGCAGGGCACTAGACCCAGCCCGCTGGTGTCTGCAGGTGCATATGCAGAGGCGTTTGCTACTGATGGCGGCTGTAGCGGCGGTCCTGCTGTGGCTGCGAATGCCGCACGGGTCTTCGCACAACCATCAACCGGTTGGACAAGAGGTGAGAGTTGCCTCGGCTGTCCCCTGCTTCGGGCGGCTGCCAGCAGGCGAATCCGTGCGGGTGGTGCGTCGCGGCAGAGTGATCCTGCGGACGGAGGAGATGCCGTTGGACGAATTGGATGCTCGTCTGGCGGCCAGCTTCCGAGATCGCACACAGCGGGTCGTATTCCTGCGTGCCGAAGAGGGACTCCGATTTCGAGATATCGCTGAGGTCATCGCGACCGCGAAGAAGCATGCCGACTACGTAGTGCTGGTCTCACCCAAGACAGAACTGATACTGCGGTCACAGACCGGGCTCTGCCGCGACCCTCACATCACATTCCCGGAGATCCTGATGTGAAGGCGGTGGTCACGGCGCAGTTTCGGAGGATCCGGAGGAGGGGGCACTGCTGCCTCTCACAAATTGAACATTGCGCGGCCGGGGTGCGGTGGAGGGTGGGACGTCCTAGTGAGCTGGCGGACGTCCCTGTTCCACGCGAGATTTGCGGCTGTGCCTGACTGAGCCCCTACTTCTTCTGTGCCGCAGCGATGGACTTCTGTGCCGCGGCCTGGAAGAGCCGTGGCGCGAAGTCCTGGAGGTCGCGGCGCCAGGTCTGCCATTCGTGATCCGTGCCGGGCGACTCGTAGTAGACGTGCTGGATCTTGGCCTCCTCGAGGGAGGCGTGCAGTTTCTGGATGCCCTGCCGCATGCGCTCCGGCTCAGTGGTGCCGACGCCGAACCAGAGCAGGTGGACGCGTTTCGCAAAGGCGGCCGGGTCGGCCATGGCTCCATTGAACGCGGTCTTCGTGTCGAGTTTGTCGCTGCCCGCCGCGAAGGCATTGGCCGCTCCGCTGAAGCCGCCGATGTAGGTGAACAGGTCGAGGTGATTGAAGGTCACGTGGAAGGTCTGCATGCCGCCCATGGAGAGACCGGCCATGGCGCGATGCTCGCGCGTGGTCAGGGTGCGGAAGTTGGAATCGATGTACGGGATGAGCGCCTGGGTGACGTCGTCCTCGAACGCCGTCATCATGTCCTGCATCACCTTTCTCATCTCGGGGGAGCCAAACCCTTTTCCGCGGAGATCGGGCACCGTCTGGCCGGCGCGGCGCGCGTAGCCGTTCGCCATCACCACCAGCATCGGCTTTGCTTTGCGGGCGGCGATCAGGTTGTCGAGGATGAAATTGGCTCTGCCCTGCCGTGTCCAGCCGGACTCGTCCTCGCCGCCGCCGTGCTGGAGATAGAGCACCGGGTAGCGTTCCTTGATCTGCGCGTCATAGCCCGGGGGCGTGTAGACCAAAGCATGACGCCAGGTGCCGGTGACCTTGGAGTTGTACCAGATCTCGCGCACCTGCCCGTGCGGAACATCCTGTGGCAAGTAGTAGGTGGCTCCGGCCTCAGGCACTTCTACCGCGCTGGCCCACTTGCTGCCGCCAAAATACGCCGTGCTGCCGGGGTCACTGACTTCGGCGCCGTCGACGATGACCGTATAGTAGTGCAGGCCCGGAGCGAGCGGCGGCGTAGTGAAGGTCCAGAAGCCATCCGCTTGTTTTTCCATGTCGGCCTTGGGACCGCTCCAGAAGTTGACCCTGACCTTGGCGGCATCCGGCGCCTTGAAGCGGATCTCGACGCGTGAATCGTTATCGACGCGGGGATACTGTGCATCGAGGACATTCGATGTCGCGGGTTTGAAAGTGCCCGAGTCCTGCGCCAGGCAGGTGCCGGCGAAGGCCAGGACCAGACTTGCTAATGCCGTCAGCCTCATGTTTATCTCCAGATCGAATTCAGTAAGAGTGGACGCCGCGGGCGAGGTCGCTCGGGTTTCCTGGATGACATCGTATTCCACTGGAGCGCGGAATGCCAATGGGGTGGGTGAGGGCGCCGGGGGGACGGGCGGGACGGACCGGTGCTCGGCGGTGGAGGATCGATGTACCGATTCAGTTGGGGAGGGGGCTGAGCTGGTTTCGAGAACGCACCAGGAGTGCCGGGCTGGAGCGAACACTGTTCCGCGGTGAGAAACGCCGGTCACTTCGAGGAGCGGCCAAGATCCTGTTGCCTTTCCAGCCGCCAGGCGGTGGGTGCCGTCACGCCGACTTGCAGAGAACCGGTCCCTCCGGACCTCCTCTCGCCCCGATGCCCACCCAGGTTTCATGGTGAGACATATCGGGTGATTGCCCTACCCGATTGTCGCCATGGTCTGCCGATTATGGACCCATGCCGTCAATCAGTTCCGAACCCTATCAGATCCCAGTGAACCGCGAGGGGACCAGCGAGCGGATTCTGTATCCGGGGCGGCTCCGCATGCTGTTCCTCGCCGTGGCCTGCTCGGTTGTTGCGCTCATCGGCCTTGGCGCGCGCGGCGGCGGATGGCTCCTGGGATTGCTGGCCGGTATCGGCGCCGTCATCTCCTTCACCAGTCTCCTGCCGAGCGCTGCCTGGCTGAAGCTGGATACCCAGGGCTTCACGTACCGGATCGCGTTTCGCACGCACCAGTACAATTGGGCCGATATCCAGTCGTTCGCGGTCCTGACCAGGCGCTATCTGGGCATCATCCCGATCAGCCGAAGTGTCTGCTTCACGTTCACCGCGGAGCACAAGAAGACCAAGAGCCTTTTGCTGCGGATGGCGACGGTGATTGCCCGCTTCGACGGTCAGTTGCCGGACAACTACGGAATGAAGGCCCGCGACCTGGCCGCGCTGATGGAGATCTGGCGGCTGCAGTCGGCGAGCAACGCGGTGGCGCCGGACCTGGCGCGGTTCCGGAGTGCAAGTTTTCCCGGAGTGAATCGCGTTTCGTAGGCTCGGAGCTGCCAGGGGACGGCGACTCGGCCTTGTGTGGGAAATCGTGTCCATCGCATGCAGGCATGGTGGCCAGCGACTGCGAGGCCGGGCCCCAGGACTACCCGCACTAAGGGTTTAGACTGAAACCATTATGAAGGGACGTACAACTGCCTGGCTCCGCAAAAAGGCCAAGCGCGGCTTCCGCGGCTACCCCATCGCCACGGTAGCCTTCTATGGACCGACGGGGGATTTCGCCACAAAGGTGGTGGCGTCCATCTTTCCCGACGAAGGAAGCGACCCCGCTGCGATGGAGCGCTGGTTTACCCAGGACACGGACGTGCGCACCGATGCGGAGATTGGCGAGCAGGTGATTGCGTTTGTGAGGGGGCATGCCGCCCTGTCGATTGTAGTGACGGACGGGATCATCGGCTGCCCGCATGAGGAAGGCATCGACTACCCGGATGGAACCTCATGCCCGAAGTGCCCAAACTGGGCGGGGCGGGACCGGTGGACGGGTGAGCGGGTTCACTGAGGGGAGGGACGCGCGGGCTGGCAGGAGACGGGGCTCCACTTAGAGGCCTGAGCTATCCGTATGGACTCTGGAGGAGCAAAGGGAAGCTCGTCATTCCTGCCCTTCCAGGGTTCAAGGAATCAGGTGCGGAGCCACGACGTCAAGGAACTCGCGCGACGAGATGACCTTGGTCTTCTTCCAGAATTTCGGAAAATGCTTCTGATTGCCGGTTACGAGGTAATCGGCCCGCGCCGAATCCGCGCATTCGAGGAACTTATTATCGTCCAGGTCTTTCGTCACCAGGAGCGGGCGGGCCGGCTTGACGAGGTGAGCCTTGCTCCGTATGAGTTCGAGAAGTTGTTGGCGAAGCCCCTTGCGAATCTTGAGTTCCGGCCGCGCCAAGACCTCGCGGTATTCGTCGAGAATCGCCTCGGAAATGTACAGGGCCGCCGGCTTCGTAGTAGCAAGGAGCAGAACGGACCGCGGGATCCCGCTCGGATTGAGGGCAGCCGAGACCAGGATGTTGGTATCGATGACTAGGCGGAGCGGAATCACGCAGGCTTGCGCTTTTTGGCGCGCGTCGCCTGGATGACCTGTTCAATCTGCCGCGACGAGAGCTTGTCTGTGCCCTTCTGGCGCGATTCTTCTCCGATGAGCCTGAGCACCTCCGGCTCCGGTGCCGCAAGCCGCACATAGTCGCGGATGCTCAGAAGCACGGCCCTCGGTGTCCCGCGCTTCTCGATGACGAGCGAGCGGTGCTCGTTTTCCACCCGGCGCAGTAATTTGCCGAAGCCGGTGCGGGCGGTCAGGGCCGAAACGACGATGCTCTCATTCTTGTCGGTGGGCTGCATGGGAAGTGTCCATTTCAATTATCCGAAGTGTACAGTTGATCCGCAAACGCGTCGAGACGTGTTGAGACGCCAGGCGGTCCCGCAGGCGCACCCGTTACCCCGCTTCTTCCCCTGCCCGCCGGCCTCCGCGCAAGGCGAGCCGCTGACGTCCGAGGCATGAGGCGAGGGACTGCAGCTGGGCGCTGTGGACAGAGAGCGCGAGGCCATCTGGTTTCCGAGAAGCAGAGCGTGCGCGCGGTCTTGCGGCCAGCCCGACTCGGGCGGCGTGCTCATAAATGGCCCGAAAGTCATCCCGTTCCAAATCGGGATAGTCGAGAATGATCTAATCCTCACTCTCACCGGCAGCGAGCCAACCGAGCACATCCCACACGGTGATCCGCGGATTTCGGATGCAGGGCTGGCCGGACCTTTTGCCGGGTTCAATTGTGATGCGCTTATCGTCCACGATCTTCACCTTCATGGTAACGCCGGCGAAGTTGCACGTCACTACCACTCAGGCGCCAATGACACCACTGGACCGCCTCCCTCGCTGGCAACTTCCGTCGGCCAGCACTGTGCGGCCGTCTGGCGCCTTGGCCCTCATCCTCCTAGCTCCGATTGCTGCCTTCCTGGGGCTGTCGCGTTGCCATCGCATCCAACGCGCGGCAGTTCGCCTCTACGCCGAGGAACGATTGGCGTAACCACAGTGCGCCCGGCAGTTGGCGCTTTGTGCGTTTGGGTGATCCGTCCCAACGGCTGTTTTGCCGCAGAGAATGAGTATGCTTAGGCACAGTATGGCCAATATCCGGGACGCTGGCGGGTCCGATAGGCGGCTTATATTCCGCTGCTCACACAGACGAACCCGGCACGGAGCGGCACCGGATCAATCCTAAATACATGCTCGATAGTGCGGTGGCTGAACTACTACGCTTTGCACTTACACGCACTTACGAAAGGTACGCGCCAGGCAGCCCACCTTCCTCTAACTTCTTCCCTTTCCTTAGGCTTCCTTCAGAAAGTGTGTTGACAGCCACTGCACAAGTGATATAGTGCTCTATATCACTTCCATGCAGTTGAATGTTCATCCCGGAGCCGAAGTCCCCATCTACCGCCAGATCATGCGGCAGATCACCGAGGCTGTCGCCGGAGGCCGGCTGCGGCCCGGTGACAAGCTCACGTCCCATCGCGACCTGGCTGAAGAGCTGGTGATCGCTCCGCTGACGGTGAAGAAGGCCTATGACGAGTTGGAGCTCGCCGGGCTTATCGAGACCGTCCGTGGGCGGGGCACCTTTGTCGTGGAACGGCCGCCGCTTCAGAGTCCGGACGAGCGGCGCATCCAGTTGCGGGAGCACGCGCGGCACTTTCTCACCCAGGCGTTTCTGGACCGGCTGAGCTGGCAGGAAGCGCTGGAGGTGCTGCAGGAAGCGCGCACGGAAATCGAGGGCGCGCAGGCGTCCCAGCAGGAAACGGAGCAAAACCATGAATAGCGTTCTGGAGTTCATTGGCGTCGAACGAGCGTACAAACAGGGCGTGCCGGTGCTCGACGGGATCACCTTCTCGATGGCCGCCGGCGAGGTAGCCGGCCTGCTGGGCCGCAACGGCGCGGGCAAGACAACCTTGATCCGCATCGCCATGGGGATGTTGAAGCCGCAGGCCGGGCAGGTGCGCGTGTTCGGCCTCGATCCGGCGCGCGACGCGGTGGAGATCAAGCGCCGCCTCGGCTTTGTGGCCGAAGACCAGGTGCTGCCCGCGTGGGCCCGGGTCCAGGAGCTGATCGACTTCCACCGCTACCTGTTCCCGCGTTGGGACGAGGCTCTGGAACGCCAGTTGGCCGAGCGCTTCGAGCTGCGCCGCGGCGAGAAGATCAAGAACCTGAGCAAGGGCCAGGCGCGCCAGGTAGCGTTGCTGCTGGCCGTCTGCCACCGGCCGGAGTTGCTGGTGCTGGACGAGCCCGCCGGCGGCCTGGATCCCGTGGTGCGGCGCGAGTTCCTGGAAACCTCCATTGAACTGCTGAACCGCGAAGGCACGGCCATTCTCTTCTCCTCGCACCACATGGGCGATGTGGAGCGGTTGGCCGGACGGGTGGTGCTGCTGGACGGCGGCAGGGTCCGCATCGACAGCGATCTGGATCAACTGCGCGAACGGCACTGCGTGGCGCTGGTGTCGAAGGGCGCTGTGTCGAGTGCGGCGGTGCTGGAAGAGATGCCAGGCTGCCTGCGGGCCCGAACGCAGGGCGAGAGCTGGCACGCGGTGTTCGCGGGCGATCCGGCGGAAGTGGAGCAGCGCATCCGTCTGGGCCTGGGCTCGAACGGGGTGCGCTGTTCGCGCGTGCCGCTGGAGGAGCTGTTCATCGAGTTCGTAGGCGCGCAGCAGTAAGGGAGCAAAGCCATGCTGATCTGGAAACTGATTCTTGCCGATCCGGCACGGCGGCTGGTTGCCCCGCTGCTGTGTCTAACTTTCCTCCTGAGCGTTAGTGCCGCGCTGAGCCATAACGATTTCATGCTGGGCATGGGCAAGGTGATCTTCGCCGCGCTGTTCGCCGTGAGCGAGGGCCACCGCCGCGCCGGCATCTATCAAATGTCGCTGCCAATACCGGCGCGCACCCTCTGGGCAGCGCGCATGGCAGTGCTGCTGACACTCTTCTGCGGGCCACAGATCATCATCGTCGCCGTGATGCTGGCGGCCGGGCACCCCTTAGACGCTGCGGCGCAGGGACCTCTGCGTTCGGCCGCGGCCATGGCACTCGGCCTGATGTGCTGGCAGCTTGTTCAATTCCGGCGGATGGAGTTGTCGCGCGGTTGGGCCATCACCGCAATGATCGCCACGCCCTTGCTGGCTGTGGCCGCGGCGCTCACTCCGCGATTGGTACCGGGGTGGACTTACCTGCTGGTCGTGGCGTTCACGGCTGTCCTGGCCTGGTGGCACGCCCAGCGGCTGCCGTTGAACTATGAGACCGCGCCGGATCCAAGCGTCGCGGAGCGGCCGGAGCCAGCCGCGTCCGCCGTGCCGGGGCAACGCCGCGCCTGGCCGCAACGCATATTCTGGAATTCCGTGATGGGTTGGCCGTTCTGGCTATTCGTGCCGGTTCTGGTGTTTCAATCCCTGATGGGCAATTGGCCGCTGTCTGCCTTCTATGCGGTCATCTTCTCCACTGCCTATTGGCGCCGCGTCTCCTGGGTCTTCTCACTGCCTGTCGGCCGCCGAACGCTGTTGGCGTGGCGCGTTGTGCCGGCCCTCCTGCTGGTCCTGGGCTCGTACTGGCTGGCCTTGTGGGTGCCGTTGGCCCGCGGCGGGCTGGTGACCCAGTTTGGGCGGAACCGTCTCGACGTGCCGCTGCTGCTTTGGGAGCGATCTCCCAGCGGAGCCGCGCCGGAGATCCGGGCACCGTGGGGCGAGAGCCTGCATTCGCCAGTGGAGCGCATTCTGGGCGGATGGTTCTACAATCCCTACGCCGTCTCGGCTCAGTCCAGCGCGCGTTTCCGCAACTGGCAATTCGAACGCGCCACTGAGGCCGTCTATGGCCCGTCCCTCCCGGTGGCCGAAACGGCAAACCAGGACGCGCCCTGGATTCGCATGCCCAGCGGGAATCTGCTGCACGCGGCGCTGGCCGAGCAGGTGATGCTCATCCTGATAGTGCTCTACCTGCAGTGGATCGCGCTGGTGCCGGTCGGCTTCTCCTGGGGCCAGGGCTGGCGGGGCGGGACGTTCGTCCTGCTCATGATTGCTCCCCTGCTGCCGCTCATCTTCCCGATGCCCTTCTGGAGTGAGTCCGTCACTCATTCGGGCGTGGCTTTGACTCCGTGGGCGGTTCACCTGCTGCCTGCCAACGGAGCCGTCCTGGCCGGACTGGCCCTCTCGGCCGCCTTGCTGGGATTGTGGCTGATGTTCCAGTTCTTCGAACGCACGGACCTGGCGCAACAGCCCGTGCCGTCAGGCAATTCGCTACTGGGCATGTAGCCAGGGGAAGACGCCGCGGACCAGCCGGCGCTCCAACCGGTTGTGCCGCGAAGGGGAGAGTGGGCGCTCGTGGCCAGCGGGCGAGGCTCGCTCGCTGCGAGGGAATGCATGCGGAATCTGCCTGAAGATGCTGGAAACGAGAACCATGGCGGTGGGCTCGCGATCGACCGGTTTCGGTTTCTTGCCGAGAATCTGAGCCGATCTATCAACGCGAGAACTTCGCCCTGCTGCCGCACCGCATGCCGGTGGCTGATAGCTCATCTGCGTGGGAGTGGTAATTAGGGAGTCATTGAAGAATGGACTGGTTCGCGGTTCCCGTTTGTGGCGGGAGCCCGGTGCGGCCATCCCCGAGGCTCCAGTGCACTCTCGGAATGGAGAGTCTCGGAGGATTTCAAGGACTCCGGCATCGGCAGAGGCTCCCTTAGGTTTACTGGCGCGGCCCACAGGGCCAGAGTGGGAGTTCCTGACAAAGTTCCTGACTTAGTTGAGCTGCGGTAGAGCGCCTGCACGTCATTGCCCGCATCACGGCTCAGGACCGTGGATGGTGGACGTCCTCGTCTGTCACGCTCGCTTTCTTCCGCAGATATTCAATACCGGAATCTCCAGAATTCCAATATCGGAAGCCTTACCAGACCTGAGTGATCCAAACTGACGGGGTGCTGTTCTCAGCAGCCGAAGTCCTGGCGAGGGAGCAGCCGCCATGCGAGCTTCTTGCCGGCATATTCGCACAGTTCGTGGTAGACAACCTGAGGAAGCCTCGCCTGTCATTCATTACCGTCGAGAATGGATGCTTTTGCGGCATTTCGCGAAGCGACAGACCAGGACGTCCCCCGTGCCGTCCCCCGTGCCCCCGTACTGCCGGCGATTCGCCAAATGACAGGACGTCCCCCGTGCTGCGTACGTGCTAAGATCTCCCGGAGGCTAGGATCGCCATGGCTTTCGTATCTGACTCCAGACACCGCGCTCGATACGCCGTCTCTCCCGCCGCAGATAAGCAGATTGCCGATATCAAGATCCTGTTGGAGGCCATACGCATTCTGCCGATATGCACGCCCATGAAAAGGAGAATGTTGGTTCATGCAATTTGGGAGGTGGCCTTTGCGACTGGAAACACTCAGCGGGCGTTCATGGGGCGGTACCGGAGCGAGGCCGTAGTCAATCAGCCAGGGATGAAGATTCAGCGTGACCACATCTACAAGAAAGAAGCGCTCGTTCAGGAGTTGCTTGGCCCATCGCCAAACCTTGACGAGATCCTCGACCACGCTCATTGCTGTGTTGTAACTGAGGAAGAACACAAACGGCTTGGCCATGTAGACGACGCAATCGACGGCTGGGAGAGGTACCGTGCGGCAGGTATCACGGTCTACGACATGGTTGACGAGACAAGCATCGTTTAGGCGGGCACGGCTCACATCGCGGAGGCCGCATGGATCACCTGAAGATGCCAGTCTCGCTCTTGCCGCAGAGGATTGAGTATCCGCTCGTGCTCTTCGGGACTCAGTCTCATTTTCTGAACCCGTCGAATCATGACGTCCAGTTCGATCCGGCGCGCACGCGCCAATTTCATTATGAGGGCGTAGTCGCCAACATCCTTGCAGTTCTCATACGCTCGCCGGATGTCCTCCAGTTTTTGTTTCTCCTCGCGGAGGAGGGCGTCACCAGCAGATTCAACAACAGGAGCAACTGGTGCTGTACTGCTGGCGGAATCCGAAACCGGCGTTGATGGAACCGACGATGAGCACGCAGTCATCATTAGGGCGAGAGCGCCCATCAGAACAACGGAAACGCGAAGCACAATCAGAGTATAGAAGCTATCAGAGAAAGGTGGACGTCCTGGTCTGTCACGCTCGCTTTCTTCGCGGATATTCAATACCGGAATCTCCAGAATTCCAATATCTGAGGCTTTGCAAGACCTGAGCGCCTCAGGCTGGCGGGATGCTGTTCTGAGCAACAGCAGTCCAGGCTGGTGGCAGCCGCCATGCGGACTTCTTGTCGGGAAATGCGCGCAGACGCTCCAAGCTGCCTTTGGCAAGACCAAAGGATCATTCAGAACTGCTGAAAATGGGTACCTTTGCGGCATTTCGCAGAGTGACAGACCAGGACGTCCCTCGTGCTGATGCCTAATGCCACGTGCCGGACGGTGCATGCCGCTGTCGCGGTTCACCAGATCCCTCCACTAGATTAAATGGGGAGGCCAATTTTAAGCCTATCCCGGAACCGATTGTGAATATAATGATTGCTGGTCTGTGATGCAGTTCGTGGAGGCACATCCGTGGGCCCCGGTGGACCAAGGTCAGACGGATTGGCAACTAGGCAGCCAAACACAGGCGATTGGAATCACGTGTGGACACCTCAATTCAGTTGATGCGGCTCGGCTTCGATGGAAAGTGGTCCGCTGAGGAGCTCGGCCAAGCGCTGATCAGCATTGCAGATCTCTACAATTTGCGTCTATTCCTGGAGTACCAGCGAGAAGAGTTCCTCGAGCGCGAGCGCGCCTATGAGGAGCTACTACTCCCACCATCCGTCCGGACTCGTTGGAGGCGCGAGCTATCGTTTCTTGGGCCGCTGGGTCGTGTTTCAAGTCTTGGTTTCATTCCCCAATCACTTGATGGAGCCGAGTGGGCGCGGCTATTCGTACCAGAGGAACGATTGCAAATCCGAAGGATCAGCTACGCTTCTCCGGGCTTCAGCGATTTGGCCGGAATTGGGACAGTTGTTGGCCACCTCAAGGACTTCATTCTCAAACTCGTCGAACGACGCGACCTCCGTACGCAGCGAGAATTGAATGATGAGCGAGCGGCTCTGGAGAACGAACGCATGCGGATTGAAAACGCACGGAACTTCGTGGCCCTTGGCAAAGACCTCGGTTACTCGGAAATGGAACTCCGGGTGCTTGTGGCCTATGTAGATAGGAAGCAAGAACCACTTGTCCGCCTCGCTGACAAGCAGAAACTGAGTAGTGTATCGACACCGGAGTCGAGCAATGAAGAATAGGACCTGAAACTGGGGAGAAGACATGGCTGAATCCGACAAGTCGAAGACTGCCGACGCCGAGCTCTTGCAGGTGAGTGGGTCCACGCCCCTCGTCTTTATAAGCCACGACGCCCGAGATGCTGAATTGGCCGAAGCGTTCAGCAAACTACTTAAGAGTGTCAGTGCCGGAATGATCAAAACATTTCGATCTTCCGACAAGAAGGGAACCGAAGGGATCGACTTCGGCGAGGAGTGGTACAAGCGGCTGATGACCCAGTTGCAGTCCACGTCGGATGTAGTGTGCCTCTTCACCGAGCGTAGCCTTGACCGCCCATGGATTCTCTTTGAGGCCGGAGTGGCTAAGGGAAAGCTAAGCACACCCGTTCTCGGCGTAGCGCTTGGAGTTCCTCTAGCCCGCGTGAGTGCCGGCCCTTTCTATCAATTCATGAACATGGATGACAGCGAAGCGGACCTCACGAAGCTCGTGAATCAGCTTGCGCGGCGGGTCCCGAACCTCGAGCTCGATACCGATGTAGTGACGAGCCAAGTGGCTAATTTCAAAGCCACTGAAGCGGCAATTCTCAAGAAGCTCTCATCGGGAAACGCGAAGTCAGAAGCGCAAGTAGATGTTGATGAGAGCGCTGTAGCGAAGCTGGCGGAGGAGATGAAGGCTTTGCCATCGAGGGTAGCGGAGCGCTTAGCTGAGGTGGGCGATCCATTCAGACGCCGCAGGTTACGGCGATTCCACCCGATGATGTTCGAGGAGTTGATGCACATGTCTGGCGAACCGGGCGATCCTGTCGCAATCCTCATGGCGGCCAGTGTCGTTCGTGAAGACGTGCCATGGCTATACGAATTAGCTATGGAGGCTTACAGGGCGGTGAAGGCCGAGGACACTGAAGCAGTCGAGCGCGAGATGAAGCGACTGCGCCGATTCGCGGACGTGATGGCGCATGGACCATTCATGGAGGAGCTTGGATTTGGGAGTAAAGAAACTCACATGCTCGCGATGGAGTTTCCGCGGGTACTAGAGCATATGTTGATGCGAACGCTCGAGATGCGCAAGTCGCAACGGCCCTTGCGGCGGAGGTCCCAGAAGGCCCGGATGGAGACGGAATCCGGCAAGTGAAATGTGCTACATGCATGCAGTGGAGTCGGATGGCTAATCCACCGGCCAAGCCGTGTTTCGTTCCCAATGTCATTCCGACATACTCTCAGGCAGATGGACATCTGTGAGGTAACCTAGTGCAGTGGATTGTGATGGAGAAGAGGGCGATAGATGGAACCAGAGAAGAAACCCCTCTTTCCTGAGGGCCGGAACGCCCATCGCGAGCGCTCAATCCGTCGGATGCTGAAGCGGCGACTCAAAGCCGCAGGTCCGCCCGGCATCTACGCCGAGCGCGGCCTCCAGGTAACTGGGGCTACGGATCTTCTGGATTAGAATGTGCGCCCGGAAGACATTCTCCATCGTTTGGGATCCGCAAATCCAACGACGACGTGGGTTTACGAGTAATTGCATAAAGCACACCACGCACAATATTATTGAATGAATGTTGATATATATCAGCAACTGCTATGTCTGACCTTACGTTCTTCGAGAAGCAGAAGTTTGAAAAAGTCTTGGGTATGGGAAGTGGGTATGTCCTTAGTTTCAGCGACAGGACATTCGCCCAGTTCGTTCTTGAAAGCACAGGGCTGGACATCGAAGAGGACGAGTATCACGTCAACGGCCGATCTAAGGCGAAGCGCCTTCGAACCTTCTGGCAGATTCAGCCCAATGCTGTTGTCGGAAAACTGCTCTGCGATCTCCTCAACTACAGTGAGGATAAAGGCGCGCAGGCCCAGATTTGCAGATTGATCGCGGGGCGGCTTCTCGCTGGTGAACCTGCGACTAAGAGACAGAACGCCAGCGCGCCAACACCGCAGACTCAGCCTATAGGCCACGCTCAGCATGACCGGTTCGCTACGCTCTTGCGGGACTTGATGAAGCTTCAACCCCACCCGAGGGGATTTGCTTTTGAGAAGTTTCTCGATGAGGTGTTCGCGACCTTCGACCTGGCACCTCGTCGGTCATTCCGGTTGGTCGGTGAGCAAATAGATGGCAGCTTTCACCTTGCCAACGAAACCTATCTGGTCGAGGCGAAATGGCAGGATCAGCAGATCGGGAATCGAGAGCTTCAGAGTTTCGCCGGTGCGGTCCGCACAAAATCAGCATGGGCACGAGGCTTGTATGTAAGCTACTCAGGATTCACGGAAGATGGATTAATTGCGTTTGGGCGCGGAGATGCCACCCGAATTATCTGCATCGACGGATTTGAGCTGTGGCAGATTTTCAATCGCAATCTGAGTCTGACCGACGTGCTAACGCTTAAGACCAGACGCGCTGCGGAAACTGGGCGAGCATATTTCCCAGTGCGTGAGCTTTATGAGCTGTGACTGCGGATTCTGAGCGATGCCGATTATCGGTCTGATCCCTATCTGATCACGATTCCGCGATGAGGCCGAGCCCCACCGGCTAGCGTCGAGCCGACGTCGGCTCTTCGCATCGGACCGCGCCGGACCATCGAACCCGCGGTCCGCAGATCCTCCTACAGGAGATTCGGTTGCCGCAGGTGAGTCGGCCTTTGAATCAGTTGAAAATCGTCCTGCGATTGGTCGCCCAGGGGGGGCTCAACCATCGCCATATCGCTGCCAGTTACGCCGTCGGGCAAGCCACAGGTTCGGACCAGTTCTTACGAGCCCGAGCCCCTGGGCATCGAGACGAGAACATTCCCGGCTGGCGGGACGAGGATTGCTTGCCCCCGTTGGTGGCATCACCGCACGCCAGTACCCCGTTTGGGATTGGAACTCGTAATGTCCCGTTTCCTTGAACCTTTCCACGTTAGTTGCCGTATACTTCCAGTGAGGGTAAACCCCTCCGGAGGTGAAACATGAACCAGCTGACAAGCTGGCTAGTGCCTAGCTTCCGTCTCCGATTGTGCAGGTAGTGCCACGAAAGTTTCAAGTCGCGCCAGGGTACGGCTGAGAGCGCTATCTGCCGGTGAGTCTCGCGAGACACCGCACTCCTGAGGGGGCACCCAATGGAGCCAATTGGAAACCTGGTCGTCGGAATGCCTTGAACCAACCCGAAATGGGAAGGTGATGGATTGGCATAATCCTTGAATGAGGATGAAGTTCCGCCGTCAAGGGGTGGCTCGGAAGCGAAAGGTACCGGCAACTGCTGTTGTGGCGGGAGCCTACGAACACTGAACTGTGTTCTACCCATAAAACGTGCCAGGCCACCCTGAAATCAACTAATCTCCCCCAATGAAAAACTCTGGCCCCAACCGCGTAGCGTGAGCCCGCGCCATAGCCTCCTCTGACATCGATTCTGTCATGGGCAGAACGTAAGGTGCGAACATTGGCTTCAGCATTGCCATCCGCTGCCGGCGCGTGATTTCGCCCCGCAACGCCAACTGGTGTGCCTTGTGCATTAGCCGATCGAGGATCGAGTCGGCTATCGTCATCTCATCGCGGGGCTACGCGTCCCATCTCGCCCTCCGGCACCCAATTCGGATTTTGCTGTATGATAGTCTCGTCCAGTCAACTGACATGGCAATTCTGGACAGTTGTAACCCGCCAGGGCCAGGACGCCAGCAATGGCGGAGCCTCGCCTTTGCTGAAAATCATTCCGTTCTCCGCCGGCCCGCGGTCCCTCTTATCGCCGCGCGGCGGAGGCTATGAAGGCATTCATCAGGAGCGAATATGCAATCCGCAAGTTGTGACATCGGCCTCGTCGGCCTGGCTGTCATGGGCCAGAACCTGGTCCTGAATATGAACGACCACGGCTACAAGGTGGCCGTCTTCAATCGCACAGTCTCCAAAGTAGACGATTTCCTCGCCAACGAAGCCCAGGGCACGATGGTGGAAGGCGCGCACTCGATGGAAGAGCTCGCGAGCCTGCTGAAGCGCCCGCGCCGCGTGATGCTGATGGTCAAGGCCGGCGAGACGGTCGACCGCATGATCGACGCCGTCCTGCCCTACCTCGAAGCCGGCGACATCATCATTGATGGCGGCAACTCCCACTTCCCCGACACCAACCGCCGCACCAAGAGCCTCGAAGAGAAAGGCATCCTCTACATCGGCACCGGCGTCTCCGGTGGCGAAGAGGGCGCGCGCCGCGGTCCGTCCATCATGCCCGGCGGCAATCCGGCAGCCTGGCCGCATGTGAAAGAGATCTTCCAGGCCATCTCGGCCAAGGTGGAAGACGGCACCCCCTGCTGCGACTGGGTGGGCGAGAACGGTGCCGGCCACTACGTCAAGATGGTCCACAACGGCATCGAGTACGGCGACATGCAGCTCATCTGCGAAGCCTACCAACTGCTGAAGGACGGCCTGGGCCTGAATGCCGACGAGCTCCACGAAGTCTTCGACAACTGGAACCAGGGCGAGCTCGACAGCTACCTGATCGACATCACCAGCCAGATCTTCGCCAAGAAGGATGACGACGGCTCGCCCATCGTCGATAAGATCCTCGACACCGCGGGCCAGAAGGGCACCGGCAAGTGGACCTGCCTCAGCGCGCTCGACCTCGGCATGCCCGTCACCCTCATCGGCGAAGCCGTCTTCTCGCGCTGCCTGTCGGCCATCAAGGACGAACGGGTGGCCGCCTCGGCGATCCTGCCCGGTCCGGGCTACGCCGCCAAGGAAGACCGCGCCGCCTTCATTGAAGACGTGCGCCGCGCCCTCTACTGCTCCAAGGTGATCAGCTACGCGCAGGGCTACATGCTGCTGCGGGAAGCGGCCAAGGAACAGGGCTGGAACCTGAACTTCGGCGGCATCGCCCTGATGTGGCGCGGCGGCTGCATCATCCGCAGCCGGTTCCTGGGCAAGATCAAGGACGCCTTCGACAAGAACCCGAACCTGAACAACCTGCTGCTGGACGAGTTCTTCACCAGTCTGCTGGTGAACTACCAGGCCTCGTGGCGCCGGGCGATCATCCAGGCCATCCAGTACGGTGTACCGACCCCCGCCTTCACCACCGCCCTGGCGTTCTATGATGGCTATCGCACGGGCCGTTTGCCGGCGAACCTGCTGCAGGCCCAGCGCGATTTCTTCGGCGCGCATACCTATGAGCGTGTCGACAAGCCGCGCGGCGAGTTCTTCCATACGAATTGGACCGGCCGCGGCGGACGCGTTGCATCCGGCATCTACACTGTCTAAGAGAGGCTCAGCGAGGGAAACTCGAATGAAATATGGTTTGAATATTCTTCCGGAAGGCGCGCTGGACTTCCTGTCCCTGGGCGCCCTGGTCCACCGTCTGGATCCGGGTGTCATCCCGTTCCGCAAGGCGACCGACTGCCACATCCACGTCAGCGGCGGTGAATTCAACTGCGCCGCCAACCTGGCCGACTGCTTCGGGCTCAACACCGGCGTCGCCAGCGCCATGGTCGACTACCCGATCGGCGAACTGATCGCCGAGCGCGTCAAGGCCATGGGCGTGAAGCCCTTCTACAAGCGCTTCAAGCACAACGGCGTGAACGGCCCCAACATGGCCGCCGTTTACAGCGATCGCGGCCAGGGCGTACGCGCGCCTGTCGTGTTCTACAACCGCTGCAACGAAGCGGGCGCCCAACTGAAACCCGGCGACTTCGACTGGCCGGCCATCTTCGGCCAGGGCGTGCGCTGGTTCCACAGCGGCGGCATCTTCGCCGCCCTGTCGGAGACCACCGGCGAGCTGATCATCGAAGGCATGAAGGCCGCCAAGGCAGCCGGCGCCATCACCTCGTTCGACCTCAACTACCGCGCCAAGCTCTGGAACATCTGGGGCGGCCACGACAAGGCGCTCTCCGTTCTCGCCCGCATCGTCGAGCATTGCGACGTGCTGGTGGGCAATGAAGAGGACCTGCAGATGGGCCTCGGCATTCCCGGACCCGAGGTCGCCGCCAAGTCCAAGCTCGATCCCAGCACCTTCTTCGGCATGATCGACAAGGTCGTCGAGAAGTATCCCAAGGTCAAAATCGTCGCCACCACGCTCCGCGAGGTCCATTCGACCAACCGGCATAGCTGGGGCGCGGTGGCCTGGATCGACGGCCAGACCTATGTCACGCCGACAGCCGAGCTCGACGTGCTCGACCGCGTAGGCGGCGGCGACGGCTACGCTTCCGGCTTCTTCTACGGCCTGCTGACCGGGCTCGAGCCCGACGAAGCGGTCCGCTTGGGCTGGGCGCACGGCGCGCTGCTGACCACCTTCCCCGGCGACACCACCATGGCCACCGTGGACATGGTCAAGGCGTTCGCCAAGGGCGGTTCGGCCCGCATCCAGCGCTAGCCATCCAGACGGCAATCCGCCGCCGGACTTCCAAAATCCGTGTGGATCCGTGTGAATCCGTGGCCAGGTAGAAAGGGCCACTGATGGACACGGATCCACACGGATAGTACAGCAACACCCGCCCCAAATCCCGTGCGCTGATAGCTGGCAACTTCCAGTACCCGCAAGAGAGAATTCATCCATGCCCCCAGTCGTCACCCCCGATGTGCGCGAGCGCGCCGCCAAGATCAAGCTGGTCCTGATGGACGTCGACGGCGTCCTCACCGACGGGAAGTATTTCCATGTCCCCAATCCGGCCGGCGGCCTGTTTGAAGTGAAGCTGTTCGACTCCCAGGACGGCATCGCCCTGCAGTGGCTCTATCGCACCGGCATCAAGACCGGCCTCATCAGCGGCCGCGATGCCCAGGCTACGGCCGAGCGCGCCCGCAGCAGCCACATGACCTACTGCTACATGGGCAATACCGAGAAGCTGCCCATCTTCCACGAGATCCTGGCCGACTCCGGCCTCACGCCGGACCAGATCGCCTACCTCGGCGACGACCTCACCGACGCCATACTGATGAAGCGCGTCGGCCTGGCCGTGGCCGTCGGCAATGCCACGCCCGAAGTGAAAGGCTGCGCCCACTACGTCACCAAAGCGGTCGGCGGCTCCGGTGCGTTGCGCGAGGCGACGGAAGTCATTCTCGACGCCCAGGGGCAGTGGGAAGGCATTCTGCGGCATTATGAAGTAATCGCATGAGCCTGGAACGAATCGGCGCCGTCATCTCCGTTGTGAACGCCCCCGGTGTGCTGCACGAGCTCACCGGGATCATCGCCGCCCACAACGGCAACATCCTCTCGGTGGAAATGCTCTCCAGCCCGGATCCGGCCGAATCGCGCATCTACTTCGAGATCGAACTCGAAACCGCGCCCGCCGCCCTGCTGGTGGACATCGGCGCGCTGCCGGCTGTGAAATCGGTGGCCTCTGAGAAGAGCCTGCAGAAGATATACGGCAAGCGGATCATCATCATGGGCGGCGGAGCACAGGTCGGACAGGTGGCCATCGGAGCCATTATGGAAGCCGACCGCCACAACATCCGCGGCGAGCACATCTCCGTGGATACGATTCCCCTGGTGGGCGAACAGGCCCTGGCCGATGCAGTGCGAGCCGTGCCTCGCCTGCCGCGTGCCCGCGCACTGGTCCTGGCCGGATCGCTGATGGGCGGGGATATCGAGAAGGCGGTCCGCGAGGTCCGGGCGCAAGGCCTGCTGGTGGTCAGCCTGAACATGGCGGGCAGCGTCCCCGACGCGGCGGACCTGGTAGTCACCGACCCGGTGCAGGCCGGAGTGATGACGGTAATGGCGGTAGCCGAAACGGCCAAGTTCAGCGTGGAGCGGCTGAAGCGCCGCGTCTTCTAGCAACCCGGTTCCGAACTCCGCCCCCCCCGTTGGGAGGGCGGACGCCCTCGTCCGCAGCCGGTCCCCTGACCGGCACACGATTACCATCTCAGCAGTAATCTTTCAGCGGCATTCCGTTCGGCAGCAGCTCTTCGGCAGCAGCCTTCAGCGGAAGTCCTTCATGATGACGCTGATGACGCTGGCCAAAACGGCCAAGTTCAGCATAGAGCGCCTGCAGCGCCGCGTCTTCTAGCAACCCGACTCCGAACTCCGCACCCCGTTGGGAGGGCGGACGCCCTCGTCCGCAGCCGGTCCCCTGATCGGCTCTCGATGACCGGCAGCCTGTAAGCAGCAGTCCTTCAGCTGCCGTCCTTCAGCAGCAGTCCTTCAGCACCATTCGTTCTCTTTCAGAGGCATTCTTCCTCCGCCTCTCGCCACCCGTACCGCCAACCCTACCTCACCAGAAACACGCAAGCCTCCACTGATTCTGTCCGCAGCCACCAGCCCCGCCCGTCTTACCGGCCCCGGACCCGGTTCCACATTCGCGCCCACCAGCCTTCCGGCTCGGCAGCAGGAGCACCCTCTGGCTCAGCCTCGCTCGCCGTTTCCCCCGTCCCGGGTTCTTCGCCCGAAAAGCTCTTCTCCATCTCCTCCGCCTCAACCTGCATGGCAGCGGAACGAAACACGCCGGCAAACTCTTCTTCCTGTTCGACGGAGTCCAGGCACTTAGCACAAACCAGTAGATGTTCTTCGATCACTTCGCGCGTAACGCCCGACAGCCGGTTCGCCAGATAGTCTTCCATCTCGGCTTCCGTCAGGCACTTGCCAACAGAACGACGCAGCATCAGGCCCTCCTGCGCGCCGTCGTCCTCCCAGCCCAATGAAGTCATGAGCAGCCTCCAAAAGCCAGCGCGCCAAGTCTAGGTATTCAGATCCTAGTATCTCAGCGAAACACTGGGCGGAACAGGTCTAATTGTCGATTCAGAAGACTAGTGTTATCCGCCAGAGGCTCTTCTCAAGACTTTTTCATTAAGCCCGCTGTGCGACAGTCGCCTGCGGCCCAGTTCCCCGAACCTGGCCTTGGCCCTGGACTTAAGCAGCCGGAACTGCGTCTCAGAGAGGCTCATCTCCTCGCAGATCTGCTCCTGCGGTTGCTCGTAGAGATAGAAGCGGGTCAGGATCTCACGGTCCCGCCGAGAGATTCCGCGCAGCACCCGCACCATCAGTTCCGTCTTCTCATCCTGGATGGCCCGCTGTTCGGGATTCTGGCGGATGTCCGGCACCCTTCCGCCCAGTTCCAGATCGGCGAATTCCCGCCGGCTGGTGACGGCGTCGTCGATGAAGGCAGCCACTTGCCGCCGCACCACCGTGCGCACAAAGCCCATCAGCCGCTCCGGTTCGCGGAGTCCGCCGCTCTGAATCGCCTGGACCACAATCAGAAAGGTGTCGTGCACCTTGTCGTCCAACTCCTGTGGTCCCAGGTGCCGGCAGAGATAGTAGCGGACACCCCGCGAAAAGATGCGGTAAAGCTCCTCCATCGCGCCATTGTCGCTGTCCTGGATCCGCTCCACTAGCGCCGCCCATCTCTCTCCGCCGAAGTCGGCCGCCTCGCCCTGGGCCGGCAGCGTATTGGCTTGAGGGGCGGCGGGCACTACACCCATGCCGGGACCGTCTTCGGGTTCCCTATGCGCTCCCTCACTGGATAATCTTGGCATGCAGGTCACTCCTTGCCCACAACGCAATCGGCGGTCTCAAACCGTGGCATGGACCGCCGACTCCTGAACCGAACTGAGATCGCGTCAAATGTCTGCGTCTCTCGATCTGGGTTACGGCCTTCGAACGCTCCCCGAGCGCACTCCGCCCGACTCGGGAGGCAGCCCCCGGCGCCATTCCCTGGTCCGGCAACCACCCCGGGCAGCAGTCCGGCGAGGTCACTCCGCTCATCGCTCTCGGAGACGCCCACAGCATTTTCAATAAATACGATCTTAATGTCCGAATTGATGACGGACTGATTCCTACGAACCAGGGGCGAGCCGGCGGAATCCGCGCACGAGGCCCGGGCACCCCTGTTTCCGGGGCGCACGGAGGGAACGAGGTGCTCCGGTTCCACGCTTTCCCGAAAGTGCGGCCTCGTGTCAATTCCAGCGCGTTCACTGGACACAACCGCCCTTTTACTGTCCGCGCCAGTCAAGGCAGACGCGCCCACAGTGAATTTCGGAAAATGACCGAGGTACGACAGAACGGCGCTCCAAACGAAGATGGGTCCTATCCCTCCGGGGGAGGCTGGCCCCAACTGGACGATGACTTGGGAGTACTGCGACCAGTAGTACTCGCAGAAATCATATCATCATCTTTGCATCAAGGTAGATTAATTTTTGTACTTTCTTCTATTCCATTCGGACGTGTTCTACATGTGGAACTAGTGATATCCCCAGCGAATATTCTCAATACTTCCAGGAGAGAGCACACCGATAAAGAGCAATGCCGCCAGGTCCTCGTTCTGCAATCCCGCCCTGGCACGCTCCACTGCATCGTTGGCCACAGCGGCCAGCCTGATCCGCAATGGCCCGCCAGCAGCGCAATCCCCCTGCATCCCTATGTAAACACACACCATTCTCTAGAAGAAGGAGTGCCTGGAAGCGTCAGGCGGTGCGACTGCGGGACCGGAGCCAAGCCATGCGCTGGGAGGGGGAAAGTGGAGGATCTCAGTCCACTTAAGTGGACGCGGCGCGCCTGCAAAGCCGGCGATACGACGCATGGCACCGGCATAAACCGCTATCTGATAGCTAGTGCGTCATTGAGTAAACTACATAATTCGCGGCGATTCGGATGCCCAGGGCCGAGTACTTCTCGGGATAGGCCGGGGAATCGGCCCACTCCAATGAGTCCCCTATATCCATGTTGAAGCAGATCGCCACCATGAGCCGGCCCTTGTCGTCATAGATGCCCCGCCAATGCGGCTCATAACCGTCGCGTTCATACGTACGCCCGCTTTCCACGAACTGTTCACCGGGAATCTGGTAGCGTTCATCTAAATCGTAAAGTACGTGAAATATCGGATCGCGCGATTCGATTTCGACGATGGGCCTGTCGGGGAAGACACGCTGCATGCTCTCCGCGAAGATGGCCCACTCGCGAGTTCCGTGGAAATCGTCACACATGAAAAATCCACCGCGCAGCAGGTATTCGCGCATTTTCACCACCTGGGCATCGGTGAGGCTCCAGTGTCCGACTTCCACGCCGTACATCCACGGCCAATTGAAGACATCGTCACCGTCATCCAGGTTGACCGGTTGTTCCACTGAGCGCACATGGATGCGGGTGAGCCGCCGCAAAGCGCGCGCGAAGTGGCGGTCGGCCCGCGGATAGTCCATCGTCCAGAAGGAATTGCCCTGCGACCAGTCGCCCATGCCGCCACCTCTTCGGAAGCGGAAGCCGCCCGCCGGAGGATACATCAGGCGCGCAAAGACCCACTCGGATTTCTCGCCGTAGTCGGGGGGCAAGGGGTCATTTTCGTTCTCGAAGCCGGGGAATTCGCGAAAGGGCTTCTGAAAGGCGCAGACCAAGCCTACGCCAAAGACACCCAGGGCTAGGAGCCAGCGAACCGTTCTGAGATTCATGGCCAGTCGTCTAGCCAGAGAATAGCATTCCCGCGCGGCGTTCACGCGGCTGCCCGCCGTGGGGGGTGGCCCGCCGCTAGTCCAGCAGGCTGGGGGAGGACCCGGGAGACGACCGCTCGGCCAGGCCCGGGGCATCCCCGGTCTTGCGCCGCGGCTTGATGCGGATGCGCAGGCGGACCACCAGGCGCGGCGGATCCAGCACCCACCCCCACGCTTGCAACACTGGTTGGGGCAGCGTCATCGGCTGGATTTCAGGCGGCTCGCTATTGAACCGCGCATCGCGAGTGACCATCGTCGAAGACCGCGCACTCCGGCCGCGAACCGGCCGGAAGCTCGCGAAAACCGCCCCGCAATGTTCACAGTGGTGCTTGTTCGCGCCCAACGCGGCTCGCAGTGCCATCATCGTTCCGGTCTGCACCAGGTCTGGGCGCGCATCGGACAGCTCCTGATTCAGGCAACCCGGACACTTCGCGTAGAACAGATCCTTGAACCGCACCGGGTTGCCGCGGAACTTGTACTGGCAATTGCGGCAGCGGAAGCGGTACGAACCACAGAGCTCCATCAGGAAATCGTAGACGCCGCGCGGCTGCCTGACCGCCACGTCGCCGGACGTGCACTCAGGGCAGGAGACCAGATTGTGCTTCGACCGTGCCATGACCGTGGCTGGGCCAGCAGTGACCTTCCCATTGAAAGCAGACACGACCCCTCCGGCCGCATCTCATCAAAAAATTAGCCTACCACCAACGCGCCGAAAGCGGCACCCTGGACACACTATTTGTTGTACGGGCTTCAACTGTGGCGCGGCTAACGCAGCGTCACGGCATAGCGCGACAACTCGCCGCGCAGCATCGACGTGAACGACTCGAAATCGTCCTCGGCCCACACCACATGCTGGAAGCCAATGGCGACGCTCTCGCACCACAGCACGGCCAGCCGCAGCTTTGCCCCGAGCCGGCGAAAAACCCAGCGGTATTCCCCCGTCGAAAGCAGCCAGAAACATTCGGCCTCGCCTTGCCGCTCCAAAGCCTCCAGGGCTTCGCGCAACGCAGCCAGCGCAATGAGGCCGTCGGCCGCGCGCGCCGTCGTAGTGCCCTCTCCGTCATGGAAAGTACAGACCAGGCGTCCAAAATCGTCGTTGTCAAAGGAGAGGCGCATGTTCGTATTTTACGCCTTCCCGGCCCGATTCTCCTGGCCGGGAAGGCACAAATCACCAGCAATCGTTATGGATTCGGACCATTGTGGCAGCTGTAGCAGCCGATCAATGCGCCCTTGGCGAACGTCTTGGTTCCTCGTTCCGTCTGGAAGGAACGCGGAGCCAGGGCCGCCGAAAGCACCGTGCCGCGCAGGTCTCCACCATGGCAGTCGCGGCAGGCGCCGGAGCCCTGCTTCTCCACACGGTCTCCATGCTGGCTCACCCAACTCGCGCCCAGCGGGTGGAGCCCGTGCGGGCCGGCCGTGGACGAACTCGAGAGGGACGCGTGGCACGTGGAGCACTCCGCCAGGGTGCCGGTGTGGCCTTGCAGGCGGGTGACCATCAGGTTGTCGTTGTCGTGCGAGGAGGGATACTCGGCATGCGTCGGGCCATGGCATGCCTCGCACGCGAGCCCGCCGTGGCCGGCGGACGCTTTGTAGAGCACGCCCGTTTTGGTGGCAAAACGGGGATCAGCCGGTGGACGCAGGGGTCCGCCCGCATACGAGAAGGCGTCCCGCTGCCGGATCTGGCCCGCGAATTTGACGGCCGTGCCGGTGTGGCAATTCTCGCAACCCGGTTCGTCGATCCAACCCTTGCGGCCGGCTGCGCCGACCTGGGTCATGCTGCCATGGCAGTTCTGGCACTGCATCCCGGCATTGCCCATGGCGCCGCGCAGGCACTTCGTCACGGAACCCGGATGACAGTTGTAGCAAGCCTCTCGGTCGGCCGCGGTGCCCGTCTCAATGATCGCTGCGTGCTTCCTGTGCAGCACCTGCGTCAGCGGAGTACCCTTGGTGGTTCCCAGGGCGTTTGAGGCGTGGCATCCCGCGCACAGAACAGGCTGGCTGGCCTTCAGCTTGGTGCCGTGCCGTTCGTCGTGCAGCGCGAGAATGTTCAACTTGTAGTCTTTGTTCGGATCCGGGTCAAACGCCCATTGTTTGGGCATCGCCGTGCTGTACTTGGATCCGGATGCATGGCAGTTGGCGCAGGCCATCTCGTCCGAGACGGGCAGCACCACGTCCGCCGTGGCCAGGACTTTATTGGTGGCGTCGCGGGCCGTCAGGCGCATCAGGGGGTAGTAGTTCTTCTCGCCCTTCCCCTTCGGGTTGTCCGGATAGGGCGTGATGGGAACACCTTCTGCCACGAACTGCGCAGAGGTTGCCTGCCAGGTCATGGGTTTCGAAGCGTTGGAGGTTCCTGGCATGGCATGGCCGGCCAGTCCCATCTCAGGTGCAAGAGGAGCAGTCAGTCCGAAGAGCTTCTGCGCATATTGCCAGAAGTTTGTTTTGCCCGCCGAGGAACGATTGATGGATCCAGTGGGGTCGGCGACGGCTTCGTAAGTGAGCCGGATGTTGGTGGGAGTCTTGACGAGTTTCCCATTGGGATCGATCAACTGGGCGTGAAGGTTGTTGTACGGCGGAAGGATGGAGAAAACGGAGTAGTCATTGCCATCCACGCAATGCATTCCGAGATCGTTCCAGCCAACCAGGACATAGCGTCCTTTGCCGGAAGAGGGAGTATCTGCGATGGCGACCGAACACACCGCAAACAGCAATACAACGGCAAACATTGACAATTTAGCAAAGTTTGTCATTCGCAGGTCCCTTTCAAAGTTGGTATGGGACCGCAGATGCACCGCCGCCAGCGAGGTGACATGATTCAGGAAGAATCAGCAAATTAAGGCTTTTGGGATCTGGAAGTAGGCGAATACCTTAAGAAGATATTCAGCACCTTAAAATACTGTATTAGTTCTGTGGCTAGCTCAGGTGCGCGTTGACTTCCGCCAGCAGCACGGAGGCGTGCACCGGTTTGTTCAGGAAGGCGGCCATGCCCTTCTGCCGGCACTGTGCGCGAACCTGGTCAGAGACCTCGGCGGTCAAGGCAAGAATTGGCACGTCGAGGTAGTTCGCCATTTTCCGGATGTGCTCGGTCGTCTCCAGTCCGTCCATGCCGGGCATCTGCAGATCCATCAGGATGAGATGGTACTGGCGGGCGGTGGCGGCCGCAATGGCGGCGGGACCGTCGCTGGCGCAATCGAATTCGAAGCCGCCCTTGGTCAGGATGGCGCTCAACACCTGCTGCGAAATACGGTTGTCTTCCACCACCAGCAACCGGACCGTGTTCGGCCTCGTCTGGCTGCCGCGCATGCTCGAGGTGACCAGTACGGGCTTCGGCAGTTGCAGCGGAATCTCGGCCGTCATCAGGCTGCCGCCGCCGGCGCTGCTCTCCAGCACCAGGTCGCCGCCCAGCAGTTGCACGACGCGCCGCGTCAGCGCCAACCCCAGGCCGATGCCGTTGAACCGGCGCATGCCGCCGTCTTCCACATGATCGAAGGTCTCGAAGACCTCGCGTACGTTTTCCGGAGTGATCGACGTATTGGTGCAGCGCGCGGAGAGGTGCAGGGTGAACTGGCGCCCCATAACGCCTTCCGACTTCGCCTGTAAGAGGATATCCCCGGTTTCCGAGGTCTGGATGGCGTGCTGCGTCAGCAGCGTCAGCACCTGGCGCACCCGGTAAGCATCTCCAATCGCCGTGCGCGGGAGATTGTTATCCGGAAGATAGCGCAGTTCCAGCCCTTTGGCGCGGGCCCGCGGCATATGCTCCGCCGCGGCGTTGTGCAGCGTGTCCTCGAGGTGGAATTCCGCCTCGTCGAGTTGCACACAGCCCGAGGAGAGCGAGGTGTACTCCAGGGTATCGTTCAGCAGGTCGAACAGGCCGTGGGCGCACTGCCGAGCCGCCTGGACGTAGTCTCTTTGCTCGTCGTCCAACTGCGTCTCCAGCAGCAGGTCGGCCATGCCGAGGATGCCGCTGAGGGGTGTCCTGATCTCGTGGTTCAGGCTGGCCAGAAACTGGAGCTTGGGGGTAGAGCTACCCTCGGTCGAATGACCCGAGGCTGCCCCGTTCACCGGTTTCGCGGAAAATGTCGAAAGTCTGAGCCGATTCGGACTCATGGATACCTGAAGGAGTCATCGGCGCCCTTCGGTCGAAAGTTTAGGAGAAACCGACGGATAAGAGCTAAGGCCGGGGACCCATCTTCTGGTCTTCGAGACCGGCTAACCGCTACAGAACGCAAGGCGTCCCGTACTTTTCTGTAATTAAACGGACAGATTGAAATAGTGGCGCAAGGCGCCCGGAAATGCGGTTTTCCGGACGCCCGGCATTCTGGACAATTTAATCTAGTCGTCGCTGTTAAAGAAACCGCCCAGCGACTCGAGCGGGCTCCGCTCGTCTCCGCCGCTGCGCCCCGGCGCCAGTTCGCGGCGCATCTTCTCCAGCGTCATGCTCTGGATAATCACCCGCCCCGGCCCGGTCAACGTGGCCAGGAACAGACCCTCTCCGCCGAAGATGGCGGTCTTGATTCCACCAGCCAGTTGGATGTCGTAATCCACCCCATCGTCGAAGGCGACGATGCAGCCGGTGTCGATCTGCAGCGTTTCACCCGGCGCCAGCGTGAACTCGATGAAGTCGCCTCCGGCATGGATGAACGCGACCCCGGGGCCGGTAATCCGTTCCAGGATGAAGCCTTCTCCACCGAAGAAGCCGGAACCCAACTTCTTCACCAGGGCGATGTCGACGTTCACTGAGCGCTGCGCGCAGATGAAGCTGTCGCGTTGAACCAGGACGGCCTGCGCCGGTTTGAGGTCAAACGCCTGAATCCGCCCGGGATAGGCGCCCGCGAAGCCCACTTCCCCGCCCGCGCCGCCGGCCCGGAAGTGCGTCCAGAACAACGACTCGCCCATCAGCTTGCGCTTCACCGCGCCCCACAGCTTCTGGCCCAGGGTCTCCCCCGTCATCCGCGATTCCCACTGCACACTGGGGGTCTTGTACAGCATCTTGCCGGCCTCGGCAAAGACCTCCTGGCCGGGCTTGAGTTTCAGCCTCGCTACCTGGAGGTTGTCGCCCTGGATCGTGTAGTCCAGCGGTTCGTCCACAGTAACTGGCGTGAATTGAGCACTTTGCGTGCTGCCAGGCAGAATGGCTCCGCAGCGCGCGCAAAACCTGCTGGCGCCGCCCGCCTCAGCTCCGCAACTGGTGCAAAAGGGCATGGAAACTCTTCCTCCGTCTCGGGGTTACCTGATCAGAAGGAGCCACACGGCTCCTTCGCTGGCGCTCACCGCCTCCGCGGTGACATTCTACTACTGGGAGCTATTCCGCGAGTAGGGAGCGGCATCGATAAATGGAACGTAGAATGTCCCGCATTTGTTCAGTATTGTGCTGCTGGCTGCTGCTGGCTCTGCCGGCCGGCGCCCGGACGGGGCCCGTGACCTGTGCGACCGAGCATGGCAACTGGCTGGAAAAGCAGAACTTGCACCGTGTCAGCAGCCGCAACAGGAAAGCCCTGAACCTGCGCCGGGCCGCGGCGTTCCAACAGGACTACGGTGACATCGCGGTGATGGACGATTCGGACGGTGTGATTGCCAGCCGCAATCCGTTCAATCTCCAGGGGAAAACTCTGGAATTCATTCCGCTGATCGGGTCCTCGTCGCCCTATGGCTTCGCGGTGCGTGCGGCGGAGTACGACGCGGCCGCTGCCTCGGCCGGGCAGGTGCTCAGCGGGCTGGGAGACGACGATGCAATCGCCGTGGACCTGCCCATCGCCGTGCCGTTCTATGGCACGCAGCGCGACCGCATCTATGTCCATTCCGACGGCAACGTGACCATGGAACAGCCCGAGGCTGCGTCCGCCGCCCGGAGCCTGGGCCGGCTGAGCTCCGGGCCGCCGCGCCTCGCTCCGCTGTTCGACGACCTGGATCCGACGCAGGCGAACTGCGACGTGCGCGTCTGGACCGGCAGCGACCACGTGGTGGTGACGTGGCGCAATGTGCCCGAGTACAGCGACTACGGGACGGGCGCCCGGCAGACCTTTCAACTGGCGCTCTGGACGAACGGCCACATTACGTTCACCTACCAGCAGGTGGCGGCCAATGACGTCGTCACCGGCATCTCCCCCGGATACCTCGCGGGTGAAACAGAAGTTGTTTCGTTTCTGAACGATACCAGCACATTCTACGGAGCCACGGTTGCCGAGCGGTTCGGCACCACACTCGACATCGACATCGTCCGCGTGGCCCAGCGGTTCTACGAGACGCACGAAGACGCCTACGACTACCTGGCCATCTTCAACACTTCCGGCATTGCCGCCGCGGCCGGTGCGCTGGCCTACGAGACCACGGTGCGCAGCCTGCGGCAGGGGATTGGGGACACACCGGTCTGGGCGGGCGACAGCTACGGCTCCGCCCACCGGCTGCAAGCCGTTCTAAACATGGGGCCTCTGCGCCAATATCCAGCCGATCCCTATGCTCGCGTGGGCAGCCGCGGAGCCATCACCGGCGACAACACCATGACCCTCATCGGCCATGAGAGCGGCCACCTGTTCCTGGCCCTGGCCAGTGTCCGCGACCCGCTGAATCCACTGGCCCGGCCAATGCTGGGGACACAGAACGCACATTGGAGCTTCAACTTCAATTCGGAAGCTTCGCTGCTGGAGGGCAACCGGATTATGGACAACGGCCCGGGGGCCACCAACCGCTTCCTCACCGTGGCCACGGTTCAGGGCTATTCCCCGCTGGATCAGTACCTTATGGGGTTCCGGCCGGCGGCTGAAGTGCCGTCCACCTTCCTGGTGAAGGGCAGCCAGTACTCCAATTCGACCTTCCCGCAAGTGGGGATCTCCATCCGTGGGGAACGGCAGGACATCAGCGTGGACGACGTGATCGCCGCCGAAGGCCAGCGGATCCCAGATTCGACGGTGGCCCAGCGGCAGTTCCGGACGGCTTTCATCATGATTGTGCCCGAGGGGTCGACACCGAATGCGGCGGACATTGCGCAATTGGAGGTCTACCGGGCCGAGTTTGAGCGCTACTACCCGTCCGCGGCGGGCCAACGGGCCTTCCTGGACGCGAAACTGCGCGGCATGATGCGGCTCTCGGTCTGGCCGGCGGCTGGCCTGGTGGCCGGGCAGGCGGCCACGGCGAGCATCTCCATCGGAAGTCCGGCCAGCGAAGACCTGAGCATCGCCCTGGCCAGATCCGCCGATGTACTGGAGGCTCCGGATACCGTTGTGATTCCCAAGGGCGCTTCGTCGGTGGAGTTCCGGGTGGTGGGCCTGGCGCCCGGCGTGGCGGATCTCAGCGCGAAGGCGGCCGATGGCCGGCACGAGGATTCGGCCGCGCGCGTGGCCGTGCAGGCGTCGCCCTCCGATGTACGGTTGGTCAAGTACTATCAGGAAGATACGCTGCTGGTGCTGAAGGTGACCGACCGCAACGAACTGCCATACCTCGGCGTGAAGGTAGTGGTGGAGGGACTGGACCAGGATCTGCGCAGCGACGGCAACGGCTGGATCTGGCTTACCTGGGATCCGGCCCAGACCCTGACGGCCCAAGTGGATGGGGCTCCGTCGACAAAGCTGGTCCTGCCGGGCACGACAACTCCATAACTCCTTTGCCCCAAACGGTTTGGCGGCCAATACCAGTCCACGTGGCGGCCTCCAGCCAGGGCAGGAAGGGACGCAGGGCGCCCTCATATTCGGCGAAGCCGGTGAACCCGCCTAACGGATGAACCTGGCCGGAGCGGCCGCTGCGCCGCTCGGCCTGATGCCAGCTCAGGGCTCCGCCGGTACACCTCACCGCCGCAGCTTCTCGCACCAGTTCTCGAAAATCAAAGTCCAGCGGGCCGGCGCCGTAAAACGAGCGCAGGGCGGAGATGCGTTCGCAGGCGCGCGCGAGCAGGATCGCGAAGGGCGGCGGCTCGGGTCCGGCGTGTGGTTTCAGTTCGGTAGGAGTGATAAACAACACCTGTCGTTTATCGCTGCCGGACGGAAAACCGCTAAACGACAAGTGTTGTTTATCGTCCTCTGGAATGAGACTCAGCCGGTGGGACGCCGTATTCCATTCAATAACTTCCAGCCATTCCAGGCGCTCGAACGCGTTTTGGAACGGAGCCGGGTCGCGGGTGAAGAGATGGAGGTCCAGGAAGAAGCGGGCTCCGGGCTCGAAGGCGGCGCCGTCCAAGTGGTGGCAGCGCAAGGTGAAGGGGCGAGGACGGTCGCGCAGGCCACTGGGTCCCTGGGTCGCGGACGGACGGAAGAGCTCTTCGGGGAGTTGAAAGCCGAGGGCGCCGCGGAAGCGGTTGGAGGCGGGGGTGGGAAACCGGAGAAACCGGCGGGCGCAAAGAGAAAGGCGGCAGGCCAGGATATCGAGATCCACGCCTGCCGCCATGAGGACTACCGAACCCGCTACCGGGCGATGACGACGTACGGCCGCACCTGAATCGTGGAAGATCCAGGCGGGATGAGCGTCGGCGTGCTCTTGTACACGATGTTTACGGTGTAGGTCCCATTGTTGAGCGTGGTGGGTACCTTGACCTTGACGCGCCAGACACCGGGCTTATCCGGATCCAGGGTGGAGGAGACCACCTGGGCCTGGGTGGCGCCGGTGCCAAGCAGGAGGTAGGCGAGGACGTCGCCGGGTATGGGCGCTTCGCTGCCGGGAGCGAGGCCGTCGTCCGGAAGACCATCAAAGTTCCCGTAACCGGTGAGGAAGACGGTGAGTGTCTGATCGATCTTGGCGGGCTTGGAGGCCGAATTCTCCGAACCGTCCTGGTTGAGTGCCATGGCGGGGCCGGTCGTGTAGATGGCATCGCCCTGGAACATGATGCCAGGAGAGATGGGAGACATGGAGATGCGATCGAAGCCAAGGATCTGTCCGGTGCTCACCTGGCGAACCAGGAACTCCGCGGTACCGCTGGGGGCGGTGCCCTTGGGCACGATCAGGGTCACGTTATCGGTGGCGGCCTTAGTGAGGGGGGCGTTGACGCCATTCACCAGGACCTCCACGTCGCCCAGGTTGGTGGGCAGGGGTGAACCGGAAGCGGAAGCCCCGTCGGCGGACAGGGTGGCGCCCTGCACGCGCAGCTGGCCCAGCATGGCCGGCGCCACGCGGCTGAAGCCGTTCGCCGCGTTGACGACCGTGAGACGCGGATAGTACATCGTCAGGCGACTGGCGGAATCCATTACCATCGGGTTCCCACGGCCATCCAGGACGACGCCGCGCGGGCCGGCCACCTGGAGGCTGAAGTTGGAGGCGATGCTGCCGGAGCCCAGCAATTCGGCGTAGCTCGGGAACCTCATGATGCGGTTGAGGTTGCTGCTCTCGGCCACCCAGATGGCCTCTGTCTTCGGATCGATGGTGACGGAGATGGGAACGCCCACCGCGCCGGCTGGCAGCGCGAACTGGGAGGGCAGGCCGTCGGAGTAGGCGCTATTCACGTCATCCCAGATCTGGATGCGGGAGTTGCCGGTGTCGGCGACGAACAGGCGGCCAAAGCTATCAATGGCGATGCCGCGGGGCGAGTTCAACTGCTCAGCCAGGTTGCCGGCGGTGTAGGAGGTGCCGTCCACCTGCCCGAAGACGATATCGGCGGTCTGGCCGCTGACCGACGGCTGCTTGAAGAGCAGGACGCGGTGCAGGCCCAGGTCGGCGACAGCCAGGTTGCCCTCGGGCGTGAAGGCCAGGCCGCTGGGCAGGTACATGCGGTCGCGAGCGACCTGCGTCGCCACGGTGGAGGTGAAGTCAGGCGCACCCAGGACGAGGTCGGGCGTCAGCAGGCCATCGGTGCGGGTGAAGGGATTGGGGTAGCGCAGGACCCGGCCGTTGCCGGTATCGGCAACCCAGACATTGCCCTGGGGGTCCACTTTCACGTCGGCGGGGATATAGAGGCCATCCGGACCCGGCGTGGCGGGATTGTTGAAGGGCGAGTTGACCAGGCTGCGGTAGGAGTCGACCTGGCCGAGGATGACGTCGGCGCGGCTCTGGTTCGTGAAATTCCGGGCATCGGCAAAGCAGAGGATCCGGTTGTTGCCCGTGTCCGCGATGAAGAGGCGCGGGACGTCCGAGGTCCGGTCGATGGCGACAGAAGGACCGATGCTCACGCCAATCGAAGGGATGGTGCCGCCGGAGAACTCAGAGCCCTCGATGAAGTTGGGCGCCTTGAAGGGGAAATCGAACTGGCCCAGGATGCGGGTGGCGGCGCCAAAGGTGCGGGCGGCGGAGTCAAATGGCCGCACGGTGACGCGGTGGTTGCCGATCTCGGTGATGTAGATCTCTCCATTCGCGTAGGCGGCGGCGACCGGAGCGTTGTAGCCCCAGGGATTGGGCTCGAGGTTATCGGCCGTGTTCTGGTAGCGGGTGCTGAAGTCGTTCTGGCCGTACACATTCGTCATGTGCGGGGAAAAGACGCCATTGGGGAGATCCTCGGCCGGCCAGGACGAGGGCGGATCGTAGCGCACAATGCGGTGGTTGAGCGAGTCGATCACGAACAGGTTCTCGCCGATGCAGAAGAGGCCGCGGGGCCCACCGGTGAAGACCGCATTCTGAACGGTGGTGCCGGCGAGCGAAAAGCCAAAGGTGAGATCGTTGACGGCAGGCAGGGCCGGGGCACCCTTCACCGCGGCGTAAATGCCCAGGATGCGGGAAGCGGCCTTGCCGTTGGTGAACGGGGGGCCCCACACGAGCACGCGGGCGAGGTCGTCGGCGAAGTAGAGATTCCCGTTGGAATCGAAGGTGAGCGGTCCGCCGTAGCGGATGGTCGTCTTGCTGAGTTGGTCCGTGGCGCTGCTATAGCGTCCGGCGTTCGCGACCACCGTATTGAAGTCGGTCTGGCCCAGGACCAGGTCGGCCGAGATCGAGGCGGTTCCGCCATCCACATTGGAGGGGCCGGTGACGTCGCCGGTGGTATAGCGCAGGATGCGGTGGTTGCCTGAGTCGGCCACCCAGAGATTGCCGGAGCCATCGACGGCGAGGCCGGCGGTTTGGATTCCGCCCGAGCCCAGATTCGTCTTGAGGGTGGAGGCGGTGGGTGCGGCGTTGGCGGTTGAGCTCTGATTCGCGAGATTGGACTTGAGATCGGGCTGGCCGATGACCAGGTCGGGCTTGATGGCGGTGCCTGCATCGAGGGACTCGAAGGGCCGCCGGAAGCGCACGATCCGGTTGTTGCCGGCATCCATGACAAACAGGTAATCGCCGATGATGACGACGGAACTGGGCGTGCGCAGACCGCCGCCGTAGTCCTTCAAAGCCTGGAGGTCATACACATTGGTGGAGCTCTCCGAGATGCGGACAGCGGCACCGTAGGGGACGGCGGAATCGAAGTCTTTCTGCCCGATGACGAGATCAGCGGGGGCGCCGCTGGTGAAGTTGGCGGAATCGCGCCACCCGAGGACCCGATGGTTGCCGGTGTCAGCCACATAAACCGCGGCGGGCGAGGAGGCCGCATCGACGGCAACGGAATAAGGCGAGTAAAGCGACTTCGCTTTTGTCCGGTTTGGCGAGGAACTGGGCGGATATAGCATTTCTCCCACCCGGGTGGGGAGGAATGCCTGACCGAATATCTTCGTCGGCTTGGTGTTGAAAACGACCTGGGCCGAGGCTTGTACTCCGAGACTGGCCAGAAGGCCAAAAGTTGCGAGCAAGTATTTGTTTTTCATGACCTTAATGGCGAAGTCGCAGCTCCGCCTTTGTACACCATAACATGCATTCCCTGTCTTTGCCAGTGGCCCCCCACCCAAGGACAGGACTGCCGCCGCATGATGGTAAACTCGGATTTGCTCCTCCGTTCTGAAATCCGGCGCAAACCCAGGGTCTGCGCCGTCAGTTACTTAAACACAGCCCCCCTGGTCTGGGGTGCGGTGAATGGTCCCCAAAAAGGACTGCTCGATCTGACCTTCGCGGTGCCCTCCATTTGCGCGGATCGCGTCGTCGAAGGCGATGCCGATATCGGCCTGGTGCCGGCGATCGAGATGGCCCGCCATGGGTTGGAGATGATCCCGATCGGGATTGCCTGCCGCGGTCCGGTGCGCAGCATTCTGTTGATCTCTGACCGTCCCTTCGAAGAGATCCGGACGCTGGCGGTGGACTCCGGTTCCCGCACGTCGGTGCAACTGGCGCGCGTCATCCTGGCTCGAAAGTTCGGCGTCTCTCCGACGATCCTCACGATGGATCCGGACCTGGTAGGCATGCTGGAGTTGGCGGATGCGGCGCTGATCATTGGCGACGCGGCGCTGGCGCTGGACCCGGCTGAGATCGACATGCCGTGCCTGGACCTGGGTGAGGAGTGGGTGGAGATGACCGGCCTGCCGTTCGTCTTCGCGGCGTGGTCCGGGCGGAAAGAGAACCTCAAGCCGGAGCTGACGGAACTTCTGAAGGCATCTTGTCTGTACGGATTAGGTCAGTTAGACACTATCATTAAGGAAGAGGCGGACCGCAGGGGCTTTTCCGAAGATCTGGTGCACCAATACCTGACGCGGAATATCTGTTTCCTTCTTGGCGACGAGGAGGCTGCGGGCCTGGCGCTCTATCTCGAGTATGTGCGGGAGTTGGACGGCGCCCCGGCGGCCGTCACGGAGACTGGAATCCATGATCAAACCACAGGAAGCCGTTGATCTTTTCGAGAGTGACGACCTGATCGGGATCGGCATGGCGGCCGATGCGGTTCGGCGGAAGCTGCACCCTGAGGGTGTGGTGACCTACATCATCGACCGGAATATCAACTACACGAATTTCTGTACGGAATACTGCAGTTTCTGTGCGTTCTACCGGCCGATGGGGCACAACGAGGGCTACGTGCTGCCGATCGAGACGATTCTGGACAAGATCCAGGAGACCGTCGACCTGGGCGGGACGGGTGTCCTGATGCAGGGCGGGCTCAACCCGGACCTGAAGATCGAGTGGTATGAGGACATGCTGCGGGCGATCAAGGTGAAGTTCCCGCAGGTGTGGCTGCACTGCTTCTCCGCCCCGGAGATCACCTGTATTGCGGAAGTCAGCGGTTTGAACCTGCGGGATACGATTGCGCGGCTGCGCGACGCCGGGCTGGATTCGATTCCGGGCGGCGGCGCCGAGATTCTGCACGACGACGTCAGGAAGCGGATCAGCAGGTTGAAGTGCGGCGTGGACGAGTGGGTGGCGGTGCACAAGACGGCGCACCAGTTGGGGATGCGGACAACGGCGACGATGATGTTCGGCTGCGGCGAGACGCTGGAGCAGCGGGTGCATCACCTGGAGATCGTGCGGCAGATCCAGGACGAGACGGGTGGGTTCACGGCCTTCATTCCGTGGTCGTTCCAGCGCGAGAACACGTCACTGGGCCGGTTTGTGAAGGAAGAGGCGACGGGCGTCGAGTACCTGAAGACGCTGGCGATCTCGCGGCTCTATCTGGAAAACATCATCAATGTTCAGTCGTCGTGGGTGACGCAGGGGCTGAAGACGTGCCAGGTGGGGTTGAAGTTCGGCGGCAACGACGTGGGCAGCATCATGATCGAGGAGAACGTGGTGAGCGCGGCGGGAGCCCGGAACAAGGCATCGGAAGAAGAGCTGCGGCGGATCATCCGCGGAGCCGGGTTTGTGCCGAAACAGCGCGATACGCTGTACCGGACCTACTTCCTGAACTAGACTCGTTGGGACATTTTGGAAAGTGAAAGGGCGGTCACCGGAAGGCGACCGCCCTTTTCACTTCTCCAGGTGACTGACGGACTTCGCTAGAACGCAATTTCGAAAGTCGAGCTCTGGCCGCCGTCGGGGTTGAAGACGCGGAAGCGCCAGGTGCCGGTGTAAACCAGGCTGACGGGCAGCGCCAGGATGCAGCGATTGATTCCCTTGGAGTCGAGCTGGCAGAGGGGCGTCAGGCCCGTGAGCTGGTAAGGATCGCCCACGCCCGGCCAGATGGTGACGCTGAGGCCGTTCTGCAGATTCTGCCCGGTGAGGGCGAAGGACGGGCTGACCGTATAGCCGGAAAGGGCTGGCTGGCTGACGCCATCGAGTACCGTAATCGGGAAGACGTTGGATTGGGTCCCGTTGGGGTTATCGATCTGAATGTCGTAGGTCCAGGGCTGGGAGAAACTGGCGGTGATCAGGAAGCCGGTGGAGCTGACGAACTGAACCTGGGCGGGATCCACATCGAAGGTGGCCGCGGTGCCGGACGGGGGGTGCGGCGTGACATGCACCTTCAGGCCGGGCAGGAAGCCGCCGCCGTTGATGGAGAGCGTCTGTCCGGTCGCGGCGGCGCGCACCGGAGCGGGCGAGATGGAGGAGATGGTGGGCGATTCGGGCGCGGGATCGACAGTAATCGTGTACAGATTGGACAAGGAACCGTCCGGGTTGGTGACACGGAGGGTGTAGTTGCCGGTCTGGGGGAACGAGGCGGCGATGACGAACGAGGAGAACGAGACGCCCTGGATCTGGTCCGGTGTGTACTGAACGAAGGTGGTGTCGGGCGCGGTCAGGGTCGCGCTGAGCCCGGAGATGAAGTCTCCACCCTGCACGAGGAGCGAGCGCACATTGCCGCTGGCGGCGAGGGGGTTGGGCGCATGGCTGGAGATGAGGGGCGACGATGGGCCGGGAGTGCCGATGCGGATGGGGAAGTAGTCTGACTTGGCGCCATCCGGGTTGATGACCTGCAAAAGGTAGGTCCCGTTGTCATCGAAGCTGCCCAGCACGTCAAAACCGGCGGCGGTGACGGTGGAAGGGTCGATCTCCTGGGCCGGCGCGGTGAAGCCGTGCGGTGTGAGCCAGACGGCCTTCAGGCCCGGCTTGAAGTTCAGGCCATGCACCGTGACAGCCTGCAACTGTCCGGATTGCTGGAGGACCAGCGGCGAGTAAGCCAGGATGACGGGGGCCGTCGACACCGCGGGTACGTTCAGAACGAAGCTCTTCGATTTGGCGCCCGAGAGCGCGGTGAACTGCAGGGTGTAGTTGCCGGGGGTGGCGAAGCTGTAGACGACGCTGAAGGCGGAGGCCGAGAAATCAAAGAACTGATTGCCGGCGAGGACAGAGAAGCCGCCGTCCGGACGCAGGATGGAGAGGCTGAGGCCGCCGTCAAAGCCGCTGCCGAGGACGGTCAAGGTGACACTTTGCGGGGAGGCCACCACGGGTGCGGGCAGGACGGAGGAGATCTGTGGGCTGGCGCCACCAGCGCCCACCTCGAAGGAGAGTGCGCCGGTCTGGCCGCCGTCCGGGTTGGTCACGCGGAGGGTGTGGGTGCCCGGTTCGGCAAAGGTCGTCACGAGGCTGAAGCCGGTGGGCGTGACGTTCCGGATGTAGCTGGGGCCGGCGAGCACGCTGGTGCCGGCGGAGGGATTCGTCAGAGTGGCGGCGAGTCCAGGCTGGAAGCCGGAGCCCGAGATGGACAGGAGCTGGATGTCGGCGGAGACGACGGGCGACGAAGGGTTGATGCCCGTGAGTTGGACCGCGGCCTGGCTACGGGTGACGGCAAAGGAGAACGACTTCGACTGAGCGCCGTCGGGATCGGTCACCCAGAGTCCATACTGGCCTACGCGGTCGAGCACCAGGTGCATGTCGAACTGGTTGGCGGTGAGGCTGGTGATGCGCAGATCCTGCGCGAGATCGTTGCCGCCGCCCGGCAGGGAGACGTAGACCGAGAGGCCGGTGCGGAAGCCCGAGCCGGTGACGGTGACGGACTGTTCCTTGGCGCCGACCAGGAGACTGCCGGGGGCCACGCCGGTGATGGTGGGCTCGGGTTTCTCCGTCACGGCCAGTTTCTGGGCATTGGATACGCCGCCATCCGGATTGGTGACCTGGACTTGGTAGTCGCCCGCAACCGGGAAGCGCGAGATGAACTGGAAGCTGTTGGCGGCAACCTGGCTGATGCGGCTGGCCGCGAGAAGGGTGGTGCGGCCCGCGGGATCGGTCAATTTGACGCTGAGGCCGCGCTGGAAGCCGGAGCCGTAGACCGCGATGGACTGGAGGTCGACCACAGAGACGGTGGCAGCCGGGGCATAACCGCTGATGCTGGGGGTAGACGCCCCAGGGAGGGCCTGTGGCGCGAGGGCGCAGGCCAAAAGCACGAGCGAAGAGCCGAATTGCCGAGTTAACTTCCGATTCATGACAGTCCTCCACCAGCCGGGCATCGTGCCGGAAAGGCCGATGTCTCCGTTGAGCGTGAACACACGCCCTTACTTCCGGTTCATCGGCGTTTGGCGGGGAACTCTATAGTGTGGACGCGGACCTAGGTTAAAACTCGGAGTGAAGCACGGCAAACGCCTGTTCCGCCTTGGCGAGAATGCCGCGCTCGAACATTGATTTGCGTTGGTCCTTGGTGGCGAATTCGAAGAAGCGATGACCGCAGTGTTTGCAGCGGAACGGGTGGCGGAAGCCCATGGCCAGCAAGCGCTCCCAGCCGGTTTTGTAGTTGGAAGGGCGGATGGCACGGCTGGTGCACTTTGGGCACTGTAATGTCATGCTGTCTCCAAGTTACGGCCAGGGACAGGGTACAAACAAGGCACAGCAGTACCTAAATGGGTGGAGGTTGTACCGGTACGGGGTGGGGTGGTTGCGGGGGTGTCCGGGGCTTTTTGGGCCCCGGGACGGGGTTGGGTTGGGGTGGGTGGTCGGGTTGGGGGGGTGCTGTTTTGCTGTCCGCTCCCTTACGGTCGCGGTTCAATGTGGTCGCGGCTCAATGTGGTTGCGGCTCAATGTGGTTGCGGCTCAATGTGGCTGCGGGGCGGTTTGGGGCCGCGCTTGGTTTTAGAAGGATGGGGGGTCGAAGCCGGGTTCCTTGATTGAGAGAACCTTCATCTTTGGCGCGTACTTCTTGACGGAGTCCTGAATCTTGGAGGCGTTGCCTAGCAGGCAGAATTGCAGGTTCAGGTCGCGGTAGTACTTCTTTGCGATCACGTTTGCTTCTTCCAGCGAGATGGCGTCGATGCGGGAGAAGTAGTCGTCGATCTCGCCCTTGTTCAGGCCGTAGATCTCCATTTCCCCGATGACGCTGGCGAGCTGGTCGGCTGTTTCCAGGCGCTGCGTCGGGAAGCCCCCTTTGATGTAGGCCTTGGCGGAGGCGAGCTGGGCGGCGTCGATGCCCTGCTCCGACAGCTTCTTGAGGACATCGAGCGCCATGTCGACGGCCTTTTCGGTGGTATCGGTGCGGGTGTAAGTGCTGATGATGATGGAGCCGGTGTGGCGGTCCTGTTCGAGGATGGAGCGGGCGCCGTAGGTGAGCCCGGAGTTCACACGCAGGGCGTCGTTCAGCATGGACGTGAAGCGGCCGCCGAACAGGGTATTGAGGACCATGAGCGGGACGCGGTCGCGGTTGGTGCGGTCGATGCCGGGCATTCCGATCTCGAAATAGGTCTGGGTGGCGTCGGGCTTGTCGACCAGGAGGAGGCGGGCGGAGTCGAATTTGGGCGCGGCGAACTTGCCGGGCTGGAATTCAGGACCGGCCGGGAGTTCGCCAGCGAGTTTGGCGAGAACGGGTCCGAGTTTGGCGGGATCGAAGTCTCCGGCGGCGATCAGGATCAGGTTCTTGCCTGTGTAGTTCTTCTTATGGAAGGCGATGATTTCGTCGCGGGTGAGGCGGGTGAGGGACTCCTCGGTGACGCTGCCGGAGCGGTGGTAGGGGTGCGCGGCAGGGTAATAAAAGGCCTCGTAGTAGCGGCCGATGGCGGCTCCGGGGTTGTCCTTGATGGAGCGCAGGCGGTCAGCGGCCTGGGCGACCACCTTCTTGACCTCGGGTTCGGGGAAAGAGGGGTGGAGGAGGACGTCGGAGAAGATTTCGAGGGCGCGGTCCTGGGTGCGGGCCATGTACTCAGTGAAGAGGAACGAGGCCTGGCGATCGCTGCCGCCGTTCAGGTTAGCGCCGATGGAGTCGAGGTCGAGCGAGACCTGCTCGGAGGAGCGGGTGGGTGTGCCGCGGCGGACGAGTTCGGCGGTGAGGGCGGCGATCCCGGTGAGGTTGGCGGGCTCGGCTTCGACGCCGCCGCGGAAGATGGCGCGGACGGAGACGAGCGGCACGTCGGGCTTCTTCAGCAGGATGAGGGTGGCTCCGTTGGGCAGGGTCTGCTTGGTGTAAGGCGGCAATTTGGCCTGGCCCTGCAGGCAGGCGGCGGCGAGCAAGAGGGAGACGATGAGACGGCGGTTCACTTGGAGCTCTCCTTGGCGGGCGTGTTGTCGGGGATGAGGGTGGCGACCGTGCGGTTCTTCTCCTGGAAGTACTTGGCGGCGACGCGCTGGATGTCGGCGGGTTTGACGGCGTCGAGTTCGGAGGCGACGGAGTTCACCTTGTCCCAACTGCCGTTGAAGACTTCGTAGCGGCCGAGGAGGTTGGCCTTGCCGGCGATGGTCTTGAGGCCGCGGTAGAACTGGGCGAGGATCTGGTTGCGGGCCTTGTCGAGCTCTTCGGGGGTGACGCCCTTGGCGGCCAGCAGGTCGAGCTCCTCGTAGAGGGCCTTTTCGGCTTCGGCGGTGGTCTTGCCGGTGCGGACCTGCATGGTGAAGAGGAAGAGGGTGGGGTCGAGCGACTCCTGCGTGCCGCCGTCGACATTGAGGACGAGCTGGTCCTTCTCGACGAGGCGGCGATAGAGGCGAGAGCTGCGGCCGGTGGTGAGCAGGGCTTCGATGAGGTCCAGGGCCGGCTGGTCAGCGTCACGGGTGCTGGGCACGTGGTAGGCCATCATCAGCATCGGCAACTGGGCGGGGCGGCGAACGGAGATGCGGCGCTCGCCGAGCTGTTCGGGCTCCTTGGTGCGAACCTCGGGCGGCGGCGCCTGGCGGGGGATGGGTTCGATGTACTTCTTCGCGAGGGCGATGATCTCTTCGGGAGTGACGTCACCGGAGGCGATCATGACGCAGTTGTTGGGGGCGTAGCCCATCTTGAAGTGCGCCTTGAGGTCGTCCATGGTCCAGGCTTCGATATCGGAGGCCCAGCCGACGACGGGCCAGTGGTAGGGGTGGGCGATGATGGCGGAGGCGAAGAGCTGCTCGTAGAGGACGCCGAAGGGGTTGTTGTCGACGGACGTACGGCGTTCGGAGTAGACGACGCCGCGTTCGCTCTGGATGATCTTGGGATCGAAGGAGAGGTCGCGAATGCGATCGGACTCCATGTCGAACATGAGTTCGAGGGCGGACTTGGGGAACCAGTCGGTATAGACGGTGACGTCGTGGGAGGTATAGGCGTTGTTGCTGCCGCCGTTCTTCTCCATCATGTTGTCGAACTCTTTGGGACCGAACTTCTTGGCGCCGTTGAACATCATGTGTTCAAAGAAGTGGCTGATGCCGGTGGTGCCGGGGCGTTCGTTGCGGGAGCCGATCTTATAGAAGAAGTAGAGGGCCACGTTGGGGACGTCGTGGTCCTCGTGGACGAGGATTTTCATGCCGTTGTCGAGGGTGTGGGTGGTGACCTTCACATCCTGGGCGGCGAGGGTGCAGGCGAGGAGCGCACAAAGCGAGAAGAGACGGCGCATACTCCATAAGGTAGCAGCACTGCCAAGAGGTGGCGCATGTTACCTTAATCTCATTCCTTTGAGCTTATGAGACTCGCTATTCCCTTGGGACTTCTGCTGGTGTGTGGGCTATCGGCCCAGACCACGCCAGTCGCGTTTACCGGCGCGCATATTATCCCGATTGCCGGCAATGAGATTTCGAATGGCGTCCTGGTGGTGCAGAACGGAAAGATCGTCGCGGTAGGCGCGACGGGCTCCGTGACAATCCCCGCGGGCGCGCAGCGTGTGGACGCAACGGGCAAGGTGATCATGCCCGGGATTGTCGATTCGCACAGCCACATCGGGTCAGTGGAGGGGGGCGATGGCAGCGCTCCGATCCAGCCCGAGGTGCGGGTATTGGATGCCGTGAACGTGCGGGCGACGACCATGCAAAAGGCACGGTCGGGCGGCGTGACGACGGTGAATGTGATGCCGGGGTCCGGCCATCTGTCGAGCGGACAGACGCTGTACCTGAAGCTGCGGCCGGGCAATACGATTGACGACCTGCTGATCAAGCTGCCGGACGGGCGGATCGCCGGCGGGTTGAAGATGGCGAACGGCACGAACCCAAGGCGCGCGGCTCCGTTTCCAGGAACGCGGGCGAAGTCGGCCGCGCTGGTGCGCGAGCAGTTCATCAAGGCGCAGGAGTACAAGGCCAAGATCGCGGCGGCGGGTACGGATGCGTCGAAGCTGCCGGCTCGGGATTTGAAGCTGGAGACACTGGTGGAGGTGTTGGACGGCAAGCGCGTGGTGCAGTTCCATACGCACCGGCATGACGACATCCTGACCGTGCTGCGGCTGGCCAACGAGTTCAAGTTCCGCGTGGTGCTGCATCACGTGAGTGACGGCTGGATGGTGGCGGACGAGATTGCGAAGGCCAAGGTGCCGGTGTCGCTGATCGTGGTGGATTCGCCGGGCGGCAAGCTGGAGGCGAAGGACATGAACATGGCCAGCGGCGCCATTCTGGAGAAGGCCGGCGTGATGGTGGGCTTCCACACAGACGACGGTGTGACGGATTCGCGGCTGTTCCTGCGCGAGGCTGCGCTGTCGGTGCGGGCCGGGATGTCGAGGGAGAAGGCGCTGTACGGGATGACGATGGCCAACGCGCGGATCCTTGACCTGGATGCCCGGGTGGGTACCCTGGAAGCAGGCAAGGATGCGGATTTCCTGTTGATGAGCGGTGATCCGCTGAGCGTGTACTCGCATGTGCTGGAGACCTGGGTGGAGGGCGTGAAGGTGTTCGACCGCTCCGACCCCAAGGATCATCTGCTGGCCGTGGGCGGCTACGGAGCCAGCAGGAACGATGAGATCTACGTGGACGAATGCGAGGTGGAGCGTTGAAACGGATTCTAGTATTGCTGGCGGCCCTGGCGCCGATGGCGAGTGCACAGATCGCGATCCAGGGCGAGACGGTGTATACGATGGCCGGGGCTCCGCTGAAGAACGCAGTGGTGCTGGTGCGGGATGGCAAGATTGAGCGCGTGACGGCGGGCACGGCGCCGGCGGGCTACCAGGTGATCAAGGCCAAGGTAGTGACTCCGGGGCTGATCGACGCGCATGCGGTGCTGGGGTTGAGCGGGTATCTGAACCAGCCGCAGGACCAGGACCAGATTGAGAACAGCGCGCCGATGCAGCCGGAGCTGCGGGCGATTGATGCGTTCGATCCGAAAGAGCGGCTGATCGAGTGGGTACGCGGGCTTGGCGTCACGACGATTCATACAGGCCATGGGCAAGGGATTCTGATCTCCGGGCAGACGATGATCATCAAGACGAATGCGGAGACGGCTGATCAGGCGATGGTGCCGGCGGCGATGATCGCGGCGACGCTGGGCAATGATGCACGGGCGGGCCAGGGGAAGTCGCCGGGGACGCGGTCGAAGATGATCGCGATGCTGCGGGCTGAGCTGATCAAGGCTCAGGAGGCGGCGAAGAAGGCCTCGGACAAGGACAAGAAGGACACGGCGCGGGACCTGCGGCTGGAAGCGTTCGTGAAGCTGATCAATCGCGAGATGCCGCTGCTGATTACCGTGCATAAGGATAATGACATCCTGACGGCGCTGCGGCTGGCCAAGGAGTTCAACCTGAAGGTGGTGCTGGATGGCGTGGCGGACGCCCCGGAGGTGTTGGCGCAGATCAAAGCATCGGGGTATCCGGTGATCCTGCATCCGACGATGCAGCGGTCGAGCGGCGATGCGGAGAACCTGAGCATGGAGACGGCGTCGAAGCTGGCAGCGGCTGGGGTGCCATTCGCATTGCAGAGCGGGTTTGAGGGCTACGTGCCGAAGACCCGCGTGGTGTTGTGGGAAGCGGCACTGGCGGCGGCGAACGGGCTGGCGTTCGACAAGGCGCTGGGCAGCATCACGATCGACGCGGCCCGGCTGCTGGGCGTGGAGAAGCGCGTGGGCTCGCTGGAAGCGGGCAAGGACGCGGATGTGGCGCTGTATGACGGGGATCCGTTTGAATACACGACGCACTGCGTGGGCGTGCTGATTGACGGGAAGGTAGTTTCGGACACAGTCCGGTAAATGTTCAAAGAGGGGGGCTTGACGGCCTCTCTCTTTTTGCGCATACTGGTTTGCGACACAGACTGGTTTGCAACTGACGGAGATAAGACTATGACGCAGTATCCGAATCTGAAGGAGATTGAAGACCGGCCGATGCGGTCGTGGAACGTGGACGGGCTGCAAGAGTTGATCATGGGGGTCCTGTGGATCTTATGGGGCGGCCTGTGGCTGATCGGGCAGGAGTTGCCGAAGGGCAAGCTTTACCAGGTGTACTGGCTGGTGGTGCCGGTGATGCTGGCCTTGAGCGGGTTTGCCGGGAACTGGGTGGTGCGGCGCTTGAAGCAGCGGGTGACGTTTCCGCGGTCGGGGTATGTGGCGTTGCGAGAGCCGACCCGGCGGGAGCGGATTGGGACGGCGGTGCTGGCGATTGTGGTGGCGCTGACACTGGCGGCGGTGATTGTCCGTGGCAGGCCGGAGGCGGTGGAGCACATGATTACTCCGGTGGTGGGGGTGATCCTGAGTTTGTCGTTCGTGGTGGCGAGTTTGAAGCAGAGGGCTCCGCACTTCCTGGTGCTGGCCGGAGTCGCGCTCGCTTTGGGGATTGCGCTGGGGGCGCTGCGGACGGGTTGGATGTCGTTGAACTGGCTATTCGTGGTACTGGGTGTGGTGGCCGCCATTTCGGGGGCGATCCGGCTGTCGCGGTTTGTGCGGGAGAATGGCGTGCCGGTGGAGGGCGCATAGATGAACGACCTCGACCGCGTCATTCACGAACCGGCGCGGCTGCTGATTGTCGCCCTGCTCGCCAGCGTGAAGGAGTCTGATTTCCTGTGGCTGCAGAAAGAGAGCGAATTGACCAAAGGGAATCTGTCGAGCCACCTGGCGAAGCTGGAAGAGGCCGGGTATGTCGAGGTGGAGAAGAGCTTCCGGGGGAAGATTCCCTTGACTGTGCTGCGGTTGACGAAGGACGGGCGGGCCGCGTTTGTCGAATATAAGAAGCGGATGAACGGGTTGTTGGGGCGGGCTGGGGCGTGAGCCCCTGCTTGCGGCAGTAGGTTAGGGTATCCGCTCTCTTACGATCGCGGCTCCGTTTGCGGTGCGGTTCCGTTTGCAGCGCGGCTGAGTTTGCTAGACGCTGGCCCAGTTGCGGCGTTCGATGAAGGTCTCGGGCTCGTAGGTGACACCGCGGTCGAGACGCTTCTCTTCGCGGCGGGTGAGCCAGAGCATGATGGGGCCCAACAGCGTTCCGGCGGCCGTTGACCAGGATCCACATTCCTTGCGGATATCCTGGCGCAACGTATGGATGTGGGCCGATACGGTGGCGTTGGTAACTTTCAAGTGCCGCTCCATCGCCCAAAGCAGGGCGGAGTAGGACGTGCGCATGGTGGCGGCTTCGCGTTCGAAGCGCTGGCGTACGCGCAGATCGGGGTGCAGCCGGTATTTGCGGATGCCTTCCAAGGTGGTGCGGCAGATGCGGTAGAGCGAGGGTCCGTTCAGTTCGAAATCCCGTCCGAACGCATTGTCCAGGAAACGTTTGGACTCATCGAGCGAAATGTGGGGATGGCGCCAGTTGAACTTCCACTGGCCGTGCACGTCGGCGAGGTCGACATCGATCATGCGGCCTTCCTCGGTCATCTGCGCGTGCAGGGGCGTGCCCGGCAGCGGCGTGTAGAGCATGAACTGATGGAAGTCGGTCTCGTGGGCGCAGGCGTAGTCGATTTCGCTTTCGATGTTCTGCGGGGTGTGGTGTTCCATGCCGACGATGGAGGAGCCGAGGACGCGGATGCCATGCGCGCGGAGCTGGTGTGTCAGCGACATGGTGTCGGAGCCGTTGAGCTTGGAATAACCGGAGAGCGGCGATTCCAGGCCCATCCAGATCCAGGAGATGCCTAATTCGATGAGCTCCTCCATGGTGTACTTCTGGATGGCGTTGGCGGACGAGAAGACGTAGAGTTCCCAGCTCTTGCCGGCCTTGCGCATGCAGTCGAGCAGTTCCATGGCCCGCTTGCGATGCAGCAGGAAGTTCTCGTCCATCACAAAGAAAGAGTGAAAGCCGTGTTTTTCCTCGGCCTGGGCCATGGCGTCGTAGATCTGCCGGCCCGTATCGAAGAAGTTGATGAACTTGCCCTTGCCGCCGAAGAAGGCGGAGGTGGTGCAGAAGTTGCAGCCCATGGGGCAGCCGACCGAGGGGATGATGGTGGCGGCGGTGGAGCCGATGTTGCCGGGCAGTTTAAGCCCCATGACGCGATGGCCGAAGCCGGAGGCGATCTGCGGATGCACGACGGGCAGGGTGGGGTCCTGGTCGAGGAACGAGCGCATCCAGCCGACGCCTTCGCCCTTCACGATGTGATCGGCGTCGAGCATGAGATCGAGGCCCGGAATGGCCGCGATATGGCCGCCCACGACGATGGTGGAGTGCGGCGACAGACGGCGCACGATCTTACACATCTCGCGAACCTTGCCCACGTTGACGATGATCGAGCTGATGCCGACGACGTCGTACTGGTTCTCTGTGAGTTCCCGCTCAAAGTCCTCACGCAAGGGAAAGTCGAGGACCGTGGACGGATTCTCGATATTCCTCTGGATAAACATGATGCCCCAGGAGCGGTGGAAGATGCGCAACGAATAGGGACCCTGGGCCCGGGTCACCTGATTGTGGTAGAGCTCCATCGGGTTGATGGAGCGGCTGCCGTACTGGTCGTCCTGCGCATAGGGTCCGAATACGGAAGTCAATAGAACGCGGGCCTGACGGCCCTTCGGATGAGTGGTCATTTCAACACTTCGGTGAAACAGAGTATTAGATCTGTTTCCACTTTGATGCTAGCACCGGCACCCCATCCAGCAGCCCAAGAATCAGGCCCGCGATTGTAATACTTTTGTCGCCGGAGGGCTGTGTTTATTCAGGTACGGAGGGCAGGCCCGCCAGCGCCATGGCCAATTCGTTGTCTTCGTACTGGAGGTCAGTCAGCTTACCGGCGAAGTAATCCGTGTAGGACTGCATATCGAAATGACCGTGACCGCTGAGGTTGAAGAGGATGGTTTCGGCCTTCCCTTCGGCCTTGCAGCGCAGGGCTTCGTCGATGGCTCCGCGAACGGCGTGGTTGGCTTCCGGCGCCGGCAGGATGCCTTCACTGCGGCCGAAGAGGACTCCGGCTTCGAAGCAGGCGAGTTGATGGTAGGACCGGGCCTCGATGAGTCCCAGCTCCGCGCAATGGCTGACCAGGGGAGCCATGCCGTGGTAGCGGAGGCCGCCGGCATGGAAGCCAGGGGGCGTGAAGGTGCTGCCCAGGGTGTGCATCTTCGTGAGCGGGGTGAGGTGCGCGGTATCGCCGAAATCGTAGGCGTACTTGCCCTTGGTGATGGAGGGGCAGGCGGCGGGTTCGACGGCGAGGATGCGGGTCTTCCTGCCGCCGCGCAGGGTCTGGCCGATGTAGGGGAAGCTGATGCCGGCGAAGTTCGAGCCGCCGCCGGTGCAGGCGATGACGACATCCGGGGCGTCGCCGGCCATGTCCATCTGGAGCATGGCTTCCTGGCCAATGACGGTCTGGTGCAGCAGGACGTGATTGAGCACGCTGCCGAGAGCGTATTTGGTGTCGTCGCGCTGCGCGGCGACTTCCACGGCTTCACTGATGGCGATGCCGAGGCTGCCTGGGTGATCGGGACGTTTTTCGAGAATCGCGCGGCCAGAGGCGGTCTCGTTGGAAGGGGACGCGATGCAGCGCGCTCCGTAGCTCTCCATCAGGGCCCGGCGATAGGGCTTCTGATTATAAGAGACGCGGACCATGAACACCTCAATCTCCAGGCCGAAGAACGCGCCGGAGAGCGCCAGGGACGAGCCCCACTGCCCTGCTCCGGTTTCGGTGGAGATGCGCTTCACGCCGGCTTCCTTGTTGTAGAAGGCCTGGGCGATGGCGGTGTTGGGTTTATGGGAGCCGGCGGGGCTCACGCCTTCGTACTTGTAATAGATCTTGGCCGGAGTGTCGAGCGCCTTTTCGAGACGGCGGGCGCGGTAGAGCGGGCTGGGGCGCCACTGGCGATAGATGTCGCGAACCGGAGAGGGAATCTCGATCTCACGTTCGGTGGAAACCTCCTGGAGGATGAGACTCATGGGGAAGAGCGGCTCGAGGTCGGCCGGGCCCACGGGCTGCATGGTGCCGGGGTGGAGGACCGGCGGCGGCGGGGTGGGCAGGTCAGCGACCAGGTTGTACCAGTGCTTCGGGATCTGAGTTTCGTCGAGGATGTATTTGACGGTGTCGGACATAAGGTACTCCAGGGATGGGTTGAAGGGGCAGTTTATCAAGTTGAGGCCGCCTGAGGGGCGCGGAGTGGGCCGATTTGCATCGCGGCGCGGCTTCTGGTGTGCTGTTTCTGAGCTTCGCGTATGATTCACACCCCTTCTCCATTCAACCGCCGTAGCGCTCTTCGCCTTTTGGGTGGAGCCTCGGCGAGCGCTTTGGCGTCCGGCCAGACACGCCGGCCGAACTTCCTGGTGATCGTGACGGACGACCATGGCATCGGCGATGTCGGGTGTTTCGGGCAGAAGGAGGCGTTGACCCCAAACCTGGACCGGTTGGCGTCGTCGGGCGTGCGGTTCACGCAGTGGTACTCGAATGCTCCTGTGTGTTCGGCCTCGCGGGCCGCGATTCTGACGGGCAAGTACCCTGACCGGACGGGTGTGCAGGGCGCGCTGCCGTCGCAGCCGACGTTTGATGTGCCGGGGCTGCGAAGAGGGGAGATCACCTTCCCTGCCCTGCTGAAGCAGGCGGGCTACGGCACGGCGGCCTTTGGGAAGTGGCATGTGGGCAGTGCGCCGCAGAGCCGGCCAATGGCGCAGGGGTTCGATCAGTTCTTCGGGTGGTACTCGGGGTGGCTGGATGCGTACTCACACCGGTATTACCAGTTGGGCTCGGCTCCGGGCAAGATCTTCCACGATCTGTGGCGCAACACGGAGGAGGTGTTCGAAGAGCCGGTGTACATGACGGAACTGCTGGCGCGCGAGGCTTCGGCTCATCTGGCGAAACAGCAGAGGCAGCAGCCGTTCCTGATGTACCTGGCGTTTGGCGCGCCGCACTACTCGATGATGGCTCCGAAGAAGTACCTGGATCGATTTCCGGCGTCGATGGAGCGCGACCGGCGGACTCACCTGGCGATGGTGGCGGCTGTGGATGACGCCGTGGGCCTGTTGTTGGATCAATTGCGGCGGCAGGGCCTGGAGGAGGACACGGTGGTGTTCTTCCAGGCGGATAACGGCGCGACGCGCGAGGTGCGGGCATCGAGCACGGCTCAGCCTTATACAGGCGGCAGCAACGGGTCGTATCGTGGGTACAAGCTGGGGCTGTTCGATGGCGGGATGCATGTGCCGGCGATGCTGCGGGCTCCGGGCTTCGTGCAGCCGGGCCAGGTGTGGGAGCGGCCGTTGCTGTCGATGGATCTGTTGCCGACGTTTCTGTCGATGGCCGGTCAGGCGGGCCGCATTCCGGCGGGTGTGGACGGGCAGGACATTCTGCCGGTACTGCGCGGGGAAAAACAGACGCACGAAGATATGTTCTGGAGTTTCAACAAGGAACGCGCGTTGCGGCAGGGGGACTGGAAGCTGATTGTAAATCCTCCGGCGTTTCCGGGGGAGGAGACCGGCGAGAAGGTGTGGCTGTCGAACCTGGAGGCGGATCCGGGCGAGAAGAGGAATGTGGCCGGGCAGGAGAGAGAACGGGTACGTCAGATGCTGCAGAAGATCCGGGGCTGGGAGAAGTATGTCGGGATTCCGGGGGAGGCCGTGGTTGAGTAGGGAGAGCCCGCGGGCCTCCTCGGTTGGTTGGTTGGAGCCTTTCGGTATCTCCCCCGCTCACTCGCGATCGCGGCTCTGCTCGCGGCGGGGCGCTAGCGCGGGATCTCGTATTTTTTGATTTTCTCGTACATGGTGGAGCGGTCGATGCCCAGGGACGACGCCGCTTCCTTCACGTTGCCTCCGGTGCGCTGCAGGGCGGCCTGGACGGCCTGGCGTTCGAGGTCCTGCAGGGTCATGTTGGCCGGGACGCTCCAGGCCTTGCGCTCCTGCATGGTGCGCATCAGGAAGCCGAAGTCGTCCTCTGTGAGCAATTGACCGCGGCAGGTGACGATGGCGCGCTCGATGGCGTTTTCGAGTTCGCGGACATTGCCGGGCCACTCGTATTCGAGCAGAACTTTCATGGCGCCTTCCGAGATGTCCTGGATGTCCTTGTTCAACTCGGGTGAGAGCCGTTGCACCAGATGGCGCGCCAGCAGGGGCACATCCTCGCGGCGTTCGCGAATGGGCGGGATGCGGATCTCGATGACGTTGAGGCGGTAGTAGAGGTCGTCCCGGAAGCGGCCCTGGCTGACCTCCTCGGCGAGATCCTTGTTGGTGGCGGCGATGACACGGACGTCCACCTTCACCTCCTCCGAACCGCCGAGGCGATAGAAGCGGCGCTCCTGCAGAACGCGCAGAAGGTCGGCCTGGAGCTTGGGCGAGATGTCGCCGATTTCGTCGAGGAAAATGGTGCCGCCGTCGGCCAGTTCGAATTTGCCGCGAGTGCGTGCGCCGGCTCCGGTGAAGGCGCCTTTCTCATAGCCGAAGAGCTCGGATTCCAGCAGCGTCTCGGCCAGCGCCGCGCAACTGACGGAGATGAACGGCTTGTCGGCCCGGTCGCCTGAGTAGTGCACGGCACGGGCGATAAGCTCCTTACCGGTGCCGCTTTCGCCGCGCACCAGTACCGTGCTGCGCAGGCCGGCCACATCCTGCACGAGCTGCAGGATGGCGAGCATGCGGGGGTTCTTGGTGATGATGTCGTGGAAGTCGTACTGGCCGGTGAGGCGCTTGCGCAGAATGGTGTTCTCCAACTGGAGATTCTTCACTTTGATGATGCGGGCCACCACCAGCGAGATCTCTTCCGGATTGCAGGGCTTGACGATATACTCCTGCGCGCCTTCCTTCATGGCGGTGATGGCCGTGTCGACAGTGGCGTAGGCGGTGATGATGATGACGGGCGCTTCCGGGTGGAGCTTGCGGATCTCCATCATGGTCTCGATGCCGTCCATGCCGCCGGGCATTTTCAGGTCGATGAAATAGATGGCGTAGTCGGAAGCGCGGGCGGATTCCACGGCGCGTCGGCCGGACGATGCTGTATCCACGTCATAGCCGTCTTCGCGCAGCCAGGCGGCGAGCGACTCGCACATCACCTCTTCGTCATCCACAACCAGGATCTTCCACACGGCTTTCATGTCAGTCGTACCTCACTTCTTCCAGCCGTTCCTGCAGAACGGGCCAGCAGCCTTCGCAATACCATTCCAATTTCGAGTCCACCTGCGGCAGGTTGATGGACAGGCTCATCGCGCAACGCGTGTCGGGACAGTGGATCAGCCCGAACGTATGGCCGAGCTCGTGCATCGCTTCCTTGCGCGCGCGGCCCAACAACGCGGTTCCGTCCGGTGCCATTCCATAGAATTCCTGCCGCAGCCTGGCGGCCGAGACCACGGCCGCGCGGCCTTTCAACTGCGCCTGTCCGAAGACAAATGTCAGCATCGGGATGAACAGATCGCTCTCGGTGACACCCAGGATGCGCGAGACGCCGGACGGTGCCCGTTCGAGCAGCAGTTTGAGCATCGTCACGGAACTCATCTGGCCTCGCGCGCGGTCGTACCCATCCAGGGGCACGGGCAACTGCATACGGCGCACGACCGGCAATCCAATCCGCTCCTCCACGCATTCGGCGATGGTCCTCATCAGTGACTCCTCGACCTCGCCGAGCGAGGCCAGACACAGGCCGCTCACACGACAGGCTCCGCTGGCGCGGCCGCCGGCTTCACGGCGGATTCCATGGGGATGGTCACCGTGAAGGTCGCGCCCTCGCCCACGGTGCTCTTCACGTCGATCTCGCCGTCGTGCGCCTGTACGATGCCGTAGATCACCGCCAGGCCCAGGCCCACACCCTTGCCTTCGGGCTTCGAAGTGAAGAAGGGATCGAAGATCTTGCTGAGGTTCTCCGGGCTGATGCCTTCGCCGTTGTCCTGCACCAGCATTTCGACGCACTTCTGGTCGGCCGCTACCCTGGTGCGAACCAGCACTTTGCCGCCGCCCTTGCTCTGCGTGGCTTCGGCCGCATTCAGGACCAGGTTGAGCACCACCTGCTGCATCTGCGAGGGGTCGCAGGAGACGGTGGGCAGATCGGCCGGGAGATCGACCTCCACCTCGGTGTCGCAGAGTTTCAGCTTGTGGGCCGCCAAGGTCAGGGTGGAGCGGATGATGCGATTCAGGTCGGCCGGTGTGCGCTGGGGCTTCGAGCGGCGGGAGAAGGCGAGCAAGTCAGAAACGATACGGCCCACGCGCGCGGTTTCGGTGGCCACCTGGCCCAGATACTTGCGGAAATCGGCCAGCCGGTTGGGCGGCACGCCGTCGTCCTTGAGAATGCGCTGCATTAGCATGGCCAGGTTGAGGACGCCGGAGACGGGGTTGTTGATCTCATGGGCGACACTGGCCGCGAGTTGCCCCAGCGAGGCCAGGCGATCGTTGTGGAGCAGTTTCTGCTGAGCCGCCTTCAGCTGCTGGGTGCGGTCCTCCACCTTCTTCTCGAGACTCTGGGTGAACGTGTTGATCTCGTCCATGGCGCCCTGCAGGCGGTCGCGCATCGTGTTGAACGAGGTCACCAGGGCGTCCATCTCTTCGCTGCTGTGGCTGATGCGGATGGGCGTGCCGAGCTCCATCTCGCTGACGGCGTGCGTGCCTTCAATCAATTCACGGATGGGCACGCCCACAAAATAACGGACGAAGAAGAAGATGAAGACGGCGGTGAGGAGGATGGTGATGCCGGTGGTGACGACAGTGTGCTGCGTCATGGCCGCCTCTTCCTGGCGGACGGGATCGAGGCTCAGCGCCACATCCAGGACACCCAGGACCCGGGTGCGCGCGGGGTGAGCGTGGCAGTCGGCCTGGCTGCAGGAGGCTTCGTTGTAGATGGGCGTCACCATGTTGAGCGAGTCGCGCCCGTCGGTGCCGCTGTAGATGCGGACACGGGAAGCGGGCGCCACTTCCACCTTCACCGGCATGGAACCGTGGCAGGCGACGCAGGGTTGCTCGTTCACGGTCATCAACTGCGCGTTGTCGCCCTTTTTGGTGGAGAACATCAGGCGGCCTTCGCGGTTGAACATGCGGATGCGGTCGACACCCTGTTTGGCGGCGATGACGCTCATGATGTCGTAGGCGGCCGAGCGGTGGTCGTCCTTCATGGCGTGCCAGGTGGCGCTGGTGATGCTCTTGGAGAGCTGGTCGGCCCCCAGAATCATCGTTTCCAGGGTGTGCTGATTCTGGACGCGCAGGTACACGACTCCGGCCACGACGTTGATGAGGATCACGATCACTGTCAGGGAGACGATCAACTTGCTCGACAGGCGGCGTGGCATGACAGTTCCATCCTTGAAACGATTACAGAGTTTCACCTCCATTATGCTGCAAACGGAATCCGGCTATACTACGGGCCGATTGTATGCAGCGCCGTACCTTCTTCACCGCCGGCCTGGCGGCCGCATGCCCGGCCATTCTGACGGCCCAGGCAGGCTCGTTTAAAGAGTTGAGCCGGGCCATCGATGCGATGCCGCTGGTAGACTCGCACGAGCATCTGCTGCCGGAATCGGAGCGGTTGGAGTTGAAACCAGACCTGTTCCTGCTGGCTTCGCACTACCTGAACAGCGACATGGTGAGCGCGGGAATGCCTACGCCGACACCGAAAACGTGGGCGGAGTTTGAGCCCTGGTGGCAGGTTTCGCGCTTCACGGGGTACGGGCAGGCGTTGAGCATTGCCATCCGGGACATCTACGGGATCGGTGAGATCAAGGCGGCGACCCTGCCGCGGATCAATTCCGCTATCGCCGAGGCGAACAAACCGGGTTTGTACAAGCGGATTCTGAAGGATCGGATGAAGCTGGATTACGCGGTCCTGGACGACTACTGGCACGGCGATCCGGTGCGGCCGGACGGCGAGTATTTCGTGCTGGCGCGGAAGATGGACTGGTTCTGCTCGGCGGCGAAGGCGGCGGACATCCGGCGCATGGAGGAGGTGACCGGCACCTCGATCCCGGACGTGAAGGGGTTGAAGCGAGCCGTGGAGAAGCGGCTGGACCAGAGCCTGGACGCCGGACTGGTGACGATCAAGAGTACGCTGGCCTACAACCGGCCGCTGCGCTTTGAGGTGGTCCCGGAGGCCGACGCGCAGCGGGATTTCGACCTGTTGATGAAGGAACCGCAGAAGCAGGCTCCGCGGCGACTCTCGGATCACATCTTCCACCATGTGTTGCAGTTGGCCGACGCGCACAAACTGCCGGTACAGATGCATACGGGGCTGCAGGCGGGCAACGGGAACACGCTGGAGAACTCGCGGCCCACGCTTTTGAATAACCTCTTTGGTCTCTATCCAAAGGTAGTTTTCGATCTCTTCCACCTGGGCTGGCCCTGGATGGAGGAGGTGGCGGCCCTGGCGAAGATGTATGCGAATGTGACGGCGGACCTGTGCTGGGTGCATATCATCACGCCCACTGGAGCGCGGCGCGCATTGCACGAATTGATCGACACCGTGCCGCTGAACAAAATCCTGGGCTTCGGCGGCGATTACCGCTATGTGGAGCTCAGCTATGCACATGCGGTGATGGCGCGGCGAAATGTCGCGCAGGTTCTGGCCGAGAAGGTGCAAAGCCGGGAGATGACGGAGGCGGAGGCGCTGAACGCGGCGCGCCTGATCCTGCACGACAATGCCGCCCGGCTCTTTCCGCGGCCCAAGCCCAGGCAGGCCTAGAGCGGCACAAACTGTAACGCAAATCACGCGGAAGACGTACAATTAATGGGTTCGTCCGGGCTTTTGGGGATCCGGGCAGCCGTTGTGTTCTCTGGAGTCACCACAGTGCGCCTGGCAAGTCTTCTGGTCCTATTACTCGCCTGCGCGGCCGCCCAGCCGGCGGACGACGGCAATGTCACCTTCAAGAGCGATGTTTCCCTGGTGCGGGTGGATGCCCAGGTGCTCGACCGCGACGGCCGGGCTGTGACCGGATTGCGCCGGGAGGACTTCGTCCTGACGCAGAACGGCCGGCGGGTGGACGTTCGCAATTTCGCGCGGGAAGAGATGCCGGTGGACGTGATCGTGCTGCTGGACGTCAGCGGCAGCATGCGCTCGCACGTGCAGCGCATGGCCGACGCGGCACACGACGCGCTGCGGGTGCTGGGGCCGGACGACCGGGTGGCCATGATGGTGTTCGACCGGTCATCGCGGGTCCGCCTGCCTTTCCGCAGCAACAAGGACGAAGTGGAGCGCGAGTTCGAGAGCCTGCTGCGCAGCGAAACCTTCAATGGCGGCACGGACATCACGCGGGGCCTGCTGGATGCGGCGAGCTACATGCGCAAGTCGGCTCGCAAGGATGCGCGGCGGGCCATCGTCATCATGACGGACGACCAGACGGAGAAGGACCGCAGTGAAGAGCGGGTGGGCTCGGCGCTGGCCGAAGCCGATACGGTGCTGAGCGCGATTATCGCTCCGGACGCGATGAGCAGCCGTCATGGCGGCTATCCGCAGGGCGGCGGGCAGTATCCTCCCGGCGGCAACCGGCGCGGCAATTCCTGGCCGCGCGGGGGCTCGATTCCGGACATCATCTGGGGTGGCGGCGGCGGACGCATTCCCGGCGGCGGCGGCGGACGGATTCCTGGCGGTGGCGGCATGGGTTCACGAACACAATCGGCGGGCACCTCAGAGATTGCACGGGAATCCGGCGGCGACAGCATGAGCATCTCGGACGCGTCCGCTTTTGAGACAACACTCGCACGCATCCGGCAGCGCTATGCGCTGTATTTCCAACTGCCGCCCGGAACGAGGGCAGGAGAAGACAACCGGATTCAGATCGCGTTGGCGGATTCGGCGCGGTCGCGCTATCCCGGCGCCGATATCCGCTACCGGGGCAACTACCACGCGCCGGCGAATATCGACCCGGCGGCCCAATCCGATGCCACCGTGGTGAGCCAGTCGCAGTCGCCCGCCTCCAACGACGCGCCGGCCGCGAGCAGTGCGCCCTCTGAGCCGGTCCGGCCGCGGCGCCGCGTGGTGCTGGACGACTCGACGGGTCCTCGGGGCCCGAATCCGAATGTCGGCGCTCCGGCGGAAGGAACGAGCACGCCTTCCGTTGCGGAGAAGCCGGCTCAGCCGGCTGCATCGAGCACGGAGAAGAAGGGTTGGCGGAAGGCGAATCCGTCCGACAACCTGCCGGATCCCGAGCCCGCCCCCAGCGTGAAGAAGAAGCAGTAGCGGCTAAGTGGCGAAGCGATAGCCGGAGCCGCGCACGGTGCGGATGTAGCGCGGAAACTGCGGGTTTTCCTCTATCTTCTGGCGCAGCCAGGCCACGTGGACATCCACCGTGCGGGTGGAGATGTCCGACTGGTATTCCCACACGTTCTTGAGCAGTTCCTCGCGGGAGATCACCTTGCCGCGGTGATCGATCAGATAACGGAGCAATTGCAATTCCTTGCCGGCCAGGCTGACGGGCGAGCCATCCTTGAGCAGTTCCGCCTTTTCAAAGTCCACCTGAACGGAGCCAAACTGGAAGCGCAGTACCGCGGGGAAACTCTCCTTGTGGACGCGGCGCAGCAGCGCCTCCACCCGCGCCAGCAGTTCGGAGGGATCGAACGGTTTGGTCAGGTAATCGTCAGCGCCGAGCTTGAGGCCGACCACACGATCGATCACCTGCGATTTTGCCGTGAGCATCAGGATGGCGACGTCTGAGCCTTGCTGCCGCAGTTCGCGGCACACTTCCAGCCCATTCTTCCCAGGGAGCATGATGTCCAGGATCACCAGGTCACACTGGCCTTCCCGGGCTTTGGCGAGACCGGACAGGCCGTCCATCGCCGTGTCCACCTCGTGGCCTTCGGCCGCCAGTAAATCAGAGAGCGTGAGCACCAGGCCCGGCTCGTCTTCAATGAGCAGTATTCGCGAACTCATTCCGTTGGCCGGCAGGAACGGTGGGGAGGTGCAGCACGAATTCCGCGCCAGTGCCCGGCCCGCTCCTTACCGAAACATTCCCTTCATGCGCTTCCGCGATTCTTTTGACCAGGCTGAGGCCCAGTCCCGTTCCATGGATTTGATCGTCGATGGCTTTCTTGCCACGATAGAACGGATCGAAGATCTGGTCGATCTCGTCGGGCGCCACGCCGGCGCCGCGGTCAGCAACCCGGATTTCGACAGTGGCACCGTTCTTGGCGTTGGCCAGAGCCGCTGTCAAGCCGATCCAGCGCCCTTCGGCACCGTACTTGGCGGCGTTTGTCAGCAGATTCTGAATGGCATGTTTCAGCGCGATGGGGTCGCCCAGCACGGGCGGCAGATCCGGGTCGATCGTCTGCTCCAGCACGCAGCCGGACTTGTCGAGAATGGGCGAAGCGGAGGAGACCGCGGCGTCCAGCAGGCTGCGCACATCCACTGCCTCACGTTCACCGATGGCCCGGCCCGCCTTGGCATTGGCGAACCGCAACACCTGCTCCACCATCGCGGTGAGTTTCTCGGCTTCCTCGCGAATCAGGTTACCGTAGCGCTGCACCTGCTTCTCGTCGCGAACCAGTCCGCCACCCAGATTGTGACCCGCCGTGCGAATCACCGTGAGCGGTGTTTTGAGTTCGTGCGAGACGCCGGTGATGAATTCCATCTGCATATTCGCCAACCGCTGGGCACGTTGCGTATAGCGCACCAGCATCGTGATGGCGGCAACCATCAATAGAAGAACACCGGAAGTGACCGCCAGGTTGCGCCAGCGCACCTGATTCACGACCGCTTCCAGGGAACCGGACCTGTGGCGGACCGACATCACCCAGCGGCCCCACTCCGGCGGAGACTCGCGCGGCCCGCCTGAACCGCTCCCCCCGCCAATGCGGCCGCCCGGCCAGGCGACGCCGGACTCCCTCGCCCGGTTCATGGCCGCGCGCCGCATCACCTGCTCAAACTGGACGTCCATCAGGTTCGTGCTGGCGTCGGCCTTGGCGCCGATCCTCGCGGTCTTGTCGCCAGTGGAGCTGAAAATGAGCTGCTCGGGATGATCGCGCAGGGTCACTTCCACCTGGTATTCAGGGGTTGCACTGCCAAAGAGGTGCCGGCTCAACAGCTCAGGGAGAAGCTCCTTTTGCACCGTCTCCAGGTCGAGTTCAATCACGAGCCACTCCAGGCTGAGCCGGAAGAAGTCGTCGCGACGCAGATCACGAAAGTCCGCACGAGGCTCGCCGGGCCGTGGTTCGCGGGACAGGCGAGGCTCGCCAGGCAGGCCCATCTCCCGAGGCTGGCGCGGCCCGGCGGGTCCGCCATTATTGGGAAACCGGACTCTCGGGAGCTCGACCACCGCGGATTCCGCGCTGCTGCCGGCCCAGAACGGCCGACGGCCGCCGAACTCCGAGCGATTCAACTGGGACTCGAGGCGGGCGCGCAGGGAGGACCACTCAGCGGGCCATTCGACTGCACGGAACGTGCCGTCTTCCATGTCCATTTCCCGCAACTTCAAGGTTGCACCGGCGGGCGTGGCCACCAGGATGCGCCGGAACAGGTGCGGGTGGCGAGTCGATTCGCGCCAGTGCGCATAGCGCGCGGCATAGTCCTGCTCGCGCTGGCCGGGTTCCATGGGATCGCCCGAGACGAGGGCCGAACACGCAGTCTGCAGCTCGGAGTTGAAGTCCTGGCTCACGCGGCGAAGCCCGGTGCCGAGGCTCTCTTTCAGCCTGGCCCGCTCGGCATAACTGACCTGCGAGATCCAGTCAAACTGAAGCCAGCCCAGCACGCCCAACAGCGCCGCCAACAGGCCCACGAAGAGCCACGACAGCAGCGCCTGCCGCTTGTTCTTGTGCAGGTCCATCATAAAGATACAGCCTAGCCGAGGACCGTCTCTCCCTTGAGGATAGCGAATCCCCACAGGAGTGCCCCTCATTGGCAGGTAAATCCTAAATCAAGATTGTTAAGGACATCAAGCAGCGCCTGGTGTGCGGGGGCTGCGTCGCGGGGGCGTGTAACGCAGTCAACCTCTCTCGCATCAGAGCATTATGGCGGTTCTGGTGCGGCGCGGCGGCATGAGTGGGGGCGTTTGCATATCTTTACCTCAAAACTGAGACGCAAACGGCGCGGCTCGCGTCACAAGTTGCAGCCGGCAACCCGGAGCGGCCTTTTGGGTTCAATCCTTTGAAATCCAAACAGGCCGGTTGAAGGCAACCGCGCATTTGGCCGATGTATTCCTAAAGTCCCAAGCGAAGATCCACAAAAACCATGAAACGGAACTCGATTCTCCTGGCCGTCTGGCTGGCACTGGCCCCAGGGCTGTTCGCGGAAGTACTCCCCGGCCGCTATATCGTTGAACTCACTACGGAACCGGTGACCGACCACATGACCAGGGTCCGGGGCCGGCGCGCCGATCTACGCGGTACAGAGGCAGAGGCGCACCGCACGCGAGTACGTGGTGAACAGACCGCAATGCGGGGCAATATTGAACGGCGTTCCGGCATCGTGCTGGATTCCGTGAATACGGTTGCCAACGCGATGTTCGTCCAGGCGGACGCAGCCACGGCGGCGCAGCTCGCCCAGATGCCTGGAGTGAAGCGCGTGGTTCCGGTAAGGATGCTGCACCGCGTGCTCGATCGCGCCGTGCTGCTGCACAAGGTCAGCGATGTCTGGAGTCAGTTCGGCGAAAGCAATGCCGGCGCGGGCATAAAGATCGGCATCATCGACACCGGCATCGAGATCACCCATCCCGCTTTCCAGGACAGTTCCCTGACGGTGCCGGATTCGTTTCCTCGCGCCAACACGGTCTTCGACCTGAACTACACGAACAACAAGGTTATCGTCGCGCGCAGCTATGTGAATCTCCTGCAATACCGCGATGTCGACTACACCCCGCGCGACCATGTGGGCCACGGCACGGCTCTGGCCACCATCGCCGCGGGTGTACGCTCACAGGGCCCGCTGGCCACGATCCAGGGCGTCGCGCCTAAGGCATTCCTCGGTGTTTATAAGGTCTTTGGAACACCTGGCTACAACGATTACGCCTCCGACGATGCCATCATCAAGGCCTTTGACGATGCCGTCGCCGACGGGATGGATGTCATCAGCCTCAGCGTCGGGGACGACTTTGCCCCACGCCTGTCAGAGGATCTTGATGTGGCGGCGGTGGAGCGCGCCACGCAGGCCGGTGTCATTGTGGTCATCGCCGCGGGCAACAATGGCCCGGGCCTGAACACGATCGGATCTCCAGCCACCGCTCCTTCCGCGATCTCAGTAGGCGCAACGACCAACGACCGTACGTTCGCCTCCAGCGTCGAAGTCTCGGGCCTCAGCTCGTACGTGGCCTACAACGGCTACACAACGGCCGGGTCGACGCCTGTGACGGGAACCCTGGTGGATGTCGCCACGCTTGACGGCAATGGCCTGGGCTGCTCTGCGTTCCAATCCGGCAGCCTGAGCGGCAAGATCGCCCTGATCCAGCGCGGAGATTGTTACTTTGAAGACAAGCTGAACAACGCCCGGAATGCAGGCGCCGCGGGAGCGCTTGTCTATATGCGCGACACGGCTCCAGACCCCATCTACATGAGCGTTGGCGCGGCCACCCTGCCGGCCCAGGCTGTCAGCTATGGCGATGGAGTGGCGATCAAACAGGCGCTCGCCGGCCAGGCCGGTCTCTCCGGCACGATGCACTTCGATGTCGGCAGCGTGCCCATCACGGCAAACCGCCTGACCGACTTCAGCGCGGCCGGGCCCAGCGTGGACGGCGGCATCAAACCGGAGATCGTGGCTGTCGGCAGCAACTTCTACACAGGCACGCAGACGCTGGATAACTACGGTGACATGTACGATTCCAGCGGCTACATCCTGGTGGACGGCACCAGCTTCTCCACTCCGTTTGTGGCCGGCACGGCGGCCCTTCTCAAGAGCCTGCATCCCGGGCTGACGGTGGACCAGTACCGGTCGATGATCATCAATAACGGAGCGGCGGCCTCCAACATGACCGGCGGAGCGGCGGGCGTCCAGCAGGCGGGCGGCGGATTGGTGGATGCCAGCGCGGCCGTGAATACGGCCGTCACCGCGTATCCCGCCACATTGCCGCTGGGTACGGGCGGCAGCGAGGTCCAACTGGGCCGCACGCTCACGCTGACCAACATCAGCGGCAGCAAGGACACCTTCACGCTGGCGGCCGACGGTGGCAGCGACCAGTTCCAGGCATCGATCGCGACGCCAACGGTGGAAGTCGAGGCGGGCGCTTCCACGGATGTCACCGTGGCATGGAACGGCTCGGGCATGACGGCCGGCGCCTATCAGGGCGCGATCACGATCACATCGAACAATACGGGCAAGACCTCGCGGGTGCCGTATTGGTTTGATTCCTCGACGGGCGCCCCGGCCAGCATGAACATCATGTACAGCGCGGGCAGCGTGAGCCGGAATCGCACCACGACGGTGTACTTCCGGGTGCTGGATGCCGCGGGCACGGCGTTGAGCTCGGCAAATCCTGCAATTTCCACTATTTCCGGCGGCGGCGCCACAGGCCGGGTGGTCAACTACGACTCCGACTGGCCAGGCATGTTCGCGGTCACGGTGCGTGCTGGGTTCAATCCCGGGGACAACGTGTTCCGGCTACAGGCCGGCGACATCACCCTGGATTTCACAATCACGGGAAACTAGACCTGAAGTGGAGAAGGCCGGCAGGGGTGGCTGCACCCATCCTGCCGGCCTTTTCCATTTGGAGCGGGAGTGTCTAGTCGAGAGCGGCGATCTCGCCTGGCAGGATCCGACGCGTGCGTGGCAACAAGCCCCTGACGCTCATCCAGCCCACCAGTGCCAACACACTGACAAACGTAACCAGTTCAATCACATCGGAGGTGTGGTTGCGGGGCAGGATCTTCCACAGAATACCCACGGTCGGCTGCGCGATGCACATGGCCCAGACCGTGCCGTAGAAGTACCGGCGCTCGTGCCCTTCCCCGGCTGTGGAGGGCTTCACACGCGGCAACTGGCCGAGCGCGCCGAGAATCCACACGGGGATGACCACGGGGAAGTACCCGTACCAGTAGATCTGCTTCATCATCCACTTGCCGGTCGTGACCGCCACCACCAGGCCGACCAGGTTCAGCAGCCCGTAACTGATGGCGGCGCCCCAGGCGAATGTATAGCAAATTCGGCGGTAGAGCGGGTTCGGCCGGTCTTCCGTAAAGCGAATGATATACGGAGCGGGTTCCGAGCCGGGCAGGCGGCCTCGCAAGCCGGCGATGCCGGTCCCAACCAGAACGGCCGCCAGCCACCAAACCATATTCCCGCCGAAGCCTTCGGCGAACAGCTTGAACGTCACCGGTCCGGGGATCAGGAAGAAAACAAAGATCCAGATGGGCCAATGGTTGACCCGGTAGTACGTCTTGTTGCGCGTACGGATCTTTCTCTCGGTATCGTATTCGATCTTTACCTGCGGATTCATTGCGAATAGATTAGTGTGGCATACCCGTACCCGCTGGCGACACATCCCGGTACCCGGGACGGTGCCGTAAGCCCCTGATTCCCGCTACAATCGTCCTTCATGCGGCTCGAACTCAATGGCGCCAAAGCGCTGGTCACCGGCGGCAGTAACGGGATAGGTTTTGCGATTACGGAAGCACTCCGATCCTGCGGAGCGGAGGTCACGGTGGCCGACCTGGAATCTTCGCCCCCCGTCGACGTCTCTGACGCGGAATCTCTGGCTCAGGTCTTTGATTCGCAAGGACCTTTCGACATCGTCGTGGCGAACGCGGGCGCGGTCACCGTGGCTCCGCTCGACCAGACCACCACCGAGCAGTGGAACCGCCTGCTCGCCATCAATCTTTCGGGCGCCTTCCACACCATCCAACTGGCGGCGCGCCAGATGAAACCGCGGCGGCAGGGCACGATTGTCCTCACCGCTTCGACCAATTCGTATGACGGCGAGCCTGACCTGATCGCCTACAACGCCACCAAGGCGGGGCTGCTGGGACTGCTGCACACAGCGGCGGGCGAGTTGGGTCCCTACGGGATCCGCATCAATGCGGTCTGCCCCGGACTCATCCGCACCCGTCTGACCGAGTCGCACTTCGCCCAGCCCCAGGTATTGAAAGACTACTTCCGGCACATCCCGCTGGGCCGGGGCGGCTTGCCCGCCGAAGTGGCCAACGCGGTGGCCTTCCTCGCCTCGCCGTTAGCCTCGTTTATCACTGGTACGACCTTGCTGGTGGACGGCGGGCAGATGGCCACGAAATTCGGGACCTGGAACGAGTCCTTCGCCCGATTTGAAACCGATCATTGGGAAGTCAAATGAATCAGACCATGCGGGCGGAGGGGCTGACCAAGTCCTTCGGCCAGGTGCACGCCGCCGATCGCGTCAGCCTATCGGTTGCCGCGGGGGAAGTTGTTGGTTTGCTAGGACCCAACGGCGCGGGCAAGACCACCATCCTGCGTATGATCGCCGGCATCCTTACACCCGACGCCGGCGAGGTTTTCATTAACGGAATCGACGTCGCGCGCGACCCGCTGGCCACCAAGTCGAAGATCGGTTTCCATTCAGGCGACACGCAGCTCTACCAGCGGCTGAATCCGCGCGAGGCGCTGGAGTATTTCGGGCGCCTGTACGGAATGAACGAGCGGGCGCTGCACCACCGCATCGAGGAACTGGTCGAGCAGCTCGAAATGGGTTCCTTTGCGTCCCGTCCCTGCGGCACCCTCTCCTCGGGCCAGAAGCAGCGCGCCAACATCGCGCGGGCGTTTCTCCACGAGCCGGACCTCTTGATCCTGGACGAACCCACCAACGCCCTGGATGTCGTCAGCGGCCAGTTCATCGTCGAAGCGATCCGCCGCGAAAAGGCGGCGGGCCGGGCGGTCATCTTCTCCACCCACATCATGGGCGAAGCCGAGTACCTCTGCGACCGCATTTCGCTGTTGCACCAGGGACGCATTGTAGACGAAGGTACGGTGCCCGAGTTGCTGGAACGCTCGGGTTGCCCGAACCTGACTGACGCCTTTCTGAAGAACATCGGCGCACGCCGCAACGGAGGGGCCGCATGAGACCCGGCACGGTATTCACCATCTACCGCAAAGAGCTGCGCGAGGCCTTGCGCGACCGCCGCACGATCTTCATGATGATCGGCCTGCCCATCCTGCTTTACCCGCTCCTGATGATCGGGCTCAGCCGGCTGCAGGAAGGCCAGGAAGCGGCCCAGGCGGCCCGCGCTTCTCGTGTGGCGGTGTGGGGTACCCTGCCGCTGGACGCGCAGGAGCGCATGCTGAAGTCGGGCAAGATCGAACTCTTGCCCTGGGCGGGAGCCACCGACATGGTGCGCGCCGGCCTGGAGATGGATCAGCTCAAGCCACCGCCCAGCCCGCCCATCGACCTGGACGGCGACGACAAGCCGCCCGTGCCGAAGAAGATGCCCGACGCCGTGTGGGCCAAGGCCGCCCAACAGGCGATCCTCGACCGCAAGGCGGACGCCATTCTCATCGCCTGGCCTAATTTCGGCGTGAGGCTCCAACGCGGGGACATGGCCGTCGCCAGCATTCTCTTCGACTCAGTCCGCCCCGATTCGCGCAAGGCGCGCGACCGCATCAGTGACCACCTGCGGCAATACCGCCTGGACCTGTTGGCCGTCAGGGAGACGCAGAACAAACTGCCGGCCGGTTTCGCCACCGGGATCGAGATCCAAAACACGAACGTAGCCAGTGAGCAGCGCAAGTCCGGCATGCTCGTGGGCATGTTGCTGCCCTACATGCTGATCCTCTTCTCGGCGATGAGCGGCTTCTATGCGGCGATCGACATGACCGCCGGAGAGAAAGAGCGCGGCACCATGCAGACCCTGCTGTGCGCGCCGGTCGAGTCGCTGGAGATCATCGGCGGCAAGTTCCTGGCGGTGTGGAGCATCGCCATGATCGCCACCGTCGTCAACCTGCTCAGCCTCTCGCTGACGTTCACCCGGCTCAAGCTGATCCCGGGCATGCAGACCAGCGTGCCGGCCTCCTCCTACCTGATCGCCTTCGTGATGCTGGTGCCCATCTCCCTGATGATCAACGCGGTGTTTCTGGCTGTCGGCGCCTTTGCCAAGGACTTCAAGGATGGCCAGAACTTCCTGACCCCGATCCTGATGAGCCTGCTGGTGCCGCTGGTCGCCACCATGACGCCCGGCATCGAGTTGAACGGCTATCTCGCCTTTGTGCCCGTGGTGAACATCGCGCTGCTGATCAAGGGCGTGTTTCTGGGTGAGTGGGCGGCCGATACGCTGTTCCTGGTCATGCTCAGCTCGCTGTGCTATGCCTCCATCGCGCTGGTCTTCGCCGCTCACATCTTCGAACGCAATTCCCTGCTGCTGGGCGGCAAGGAGCACTTTTCCGGCGTCTTCGATTTCTCGCGCCACCCGGGCGCCCGGCCCACGCCCGCCGTCTCGATGCTGGTGTTTGCCGTCGCCTTGGTCATGGCCTTCTACGGCAGCCTGAGCCTGACGAAGTACGGGTTGCCCACCGTGCTGATCGTGATGCAGTTCGGCTTCTTCCTGCTGCCTTGCCTGGCGCTGGTGCGGCTGAAGGGCTACGACTTCGTCGAGACGTTCTCCCTGCGCATGCCGTCGCTGCGCGCCATCGCCGCTTGCGTGCTCATCGGCCTGTCGGCCTGGACGGTCGCCGGCGGCCTGCTGGTGCGCCTGCTGCCCCCGCCCGAGTCCCTGCAGAAGGCCATGGAACGCCTGCTGCTGCTGGATGACAAACCGGCGCCGTTGTGGCAGGCCCTGGTGCTGGTGGGCCTCATTCCCGCGCTGTGCGAGGAGGCCCTGTTCCGAGGCCTCATCCTGAGCGGCTTCCGCCGTCTCGGCATGTGGCCCGCGATCCTGGCCACGGGCCTTCTGTTCGGCCTGGCGCATGCTTCCATCTACCGTCTGCTGCCGACCTTTGCGCTGGGTGTCGCCTTCGGGTACGCCGTGTGGAAGACGCGGTCGCTGGCGGCGGGCATCATCTGCCACGCCCTCAACAACGGGCTGATGGCTGTGCTCGCCCGATCAAAGAACATCATCGAGGAACTCGGCCTGGGCGGCTCGAAATACGTCCCCTGGACCATCATCGGCGCGGGCTGCGTCGTGATGGTCCTGGGACTTTGGCTGCTGTCGCAGGAGCGGGCTCCGCAAGCCACCGAAACGGCTTAAGGAGTCAGCGTGACAGTTGCCGTTTTGATGACAGAGCCGTAACTCGCCGTCAGGGTCACGGGCGTGGAGGCGGCGACGGCGGAGGTCGTCACCGACAGGCTGGCGCTGGTGGCGCCGGCCGGCACCAACAGGGTCGCGGGCAGCGGGACCGCGGGATTGGACGAAGCCAGGGAGATCGCCACGCCACCGGCGGCGGCCGGGCCATCAAGAGTGAGACCCACGGTAATCTTGGTGCCCCCTTTCGCCGAGACCGGGGCGACGCTAAACGTGCTCAGGTCAGTCGGCTTCACGGTCACGTTGACCGTTTTGCTCACACCTCCATAGCTTGCCGTAATGACCGCCACGTCGTTGGACGTGACCCAGTTGGTGGCGATGCTGAAGTAAGCGGAACTTGTCGCGCCGGCCGGAACCGTCACGGTGGCTGGCGGCGTGGCCGAGGGGCTCGACGATTGAACGGTTACGCTCGCTCCGCCTGGAGGCGCGGGCCCGTCCAGGGTCACGACGCCGGCGGTAATCACCTTGCCGCCCGAGATCGTTGTGGGTGTGATGGAGAGACCGGCCAGGGCCGTTGGCTTGACCGTAACCACGACGGTCTTGCTTGCCCCTCCCAGGGTTGCCGTCAGGGTCACGGAGACCGTCGTGCTCACCGCGCTGGTGGGCAGGCTGAAATTGCCAGACGTGGTGGCGCCCGCGGGTATGGTGAACGTGGGCGGCGGCGTCACGGACGGATCGGAAGAGGCCAGCGTGATCACGGCCCCGCCCGGACCGGCCGGGCCATCCAACGTCAAGCTGGCGGCGGTGAACGGCTTTCCACCGCTCAGCGTAGCCGGCGCCACGCTAAATCCGGATAACGCAGGGGGCTTGACCGTGACGATCACCGATTTCGAAATACCGGCATAGGTAGCCGTGACGGTCGCCGGCGTGTTGCTGGCTACCCACACGGTGTTGATGGTGAAGTTGCCGGAGGAAGTGGCGCCCGCCGGCACAAGGACGGTAGACGGCGGAACGACCGACGGAACCGTGGACGTCAGCGCGATGGTGGCGCCTGAGGGACCGGCCGGCCCGTCCAGCGACAGGCTAGCCGTCGTAATCGGCTTGCCCCCGGTGATGAGCACCGGGCTGATTGTGAGAGTATTCAGGGCCGGCGGTTTGATTGTCAGCGCCACGGCTTTCGAAACTCCACTGTAGGTGGCGGTGACCGTCACCGCCGTCAGGACAGAGACATTGCTCGTGGGCATCGAGAAGGCAGCGGAAGCCGTCGCACCGGCCGGAACAGTGACTGAGGCGGGCGGGGTGACTGAGGGATCGGAGGAAACCAGGGTGACCACGGCCCCAGCCGGACCAGCGGGTCCGTCCAGCGTGACAGTGGCGCTGGTGATCGGCTTTCCGCCGGAGACTGAGAGCGGGCTGGCTGAGAACGTCAGCAGTGCGGCGGGTTTCACCGTCAAGGCCGCGGTTTTCGAGTTCCCATCCAGCGTCGCCGTCAGCGTAACGGAAGTCGAGGCCGAGACATAGCTCGTCGGAACCGTGAAGTTGCCGGACGTGGTCGCACCAGCGGGCACGGTCACTGTGGCGGGCGGCTTCACGGATGGATCCGTGGACGACAAGGTGACAACGGCGCCGGTGGGACCGGCCGGCCCATCCAGGGTGACGGTTGAAGTGATCGGCTTGCCGCCCGTGAGTGTCGTGGGACTGGCGGTGAGTGTCAGCAGGGCGGAGGGCTTCACATTGACGGTGGCCGTCTTGGTCACACCGCCAGCCACTGCCGTGATCGTCACGGAGACCGGTGCGGCGACCGTGCTGGTGGGAATCTGGAAGTAGCCGGAAGTCGTGGTGCCCGCGGGTACGGTGATGGTGGCGGGCGGGGTCACCGCCGGGTCAGAGGAGGCCAGCGTCACGGCGAGGCCGCCAACCGGAGCGGGGCCGGTGATTGTGACCAGCGCGTTGGTGATCGGCTTGCCGCCCGCGATCGTGGCCGCAAGCGAGAACGCGCTCAGGGCCGGAGGCGTCACAGTGATCGTCACTGTCTTCGAGCCTCCAGCGTAAGTAGCAGTGAGGACCGCCTGGGTCGTCACGCTGACGATGGAAGTGGTGATGGGGATGTTGGCGGAGACTGTTGCGCCGGCCGGAATGGTCACCGTGGCGGGCAATTGCACCGAGGGGTCAGAGGAGGACAGTTGCACCACCGCGCCGCCGGCCGGAGCCGGGCTGTCCAACTTCACGCTGGCGCTGGACAGCGCCTTGCCGCCTGCCGTGGTTAACGGAGCGGCCGTAAAGCTGATCAAGCTGGTCGGATTCACCGTGAGGGTGGCCGTCTTGGAGGCGGTGCCATAGGTGGCAGTGATGATTACCTGGACTGGTGCGGCCAGCGCGGTGGTCGTGATGCTGAAGTAGTCGGAAAGGAGCGCACCGGCCGCAACATTGACCGTGGGCGGCACGGTGACCCCGGGCGTGTTGCTGGCCAGGGTGAGGACCGCTCCACCAGGGGGAGCCGCGACGTTCAGTTGCGCGCGATTGGCGGTGGTTGTCGCCCCTCCGCCTACTGTCGTGGGCGAGAGGTAGAGGGCGGAAACAAGGTAAGGCACCACGGTGAGATTGGCGGTCTTGGTGACACCGCCCAGGGTGGCGCTGATGGTGGCCAGGGTGTTCACGGCAACCGCCGAGGTGGTGATCGTAAACGGGTTGGAGATCGTGGCGCCCGCCGGCACCGTCACGGTCGCCGGAGGCATGGCCGCCTGCTGCTTGTTGCTGGTAAGCGTGACAACCGCACCGCCTGATCCGGCCGGAGCGGAGAGCGTGATCGTGTTTGCGGCGCTGGCGCCGCCACCGCCGATCGTCGTCGGAGAAAGCGTCAACCCGCTGACCGTGGCGGTGGAGGTCAGTTGGATATTCAGCGGGGTAGCCACCCCGTCGGCGACCACCACATCGTTGACGGTGAGCGGCAGATTATTCAGGGCGCTGACTACGACCGTATAGGTACCGGCCGGCAGCGCCAGCGTAGTGTAGCTGCCGTTCGCGGCCGTGGAGGCGCCGCCTGAGTCTGTCGTGTTGTAAGCAGTGACCTGTGCCCCGGAAACGGCGGCGGCGCTGGTGTTGGTGACGATTCCGGTGATGGTGCCGAGGGCCGGCATGTCGAAATCAACCGTGGTGGTGGCCCCACTGGCCACCGCGGCACCGGCCGAGATTCGCGTCGAGCGGCCGACGGCGCTGATGCGCAGGTCGTAAGTGCCGGCGATGACGGTCAGGGTGTAGAGCCCATTGGCGTCGGTGACCGTCGCCTGGCGGACCAGGCCGCCGCTGAGCGCCTGGATGACCACGTTGCGCAGCGGCGTGGCGCCGTCGCGAATGGTGCCCGAGAAAACCCCTGTCGAAACCCCAAGTTCCAGGCGGACATGCGTGTCGGCGCCGGGCGGAATCACAACGGTTTGGGAACGGGCCGGGTAGCCCCCGCCCGAAGCGGTGAACGTGTAGGTGGCCGGCGGTACGTTCGCAAACCGGAACAGGCCGTTGGCGTCGGTGCTCCCGTTCAGCCCGCCCATGCCGATGGCGGCGCTGCTGATGGCGTTCCCCACCGGATCGACGACCTGGCCCACCAGCCCGCCGCCGCCCTTGGACGGCAGAATCCCGCTCAGCGCGCTGTAGGCGTTAATCCGGCCGAAGCCCATGTAGACATCCCACAGCCCGTTCGCGGTGGTCGTATCCGCCGCCATTTCAATGCGCTGCACAACGGCATCGACCGAGAGATTCGGGGTGGCAGCCAGGATCAGGGCAGCCAGGGCCGACACATTCGGCGTCGCCATGGAGGTGCCGCTCAGCGTGGCATACCCGCCGTTCAAATAGGTGGAGTAGATGCTGACTCCGGGCGCCATGACGTCCAAACCGAAACCGAAGTTGGAGAAACTGGCACGCGCGTCGGCTGAATCCGTGGCGCCGATGCCCATGGCGTAGTTGGCGTCGCCGGGGTAGAAGAGGACGGAACTGTTCGAGTTTCCAGCCGCGGCCACCACCAGGGCATCGTGATTCCAGGCGTAATTGACGGCGTCCTGCAGGGCTTGCGAGTAGCCGGTGCCGCCCAGGCTCATCGAGATGACGCGCGCGCCGGCGTCCGCTGCCGCCGTGATCGCCTGCGCAATCGTGAAGTCGTTGCCATTGCCCTGGTAGTTCAGAACCTTGAAGATGACCAGTTCAGCCGGAAAGCCGAGAGAGGCCACACCAGTGCCGTTATTCGTGGCGGATGCGACGGTTCCGGCCACGTGGGTCCCGTGTCCATGGTCGTCCTGCCAGGGGCAGGCGGCGCCGACCGCCGTGGTGGCCACAAACGCCTGGCTGAGCGCCCAGTTGAACTGTCCGCCGCTGCCGATATCGGTGCCCGTTCCGCCGCTGTTGATGAAATCGGGATGGGTGCAATTGCCGCCGGTGTCCAGAATGGCGACCCTGACCCGGGTCCCGAAGGCGCCCGCGGCCGGGAACCGGCCGGGATAGATGCTCCACGCGGCGGTCGCCTGCATCTTGCTGAGCCACCATTGTGTTGCGAAGGAGGTGTCGTCCGGGGTGATGCCGGAGGCGGTGCGGATACGGTTCGGCTCAGCGTACTCGACTTCATTGAGCGCGGCCAACTGTTGGAGAATGACGTCCCGGACCGCCGAGGGCACCTTCAAAAGGTACAGGTTGAGGTTGCTTTGGGCGGCGGCGACGGAAACGGTGTTATTGAAACCGGCCAGCACCGTGGAGATCACTCCATTCGGTTTGAGCCGGATCACCACCTCGTCTGGGGTCAAAACGTCATCCGGACCGGGCGCGATCAGCTTCCCGCCCCACAGAGACACCGATAGCAGCGAAGCTGCAGCCAAAACACGAACCGGATTCCTCATTTACCCCCTCCAGAGCAGCTGAGAGCCTGCCAAAGCTCAATCGAGCCAATGGCACGATTATGACACTGTTGTCCAGGCGTGCTGCCCGAAACAGGTAAAGCTGAGGTAAAGATGATGGGAAACTCAGCCTATCCACCAGCCACGGGGCGCCAAGGATGCGGCGGATGAATCCTTAGACAGCGTCCAGGCCGGCCACCTCGGCGATCGTCCCCGGCGCGTTGCCTTCCAGCCGGTTGTTCACAAAGAGAAAGGCCAGTTGGTGCTTGTTGCGCGCGCGTTCCAGAATCTCCTTCAAACCCTCCCGGGCGGGCGGGTTGGGCTCCTGGATCTCCTTGTAGGGCTGGAACTTCTCCACTGCCTGCGCATATGCGCGGCCGTGCCGCAGCAAGGCTCTGGCGACCACGAAATCGGCCGTGAAGGAGCCTGGGGTGGAGAGCTGTTCGGGCAGCTCCGGCATGCGGGTCCACGAGTTGTAGACGTGGGCCACATTACAGTTTCTTAAGACCCGGAAATACTGTTCATCCAGGAACTCTTTATTCCGAATCTCGACGGAATAGCGCCACCCGGACGGCAGTTGCTCCAGGAAAGCACCCAGGTCGGCCGCGAACGCCTCCACCCCGTCATAGTGCCGTTTGGGCAAGGTCCCAAACTCGAAGATCAGGGTGCCGATGCGCTGCCGGTAAGGCTCCAACGCCCGCAGAAAGGCGTTCTGGAAGAGGTCTGCATTCAGGAACGATTCGTTCAGTAACCCGCCGCGAGCTCCATAACGTAGATGCGTCGGCCACTCCCTGACTGTGATCTCCTCGGGCACTTTGAATGCGAACTGGAGGCTGGGGGGCGCCGCCGCGAAGAGCTTCTGCCAGTAATCTGTGGATGGGAACTGGTAGAACGAGAAGTCACCACAGACAGCCGGGAAAACTTCGGCGTATTCGGTCAGGCACTCGGTCTCGAACTTCTTCTGCGAGAAGCGGCCGCGCGTGAAGTAGCGCTCCGGCGTATAGACCTGGCCCAACCAACCCGGGTACTTCCAGGAACTGGTGCCGAAGTACACGCCCTCCGCCGCCAACGCGCGCAACCGGGCGCCGAGCCGGTCGCGGAAGGCCGGTTCCGCTGGAAAGAGCGACAGGTTCACTGTGAACAATCCCTCATTCGATATACTGTGGCAGAATTGCGATCGTCTGGGGGACGTGTGTCTGGGCGCCTGTTCTGTATCCTGCTTATGGCCGGCCTGCCGGCTTTCTGCGCAAACGTTTCCTTCAACCGGGACGTGCGGCCCATCCTGTCGGATCGCTGCTACACCTGTCATGGCCCGGATAGCGCGAGCCGCAAGAGCAAACTGCGCCTGGATAAGGAAGATAGCGCCCGCACGGCCTTGACCTCCGGTGACCCCGCCCATAGCGAGATCTACCTTCGCGTCACTTCACCAAACAAAGCCAAACGCATGCCCCCGGCCTACCTGGGCCACCAGCCGCTGTCGGCTCGTGAGATCGAGATCCTGCGTCGATGGATTGAAGAAGGTGCGAAGTTTGAGCCGCACTGGTCGCTGGTGCCGCCGCAGAAGGCGGCCGTTCCCGCACTGAAGCGGCAAGATTGGGCCCACAACGAAATCGATCGCTGGATCCTGGCCCGGCTGGAGCAGGAGGGCCTTCAGCCTTCGCCGCGAGCGAACAAAGCCACCCTCCTGCGGCGGGTGTCGTTTGATCTCACCGGCTTGCCGCCGACGCCGCAGGAAGTGGACTCGTTCGTCAACGATTCGGCACCGAATGCCTATGAGAAGGTAGTGGATCGCCTGCTTGCGTCGCCGCGCTACGCCGAGCGCATGGCAATCCGCTGGCTGGAAGCAGCGCGGTATGCCGATTCGAACGGCTACCAGTCGGATGGTCCCAGGGACATGTGGCGCTGGCGCGACTGGGTGATCGACGCCTTCCGGAACAACATGCCGTTTGACCAGTTTACGGTCGAGCAACTGGCTGGTGACCTGCTGCCGGGCGCCACGGTTTCGCAGCGCGTCGCGACGGCCTTCAACCGCAACCACAGCACGTCGGCCGAAGGCGGGATCGTCGATGAGGAGTTCCGCGTACAGTATGTGGCGGACCGGACTGAGACGACCTCCACTGTCTGGCTGGGCATGACCGTCGGCTGCGCCCGCTGCCACGACCATAAGTACGACCCCATTCTCCAGAAGGACTACTACCAGCTTTTCGCGTACTTCAACAACGTTCCGGAACGCGGCTTCGTGTACAACTTCGGCAATGAAGAGCCGTATATGAAGGCTCCGCTCCCTGACCAGCAGGGGAAGTTGGATGACTTTGCTAAACGAATCGAAGCCGCCAAGGTCCGGGTCGGGTCAATGGAGCCGGCATCGCGGGTCGCCCAGCAGAAGTGGGAGCGGCTGGCCGCCAGGGAAGACGAGGACTGGACGCCGACGTCCGGTATGACCCTGCGGGTCTTTGACGAAGAGCACTTCGACGGGAAGAAGCAGACGGAGGTCGGGAACAAGGTCGCAGGTTTCAACTTCCACGATCCGTACACATTCGCGGCGTGGATCAAACCCGAAGCGCCGGACGGGGCCGTGTTGTCGCGCGGCGAAGATTACCTGGAAGGCACCGGTCATTTTGTCCATCTGATGGGCGGAAAACTGCGGTTCCATGCCACGTTCCGGTGGACCGATTTGGCGATGCGGGTCGAGACCGTCGAGTCGGTGAAGCTGAACGAGTGGCAGCATATCGCGGTGACTTACGACGGAAGCATGCATGCCTCCCGCGTCAAGATTTACGTCAATGGAGTTCCGCAGAAGCTGAAGATCCTCTTCGACCAGCCCATCTGGCCGCTGGAGACCAAGCAACCGTTCCGCATCGGTGGCGGTGGCGGACTCCGGTTCAAAGGCTCGATCCGGGACGTTCGTGTCTACAATGTGGCGCTGAGCGAGGAGGAAGCCGCGGTTCTCCCGATGCCGGACTCGGTTTCACAGATTGCCGCCATGCCTGCTGCCCGCCGCACGAAAGCGCAGGGCGACAAACTGCACTTCTGTTTCCTGGAGCGCCATGCGCCAGAGGAGTTCACCACGACCCGGAAGGCCCTCGCCGCCCTCGAAATCGAGCAGGCTCAGTACCTTGCCAAAGTCCCGACGGTGATGGTGATGAAGGAGCGCGACACCCCGCGCGAGTCGTTCCTGCTGAAGCGCGGAGCATATGATGCCCACGGGGAAACGGTGTCGCCGGACGTTCCTGGAGTCCTGCCGCGCCCGAAGCCGGAGTGGCCGAAGAACCGGCTGGGCCTGGCGAAATGGCTGGTGGACCGCGGCAATCCATTGACGGCGCGGGTCACGGTGAATCGCTACTGGCAGATGTTGTTTGGTACCGGACTAGTGAAGACTGTGGAGGACTTCGGATCCCAGGGCGAATGGCCCATGCATCCCGAGTTGCTCGACTGGCTGGCGGTCGAGTTCATGGATAGCGGCTGGGATGTGAAACACATCCTCAAAACGATGGTGATGAGCGCTGCGTATCAGCAGGATTCCAAGGTGACTCCTGACTTGCAGCAGCGGGATCCGGAGAACCGGCTGCTGGCGCGGGGTCCGCGGTTCCGGCTGGCTCCGGAGATGATCCGGGACCAGGCTCTGTCGGTGTCTGGCCTGCTGGTCGAGAAAGTCGGCGGCCCGTCGGTGAAACCGTACCAACCAGAGGGGTTATGGCAGGAGTTGCAGGGCGGCAGCGGGTACAAAGCCGATGAAGGCGAAGGATTGTGGCGGCGCAGCATTTACACGTACTGGCGGCGGACGGTACCGGCTCCGGGCATGATCACGTTCGATTCGCCGACCCGCGAAACCTGCGTGGTGCGTGAGACGAGGACCAACACGCCCTTGCAGGCGTTGGACTTGATGAACGACGTGCTCTATCTGGAGGCTTCCCGCAAGTTGGCGGAGCGGGTGCTCCACGAGGCGGCCGAGCCGAAAGCCCGGATCGACGAAGCGTTCCGGTTGGTGTTGGGACGGAGCCCGAAGGCTCGGGAAGACGCGTACATCAGTTCGGCGCTGCTGCGGTTCTCCAGCTACTATTCGGCGCACCCCGGCGAAGCCGAGAAGTACCTGAAACAGGGCAAAGCGCCCGTCGACAACGCCTTACCGGCGGAAACCCTGGCGGCCTACACCGCCGTGGCCAGCCTGTTGTTCAATCTGGACGAGGCGATTACGAAGGAGTGATCCGGACGATGACCCGACGCCAACTACTACAACGGATTCCGGGTGCGCTGGGTACGGCGGCGCTGTCCCATCTGCTGAAAGCCGAGGGACTTACCGGACTCCCGCATCACAAACCCACGGCCAAGCGAGTCATCTACCTGTTCCAGAGCGGCGGTCCGTCGCAGATGGAAACGTTCGACTATAAGCCGCGGCTGGTCGAGTTCCAGAACAAGGACCTGCCGGAGTCGGTGCGCCAGGGGCAGCGTTTGACGACAATGTCTGCTTCGCAGTCCAGCTTCCCCATTGTGCCGTCCAAGTTCTCGTTTGCGAAGCACGGGCAGTCCGGCGCGCTGGTGAGCGAGTTGCTGCCCAAGACCGCGGGCATTGCGGACAAACTCACCTTTGTGAAGTCAATGTTTACCGAGCAGATCAACCACGATCCGGCGGTGACTTACTTCCAGACGGGATTCCAGATCGCCGGCCGGCCGAGCATGGGATCGTGGGTTTCCTACGGGTTGGGCGCCGAGACCAAGGACTTACCGGCCTTCGTCGTCATGATTTCACCCGGGTCGAACGGGACCGGCCAGCCGTTGTACGACCGGTTGTGGGGCAGCGGCTTCCTGCCAACGCGGTACCAGGGCGTCAAGTTTCGGTCGGTGGGCGATCCGGTGCTGTACCTGACCAGCCCCGATGGCTTCCCGGAGGAGAACCGCCACACCTACCTGGAAACGCTCAACAGCATGAACCGGCTGAAGTTGGAGGAGACCGGAGATCCCGAGATCTCGACCAGGATTGCGCAGTACGAGATGGCGTTCCGGATGCAGACTTCCGTGCCGGAGCTGACCGACCTGTCGAAGGAATCCTCTACCGTCCTGGACAGCTACGGTCCGGACGCCCGCAAGCCCGGAACATTCGCCTACAACTGCCTGATGGCCCGGCGGTTGGCGGAACGCGGCGTGCGCTTTATCCAGCTTTACCATCGGGATTGGGATCATCACGGCGGGCTGCCAGCGGGTATGCCCAAGATGTGCAATCAAACCGACCAGCCCTCCGCGGCCCTGATCCAGGATCTGGAGCAGCGCGGGATGCTGGACGACACGCTGGTGATCTGGGGCGGCGAATTCGGCCGTACGGTGTACTGCCAGGGCCGGCTCACCAAGGACGACTACGGCCGGGATCACCATCCGCGTTGTTTCACCGTCTGGCTGGCCGGCGGCGGCGTGAAACCGGGCATCACCTGGGGCGCTACGGACGATTACGGGTACAACATCACGGAGAATCCGGTGCACGTCCATGACCTGCAGGCGACGATCCTGCACTGCCTGGGGATTGACCATAAGCGGCTGACCTACCAGTTCCAGGGACGGCACTTCCGGCTGACCGACGTTGGTGGAAACGTGGTCAAGGATCTCCTGGCTTAGGCGGACGGGCCGCAATGGGCGGTCCGGGGTACTGCTAGAATTGTCCGGTACCTCTCCCCAGGAGAGCGGAGCCGGATGGCTGGCGAGACACCTTTGCACCTTCGAGAACCGGGCCCAGACCCGGAAACCCAGCGGCAACTCATCGCCCGGATCCTGGCCAGCAAACCCTTCAAGCGGTCTCAGCGCCAACGGGAGCTCCTGGAATTCCTTTGCCGTCAGGCATTTGAGGGCGAAACAAAGGACGTTCACGAACAGGCGATAGGGGTTGCCGTATTCGGCCGGCGGCCCGACTACGACACCAGCCAGGACAATATTGTCCGGGTGCATGTGTCGGAACTGCGCAAGAAACTGGAGGAGTACTTCAAGCAGGAAGGGGCCGACGAGCCGTGGCTGCTGGAAATTCCGCGCGGCAACTACGCTCCGCTGATGACGCCACGGATTGCGCCCGTAGCGGAGGCTGTCCTGGCCGCGGAAACGGAACCCCCTCCGGTAGATGTGCCGCGTTCGGGCGTCCAACTGGCGGCGATCGCCCTGTTGTCCGTTGCCTGCGCCGGACTGTTCCTCTGGAACCTACAGTTGAGGCAGCAGGCCAAGGCGCCGCCATCCGGCCTCAACCCTTTGTGGCAGCAGATGTTCACGGCCAACCGGGAGACCGACATCGTGGTGGCCGATTCCTGCCTGAGCTTCTATACGGACATGGTGAAGCATCCGGTAGGCTTGCAGGATTACCTCAGCCGGAAATACCTGCTGGAGGACCTGTCGAAGGAGCGCGACCCAGAACGGCGCAAGTCGCTGGAGATGCTGATGGGACGGCGCTACACGAGTTATGCCGACGTGCAGGCCGTGCAGTACATCGCCCAACTGGCCACCATTCACGGCGGCAGCGTGAACGTCCACTTCGCGCGGGACTATCCCACACGGAGGCTGCAAACCTCGAACCTGGTCCTGGTGGGCAGCAAGCGGGCCAACCTGTGGGCCGAACTGTTCGACGACCAGCTCAATTTCCAGGTGGAGTATGAGCAGGCGACCGGCGGTAACGTGGTCGTTAACAGGAAGCCCCTCGCCGGTGAACGGCCGGTTTACTCCATCCTGACCCGGGATGCGGACGTTCGGGATTCGTTGGCGGTGGTCGCCTTCGTGCCCAATCTGCAGAACACGGGCGAGGTGCTACTTCTGGCGGGAACCGGGATGTCAGGCACCGAGGCGGCGATCGACGCGGTGGTATCCCGGAGCGGGTTTGAGAGGCTGCTGGCAGCGCTGCCCGCCAGCGCGCCGGGACGGGTTCCGCACTTCGAAGCCCTGATCCGGTCGCATGCCGTTGGGGGCGCCGCACAGACCTTCGAGGTGCTGGCCGCCCGTTTGATACAGCCTGCCGCCAAGTCACGCAATTGAGTGTAAACAAACCTGTTGTCCGTCCGGCTTACAGTAAACCTAACTGTAAATTCACTTGAGTGGACTGTCGGGTTAGATCAGACTCAATCCCACTGGAATGCTGGGGCCTCTTGATAAACCAAGCGGTCGCCGTTTGTACTGGAAACCCGTCCGCTATGTCCCTGACGACACAACACAAGGTGGGTGTTATGAATGTTCTTTCCCTGATGCAGACCTGCAGTCACGCCCGCACGCGGGCCGCCCTGTTGCTGGTCCCTCTGGTCCTATCAACCGGCTTCGGCCTGCCTTGCCTGGCACAGCAGGTGACGGCTACGGTGGTCGGCACGGTCAGCGATGCGACCGGGGCGACTGTACCCGGAGCCACGATCACCGCCACCAGCCTTTCCACGAACTCGGTTCGTGAGGCGACTTCGGACGCGTCGGGCTCGTACACCCTGGCCTTCCTGCAGGCTGGCGATTACTCGGTGAACGTGACCGCCAAGGGGTTCCAGGGCCAGAAGGTGAGCCAGATCACTTTGCAGATTCAGCAGACGGCTCGTCTCGACTTCACTTTGAAGGTTGGCGATGTCGCCGAGACGATCAATGTGGAAGCGTCCGCGGCATCGTTGCAGACGGAAAACTCCACCGTGGGCACGGTGATTGATTCGGGCAAGATCGTCGAACTCCCACTGAACGGCCGGAACTTCGTGCAACTGGCGCAGTTGATTCCGGGTGTCCAGGCTGGTACGCCGGGTTCGATCACAGTGCGGCGCGGCCGGGGGTCGATCGGCGCACAGGACTCCCCATTTGGTTCGACGGGGATGTCGGCGAACGGCAGCCGCGATACGGCTAACCGGTATTTCCTGGATGGCGTCGAGTTCATGGATTACGACGCCATGACTTACGCGTTCAGCCCGTCGGTGGATGCGCTGGCTGAATTCAAGGTGGAAACCAGCACCTACTCTGCTGAAGCCGGCGGCGCTCCTGGCGGCCAGGTGAGCATCGTGACCAAGCGCGGGGGCAACGCGTTCAAGGGGACGTTGTGGGAGTTCAACCGCAATGACGCGCTGACGCAGTCGTATGACGCAATTGCCGGAGTGAGTGCGACGCCCGCACGGTTGAACCGCAATCAGTATGGCGGCAACATCGGCGGTCCTATCTGGATCCCCAAGGTCTACAAGGGGAAGGACAAGACCTTCTTCTTCTTTAACTGGGAAGCCGGGAAACTGGCGCAGGGCGCGGCGGCGGCCTATCGCATCGTGCCCACGAACGCTCAACGCAATGGCGACCTGAGCGGGCTGGTGAATGCGCGCACTGGTGCGCCAATCGTTCTCAGCGATCCGATGGGGGTGGGGATTGTGAACAACCAGATTCCGAAGTCGGCCTTGAGCCCCCAGGCGCAGGCGTTCCTGGCCTTCCAGCCGACCGCCAACACGCAGAACGGGGTGTTCAATTTCCTCTCGACACCAGCCAGCGCCGTGTCCACGCAGGACACTTATACCGCCCGCGTCGATCACAACCTGACGTCGCGGGACGTGATCTCGGCGCGCTATGTCTTCAACGACACGTACGAAGCGGGTGTGCCCTTCTGGGGTCATGACGAACGCAACAACCTGGGCCGCACCCAGAATCTGGCGCTCTCGTATACACGGACCTTCACACCGGTGCTGATCAACGAATTCCGGGCCGGCTGGCACAAGTTCAGCGAAACGGAGATCTTCGGCACGACCAATGATGCGGGCTACGACGTGGTGGGCAAGATGGGCCTGCCGCTGGTATCGCGGCTGCCGAAGGAGTTCGGGCCGCCCACGATCAGCATCAGCGGCGCCGACGGCAGCTTCAGCATGTACGACCTGCAGCGTCAGATCGGTCCGCGCGACCGGTCGAACAGCTTCATCCCGTTCACCGATACGCTGTCGTGGCAGCATGGCCGCCACTTCATCAAGTTCGGCGCGGAGTTGGACCGCCGGCTGGTGACCTTCGAGCAGGCACGCGCGCCGCGCGGCTCGTTCACCTTTGATGGCACGTATACGGGCAGCGCGCTGGCGGACTTCCTGCTGGGCTACATCCGCAGCGACAGCATCAATCCGGCGCACACCTCCACCGACCTGAAGAACTTCTGGCAGGCCTATTACGTCAACGACGACTGGAAGGCGACACCGAACCTCACCCTGAACCTGGGCGTGCGGTACGACTACTTCCAACCGTACAAACAGTCCGACGACAAGATGGTGAACGTGGAGCAGAACGGGTTCATCGTGGCGGGCCTGACGACGCCGCAGACCTCGGCCTACGGACGCGGGCTGATCGCGCCGGACCGTAACAACATCGGCCCGCGCGCCGGATTCGCCTATCGCCCGAAGTTCACAAACGATGCGGTGATCCGCGGCGGGTATGGCATCTACTACACGCCCCAGATCTCCAATGCGATCTTCGCCATGGCGGAAGGCGCGCAGGCCACGGCCGGCGCCACCATCACTGGAAACATCACCGGCAAGCCGAATGTGTTCTTCAACGATCCTTTCGCCGGTGCGGTTACCTCCGGAGCCCTGAATTTCGCGGTGAGCAACGACCAGAACCTGCGGGACAGCTACATCCAGCAGTGGAACTTCAACATCCAGAAGAAGCTGATCGGCGACTTCGTCCTGGATGCCGGATATGTGGGGTCGAAGGGGACACGGCTGATCGTGACCTTCCAGGATCTCAACCGGCCGCTGCAGATTGTGGATCCGCGGACGGCGGGCCTGGCGTCGTTGAATGCCCGGCGGCCCAATCAGGCCTACCAGCGAAGTGTACGCTCTGACAAATCGATTGGAAACTCCATCTATCATGCCCTGCAGCTGAAGGGCGAACGGCGCATGAGGAATGGGGTGACTTTCCTGGCTGCCTACACGTACTCTAAGTCCATCTCGGGTCCGCTGGACATCGGAGGCCAGGTGGGCGGCGGGTCGTTCATCGGCGACGTGCAGGACATCTTCAACCTGCGGGCGGAGCGGGCGGTGTCGGGTTTTGATGTGACCCAGCGTTTCGTGCAGACGCTGATCTACGACATTCCGTTCTTCAAGCACTCCAGCGGGGCCAAGAAGCTGCTGCTGGACGGCTGGCAGGCGTCGACCATCATGACTGCGCAATCGGGCTTCCCTGCCCCGATCACGTTCGGTGTGGATACGACGGGCACAGGCATCGGCTCGCGGCCCGACCTGACGGGCCAGGTGGCGAACCTGGCAGGAGACCAGCGTACCTGGAAGCGCTGGTTCAACGTCGATGCCTTCGCGCAGGCGCCGTACGGACGGTTCGGGACCTCTCCGCGCACTAACGCGGTGCGGCTGCCCGGCATGTGGAACTTCGACTTCTCGGTGAACAAGAGCTTCCGTTTCGCTGAGACGCGCAGTGTGGAATTCCGCACCGAGGTCTTCAACCTGTTTAACCAGTACAACCCGGATCCGAGCACGGTGGACCTGAACATCCGCTCGGCCACATTCGGCACGGTTGGCGGCGGTGTGCGCGGCATCACAACGCGGGTGATTCAGTTGGGCGCCAAGTTGTACTTCTGAGCTCTGATAGCCGGTGTCTTCCGGCACGCAGGGGGCAAGGGCCGGCGACCTCGAGTAGGGGTGCCGGCCCTTTCGTTTGTGGCCTGGAGTGGAAATCGCGCGGGAGGAGGGTGGAGAGCTTGACCTGCGAGGCGGGTGTTGATAGGCTGCTTGAGCATATCAAGCACGTAATGCATAAATATGCATTACGCGCCTAACGCCTGTAGCCATGAGGCCTTTGACCATGTCGAACAAGAACCTATCCCTCTCGCGGCGCGACCTTTCCACCGCTCTGCTTGGACTGACTACGGCTGCGGCCGTGCAAGCCCAGGGAGGCAGCAAAGTGGAGCGCTGGGGCATCTTTGCATCTGCATGGAGCGGGCCATCCAGCGGCAATCCCTTCAAAGACGTTCAACTACAAGCGAAGTTCAGCCTGGGCCATCGCACGGTGGAGGTGAACGGGTTCTACGACGGGAATGGCCAGTACCGCGTCAGGTTCATGCCCGACACGCTGGGGCAATGGAGTTTCACCACCAGCAGCAATGTCGCGGCGTTGGACGGCAAGTCGGGAGGCTTCACGTGCGGTGCGCCCTCGGGCGGAAATCATGGTCCGGTGGGTGTGAGCCACACCTGGCACTTTGCGTATGCGGACGGCACTCCGTACCGGCCGGTGGGCACTACCTGCTACGCCTGGAGCCACCAGACCGACGCGCTGGAAGAACAGACGCTGGCTACGCTGCGCACGGGTCCGTTCAACAAGATGCGCATGTGCATCTTCCCGAAAGATTACGTCTACAACAAGAACGAGCCGCCGTTCTACCCCTTCCCGCGAGAGGGGGATCGAAACGATTTCGACCGTTTTGTGCCGGAGTATTTCCAGCACCAGGAGAAGCGGATCGCGCAGTTGATGGCGATGGGGATCGAGGCGGACCTGATCCTGTTCCATCCTTACGATCGCTGGGGCTACAAGGTGATGCCGCCCGAGGTGGACGATGCCTACCTGCGGTATCTGGTGGCGCGACTGGCGGCGTACCGGAACGTCTGGTGGTCGATGGCGAATGAGTGGGACTTTGTGAAGGAGAAGAAGCTGTCCGACTGGGACCGTTACTTCCAGATCGTGCAGCAGAATGACCCGCACCAGCATCTGCGCTCGATCCACAACGGCTCGGTGCTCTATGACCACGGCAAACCCTGGGTGACGCACACGTCGATCCAGGGCGATGAGTTCGGGAAGACCGAGGAGTGGCTGCGGGCGTACAAGAAACCTGTGATCTTCGACGAGTGCAAGTATGAGGGGAACATTCCCAGACGGTGGGGAAATATTTCGGGTCTGGAGATGGTGCGGCGCTTCTGGCTGGCGACCGTCAGTGGGGCTTACGGCGGACATGGCGAGACCTTCCTGAATCCGGAGGAAGTCTTGTGGTGGTCGAAGGGAGGAGTGCTGCACGGCGAGAGCCCGCAGCGGCTTGCCTTCCTGCGCAAGATCCTGGAGGAGGGTCCGGCGGAAGGACTGAATCCGCTGCCGAATCAGAAGTACCCCTGCGCGGCGCGCGAGAACGAATACTACCTGTTCTTCTACGACCTGCATCAACCGGCGGAGATGGATTATGACCTGCCCGAGAAGGTGAGCCTGCGGGCGGAGATCATCGATCCGTGGACGATGACGATCACAGCCGTGCCGGGTGTCCACCGCGGCAAGTTTGTGTTGAAACTGCCGGGCAGGCCGTATCAGGCGGTCCGTTTCCGCAAGGTGTGAACACCTAGCGGATCTGACCTGTCGTGGGGCCTTCTCGGCTTGTTCGCGAACCGTGTCTTGCAAGGATCCGGGTCCCGGACGGGCTCGTGCTATCATTGCCCATTCGGTCCACTGATAGACCGTCAAATCCGCCTCCACGCTGAACCCCGACTGCCCCGTCGCGTGATACCCCAGTTCTCCTTCTGAGAGGTCAACATGCGACTCGTGCGGCTTTCGCTCGCGCTGGCCCTGGCTGTGTCTTCCGCCAGGGCGATGGATCACAACTACCAGACGGCGGGACCGGCGCCGGGCAGTATTCGCTTCAAGTGGATCTCCGGGTCGATCTGCGCGGCGACGAACCGGGATCCACGCATCCAGATCATCACTTATAACGAAGACACCTACCTGCTGCGGGAGAACATCGCGATCCACTATGACGCTCCGTTCACCTACCTGCTGATGGGCAACGAGGGGGCTCTGCTGATCGACACCGGCGCGACGCCCGACGCGGAGTATTATCCGCTGCGGTCGACCGTGGACGCGATTCTCAAACGCTGGGGGGATCTGAGAGGCAAGCAGAACATCCCGCTGACTGTCGTGCTGACTTCGCCCGAGTATCTGTCCCAGAATCAGGGCTACCAGCAGTTCCTGAAGCGGCCGAATACGAAACTGGTGCCGTTGGACCTGGCCGGCATGAAGGCGTTCTACGGCTTGAGTGACTCCTGGCCTGCGGGCACCGGGCGCATCGACCTGGGCGGAAGGGTGATCGCTGTCATTCCGACTCCGGGCGCACACAAAGACGGTGTCACCTTCTATGACGCTTACAACGGCTTCCTGCACACGGGCCACTTCCTGTTCCCCGGCCGCATCATGATCTCGAATGACAAGGACTATGTCGAATCGATAGGGCGGTTGCAGGCGTTCGCGAAGGAGCACCCGGTGAAGTGGGTGATGGGCGGCCAGATCGACATGAAGTTCCTCCCCGGTGTGGAGTACATGCGGCTGATCCGCTACAAACCGGACGAGCGGGTGCTGCAGATGGACGCTTCCTTGATTGACGAGGCCATGGCGACCGCGACGCGGCTGCTTGGGAAGGCCGAGGTCGCCGTGCGTCCGGACTTTGTGATGCGGAACCGTGTCGGCCCGGATGAACGTCCGGCCAGCCGGCCCAAGGATCTGCCGCGCATCCCCGATATGCCCCGCCTGCGCTAAGGACCCGACATGAAACCGCTGCTGCTGCTTTGCCTCCTCTCCGCGGCCTATGCCGCCCAGCCTGCCTTGCCGCGCAGGATCGACTTCACGTCAAACCTGCCGGCCAAAGGGACATTTCCCGAGAAGTGGATTCACGGCTCGAAGTCGCTGCTGGACAATCACGATCCGCCGGTGCAGGTGCACTGGTTCAACGAACACACAGTGGTCCTGCGGGAGAACAAGGCCTACAACTACGAGGCCGCGTTCATGTACCTCTACTTCGGCAACGACCGGGCGATCCTGCTGGACCAGGGCTCGACGGCACTGCGCTCCGAGTGGCCGCTGCGCGATGTGGTGGACGGGGTGGTGGCGCAGTGGTGCAAGCGCAATGGGCGGAAGGACATTCCGCTGGTGCTGGCATTCAGCCACCTGCATGGGGACCACTGGGCCGCGCAGAACCAGTTCGCCGACCGGCCGAATACGCGCATCATGGGCCTGACGCACGAGGAGATGGTGGGCTTCTGGGGGATGACGAAGTATCCCGAAGAGCGCGTCGAGTTCGACCTGGGCGGCAGGAAGCTGCTGATCTGGGGGAGTCCGGGCCATGTAGAGGACGAGTTCGCCTACTACGACTCCTACACGCAGATCCTGTTCACCGGAGACATGTTCTATCGGGGGTACTGCTACATCACGTTCTGGGACCACTGGATGGAGAGCATGGCGCGCCTGATGCGCTTTGCCGACACGCACCCGATCGCCTATGTTGTGGGCTGTCATGTGGAGATGAAGAAGACCGGCGAGTTCTTCACGTACGGAACGACCTACCAGCCGGACGAGGCGCCGGTTCAGATGGATGTGGCGATGCTGCGGCGTACGTATGAGTTCGCGAAGAAGATCAAGAAGCCGGGCGTGTACTTCACGGGCGATGTCTATCTCTGCAATCAGACGAGGATGACCAGCACGCTGGATGTGAACCCGTACGTGTACTGACGGGCTGCCGGCGAGCGCCTTCGAGGGGCAGCTTGCCGTTGAGCTATTGGACAGTGGGGACGTCCGAATTTCGGGGGTCACGTACTCCTCAAACTGGCGATGGCAAGCCGTGTGGCCCGATGTCCGGGTTCCACGAACGAGAAGGACCTCTCACCTATCGGTGCGCAAATTTTCGCCACAGATAAACACAGATGCACACAGATTGCCAGAAGGAGGGAGTAACGGGAGAGGCCGGGTAGCCTCGAAGGCTGCCCCAATCTCGGTCCTTCTAAACCAGCCTCCCATCCGTGTGTATCTGTGTCCATCTGTGGCCCCAATGCCCGGGTTCCACGAACGAGAAGAATCTCTCACCTATCGGAGCCCAAATCTTCGCCACAGATGCACACAGATGCACACAGATTGCCAGAAGGAGGGAGTAACGGGAGAGGCCGGGTAGCCTCGAAGGCGGCTCCAATCCCGACCCTTCTAAACTCAGCCTCCCATCCGTGTGTATCTGTGTCCATCTGTGGCCCCAATGCCCGGGTTCCACGAACGAGAAGAACATCTCACCTACTGGAGCGGCGCAAATCTTCGCCACAGATAAACACAGATGCACACAGATTGCCAGAAGGAGGGAGTAACGGGAGAGGCCGGGTAACCTCGAAGGCGGCCTCAATCCCAGTCCTTCTAACTCAGCCTCCCATCCGTGTGTATCTGTGTCCATCTGTGGCCCACTATCAGAGTTCCTCGCGGAGCGCCCGAGAGGCCCTCCCCGTACACGCGCACCAGCGCCAGAGCCGGGCGGCCTCTCAGTTTTGGCCACAAATACGCAGATCGCCAGTAAGTAACTCCGGCATGGGCCGTGCGGGGTTCCCGTTCGTCACCCCTGGATACCGCTTGGTCACTCGTCCGGATGACCCGCATCGCGCGTGGGCTATCCTACGAGCTTAGGTAGATTCGGTTGTATCCAATCACATCCGGCAGTGCCGGAGAGGGCCCGTATGCTGGCGTCCATGTTAAAAATCACCGAGAATCGGACCCTTCGCCGCACCTTCGGCTACTTCCTCGCCTGGACGATTCTCGGCCTCTTCATGTTCAGCCAGGGCATCGTGCAGAGCCGCTTCTCCAACGACCCCTCGCCCTGGACTCATCACCTGACCGGCTGGATGGTGGGTGTCTATGTGTGGTTCCTGCTCACGCCAGGGATCCGCTGGCTGGGGCGCCGGTTTCCCCTGGAACGAAGGTATTGGCTGCGCCGGGCAATTCTCCACACCTCGATCGCCTTTGTTGTTGCATTGCTGCAATTGGCCACGGAGGCGGCCATCCTCCATTGGATCGGGGTCTTCCCGATGTACATGAAGACGTTCGAGGCGACGTTTTTCTTCCTGCTCATCATCGGATTTCACCAGGGTATTCTCACCTATTGGAGCGTACTGGCCCTGCAACAGGGGTTTGCCTGGTACCTGCGCTATGAGGAACGCAAACAGGAGGCGCTGCGCCTGGAATTGCGCTCGTCTCAACTGGAGCGGCAGTTGGTGCAGGCTCACCTGGGCGCGCTCAAGATGCAGTTGCAACCTCATTTCCTGTTCAACACTTTGAACGCGATTATGGTGCTGGTGCGGCAGGAGAAGGGCCGCGAGGCGGAGGAGATGCTGGGCCGGTTGAGCGACCTGCTGCGCTGCGTGCTGGATGATGTCGACACGCAGGAGATTCCGGTGCGCCGCGAGATGGAGTATCTGCAGCTCTACCTGTCGATCGAACAGGTCCGCTTCCAGGATCGCCTTCGCGTGGAGATCGCCGTTGCGCCCGAAGTGCTGGACGCGGCCGTGCCGCATATGATTCTGCAACCCATCGTTGAGAACGCGATCCGCCATGGCATTGGCCGCAGCTCCACCGCGGGCCGGCTGCAAATCAGCGCCTGTCTCGTGGCGGGCCGGTTGGAACTGAGGGTTCTGGATGACGGGCCGGGGCTGCTGCAGAACGCGCCGGCGCAGAGCAGGGGGATCGGGCTGGCGAACACGCGGGCGCGGCTGGAACAGTTGTACGGAACAGAAGCGCGGCTGATCGTGGAAGACGCTGAGGGTGGCGGCGTGCTGGCCACCATGCTGCTGCCGTGCCGCACACTTGCCATGGACCCTGGAACCGAGCGGATGGAGACAAATGCCCTTCACGGCTTTGCTGGTTGACGACGAGCCATTGGCGCGCGAGGGTCTCCGCATGCTGCTGGCGGAGGATCCCGAGATTTCGGAAGTGCTCGAGGCGAAGAACGGGCGCGAGGCCGTCGAAATCATTCGCCGGGCCAAACCGGACCTGGTCTTTCTCGATGTCCAGATGCCGGAGGTTGACGGATTCGGGGTAATTCATGAGATCGGTGTGGAATCGATGCCGGCCGTGGTCTTTGTCACAGCCCACGACGTGTATGCGATCCAGGCATTCGACATCAATGCCGTCGACTATCTGCTGAAACCCGTCACTCGGGAACGCTTCGTGAAGTCGTTGGCGCGCGCAAAAGAGCATCTCCGCGCCCGTCCTGCCGGAGAGGCCAGCCGCCAGATCCTGTCACTGCTGGAGACGATTGCAGCGCCCACCCGCACCGTGAAACGCCTGGCCGTCCGCACGGCAGGGAAGACGGTCTTCGTCGAGGTCGAGGATATCGACTGGTTCGAAGCGGCCGAGAATTATGTCCAACTGCATGCAGGCCGGGCCGAGCATCTGCTGCATGTGACCATGAACACGCTGGAGAAGTCGCTGGATCCCGAGCTCTTTCTGCGCATCCACCGCTCGATCATCGTGAACGTAAGGCGAATCAAGGAACTGCAGCCCGTGACGCACGGGGAGTATGTCATCACGCTGTCCAACGGGGTGCGGCTGCAATCGGGCCGCATGTATACCGAGCGCGTGAAGACCCTGGCCGCGAACCCGTTCTAGTTCCCCCGGCGGCAGTTCGCCACACCGTCTGTCCTGCTCGTCAAACAGTACTTCCTCTTCCGGGTAGCCTCCCGCAAACTCGGAATCGTGCAACAGCAACAGAACCTCGCTGAACTGTCGCGGGCCACGAAGCGCTTCGGCGCAATCACGGCCCTGGATAACCTCGACCTCGCCGTGGGCTCCGGCGAACTGCTTGCCCTGCTGGGCCCCAACGGAGCGGGCAAGACCACAGCCATCTCGCTGCTGCTCGGGCTGCAGCAGGCGGATGCGGGGACGGCCCGCCTCTTCGGCATGGCGCCGCATTGCCTGGACGCCCGGCGCCAGGTGGGGGTCATGATGCAGGAAGCCGCGCTCGCGCCCGAGTTGCGGACCCGCGAACAGATCGAGTTGATCGCGAGTTACTATCCCGCGCCCATGGACGTAGAGGAAACCCTCCGGGTGACCGGCACGCTGCCGATCGCCAAGCGGCCATACTCCGTGCTGTCCGGCGGCCAGAAGCGGCAGGTCCAGTTTGCGCTTGCCGTGGTGGGCCGGCCGAGGCTGATCTTCCTGGACGAACCCACCGTGGGGTTGGATCTGCAGGCTCGCGAAATGGTGTGGGCTACCGTGCGCAGACTGGTGGACGGAGGCTGCTCGATTGTCCTTACGACGCATTATCTGGAGGAAGCCGAGGCGCTGGCGGACCGCGTGGCCGTGCTCTCCAAGGGCCGCCTCATCGCGGCCGGTTCCCTGAGTGAGATCCGGGCGCTGGTCGTGCGCAAGCGTATTACCTGCCGGACCTGCCTGACACCGCAGGAGGTTTCCGGCTGGCCGGATGTGCAGACCGTGAACCAGGACCAGCGCGGGCTCCACATCACCGCCAGCAATACCGAGAATGTGGTGCGGCGCCTGTTGGACGCGGATCCGGACCTGCAGGATCTGGAAGTGCAGCGCGCCGGACTGGCTGAGGCCTTCAATGAACTCACACGGGAGGACGTGCAATGAACACCGCAATGACCCAACCGGCCGCCGCCGCAGCCATGCCGGGCCACGCCATGCCGGCCAGCCGCGTTCTGCGCGCCTACGCCATGGAGGCGAAGTATGAGACTCTCCGCATGCTGCGCGCTCCGGCCTTCGCCGGACCGTTCCTGCTGCTGCCCGTGGTGTTGTATCTGCTGTTTGCCGTGCTGTTGTTCGGCGCTGATATCGGCAAGGATCCCAGGGGCGCGCTGCTGACGTTCATGGGCTTCTCGGTCCTTGGAGTAATGGGACCGGGCCTGTTCGGCTTCGGCATCAGCGTAGCCATGGAACGCGAGCAGGGGCTGCTGAAGCTGAAGCGCGCGCTGCCCATGCCCGCGGCCGCATCCCTCGTCGCGAAGCTCCTGATGTCGATGGTATTCGTGGCGATTGTCATGGCGAGCATGGCGGCCGCCGCACCGTTCGGCCACCTGCGGCTGACCGCCACACAACTATTGAGCCTGACTTTCGTCAACGTATTAGGTGCCCTGCCCTTCTGCGCGATGGGTTTCCTGGTCGGCTGTGTGAGTTCGGGCAAAGCCGCGCCGGCGTTCGTGAATTTGTTCTACCTGCCGATGATCTACCTTTCCGCGATCCTGTTGCCGCTGCCGAAATCGCTGCAGTGGATCGCCCTGCTGTCCCCCGCATTTCACCTTGACCAGTTGGGCCTCGCCGCTATGGGCGAAGCCAGCCATGGTTCGCCCGCAATCCATGTACTGGTGCTCGCGGGCGTCACCATCGTATTCACGGCGCTGGCGCAATACCGCCTGGCGCGCATCGGCTAAGGAGCCAATCCCTATGACCCCTACCGCATACAAACCTGGAATGCCCATGCAAACGGCGCCCCCGGCCACCACTTACAACAACGCCATCGGCTATCTGCGAGCCGTGCTGGTGGTCATGGTGGTGGCCCATCATGCCGCACTCGCCTATCACCCCTACGCGCCGCCGATCAACGCCACGCTGGCGGTGGAGCCGCGCTGGTGGCAGGCCTTCCCCGTAGTCGACGCGCAGCGTTGGAGCGGCGCCCTGCTGCTGGTCGGCTTCAACGACATATTCTTCATGTCGCTGATGTTCTTCCTCTCCGGACTCTTCGTCTGGCAGGGGCTGAAGTCAAAAGGCACTTCGGCATTCCTGCGCGACCGCGCGCTGAGGCTGGGCATTCCGTTCGTCGTCGCTGCCGCGATTCTCGCGCCGCTCGCTTACTACCCAGCCTACCTGCAGTTGGCCGCGCACTCCGGCTTCGACGGCTTCTGGAACCAGTGGCTCTCGCTGGGCCAGTGGCCCGCCGGCCCGGCCTGGTTCATCTGGGTGCTGCTCGCGTTTGATGCGATCGCGGCGCTGCTGTACACGTGGAAACCCAAGTGGGGTGAAACCCTCGCAGCCAGGCTGCCCGGCGCCCCTGGACGGCCGCTGGTTGCCTTCCTTGCGCTGGCCGCCATCACCGCGCTGGTTTACATCCCGCTGGCAATCGCCTTCAACCCCATGCGCTGGAGCGCCTTTGGACCCTTCACCTTCCAGACCAGCCGCATCCTGCACTACTTCACTTACTTCGTCGCCGGCATCGGCGTGGGAGCCCTGGGCCTGGAGAACGGCCTGATCTCCGCAAGTGGAAATCTGGCCCGCCGCTGGGGACGCTGGGTGACCGCCGGGCTCGCCGCCTTCGTCATCGCCGCCGTACTCACGATTGTGGCCACCACCAACCCGGCCGTGCAGGGTTGGACCGCCGCCGCGCACGCGGGCTTCGTGGTCTCCTGCGCGGCCATCAGCTTCGCGTTCCTCGCAGTCTTCCTGCGGTTCGCCAACCGGAAGTCAGCCTCGCTGGACAGCCTGCGGCGCAACTCCTACGGGATCTACCTGCTGCACTATGCGTTCGTGAGCTGGCTGCAATATGCGCTGCTGCCCGCAGGCATGCCGGGTCTCGCGAAGTTTGCGATCGCGTTCCTGGGCGCTGTCGCGCTCAGTTGGATGACGTCGGCGGCACTCCGCCGCATCCCCGCTGTCGCGCGAATTGTCTAGTACCCGCTGGGGAGCGGATTCAGTCTTCGATCCGGATCCGCTCCTTCGCGTTGCTGTAGTGGGCCACGGCCGGTGCAAACTCCCGCTCCACTTCAGCCCGGCCGAGTGGTGCGCCCAGGGCATTCCGCAACGACTGCAGGCGCAACTCCCGAGGCGCAATCGCCAGCGCCAGGTCCGGCAGATCGAACTCGCTCAGCACGCCCGGCACGACACTGCTGATGCGATCCTTGTGGAGCTTCGCTCGGGCCAGGGTCATGAACGAAGCCATCATTTCCTTGACTGTGACGGACGCAATCCGCGGCTCCAGCGCAGCCGCATACAGCGCGATCATCCCGCCATCCCGCACGCCCACCACGCCGATATTCGCCGCATCGATGCCCGGCCGCGTCCGCAGCCACTCGTATGAGCGCAGTAGCTCGAATGTCTGGATCCCCGGCAACGGGCGGCCAATCAGCATCGCGCGCTGGGCCAGTTGCCAATCGCCCGAGTACCCGCTCGCTCCAACCGGTGGAGCGCTCTCGCCCCACCCACTCAAGTCCACCGCCAGCACCGCCGTCTTCTTCACCACCAGTTGCTCAATCTCGCTCGACGACGCCGACTTCCCACGCGAGTCAACCAAGATCACCGCCGGCCGCTTCCCTGCCCCCGCCGGCTCGAACAGCACCGCCGGCACATGCAGGCCCGGTTGCGCCTCCAGCAGCAGCTTCGTGACCTTCCCATCCGCCTCGCTGGAAGAAGCCACGTCCGTAACCGCCGGCGCGCCGCTGCGAGCGGGAATATTCAGAACCTGGGTGAGGGCCGCCCGCAATGCCGCTGGATTCGACCCGCGCAGCACCGATCGCGCCGCAAATTGCTGCTCCGCCCTGCGCAGATTGATCGACTGCACCGTCTCTCCGCCCAGCGAGGTCGCCAACTGCCCCGTCTTCGTCGTGTTGAGCGTGGCCTCCTCTTCCGGCTTGATCTCGGGCTCCGCGCCGTCATCGTCCCGGCCCTGCAGCCACTTCGTCAACCAGCGGTAAGTCGCCTCACGCCGTGGCTTACTCCAACCGTGCGGATCGTCATATTCGAAATAGCCCGCGTGTACCTCGGCATCCGCCAGGCTGAACACCTTCTTCGTCTCGGCGAAGGTCGCGCGTCCACCAGCGATGGGAAAGAAATCCTTGATGCCCGTCAGCATCGTCACGGGTTTCGGCGCAAACGCCAGCATGAAATCACCGAAGTCGTATCCGGCGCTGAGGAACCCCGGGAAGTCCTGCTCGGCGTCCTGCGGACCAGGCGTCGTCCACAGTTGCTCCCAGCCGGTCATGTAGCAGGAGATGACGGAGGCCGCCAGCCGCGGCTCCACCACAGAGAGGTAAGCCGATTGCGTTCCGCCTCCGGAATTGCCCGCCACCCCAATCTTCTGCCCGTCGACATCCGGGCGTGTCAGCAGGTAGTCGAAGGCCCGGATCCCGTCCCACGCTTCGTACAGCGCAAATGTCGACCCGGTGAGCAGACACTGCGTGCCCGCCATGTCGTGCTGCCGTGTACCAATCGACACGATCGACTTGCCGAGTGTCTTGTCGAAGTACTCGCTCCGTTCCCCCTGCCCAGGCGGGTCGAAAGCAAGTACCAGGAACCCGCGCCTCACCAGGCCAATCCAGGCGTATTGATATGTCGAGATCGCCTTGCCGGAGAGGCTGTGCCCAGCCGTGCCCAGCACCGCCGGGTACGGCGGCTTTGCGTTCGTCGGGACATACACATTGGCGGTCACATAGAACCCGGGCAGGCTCTCGAAGATGAGATGTTCCACGCGATAGCCGTCGCGCGCAAAGCCGCCGGTGATCTTCGCATTGAGGGGAGTCTTTGCCGGGAAGCCGCCCATGGCCTTCGTCAGCCAGGATCGAAATTCCTGCTGCCGCTTCTCCAGATCCCTGGCGTTTCGGAGCCCCGCAATGGTGGTATGGCGCGCGGTCCAGTGGGTGGCCGCCTCGCGTGTGAGGTAATCGGCCAGCTCCTGGGAGAGCCGGCCGTCCTCGGCAACCTTCAGGTCGGCGGCCGTGGACAGCGCGGCCGCCGCAATCAGAATGGACAAGAGTCTTCGCAAGGGATTCTCCCGATCAGAACTCAAACCGCAGGGCGATCTGAACAATTCTAGGATCGCCGGCGGTCTCGATGCGGCCGAATCGCGTAGCGCTATTGGCCAGCGCATACGGTGTGCTGAAGTTCACATTGTTGAACGCGTTGAAGAACTCACCGCGCAACTGAGCCCGCAGCCGCTCCGTGATCGGGATCGCCTTCACGGCCGACAGGTCGAAGTTGATCGACTTCGGTCCGCGCAGGAAGTTGCGCGGCGCATTGCCGAACGTGCCCGCGGCCGCCAGCGTGAACGCCGACGTGTTGAAGTAGCGTGCGATCTGGTCGGCCCTCGACCGGCCGCCGGCCAGGTTCGCGTCCCCGATCACATCGGCGTAGTCCTGTCCGATGCTGCTCAGCGCCCGATCGGTGCCGGAGCGCACGGTATACGGGAACCCGCTGCGGAAGGTTGCGATCCCCGAAGTCTGCCAGCCGCCCAGTGTCGCCCGGATCACCCGGTGCGCCGTCTTCAGCTCCGGCAGGTTCCACACCCACGAGGAGACGAAGCGATGCGTGTTGTCGAAGTCCGAAACAGCCCGGCCCGAACGGCGGTCGTACGGAATCGGAATGGACGTGCTCTGGCCCGGAGTGGTGTCGTCGCTCAGTTCATCGATCGACTTCGACCACGTGTAGTTCGCCTCAATGCTGAACCCCTTCGCCAGACGCCGCTCCACCGAGAACTGCAGCCCGTGATAGCTGGAACTGCTACCGGAATCGGCCACAAGAATCGAGTTGTAATTGCGATACGGCCGGCGCGCCTGGATGTTGCCCGTCGTCGCCCCCGCACTGTAGCGCGCCCAGTTCGTGTCGTAGTTGTACGAGAGCCGCCGGCCCAGGTTGCCGATATAGCTGGCGCGAGCCAGCAGTCCATTGAAGACCTCGTGCTCCACCGTGAAGTTGAGCGACTCCTGGTAGCTGGGCTTGAAGCCGTTGGAGAACGCGCCGAACGTGCCCAGCGGGGTGACGAACGACGAGTTCGTGGGCGGATCGAAGGGAGCGAAGGAACCCGGGAACGGATTCGGTGTATTCGCGTAAGGGTTGCTGAAGTTCACGCCGTTCAACGTGATCTGCGGGCTGAACGGAGCCGAATTCACAAAGCCGTTGTAGAGCACCGTGAACTGCGGATTCCAGAAGAGGCCCGCGCCGCCGCGCAGCACCGTGCGTCCTCCACCCGGCCGCCAGGCGTAGCCGAAGCGCGGCGCGAACGCCTGCTTGTAGCTGTCAAACCCGCCCATCGGGCAGCTTGGATCCCCTGCGTTCAAATAACCGTTGGGCGCATTCGGAAAGCGAGTAGACTGCACGCCAGGGGCAAAGCATTGCGTGCGGCCGATCGAGTCCGTGTAAGGTAGGAACGGTTCCCACCGCACACCCAGATTGAGCGTCAGGTTCGTCGTGACGCGCCAGTCGTCCTGGACGAAGAGCCCGATGCGGTGTCCGCCCAGGTCCTTATACTCGCCGCCGCCCTGCCAGAACTGGTACACCTCGCCCAGCATGTAGTCCGCCATCGGATCGCCGGAGATCGAGCCGTTGAAATCGAAGTTGCCCATCGTGCGGAAGTCGTTCGTGATGTTGTTGCTCACGTGCAGGTACTCGCCGCCGATCTTCACCTGATGCGAACCCAGCATCCAGGTGAGCGTGTCCGACACATGGTAATCGCGATCCTTCTTGTCGTAGTTCCAGCCGGGCCGCGCCAGGAAGTAGTTACTGATGTTCACATAGACAGACGCCGGATCCTTCACCGCGATACCGGCCACACCGGCTTTCGCGAAGTCGATGGGCAGCTTGACCGAAGCCCAGTCGTTGAACGTCCGCCGGCTACGGATGGCGAAGGTGCCATTGTTGATGATGTTCGGGGAGATCACCCAGACGTCGCTGAACGTCCAATGCGAGTAGGGCTGCGTGGACCGCCCCACGTCGGAGGTGAACATCGACGCCAGATCCTCGGTGTTGCCCGTAAACGGCCGCGTGAACGTGCGCCGGAAGTAGCGGCCGGAGAAGCGGTGGTTGTTCCAGTTGTAGTCGCCGCGTGCCGTGTACTCGTCTTCCACCGGCTTGCCCTGATAGCCAGTGAACCGCTCGCCCGTCGCGCTCGAAGGCACGGGGATGAACTTCAGCAGCGCCTGGGAAACCGGGCTCAGGCGGCTGACCGGAATCTGGTTCCCGGCAAACGGCTGCTTCGTCAGCGGATCGATCACAGACTTCGTCAGGCTCGAGAAGTTGCCATCCCGCATGGCCTGCGTCGGCAGGAACTGGCGCGTCAACTGCGGATCCGTCCGCAGTCGCGTCCCCTGGTAGCCGAAGAAGAAGAATGCCTTGTTCTTCACAATCGGTCCGCCCAGCGTCCCGCCGAACTGCGAGCGCTTCAGATTGTCGCGTTTCGCCGCAAAGAAGTTGCGCGCGTTGAAGACGCCGTTGCGCAGGAATTCGAAAGCCGAGCCGTGAAACTGGTTCGTGCCGGACTTCGTAATGACGCTGACCACCGCGCCCGTCGCATTGCCGAATTCGGCCGTGAAGTTGTTCTTCTGGATGCTGAACTCCTGCACGGCATCTGGATTCGGGAACAGGCCGCTGTTGTTGCGGTAGGAGTCCGTGTTCATGCCGCCATCCAGCATGTAATAGATGCCGTTGCCGCGCGTGCCGTTCACCGAGTAGGCGTTGCCTTCACTCGAGGACGAGCTGCGTGGAATCACGCCGGCCTGGATCGCCACCAACTGTGTGATGTCGCGGCCGTTTAGCGGCAGATTCACGATGCGCTGCTGGTCCACCATGCCGCGCAAGGCTCCGGTCTGCGTCTCCAGTAGCGGAGCCTGGGCGGTCACCTCCACTGCCTCCGACACCGCGCCCACCTGCAGCGTGATGTCCACCGTAACAGTCGTATCCACTGTAAGCGTCAGGCCCGCCCGAGTGAAGGGCTGGAACCCGTTGGCCTTCGTCTGCAGCCGGTACTGGCCCACCGGCAGCAATGGCAGGGCGTAGGTCCCGTCCGTCAGGCTGGTCCGGGTCAATTCGAAGCCGGTATTGACGTTCACCGCCGTAATCTCGGCGCCCGGCACGGAAGCGCCGGAGCCATCCCGGACCGTGCCGGCAATGCGGCCGCTTGCCTGGGCTCGCAACTCCCGGACGGAGAAAAGGGCAAGAAGGAGGAACAGCGCCGGGAAGGCCCGGCGGCGACAGAGACCATAAAGAAGCGCCACGCGTGGATGCATGCCCCAGTGACGGACCGCCTGCTTCGATTTCAGGTTCGGACATTGAAACTTTTTTGTCATGCGACCCTGAATTGAGCCGCACTGATTCGTCAGTATGTATACAGTCCACCAGGACTGGGCTTTGAGGTCGAATCTTGGATGACAGCACCGCAATTCCCCTGGTGTTGAGCGGGGAGATCAGTTCAGGCGTGGAGCAGAGTCCGGATCAATTCGTGGCCGATCTGTACGCGGTGCATGCCAACAGCCTGCATCGCTACCTTCTGCTGACCGGCAGCCGGCCCGCCGATGCCGACGAGTTGCTCCAGGATGCGTTCCTGCGCCTGTTCCGCTGCCTGCGTGAAGGTGAACAAGTAGAGAAGCCAAAGGCCTGGCTCATCCGGACACTGCAGAATCTGCGGACCGACCGTGCTCGCCGCGAGTCCGGCCACCTCTCGCTCATGGGGAATGTCGTTCAACGCGGGCAGCTCGCCTGGACCACGCGCACGCTAAGCCCGGAAGAGGCGATGCTCGACCATGAACGCTTCGATCGTCTACAGAGGGCGATGGGCAGCCTCACCGAAAGGCAACACCAGTACGTACTTATGCGCTCGGAAGGAATGACTTTGCGGGAGATCGCCGCCATGCACGGCGTCACGGTTCAATCCGTGGCCGAGACCTGCGCCCGCGCGATTGAGCGGCTGGGGAAGTTGACCCATGAGTGAGCCACTGCAGCCTTCCGGGCACCCGGCTCCGGCCGACCTGTTACTCCATTTGGAGGAACCGTCGGAGCCCATCCGCACTCACATCGCCGGGTGCGCAGCGTGTCAGTCGCTGCTGGCGGCCCTCCAGGAAGGCGAAAGCAACCTGGCCGAATGGCGCAACATCCAGAGCGCGCTGGCGCCGCCCCCTCCACCCGTCACCGCCCTGCAGGCCCGCATGCGCGCTGAAGCGGCCCCGCTCTCGTGGTGGCGGCGCAACCGTACCATCGCACGCTGGACGCCGGCAATCGCCCTGGCCGGCGCGGCCGCCTGCCTCGTCCTCATCTTCAGTACGAACGGCATCTGGAACCCCGTCGCCGTCGAGGCCGCCGAGATCCTGCGCCATGCCAGCGAACAGGTGCAGCAGACGCGATCCGCCAAGACGCCGGCAGCGCCGCGTCACTATCGGATCCGGCAGGGAGGGCGCGAACTGCCCTCCATCGACGACGCAAAGCTTCAACTGGCCCGCATCGATCGCCGCGATCCCCTGAATCCGGATGATTACGCCCGCTGGCGCTCCGAACAAACGGAGAAACAGGACACCATCACACGAGGCAACGGCTGGGTCCGCTTGTCCACGGCGGTGTTGGGCAACCGCGCCATCGAATCGGCATCGATCACGGTCGATAGCCACGATTGGCACCCGCTCATCCGCAGCGTCCACTTCCGTGGGGAAGACGAGATTCAAATGGAGGCCGCGCCGGCCGAAGCGGAAGTCACCAGCCAGGGCGCGCCAGACGGATCGAAGCCGGACGAATCCGGAGCCTTGAAACCGCCTGCCCCTACCGAAACGACAGCCCCCGCGGCCACCTCCGAAATCGCTATGTGGGAAGTCTTACACGCCGCAGGCGCCGACATCCACTCCGCGGCACAGCTCAGGCGGCAGGACGGCGCAGTCTGCTACGAACTCTGGTCCGATCCCAGCGATCGCGAAAAGGTGACCCGGGCCATGCAGGCGATCCGCGGCGCCAAGCCGTGCAGCCAGTCCAAGTCTCCTGAGCGCGAAAAGCTGCTGGAGCCGATCTCCGCTGGAACCACCGCGGAATCACCCAGCCTCGCACTGCTCACCGCCCGCTTCGGAGACAAGGACCGCGCCGGTCAGTATCTGGACGACGTGACGCGGCAGTACGTCGTGCTGCTGGCACGGGTGACGGCACTCGACCGGTATCTGCGCTGGTTCCCTCCAACTCGCATGGAGACCCTGGACATGCCCAGCCGGCGGCGCGTTGAAGCCATCGCGCTGAGCGATGCCGCGGCCGTGACCACCGAAGCCAACCAGTATCTCCGCCTCATCGGAGAAGGTCTCGCAGCCCTGGCAGCCAGGCCCGCGTCCGCGGCGCCCGTCGGACCGGCGTCGGCCGCCTTACACTGCACCAGTATTGAATCGGCCTCCACGTTGTTGGAGGATCTGCGGTCGCTCCACCGCGAGTTCGCGACACTGTTCGGTTCCGGGTCGGAGCTGGCCTCCTCCGTCGAACGGACAGCACGAACGCGCGACGCGTTTGAGCACCGCCTGGCAGCGCTCTGCGCGAAGTAGCCCGCGCCGCGGCCCCGATTCCAGGGTGAGATGGTACCCTGTGCTCTATGCGTGGAACGAGGGAGGGTACGTGCCTGGCTCTGCTCTTGGCCTGCGCCCCCGTGTGCGTTCTGCAAGCCCAGGATCACGCCGCCATTTCGGGTTGGATCAAGGACGTTCACGGCGCGATGATCCCGCGGGCCGACGTCCTGGTCTGGAATCAGGAAACAGGCCTCAGCCGCAACGGTCACTCCGATGACACCGGCCAGTATGGCTTCAGCAGCCTGCAGCCGGGCCTCTACACCGTACACGTCTCAGCGCGCGGCTTCCGCAGCCTCACCCGTTCAAACATCCGGCTCGGCGTGTCGGAGCGCGCGTCCCTTGATGTCATGCTCCAGATCGGCCGCCTGGAGGAAAGCATCACCGTCAACGCCGACGAGGCGGCCTTGCCTGCCACCTCCGGCAGCCTGCGCGGCGCCGTCGACCAGCGCCGGATCGAGGATCTGCCACTCAATGGCCGCGACATCACCCAACTCGTCATGACGCAGGCCGGTGTCGTGATGGGCAGCCGGTCGTCGTCGGAAGGCAACGGCTATGCCGTCAACGGCGGCCGTCAGAACGGGGTGCACTACACCCTGGACGGCGGCACCAACACCGACGCCTACCGCCACCAGAGCGGCGTCTTCCCCAACTCCTCCGCCATCGCTGAGGTCGTGATCGAGCGCGGCAACCTCAGCGCCGAGCACGGCAATTCCGCCGGCACCATCGTGAGCGTTGTCACCAGAAGCGGCACGAACATGCTGCACGGTTCCGCCTTCGAATTCGCCCGCAACGGAGCACTGAACGCACGCGACTTCTTCGCCGCCAACCGCGACAACCTCAAGCGGTCGCAGTTCGGCGGCACCCTGGGCGGACCCGTCATCCGCAATCGCATGTTCTTCTTCGGCAGCTACCAGGGCACGCGTGGGCGCGCCGAGACGCAGTACACGCGCCAGTTCCTGCCCACCGCCGCCATGCGCGGCGGCGATCTCTCCGCGACAGCCAACCGCGTCGTCGATCCCCTGACACTCAGCCCGTTCCCGGCAAACCGCATTCCCGCCAGCCGGTTGAGTTCCGTCTCGCAGGCCCTGTTGCGCTACATCGCCGTGCCCGCTTCGGCCAGCGGTGAACGCCAGGTGAGCATCCGCGACCGCACCGGCGAGAACGAATACACGGCCCGGCTCGACTACAATACTTTCGCCCACCGCCTCACCGGGCACCTGTTCCAGCGCAATCTCGAGACGCCCTTCTCTGGCAATCCGCAGGACCTCGCCTCCATGTTCGGACCCGGCGTCGGGCGCTCCGTGCAGCCTTACATCCACGCCACGTTCACCGACGTCTGGATGCTCTCCGGCTCCGTCATCCACAACCTGACTTTCGCCGTGCGCGACCGGCGCACGTTGAACGATTGGGACTCCGTCCGCCTGCCCATCGACTTCGCACAGGCCGGTGTGCGGGGCATCGCCGTGAAGAGCCCGGCCGCCATGTACGTCAACGTCTACGGCAACTTCATGGCCCGGCCCGGCTGGAACTACGACAAGCGCGACCGCGACTACCACCTCTCCGACAGCCTCAGTTGGATGGCTGGGCGTCACGAACTCAAAGCCGGCGGCGAAGTCCTGCGCCTTCGAAACCAGATCCGGAACGACTTCCGCACCATGGGGAACTTCGATTTCAACGGAGCCGCCAGCGGCGATCCGATGGCTGATTTCCTGCTGGGCGAGGTCTACCAGTTCTGGCAGGGTGGCGGCGAGTATAAGGAACTCTCCGGTCTGCGGACCGCCCTCTTCCTGCAGGACTCCTGGCGCATCGGCAGCCGCTTCACGCTGAACACCGGTCTTCGCTGGGATCCGTCCACGCCCTATCAGGATTCGCTCGGGCGCATCCAGTGCTTCGTGCCGGGCGTCCGGTCGACTCGATTTCCTAATGCGCCGCTCGGCTACCTGAACGCAGGCGACTGGGCCTGTCCGCAGGGCGGCTTCCGCGAGTTCCGCAAGTCCTTCGCGCCCCGCGTCGGGTTCGCCTGGCGGCCGCGTGGCACCAATCTCGTTTTTCGCGGCGGAGCCGGCATCTTCTGGGTGCCCCTGGCCACCATGCTCTACAACGGCTTCGTCAACTCAGCCCCGTTCAGCCCGCAGGTGACCCGGAACGGAGTCCAGTTCAGCGATCCGTTCGCCAATGTGGTGAACCCGTTCCCGGGTTCGTTCGCGCCCTTCCAGCCGTCCAGGGATGTGAAATTCTCGACACCGATGGGCCAGTTCGGCACCTTTTCGCCCGGCTTCCGTCCCGGCTATTCCGAGGGCGTCAATCTCACCGTCGAACACCCGTTCGGCAAGGCTTGGCTCGGCCGCGCTTCCTACGTCGGCAACCTTGGGCGGAATCTCTCCTACGCCTACGATCTGAACTACGCCCGCTACGCCGCAGGCGCCACCGCCTCAAATCTGCAGCAGCGCCGGCCCTATCCCGACTTCGCCAGCCTCATTGTGTCGGAATCCGGATCCAGTTCCAGCTACCATGCGCTGGAGACGGCGGTCTCGCGGCGCGCACCCTCGGGCCTGATCGTCGAAGCGAACTACACCTGGTCAAAGGCGATCGACGAGAGCTCCGAGGACACGATCCCCGGGCAGAGCGCCTCCATTGCCATGCCCTCTGACCGGCGGGCCGGCCGGGCTCTCGCCAACTTCGACGTTCCACACCGCCTGACGGCTTCGTGGGTCTGGCCCGTGCCCGCCGCCGGATTCGATGCACGGTGGGTTCGTTTGCTCACGAACGGCTGGGTCACCTCAGGCATGGCCACCTGGCGCGGAGGCATGCCGTTCTCGGTGCGTTCCGGAACGGACCGGGCGCTAAGCGGCGTGGGCCAGGATTTCGCCGACCTCACCGGTGATCCGAACATGAGCAACGGGCGGTCGAGACAGGAGATCATCGGCCGTTACTTCAACACGTCCGCGTTCCAATTGGCCGCACCTGGCACCTTTGGCAACGCGCCGCGGAATCTGTTGCGCGGCCCGGGCATGGTCAACTTCGACGTCGCCCTGGTGCGGGAGTTCCCGGTGCATGATCGTTTTCGGACCCAGGTGCGCGCGGAGTTCTTCAATGCGCTCAACCAGGCGGCACTCTCCAATCCGTATGCGCTCGTGAACAATCCAGCCCGGTTCGGGCGGATCGAAAGCTCAGGAGCGGCCCGCACCATCCAGTTGGCCCTGAAGCTCAGCTTCTGACCTGCGCTTGAATCTGTCCTTGAATCGGATAATTGATTTCTTTTCTCAGAAACTGTAAGATTCGATCGTTGGGTTATGCACACGTTTGCATGACTCGATTGGAGAGGCAGCACCACGTGAGACGCGCTTCCATCAAAGACATCGCCCGGCTAGCGAATGTCTCCCATTCCACCGTCTCCCGTGCGCTTCGCGGCAGCTCCCTCATCAGTCCCCAAACAATCACCCGAATCCGCCAGATCGCCGCCGACTCCGGCTACCGGCCCAGCGCCGCCGCCCGCAGCCTCGTCACCAGCCGTTCCGCTACGATCGGTGTAGTCGTTACCAGCATCGCCGACCCCTTCGCCGCTGAGGTCGTCCTCGGAATCGAAGATGCCGCCGACCAGCGTGACTATTCCGTCATCCTGGCCAACTCCAACGCGCAACCGGAGAGGGAAATGCGCGTGGTCAGGGCGTTCGAGGAACGCCGGGTGGACGGCATCATCGTCACCTCGTCGCGCGTCGGCGCGGTCTATGCCGAACTGCTCTCCCAGGCTCACGTCCCCATCGTTCTCCTGAACAATCAGCACCCCAGCGAGTTCATGCACTCGGTGATGATCGAAAACCTGGCCGCTAGCCGCCAGGCCACCCAGCATCTCATCGACCTCGGTCATAGACGCATCGCCTACATTGGCGATCGCTTTGGCTGCCAGTCGGATACCGAGCGTTTCAGCGGTTACCAATCGGCTTTGGAAGCTGCGGGGCTGCCAATCCTGACGGAATATACCGGATACGGGAACGGCTCCGCTGATGGTGGTGATTCCGCCATGTCGGAGCTTCTGACGCTACCCCTGCCTCCGACGGCGGTGTTCTGCTACAACGACATGACCGCCTTTGGCGCGATGCGGGCCGCTGCCGCCCGCGGCTTGCGAATCCCTACAGATTTGTCCATCGTCGGCTTCGATGATCTTTTCTTTGCTCAGTTTGCGGCGCCGCCGCTGACCACCGTCCGCCAACCGATGCGCGACATGGGCCGGCTAGCGGTGGAAAGCCTGCTGCACCTGCTGGCCGGCACGCCTACTGAGGCCAACCTGAAAATGCCCGGCGAACTGATCGTTCGCCAATCCACCGCTTCCCCACAGGAGATTGCCTGATGTCCCTCCTTGTCCATCCAGACACAACCGGAACTCAGATTGAGACTTTCGGATTTGAATTACTGGCCATTAAGATCGTGAAGCTCCAAGCCGGCCAGAGCATGGAGGAGGACACCGCCGGCCGCGAACTCGCCATTGTTCCTCTCGGCGGAACCTGCTCGGTCACCTCGACAGCCGGTGATTTCGCCTCGGTCGGGGGCCGCGCGAGTGTCTTCAGCGGCCTGCCTCATACGCTGTATCTGCCTATTGCGACAAAGTTTACGCTCACCGCGCAGGGTGATTGCGACCTGGCGTTCTGCTACTCCAAAGCCGAGGAACCGCACGCGGCTGCGCTGGTCGGGCCGGCGGACGTCCGCGTCGAGATTCGCGGCGGAGGCAACGCCACGCGGCAGATCAACCACATGATCCAGCCCGGCTTCCCGGCCCACCGGATCCTGGTCTGTGAGGTCTACACCCCCAGCGGCAACTGGTCCAGCTACCCGCCGCACAAGCACGATGTCCACAATCTCCCTGGAGAAGTGGACTTGGAAGAGTTCTACTACTACCGCATCGACAAGCCCGAGGGCTATGCCATCCAGAAGGTGTACAGCGCCGACCGGCGGATCGATGAAACCCTCACCGTCCGCGACGGCGAGATGGTGCTGGTACCGGAAGGGTACCACCCGGTCGTCGCCGCGCACGGCTATAACGCTTACTATCTGAACGTCCTCGCCGGCTCGGCCCGCTCGATGGCCGCATCCGACGATCCCGAATACGCCTGGGTCCGCGACACGTGGCGCGAGCAGGACCCGAGACTCCCGCTGGTCCGCTGAGGTGACATCTATGGACATCGCAATTCTCGGCCGCATCGGCTATGACCTCTACTCCGAGGAACCCCACGTTCCGCTGCCCCAGGCACGGCGGTTTTCCCGCTACCTGGGCGGCTCCAGCGCCAATATGGCTGTGGGTTTGTCCCGCCTGGGCGCCAACGTCGGCATCGTGAGCTGCCTGGGCAACGACAGCCTCAGCCAGTTTCTGATCGATTACCTAAACGAAGCCAAAGTCGACACCAGCCATGTACAAACCCGGCCGGGCTACCTGCCATCCCTTTGCCTGACCGAGGTTTCCCCGCCCGACCGCTTCCCGCAGGTCTTCTACCGCCACGACGCGGTGGATACCCTGCTGACGACCGCGCCCGGCGACCTCGAATACGTCTCGGCCGCAAAGATGTTTATCACCAACGGCACCTCGCTGTGCGCCTCGCCTTCGCGCGAAGCCACTTACCTGGCGCTGGAACGGGCGCATCAAGCGGGCTGCCGTGTGGTTTTCGACGTTGATTTCCGGGCTATGTCGTGGCCCAGTCCGGCCGAAGCCGGGCTGGCCGTGCGGCTCGCATTACCGTTCATTGACGTACTGATTGGCAATCAGCCGGAACTGATGCTGGTGGCCGGCGAGTCGACCTTGGAGGCCGCGACGGAGAAACTGCGGAGTTTGCCCATGTTGGTGTCCAAGCTGGGCGAGCAAGGCACCCGGGTTTGGACCGGTGAAAAGTCGGTATTTCTGCCGCCCTACAAGGTGGACGTGTGCACCACCATCGGCGCGGGTGACGGCTTCGCATCCGGCTTCCTGTATGCGCTTTTACAGGATCTACCGGTCGAGGAATGTCTGCATTACGGGAATGCCGCCGCAGCGATTGTGGTCAGCCGCCTCAGTTGCTCCGAAGCTATGCCTACGATGGCAGAGGTGCAGGCGCTCCTCAGTGAACAGCGGAAGCCCGCGGAGCCTGCCCGATAGAGTACGGAGGTTTCATGTTCTCCAGCCAGCAGTTTCTGCCAGATACCCTGATGGCGCGCCTCACCGAGGTCCGGGTCACTGATCCGGATTGCGCCTGGCGCGCGGCCCAGACTCGCCGGCGCCGGCACGGTCTCGTGAGCGGGGGTAAGCTCAACATCCTGGCCGCCGATCATCCGGCCCGCCGGGTCACCAAAGTCGGGAGTAATCCCATCGCCATGGCCGATCGGAGGGACTATCTTGCCAGGATTGTCCGGGTGATGTCGGCCGACGGGATTGATGGCCTGATGGCCACCATGGACATCCTCGAGGATCTATTGATCCTGGATGCACTGGTAAGAGAAGCAGGCGGCGTATCGCTTCTGGACGGGAAGGTCCTCATTGGCAGCCTGAACCGGGGCGGCCTGGCGGGCTCCTGCTGGGAGCTGGATGACCCGATCACCGGACCCACCCCGGCCACCTGTACGGCGTGGCACCTGGATGGCGCGAAGCTGCTGCTGCGCATCGCCGATGATGACGCCGGATCGCTGAAAACCATGCTCGCCAGCGCGCAGGCGATCAACGAATGCAACGCATTGCACCTGCCCATGTTCCTGGAGCCGCTGCCGGTCATCCGGAGGGATTCGGGCTGGGCGGTCCAGAAGGAACGCGAGGCCCTGGCCCGCATTGCCGGTGTCGCTTCCGCCCTGGGCGACAGCAGCCGCTATCTGTGGCTCAAGCTGCCCTACTGCGAGGGATACGAAACGGTGGCCCGGTCCACGTCCTTGCCGATCCTGCTTTTGGGCGGTGAATCGGCCGGGAACCCCGCTCCGTTCCTGGGGGAACTGGCTTCCGCCATGAAGGCCGGGCCGAACGTTCGGGGCGCCCTGGTGGGCCGCAACGTACTCTACCCCGGCGACGAGGACCCGTTGGCCATGGCCTGCGCGGTGGGTGGCATCATTCATCAAACCTGGACGGTCGACCAGGCGCTGGAATCCCTTCCAGCGAATCGCGGCCGGGCGCTGGACTCGCTCTCGCGGCTCTTCTGATCCACGCAGCTTTGGAGGTATCTCAATGGAAACAAGACGATTGACGATGGGGCAGGCCCTGCTGGGCTTCCTGAAGAACCAGTACGTCGAACGCGATGGCGTGGAAAACCGCTTTATCGAAGGCGCCTGGGGCATCTTCGGCCACGGCATCATTGCCGGCTTTGGCCAGGCGCTGCAGCAGAATCCGGACTTCCCCTACTACATGTGCCGGAATGAGCAGGCCGCCGTCCATATCGCCACGGCGTTCGCGAAGTCACGGATGCGGCTTTCGACGTTCGCCTGCCTCTCGTCGATCGGGCCCGGCGCGACGAACATGATCACGGGCGCCGCCACCGCCACGATCAACCGGATCCCCGTGCTGTTGTTGCCCGGCGACATCTTCGCACGGCGCAATGTGGCTCCGGTGCTGCAGCAGATTGAGTCCGAGCAGGGACAGGACTTTTCCGTCAACGATTGCTTCAAGCCGGTGTCGCGCTATTGGGACCGGATCAGCCGGCCAGACCAACTGCCGTGCTCTGTCGTCGAAGCGATGCGTGTGCTGACGTCTCCGGCGCATACCGGTGCGGTGGTCCTCGCGTTGCCCCAGGATGTCCAGGCCGAAGCCTGGGATTACCCGGTGGAGATGTTCGAGAAGCGGGTCTGGCACATCCCGCGGCCCGTGCCCGAGCTGGTCATGCTCGCTCGCGCAACTGAATGGATTCGCAGCGCGAAGCGGCCGATCATCGTGGCCGGCGGCGGCGTTCTCTACAGCGTCGCCAGCACGGCGTTGGCCCGATTCGCGGAACGAACGGGAATTCCGGTGGGCGAAACGCAGGCCGGCAAGGGTTCCCTGCCCTACGACCATCCGCAGAACCTCGGGGCGATTGGTGTGACGGGTACGCCCGGGGCGAACATTGCCGCGCGGGAGGCTGATCTTGTCATCGCGATTGGAACCAGGCTGAGCGACTTCACTACCGCTTCCAAGACCGCGTTTCAGAACCCGAATGTACGGTTTATCAACCTGAATGTGGCCGAGTTCGATGCCTTCAAGCACGCCGGATTGCCCCTGATTGCCGACGCCCGAGTGGGGCTGGAGCAGTTGGAAGCAGCGGCGTCCGGTTATTCCGTCGATGCGGACTATTCCGCGGCGATCGCGCAGTGGAAGGCGCGCTGGGAGGAGGAGACCGACCGGATCTACAACATCCAGCACGGTCCACCCATCAGCCAGGGCGAAGTCGTGGGCGCCGTCGCCAAAGTGGCGCAACCGAACGACGTCGTACTGAATGCAGCGGGCAGCCTGCCGGGCGACCTGCACAAGCTGTGGCGGACGAGTAAACCAGGCGGATACCACATGGAGTACGGCTACTCCTGCATGGGGTATGAGATCGCCGGCGGTTTGGGTGTCAAGATGGCGGATCCCTCGCGGGAAGTTTACGTCATGGTAGGCGACGCCTCATTCCTGATGATGTCGTCCGAGATCGCCACGTCGGTGCAGGAAGGCTACAAGCTGAACATTATCGTGCTCGACAACCACGGGTACTCGAGCATCGGCGGGCTCTCCAAAGCGATCGGCTCGGGCGGGTTTGGGACGAATTACCGCTGCCGGACCGAGAGCGGCAGCTTGGATGGAGAGAACGTGCCGGTGGATTTCGCGGCGTTGTGTTCCGGCTTGGGCGCCCGCACGGTACGGGTGACCACCCGCGCCGAGTTGGAGAGGGCGCTGGCCGAGATGCGCACGCACACCACGACTACGGCTGTCGTGGTGGAAGTGGACAAAGAGATGCGCGTGCCCGGCTACGAATCGTGGTGGGATGTGCAGATCGCGGAAGTCTCTGAGATCGAGAGCGTCCGCCAGGCGAGAGCCGAGTACGAACAGGCAGTCCGGAAGGAGCGGCGGCACGAGATCGCCGCGCCCAGGTAACTAACCCATGGCAAACAAAGAAATTCTGAACTACATCGGCGGAGCGTGGCAGCGCCCCGTCTCCGGCGCAGGGCTGCCGGTGATCAATCCGGCCACCGGCGAGACGATTGCGGTTTCGCCGGAAGGGTCGCAGGCCGACGTGGAAGCCGCCGTCCAGGCAGCCGCGGCCGCCTTCCCGGAATGGCGCGCGGTGCCTCCGGCAGAGCGCATCCAATACCTCTTCAAGTTCAAGCAACTCCTGGAAGAACATTTCGACGAGATCGCCCGGATCGTGACCGTCGAGAACGGCAAGACCCTGGCGGAGGCTCGCGGGGAATTGCGGCGCGGTGTGGAGAACGTTGAAGTGGCCTGCGGGATCCCGATCCTGATGCAGGGCTACAACCTGGAAGACGTCGCTCGCGGCATTGATGAACTGATGTTCCGGCAACCGCTGGGCGTCGTGGCCGCCATCACACCTTTCAATTTCCCGGCGATGATCCCGCTGTGGTTCCTGCCGTATGCGATCGCCTGCGGCAACACTTTCATCCTGAAACCCGCCGATCGCGTGCCGTTGTCGATGATCCGAATCATGGAGCTGCTGCATGAGACGGGACTGCCGGCGGGTGTGGTCAATCTGGTGAACGGAGGCAAGGCGGCCGTCGATGCGCTGTTGGACCATCCACAGGTTCCGGCGATCAGTTTCGTCGGATCCACGCCGGTGGCTCGCTATATCTACGCCCGGGCGTCGGCCAACGGCAAGCGAGTGCAGTGCCAGGGCGGCGCGAAGAATCACGTGGTGGTCCTGCCCGATGCCGAGCCGGAGACGACGACGCAGATCATCGCCGACAGCGCCTATGGCTGTGCCGGGCAGCGCTGCCTGGCCGTCTCAGTGGCGGTGACGGTGGGTGATGCGCAGCAGTGGTTCCGGGACTCGATTACGCACACTGCCGCGGCGATGAAAATCGGGGACGGACTGGCGCAGGGTGTGCAGATGGGTCCTGTGATTTCGCAGGCCAGCCGCCAACGGATTGAAGGGCTCATCACGGCCGGAACGCAGCAGGGCGCCAAGGCGGCTGTCGATGGACGCGATGCCGTGGCCGCGGGGCTGGAGAGCGGCAGTTTCGTGGGTCCGACGGTCCTGGACGGGGTCCCGGCGGGCAGTGAGTTGGCCGAGACTGAAATCTTCGGACCGGTGTTGAGCCTGATTCACGCCAGCGACGTGGACGAAGCGATGGCGATTATCGCGAAGAACTCTTACGGGAATGCGTCGTCGATCTTCACCTCAAGCGGAGCCGCGGCACGCAAGTTCCGGAATCAGATTCCGACCGGCAATGTCGGGGTGAACATCGGCGTGGCCGCTCCAATGGCCTATTTCCCGTTCAGCGGCTGGAAGGGCAGCTTCCTGGGTGTACTGCATGCACAGGGCCGCGATGCGGTGGAGTTCTACACGGACAAGAAAGTCGTCATCGAGCGCTGGCCCAGGGAGTGGAGCAGAAAGTTCTAGAGGTAAGTCGTCGTGGCAATCCTAAAAGTTGGCAATGCGCCCTGTTCCTGGGGCACGCTTGAATTCGAATCGGCCAAAGGCGAGCAGATCGGCTACAGCCGGATGTTGGATGAGCTGGCGGCTACGGGCTATACGGGCACCGAATTGGGTGACTGGGGCTACATGCCGACAGATCCGCCGGTGCTCTCGGCCGAACTGGGCCGGCGGGGCCTGGTGATGCTGGGCGCGTTTGTCCCGGTCGCCATGAAGAACCGGGCAGCGCACAAGCCCGGTGTCGCAGCGGCGGTCAAGACAGCGAAGCTGCTGGCGGCGGTGGGCACGGATCCGAAGCCATTCCTGGTGCTGGCGGACGACAACGGGTCAGTGCCGGAGCGGACTTTGAATGCCGGCCGCGTCACACCCGGGATGGGCCTGTCCGACGAAGAGTGGGCCATCTTTGCGGAAGGCGCGAATCTGGTGGCGCGCACGGTGCTGGCCGAGACCGGCCTGCGGACCGTCTTTCATCATCACTGCGCGGGCTATATCGAGACTCCACACGAGATCGGACGGTTCCTCGACCTGACGGATCCGGAGGCGATCGGCCTGGTGTTCGACACCGGCCATTACGCTTACGGAGCAGGCAGCGCCGATGTGGTGGCCGGGCTGCAGCGCTTCAAGGATCGCATCTGGTATGTCCACTTCAAGGACTGCCAGCCCGATGTGGCAGCCCAGGCGCGGGTGGAGGGTTGGGATTACTTCCAGGCACTGCGTTATGGTGTCTTCTGCGAGCTGGGTAAAGGCTGCGTCGATTTTCCGGCGGCACTGCGGTGGATGAAGCATACGGGCTACGACGGGTACACGCTGGTGGAGCAGGACGTCCTGCCGGGTATGGGTGCTCCGGCCGAGAGTGCACGCCGAAATCGCGAGTATCTGCATTCGATTGAATCCAATTTCGCCTAGGAAGGAATGGCCATGATGAAAAGACTCAATATCGGCATTATCGGTGCGGGCCGCATCGGAAAGGTCCACTCCGAATCGTTGGCGTTCCGGATTCCGGAAGCGAACCCGGCTGTGATCACAGACGTGAACCAGCAGGCGGCGGAGGAAGCAGCGGAGCGGTTCGGAATCGCCAAGGTGGCCGCCTCGGCGGGCGAGGTGCTCGCGGATCCCTCCATTGAGGCAGTGCTCATCTGCTCGTCGACGAATACGCATGCCGACCTGATTGTGGAGGCCGCTCGCGCGGGCAAACACATCTTCTGTGAGAAGCCGGTGGATCACTGCCTGGAGAAGATCGATGCGGCACTGGATGCGGTGGAGAAGGCGGGTGTGAAGCTGCAGATTGGCTTCAACCGTCGCTTCGACTCCAACTTCGCCAGGGTGCGGGCCGCGGTGGCCAGCGGCGAGATTGGGACTCCGCAGATGGTGCACATCATCAGCCGCGATCCGGCACCGCCGCCTGCTGCCTATGTGAAGGTATCGGGCGGGATGTTCCTGGACATGACCATCCACGACTTCGACATGGCCCGGTTCCTGATCAACGACGAAGTGGAAGAGGTCTACACGGCGGCGGGTGTGATGGTCGACCCGGCGATCGGGGCCGAAGGCGATGTGGATACGGCCGTGATTACGCTGCGATTCCGCAATGGCGTAATCGGTACGATCGATAACAGCCGCAAAGCGGTTTACGGTTACGACCAGCGGGTGGAGGTCTTTGGGAGCGCGGGCTCGATCGCGAGTGCCAACCGCTATGCCAGCCAGACGGTGCTGAGCACGGCGGAGTCAATTCACCAGGATCTGCCGATGAACTTCTTCATGGACCGCTACACGGAGAGTTTTGTCAGCGAGCTACGGTGCTTCGTGCAGGCGGTGTTGGAGAATAAGCCGACCCCGGTGACGGGGATCGACGGGCGGATTCCGGTCGTCATGGCACTGGCGGCACGCAAGTCCTATGATGAGCGCCGGCCGGTGCGGCTGGAAGAGGTTGACTCACTGGCGCACGCGTGAGGAGACGGGGGGACGGTCTCGATCGATGGTTGGTTGGGGCTTTGCGGTTGCTCCCCCGCTCCTTGCAGTCGCGGCTCGGAATGAGGTTTCCTTCATCACGATCGCGGCTCGGATAGTCACGCCGAATCTTCTTGAAGACTCCTGGGTAGCGGGCCGCGAGGGTTGGTGGATTGGAGCCTTCCGGTGGGCTGTCCGCTTACTGACGTGCGCGGCTCAATTCAAGCCTGGTTCGCTTTGGCACACGGCTACCCGCTTACTGGCGTGCTCGACTCAATTCAAGATTGGTCCGCTTTGGCATACGGGGGACGGGCCTGCCCGATGGCGGCTCGCTGCCGTTGCCCCCTCCAATTTGCATTGATTCCTGTCCGCTATACCTGACTTCCTTCGGTGGATTTGCGCATCCCCGCGGCTGGCCTGGAGATTATTCGGTTTGAATGGAACCGAAGATTCCCCCATTGCGTCAAAAGCTGCACCAAGGGTCTCGGATCAATAGCTCGCAAATACCGCAACTCCTCGCGCACCAGTCGTGCTCTGGAGTATTTTTGTGTCAGCAACTTTGAAAGGATTCGTCGAGATGCGCAATCTCAGAATCATGACATCCCCACGGGCGCTTGTGCCTTTGCTCGCCACGGTTCTCGCTTTAGGGGTCTCCGCCCAGGACTCTCCGCCTTCTTCGTCCGGCTGGGTGGTGATCCCGGTGAACGAATACGGTTCGCTACGCGCACGGGCCTACCCTGCCGCGATGGAACCGGAGGCTCCGCCGTTGGAGGCAACGCTGACGCGCGTCGAGTATGAACTGCGGATCAATGGTGACCTGGCTGCAGGGCATGCCACCATTACGATCGACGTCCTGAAGGACGGTTGGGTGCAGGTGCCGATTCCCGCGGGACTGCTCGTCCGCGAGGCCAAGCTCGACGGGAAACCGGCGGCGCTCGTGCCCGGCCCCGCCGGCAGGGGTGGGAGTCAGCAGATGGCCGTCCTTTCGAAGCGCGGCCGCGCATCGCTCGTGCTGGAGGTGGCCCTGCCGATCGGGTCCAACGCGGGAGAGGAAAGGTTGACGCTGCCAGCCAGCGAGTCGGGCATTACCCGAGGGCTGGTAGTACTACCGCGATTGGATGTCGAGGTCCGCGTGGGCGGCGGCCTGCTGTACGAGAAGTCGCAATCGGCCTCAGAGAGCAAGTGGCTGGCCTATGGGAGCGGTGGTTCCGCGTTGACGTTCGCCTGGCGCCGCAAGGCCGAGGATCATCGGGTAACCCAGGCGCTGAGGATGCGGGGTTCCCTGACGGAGTTGTTGAGCCTGGGCGAGGACTCCACCTCGGTATATGCGGAGGTGAACCTGGAGGTCGTCCAGGGCGCCGCCAGCCAGGCCCGGATCCGGGTTCCGGCCAATGTCACGGTGAATCAGGTTTTGGGCGCGACCGTGGCGGATTGGGAGGTTCAATCGAACGAAGTCCTTGTTAAATTTCTGGAGCCGGAAGAGAAATCCGCGCGGTTTGTGATTACGGGCGAGACGCGATTGCCGCGCGACGGCGGCATTGATATTCCGCTGCTGGCTTTGCTGGGCGCCGAGCGGGAGACGGGCGGCGTCGCGGTGGAGGTACTGGGCGCCGGTGAGATCAAAGACGCCAAGCCCCTGAACCTGGATCGCGCCGATGCGGCGGAAATGGGGGCCACGGTACAGAACCGTCAATCGCCTTCCCTGCTGGCATTCCGGTTCCGGCCCGGCGCGGCCACCTCTACCAGGTCGCTCAAGGTGGAGTTGACCCGGTATGACCAACAGGCCGTGCTGACCGCGAATGTGGAAGAGGCGCGATACCGGATCCTGATGAGCCTGGAGGGCAAGACCCTGATCCAGGCGCGCTATGCGGTCCGGAACAATCAACGGACGTTCCTCAAGATTACGCTGCCCGCGGGGGCGGTCGTGTGGAGTTCCTCTCTCGGCGGCAGGCCGGTGCGGCCGGGCCAATCGCCAGATGGGGCACTGCTGATGCCACTGGAGCGTTCGAGAGCTGGGGATGAGGCTCCGGCGTTCGCGGTGGAAATCCTGTATCTCGCACAGGGCACGGCCTGGGCGGAGCGGGGCCACGCGTCGCTGGCGTTGCCCGCCGTGGATCTGCCTGTGTCGAAGACGGGTGTCCAGGTGTTCCATCCACCGTTGGCCAAGATCAACGTGGAACCGGGTCCGTTTCGTACTGAGGCGTTCCAGGAGGCTACTTCGTCTGTGTTGAATGCCGCGTCCTACGAGCCCGCGGTGGCGGCGATGGCCCCATCGGCAGCGAACCAACTGGATCGATTGCAGACGAACGGACCGCCCTCGCAAGCGGCTACGCAGGCACTGGTGGACGACTACAAGACTCGATTGAATGCGCGGCAATCCGGAGCCGCGCTCCCCATGATGGCGGAGTTTCCCCAGGTGGGCCCGTCGCTATTCCTGGTTTCGGAATTGACGAGTGAGAACCGCGGCTCGACCATCGAGCTGACCTATCAGAAAGAAAAAGCGCGAGGTGGAAAATGAGATCCGTTGCTTTGCTGCTGGCTCTAATCCTGGCTGGTGCGGCCCAGGGGCAGGTGCGGCCAACGCTGCCGCCTCCGTCTGCTGGAAATGTCACGCTGACGTTGGATGAGTACAACCGGCTGCTTGAACTCGCGAATAAACCGGGCAAGAAGGTGGACGTACCGCCGCAGCCCTACTCGCTGCAAAGCGCCGATTTGCGAATTGAAGTGACTGGCGAGAAGGCCGCGGGGAAAGTGCAGTTGGAGGGCCAGGTGTTCACCAAGGGCTCAGCTACGGTGCCGCTGGTTTCCGGGATGACGGTGCTGGAGGCGCAGCAGAAGGGGAAAGAGCTCGCGCTGGTCCAGTCGGGCCGGACACACTCCGCGGTGCTGACGGGACCGGCGGAGTTCTCTATTTCGCTGGAGACAGGATTCCCGCTGGTAATTGAGCCGGGCCGCGCCTCTTTTCAGTTGCCGGCCCCGGCCGCCGGTGCGGTGAGGCTCACGTTGGTGTTGCCGGGCGACCACACCAACGCGCATGTTTCGCCGGGCCTGGTCACGGCGCGGTCGTCCAGCAATGGGCAGACCACGATCCAGGCTACGCTGGCGCCCGGGCAAAACACGTCGGTGTGGTGGGCTTCCCGGGAAAACGTGGCGCCCGTCGCGCCGAAGGCCGTGCGCTTCCTGTCGGATGTGAAGACGCTGGTATCCGTGGGCGAGGGGCAACTGGGACTGGCGGCGCTGATCGACATCAACGTGATCCAGGGAGATCCGGCGCAATTTGAGATCGAGATGCCGGCCGGGTATGAGCTCGCGGGCGCATCGGGCTCGACGCTGGAGTCTGGCGCCGTGGAGGGTGGCGTGCTGGTCCTGAAGGTCAGCAACCCATCGGCGCGGAGCCACCAATTCCTCGTCACGCTGGAAAAGTCGACGACCGACACGAAGGCGGAGGTCCCATTTCTCGCCCTGAAAGGCTCGCAGCGAGAGACAGGCGAGATTGTCGTGGAAGGCGAGGGGACCATCGAACTGACGGCCAGGGAGAGCGGCGGCCTGAAGAGGATGGACCTGAAGGAAGCATCGCCGTACTTGCGCGCGCTGGCGCACTCTTCACCGCATGCGGCGTTTCGTCATCACCGGCAGCCGTCGGAGCCGCTGGGTTTGGCGCTGGAGTGGGTTCGGTTCCCGGACAAGGCCGTGATTCCCGCCGTGGTGCAGGATGCGGTGGTGACCTCGATGGTGACCTCGGAGGGGCGGTCGTTGACGGAGGTGAGATTGACGCTCCGCAATCAGGCACAGCCGTTCCTGCGGGTGTCGCTGCCGGCGGGCGCAAGTATCGTATCCGCGGATGTCGCGGGCCAGAATGTGAAGCCGGTGCAGGGGTCGGATGGGAATCGGGTGCCGTTGCTACGGCCCGGATTCCGCCCGACTGGCAGTTACCCTGTGTCCTTCGTCTATATGGATTCGGGTGCGCCGTTTGCAAAGAAGGGCGGGGCTGAACTGTTGCTGCCGAAGATGGACGTACCGATCGCCTTGCTGCACTGGGAAGTGTTCCTGCCGGAGCGATATAAGGTGGCGAATTTCGCGGGTGATGCCTTGCGGGCGGAGTTACTGCCGGAGGCTGAGGTCAGTCCAATGATGCCGAAACGGGTCGCAATGATCAAGGAAGAGGAACTGGTGGGGGCGGGGCGGACGCAGGCAACATTGAGTATGGATATCCCCCCAGGCATCGTCAACTCAGTGCACAGGGCTTTGAATCTGGCCCCGGGACTTGTTGGGGGAGTTGTCCTCGATTCCACCACGGCCGTGATTCCTAATGCGCAAGTGGTTGTGACCGAGGTGGCGACCGGCCAGTCCAGGCAGGCATCCGCAAACTCGTCCGGCCAATGGAGGGCAGGCCCGTTCGCAAGCGGGCGTTTAAAGATCACCGTGAGCGCGCAGGGATTCCAACCGCAGGTGCGGCAGATCAACTACGACGCCGAGAGGCCACAGCCGGTCAACGTGACACTGAATGTCGGCTCGGTTGCAGAGACCGTAGAGGTCACCTCCCAGGCGGAGGTGGTGCGCGATTCCAAGCGGATTGACAATGAACTCAAGAAGAAGTCCGCGGAGGTGTTGAACTCAGCGTCCGGCAATGTGGTCAATCTGCAACGCAGGGTAGCAGGGGTCCTGACTATCCCGGTGGAGGTGCCTCGTGCCGGGACTTCATTCCGGTTTGTGCGCCCGCTGGTGGTGGATGAACCGACGAAGCTGAGCTTTACCTACAAGACCAAATAGGGCCGCATCGACGCGGAAGAGCCCGGGTGAGCGCACGTGCCTCGGCACGGCTCTACCCGAGCTCTGTCGTGTTGGTTGGATCACTACTTCGCGACGCCTATGGGGTAGCCCTGCCAGACATACTCGAGCGCTTGCGGCAGGGTCTGCATCTTGACAGCGCGGTCCGTGTGGCCCGCATTGCGGGCAAAGACGAACTGGTAGTGGTAGCCCTTGGCGGCCAATGCTTGCGCCATCTTCTCGTTGGCCAGCACCCAGTCGTGCTTGTTGTCGTGCATGACGTTTGGGTTGAGGAGGTCGCGATCCCCCACTTCCATCCAGAGGCGAATGGGTTTGGGCGGACTGTTGGGGATCAGACGCTCGTGGAATTCCCACGCGCCGTGTGGGATTTCTGGATTCGACGGCCACTGCTGGTTCACGTACGTGCCGGAGTACGTCAGCACGCGGTGGTACAGCTCCGGGTGATACCAGGCCATGATCAGGGCGCAGGAACCACCGGAACTGCCGCCCATTGTTGCGCGGCCGTCGGGATCCTTCGTCAGCTTCACATTGAAACGTTTCTCTACCTGGGGGAGGACTTCCGTCTCGACGAACTCCGCGTAGAGACCGGACATGGTGTCGTACTCCAGTCCGCGCTGGCTGCCCTGCGCGTCGCCGCCGCCATTGCTGATGGAGATGGCGATCATAGCCGGGACGCGGCGCTGGGCGATCAGGTTGTCGAGAGCCGTGAAGAGCATCTTGTCGGGGCCATCAGCGCCCACGATGAAGGGTGCGGCGGTGCCCGGGACGTACTGCTTCGGAACGTAGACAGTGACGCGGCGCGAGTAGGGAGCGGGATGGCTGGTGGTGACGATCATCTTCGCGGGATCGTTGGGATCCGCCGTGCCGAAGGTGCCGGGCTCGCGCAGGATGCCGGGATAGATCTTGCTGTCCTTCGACTCCATGACGAATTCGGAGACGGTGCCCTGCGGGACGCCCTCCTGCGCGGTCATCTCCGGCGCGGGATTGTGGGTGGGTCCGAGGATGAAGTTGCCGTCAACGTTGATGGGCGCGTTGCGGCCGTCGATCAGATCCGTGGCCGTGACATAGCCGGGTGTGTGCGGATCGCGGGTCGGTGGTGTGGGACGCGGCGGCCGGGTGGGGGCGGGCGGAGTCTGGGCCAGGCTCCAGGTGGAGCAGATCGAGAGACTCGACAGGAAGGCAATGCTGAGCAGACGAGACATCGGAACCCTCACTTGATCTGGATTCACTCAACAGCCGGACCGGTGGGTGGCACTGCTTCACCCACCGGTCCCGCTCGAACTATCACCGTTTAGGAGAACTTCGTCCGGCGCCACAACAGTAGGCCGCAGACGATCAGGAACGCGATGGTCGCCACACTCAGGATGCCCATCCAAATGGGATTGGCTTCGATGGGCGCCCGCTCGGCGTTCATGCCCAGATAGATGAACATGCCCAGCGCGGCCACGCCCACTAGCGCTTCCCACCAGTGGCGTTTGGGCTCCTGCAGGGCGAGTACGTCTTCGCCGCGCATGCAGCGTTCGACTTTGCCGCGATCCATGCCATAGCGGGTGCACTCGCGTTCCATCGCGCTGTCCCAGGAGGTGTGTTCGGATTCGGGCGCCTCGGCAAAGCTGATGGCCGCCGCTCCTGCGATCATGATGAGCGAACCGACGACTACGAGGACCTGGGCCGTGGTGGACTGTCCGGCGAGTTCGCCAAACACGAGCGCGCCCCAGGCGAGGCCCCACAGCTGATTCGTATTCGAAAGCGGGATGCCGCGGCCGATTCCGATGTACTTGGCCGCGTATTGCTGGAACAGGTCGCCTAGCACCCAGCAGAAGCCGCCCAGGAAGAGCCAGAACATGACGGGCTTGGCCTTGGTCAGATCCGCTGCGACCTGGTCGTACCCGCCGCCGAAGATCAGCGCAAGCGCGAAGACCGTCCCCAATTCACCAAAGGTAAAGACGGTGACAAAGGATAGCGGATTCATGCCGCTGATGTAGGCCTTGCGGTAGGGAATGTACATGGTGCCCCAGAGCAGGCCCGCCCCCAGGGCGGCACAGATTCCGAGGGTTGCGGCCCCTTGCGGTCCTGTGCTGGTCTGGTGGGATGTGGCCAGGGCGAGGACGCAGGCTCCGACGACGATGCCCGCGGCACCGCCTAACACCTTTAACCACTGTTTGGCGCCCGAGTTCTTTAGTTCGTTGAACAGCAGCCAACCCCAGAAGAGGCCCACGAGGCTGTTCGTATTCCACAGAGGAAATGCGATGGACAGGCCAACATTGCGGATGGCGAAAACGGTTAGCGTGTTGGCCACGGCCCACAACATGCCGGCCAGGATCGCCCAGACCATCAGGTGCTTCTTTTCCTTGAGGTCCATCCAGATGTAGCCGGTGCCTTTGAGGAGCATGGGCACGGTCCAGCGGGCGACGAAGACTCCGGCCACCATGCCGAGCGAAATGATGAAGGGCGAGAAGCCCGCGGTCACAAGCTTGGTGGGGGCTTCCGCCGCGCCCAGCCAGGCGCCGGCACCGAAGCCGCAGGAGACGCCCAGCCAATGCAGCGTGCGGGCGGAATGCAGTACTGCGGGACCCGGTTTGTTTGCCATCGTTCTACCTCACCGCCACGAGAACACTGATCCCAATCACGAGCACCGCTACCGGCAGCCAAAAATGCCCATCGGTGAGAATCGCCTTCCACACAGGCTGTTTCAAAGAGACCTCCTGCTATCGACAGAGATGACGCGTCATTCCGACCGCGCCGAAGCAACTTTGTCATTGTACGCCCTAGGGTGGGCTGCGCTGTGCACGCTCACGCGGGTCACCTGCCGGGCTCCGGCGGCGCCGGCCTCCAGTCGATGGATAGTGAATGGCAGGCCATCATCGAACTCGCGTGGGTGGAGGCGACAGAGGACCGAAAGAGAGCACCACCATATAGTGCTAATGCAATTAGTGAAGGAAGAATAGATCGCCCGCATTATGAATCCTTCGATTGACAGGCGCAGTCACTATCGCACGATTGATGATCGTTGTAGAATTCAACATCTCCGCCAGATATAAGCAATGTTCCGGCCCGCGGATGCCGGCCGCGAAACAGAGCGATTTCGGCAAACTTGTAACCTCAAACCCACCTCGACTCCGCACCCCCTTAGTGTTCGTATTCCACACTTACCGGTAAGAATTTACCTAGCCGGTAACAGTTGCGCCTCAAGGGATGTGTAGGACGCACAACACTCCTTTAGGATCAAAGCCCGATTGTTTGGTAGAGAAAGTGCTTGTAAACTGCGGCTACCTGGCCAAGGCGCGAGTCTGGGGATTGACGCGCCGGGGATACCCTCTGGATCAACAGATAAGACAAAAAGAGCTGATGCGGGATCCCGGCCAGTGCCAAGGAGAGGATCATGACGACGCTTACTATCAATGTGAATGGTGTCAATCGAACCGTCAGTGTCAGCGACCCGAGCATGCCGCTGCTCTGGGTGCTCCGCGACCTGATTGGATTGACGGGCACAAAATACGGCTGTGGGATTGAGGTTTGCGGTGCTTGCACCGTCCTCATCGACGGCCAACCTGAACACTCCTGTGTGTTCGATTCATCCTCCGCCGTCGGGAAAAAGGTGGTCACCATTGAGGGCCTATCGAGTGACACCAGTCATCCGGCCCAAAAGGCATGGATCGACCATCAGGTTCCGCAGTGCGGCTACTGCCAATCGGGCATGATCATGTCCTGCGCGGGCGCGATGGCGGCCGGTCATCGCGGTTCGGAGATCCAGGGGGAACTGCAGAACCTCTGCGTCTGCGGAACATACCAGCGCATCAAGGAAGCCGTTTCGACTCTCTAGAGGAGAATCCCCTGTCATGGCAACAACCACACCCGAAGTCCGGCCCGCATCCAAGTCCAAAGAGCAGGTCGGCCGCAGAGGATTCCTGGCTAGCGCCGCCGGCGGCTTGACCCTCGCCTTCTTTATCCCCGAAGTCTCGCGATTGAGCGACATCGAGGCCGCCCCGCTGCCTGGCCAGGTGAATGCCTGGCTGCAAGTGGGCACGGATGGCAGCATCACCCTCACCATCGGATCCTCTGAAATGGGGCAAGGCTCGATGTCCGGCCTCGCCCAAGTCCTGGCCGAAGAACTGGTAGTTGACTACGCCAAGGTCAAAGTCGTCCAGGGCGGACCTTCCCTGGTGAACCCCGTACCCGTAGGCGCCGCGATCAACACGGTTGGCAGCAGTGTGATTCGAACCAACTTCTGGAAGATGCGGGACGCCGCGGCTTCAGCGCGGGAGACATTGGTCCAGGCCGCCATGAATGCGAAGAGCGACCAGACCCGCTCCAACTTCAGTGTCACCAGCGGTGCGGTCAAGCACGTTCCGTCCGGCGCGCTGTTCACGTATGCCCAATTGGCTGCGGCTGCCGCGCTGCTGCCGCCGGCGGCGAACGCGCCGTTGATTCCGGACAGCCAGTTCAAACTGATCGGCAAGACGGTCCCAAGGGTCGATATTCCCTCCAAGGTCAACGGCTCCGCAAGGTACGGCCTGGATGTGAGAGTGGACGGAATGGTGTATGCCGTCATCAAGCACTGTCCGACGTTCGGCGGGACTCTCGCCAGCACTCCGTCCGTGCCCTCCGGCATGCTCGCGGTGGTACCCACTAAAGTTATAGCCGGCACCGGCCGGGGGACGGAAGTGACGGACAGTGTGAATGCCGTAGCGGTAGTCGGGCCGAATACCTGGGATACCTGGCAGGCGGCCAAGCGCCTGAAGGTCACCTGGAGCCTGCCTTCCTCAGCCGCCAACCTGAACAACGCCAAGTTCCTGAGTGACGGGCAGGCCCTTCTGACCACGGCCACGCCGTTCGTGGCGGGCGGAGCAAACCCGCCCGGTACGCTTTACACCGTGGAAGGCGCTGCCAGCAGTGCCGCGGCAGCGAATGCGTCGGCGGCGAAAATCGTGGACGCCACGTATACGCTGCCGTACGTGTCGCACGCCTGCATGGAAGTCCTCAACTGCACGGTGAACTACGTCGCTGGCGTGAGTTGTGAAGTCTGGGCGCCCACACAGTCGGCCAAAGCGGTGTTGTCCCTGGTGATGACGATGACCGGATTGCCCGCAACGGCGGTCACCGTTCACACGATGTACCTGGGGGGCGGCCTGGGCCGGAAGGCGGAGGTCGACTTCGTCAGCCAGGCTGTGCAGGTGGCCATGCATGTGAACAAGCCGGTGAAGCTGATGTGGCCGCGAGAGGAAGACTTCACGCGCGACCAATACAGGCCCATGGGTGTGATTCACGGCCGGGCGGGCCTGGACAGTGCAGGGAACATCCTGGGGTGGTCCTATCGCAACGTGTCGCCGTCGATTCTCGGCCAGCGCGGCATCCCACTCGGCGCGAGCGGAGACAGCCAGGGCATCGAAGGCGCCGTCAACCTCCCCTACAATATCGGAGCCCGTGTCACGGAATGGGTATCGCACCCCTCGCCGATCCCTGTGGGCTTCTGGCGCTCAGTAGGCGCCTCGTTGAACACCTTCGCCGTGGAATGCCTGATCGATGAACTGGCAACCGCCGCAGGCCAGGATCCGTATCAGTTCCGGCGGTCGAAGTTGACGGATCCACGTTGGATCGCTGTGCTCGACGCGGCCGCGGCCCTGGGCAATTGGACCTCGGCACCACCCGCGGGCCGGGCACGCGGAATCGCCATCGGGGCGGCGTTCAACAGCATTGTCGCGGAAGTGGTGGAGATCTCAAACGTGACCACCACGGGTCTGCGGGTCAACCGTGTCTCGTGCGCGATTGACTGCTACATTCCCGTCAACCCCGGCTCCATCCAGGCGCAGTTGCAGGGTGGCATCGTGCACGGCTTGAACGCGGCTCTCTACGGGCAACAGACGTTTGTGAGCGGAGTGGCCCAGGCGAAGAACTTCAACAAGAGCCGTATGATCCGGCTGGGCGAGATGCCTCAGATCGGCATCACGATCATCCCTGGGCCGGCGGCATCAGACCGGACGGTCAATATCGGCGGAGCCGGCGAACTAGGCGTGCCCACCTTCGCTCCGGCGCTGGCCAACGCCTACTTCAAACTGACCGGGAAGCGGGTCCGCTCGCTGCCGCTATTCCCAGGCGCCACCATGGGTGGCCTGTAACCGCCATGGACGAGATCGGCGCGATCCTTGCGGCCCGGCGCGAGTTGGGCAATCGTGATCAGGGCGCTGTTCTCGCGACAGTTGTGCACGTTCGGGGCTCCGCTTACCGGCGCCCCGGCGCGCGCATGTTGATTCTTCCCGACGGCCGTCGCATCGGCGCGATCAGCGGCGGCTGCCTGGAAGGAGATGTCGCGAAGAAGGCATGGTGGTTCACCGCGGATGGGCGTCCTTCTGTCCGCGTGTATGACACGTCGTCAGACGAGGACGCCGTTTGGGAGTTCGGCCTGGGCTGCAATGGCGAGATCCAGGTGCTGCTGGAACGGCTGAGTACGCCCGCGGTACAGGAATCCCTTGAGTTCATGGAAACCTGCCGCCAGTCCACTGGGGGCGTCACGGCAGTCGTGATTCGCAGTCAGCCATTGTCTGGGTTTTCCGTAGGCGACCGGTTGCACTGGTCCCCGGATGGGGGCATTCGCGGCGGAGTCCCGCAGCGATGGCCGGATCTGGCGGCCCATGTGGATGAAACTGTTCGTGAGCGCAGAAGCCGGCTGGTGGGGCTGGCCGGTTGCGAGGTCTTTGTCGAGTGGATTGCCCCGCCCCAGAGACTGGTGATCTTCGGCGCCGGCCACGATGCGATTCCGGTGGCCTCGTTGGCGAAACAGCTCGGCTGGGCGGTGACGGTCGTGGATGGACGCCCCGCCTATGCGACGCCGGCGCGATTCCCGCTGGCCGACCGGGTTGTCGTCATGCGACCGGAGAATCCCCTGTCCGGTGTAGCGATCGGCAAGGAGACCGCGGTCGTGATGATGACCCACAACTACATCCAGGACGGCAGGCTGCTTCGCGAGATCCTGGCCGCACGGCCCCGATATCTCGGAATGCTGGGCCCTGCCAATCGGGCAGACCGGCTGCTCCACGAACTCGGCATCAGCCGGGAGTCAGTCGACGTGCATGCACCGATCGGGCTCGACATCGGAGCAACGACACCGGAAGGAATCGCGTTGTCCATCATCAGTGAGATTCAGGCGGAACTGGCCGGCCGGCCCGGCATGAAGTTGCGCCATCGCCGCAGCTCGATCCACGCCCCTGCTATCGAGGCAGGCACGGCGCAAGGTCTTCCATTGCCCGATGCGGAGCGTCCGGTCTGCGAGATCGGGCAGTTGGAGCAGGCCTGATGGCTAATGTGGCCGCCATCCTGCTGGCCGCCGGGAACGCCTCCCGGATGGGCGCCCCGAAGCAACTGTTGGACTATGGCGGCCGGCCCTTGCTGCGTCATGCCGCCGAGACGGCCCTGGCGTCTGGATGCAGCAAAGTGATCGTCGTTCTCGGCGCCAAGGCAGGAGCGGTGGCTCCCGCCCTGGATGGGCTGCCTGTCGTGACAGTCGTCAATCCCAGGTGGGATGAGGGCATGGGCACATCGATTCAGGCAGGCCTGCGCGCAGCAGCGGCGGCGAGCGCGGAGGCGGTGATCCTCATGCTGGCCGACCAGCCGCTGATTTCAGCGGGATTCCTCGATCGACTCATAGGAATCCATACGGACGCAGGCCAGGCCATCGTCGCGGCCCGTTATGCGGGCACTGCCGGAGTACCCGCGCTCTTCGCCCGCCAGTACTTTGACGACCTGGAGGCACTGCGTCCCGCGCAGGGATGCAAGGCGGTAATCCAGGCAAATGAGGGGAACGCCTGCCTGGTGGATTGCCCCGAGGCCGAGTTCGACGTTGACACGCCGGACGACTACCAGCGGCTCCAGACTCTGGCAGGAGCGAAATGAAGCGCCTGTGCAAACCGGACCGTTAGGACGGCCGGGCAGATCTCAGAAGAACAATGCCTCGGCCGTCTTCCCCAGCATCCAGGACTTGTCGTCACTGCTCAGGAACGGCAAGCCCTCTTGCAGCAGAGCGAGCGAGTCCGCGTAGGTGTGGCCGTCCTGGATTTGAAAGGGGCAGTCGCTGCCCCACATCAGGCGTCGCGGCCCGAAGGCGTCGAAGACCCTTCGAATGAATGGCAGGAGATCACCATAGGGCGGCTGCCGTTGACCCAGTGCGTAGAAGGCCGATACCTTCACATGGACCTTGTCATGCTTCGCGAGCGCGCAGAGCTGCTGCACGTCGCTCTCCCGGATCTGTCCATCCACTCCGATCCGCCCCAGATGATCGATGACAACCGGCGTCTCGGGATACTGCCGGCACATCTGGTCCAGTGCGGCGAGGGCATCCGGGTTCACCAGCGCGCAGACCGCCAACTGGTCCTCGGCGGCGCACTTCCACATAGACTGCATGCCCGGAGCAGCCAGCCACGCTTCGGGTGAGGACTCGGCGTGGATGCGGAAGCCGCGTACGCCATGCCTGGCGAGTTCCTGCATGGCTGCGGCAACGTCAACGGAGCTACAGTCCACCACCCCGATTCCTGCGAAGCTGCCCGCATGGGTCCGCAGGCAGTCGAGCATGTACGAGTTGTCAAATCCGTAGAAGCTCATCTGGACGAGTACGGCGCGCGCAACCCCGTTTGGAAGGGAGTGGCGGAAATAGTCTTCAGGCGGGAAGTGAAGCGGAGAGAACTCAGAACCGGGCCAAACACGTGGGTATCGATCACAATCATCGGTCCACACGTGAACATGCGAGTCGATCATATTGCTTCTTGGGGGAAGAGCCCTTAGTATACCCAGGTACCCCTCGCTCATGCCCCCTTCCCCATTCCAATCCGCGAACGGCATTCTTGTCCTCCTCATCGTCTCTATTGCGATCAATTATGTCGATCGAGGCGCGCTTTCAGTGGCCGCGCCTTTGGTCTCCAGCGAGCTGAAGCTGACCACCTCCCAGATGGGCCTGCTGTTCTCGGCCTTCTTCTGGAGCTACGCCAGTTGCCAGGTGGTTGGTGGCTGGCTGGTCGATCGCTATCCGGTCCGCTGGGTGTACGCCGGCGGATTTCTCGTCTGGTCGCTGGCCACTGCGGCCGTTGGCCTGGTGGGCAGCCTGCCCGCCCTGCTGGCGACGCGCTTCCTGCTCGGAGCCGGTGAGAGCGTCGCCTATCCGGCTTGCTCCAAGTTCCTGGCTCGTGAATTCCCAGAAGCGCGCCGCGGCTTCGCCAATGCCGCCATTGACGCGGGTACAAAGATTGGGCCCGCGCTCAGCATTCTGATTGGCGGGCTGGTGGTGGGCCGGTTCGGATGGCGTTCCCTCTTCGTGATGGTGGGCCTGGGCAGCCTGTTGTGGCTGATTCCCTGGTTCGCATTGACCGGCCGCGATAGCGGGATCCAACCAGACACCACTGCGCCTGGCCCCGGATGGCTGCAAATGCTGCGGAAGCGCCAGATGTGGGGCACATCGCTGGGTATGTTCTCGCTCGGCTACGCCTGGTACTTCCTCCTCTCCTGGCTGCCCAGCTACCTGGTGCGGGAGCGGGGCCTCTCCACATCCGACATGTCCTTCCTCGGCTCCATCCCGTTCTGGGGCATGGCCATCGCCGCGCTGTTGGGCGGCTGGAGCTCCGACTCCTGGATCCGCGCGGGCGGCAACCCAAGCCGTGTGCGCCGGCTTTACATCGGAGGTGGCCTGTTGCTTTGCGGAGCGGCCTTGTTGCCGGCAGCCCTGGTCCACAACTCCACCGTCAGCGTTGCGCTGGTCACGCTCGCCTGTCTCTGCCTTGGCCTGTTCACCTCCAATGTCTGGGCCGCCACGCAGACTCTCGCCGGACCCGAGGCGGCCGGCAAATGGACCGCCATCCAGAACACCATTGGCAACCTGGGCGGCGTGGTCTCGCCGTTGGTCACAGGCTGGATCGTCGATGCCACGGGGTCGTTCCTGATCGCATTCGCTGTTGCATCCGGGATCCTGTTTGCCGGCGCCGCGCTTTATCTGGCCATGGTGACATCGGTACAGCCGGTGGCCTGGCGGGAAGCACCTCTGAGCGGGAGAGCCGCTACCGCAAGCCGGCCTTAAGCAATGGCGAAGACTTGAGGACGGCCCTGCACCACAGGATCTTCTCTCGTACGTCCTGGGGCAGGTAGAAATACTGCAACGACGCTTCGAAGCCCACCCGGGGGTCTGCCTCGCAGATAGGCAGGAACTGTTCCGCAATCCGCAGTTCGTCCTCGATCAGGGTCCGGAGACGCGCCAGGGCTCCAGCCTTCGCACGGATGTTGTGAATCTCCACCTGATTCGCAATGCTCTCGAAGTACAACTGCCCAGCCTGGTGGATTCGTTGATCAGCTTGCGCTCGTGGGCCGCCATGGCGCGCCACAGGCTCGAACGCACGGACGCCAGCGCTCCACGCCGCGGCCATGCCGCGGAATGCCTGGCTGACGGCTTCCGGACCATAGGGCTGGGTCCAACCCAGGTCGTCGAAGCTGTTCAGGATCTTCGGCCGCTGGCCGGACGGCTCCAACCAGAGCGGATGCGCCGGCCCCTGCTGCACCACACTTGAATAAACCAGGCTGTTCGAATAGGGGTACTCGGCGAACGCACGGGAGAAGATCGCCCAGGCTTTGCGGGCGCCGTCCACGCCGGACTGCCCGTAGCGCTGCGTGGCTGCCCGCGTGAGGGCGTCCTCCACACTGGGCACGTTCTCCCCAAAGAATTCACGAGCCACCAGCCAGTTGGCACTCGGCCATGTGCCCAGGGTCCAGGAGAGCATCGCGCCCTGGACGCCGCTGCTCCGCAGGGCCGCGCACTTAGCGGCAATGAGGTCAGGCACGGGAATGAACGGCAGGAGTCCGAGCTCCCAACTGTTCCCGATTTGAACCTTGGCCATCGCGCCCATTCCGCGTTGCTTCGCCTGTGCGATGTGGCGTTCCGCCCGTGGAGACGGGCCAGGAATGGAGAGCGAGTACTCGTCGATCAGCGTTTTGCGGCCCATCCGTGTGGCTGGCGTACCACGCTCGAAATCAACCTGGAGGGTCACGTCTTTGGGCAGTGCCGCAATGGTAGCGCTTTGTGGATCGTCCTCCACAACGCCCCAGCTCCAATCCCAGGCAAGGATTCGAACCTGCGGCGCGGAGCTCCGCGCGCCCTTCCGGATCTCGTCCACCACCTCGCCGATCACGCTGGACGCGGGGCGGCGGGCACAACGCGGGCAGGCGGTCTTGCGACGGAGGGAATAACAGTTGGTCGTGTTCTCCGAGGCTGTGATGAGAATCAGGCCGGCCAGGCGAGGCGCCTTCTCCATCAACTGCTGTACCGCCTCGCGCAACCAACTGCGCACCGGTTCCGTACTCGTGCACAAGGAGGTGAGCCCATCTCCGGGCCGCCCCAGGTCTCCGCGCAGTTCCGGATGCGTGTCGAAGAAGGAGGTCGGCATCGCTCGCGGCTCGTTGAGGTAGAGATAGACTCCCAGCCCGTGCGCGGCGCTGCGTTCGATTAACCCGTTCAGCCGCTGCAGCCGAACGGTCGCCTGCTCGCCATAACCGGGCAACAGCGAATGCACGGTCAATTCCCGCAGCAACCCGTGCAGCCAGATCCCATTCAGCCCCTGCTGCTTCATCGATTCGAGCACGGAGTCCGGATAGTAGCCCTGGAAATCCGGGTCGCCCAGGACATCTCCGTAGACGGCGGAGTAAGGAAATCCGATACGCGGATCGAAGGCCGCACTGGCCGGTTGCGCCGGACTACCGGGCATGTCGCGCTGCAGGCTTGGGGCGAAATCGAAACGAGCGGTCGGCTCGGCGGCTCCGCGGATCCCGTAGTCCAGGCCTGTGCGTTTGTCGTGCTCGACGGCGATTCGCCGCACCGCCGGCTTCGGCCCCAGATGCCCGTTGTAGAACGCATCCTCCGCGAGAAGCGCCGTGACCTCCACTTCTGACATGTTCGCCAGGACGGTCAACTGCTCCATGGGGACGAAGGTCCAGTTGCGCCGCAGGATCTGGAATCGCTGCCGCCGCGCATAGCGGAGGTCCGGTTCCCGGCGCGCCAACTGCATTTCCTTGGCGAGTGCGGCGACCGTCGCGACTGGGCACGACAAAGCTCTGGCGATCCGCTGGGAGGGTACGAGGTCCCAATTCCTCCAGACCAACTGGTGAGCGAGCGAGGCAAACTGCGGCAAAGGCCGGTCCGGCGTTTGCGCCAGCAGGGAGGCAGGCAGCAGGCCGACGAACTCACGCCGTCTCATGCCGCCATCCTGTTCGACAGCCCGAGGCCCAGAATCGCCAGGCACAGCAGTCCAACCCCGATCCACAAGCGCCGCAACGCAGAGGCCGGCGCTCCCTTCCACTCGCCGGTTGCGATCCCAAGGACGTTGGCTGTCATCACCATCGAACCCATGAGGACGGACCAGCCGAAGGATGGCCCCATGCTGCCCAACTGCCGGGTTCCTGCCCCGTAGAAAACAAAACCCAGCATCCACAACACGCCCATGGAGATTCCGAGCAGCACGTTCCGGGCGGCGCCCGTCGTGGTGAACAACGCCGCGCTCCGCTCCCGGAAAAGCTTGACGCCGGTGTAGCCGGCATTGCACAGGAAGAGGGAGATCGTCAGCAGCGACCACACAACATTCGGTGCGAAATCGGGCAAGACACCCGAGGCCACCGCGAGATCAATGATGGGCTTCCCAAGCACCAACCCGATATTGCCGCAGGAGGAGAGAAGCCCGGAAAGGATGCACAGCATCACCCCCCACGCATACTTCGGCTTGCCTTCCACGGACTCGCGCCAACTGCCCGCCAGCGAGCAGACGGCTACGCCGCCCAGCATGACAGCCAGCGAAATCAGTGTCAGCACCAGCACATCGGACCGTGGTGGAGATTCATTCAGGATCAACAGTGGCACCAGGGTCCCGCTGGTCGCCGCTACCCCGAGAATGACGGCAAAGCCGATGGATAAGCCCAGCGCATCGACGCCGAGCCCGAAGGTCAGTGCACCCAGCCCCCACAAGAGCCCCATGGCCATGACAAGACTGATTCGTGACTGCCCGGCCGCCTGATAGACCTGCCACACGTTGGGTGCGGTCATGGCCACAAACAGCCACGGGCAGACGAGGTAGGCGGTGCACGCAAAGACGAGCCACCCGTTCTCCCACTTCCAGCCACGCATCAGCTTCATGGGCGCCATGAAGCCGCCCTGGCAGAGCCCTGCTGCGAGCACGAGCAGCCAGCCGGTCATCGCGCCAACACTTTCTGAAGGGCCTCCACCAGCAGTTGAAGGTCGGATTCATCGCTGTAGTAGTGAACGGACGCTCGCACGCGCCCGTCCCCGCCCCAGACCACGACGCCGTGTTCGCCCAACTGCCGCATAATCTGTTCACCCTCCGGATGCTCGAATGAGACGATGCCCGATGTGTAATCATCGCCCTCCGGCGTCAGCAGCGGCAGGCCCAGGGCCGCAAGGCGCTCGCGCAAATGGCGCGTAAGTAAGTCCGCCCGCTTCCGTTCAACAGCAAGATCCAGGCTGAGCAGCCATTTCAGTGACGCGGTGATGGCGTAAAGCGCTGCGAAGTTGGGCATGCCGGCAACGAGGCAAGCCGCGCCAGACTTCAGATCGTACGTCCCTGTCCGCACCGCAGCCATGGCATTGTCCACTGAATACCAGCCGACACCCGCCAGGGCGAACCGCTCACGAAGCAGGGGGGACATGTAAGTCACGGCCGCGCCGTGCAAGCCCAGCAGCCATTTGAAGGTGCTGGCCATCAGGAAATCGACGCCGGCCAGCGGAACAGGGCAGCGCCCCAGCGCCTGTGTCGCGTCGACGCACAACACTCCGCCCACCGCGTGGACAGCGTCTCCCAACGCTTCTGTATGGGGAAACCACGCGCCGGTCTTATAGCTCACCTGGCTGACGGTCACCAGCCGGGTCCGCCTGTCAATGGCGGCGGTAAAGTCCTCAAGCTGCAACGCGCCGCCGTGTGAGGCCACCACTTGTACATCGACGCCGCGCTCCCGCAGCGCGAGCCACGGCAAAAGGTTGGAGGGGAACTCGAGGTCCGTCGTCACCACGCGGTCGCCCGCCTGCCACGGCAGTGACGCAGCCAGGATATTCAATGCATCCGAAGCGGTGGGGAGGAAGACGGTGTCCGTCACCGGAGCGCCCAACAGATCCGCCGCCAATGCCCGCGCCTCCGTCTCAATTCCGAAATGCCTGAGCCGGCCAGGGGTCCCTCTTCCCTTCTCCCGCAGATACTCTGCGACGGCTTCCGTCACGCCGGGTGCCGGCAAGCCCTCCGCCGCGGTATCGAGATACCCGCCTATCACGGCACGTGGAAACAGTTCACGGCAGCTCATATCAGAATCCGCGGATGATTTCCTTGTAGACTTTCACGGCCTGTACCACCTGATCCATGGCAACATACTCGGCCGCCGTGTGTGCCTGATCGATGGAGCCAGGACCCATGACAATACTCGGGATGCCCGCGCGCGTGAACTTGCTCGCGTCACTCCCAAAAGGCACACCGGCAGGCTCGGCAGGCAGGCCCAGCCGCTCCAGCGCCTGTTGGGCGGTCCGCACGATATGGCTGTCCGGCGAAGTCTCCATGGGCCAATCCTCCAGCAGAGTCGTGTGCGTGATCTGCATGTCAGGGAACTGCGTGCGCAGGGTCTCCGACAGTTTTTCATACTGGCGCTGGATCGCCGGCGGCTCTTCGCCGGGCACCAGGCGGCGGTCGATCTCGACCTGGCACTGCTCCGGAACGATATTGACCTGCGCTCCGCCGCGGATGAGGCCCACGTTGAGGGTCGGCTCACCAACCAGGGGATGCTTCACCATCCGCAGAGACGCGTCCCCTTCTTCCATCACCACGATCAGGCGAGCCATGCGAGAGATGGCGTTGATACCCAGGTGCGGTGTGGAGCTATGCGCGGCGCGGCCGCCGATCGCTACCCGCCAACGCAGGCAACCCTTGCTCGCCACCACCAGGCGCAATTCCGTCGGCTCCGCGACGATGGCCGCTTCCGCCGTGAAGTGCTCGCACAGGTAAGCTGCGCCCCGGTATGTTGCCTCCTCGTCCATCGTTGCCGCCAGGACGACATCAACGGAAGGAACATAACCTTCCGCGTGCAGTTCCACCAGCGCGTGCATCATGGCCGCCAGGCCACCCTTGGTGTCGCATGCGCCGCGGCCATAGACGAGGCCCTGCAGAATGGATGGCTCAAAGGGAGGCGACACCATGTTCTCCACCCCGGCCGTGTCGACATGCGCCTCCAGCATCAGCCGGCGCGAACGATCGCGGCCTGGAAGCGTTGCCAGCAGATTCGGACGCTCAGGGAAGACCTCCACCAGTTCCGCCTGAATGCCGGCGGCGGCGAAGAAATCATGAATCCAGGCCTGAATGCGGCCCTCGGGTTGGCCCGAGGCGTATGCCGGATTCACGCTGTTGATGCGGATCAACTCCTGGAGAGTAGTAATGACGGATTGTGGTCTCATTACCGGACGGGGCTCCAGCTCTGCAGTTCAACATCACGGCCCGATCGTGCGGATTCCACCAGCGCCAGGGCCGTGCGCATGGTGTTCGTCGCTTCCTGCAGCGTGATGGCCGAGATCGCCTGCCCGCTTGCGAGGCAGCGGTAGAAGTACAGCAGTTCGTTCAGCAGCGCACCATGCGCGGCGCCATACATCCGGGTCTCATAGCCCGCATCGGGCGCTGAGTACCCCTGCTCCGACCAGACGCTCAGTCCGGCAGGCTGCATCGACAACGACATGCTGCCCAACTCGCCTGTGATCTGGAGTCCATCGTCCAGACCTACACCCGCGGCGTCCGGCAAGAGCCAGTTGGTCTCCACCCGGCCAATCGCACCGCTGGCGAACTCAAGGATGCCCATCACCCAGTCGGGATTCAGGGTGGAATGAATCTTGCGTTCGAAGCCACGCACGCGCACCACAGGCGACCGGTCGAGGCTCAGCAGAATGTCGATGTCGTGGACACAATTGCAGAGCGCGGGATGCGTACGCTCGTACATATGGAAGCCACCCCGCATGCGGCCGCGTTTGGCGCTCATGGCGACAATCCGGCCGATCCGCCCGGCCGCGGTTTCCTCCCGCAGCACGGCGTAACGGGGGTCGAAGCGCAGCAGGTGGCCGACCATCAGCGCACGGCCCGACGATTGCGCCGCCTCGGTCATGGCCGCGCAGTCTTCCAACGAAGTGGCGAACGGCTTTTCGACCAGCACGTCTTTACCCGCCTGCAAGGCGGCAATGACAGGCCCTCGGTGGCAATGCTCCGGAGTCGCGACATGGACCACGTCCACGCCGGCCGCCAGCAACTCCTCAAGGCTCCGCGCCACCATCGGAATCTGGTACTTCGCTGCCAGCGACGACGCGCGCGCAACGTCCAGGTCGAACACCGCAGCCACGGCCACACCTGGCACCGCCTGCAGGGCGGAGAGATGGCTCTCCCCGAAAAGGCCGCAGCCCACCAGCCCCGTTCGAAATTCCTTCATGCCTTCTCCTTCGTGGAACCGATCGGAGCGCCTCCACGCAATTCAGCCATCACCTGCTCGCAGTTCAGCACCTTCTCCAGCAGGTCGATCGGCGTGTAGTAGTAGTGATTCGAGGCTTCGTAGCCGATCAATGACTCCTCGCGCACCACCGCGTACTGCTGTAGCGCCAGCACCCGCTCGCGCTCGGCGATGGCGATCAACCGCGCCCGGATCTGCTTCTCGCGCTCCGCCGCCGCACCCGGCGCCTCGTCGCGCAGAAGGTAGAACTCCAACTGATTCGCCGTACTCTCAAAGTGCGTGTGGCAGGTGCGCGCAATTGCGAGCTCCAGGGCCGCCTCTTTGCCGGCCAGCCGGATCTTCTCCAAAATCGCCACACCATCGCCCCAGTGCTTCGCCAACTTTGCCATCAGGTCCCGCACTGTCTCAGCAGGATAGGCGCCCTTCCACGACTTGTAGGCGTCATAGGGAAACAGGATCATGCCCGGCGCCAGCCCTGTCGGCTGCAGGCGCAGCGGGTTGGCCGGCCCATGCTGCACGGGCAGTACATAGATCGCTACCCCATACGGAAACGACTGGAACGCCTCACTGAATACCGTCCACGCGCTGACCGCTTCCTTGGCCCCCTCCACGCCGTACAACCGCGTCGCCTCGTGCATCAGGATCTGGTCGCGCGACGGCCTCGGCTCAAACGCGTACGCCGACGACGCGCGGAGATTCGACGACGGGTATCCGCCGCAGGTCCACGACGCCATCACGCCGGTGATGCCTTCCTGGGCCAGGTTCTCGCAGTGGTCCAGCACCAGCGGCAGCACCGGAATGTACGGGACCGCCGAAATCTCCCATGTGTTGTTGAACTGCGTTTTGGCGATCGCACCCAGCCCGCGTTCCTTGGCGAGCTTCCAGTTCCGGCTCGCCCGCGGGCCCGGCCCCACCACCGACATCGAGTACTCGCCGACCTCTGTCTTCACGCCGCCGCGGAACACCGGTTGCGACCACTCGCTGATGCTGATGACACTGGTGTCCTTCGGCAGTTTTGGGATCAGGCTCTTCGCCATGGGCGTGCCCCAACCCCAGTCATAGGACATGATCTCGGCGGTCCTGCTGTGCTCGCGCACCCCGTCACGCAGGGTCTGGATGAACTCGGCGATCGTGTCGGCGCCAGTCCTCTGCGAACAACGCGGGCAGCCCGTCGCCTTCGGATCGCGGTCGCCCCATGCGCCGCCATGCGAGAAGCAGTTCGTGTGATTCTCCGACATCGTGATCGTCAGGATTCCACCGAGTCCCGGAGCCTTCTGGAACACGTGGCCGATGCTCTCGCGCAGCCAGTCGCGCACCTCCTGGGTTGAGGTGCACATCGCAAAGACATTCTTGTCCTGCGTACCCTTCAGGCCCGGATGCTTCGCGAAGAACTCAGCGGGCATCGCGCGTGGCTCGTTCAGGTAAAGGTAGATGTTCAGGCCGTAGCGCCCGGCCCGCTCCACCAGAGCGTTCAGATTCCGGATCCGCGTCTCCCAGCCCTTGCCGAACTCGGGAAAGCGGTGGGCCGGAGCCAGCGTGTTCAAGACACCCTGGATCCAGACGCCATCGGCGCCGCCGTCCGCCGCACGGTCCAGGTACCCATCCGGCAGGCCCGCCGCATCGCCTTCCATCAGCGGATCACCGTAAAGCGCAAAATACGAATACAGGAACCGTGGCGCCCAGATCTCCTTCGTCGAGGTCTTGCCCGCCGGCCACTGCTGCTGGCTTCGCAATGCGTACAATCCACGGATGGCGGCGCGTTCCGTCACCGCTGTGATACGCGCTCCCTCAGCGGTGGGCTCCACGGTGAAGCTGCCGGCGCTGCCGGCTTCGGTCAGCACAACCTCAATGCGCTTCCCACGCCCGCCCGCCTGGCCGAAACGCCGCGCCGCCGCAGCCAGCGCGGATCGCCCCTGCGGCACTTGCACCTGCCAGCCGGGCCCCGCCTCCAGCGCCGACAACTGTTCGACGAAGGCGAAGCGCGGCTGCCCCAGGCTCTTCACCCCGCCGGGCAGTGCCCGGCTGAGACTCGAGTGGATCGCCGCGGCCTTCGTCCGCTCCTGCGCACTCGGGGCCGTGTACCTCAGTTCCTCGCATGCCGGCTTGGCCAGGCCCAGCTTATGCTCGAGAAAATCGTCTTCCTTCAACGTGAACTCAAAGCGTTCCGCATCCCAGCCCAGCAACTGGATGATCTGCGCCTCCGGCAACACATGCCAGTTCTGCTTGATCACCGTGATGTAGATCCGCCGCTGCGTATCCGCACTGACCGGCCGCTTCGCCGGCAAACCCATCTCCGAACCGAGCTGGGCCAGATCCGATGGCTGCGCTTTCACCACCTGCGCCATCCGGTCCAGGTTCACCAGGTCCCAGTTCCGCCAGACGAACTGATACAGGCGATTTGGGAAATGCGGTTCCGGCACCGCGCGGACCGGAGGCAACGCCGCGTGAGCGTTGCCTCCCCAGGGCCACAACAGTGCCGGTGGAACTGCTTTGAGGAATGTCCGCCGTTCCATGCTCTAGAACTCCGCTCGCAGACCAAACTGGAAGCGCCGCGGATTATTCTTGCCGAAGATCTTGCCGTAGTTCGGACTCACCAGCGACGTGTTCGGCGTATTCCAGTTCTGGATGTTGAACACGCTATACGACTCGGCCCGGAAGTCGAGCCGCACCCGCTCCAGGTGGAACGACCGCGCCAGCGACACATCGTAGGACTGGGTCGGCGGGGCCGTCAGAACGTTCCTGCCCGCATTGCCGAACTGGTTCGCGGGAGGAGCCACGAAGCAGTTCGTATCAAAGTAGCGATCCATGGTCCCGTCGCTCAACCGGCCGTCGCAAATCCGATTCGGACGAGCCTTGGTGAAGGTCGCCGCCACGTTGGGCCACGACGTCGGCATCGATAGGGAGAGCGGCAACCCGGAGCGATGCTGGATGATCGTCGACAGCTGCCAGTCGCCCAGGACCGCCGCGCCCACACCGCCCTGGGCAAAGGATTTGCCCTTGCCGAACGGCAGTTCATACACAATGCCCGTCGTGAACGCGTGCGTCTGGTCGTAGTCGGACCGGCCCCGATCCAGTTGCGTGTTGCGGGCATCCTGGTTGTCCCACCCGCCGCTGTTCGACGAGAAGAGGTCCAGGCTCTTGCTGTAGGTGTAGCTCGCCGTCAGGTCCAGGCCCTTCGACATGGTGCGGCGCACGTGCAGGTAGGCTCCGTTGTACGAGGAGTTTGCGCTGTTACCCTGCAGCAGGATGTCGCTGAAGAACGGATACGGACGGCGTGCTTCCAGTGACTTCGGATTCGCGGGGTCATACAGCGCGGCTTGATTTACGTTGTAGGGCGCCATCAGGTGGCGGCCCAGGAAGGCGTTGTAGCCCGCGCTCAGCAGCCAGCGCTCGCCCAGTTGATGCTCCACTGAGAAAGTCGCCTGGTGGACGAATGACTGCGGCGCGTAGGAATCCTGGGTCACGAACAATGTGCCCGGAGTGATCTCGCCAATCGGCGGAGCCGGGAAGATCTGCGTGTCGAGTCTTGTCGGCGTCAACAGCGAGGGGTCATTCACCACGTTCGTGTTATTCGTGAACGGCGGGCCGCCGAAACCCAGCGACGAGAACAGCTGGAAGTTCGCCATGCCCTGCGTGTAGTAGATGCCGTAGGCGGCACGAATCGTCGTTTTAGGGGTCAGCAGGTAGGCGAGGCTGACGCGCGGTGAGAAGTTCGTCTTCTTCCAGTTCTTGAAGACGCCACGCGGCAGGTCGCCGCTGAGCGTGCTGTAGTCCTGCTGGAAGTTCAACGGATTCTTCAGCACGAAGACCAGTTTGCCCTGATTCTGATCGAAGGCCACCATGCGGTTGTAGCGCTCCACCGGCGGCGTCCAGTAATCCCAGCGCAGGCCGAACGTCATCGTCAGGCGGCGCGACATCTTAATCTGGTCCTGGGCGAACCAGCCATAGTAGGTCGTATTCAGGATCGGCGCAAAGCCTGTCGGATTCCCGGCCGCCGAGGCAAAGGCGCCCAGCACGAAGTCGGCGATCCCAGCTCCGCCTGCCCCACCCGGCGCTTGCCGCGTGAAGCCGCCGTCGTAGCTCAGGCTGCCGCGCGGATAGATGCCGTTGTTCTGTGGATACTGCGAAGGCTGGATGGTAAAGCCCAAGTCAATGGTGTGCCTTCCGGTGAAGAACGAGATATTCTCATTCACGCCGAGCCGGGTTGTCGCCCGGTTCAGATTGAAGATCGCCGTGCCCGGTACGCTCACTCCGGTCACGCCCACATTGGGCAACCCGAAGAAGGCCGAATTGCGGCTGATGTTCTTCAGGCCCAACTCGCTGCCGGCGATGTCCTGCGTTGTCGGTACCGCACCGTAATTCGTCTCTGAGCGAAAGAACCCGACACGCAATTGGTTCACGATCCGTCCGCCGATCGGCTGCGTGTACTCCACCGAAGCGGTCTGCCCCTTCAGTGGCTGTGCGAAGCCCGCGAACGTCGAAAGCCCGTAGGAGTAGGCGCCCACGTTGTCCCAGAAGTACTTGAAGAACAGCCGTCCGCTGGTGCCCAGCGACTGGTCGACTCTCGTCAGATACTGTGTATCGTCATTGCGCTGCGATCCGAATACCGAAAGATTCGGTTGCCCGAACGCCACTGCGCCCAGATTCGGCAGCGGAACATATTTCTTGTAGCCCTGCGCGAACGGGCTCAGCAGACTGGCCGGAATTCGATTCCCGGCAAACGCCCTGCGGGTGTTGTTGGTGGTGTCCACGTCGAATGGATTGTAGATGGTTTGCGGGTATTGCGAAAAGTCGCCCGCCCATTGAGCTTCCGTGGGGACGATCGCCTGTTGATTGCTGCCCGAGCGCTGGCGTGTCACCTGGGCGGAAAAGAAGAAGAACGTCCGGTTCTTGCCGTTGTAAAGCCCCGGGATCACCACTGGGCCGCCAAGCGTCGCGCCAGCCTGGTTGTACACCAGCGGCGGTACGGCCAGGGCTCCGTTGGTGCGGGCATTCGTTACCTTGTTCTGCAGGAACCAGAACAGCGAGCCGTGCAACTCGTTCGTCCCGGCTTTGGAACTCGTATACACCACGGAAGGAGAACCGCCGAACTGCGCTGAGTCGTAGCCGCGCACAATGCGGTAGCTCTGCAGCGCCTCGACAGACGGCTGGTACAACGCACCTCCGTAAATCGGATCCCGTACGTCGAAGCCGTCTTCCACGAAACCCGTGAACTCCGGCGGACCACCTGAGATGTTTGCGCTGATCGGCTTGAATACGGCGCCGCCGGTCTGCGACTGGCCAAAGACCACGCTGCCGATGTTGCCGCCCAGAATGGGCGATACGCCCGGCGACAGGATCAGCGTCGAGATGTAGCTGCGGCCCAGCGCCGGCAGTTCCACCAGTTGCTTTGAAGCCACGGTCACCGCCAGCGACGCGTTCTCTGTCTGCAACAACGGCGTAGTGGCAGCTACGGCAATGCTCTGCTGCGAATTGCCGATCTGGAGCTGGAAGTCGGCGCGCAGGTCCAACTGCTGCGTCAACTGCTGGGCGGAGCGTGTGGAGACCTGAAACCCCGAGCGCTCCACTGAGATGTCATAAATACCGGCGGGGATTCCGGTGAAGGTGTATTGCCCCTGGGTGTTCGTCTCTTGCGTTCGGGTGAAACCCGTCTGCGTTTCCCTGATTGTGACTTGTGCCCCAGGTACCGCCGCGCCGGAGGCATCTGTGACGAATCCATTCAGCGAACTGGTGATGACCTGCGCGGTAGCCAGGACTGAGAGGAGAGTGACCAGCAGAAACAGCTGGGTTCGTTTGAGGAGAAGCTTTGGAAGGTGTTGCACGGTGAGACTCCTGAATCCACGTGCCGGAAGGCCGACATCTCAGTCGAGTATGGATTTAACCCTTCTGTCAGTCCATTAGAATATTCCGACAGCTCGTTCTAATTGTGATACAGATATTCAATGGATCTGCGGCAGATGGAAATGCTCGTGCACCTGCTGGAAGCCGGCAGTTATGTGGCCGCCGGAGAGCGCCTCCATGTCGCCCATTCCGCCGTGCATCGCCAGATCCGGCTCCTCGAGGAGGAACTGGGCCAGCGCCTGGTCTACCGCGACGGCGGAGCTATCCACCCCACCGCGGCCGGCAAGGACGTTGTCGAGGTCGCGCGCCGCGTCCTGAAGGACATCAGCAATCTCTCCCACCGCCTCGCGGGCGAGAAGGCCCTGCGCACCGGCCATATCCTTCTGGGCACCGGAACAACAATGTTTCTCTACTTCCTGCCCAAAGTGCTTTCGATTTTCCGGGAGCAGTTTCCCCTGGTCAATGTCCAGATCCTCACCGGCTCGGCAACGGAAATCCTGGCGGGTATCCGCGAATCCACCATCGACCTCGGCATTGTCTTCTCCGACGTGCCGGACGAGCCCGCCACCGGCGGCGTTCAGTTTGAACCTCTCTACACGGAGGAGTTCGTCCTCATCGTCCCGCCCGGACATCCTCTCGAGTCGGTGCGCGCGCCAGGTGTGGCCCAACTGAATGGAATCCCGCTCATCTCGCTGTCCCGCACCAGCCGCATCCGCCACATGATCGAGACCCGGCTCGAGGCCGCTCGCGTCTCCATGCGGGTGGTCATGGAGTTGGAGAACGAAGAGGCCATTGAGAAGATGGTGGGCATCGGAGTCGGCACGGGCTTCATCAGCCGGCGGCGCGCCGAAGTCGGCGGGCTGCGCTATCTCCGGCTGAAGGATCTCAAGCTGCTCGCCTACACCTGCGCGGCCTACTCCACCCGAATCCCCATCGGTCCAGCAGCCCAGGCTTTCCTCGCCATGTGCCTGGAGCAGGCCCGGTTGCCCATGCCGCAGGCGGCTCCCGCCTTGAGGTCGACCAAACCGGCCCGTACCCGGACGCGGCCTGCCGCCAGATAACTTGTTGAAATATTTCCGGGCGTCCGGAACAACCAGGGGGTGGCGACCGTACAGGGAAGCAGGAGCCGACACATCATGCTTCGCAGAACAGTTCTTTCCCTGATCCTGGCCGCCGGCTGGGCCTTCGCCAGTGACCCATCCCTGCTCAAACTCGTCCCCAGCGACTCCAAAATGGTCGCCGGACTCGATTGCGAGCGGGCCAAAGGCTCCGCCCTCGGACAACGCATCCTCTCGCAAATGAAAGACGAAGACCAGGGCTTTCAGAAGTTTGTCGAGGCGACCGGCTTCGATCCCCGGCGCGATCTCCGCGAAATTGTCATGTCCTCTGACGGCACTTCGAAAGGGGAGCGGGCCCTGGTGGTCGTCAGCGGGACCTTCGACCAATCGAAAATCAACAGCTTCTTGCGCTCGGAAGGTGCCGTCCAGGCCATCTACGGCGGCGTGGAAGTCTGGAACAACCCCAAGAAAGGCGACGACGGCTCGGTCGCCATCATCAATCGGTCGCTGGCCCTGTTCGGCAAGGACGCTTCGGTGAAGGCCGCCATCGATCGCCGCAACTCCGGCGGCGCGGTGCTCACCTCCGACCTTCAGAAGAAAGTTGACGAGTGGTCGGTCAACGACGCCTGGTTCGTCTCCACCGCTGGCTTCACTCAAATGGGTGTAAACTCCGACGGGAAGAACAAGGTCATGCCGGCGGGCATCCCGGTTGAAGCCATCCAGGCGGCCAGCGCGGGCGTACGTTTCGGTGCTGATCTCCAGGTCTCGGCGGAAGCCCTCACCCGGTCAGACAAGGACGCTCAGGCACTCGTGGACGTCTTCCGCTTCGTGGCCTCAATGGTCCGCCTCAACTCCGACAAGCCCAATGCGGACGAGCTGATCAAGATCCTGGACACGATGCAGTTGAGCACTTCGGGCGCCACCATGAAGTTCTCCCTCACCATCCCCGAAGACCAGTTCGACAAGTTCTTCCAGCACAAAAACCAGGGTGTGCGAATGAAGGCTGTGCGCAACAATCGCAGCGGCAATGCGCTGTAATTGGACGGAAACTTACTCCTGACGAAGCAATCCGGGCCGCACGTTGACTGGCGTGCGGCCCGGATTTTCTATGTCTGGCCCAATGTCCGGTTTATACCGGAACGCGGAAGTATTCAATCGTATACGTCAGGCCTTCGTCCAGCCCGACTTGCGGCTGCCAGCCCAGCACCTGGTTGGCCTTGGTGATATCCGGACGCCGCCGCTGGGGGTCGTCCTGCGGCAACGGCTCGAAAACAAGCTGCGACGTGGCGCCGGTAAGGACTCTAATCCGCTCAGCGAACTCCAGCACTGTCAGTTCTACCGGGTTGCCTAAATTGACAGGCAGCCGCTCGGAAGAATGAGCCAGCCGCAGCAGGCCGTCCACCAGGTCGCTCACATAGCAGAAGCTGCGCGTCTGAGCTCCGGTCCCGAACACGGTCATCGGCGCATTGCGTAGCGCCTGGTCGATGAAAGCGGGCACGATGCGGCCATCGTTCAAGTGCATGCGCGGCCCGTAGGTATTGAAGATGCGGGCAATTGTAGTACGAACGCCATGCGTTCTGTGATACGCCATGGTCACGGCTTCCGCAAACCGTTTGCTCTCGTCGTAACACGATCGGGGGCCAATCGGATTGACGTTGCCCCAGTAGGTCTCCTTCTGCGGATGCTCCAGTGGGTCACCGTAGCACTCCGAGGTGGATGTCAGTAGAAATCCGGCATCCTTTTCCAACGCGAGCTCAAGCAGATTCCGCGTCCCCTCCGAGCCAACTCGCAGGGTTTCCACGGGATGGTCCAGGTAATCCTTAGGGCTAGCCGGAGACGCGAGGTTTAGGACGTAGTCCAGTGGCCCATCCACGTGGATCGGCTGGATTACATCATGATGAATAAACTGGAAACGGGGTCGGCTTTTCAGATGAGCGATGTTGCGCTCCGCCCCGGTGATGAAATTGTCTACGGCGCAAACTTCGTGGCCTTCAGCGATCAATCGATCGCACAAATGGGAACCGACAAATCCGGCAGCTCCCGCTACGAGATAACGCAATGGACCTCCAATACCCAGGCTAATAGTCTACGACGAGCGGTTCAGCCTTGCCAATCGGGGTTTAGACCCATGCGCCGGGTGCGCTACGATGATGGGTCAATGGTGGAGAAAATTCTATTCTTCGTGGTGGCGGCTGGATCGCTATTTGCATTCTGGGGGCGGTTCGGCACCGTATACCAGACGATCCTTCGATCCAAGCACGACGCGGACTTCCAGCTGGCCCCTGTCGGCAAGCGCATCTGGGACTTCTTCTGGGAGGTCCTGTGCCAAGCTAAAGTCATCAAAGAACGGCCTTTACCAGGCCTGGCCCATGCCTTTGTCTTTTGGGGTTTCTGCGCCTTCGGCCTGGTCACGCTGAATCATCTTGCAATGGGGGCGGGATTGCACCTGATGGGGCGCGACAACCCCATTTTTCTCCCCGCGGTTCTCTTTTCGATCCTCGTCACCCTCTCAATGTTGGGCTTGGCTATTCGCCGTTTTATCGTTCGACCTAAGTGGTTAGGATCTAAGGTCTCCTGGGAGTCGGGACTGATCGCCTTGCTGATCATCACCCTGATGCTCACCTTCCTGGCGGATTACCTGCTGCGGCCCGAGGAGGGCTCTTCGCTCGATCGCCTCCTCTGGTGGTCGCACACCCTGGCCCTGCTCATCTTCCTGCCCCTGTTGCCGCACACCAAGCACCTCCACCTGCTGCTGAGCCCGGTCACGATCTTCCTTTCCAGGGGCGGTTTCAGCCGGGTGCCGCCACTGGAAGGAGACGAGGACTTTGGCCTCGACACCGGCAAGGACGTCACCCAATTGCTCGCCCTGCAGGCTTTCTCGTGCGTGGAATGCGGCCGCTGCCAGGAGCATTGCCCGGCAAGCAATACCGGCAAGCTCCTCAATCCAAAGGAAATTGCCCTAGGGCTCCGCGGCTATCTGAAGGAAAACGGAGCGGCCAGCGAACAGCCGTTGCTCGGCGTCCACCTTCAGGAAGAAGCCATTTTCCAGTGCACCACCTGCGGAGCTTGCGAGTACCAGTGCCCCGTCGGGATCGAGCACCTGCCCCTGATCATCGGTCTCCGCCGTGGCGCCGTGAACACCGGGAAATGGGAAGACGAATACGGCGGACAGCTCTTTCTCAAACTCGAGCGCAACGGCAATCCTCTCGGCATGGCCGCGCTGGAGCGCGATCGCTTCATTCAACGCAGCGAACTGCCCATTTTTGATGGCACCCAGGAATACTGCCTCTGGCTCGGCTGCATGGGCTCGTACGACCCCAAGGGCCGAGAGATCGTGCTCTCCCTGGTCCGCATTCTCAAACACTTAGGCGTCACCTACGGCGTCCTCAAGAAGGAGAAGTGCACGGGGGACTCCGCCCGCCGCCTCGGCAACGACCTGGCGTTCCAACAACTGGCGGAGTTCAACATCGGCCAGATGAAAGCCGCCAAGGTCACCAAACTCCTCTCCATCTGCCCGCACTGCGTGCGAACCATTCGCGAAGACTGGAGAGAGTTCGGAGTCGAATTCGAAATCGAGCACCACTCCGTCTTTCTGGCCCGGCACCAGTCGAAACTCCCCACCGCCGCCGGCTCGGAGAAGATCGTCTACCACGACCCCTGCTACCTGGGCCGCTACCAGGACGTCTACGATGAACCGCGCGAAGTCGTGAAGGCCTCCGGCACGCTCCTCGAAGCGGACAAATCGAAAGAGCGGAGCTTCTGCTGCGGCGCAGGTGGCGGCCTGGTTTTCCTGGGCGAAGAAAAGGGCGACCGCGTCAGCCACGAACGCACCAACCAACTCCTCGCCACCGGAGCCGATGTGGTGGCCGCCGCCTGCCCATTCTGCAACACCATGTTCCGCGACGCCCTCTCCGCCATCAAGCCGCAAGGCGGTCCGCAGCTTCTCGATATCGCTCAGATCGCAGCAGCCAGGCTACCGTCGGAGATCCCGAATCCGCAGTAACTCCGGCTTGGTCCGGCAGCGGGCCAGACGAACGCGGAATGGCGCGCAGGAAAACTGGGGAGATTGGCTTCGTAATGTTGCCTGAGGACCAAACTGTCCGCTATAGTAGAAAGTGCCGCAGCGTTGTGGGCGCGTAGCTCAATTGGCAGAGCAACTGACTCTTAATCAGTAGGTTGTAGGTTCGATTCCTACCGCGCTCACCATCCTCATTTCCATTCTCTTCCGGCCGATCCGGCCGGGCGATCTACTCCTAACAGTTCACTCCGTGGCCACCACGTCGATCACCACTTTACCCCTCCCTCGTCTCGGCACCGCATTCATATACGCCTCAGGCGCCAGGGTCCAGGGCACCACCGTGTCGACCACCGTCCTGAGCGAACCGGATCTCAGCATCTCACCCACCAAATACAGCTGCTTCTGGTCTGGCACCACGATAAAGAACGCGTCCTTCACGCGGCCGTCACTGGTGGCCTCCTCACTGGCCGCGATCGTCACCATTCGGCCATTCGGCTTCAGGACACTCCAAGATCGCCGCAGCGTCTCACCGCCGACCCCATCGAACACGACATCCATGTCGCGCACTTGCTCTTCAAACGGCCCCTTCGTGTAGTCGATCACTTCATCGGCCCCCAGCCCAGCGACAAACTCGAGATTCCGGGCCGACGCGGTAGCAATCACATGCGCACCCCGGAACCTGGCCAGTTGCACGGCAAAGAGCCCGACCGCGCCCGCCGCCCCCTGCACCAGCACCCGCTCGCCCGGCTGCAGTTTTGCCCGGTCGAACAGGCCCTGCCACGCCGTTAAAGCTCCAATCGGAACTGAGGCCGCCTCCTCATGGGTCAGGTTCGGCGGTTTTGGGGCAATGGAAGCAAAGGGCGCGAGGCAGCACTCCGCCGTCGAACCCTCGGAAAACCAGTCATTCATGCCGTACACTGCCCGCCCGACCTCCAGCAGGCCGACGCCTTGCCCAACCGCCTCAACCACTCCTGAGAACTCGTGGCCGGGTATGGCGCCTTCGCGCACACCTCCATCCTTCCTGTGGGACGTCGGATACCACGCGAGTTCTGTCGGCGTAACCCCAGCCGCGCTTACACGGATCAACACTTCTCCCGGGCCAGGTGTGGGCTGAACTGCCTCCCGCTCGGCCAGTCTCGTGCCACCGGAGTTGGGAACTATCTGGATTGTCTTCATGGTTTTCCTCGATCGTGGAAGGTGAGAGGCGGCCTGAGCCCTATCCTGGCGCCTCTGCCACCTGATCAACTATGACTCGCGCGACGGCGGATGTCGCCCCGACAAAGTGGATCAACCCCATACCCCATCACCAATGGCAGGGACTACCACTTTTGGGTGAGCAGACCGATGAGCGCACCTGCAGGGAGACGACGCATCCAGTTGGCGATATGATCTGAATGGTCCAAGCCAGGATGGCTCACCTGGGCTACTCCCTCACCGGAACGCTCGACCATCCCGCCGCGGCCGGAGTCAACCACCGAGGGAATGTCCCTCTCTCGCCGCCTCACGGATGGGGAGCACTACTTCCTCTCCAACCGCCTGGATCGCGGGCAAACGATCAGTGCGTCCTTCCGCGTCAGCGGCAAACGGCCCGAACTCTGGCACGCCGAGGATGGGCGCGTCGAGCCCGTCTTTTACCGGATCGAAAACGGACGCACCACCGTGCCACTGCAGTTCGACGCCGGTCTTCACCGTTCCAGCACGACCTGAGACGACACTCGTCACTCTCGACGGAGCCTGGGAACTCCGGTGCGCACCCAACCCCGGCGCGCCTGGGACGACAACACTCGATCACCTCGCCTCCTGGTCAGACAATGCTGATCCGGGCGTCAAGTACTTCTCGGGCACCGCTGCCTATCAGAAGTCCTTCGAAGCCCCAGCCGGCTCGCTGACGAAGGGCCGGCAGCTCACCCTCGACCTGGGTGACGTCCGCGAACTGGCTGAGACCTCGGTCAACGGACATCCGCTCGGCATCGTGTGGCGTCCTCCCTACCGGGTCGACATCACCGGCGCCGTGAAACCCGGTCCTAACACCTTTGAAATAAAGGTGACCAACCTGTGGGTAAACCACCTCATCGGCGACCAGCAGCCGGGCGCGGCCAGGATCTCGTTCACCGTTCCGCCCACTTACAAACCCGATGCGCCGCTGCCGCCGTCGGGCCTGCTGGGGCCCGTGGTCATTCAGCAGTCGGTGGCCGGCAAGCCGTAAGAACCAGGCGGCGCAGGCGCAGGATCGGACATCAATGGATCTCCCCCTCCGGGGCCGCACTCGCGAGGTCGTAGACGGTGCGCGCCGCCTCCACGCGCTCGATATTAGCCTCGGCCCAGCAGCAGATACCCTCCACCAGGCCGCCCAACGACCGGCCCAGGTCCGTCAGCGAGTACTCCACCCGTGGCGGCACACTCGCATAGATCCGCCTGGTCACCAGTCCGTCGCGCTCCAAACCGCGCAAGGTGTTCGTCAGAACCTTCTGGGAGATGCCATCCACGGCCCGCCGCAGCTGGGCGAACCGCAGGGTCCCGTCCGACAGCCGCCGCAGGATCAGCACCGACCACTTATCGGCGATGCGGTCCAGCACCTGCCGCGTCGGACACTGGCTGTTGAACACATTCCATGGATACCTGGTTTCCAAAAGGATACTATCACTCATAAAGGTGCCTACTTGCGTTTTCATTCCAAGTATCCAGAATAAACACAGAGGACACAATGTCGAACTCAATTCTGATCACCGGAGCCAGCGGCGTCCTGGGCCGCGCCATCGTGAGTGCGTTTGTGGAAGCGGGCGTCACAGTCCGGCAGGGCGTTCGAAATCTGAATAGCGCCAAAGCCGGAGTCCCGGCTGTCCGCTGGGACTATGCCGACCCTTCGACCATCGCCCCCGCTCTGGACGGTATCGACGCTCTGCTGCTGATGGCGCCCCCACTCGACGCCGAGGCCGTTGCCAAGCTCACCCCCGCCATCGTGGCCGCCAAATCTGCCGGCCTGTCGCATATCCTCCTCATCTCCGCCTTCGGCGCGAACTACAACGAGCAGGCGCCGCTCCGTGTGATCGAGCATTTGGTCATCGGCTCGGGCATTCCCTACACGATCCTGCGGCCGAACTTCTTTATGGAGAACTTCTCTGAAGGCTTCCTCGCCGGCAGCATCAAGGCGCAGAACGGGATCTTCCTCGCGGCGGGAGACGGCAAAACCAGCTTCATCTCCATCGATGACATAGCAGCCGTCGCGCTGGCGGCCTTCCAGAAACCGCTCACTGGTGTGGAGCTCGACCTGACGGGACCGGAGTCGCTCGATCATACCGAAGCCGCCGGATTCATCAGTGAAGCCGCCGGACGTCCCGTCGCCTACCATGCCCTGACGGAAGAGCAGATGGCGGCAGGCGCTCGAGCCGCCGGCCTCCCGGAATCGACCATCGCCTACATGGCTGTGCTGTACAGCATCGTGCGGGGCGGCTTCGCGGCGGGAATCACTCCAGTGGTCGGCGAAGTGACCGGCCGCCCCCCGCTCACCTTCGCCGAATTTGCACGGCGCAACGCAGCAGCCTGGCGCTGATCTGACGCTGTGATGCGCGTGTCCCTAACGCCCCGGAAGGCTGGAAAAGGTGGCCATTCGCGTGCTCTCCAGATTACCGGCACCAGGGAATCGTTCAGGCAGCGGCGCAGCCGTCTCAACGATGGACCCTGGTGCATGGCACGTCGCAATCGAGCGGCAACGAGGACAGGAAATTGACAACCACTATGAATGAATACGTCGGTCCCCTGGAAAACACCACGCTGGGCAACACCACTTTTCGCACGGTGCTCTTCACTGGCCAGCACGCACAATTGGTCGTGATGTGCCTGAAGCCCGATGAGGACATCGGCGACGAGGTCCATCCCAACGTCGATCAGTTCTTTCGAATCGAGCAGGGGAACGCCCGATTCGTCTTCAACGGGACAGAGGTACGGCTGGTCAGCGCGGGCGATGCCGTCATGGTCCCGGCAGGCACCTTTCACAACGTGATCAACACCTCCAGCAGCCTGGAGTTGAAGCTCTACACCATCTATTCGCCGCCGAACCACAAGGCGGGCACGGTGCATCGGACCAAGGCTGAGGCGGGTGTCGCCGAGACACTGCAACACCAGTAATTGAGGACTCCTCCCCCGCTCAAGAGTAAGGGCAGAAATGCCCCCGCTAGGGCGCCTGTGGGTTCAATTCCGACAGAGGTTGAGCCGGGGCGGTCGCCACTTGATCCGCCTCCGGCTCGCCGGTGCTCAGGTAATCGCTAATCCTCTGCTCCATTTCGCCGGGGAATCTCGGCGCGGGCCCCGCGAGCTTTTCACGGTATACGCCAAGCAGGATCTCCTGCGCTACAGGCAGCGCCACCCGGCCCCCGGTCTCCGCCCGCCCCATCGACCGGTTGTCATCAAAACCGATCCGCACAGCCACGGTGATTCCGTCAACGCCATATGTGGACCCCACAAACAGCGCGTCCCGAAACTCATTGGTCGTTCCAGTCTTACCCATCACGGCGAATGGCAAACCGTAAGAGTCCAGCGCATGAGCCGTGCCGGTCGGCATCCTGACGGCGCTGCGCAACCCCTCCTGAATGAGCGAGAGCGCCCGGCCGTCAATGCCGGCGGAGTGAGGCCCGCGCCCCGGCTCCGGCATCTCCTCACCGGAATCCAGGACGATCTTCCGGATCATCCGTGGCTGGCTCACCACGCCAGACGCGATCGCGCGGTATGCGTTCGAAAGCTCCCGCAGGTTCACTTCCGAGGCGCCCAGCGCCGTTGTCACATAGGACCGCAGCGGGGTCCGAATGCCCAGTTTCTGGGAGGTATCCAGGATGCTATTCATTCCAATCTGGCCGGCAATCCAGATCGCCACTGTGTTTCTGGATTCTGCCAGCGCCAGGCGAAGTGGAATCATCCCCTTGAACTGGCCGTCGTAGTTACTGATCCGCTTGGGTTCCTGTCCTTCGCCATTCGGGACACTGATGGGCTCGTCCGGCACCATGGTGTCGAGATCGAATCGCCCGCTCCGGAAGGCTGCGAGATAAACCAGGGGCTTCATCGCCGACCCCGGCTGCCTCAGCGATTGGGTCACCCGATTGAAGTCGCTGTAGGCGCTGCGGCGCCCCTTGTAGAACTGCCGGCCCCCGGTCTCGGCCAGGATGGCGCCATCGCTGTTTCTCAGCACGATCACTGAGCCCTGAATCAGGCCGCTGGCTGCGGGATGCCGCTTCTCATATTGCAGAAGCCCATGCTCCAGGGCTTCGTTCGAGATCTCCTGAATGCGTGTGTCCACCGTTGTATAGACCTGCACGCGCCCCTGCTGCAGGTCGTTCTCGTCGAGATCCGCTCGCAGCAGCTTGAGTTCATCCAGGACACTCCCGACCACCGCGGAAACCACCATACTCTTCGGTTTTGCCTGCACCACCGTCACAATCGGCTTCTGCCGTGCCCGCCGTGCCCGGTCGGGCGTGAGCAACGCCCGGGCCTCCATCAGCCCCAGGATCTGGTCCCGGCGGTAGCGGACCCTCTCGGTTTGGCTCGAATCGGGTGCATAGGTGCGAGCCGATTTGGTCGTCCCCGCCAGCAGTGCCGCCTTGTCCGCGTCCTCTATCGTGAACGTGCTCATCGGCCGGCCAAAATAGTATTCCGCCGCCCTCGCGAAGCCGTACTGGCCGTGGCCCATGTACACCAGGCTCGCGTACCGGGCCAGGATCTCTTCCTTGGCCCTCCGCTTCGAGCCGAATCGCGCTTCCATCGCCCGCTCGATCCACAACGAGAGCCGGATCTCCTCCAGCTTCCGGAACATCATGTTCACCATACGCGCCCCGATGACGGCGGATAGGGCCCGAGCCGGCAACTGCCGATGACGCAGTTGATCGCTGTTCTCCTCGGCGGTCATCTTTTGGAGGAAATAGCCGCGCACCACCTGCTGCGTAATGGTGGAGCCACCCTGGGGGAAGATCGCCGCACTGTTGGCTGAGTTGCGCCAGCCCAACTTCGTCAGCCGCCCCAGCAGCGTGCGGACCCGCAGCTTCCACACCACGCGGGCAAAGGCCGTGTAATCGATTCCGCTGTGCGTGAAGAAGTTCTTGTCCTCCGCGGCCACCAGCGCGCCGCGCACAATCGGCGGAATCCCCTCGTACGGCGTGAGTTGCCGGTACTGTGACGCCATCTCCATTAGGGGGTGTCCGTTCGCGTCATAGATCCGGCCGATCGAAGGCAACTCAAACCGGCTGAAGGCCTCGAAGTCCGGCAGGTCATCCTGATCGAACCGCACGTGATAAGTCAAAGCCAGGACAAGTGTTGCCGCTACGGCGCCCACCCCGCCCAGGACAAGGACTGCGCCGCGGCGCCAGCCGGACTCCGGCAGCCGGGCGCCACGAATCCTTGCGGCCAGCCTGGCGCATCCGGCCTGGAACCAGTGGAACCATGCCCTGCCCCGCAATGCCATGGTCCTGCTGGCAACAACTCCGGGCGCCACGCTGGCACTGCCTTCATCGCCACGCAGTCTCAGCTTGATCAGCACGGGTCGCAGCCTGGGCGAAGGCTGGGGGCCGCCGCCACGGGAGTGAGATCCGAATCCACCCCGGCAATCCCCTGGGCTCTCTCTGTAACCGCTTCATGAGTCAGCATGCTGTCATCCTCAACGCGCCGCTGGCGGCTCCTGATCAGTCGGTATGCCCGCGAGCCAGCGATAAAACGCATTGGCCCGATTGATGGATGACGACGGATGCCCCGCCGCCAGCCGGTTCGCATTTCGTCCGGTGCGCAGCAGGGCATAGTATCGCCACACGCCGGCCGGTTCGCGATCCAGAAAATACACCGCCTGCATCTCACCGGGCTGGAAGATCGTCACCAGGAAGCGCCGGATGCTGGTGGAGTTCTCGATTTCGAACACCAGTCTTCCGTTCGAGACCTCCAGAATTCGCATTCGATACACGGCCGCACCTGACAGATTGTCCACCTGCTCAAAGTAGTGAACGCTCCCCTGCGTCATCTCCTCGGGCAGGAAATCCTGGCGGGGGTGATCCGTGCCCAGGTCCCGCATCGCGCGGGCGCTGGCGATCAGGGTTCGCCACTTTCCATGGGTTGCCGACCAGTAGCGGATCCCGGCCAGTCCTGATACCGCACCCAGCCGGCGCAACAATCCATCCACACCCTCACTCGAGCGGAAGCGGGCCGCCGTGGCGATCAGCGACGAGAATCCCGTGCCGGTCCAGCCGGTGCAGGGTGGAGGCTTCCACTCCGCGCCTCCCTCGCTGCTGGTCCAGAGCCGCACCGTGGGCATCTGGTCCACCTCGGAATAGGCAGGCTCGGCACCCTGCCCGCAGGGTGGCACCGGGTCTGACTCAGCGCGGCAGTCCGCTCTGCCGCACAGTACCGCGAGCAGTATGAACAATTGGATTTGCCGGCGAAAGCACCAGGCGATCCAGCGCCCGCGGGGATCCGATTTCATGGAAGTCTCGCTGCCCTTTTCAGTCTGGCGCCCACGGAGGCCGCTGACGCCCGAATGGCATCACTCAGCTCGGACGTTTCGGTGCTGGAAGAGTCCTCGGTGGAGCTGCGGTGCCTCGAGCTCCACATGCCGGGGTCGCTGCGGCCCGGCACGTGGAGCCTGTTGGTGGAGCGGTCCCTGCGGCGGTGGTGCAATCGCTCAGTGTGGAGCTACCGCCAATGACCTTCCACGAGAACCCAACCGTCCCTCTGATGTTTCCACTTGTGTGCTTGCCAACGGGCATTCGGCCGCGGACGCTGTTCCCACCTGCCCGGCGACCAGTCATAGCCATGCCCGTCCCAGCGTTGGTAGCCCGAGATCCACACGAAGTTCCGTCCGGGTGACGAGGTCCGATGCTCTACTCGTGCCCGGGGTGGCGCGATTCGGATGGAAATGTCCGCGGCGGCGGCGCTAAAAGCCAGCGCGCCGGCGAAAAACAAAGCGGTCAGTCGCTTGAACTGCATTACTCGTTCTCCAGTTGTCCTGTCAGGCTTCCACTCGCTGCGGCGGCGGTTCGGTTTGCAGCTTCCAACCGGTTCGCTGGCGGGTCAGCGAACCGGGAACATCGGGGTGCGGTCATCTCCGCCGCCGCTCGTTCAATCTAGCTCCAATACGGCGTTGCGTCGTAGTACTTGTACACGCCGGCGCCCCAGCTGCGATCCGCCATATTCGGCCAGTGATCCTGGTCGAATCCCGGGGCAAGCTCGAGCTTCTTCTTGTCCGCGTTCATGATGAACCGCTTCTCCACCGTGTCGACCTTCAGGGCATTCCATGGGATCGCAAACAGCTTGTCTCCCATACCCAGGAACCCGCCGAACGAGAGCACGGCGTAAGCGACCCTGCCGTTCTCCAGGTCGATCATGAGGTGTTCGATCTTTCCGAGATCCTCATTCTGGTGGTTGACCACCTTGTCGCCGACGAGCGTATCCGCCGCAAGCACGCGCATCTTGCCGATCGCTAGTTCTTCATTTGTTTGAAGCATGTTTTGTTCCTATTTGCAGGTTGGAAACCGTTCAGCTTCGAAGCCACTCCCCTGGCCGAATGTCCAGTCGTGCGCGGACCGAAATCCTCGCCAGCCTTGCCATGCGGCCCGGTGATCGGCCGGCCCAGAACTTCTCGATTCCCTCAGGCTTCTACGGGCAGTTTGGGGGCCGTTGCACCATCCGCTCGATTGCGGCCAACCGGCGGGCTGCTTCCGCTCGCCGGCCAGCCGCGCCAGTAGGCCGCTCCGCTTCCGGCTCCACCGCGACCGATTGGTCTGGGGCCGTCCCCTCAATTCGCCCCCCATCACCCAGCCCGCGGCCCCCCCCGCACCTGCTCGCATCGTCCTCACTACACAGGTGGGCAGCAGCTCCGGTATCGGGACACTCCACCCAAACGCACTGCGCTCCGCAACCGGCCGCCGGGGCAGATCCACCCAAAAAGGCTTTTCGGCGCCGCCTGCCTGCAATCAGGCACAAAGAGTCAGGCTGCACCCGGCGCAGCGTCGGTCCACACGACGGCAGAATGGAAAGACACGCCGGCACCGCGACGCCGGAACGTCACATGACCATTCACGGTCGGCTGGGACTGGAGCCGAAGCGGAACCAGGGCATCCAGGCCCTAATTCGCCGCGAAGCGAACCGCGACCGGCAAAGCGTCCCGCAACGTCCTCCGGGCCGCCAACCCCCGCCATGCTATAAAGTCAACGATAACGTCGGCAGCAAGAGCCGACGGGCTGGTCCAGTGGGACCACGTATCAACAACAGCGAGGCAAACAATGACCCGGCGAGAATATCTGTTGGCTGGAGCGTCCCTGCTCCCCGCGGCACAGGCCGCCGGGCAGCAACGCAGCGTGGACGGGACCTCCCTTCAAATGTGGGGCGAGTCATCCGCCAAAGACGCCTCGCCGCGCGGCCAATGGCTGAAGGACTCCCGCTTCGCCATGTTTATCCATTGGGGGCTCTACTCGGAGCTCGCCGGCCACTGGGACGGCAAAGCCTACTACGGCATCAGCGAATGGATCATGAACCGGGCAAAGATCCCTGCCGCCGAGTACGAGAAAGTGGCGCGGCGCTTCAATCCCACCGGGTTCGACGCACGGGAATGGGTCCGCACCGCCAAAGCGGCCGGCATGCGCCACATCATGATCACCTCGAAGCATCATGACGGCTTCGCCATGTTCAAATCTGCGGCAAGCTCCTACAACATTGCCGCGGCTTCGCCCTTCCGCCGCGACCCGCTCAAGGAACTCTCTGAAGCATGCCGCGCGGAAGGCTTGCGCCTCGGCTTCTACTACTCGCAAAGCCAGGACTGGCACGAGAAAGACGCCGTCGGCAACCGCTGGGACTTCCCCGCCCCCGGCAATTTCCAGAACTATCTGGCCGGCAAGGCGATCCCCCAGATCAAGGAACTTCTCGACAACTACGGGCCTCTCGCCGGCATCTGGTTCGATACACCCGGGCCCATCACGCCGCAGCAGTCGAAGGAACTGGTCGACCTCGTCCACACCGCGCAGCCGCAGTGCCTGGTGAACAGCCGCATCGGCAATGGCCTGGGCGACTACGACACGCTCGGCGACATGGAGATTCCCCGGGCGCCCCGCGCCGGCCTCTGGGAGACCGTCGACACGCACAACGACTCCTGGGGCTACTCGTCAGACGATCTGAACTTCAAAACAGCGCGCGAGATTGCCCAGCGTCTGGTGAAGGTCGTCAGCCGCGGCGGGGTCTACATGCTGAACATCGGGCCCGACGGCAAAGGCCGCATGCCCCCGCAATCCCTGCGAATGCTGAAGCAGGTGGGCGCCTGGGTGCAGGCCAACGAGGCGGCCATCCACGGGGCCGACCCCACACCGCTAGGCGCCCTCGCCTGGGGGGAGTGCACCAGGCGCGGGAGCACTCTCTACCTCCACGTCTTCGATTGGCCCGAAAGCGGGACGTTGGTCGTGCCCGGGCTGAAGTCCAAACTGACGCGGGCGAAGTTACCCAACGGCACAAACCTTGCAGCCAAACAGATCCCCGAAGGCTGGGTGCTCCACTTGCCGGATAGGCGGCCGGGCGGCCTGATCCCGGTCATAACGCTCGAGACCGAAGGCGCCATGGTGGCGAACCGCGATCTCTTCGTCCTGGGTGGCCATGACAATGAGTTGGACAGCGGCGGAGCCACCCTCACGGGCTGCAAACCGGCCAAAGTGCAATGGATGGAGAAGTTCGGAGACTGGAAACACGCCGAGTGCGCCACGGAATGGACCGGCGCCGGCAGCATGGCCTCTTGGACATTTCAAACGGTGGAGCCCGCCGAATTCTATGCGGATGTCGACTACACCCTGCCCGCCGAGGACGATTGCAGTGAATGGCGGCTGACACTTGACGGCAAGTCCGTCACCTTCCCGCTGATCGACACCGGAGAGCGTCCCAGGCGCACTGCCTTCGGCGGAGCACTGCCCCGCTTCCGCACCTACCGCATCGGCCTGATCCAGTTGGAGAAACCGGGGCCGCATCAGCTCGAACTGGGCCCCACCGGCAAAGAGGGGCAAGCCGCCAGGATCGCGGGCATCACCCTGCGGCCGGCAAGCTAGCCCGGTGCCCGGCCCTCATTCAGCACGCATCAGGCACGGGAACAAGAGGCGAAACCCGCAGCATCCGGGCGAAACCCAGATCGGCGCCCACCGGATCCGGCGCCGGATTTACGTCCTGGACCCCGCCGAAACACTCCACGGCCAGCACCGTCAAGGGCGCATCCTCGGGCAACCCGACCCGTCGCAGCATCTGCCGGACGGTGCCGATCTCCACTTCGCCCTCGCCAAACAGCACAGCCGCATTGCCCTCCGGCCCCGCGTTAAACAGCGCGGCCGGCGGCGGCAGTGTCAGGTGCGTCAGGAGCAGATTTCGCCACGCCTTTCCATCCGTCTGCCGGACCCGCGCATAGAGCACGGCCCACAGTTGGGTCCGCGGGACCTGTGGACGGACATTCCGCCCCTTGTACACCGGCGTCGCAAACGAAGCGCGGACTCGCACGGCCCGCTCCGTTCGCGCAGCCTGGCAGGCCAGGGGAGGCGCGGGGTGCTGAACCCCGGCCACGCGCAGTGCCGGCCCGTGGCGTCCCTGCGCGGTGCACCAGCGGGCCTCAGTATGCCCCAGGCGGATCTCATACGTGTACATGCCAAACAACTCGGGCGAGGACGAGCCGAGCCCTTCCGGCAGCGGCACAATCCAATGCCGCCCGTCGGGCGTGTTCTGGGCCAGTCCGCCCATCGCGTTCAGACCGTTGTTGTCTCGCGGCTGGCCAGGCACGATCAACCGCATCCACTCCGGATCCAGCGGCAGGGGGGTCTCGACCGTCTCCGGAAAAACCTCGAGAGTCAGCATTGGATCGGGGGCGTCGGCCAGGATTCGTACGAAGTAGGCGTCATCCGGATCGTTCGGCGCCTCCTCGAACTCGACCCATAGCGATCGGACCCGCTGGTTCGTTGAGGAGTAATCATCCGCCGGCACATACTCGGACAAGGCGATTCCGGCCGACACCAGCTTGGGAACCTGGACAGGCTGAGTTGTCACCGGCAGCAGCAGTTCCGGCAGAATCTCGGGCGCGGGCGCGGGTGCCCCGCCCTGGAAGGCAGCCTCGATCCGGTACTCAAACCGGAGTTCGGCCGGGAACTCGCCGGCCGCCGGCTTCGGATCGAAGGCGTCGAAGAAGAAAATGTCAGTGAACTGGCGCTGCGCGGCCCGGGGGCCCGTCGCGACCCCTGTCCTGGCCTGCTGCGCCAGCGAGCGCGGCAGCACCACCTGGCCCGCGAGCCGCTCCACGTCAGCTCGATTGGGCTGCTTGACGATCCGCCTTACCTCGAAGCGGCCGTTGGCCAGTCCATCCCACGTCCAGTCGCGGGCGACTGTGAACTTGACGGCGTTCACCCACCGGCCAACCGCGTCGGCGTTCGAAGCGAAAGTAATCGCCGAGGCCTCGGAGCCGAGGGTGTGCTGCAGTTCCGAGGACGCTGAGAAGATCGTCCGGTGGCCGGGACGCCCGGTGATCGTGACTCGCGAATGATTCAGCCCCAGCTCCTGCGCCATGCGCTCCAGGGGATTCGCCACCGTGCCGTCGGCCGGGGGCGGCTGGAAAAAGAATCCTCGCAGCGGCAGGTCGAGCGCGGAGAAGAGAGGCTGTTCAGCGACTGCCTCGGCTCGCAGTTCAATCGTGATCGGAAGGCCCACGCGGGCGGCTTCCGGTTCAAAATAGTCCGCATCGTCACGGCCGATCGCGGTGAGTGTCAAACGAATGGCCCGGGCCGTCGGAATAGCCAGCGGGCCATTGTCCGGTTGCAGCTCAGCGAACGCAGCCAGCGTCGCGTGATCCTCTGCCTTGACTGGGATCGCGATCTCGTCGGCATCGAAGGGCCGCCGGGTGCTGTACAACGGCAGCCACTGGGCCTCGTCACCGGCCAACGCCCGGACCTCG